>NZ_FZOD01000138.1 GCF_900188345.1 Streptosporangium subroseum | reverse complement strand
CCGACCGCCGCGGTCCGGCCGTCCTTGAGCACCGTCACCCGATCACCGATCTCGCGGATCTCCTCCAGCCGGTGGGAGATGTAGACCACCGCCACCTGTTGCGCGGTCAGCTCCCGGATGATCCGAAACAGGTTGCCCACCTCGTCATGGGCCAGCGCCGCCGACGGCTCATCCATGATGATCAGCCGGGTGTCATGCGAGAGCGCCCGCGCCATGCTGACCACCTGCTTGGCCGCCGGCGACAGTCGGCCCACCTCCATCGACGGGCGGATCTCGCCGTGGCCCAGCCGGCTCAGCAACGCCCTAGCGGCCCGGTTGGCCTCGCCCTGGCTGACAAAGCCCAGCCGGGAGATCTCATGGCCCAAGAAGATGTTCTCGGCCACGCTCAACCCGTCGACCAGGTCCAGCTCCTGGTAGATGGTGGAGATGCCCAGTTTGATCGCCGCGGTGGGTGAGGTCAGCCGGACCTGTTGGCCGCCGAGTTCGATGGTGCCCTCGTCGGGTTGGTGGGCGCCGGCCAGCACCTTGATCAGGGTGGATTTTCCGGCGCCGTTCTGGCCGAGCAGGCAGTGTACCTCTCCGGGTAATACCTCCAGGTCAACGCCGTCGAGTGCGCGAACGCCGGGGAACTGCTTGACGATCCCCCGCATCAACAGCAGGGGTACAGAGTCGGGGGGTGACTCCGACATGAGAGCCTCCTGGATCATGTCCAGCCGAGTTCAAGAATGGGACCCGTCCGTCCAGTGACTCGAAGCGGCACCACCGCTTCGGAACCGAGGTCGGCGAGAACGGCTCCGTTGCGTGTCCGGTCAGCCGGACGGACGGGGGTCTTGGGAGTGGCCGGGCACGAGGCCCGCCACCGATGTTCGCGGTTTCACCGGTTCGGCGAACTCGCCGGTCCGACGGTTGCGCCGGTCCGGCGGATCTGCCGATCCAGCGGTTCTGTCAGTTCAGTGGATTCATCGCTTCAAGGGGGGAACGCCCAACGGCATTCGATCAGCGCTCCTTCCCCGGTCTTGATGTCACCACGTGGCGGATGTCGATGGAGGTGGGGTCGGAGAGCACCCGTTCGACGACGATTCCGGCTGCGCCCCGCGAGGCCGCGCCGAAACCGAGATCGGAGGCGACGAAGGTGCAGCGGGACGCCGATCCCGCGACACTCAGTCGTTTCAGCTCGGTCTGCGCGACGGGGATGATCTGCCCGGCGAGCCTGGCGAAGTAGCCGCCGATGACGATCACCCGCGGGTTGAACAGGTTGACCAGTGTGGCCGCGCCGCGCCCGAGCCAGCGACCGACCTCGATGACGGCCGCGTCGACCCGGCGGTCGCCCGCGGCCTGTCGCAGCTCTATCTCGGCCAGTCTCTCCTCCGGGTCGCGCACCACTCCGTCGCCGACACCGTAGGCGCGTTCCGGGGTGACCATCCGGACCAGCGCCGCCAGGCCGACCTTCGTCTCCCAGCAACCGATCCGGCCGCAACCGCACCGCTCGCCCGAAGGGTCCACCATCACGTGTCCCACCTCGCCGGCGAAGCCGTCCGCACCGCCCAGCAGCCGTCCACCCGCGATGACACCGCCGCCGACACCCACCTCACCCGTCAGGTAGACGAGATCGGAGGTGCCCGCCGCGACTCCGGCGGTGAACTCCGCCAGTGCGGCGAGGTTGGCGTCGTTGTCCACGGTGATCGGCACGTTCGGTGCGACACCCGCCTGCGCGAGCACCTCGGCCACCGGCACGCCGTACCAGCCGAGGTTGGGTGCGACCTCGACGATTCCGGTGGCGGAGTCGATGAGGCCGGGAACCGCCACGGTGATTCCCGCGAGGGTGACCCCGAGCAGGTCGAGTTCGGCGACCGCCTCCCTGATCGTTCTTGCCAGTTCGTCGAGTGAGCGTTCCGGCCCGCCGCCCGTGGCGTCGAAACCGACGCGACGATCGATGAGCACCCGGCCGGCCACGTCGGTGGCGAAGGCCGCGACGTAGTCGACGTTGACTTCGGTGCCCAGTGCTCCCACGCCGGAGCCGTCCAGCGCGAGGGCGAGGCCTGGTCGACCGACGGCGCCGGCATGCTGCGGCCCGATCTCCTTGATCAGTCCGCGTGCCACCAACTCTCCGACGAGGCTGGTGACCGTGGTCTTGTTGAGGCCCGTCTCCGCGGCGACGAGTGATCTCGATCGTGATCCTCGCTCGCTCACGTGGCGCAGCACGAGGGAGAGATTGGATCGGCGAACGGTGGCCTGGTCCGCGGGAATACCCGCTGACCTGGACGAACCCTTCTGGCCGCCGTTCCAACTACCGCCCTGGCTGTGCTGCACGTCACGCTCCTGCAATTAATTTGCATGCCTCGCCGAATTAAAGGTGTCCGATACGCGGCGCACAAGTGTCGAAACGTTTCGCTCTATGTAACATTTTCGTAACCCTGGAGGTTTTTTTCTCTGACCTGCGACGGAATCGTCGGTTGCTAATTCGTTACCTGACTCAGGGGTGCGCAACATGTCATCTCTATGTTACAAAGCCAATTAATTGCTATCCAAGACAAATAAAGGCACCACGGCAATCAGCGCGGCGGCGCGCGCCTTGCCTGACTTACCCCCCAGGTCAGGAAGGGATTTCCTCATGTCTCCACGTTCGCGGCCCTGGGCCCGGATGTTCGCCACGATGTTGCTGGTCACAGCAGGCGGTGTGGTGCTCAACGCTACGTACAGCTCTCCCACGACTCCCGTGGCCTACGCCACCAAACTCAGCGCTCATGCAGGGCACGCCGGGCATACCGGGAACACAACCGCGGCGGCTGCGGCCGCGGCGGCCGACATCCCCGCCGCGGACTACCAGCAGGTTCAGCTGGCCGTCGGCGGAGCCAAGCTCGGCGAGGCCATGTCACTGGCCGTGCTGCCCAACCGCTCGATCGTGCACACCGCCCGCGACGGCACACTGCGGGTCACCACCGCCGCCGGCGTGACCAAGGTCGCCGGCAAGCTCAACGTCTACACCCACGACGAAGAGGGCCTCCAGGGCGTCGCGGCCGACCCCAACTTCGCCACCAACCGCTACATCTACCTGTACTACTCGCCGGCGCTGAGCACCCCCGGTGGGGACGCCCCCACCAGTGGCACCGCCTCGACCTTCGAGGCCTGGAAGGGTCACCTGAACCTGTCGCGGTTCACCCTCAAGACCGACGACACCCTGGATCTGACCAGCGAGAAAATCGTCCTGGAGGTGCCCAACGACCGCGGCCAGTGCTGTCACGTCGGCGGGGACATCGACTTCGACGCCGCCGGAAACCTGTATCTGACCACCGGGGACGACACCAACCCGTTCGAGTCCAACTCCTACTCCCCGCTGGACGAGCGCACCGACCGCAACCCCCAGTTCGACGCCCAGCGCTCCTCGGGCAACACCAACGACCTGCGCGGCAAGCTTCTGCGGATCAAGCCCCAGGCCGACGGGACCTACACGATCCCGTCCGGCAACCTCTTCGCGCCGGGCACGGCCAAGACCCGCCCCGAGATCTACGCGATGGGCTTCCGCAACCCGTTCCGGATGAGCGTGGACAAGCCCACCGGCACCGTCTACCTGGGTGACTACGGCCCCGACGCCGGCGGCGCCGACGCCAACCGCGGCCCCGGCGGCCAGGTGGAGTTCGACCGGATCACGGCCCCCGGCAACTACGGCTGGCCGTACTGCACCGGCACCAACACCACCGCCGAGACGTACAACGAGTACACCTTCCCCTCCGGCCCCTCCTCGGCCAAGTACAACTGCGCGGGCGGCCCGACCAACAACTCCTTCCGCAACACCGGTCTGACCACCCTGCCCGCGGCCAAGCCGAGCTGGATCCGCTACGGCGGCGAGGCCGGCAGCCCGGCGGAGTTCGGCGGCGGTTCCGAGTCCCCGATGGGCGGACCGGTCTACCGCTACGACGCCAACCTCAGCTCCGCCGTCAAGTTCCCCGCCGCCCTCAACGGCCGCTTCTTCGCCGGTGAGCTGGGCCGCCAGTGGATCAAGGCCATCGAGGTCAAGTCCGACGGCACCCCCGGTGTGATCGAGGCCTTCCCGTGGACGGGCAAGCAGGTCATGGACATGGCCTTCGGCCCCGACGGCGCCCTGAACGTGCTCGACTACGGCACCGGTGCCGACAACCAGGCCATCTACCGGATCGAGTATCTCGGCGGGACCAACCGCAACCCGGTCGCCCGCGTCGCCGCCAACAAGACCTCCGGCCCCGCGCCGCTGGCCGTCACCTTCTCCTCGGCCGGCAGCTCCGACCCCGAGGGCGGTGCGCTGAGCTACTCGTGGAAGTTCGGTGACGGCGGCACGTCCACCGCGGCCAACCCGACCTACACCTACAACACCAACGGCACCTACACGCCGACGCTGACCGTCACCGACTCGGCCGGGCTGACCGGAACCGCGAGCGTCATCGTGACCGTCGGCAACACCGCGCCCACCGTGGCGTTCACGGCCCCCACCGAGGGGCAGCTGTTCTCCTTCGGTGACACCGTTCCCTTCACGGTCAACGTCTCCGACCCCGAGGACGGAGCCATCGACTGCACCAAGGTGAAGGTCACCTACCTGCTGGGTCACGACAGCCACCGCCACTCCATCACCTCCAAGACCGGGTGCACCGGAAGCATCGTGGTCCCGACCGACGGTGAGCACGACGCCGCGGCCAACATCTACGGAGTCTTCGACGCCGAGTACACCGACAAGGCCGGCCTGACCACGCACAGCATCCGTACCCTGCAGCCCCGCCACCGCCAGGCCGAGCACTTCGGCGCCCAGTCCGGCATCCAGGTCGCCGACCACGGCACCGCCGAAGGCGCCAAGACCGCGGGGTTCGTCGACAACGGCGACTGGATCTCCTTCCAGCCGTACGCGCTGGGCAACGCCAAGACGTTCACGGCACGGGTCTCCTCCGGCGGAGTGGGCGGCACCATCGAGGTCCGCGCGGGCTCGGCCACCGGCACCCTGCTGGGCACGGCGACCGTCCCGGTCACCGGTAGCTGGGACACCTTCGTCAACGTCAACGCGAACATCACCAACGCCCCCTCCGGCACCACCACCCTGTTCCTGGTGTTCAAGGGCGTGACCGGCCAGGGCAACCTGTTCGACCTGGACGCCTTCACCTTCGGCACCGCCACCGGCGGCAGCACCCAGACCGTCGAGGGTGAGGCCTACACCTCCAACTCCGGCGTACAGCCCGCCGACCACGGACCCGCCAGCGGCGGCAAGACCGTCGGCTACATCGAAAACGGAGACTGGGCCGGCTACTCCACCGTCAACACCTCCGGCGCCACCGCCTTCAGCGCCCGCATCTCCTCCGCCGGATCCGGCGGCACCATCCAAATCCGATCAGGATCAGCCACCGGAACCCTCCTCGGCTCGGTCACCGTACCGATCACCGGCAACTGGGACACCTTCCAGAACGTCTCCACCACCCTGACCGGCTCCGCCACAGGAAACCTCTTCCTCGTCTTCACCGGCGGCAGCGGCAACCTGTTCGAC
>NZ_FZOD01000047.1 GCF_900188345.1 Streptosporangium subroseum | reverse complement strand
GCTCCCCAGTCCAGTGACCTTGCATAACATCCAGTCTGACCCCACCATCATTCGCGGCGGAGCCAGACCCCCAACATCTTCAGTGCGCTTCTAGGTCCGGCCCGCGGCATAACCCGGCCCGCGTCCCTTGACCGGGGGCGGCATCCCCGCGGCATGACGTCGTCCCTTGACCGCGGGCGGCCTCCCCGGATGCCGTGTTCTCAGGTGTCCTCAGGCGTCCTCAGGTTCCGCCGTCCCGAAGGCGCCGCCGTTCCTGCGGGTACCGCCGCTCCCCGTCCCTCTGCCGCGATCATCGCGGGCACTGCGGTGGCCGGAGGGACGCGCAGGCTGCCGCGGCGGAGGGACACCTGGGGAGAGCGAGGTCATTGGTTCGGCAGGGGCCTGTACTTGGCTCCGAGCGCGTCGTGCATGGTCTTGACCACCGTGCCGTGAGACTTGCGGGTGGCCAGCCAGCCGAGGAAGTCGTCCAGGATCTTGGGGGGCACCGAGTAGACGCCGCAGCCGTCGCAGACCCGGTGGAACACCAGGGGGAGGATCCCGCCGGTCTTCTCCGCGTCGAGGACCTGCTGCTTGATCTCGCGCAGCGAGGTGTCGTCACGGACCGAGCCCGGGGTCCGGATTCCGTAGCGGTCCTTCGGGCGGGAGATCTCGGCGGCCGGGCAGCGAGGGCATCCCCACTCCTTGAGCCCGCCGACCGTGCGCGCCACGTCGTAGCCGCACTGGCGGGCCACCTTCTTGGCGTCGGCATCCTCCGCACCGAACGGATACGCGAGGGTCGTGGCCCGGTAGCCCCACGCCGCCAGCGTCCGGCGATCGTCGCAGATCTGCACGCGCTGCTCGCTCGGCAGGAGTTCGGAGAGCCTGACGTGGGTCAGCGTGTGGCCGCCGATCTCGTGGCCCCCCTTGGCGATCGAGGCGACCTGGGCGCGGGTCAGCTTGAGCTCGTCCCCGATGGTCTCGGTGTTGATGTAAAACGTTCCACGCATTTTTCGCTTCTCCAGCATGCGTGCCACGGCCAGATGGGTGACGTCCCCGTCGTCGAAGGTGAGCGAGACGACCGTGCTGACCTTCTTCGACGGCTTCGCGGTCTCCGCCGAGGAGGCCTGTGCCGGCATGGCCGACATCGCCGGCACGCCGATCAGCGCGACCAGCAGGGCTGCCGCCCAACGAGCGATCCTCACCGTAAGTCGTCCTTTCGAAAGACGCAGGCGGCCCAGAGGGGTTCCGGACTGCCTGTCTTATGTCCAGTTTCCCTCATGTTTTATTGGTGGTTCTCTGTGAACTCGTTGAACATTGTCATTCCGGAAGACGCTGAGCGATCGCTCGATCACCGTTGGCTCATGAGTTCGAATTGAGGCTGCGGCCTGATCCCCTTGGATAGACGGTCGCCCGGAAGTTCCCCCCTGAGGAGACGTGAAACGCATCGGATCGCCCCGTCATTCTCCTCGGGGCGATCCGATGCGTTCACGTCGGGCTCCAGCCGGCGATTCCGCCGAACAGCACGCCCCGAGCGGGCGGGGAGTGCCGGGAGAACTCTAGGAGGCGCCCTCTCCCTCGACCCGCATGACGCTCACCACGTCCCGGACGATGTCGAGCTCACGCAGACCTTCGAGCGTCGCGGAGAGAGCGGCGTCGGTGGCCCGGTGGGTGACCAGCACAAGCTGGGCGTCGTCGCCGTGCCCCTCCTGGAGGACGGTCTGGATGGACACATCCTGCTTGGCGAACATGTCGGCGACCCGGGCGAGCACACCCGGCTTGTCGGCGACGTCCAGGGAGACGTGATACCGCGTGACGGTCTCGCCCATCGGGTGCACGACCAGGTCGGCGTAGGTGGACTCCGCAGGACCGCGCGCCCCGGCCAGCAGGTTGCGGGCCACGGCCACGATGTCGCCCAGCACCGCGCTCGCCGTCGGGGCGCCGCCGGCGCCCGCGCCGTAGAACATCAGCTGTCCTGCGGACTCGGCCTCGACGAAGACCGCGTTGTAGGCCTCGCGGACCCCGGCCAGCGGGTGCGTCCTGGGAATCATGGCCGGATGCACCCGGACGCCGAAGGAACGGCCGTCCTCGGAGCGGGCGCAGATCGCCAGCAGCTTGATGACGTAGCCCATCGCCTTGGCGCTGGCCACGTCCGTCGCGGTGATCTCGGTGATGCCCTCGCGGTGCACGTCGGCGGCCGTCACCCGGCTGTGGAACGCGATTCCGGCGAGGATCGCGGCCTTGGCCGCGGCGTCGAAACCCTCCACGTCGGCCGTGGGGTCGGCCTCGGCGTAGCCCAGCGCCTGGGCCTCCTCCAGCGCGTCGGAGAACGAGGCCCCACTGGAGTCCATCTTGTCGAGGATGTAGTTGGTGGTGCCGTTGACGATGCCGAGCACGCGGTGCACGCGGTCTCCGGCCATGGACTCGCGCAGCGGGCGGATCAGCGGGATCGCGCCCGCGACGGCCGCCTCGAAGTACAGGTCCGCGTTGTTGGACCTGGCCGCGCCGTGAACGGTCGCGCCGTCCTCGGCGAGCAGCGCCTTGTTGGCCGTGACGACCGACTTGCCGCTGTTCATGGCGGCCAGGATGAGCGACCTGGCGGGCTCGATGCCGCCGATCACCTCGACGACGATGTCCACGTCGTCGCGGGTGACCAGGGCCTCGGCGTCTGTGGTGAGCAGGGCGGGGTCCACGTCGGTGTCGCGCCTGCGGCCCAGTCGCCGCACGGCCACACCGGCGAGTTCCAGCGGGGTCCCGATGCGCGCGGCGAGGTCGTCGGCCTGCTCCTGCATCAGCCTGACCACCTGGGAGCCGACGACGCCGCACCCCAGCAGCGCTACTTTCAGCGTCATCAATTACCTCCAGCGTGGAAACCCGGTCCTTCAGGGCCGGGAGGAAACACGGAACGGTCCCGCGTTTCTGAACGGGTGATGTAGCCGTAGCCGTCGGCTCGCTGAAGCAGCCGGACGTGGCGGTGGCCGATGCCTTGAACGGTGCTGTACCGGGTGGCGATGTTAAAACGGCCGGTGGAGCGGACCGCGACCCGGCCGATATGGACCCCGGCCTTTTTGCCGGACGGTACGGTGGCGCGGACCAGGTCGCCGGTGGTAAAGCCCTCGACCTGCTTGGTGCGGGGCAGGCGCAACCTCGGGAAGCCGTGCTTGTCGGTGCGGGTGCGGACGTAGCTGCCGCGTCCGGTCGCCTTCACCACCAGCACCGCGCCCGGCCAGCTGGTCACCGTGTCCAGATCGCCGACGTGCAGCGCGTCGAGGGTATGTGACTTCGGGGCGCCGGTGCGCGATCGGTTCCACTTCGTACGCCCCCCCGAGGCAGTGGCCACCGCAAGGCCGGTCGCCTCCAACGCCCTCCACAACGCCCACCGGGTCGCGTTGCCCGCGGCCGCGTCCCGCAACGGAGCTTTAGCCTGCCGCAGGATCGTCACCAGGAGAGCGGGTGCGGCCTTGAGGAACTCCTGGATCGGAGTCGCGTTCTTGGTCTGGTTGCATGGAATGCAGGCCAGTGTGAGGTTACTGATCCGGTCGGAGCCGCCTCGGAAGCGCGGGTGGATGTGGTCGAGGTTCAGCGGCACGTTCTGAGCACCGCAGTAGGCGCAGGTGCGGCCCCACTTGGCCAGCAGGTACTCGCGGACCTCGTATCCGGCGAGGGTGCCCTGCTGGTATTCCGCTCCCTCAAGCGGACGCCCGGCTGATAGGGCGTGGGTGTCGAAGGCGACCTTCTCCACGTGCACGGCGGTGACCGGCGCCCACCGGATCAGACGCGTCACCCAGGACATGGTGGTGTCGACGCGGTGCTGCAGGGACGGCGCGAGCCACCCCGTCGGCTTAGTCCGGTTGTTAAACCGGGGCGCGCGATAGCGCAGGTTCTTACTGCGGCGTCGCCGCCGGTACTGCGAGCGCGCGGTGAGCTTGTCATGGATCTGCCCGCCCCGGTGGTCGAGCTGGAGCGCGTACCGGCCGTTGCGGTCTCCGTCGTGTTCGGTGAATACGGCGATACCGGTGTGTTTGCTGCCGGGGTCGATGCTGACCTGCACACCCTGGACGGTGGAGTCGGCGGCGGTGCGGTCTTTGAGCCTGATGACAAACGGGGTGTGCCGGGCCACCACCGCCCGACCGGCCGCCAGCAGGCGGCGGGCCCGAGCGGGGTGGCACGGATCCAGCGGCTGGCCGTGTTTGTCGAGGACGAACACGGCCGGGTGAACCTCACGGTTCGCTCCCTCAGACGCCGAAGCGCCCTTGGGGTGACGCCGAGCAGACCGGGTGCCGATCTGCTCGATCTCCCCTCGCCCATGTTCCAAGCCAGTGCCCGGCATGGCCGGGAGTCGGTGAGCCGTTTCGTCCCCACCCCCGGGGTTGTCTGCTCCCACCGATTCCAGAGCAAGCCGCTGAGGAAGCACGGCTTGGTGGGTCTTCTCACTCATAGGAAACGTAGTCATCAAAAGGCACCTCCTTGAGCTGATGACTCGGGCTGGTCAACGCGGGGCCATCGGTGCGCGGTACGCCACCTCAAACCCAGGCCTTCAGGCCAGGGTCGTTGACCCGGTCACCCTCTCCTGCCCGTTCGCTTCGCTCACTCGGCGGCTCACCGCCTGAGGTCGTTTCACAGCTGCCCTCTCAGCAGGTCGTCCTCGGTCTCCCGGCGGACGATCACGCGGGCCCCCCCGTCCTTGACCGCGACGACGGCGGGCTTGGGGAGGTAGTTGTAGTTGTTGGCGAGCGAACGGCAGTAGGCGCCGGTGCCCGCGACGGCGATCAGGTCGCCGGTGGCCAGATCCTGCGGAAGCCACAGGTCGCGGATCACCATGTCACCGCTCTCGCAGTGCTTGCCGACCAGGCGCGAGAGCATCGGCCCCGAGGTGCTCTCGCGGGAGGCCAGGCGCGCGGTGTACTCGGCGCCGTAGAGCGCCGTGCGGATGTTGTCGCTCATGCCGCCGTCGACGCTGACGTAGGTGCGCAGGCCTTCGACGTCCTTGATCGTGCCGACCTCGTAGAGCGTCATTCCGGCGAGCCCGGCGATGGCGCGGCCGGGCTCGACGGTGAGCTTGGGCACCGGCAGGCCCGCGGCCTTCGTCACCTTGGAGACGATCTCCCGCAGGCTGTCGGCGATCTCCTTGACGTCGAGCGCGGTGTCGCCGTCGACGTAGGGGATGCCGTAGCCGCCGCCGAGGTCGAGCTCCGGCAGGACGACGCCGTGCTCCTCCTTGATCTGCACCAGAAGCGTGGCCAGGCGGCGCGCGGCCACCTCGAAGCCCGCGGTGTCGGTGATCTGGGAGCCGATGTGGGAGTGCAGGCCCACGAGCTCCAGCTGGGGCAGTGAGAGAATCCGCCTGGCGGCCTCCGCCGCGGCACCGCTGCTCAGCGAGAAGCCGAACTTCTGGTCGTCGTGGGCGGTGGCGATGAACTCGTGGGTGTGCGCCTCCACGCCCACGGTCACCCGGATCATGATCTGGGGACGCTTGCCGTGCCTGTCCGCGAGGAAGCCCAGGCGGGCGATCTCCTCGAAGGAGTCGGCCACGATGTGCCCGACCCCGGCCTCGATGGCCTTCTCCAGCTCGGCGAGCGACTTGTTGTTGCCGTGCAGGGTGATCCGCTCGGGCGGGAATCCGACGCTCAACGCGACGGCGAGCTCGCCCGCGCTGCACACGTCGAGGCCGAGGTCCTCCTGCATGATCCAGCGAGCGACCTCGCGGCACAGGAACGCCTTGCCGGCGTAGTGGACCTCACCGCCGGCGAACGCGCTCCTGTAGTCGCGGCACCGGGAACGGAAGTCTTCCTCGTCCACCACGTAGAGCGGGGTGCCGTGTGCTTCGACCAGATCTCTGACATCCACGCCGCCGACCGTGATCGAGCCGTCGGCGCGATTCGACGTTCGGGGCCAGATCGTCGGGTCGAGCGTGTTCAGGTCGGCAGGTGTGTGCGGAGGGCGGTCCTCGGGCAACACTTCGGCATGCCGGTCACCGGCAGGATGGGCGAATCGACTCACCCGATCGAGGCTATAGGACCCGGTGATCCCCGTGGGACGAGTGCCCATCTATCGAGACGCTATCAGCCCCAAAATCGTGGACTTTTTACGCAATTGAGTGCTTAAGCCATATATTTTTGTGTTTTGTGATGATTTGACCGTTAGGACACCTGGTCGGCGGGAGCACCCCAGGTATTGCACGCCGCCATGGTGCCCGCCTGTCCGCCGCGGAGCATCCACGCGGCGCTGCTGGCACCCGAACCGTGCGACTGCAGGTAGCCGTCCTCCAATTCGCCCGTCGTGCCGGAATCGCCCCTGGCCATCCTCCGGAAATTCTCCAGCGGGTTCGGCCAGGAGGTCCGCAGCGTCACCGCGGCCAGGCAGTCGGCCTGCAGTTCGAGCCGCCGGGACCATGCGTCGTCGAAGACCTCGGAGCCCCGCTGGTTTGCGATCCCGCTGATCTCCTGGACGTGGTGGGCGTATTCGTGCGCGAGCGTGAACATCATCGGGAAGGTGTGCCAGTCCTCGATCAGCACGTTGACCACGCGCCCCCGGGGACAGTAGATCCCCGCCCAGTCGTAGTCCTCGACCCCGCACGCGGCCTTGTCCCGGCTGGCGACCAGCCGCACCTCCCGCGGCCGCTCGTAGTCGAGGTCCGCCTGCGCCAGCGTGGCGGCCCACATCCGGTCCAGGCACTTCGAGAGCGCCCTCAGCGAGGTCGCGGGGTCGGCGTTGACGTCCTGGGGCACGGTGTCGCAGCGGGCGTCGACCGGGCCGGTCTCCTCGTAGACGCGATTCGTGGCCGCCGCCGACCGCGGCGAACCCGGCGCGGTTCCGAGCAGTTCCCGGAGGTCGCCGCCGAGGTAGGCCATCCCGCCGATGATGATCACGAAGGCCAGCGCGGTCGGCAGCACCCGCCGGATCACTCCGGGCCGGCGCGGCTCCCGTGCCTCCCAGTCCCGCGCGCCGTTCACCCGTTCTCCAAGGTTCGTTTCGGGAGGGCCATCCTGGCAGGGTCTATCACAGTCTGTCGGGCGCCGTCTCGCCCAGCGCCGCCAGACCTTCGGCCAGTACGGCCCGTACGGCCCGCGCCAGCTCCACCCGGGCGGCGTGGAGCGGCGACGGCTCCTCGTCTCCCGCCGGCAGCACCGCGGCCCGCTCGAACGCGTCGTGGTAGGCCAGGGCCAGCCGCTCGGTGTAGGCCGCCCATCCGGGGTCCCGGCTCGCCCGCCTGCCGTGCACCTCGGCCAGCAGTCTGAGCACCGCCCTGTCCCATCGGCCGTCGAGCAACTCGGGCCGGAACCTCCCGCCGACCCCCAGCTCCGCCGCCCAGCGCCGTACGGCAACCGCCCTTACGTGCGCGTATTTCACGACAAACCCGGTGTTGCTCCACGTCCTGGGAGCGTCGGTCCAGGGCGACACCGCCGTGCCGGGAAGCGCTGGAGATGCTGTGGGTGCCGTGGACGTCGGGGGGGCCGGGGGAACGGTCCCGGTCAGCTCCACGACGAGATCCCCGGGCACGGCCACCGCGATCTCCAGGAACCCGTCCGCCCGCACCCGGACATCCGCGATCCCCGGCAACGCCCGGAGCCGCGCCGCCATCTCCCCGGGCGCCTCCCCGCGGCGCAACGCGGCCGGGGAGACGTAGAGCGCCTCCTCGGCCCACGTCCCCTGCGGGATCGGCGGCAGGCCGAGGATCTCGCCGAGCCGGCCGGGCGTCATGCCCGACAGCCTAGATCAGGGCGTGCGGATCGGCCGGGCCGTACTCGACGAGCTGCGCCGAGTCGAGAAGCCCGCGGTCGTGATCACGGCGGCAGACGTAGCCGAACCGGTCGGCGGAGAAGACCTTGACCCCGTCCGTGCGGCACTGGCGCATCAGCACCTCGGCCCAGCCCTCGGAGACGTCGGCGAACCCGAGGCCGCGCAGGACCGTACGGCGGGCCAGCAGGGTGGCTCCGGCGATCTCGGGAAGGTAGGAGTATTCGGCCGCGGGCTGGCGCAGCACGGTCGCGGTGACGTCGCGCAGATGGGCGTAGTAGGCGGCCTTGCCGACGATGTCGGCGGTGGTGAACAGGAAGGCCCTGCTGAGATCGGTCAGATAGTGCTGGCTGTAGGTGTCCTGGGCGTCCATGACGGCCACCAGGTCGCCTTGGCACAGGTCGAGGGCGTGGTTCAGCATGCCGCCGATGGTGAGGCCGGGATCGGTACGGCGGACCACGACGTCCACCCTGTCGGGCATCGCGGCGCGGGCCCGCTTCTCGGCGTCCTGAGCGTCCGTGAGGAGCACCAGCTGGACGACGCCCTTCTGCGGCGCCACCTGGGCCAGGGTGTGGTCGAGGTCGCCCCGGTCGATCATGATCACCGAGATGTTCAGGGTGGCCCGGCCGCTGGGCAGGCCGATCGCGTCGAGAAGGTCGTCGATCTTCTGGGTCATCGTGCCCGAGGTGTAGGCCTGGCGCAGCGCCACGTGGGCCCGGCGGTCGTCGGGCGCGGTCCCGATCAGCGTGCCGCAGGCGGCCAGCTCGGCCATCAGCCAGGCGTCGGTGCCGGGCGGGCAGTCCACCGCCACCGGCCAGCGATAGGAGGTGAGCACGTCCGGATACGTCAGGTTCTCGGGGAGCAGCTCCTGCAGGGTGAGCACCCGGCCGAACCGGTCTCCGGCCAGCGGCAGCGGATTGTGCACGCGCGGCTGGATGGCGAAGGGCAGGATCCCCAGCGAGGGAGCCCTGCGCCCGGGCTCCGGCTCCTGGGCCGCGAGGATCGCGCTCCACGGCCCCACCGACCTGGGCAGCGCGGTGACGATGTGCTCGAACAGCCTGGCGGCGGCCACAAAGCGGTCCGGCTCCCCCTTGGTGTGCCAGAAGACCGTGCGGATGCCCCGCTCCGCGCACCAGGACAGCAGCCCGCGCAGGCCCTCGCCGGGACGGCTCAGCTCCTCGGCCCACGGCCCCTCGGTCACCGACTCGACCAGCAGCAGGTGCGGGACCTCCCCCGCCAGCACCCGGGCGAAGTCCCGGGGCGTGAAGCCGATGGTCTGCCGCCACTCGTAGCGCAGCAGCGCTTCGGCGTGGGGCTCGGCGACGACGGCCACCGTCAGGTGCGGGCGGGTGTTCGGGCCGGTCGGGACGCGGAAGGGCTTGAGCTTGACCGATTTGCCGCCGACGGTCCTGGTCGAGGTCGTGGCCTGGAAGGAGACGCCGGGGACCGGCTTGTCGCCGCTCCTGCGCGGGACGGGCTGGCGTTCGGGGGCGATCGGGCGTTTGGCGGGCTTGGCGGCTCCGCGCAGTCCGCGCGCCAGCCGTACCGGATTGCTCTTGCCCGTCTTGAGCGCGTCACCGATGCGGGACCAGCGGGCGACCTGCACCGAGGACAGCTTCCACTTCGCCACCTCGGCCTGGTAGCGCTGCTCCGCCAGATCCCTGCGGAGTTTCTCCTCGATCGCGTTCGCTGCCTCGAGCCGCTCCTCCGTCTCGCTCAGCCGCTCTCTCACCGTACGCAGCTCATCGGCCGCCCGCTCCGCGTCGGCGGTCCTCGCCTGCGCCTCGTCGAGCAGTCGAGCCAGTTCGGCAGCCCGCTCCGCATGAGCCATGGCCTCCCGTAACGCCTGCCGTGTGCTCTCGAGTTGCTCGCTCGCCACGTCGTCCTCCGTTTTCTAAGCCGGGCGAAAGGATACCCTTTGGACAATCTCGACACAGAGGAGTCAGCACGGTGCAGTGGCCGACGTTCAATGTGAGGCCGTACGTCTGCGGCGGCATCGGCCACCTCGACGAGGCCGCCCTGGAGACGCTGCGGAAGGCCGGACCGCGCGTCACGCCCGCGCTTCGGGCGGCGGGGGCGTCGCTGTGCAGCTCCTCTCCGCTGCCGCCCTACCAGCGGGACGCGCTGACCTGCGCGTTCGCCTGGGGAGAGCGCACGCCCACCGAGGGCGCGCCGTGGATCAACGTGGCGGAGAACTTCGAGACGCCCGGCCTGATCGACGACGGGAAGCGGGTCACGCTGCACGCCGGCGGGCTCGGCCTCGTGGACGTCTACTACCTGTTCCGGGGCGGAGCGGTCTATTTCTCCTCCCTGCTGGAACCCCTGCTGTCCCTCGCGCGCCGGCCGTACGAGATCAATTGGGACGCCTGGGCCTCGATCATCCAGCTGACCTTCCCTCTCCGCGACGACACCCCGTACGCGCAGGTCAAGAGGATGGGCGGATCAAGCGCGCTGATCTTCGACCGGGCGACGGGCCGGATCTCGACCGAGCGCAGGCTGCCCCGGTGGCTGCGCGAGGAGCCGTACGAGGCGGGCCGGACGGCCGGGGAGATCCTGGAGATCCTGCACGAGGTCTACAAGGAGTTCGACGGGCGGCCGCTGCTCGTGCCGGTCAGCGGCGGCTACGACTCGCGGCTGCTCTGCTCGGTCGCGGTGGCGCGGGGCGCCGACGTGGAGTCGTGGACGACCAGCCCGGACGACGGCACCGACACCGACATCACCTTCGCCCGCGCGATAACCCGCGAGCTGGGCGTACGGCACCGCGTGATCACTCAGGACGCCTCCGCCTACCCCGACGACGCGCTGGACGTGGCCCGGCGGCTGGAGTTCCTCACCCCGCACCACGCCTGGTACACCCCGTTCTCCCGCGAGGTGCACAAGGCCGGGCGGACCCTGGTCGACGGGCTGGCC
The DNA here is from genome assembly GCF_900188345.1 of Streptosporangium subroseum. GTDB lineage: Bacteria > Actinomycetota > Actinomycetes > Streptosporangiales > Streptosporangiaceae > Streptosporangium > Streptosporangium subroseum. The sequence goes on along the minus strand of NZ_FZOD01000047.1, from coordinate 70,651 downwards.
GGGGGGCCGCTGCTGAAGAACTTCATGATCAGCGGGGCGGCGCTGGAGGCCTCCTCCCAGGCGGAGCGGAAGGCCGCGCTGCTCGGCTCCCTGACGCTGGGCGCCCCGTCCGTGCCGTTCCTGTCCGAGCGGGCCTCCGCCTGGATCACCGACAGCGTCGAGGACGCCTTCACCCAGTCGACCTCCATGTTCAACGGCCACCGGGCCGAGCTGCCGCTGTCGGTCCTGCACACCCGCACGGCCCGGGGCATCGCCCGCTCCCCGGTCAACCTGGTCGGCCCCGAGGTCTCGTTCGCGGCGCCGTTCATCCATCCGGACTTCTTCGACGCGGCGCTCTCGGTGGGCGTGGCCCGCAAGGACAAGGGGCGGTTCTACCGGGAGATCCTGCACGCGGCCGACCCCCGCGTCGCCGCGCTGCCCTCCACTAACGTGGTCAAGCAGCCGCTTCAGAGGGTGCCGCTCCGCTCGACCGCCGCTCCCGCCAGGGAGTACGGCCACCGGATGCTGACCCGCGTCGCGGCCGTCGTGCCCTCGCTGCTGTCGGATCAGCTCCACGTGGTGATCGCCGAGGGCCCCGACGCCCTGGCGCGGTTCAACGGCTGGAACGACCGGTTCTGGGTGCGGAGCCTGGTGCTGTTCGGAGCCTGGCTGGGCGACTACGAGGACCGCCTCCCCGAGCTCACCCCTCCCTGGCTCTGACCCCTCCCTCGCCCCGCCTCTGACCTCTCCCTCACGGCCTCTTCCTCTTCCTCGCCGCCCGCTCTGGCTTCTCCCTCATGCCCGCTCCGACCTCTCCCTCAGCGCCGTCCCCGGCCTTCTGAAGGGCCGCGTCGCCCGGCGGGGCAAAAGCTTTACCTTCGCGCGCCGTACGGAAAAAACCGGGTGCCGGGAATACGCGACGCGAGGCCTGAACGGGCGCGCGCCGTGGGGCGGAACGGGGCTCAGGCGCCGCTGAAGCCCGTATTCACCGGCGCTCCGGAAGACACGGGCGCCGGACGGGTCTTCGGGCATACCCCAAGGTCATCGCCACGGCGCGTGGCGTGTTTCACAGAAAAGAACGGTAAGTATCAGGGCGATTACGCGGAGATGACGCGGCAGGCTGGATATTCCGTGTCGCCGGGGCGTTTAAGCCCGTTACGCAGGCTTCGAAGATGTCATGCGGCTGGTAGTGTTCGGCCCAGAAAGCGCCACAACGGTTGGCACCGAATTACAAATTCGGTCCGGCCGAGGGGCACGGAGCTCGTAGGGATGACGGCTCCCCCAGGCGCGGTCACCAAATTTCATCAGCCGGGACACCCGGTGACTTCGTCCTGCCCTTTATCACCGTGAGCGAGAACACGATGAACGCATCCCCCCTTCCCGAATCCGTTCCCGAGGACTTCGTCTCGGCGGACCCCCAGTGGTACAAGCGTGCGGTCTTCTATGAAGTGCTGGTCCGAGGGTTCAAGGACTCCAACGGCGACGGCACCGGAGACCTGCGCGGTCTGATCGAGAAACTGGACTACGTCCAGTGGCTCGGCGTCGACTGCCTGTGGCTGCTGCCCCTGTACGAATCACCGCTGCGTGACGGCGGCTACGACATCTCCGACTACATGAAGATCCTGCCGGACTTCGGGGATCTCGGAGACTTCGTGCAGCTGATCGAGTCGGCGCACCAGCGCGGCCTGCGCATCGTCACCGACCTGGTGATGAACCACACGAGTGACAAGCATCCCTGGTTCCAGGCCTCGCGGCACGATCCCGAGGGCCCCTACGGGGACTTCTACGTCTGGTCCGACGACCCGACCGGGTATCCCGACGCACCGATCATCTTCATCGGCGCCGAGGAGTCCAACTGGACCTACGACCCGGTCCGCAAGCAGTACTACTGGCACCGCTTCTTCCACCACCAGCCGGACCTGAACTACGACAACCCGGCGGTCCAGGAGGCCATGCTGGAGGTTCTGCGGTTCTGGCTGGACCTGGGCATCGACGGCTTCCGCCTGGACGCCGTGCCGTACCTCTTCGAGCGTGAGGGCACCGCCTGCTCCGGTCTGCCGGAGACCCACGCCTACCTGAGGAAGGTCCGGAGCGAGGTGGACCGCCTCTACCCGGACCGGGTCCTGCTGGCCGAGGCCAACGGCTGGCCCGAGGACGTGGTGGAGTATTTCGGCGACCCCTCGGTCGGCGGCGACGAGTGCCACATGGCCTTCCACTTCCCGCTCATGCCGCGCATCTTCATGGCGGTACGGCGAGGCAGCCGCGAGCCGATCTCCGAGATCATGTCGCGGACGCCGAAGCTCCCGGAGACCGCCCAGTGGGGCATCTTCCTGCGCAACCACGACGAGCTGACCCTGGAGACGGTCACCGAAGAGGAGCGCGACTACATGCACGCCGAGTACGCCAAGGACCCGCGCATGCGGGCCTACCTCGGCATCCGGCGTCGCCTGGCCCCGCTGCTCGAGAACCACCGCGACCAGATCGAACTGTTCACCGCCCTGCTCCTGTCGCTGCCCGGCTCGCCGGTCATGTACTACGGCGACGAGATCGGCATGGGCGACAACATCTGGCTGGAGGATCGCGACGCGGTCCGCACCCCGATGCAGTGGAGCCCCGACCGCAACGCCGGCTTCTCCCAGGCCGACCCCGGCCGCCTCTACCTCCCCGCCGTCATGGACCCGATCTACGGCTTCCAGGCGGTCAACGTGGAGGCGCAGCGGAAGAACCCGGCGTCGCTGCTCCACTTCACCAGGAACATGCTGGCGATCCGCCGTAACCACCCGGTCTTCGGCACCGGCGCCTACAGCGAGCTGTGGTCCAGCAACCCGGCGGTGTTGACCTACATCCGCGAGGAGGGGGACGACATCATGCTGTGCGTCAACAACATGTCGAAGTATCCGCAGCCGGTGGAGCTGGACCTGCGCCGCTTCATGGACATGACGCCCATCGAGGCCAGGGGCGGGGTGCCGTTCCCCCGCGTGGGCACCCTGCCGTACCTGCTGACCCTGCCGGGTCACGGCTTCTACTGGTTCTCCCTCAAGCACGTGGACTGACCGGCGGAAAACGGGACCCGGCCCGCTCCGCATGGGTTTTCCCGAGTCGCCCCGCTCACACCGGGGCGACTCGGTTCTGCTCCGGACGAGAAACGGTACGGCCTGGCCGTACCGTTTCTCGTCGTTCCGAGAGGCTCCAGGCCACGCCCCCGACGAGCACGGGACCTATCTGATGCCCGCCGGCACCTGGGCGCGAGCCGCCCTGCTGGCCGGTATCAACGCCACCAGCAGGGCGGCCCCCACCGCGATCGCCGCCGCGGAGACGAGCGTCAGGGTCGAGGGCGTGCGGCCGATGCCCGCGCCGACGCCGCTGGTGTAGCCCTGCAGATCGATCAGGCCGCTGACCAGCGAGGCCCCGGCCGCGGTGCCCGCGACCACGCCCAGCACGGCGAGCAGGCCCGTACCGGTGACCAGGGTCGCGGCCACCTGCCGGGGGGTGAGGCCCATCGCCTTGAGCACCGCGAGATCGAAGGCGTGATCACGCAGGCCGAGGGCGCTCGCCGTGAGCAGGTTGGCCAGACCCAGCAGCGAGAGCACGGCGATCAACGCCACGATCACCACGCGGATGACCGCGAGCCGCTCGGCCGGATTGACCACCCGGTTCACCTCCAGGGCCTCGCCCGAGGCGGCCAGCAGCCGGGCCCGGACCGTGGAGGGGTCGGCGCCCGGCCTGAGCACCAGGCTGTAGAACTGCGGCGGCACCGCGTCCTTGGCGGCGAGGCTGTCCATGCCGAAGGAGAGCACCTCACCGTCCTGGTCGGGCTCCACCACCCGGCCGACGAGGTGCACGATCAGCGGCGTGCCACCGACCGTCATGCGGACCCGGTCGCCGATCTTGACGCCCAGCAGGTCGAGCAGCCCCTGCCCGGCGACGGCCTCACCCCTGGCCGCGAACATCCGCCCCTCCACGACCGAGAAGGGGTACGGGTCGGCCGACGTGCCCAGCGCGCGGGCCAGCACGCTCCTGGTCTGCTCCGGCTCCAGGGCCGACACCTCGCTGCCCGGGTAGACGGCCAGCACCTGAGGATCGGCCCTGGCGATCCGGGCGGCGTCCTCGGCGGGGAGCTTGTCCGGGCGGACGACGAGCGCCGCCGCCTGGCCGACCCGTTCGGGGTGGTTCAGGAAGTCGTCCAGGGTGGCCCAGCAGCCGAGGCCGATGGTGATCATCATCATCGGGACCGCGAGGCCGAAGATGCTCAGGAACGCGGGGACGCGCCTGGTGAAGGCGTCGCGGGTGCCCAGGACGAGGGCGGGCGGCAGCCGTACCAGGAGGGCGACCCTGGCCATCCGCGACAGGTGGCCCCGGGGCGGTCCCGCGGTGGCCGCGGGGATGGGCGGGGTGAGGCCGCCGCGCCAGGCGGGCAGGGCCACCGCGACCAGGACCACCGCGGCGGTGCCACCGGTGATCGCGAGCAGCGGGATCGGGGAGAGCGGCAGGATCGGCGTGCCGTACAGGGTCAGCGAGGCGATGAGCTGGCCGCAGACGAGACCGATGGCGATGCCCAGCAGTCCGAGCGCGCCGTGCTCGGCCATGAGCACGCCGAAGACCTGGCTCCGGGTGTAGCCGAGGGACTTGAGGGTGGCGATGTCGCGGGTCTGGGCGAGCACCCGCCCGCCCACCGCGTTGGCGATGGCGAGCGCGGCGGCGACGAGCCCGGTGACGCCGAACAGCGCCAGCAGCAGGCCGAGCAATCGGTTGTCCAGCTCCATGGAGGCGCGGACCTCGCGCCAGGTGGACATCCGCTGGATCTCCTCGTCCAGCAGGGTGACGGCGCCGTGGACGACAGGCAGCGTGGCCTCGCCGTCGGCGAGGCGCAGCCCGGTGACCGACTCGCTGCGGCCCAGGGCGGGCTCGACCCTGGCCAGGACCTCGGGCAGGGTCCAGGCCAGGCCAGGCGTCCACTCGGGGTAGAAACCCTGGTCGGCGGTGTCGGCCAGGCCGACCACGATGAGCGGGTGGGAGGCGCCGTTGAGCGCGGTGACGGTGAAGGGACCGCCCACCTTCAGGTTGAGCGCCGTGGCGAAGGACCGCTCGACGATCACGCCCTCGGTGTCGCCGGCGCGCAGCCACCGTCCCTCGCGGATCAGCGGCGTGGCCACCGAGGGGGGTGTCGGTGACATCTCCCGCAGCGCCACGGGTGACTTCTTGCCGTCCAGTGTGAGCGTCACGGGCGCCGTCCGGTACGGTCCCGCCACCTGGACCACGCCCGGAAGCCGCGACAGCGCGGCCACGTCCGGGGCGTCCTTGGTGTGGATCCACACGTGCGCGCCCCTGGACTCCGCGAACAGTCCCCGCCACGGGTTGGTCCCGTCTTCCAGCAGGGTCGCCGAGGTGATCAGCGCCGTGACGATCCCCGCCACGGCCAGCAGCGTCAGCAGCGCCTGCACCCGCCGCGCCCTGAGGTCGGCCCGGATCCATCTGACGGAAGCCCGGACGGTGCTCACTAGCCCCTCAGCTCGACGACGTCGCCCACGGTGGCCTTGGGGCGGCGGCGGGCCATGCCGATGGTGCCGTCGTCGACGATCTCGCCGTCGAACAGGGCGACCACCCGGTCGGCCAGGCCGGCCACCCGGGCGTCGTGGGTGACCAGGATGACGGTCTGGCCGTCGCGGTGGACCTCGCCGAGCAGGCGGAGGACGTCGCGGGTGTTGCGGCTGTCGAGGTTGCCCGTGGGCTCGTCCGCGAGCAGCAGGCTCGGCTTGTTGGCCAGCGCGCGGGCCAGCGCGACCCGCTGCTGCTCGCCGCCCGCGAGCTGGGAGGGCGCGGCGTCGGCGCGGTCGGTCAGGCCGAGCTCGCCGAGGAGATACTGCCGGCGCTGGCGTGCCTCACGCGCGGAGGCCCCGGCCAGCAGCGCGGGCAGCTCGACGTTGTCGGCCACGGTCATGTTGGCGACCAGGTTGAAGAACTGGAAGACGAAGCCGACCTTTTTACGGCGCAGCAGTGCCCAGGCACTCTCGTTCAGGGTGTCGGCTCGCTGCCCGTCGAGCCAGATCTCGCCGCTGGTCCGGGCTTCGAGGCCGCCGAGCATGTGGACCAGGGTGGACTTGCCCGACCCGGAGGGGCCCATGATCGCCACGAATTCCCCGGCCGCCACCCGCAGATCGACTCCGCGCACGGCGGGCACCGGCACGGCGCCGTTCTGATAGATCTTGACGAGATTGACGGTATCGACCACGGGGGAAGTCAACTCAGGTCCTCCTGGCAGCGCTCGAGCCAGTCGAGGTCGGCCTGCAGGTGGAGCATAGCCCCCTCCACGAGGAGAAGCGCGACCCGATTCTCCGGGTCGATCCGCTCCGCGAGCTCGTTCAGGTCACGGATCAGCGCGAGGTAGTGACGGCGCTGGCGGTTGATCAGCGTCATCCTGTCGGCGAGGCCGGTCATCGGGGCCAGCACCAGCTTCATGAAGAAGTCGTCCCGGACCCGGGGTCCCTCGGTGGGCTCGTCCACCCACGTGTCGAGGCTCTCCCGGCCCGCGGCGGTCAGGTAGTAGACCTTCTTGTTCGGGCGGTTCGACTGTTCGACGTCCACGACGCGGACCAGGCCGTCCTTCTCCAGGCGGCCGAGCGTAACGTAGATCTGCCCGATGTTCGGCGACGGATAGGCGTTGCCGAAGATCTGCTCAAGCGCCTGTTTCAGCTCGTAACCATGGGCAGGTTCTTTCGCGAGGAGCGCCATCAGCAACGGCCGCACGCCCCACCTCCTCGGAGTGCTTGTTACCTGAGCGTTACGGGTCAATCCGTTGACGTTCATGTTATCGCTATGCATAACATGCATGCATCTACCTAACACGTATGTAACTACCTCGAAATCTGGAGGTCATAGTGCGCCGTCTCATTCCCATCGCGCTCGCCGTGCTTCTGCCGGTGGGATGCGCCGGGGTGGGCGCGCAGGAGACCGAGAGGTTCGGGGGGACCGGCCCGTTCACCCTCGTGATCGGACGGGACACGACCGCCTACCTGCAACCGTTGCTGGACAGGTGGAACCAGACCCATCCCGGGGAGCGGGTCACCCTGCTCGAACTCCCCGAGGCGGCCGACGAGCAACGTGCGCAGATGGTCGCCAATCTCCAGGCCAGAAGCGACCGCTACGACGTGCTCGGCCTGGACGTGGTCTGGACGGCGGAGTTCGCCGACGCGGGCTGGATCCTGCCGCTGGAACGCGGGATGTTCCAGCTCGACCGGTTCCTGCCTCCGGTCGTCGACACGGCGGTCTACCGGGGCAAGCTCTGGGCCGTGCCGTACACCAGCAATGCCGGACTGCTCTACTACCGCAAGGATCTGCTCGCCAAGCAGGGCTTCAAGCCCCCCAAGACCTGGGAAGAGCTACGCGAGCAGGCCGGTGCGCTGCATGAGAAGTACGGCATCGGCGGTTACGCCGGGCAGTTCCTGGCCTACGAGGGACTGACCGTCAACTTCGCCGAGGCCGTGCAGTCGGCGGGAGGGCAGATCCTCAGCCCGGACGGCACAAAAGTGACCATGGACTCGGCCAAGGCCAAGGCCGGCCTGGACTTCCTGGTCGGCGGGTTCCGCGAAGGCTGGATCCCGCCGGAGTCGCTCTCCTTCAAGGAGGAGGAGTCCCGGCTGGCCTTCCAGGAGGGCAGGCTGGCCTTCGCCCGCAACTGGCCGCACGCGTACGGCCCCGCCACCGACTCGGCCGTCAAGGACAAGTTCGCGGTCACCCGGCTGCCCGGACTCAACGGTCCGGGCTCCAGCTCGCTGGGCGGCGTCAACCTCGCGCTCAGCGCCTACTCCAAGAAGCAGAAGTCGGCGGTCGAGTTCATCCGCTACTTCACCGGCCTGGAGAACCAGAGGCGAGTGCTCACCGACGGCTCGTTCCCACCGGTGTGGGCCGAGCTGTACGACGACCCCGCCCTGATCAAGCGCTTCCCCTACCTTCCCGTCCTCAAGCAGAGCATTCTCTCGGCCCGGCCGAGACCGGCCAGTGCCAACTACAACCAGGTGAGCCTGGTGATCGCCAGTGCGGTCTCCAACGCGCTCACCCCACCCTTCGAGGAGGCCGGCGACGACATCATCGCCTCCATGAAAGGCCAGCTGAACGAGATCATCCGGGCTCAGTAACCCGGGGCGACCCCCCGGCGAGCCGTCATCCCTCCCGGATCTCGATTCAGCCCTCCGCTCTCTTTCGCTTCTCCCGAATTACTTCTCCCGAATTCCGGGGCTTTGACACCACAGGAGGTTTGTTCAGCATGCGCAAATCCATTGCCATGGCGACGACGGCCGGACTCGCACTCGCACTCGCCGCATGCGGCGGCGGCGAGGCGGCGGCACCCACAACACCGGCCGCGAGCGGCAGCGCCCCCGCCTCCGCGCCCGCCGAGGCCAAGACCCTCGAAGGCGTGAGCCTCGAGGTCGCGGCCAAGTGGACGGGCTCCGAGCAGACCAACTTCGAGCAGGTGCTCAAGGCCTTCGAGGCCAAGACCGGGGCCAAGGTCACCTACGCCTCCACCGGCGAGGACACCGGTGCCTATCTCGGCCCGCGCATCCAGGGCGGCAGCCCGCCGGACGTCGCGATCCTGCCCCAGCCCGGCCTGGTCCAGCAGTACGCCGACCAGAAGGCGCTCAAGCCGCTCACCGCCGAGGTGCAGAAGCAGCTCGACGACAACTACACCCCGTACTGGAAGGAACTCGGCTCCGCCGACGGCCAGGTGTACGGCGTGCTGGTGAAGGCGGCCCACAAGTCGCTCATCTGGTACCGCGACCAGGCCTTCCAGGACGCCGGCACGCAGCCGCCCGCCACCTGGGACGACCTCGTCACGACCGCCCAGACGATCGCGGACTCCGGCACCGCGCCGTTCTCCCTCTGCGGCGCGTCCGGCTGGACCCTGACCGACCTGTTCGAGAACGTCTACCTGTCCAGCGCGGGCCCGGAGAACTACACCAAGCTCTCCAAGCACGAGATCCCGTGGACCGACGCCAGCGTGACCACCGCGCTGGAGAAGATCGGCCAGCTGGTCGGCAAGAAGGAGTTCCTGCTCGGCGGCTCCTCCGGCGCCCTGCAGACCGACTTCCCCACCTGCGTGACCCAGGTCTACGGCCAGGACAAGTCGGCGATGGTGATCGAGGCCGACTTCGTGGGCACCACGGCCGAGGAGTCCGGCGCGAAGCTGGGCGAGGAGGCCAAGTACTTCCCGTTCCCCAAGGCCGGTGACACCGAGCCGGTCGTGCTGGGCGGCGACATCGCGGTGGCGCTGAAGGACTCCAAGGGCTCGATGGAGCTGCTGGAGTTCCTCGCCTCCAAGGAGGGCGGCGAGATCTGGGCCAAGCTTCCCGGCTACCTCTCCCCCAACCGCAATGTCTCGCCCGACAACTACCCGTCCGAGCTGACCAAGAAGCTCGCCGAGACGATCATCTCTGCCGGTGACGCGGTCCGCTACGACATGTCCGACCTCGCCCCCAGCGCCTTCGGCGGCACCGACGGCAAGGGCGAGTGGAAGCTCCTGCAGGACTTCGTGCGCAACCCGGCCGACGTCAAGGGCGTCCAGAGCAAGCTCGAAGACGAGGCCAAAAAGGCCTGGAAGTAAGGGGAGAGGCCGTGACCGATCGGTTAGACGGCCCTCCGGCACCGCCTCCGGTATCGCAGGCGGTACCGGAGGCGGCTCCTGAGAAGGCTCCCGAGCCGGCTCCCGTGAAGGCCGGGTCCCTGGGTCCTCCGGCGAGGCTGGCAATCTGGTTCCTGTTGCCGGGCGTGCTCCTGCTCGGCGCAATGGTGATCTACCCGATCATCTACTCGATCTTCCGCAGCTTCTACGACTCCAACGGGAACACCTTCGTCGGCGTCGAGAACTACGCGACGATCTTCAATGACTCCTCCACCCTGACCACGATCAGGAACAACCTGATCTGGGTCGCGGTGGCTCCCGCCCTGGTCACCGCGGTGGGCCTGGTCTTCGCGGTGCTGACGGAACGGATCCGCTGGGCGACCGCCTTCAAGCTGATCGTGTTCATGCCGATGGCCGTCTCCCTGATGGCCTCCGGCGTCATCTTCCGCCTGGTCTACGAGCAGGCCCCGGACCGGGGTGTGGCCAACGCGATCATCACCTCGGTGACGGACGTCTTCGGCTCCTCCGACGGCTACCCGGACGCCCGGCCCAGAGAGAACGACCGGTCGCCGGTCGCCGGTCAGCAGGGCGCGGTGGTGACCAAGCAGCCCGCGGGACCCGGCAAGGCCGTGCTCCTCCCCCTGGTCGGCGTGAAGCCCGAGACCCTCGCCTCCGCGGCGACGGCGAAGGCGCCCCAGCCGGGCCCCGGCGAACTGGCCGGGACCGTGTGGGTGGACTTCACCCAGGGCGGCGGAGGCGCCGTCAACCAGGTGGATCCCACGGAGAAGGGCCTGACGGGCGTGACCGTCGAGGCGGTGCAGAACGGTGCCGTCAAGGCCACCGCCACCACCGAGGCCGACGGGACCTTCCGCCTCACCGGACTGGCTCCGGGCGACTATCTGGTGCGGCTGCCGGAGTCGAACTTCCACGCGGCCTTCAACGGGATCGCCTGGCTCGGCCCGGCGCTGATCACTCCGGCGATCATCGGAGCGTTCATCTGGGTGTGGGCCGGATTCTCCATGGTGCTGATCGCGGCGGGGCTCTCGGCCATCCCGCGTGACGCCCTGGAGGCGGCCCGCATCGACGGGGCCACCGAATGGCAGGTGTTCCGCAAGATCACCATTCCGCTGCTCGCCCCGGTGCTGCTCGTCGTGTTCGTCACGATGATCATCAACACGCTGAAGGTCTTCGACCTGGTCTTTGTCATCGCACCGGGATCGGTGCAGCCGCAGGCCAACGTGATCGCGCTGGAGATGTGGCGGGTCTCGTTCGGCGGCGGAGGCAACCAGGGGCTGGGCAGCGCGCTGTCCATCTTCCTGCTGATCCTCGTTCTGCCCTTCATGATCATCAACATCCGCCGGTTCAGGAGGGACAACCAGTGACGACCTCCAGTCTCGGCGCCCCACCGCGCAACGTGATCAGCAAGATCCTGGACAAGGTCGGCGGCGGCCTCGTCCAGGCGGTGCTGGTGCTGATCGGCCTGTTCTGGCTGGTTCCCACCCTCGGCCTGTTCGTGGTCTCGCTCCGCCAGGAGACGGCCAACAACTCCACCGGCTGGTGGACGGCGTTCACCAAGCCGGCCGAGTGGACCATCAAGAACTACGCCGATCTGCTGGCCACCGGGTTCACCGCGTCGTTCTGGAACACCGTGCTCATCACGGTGCCCACGACCCTCCTGGTGATCGGCATCGCGTCCATGGCCGCCTACGCGTTCGCCTGGATGGAGTTTCCCGGCAGGGACGCGCTGTTCCTGGTGGTGATCGGCCTGCTGGTGGTGCCGATCCAGATCGCGCTGATCCCGATCGCGAAGCTCTACGGCTCGATCGGCATCTTCGGCTCCATCGCCGGCGTGGTGCTCTTCCACGTCGCCTTCGGACTCCCCTTCGCCATCTTCCTGCTCCGCAACTTCTTCGCGGGCATTCCACGCTCGCTGCTCGAAGCCGCGCGCATGGACGGCGCGGGTGAGTGGAAGATCTTCTCGACCGTGGTGTTCCCGCTGGCCAAGCCCGCGGTCGCTTCGCTCGGCATCTTCCAGTTTCTCTGGGTCTGGAACGACCTGCTCGTCGCCCTGGTCTTCGCCAACACCGAGAACCAGCCGATGACCAAGGCCCTGCAGTCCCAGATGCGGCAGTTCGGAACCAACGTCGACATCCTCGCGCCCGGTGCCTTCCTGTCGCTGATCATCCCGCTGATCTTGTTCTTTGCCTTCCAGCGTTACTTCGTGCAGGGCATGATGGCGGGTTCGGTGAAATAAAGGGGCAGGTCCGGTACGGCGTGCGCGGATTTCCGGCGCACGCCGTACCGGACCTCAAACCTCGATAGGGTTTTCGGCATGGCCGCGCGTCCTTTGAATGAAATCGTGGAAGCCGGGTGGGCCACGGCCCTCGAACCCGTCGCTGAAAAAATCGCCGAGATGGGCGATTTCCTCCGCAAGGAGGTGGCGGAAGGCAGGCAGTACCTCCCGTCGGGAGCCAACGTGCTCCGAGCCTTCCAACAGCCCTTTGACCAGGTCAAGGTGCTGATCGTCGGCCAGGACCCCTATCCCACGCCGGGCCATCCGATCGGCCTGAGCTTCTCCGTGGCCGCGGACGTGCGCCCGATTCCGGGCAGCCTGCGCAACATCTACAAGGAGCTCACCGAGGATCTCGGCCTGCCGATGCCGAGCAACGGCGACCTGACCCCGTGGACCGAGCAGGGCGTGCTGCTGCTCAACAGGGTTCTCACCGTCGCGCCGGGCAAGTCCGCCTCGCACCGGGGCAAGGGCTGGGAAGAGGTCACCGAGCAGGCCATGAAGGCGCTGGTCGCTCGCGACAAGCCGATGGTGGCGATTCTGTGGGGGCGTGACGCCCGCAACCTGCGCCCGATGCTCGGCAAACTCCCGGCCGTCGAATCGGCCCACCCGAGTCCTCTGTCGGCCCGCAGCGGCTTCTTCGGCTCCCGCCCGTTCAGCCGCACCAACGAGCTTCTCCAGCAGCAGGGCACAACGCCGGTCGAGTGGAAGCTTCCTTAGGCAATCGCACCCTACGAGGGCACTAGGATTTACACCATGAGTGATGAATCGGGCACTGAACGCTATCTGCGTCTGACTGTCGAGCTTACCGTGGAGGTGCAGGACCTCGCGGGCCTGCAGGCTGCCGCGCTGAAGGAGATCAACCACCCGGACGCCGATCTGGACGATGACGAGCGCAAGGAGCAGGCGGAGCTGGTCTCCACCGACGACACCGGTGCCACGGCGCTGCAGTGGCTGATCGAGCCGGACCATGTCCTGGGTCTGATCGAGCACGTTGAGGAGATCGAGCCTCGCGAGGCCGTGCTGGGCGTCGAGCCCTCCGACGGTCCCTCGGACGAGGATGAGGACGAGGAGCACGACCACGACCATGACGCTGTCGGTCACAAGCACTGAGATCGCTCGTTGACCATGGAGTCGTTCCCGAAGCTCCGGAGCTGACCTCGCGGGCATCCGTCCCGCCGGCTCCGGTGCTTCCGGGGACGTCCCTCATCCGTTCACGTATCGGCGGCGTCCCCGAGCCACCGACAGTCGGTGACGCCCTCCGGCGCGCGGCACCCCCGAGCCACTGACAATCGGTGATGTCCTCCGACCTGCGACTTCCTTGATCCTCCGCTGAATCGGTGACGCCCTTCGACCACTTCGGCGGCGTCCCTCAGCCGGTGAGGACGTCCTCGCGACGGGCGACGAAGGAGTCGCGCCCGCGCGTCAGCTCCCCGCAGCGGGCGGCCAGGCCGTTCACCGTACCGCCCACCCATTCGGCGACATCGCCGACGGCCTCGCCCGTGCGGGCGATCCGCTGATGCTTGATCGCATCGGTGACGATGTTGTCGAAGAACATGTCGGCGAACCAGCGGGTGTCCACCTTGGGAAGCGCCGGGCTGACGTGCACGCCGATGTCGACGAGTTCCCTGGCGAAGACGTCCAGGAGATGCTGGGCGTGCCAGGCCGCCTCGTCCGCGTTGAGCAGGTGGCCGCGTTCCATCATGTCCGCGATGCCGCCACCGCCGGCGAGCATGTCCCACGTGGAGGCGCCGCGCGCGCTGCCGAGGCAGCGCAGGACCTGGCCGACCGCGTGGGCGGCGGCGACCCCGGCACGGTGGGCCTCCTCGTGCTCCCGGAGGTCGGCGTCGACCTCGGCGAGCCGCTGGGCGATCTCGGCCAGCTCGCGGCCCCGGGGATCGCTCGACTCCACCAGCATGCGCTCCTTGCGTTCGAGCAGCGCGGCGAACTCCTCCGGGGCCGACCCGACCTCGGCCAGTGCCTCCTCCAGGGCCGTCCGGTCGGTGTTCAGCCATTCGAGGCGGGTTCGCTGCCCTTCCAGGCGCTGCCGTACGGCCAGTGCCTGGGCCTTCTCCCCGGCCAGCTTCTCCTCCCTGGATCCGGTGAGGCCGGCCAGGAACGCCGAGAAGCCGCCCTCCAGCCTGGAGACGCCCCGCTCCTCCTCGGCGAGTTCGGCTTCGAGGTCGCCGATGAGCCGCCCGACCTCGTCGAGCTGGACCTCCACCGCCTGACGCCGTCTGGTCAGCTGCTCCAGCTGTCGCACTCGCCCGTGAACGGCCCGTAGGTCATCGTCGATGCTCTCAAAAGAGGTCACACTTTTTGCGACGTGCGGCAGAGCCAAATCGTTCCGCCCGGGCGCTGTCAATCCATCGAGACCAGGGGCTGTGGATAGCCGGGGACGCCCGCCGGCAACAGCCACGGCTCGTGGATCGCCCTCTTCGGCACCGAGCACAGCTCGGGCACGTAGCGGCGGACGTATTCGCCGTCCGGGTCGAACCTTTTGGCCTGCCGGATGTGGTTGACCGTCTGGTTGGGCCGGGTGTTGTTGCCCGTCCCGGCCATCCACTGCCAGTTGCCGTAGTTGTTGGCGATGTCACCGTCGAGCAGCATCTCGAAGAAGTGGTCGGCCCCCACTCGCCAGTCGAGACGCAGCCGTCTGACCAGGAAGGACGCCACGATCATGCGGGCCCGGTTGTGCATCCAGTTCTCGGTGAGCAGCTGCCGCATTCCCGCGTCCACGATCGGAACCCCGGTCATGCCCTCCTTCCAGGCCTGCGCGGCGCCGGAGTCGGTGCGCCACTCCTGGCCGCGCGACCGGTAGTCGTCCCGGTTGATGCGGGGGAAGGCCGCCGTCACCTGATGGAAGAAGTCGCGCCAGCACAGCTGCCTGACGAAGGCGTCGCCGTTCACGGCCGTCGACTCCAGCTCCAGGGGCGACAGGCAGCCGAAGTGCAGATACGGGCTCAGCCTGGAGGTACGGTTTCCCGCGAGATCGTCGTGGCCGTCGGCGTAGTCCTCCACGCAGTGCTTCAACCACTGCCTCATCCGTTCGCGCGCCACCGTTTCACCGCCCCTGAACAGCACGGACGGTTCATGATCCGAGTCGGGCAGCAGACCTCCCTCCAGACCGTCGGGAACGTGCACCATGTCGGGCGCCTTCAACGTCTCCCGCCGCGGATGGGCGCTCCAGGCGCGCCAGTAGGGTGTGAAGACCCGGTAGTGATCACCACCGCCCGAAGGCCTGAGCGCGTCGGGCGCGACGATCGTCACGCCGGGGAACCCGCGAAACTCCATCCGGCTCTGCTCACATGCCTCGGCGAGCCGCCGCTGCCTGCGCCGCGCGAGCGTGCTGACGTCCGAACTGGCATAGACGGCCTGGGCCGAGATCCGCCTTGCCAGCCGTACGGTCTCCGCGACCGGGTCGCCCCGGCGAATCACGAGCTCACCGCCCCGCTCCCGTAGCGATCGACGCAGGTCGGCGAGGCACTCGGACAGGAAGGCCGAACGGTGGCCCGCGGGCAGCGCGGGGTCGAGCACAAAAAGCGGGACCACCTGGCGCGCGTTCTCGCATGCGGCGGCGAGGGCCGGGTGGTCGTGCGTCCGGAGATCGCGGTTGAACAGAACGATGACGGTGTCCATCATGATCTCCTTTTCGCACCCTGCGGCGCCGGCGGTTGCACCTACCAGGGTTCATTCCCTTTCATCCGCTCCAGCCCCGGGGGTTGAACCCGTTGGGGCTCACTCCCTTCATGCGCCCCGGCCGTCGCACCCGCCCGGGCTCACCCCTCTCGTACACTCCGGCCCAAGTGGTCACGCGCACCAGAACCCGCCCCATTCGCACACCCGGCCCCGGTCGTTGCGTCTGGCGAGATCAGCTCCTTTCGCATGCCAGCCCCGTGGACCCCATTTGCCGCATATCGCCACCTTTCACGTGCTCCGGCTCCCGTTATTGCATCCGCCGGGACCTGTCGCTCGAAGAACCTTCCAGGGGACGACCACCCGTGCCGTCTGGCAGCCTGGTAGGGCGATTACGGGCATGGAACGGGTTGTGAGAATGAGATGAGATGGGCGAGCAGAGTCAGGTGACCACCGAAGAGGAGCCGGGCTACGGCATCGGAGCCGTCGCACGGCGTCTCGGCGTGCCCGCCCCCACCCTGCGGACCTGGAACCTGCGCTACGGTCTCGGCCCCAGCCGACGAAGTCCGGGAGGGCATCGCCGCTACGACCTGAGCGACCTGCGGCGCCTTGAGGAGATGAACCGGCTCATCCGGACGGGCGTGCCCGCCGCCGACGCGGCGCGGGAGGTCCTGAGAGGCGACGGGCCCCCACCGGCCGCCTCTCTCCGGGAAGTCCCCGATTCTCGGGAGGCCCGGGAGGAAAGGGAGGGCCGGGAGGAACGCCCGCCCGCCCCGGCGCCGCGCCCCGAGATCCCCACGGTGGCGATGCTGGCTCGGGCGGCGATCATGCTGGACAGCCAGCTCGTGTCCGACTGGATCGGCGCGGCGCTGGCCAGGCACGGGGTCATCTGGACCTGGGAGGAGCTGGTGATCCCGGTTTTCGAGACGATCTGCAGGCGTCAGGCCGAGACCGGCGCGAGCATCGAGGTCGAGCACCTGTTCTCCGACCGGTTGCTGGCCTCCCTGAGCCGGTTGATCGAACGCCCCGCCCGGCCGATCAACGTCCGGCCGGTGCTTCTCACCTGCTCCGAGGAGGAGCAGCACAGCCTGCCGATCTACGCGCTGGCCGCCGCGCTGACCGCCGAACACGTGGATACACGCGTGCTGGGCGCGCGGATCCCCTACCCCGCCCTGGCCGACGCGATGCGCCGCCTCGGCCCGGCGGTGGTCTTCGTCTGGTCCCAGCTGCCCGAGACCGGCGACCCGGCCCCGCTCGCGTCGCTACCCCTGCTCCGCCCCGCGAGCCGGGTCATCGTCGGCGGCACAGGGTGGTGGGATGATCTCCCGCCGTCGGTCTCCCGCGTCACGTCGTTCCGGGACGCGCTCACCCAGATCAGCGCCGCCCTCCACTGACCGCGCGCCGCACCGGCCGTCCTCCTTTCGAAGGCTCCTCCCGTCACCGCGCCCGTCGTCCCCGGCCCGGGCCACCCTGACGGGCCGCTCCGCCGATCGCTCCCGTCTCGCCTCTCCGGCTTCCCCCTGACACCGCGCCCGTGGTCCTCGTATGACCGCGCCGGCCGTCCGCGTTTCGCCACCCGGATCCCCGCCTTCTCGCGACGCGCCCCTCCCCTCAGGTTGCGATCACGAAGGGTGAGCGAGTATGAATAAGTTTTGAGTAGGTTTTCTTGGCAAGGGAGAGTCATCATGACAGACACCTTGAACATCCGGCTCGCCGAGGGCGACGACGCCGCGCTGGCCGAGTGTTTCCACACGCACGGGTCGCTGGTCCGCTCCTACCTGCGGCGATTCGTCCCTCAGCAGGATGTCGAAGACCTGCAGCAGATCGTGTTCGCGGAGGTCTGGCGGTGCCGGCACCGCTTCGACCCCGCCCGCAACCTCCCGGCCTGGTTGCTCGGCATCGCGCACAACCGGGCGATCGACCAGCTGCGGATCCGGACACCGCGGACGGTCCCGCTGGACGTGGTGGCCGATCCGGCCGGTGCGGACGGACGGACCCACGGCGACGGCCTGGCGGACCGCGACCAGGTCCAGCGGGCGCTGGCCGAGCTTCCCGCACCGCAGCGCCAGGCGATCGAGCTGGCCTACTACGGCGAGCTGACCCAGCGGGAGATCGCCGAGAGGCTGAGCGTGCCGCTCGGCACCATCAAGGCCCGTACGGCCCGCGGCCTGCGCCGCCTGTCGAGCATCCTTCCCCCGGTCACGGCATGAGCGGGACGGGCCGGGCGAGGGTATGAGCGGGATGAGCGGCACGAGTGCCATGAGCGGGACCAGCGAAACAGGCAACCTGAGTCGGACAGGCGAGATGAGCGACATGAGCCGGACGGGCGACATCGCCGAGGCCATCAGGCCCCGGGTCGCGGTGTCCAGCTGCCTGATGGGCGAGCTGGTGCGGTTCAACGGCGGCCACAGCCGCGACCGGTTCCTCAGCGGGGAGCTGGACCCTCACGTCGACTGGGTGCATGTCTGCCCGGAGATGGAGATCGGCCTCGGCACCCCGCGCGAGACCCTCCGCCTCGAACGCTCTCCCGAGGGGCCGCGCCTGGTGACCAGGAAGACCCGGGTGGACCTCACCGACCGGATGGCGGCCCTGTCCGCCGAGCGGGCGCGCACCCTCGACGTGGACGGCTACGTCTTCAAGTCCAGGAGCCCCAGCTGCGGGCTGCACGGCATCCCCGTCTACGAGGGGGACATGGCCGTGGATCGCAAGGGCCGGGGCGTTTTCGCGGCCAAGATTCTCGACGCCCACCCGCTGCTGCCGGTGGAGGACGAGGGACGGCTGAACGACGCGCTGCTCCGCGAGACCTTCGTGGAACGGATCTTCGCGCACGCCCGGCTGCGCGCGCTGCTGGAGGGCGACTGGCGGGCGCGTGACCTGATCTCCTTCCACTCCCGGCACAAGATGCAGATGCTGGCCCACGACCCCGTCGCCTACGGCGAGGCCGGCCGTGTCGTGGCCCGGGCGGGCGTGCGCCCCCGCGAGGAGCTGGCCGCCGACTACGCCCGCGTGTTCGGCACGGCCTTCGCCACGAAGGCCACCATCGGCCGCAACGTCAACGTCCTGCAGCACTGCATGGGCATGATGAGCGACGCGCTCGACCCGGCCAGGCGTGCCGACCTGGCGGAGGTCATCGCCTCCTACCGGGCCGGCCTGGTGGCCCTCAGCGTGCCCGCGACCCTGCTCCGCCATCACGCGCGGGGCGAGGCCGCCGAGTATGTACGGGATCAGACCTACTTCTCGCCGTACCCCGAAGAGCTCCGCCTACGGAACCACGTCCCCGCGTAAGCGGCCGGTCGGCCGGAGGACTTCGCCCGCGAACCGAGCTCCCTGATGAGGCCGCCGATCAGCGGCCTCATCAATCGGCATTCCCAGATCCGCGTCCTCGGCCCGCGTTCCCTCGTGAGCCGCCGGTCCGGCGGTCTCACCCATCGGCGTTCCCGAGCCCTGTCCCCGCGCCCGCGTCAGGTCACCTTCAGGATCGCCAGGGAGCGGGCGGGCAGGGACAACTCCTCGCCGTCCACGGTCACCCTCGGGTCGGAGGCGAGCAGGATCTGGGCGGGCGAGAGCCGTACCGTGATCGGGATCGGGCTGAGGTTGGCGGCGACGCGGAGCATCCCCCGGTGGACGACCAGCCAGGTCTCGCCGTGATCGACCTGGACCCGGTCGAGCCTCGGGTCCGACAGGTCGGGGTGGGCGCGACGCAGCGCGATCAGTGCCCGGTACCAGTCGAGATGGGCCCGGTGGGCGTCATGGTCGAGCTCGCTCCAGTCGAGCTTGGACCGCAGGAAGGTCATCTCCTCGCCGGGATCGGGCGCCTTGTCGGCCCAGTCGTCGTAGCCGAACCCGACGAACTCCCGCCGCCGCCGGTCGGCCTCCCCCTCGCGGAGCTGCGGCTCGACGTGGTCGGTGAAGAACAGGAACGGCGTGCGCGCCCCCCATTCCTCCCCCATGAACAGCATGGGGGTGAACGGCGAGGTCAGCAGGAGTCCCGCGGCCAGCCTCAGCGCGTCGGGCGCGAGCCGGTCGCCCTCGGCCCGGTTGCCGATCTGGTCGTGGTTCTGCGCGCAGCAGACGAAACGGTAGCCGGGCACGTGGCTCGCCGGGCGCCCGTGGGAACGGTGCCGGAAGGTCGAATAGGTCCCGTCGTGGAAGTAGCCCCGGGTCAGCACCTTGGCCAGGGCCCCCGCGAAGTCGTCGTAGTAGCCGTGCCGCTCACCGCTCACCGCCACGTGCAGGGCGTGGTGGACGTCGTCGTTCCAGGCGGCCTCCAGGCCGTACCCGCCGGCCTCGCGCGAGGTCATCAGCCGGGGGTCGTTGAGGTCGGACTCGGCGATGAGCGTCAGCGGCCTGCCCACGGCCGCCGACAGGGCCTCCACCTCGACGGCCAGCTCCTCCAGCAGGTGCACGGCCCGCTTGTCGTGCAGCGCGTGCACGGCGTCCAGCCGCAGACCGTCGACGTGGTAGTCGCGCAGCCACTGCAGCGCGTTGCCGATGAGATAGCCGCGCACCTCGTCGGAGCCCGGACCGTCCAGGTTGACCGCCTGACCCCAGAAGGAGGAGGCGGAGGAGTGGAAGTAGGGGCCGAAGGGGGCCAGGAAGTTGCCCGACGGGCCGAGGTGGTTGTAGACGACGTCAAGGATCACGCCGAGCCCCTGCCGGTGGCAGGCGTCCACGAAGCGCTTGAGCCCGTCGGGGCCGCCGTAGTTCTCGGTGACGGCCCACAGGTCCACGCCGTCGTAGCCCCAGTTGCGCTCTCCCGGCACCGGGGGCACCGGCATGATCTCGACGAAGTCGACGCCGAGCTCCGCCAGGTGCTCAAGCTTGCCGATCGCCGCGTCGAAGGTGCCCTCGGGGGTGAAGGTGCCGATGTGCAGCTCGTAGATGACCGCCCCCGGCAGACCCCGTCCCCGCCAGAGGTCGTCGCTCCACTCGAACCGGTCGTGCTCGTAGACCCGGCTCGGCCCGAAGATCCCCTCCGGCTGCCATCGGGTCCGGGGGTCCGGCAGCGCCTCGCCCCCGTCCAGCCTGAAACGGTAGTCGGTCCCGTGCCCGGCCCCCGGCACCTCCACCGACCACCAGCCGGCCGACCCCGCGGACATCGAGTAGCGGACCTCCTCGATCTCCACGTCGACCGCGGTCGCATGCGGCGCCCATACCTCGAACATCGGCTAGTCCCTTTCCAGGAGTGCCACGGGGTGAATGGACAGCAGGTGCGCTAGGGGGATCCGGCCGGTGTGCTCGGCCCCGGACAGCAGGTCCCGCCACCTTCCGTGCGGCAGCGTGAGCGTACTGCTCCCCCAGCCGCCACGCCGCTCCAGCCCGACCGGCAGCCGGGTGGCCACCGCGACGGCCCGGTCCCCGCGGGCGAAGGCGATCGCGTGCTCGTCGGCCTCCAGCGGGATGTACGGCGCGGCCGGATCCAGCCGCCGGCGTAGGTTCAGCGCCTGGGTGGTGACCATCAGTTTGGCCTCGTCCCACGACAGATCACCGGCCTTGCCCGCGTCCCACGACGGACCGGCGGCCTTGGCCCCGTCCCACGACGGGCCATCGGCGGCGGCGCCTCCACCGGCGGCGGCGGCAGCGACGCTGCCGCCGCCGGCACCGGCGAGCATCCGGCGGCGCAGGTCGAAGTCGACGGGGCGGCGGTTGTCCGGATCCACCAGGGAGAAGTCGGTGATCTCGTTACCCCAGTACAGGTCGGGCACGCCCGGCAGCATGAACTGGACGAGCTTCTGTCCCAGGGAGTTGGACCGGGCGTACGGCTCGATCCTGTCGGCGAACTCCGCGATCGACGCGCCGCACTCGCCGATGGCCTGGGTGACGAAGTCGCGGATACCCGCCTCGTAGGCGGGGTCGGGGGTCACCCAGGAGATCGAGGTCTTCGCCTCGCGGGCCGCCTTGAAGAGGTAGTCGAAGAGCCTGTCCTGGCTGATCGGCCAGGCCGCCATCAGGTTCTGCCAGGCGAGATAGTCGAGCACCGGGTCGAAGGAGACCTTCGAGGACCACTCCCCGACCGCCGCCGCCCACTCCCCTGGCAGCTCCGACAGCACGGCCAGCCTGGCCCGCACATCCTCGGAACGCTTGGTGTCGTGCGTGGACAGTGTGGTCATCGTTCCGGACGACATCTCCAGGCAGAACGTGTGGAAGTCACCCACGGACTCCCCGAACCGGTCCGGCTCCCCGCCCACCTCGTTCAGGCATGCCAGCGGATACCACCGGTAGAGCGCGGTGTCCTCCACCCCCTTGGCCATCACCGGCCCGCAGGTCTGCTGGAAGCGGGTGACCGCCTCCGCGGGGCCGTACAGCACCGTGTTCACGACCTCCGCGACCGGGGCGCCCTCGGGCAGCCGGTCGGCGGCGAGCTGTCCCGCCGTCTCGACGATCCTGGCCGAGACCTCCGGCACCGGCTCTCCCGGCACCACGTAGGCCCGGTAGACGGGCATCGCGGCGAGCAGCTCCACCAGCGCCTCGCGGTCGGAGCCGACGACGGCGTGCAGCCGGTCGATCTCCGAGGTGAAGAACAGGCCGAGGACCTCGGCCTTGGACTCCTGGACCACCGTGGCGTAGTCGGTCGGCATGCCGGTGTGCATGACGAACAGCTCCACCAGCCGTTCCTTGCCCGCCGGGTCGACGAACAGACCGGTGATCCGGTTGAGCACGTCGTAGCCGCTCGTGCCGTCGCAGTCCCAGTCCTCCGGCAGCTGCTCGGACCCGATCAGGATCTTCTCCACCACGGTCCACACGCCCGAGGCGGCCCGGAGCCGGGACAGGTAGCCGCGCGGCTCCGCCAGCCCGTCGGGGTGATCGATCCGGAGCCCGTGGACGACCCCCTCCTCGATCAGGGAGAGCATCACGGCGTGAGTGGCGTCGAAGACCTCCGGATCCTCCACCCGCAGCCCGATCAGCGAGGAGACGTCGAAGAACCGCCGGTAGCCGGGCCCCTCACGCCAGTCGACCAGCCGGTAGTGCGTGTCGGGCAGGGGGAACTCGTGGTCGTGGTAGCGCAGCACGTCGCCGTCCGCCACCGGGCCGTCGTCACCCCCGAGGACCGGCATGTTCAGCTTGCCGCCCGCCCAGTCGATGTCGAACCAGGACGCGTACGGCGAGGCCTGCCCGTCCTTGAGGACCGACCAGAGCTGCGCGTTGCCCGACTCCGGCACCGGGATCGTCATGTGGTTGGGCACGAGGTCCGCGACGATTCCGATCCCGTGCTCGGCCAGCGTCGCCGACAGCGCTCGCAATCCCTTGATCCCGCCGAACTCCGCCCGGATCCGCGAGTGGTCGGTCACGTCGTAGCCGTGCCTGGACTCGGGGTTGGCCTGCAGGAGCGGCGACAGGTAGACGTGGCTGATCCCCAGGTCCCGCAGGTAGGGAGCGAGCTCCGCCACCTGCGCGAACCCGAAGTCGGGGGTCAGCTGGATCCGGTAGGTCGAGGCCGGCGCCGGATAGACCGGGACCGGCTCCTCGAATGACTCGGACGGCTCAGACACGAACGGCTCGGATGACTCGGACACGCCTGGTTCAGACACGACGCAACACCCTTACCGAACGGCCGACGACCGGCACGCTTTCGCCCGCCCGGCAGATCCGGGTGTCAACTGTGATCGGCATCGCCGTGTCGATCTCCATCAGCCACATCTCGCCGTAGTCCTTGGGAATCGTGAACTTGATGACATCGTGGTGCGCGTTGAACAGGAGCAGGAACGAGTCGTCGGTGATCTGCCGTCCCCGGCGGTCCGGCTCGGTGATGGCCTCGCCGTTCAGGAAGACCGCCAGCGACTTGGCGTAGCCCACGTTCCAGTCCCCATCGGTCATCTTCTCCCCCTTCGGGGTGAACCATGCGATGTCGCTGAGATTGTCCTCCGAGCCGCGTACCGGCCGGCCGTAGAAGAACCGGCGCCGCCGGAAGACGGGGTGGTCGGCGCGGAGCTTGGCCAGGCGCCGGGTGAACTCCAGCAGCAGCCAGTTCTCCCGGACGTCCGACCAGTCCACCCAGCTCAGCTCGTTGTCCTGGCAGTACACGTTGTTGTTGCCCCGCTGGGTGCGGCCCAGCTCGTCGCCGTGAGAGATCATCGGCACGCCCTGGGACAGGAACAGCGTCGTCAGGAAGTTGCGCTTCTGCTGCTCGCGCAGTGACTCGATCGCCAGCGAGGCGGGCCCCTCCTCGCCGCAGTTCCAGGAGCGGTTGTCGTCGGCGCCGTCCCGGTTGTTCTCGCCGTTGGCCTCGTTGTGCTTGTGGTTGTAGGAGACCAGGTCCTGCAGGCTGAACCCGTCGTGGCAGGTGACGAAGTTGATGGAGGCGGCGGGGCGGCGGCTGTCGTCCTGGTAGAGGTCGCTGGAGCCGGTCAGCCGGGAGGCGAACTCCGGCAGGGAGGCGGGCTCGCCCCGCCACAGGTCGCGGATCGTGTCGCGGTACATGCCGTTCCACTCGGTCCACCGGGCGGGGAAGTTGCCCACCTGGTAGCCACCGGGCCCGACGTCCCACGGCTCGGCGATCAGCTTGACCTGCGACAGCACCGGGTCCTGCTGGACCAGGTCGAAGAAGGCGCTCAGCCGGTCGACCTCGTGCAGCTCCCGCGCCAGTGTGGAGGCCAGGTCGAACCTGAAGCCGTCCACATGCATCTCGATGACCCAGTAGCGAAGTGAGTCCATGATCATCTGAAGCACGTGCGGGGACCGCATGAACAGGCTGTTGCCGGTGCCCGTGGTGTCCATGTAGTAGCGCTTGTCGTTGTCGACCAGGCGGTAGTAGTCGGCGTTGTCGATCCCCCGCATGCTCAGCGTCGGACCCAGGTGGTTTCCCTCGGCGGTGTGGTTGTAGACCACGTCGAGGATGACCTCGATGTTCGCCTCGTGCAGCGCCTTCACCATGGCCTTGAACTCCAGCACCTGCCCGCCGCGCTGGCCGGTGCTCGAATAGGAGTTCTGCGGGGCGAAGAACCCGATGCTGTTGTAGCCCCAGTAGTTCGTCAGCTCCCGTTCGGCGAGGACGTGGTCGGTGACGAACTGGTGCACCGGCATGAGCTCGATCGCCGTCACCCCGAGCGAGGTGAGGTGATCGATGATCTCCGGGTGGCCGATCGCCGCGTAGGTGCCGCGGATCCGCTCGGGGATCTTCGGGTGGTTGATGGTCAGGCCCTTGACGTGCGCCTCGTAGATCACCGTGTTGTGGTACGGCGTGCTAGGCGGACGGTCGTGTCCCCACCCGAAGAACGGGTTGATCACGATGGAGCGGGGCACGAACGGGGCCGAGTCGGCGTCGTTACGGCTGTCCGGCTGGCCGAAGCGGTAGCCGTACACCGCCTCGTCCCACTTCACATCCCCCTCCACCGCCTTGGCGTAGGGGTCGAGCAGGAGCTTGTTGGGATTGCACCGCTGCCCGTTCGCCGGGTCGTACGGACCGTGCACGCGGTAGCCGTACCGCTGCCCGGGGCCGATGCCCGGCAGATATCCATGCCAGACGTATCCCTCGCACTCGGTGAGGGTGACCCTGGTCTCCTGGTTGTCGTCGTCGAACAGGCACAGCTCGACGCGTTCCGCGGCCTCGGTAAAGAGCGCGAAATTGGCTCCCGCGCCGTCGTAGGTCGCCCCCAGAGGATAGGGGTCACCCGGCCAGATCTCGATCATTGCACCGCCCTTCAGCGGTGGACAAATATGCCCCATGTTTTCCCAGCCATGCACACATTCCTACTCCTGTCACGGTGAACTCAGACTCAAGGAATGACACGCCTTTGCCAGCGGCACGTTCGGAGGGGGGTAGCGACACCTCTAACCGGCATTGTTCACATGAAACCCCATCGGTGAACGGAGTGCGGGCTCGTACACGCGCAGCCCGGCCTCGCCGACGAAGGCCTCCGCCGCCCGCAGGTGGGCCGGGGCCCGCTCGTCGCCGTTCAGCAGGGCCAGCCGCGCCAGGCACAGGTCGGTCACCGACCAGCCCAGCAACCGGCCCGCGCCGGGTGCGAGCCGGTCGTACAGAACCCTCCCGGCGGCCACGTCGCCGAGCGCCACGCAGATCTCGCTGACGGCGTCCGGCACGAACCTGTAGGCCAGGTCCGGGCCGATCGGGGCGAAGTCATCGCGGGCGAGCCCGGCGAAGATCGTACGCGCCTCATCCGCCCTCGCCAGGTCGATCAGGGCCAGGCAGCGCAGGATCTGCCAGGGCCGCTGGCCCGGACGGTGAGCGAGCATCTCGTCGGCCAGCGCGAGCGCCTCGCCCGGCGCGTGCTCCGCCCGCAGGGCCAGAAAACGGAACATCTCGCGCCGCAGGCGGGCGTCGTCCCGGCCCAGCGCCCCCTCCGGATGGGCCGCGCCCGAGGCGTCGGCCGCGGCGAGGGCGTCGGCGAAGCGCCCGCCCAGGTAGGCGCGGACCGCCGTCTGAAAGGCGGCCAGGCTGACCATCGAGGGAAGCCGCAGCCGGTTCGCGGTCTCCCTGAGCCAGGCCAGCACCCCGGCGGCCCGCTCCGCCCTGCCCTGGGCGGTCAGCTCGACGTATTCGGCCTCCCTGCCGACCCACTCGGTGGCCAGGTCGCCGGTGCGGCGGCCGATCTCCACGATCTCGTCGATGATCGACCGCCTGAGGTCGTGATCGTGGTCGGACCGCAGCAGGATCTCGCAGACGATCAGTGCCCTGGCCAGGGTCCGGTCGTCGCCGGCGGCGCGGGCCAGCCGTACCGCCTCCCGCGCGATCTCCCTGCTGCTCTCGACGGGCCGGGCGGTCGAACCGGTCAGCGCGGCGGCGGCGAGCAACTGGGCCCGCCACGGCGAGTCCTCGGCCAGGCCGGAGGCGAGGACCCGGTCGATGCGCTCGGAGAGCCGGTCGACGCCGGTCACCTCCTCATACATCGCCAGGTGGATCGGGTCGGTGAAGCCCAGCGCCGCCCGGGCCAGCCGGTTGTCGTCGCCGAGCCCCTCCGCGATCTCCGCGGCCGCCTCCAGGGAGGCGTGGGCCGCGATGCTCATCCCCGCCGCCGTCTGCGCCTCGGCCAGGTCGAGGAGGAGGTCGCAGCGGAGCGCGTCGTCGGACCTGGGCAGCCGGTCGATCAGCGCGATCGCCTGTTCCAGGTTCTCCACCGCGTCCTCGGGGGCGAACTGCGCCATCGCCTGGGCCGCCGCGCGCCGGGTGTAGCCGATGGCCTTCCCCGCCATCCGGGTGGTCAGCAGCCCCTCGCGGTAGTGGTGGGCGATCTCCTCAAGGCGCGTCCCGCTCCGCTCCTCCAGCACCTCGGCGACCCGCGCGTGCAGCCGCCGCCGGCGCAGCGGCGGCAGCGCCTCGCGCAGCACGTCCCGGACGATGTCGTGGACGAAGCGATAGGCCGGTCCGTCGTCCTCGACCAGCAGCCGGGCCCCGACCGCGGCGTCGACGATGTCGAGCACCCGGTCCTGGGGCAGCTCCGCCACTCGGGACAGGAGGTCGATCGCCGCGTCCCGGCCGAGCAGGGCCGCGACGGTCAGCACCTCCTCGGTGCCCGGCGGGAGACCGGCCATCCGGCCTCGCACGACGTCGGACAGCGCCCCGGGGGTCTCGCCCAGGTGCAGGACCTCCCCCAGGAAGAACGGGTTGCCGGCGGTCAGCCTGCCCATCTCGGCGGCCCGGCCCGGATCCGCGCCGGCCCGGCCGAGATATTCGCGGATCCCCTCCTCGGCCAGACCTCGCAGGAGGAGCCGCCGCACGTTCGGCAGCCGTAACAGCGCCCCGAGAGCGCGCTCCAGAGCCCCGCCCTGCCGCACGTCCGTGTCGCGGTAGGTCGCCACCACGGTCAGCTCCGGGCAGAGCCTCGTTGCGGCGAGGAACTCCAGCAACCGGAGCGACGACGTATCCGCCCACTGGAGGTCGTCGAGGACGACCAGGACCCGGCCGTGCTCGTTCAGCAGCCGGGCGAACGCCTCGTAGAGCTCGAACTGCCCGCCCCCCGCGAGCTGGGCCAGCTCGCCGTCCCTGCCGACCAGATCCTGTACGGCCTGCGTCCACGGCCAGAAGGGCGGCGCGCCCGTGCCGTCCCAGCAGCGGCCCCAGACCACGCGGTGCCCCCGCGCCCGCGCGGCCCGAGCCGCCTGCTCGGCCAGGCTGGTCTTGCCGATGCCCGGCTCCCCGGCGAGCAGCACCATCCGATGCCCGTCACCCGCGACCGCGAGATCCAGCACCTCGGCCTCGGCCTCCCGGCCCACCAGCCGGGCGCTCTCCCCCGTCGTCACCCGGACTCTGGGAGTGAGCTCCGGATCCTGCGCGAGGATGCGCCGCTCCATCTCCCTGGATCGGGGATCGGGGTCCAGTCCCAGGTCCTCCACCAGCAGCCTGCGCCCCTCGGCGAGCACGGCCAGCGCGTCGGCCTGCCGTCCGGCCTGGTAGAGCGCGTGCGCCCCGAGTACGCGGAGCCTCTCCCTGAACGGATGGGCGGCGACCAGCCGGGCCAGCCCGGCGGCCTGCGTGGCCCCCAGGCCGAGCGCGAGATCGGCCTCGGCCAGATCCTCCTCCAGCGTCAGCCGGAGCTCGGTGAGACGAATGATCTCCTCCGCCGCCCAGGAGGCGTCCGCGAAGTCGGCGAGCGGCTCCCCCCGCCACTCCTCCAGCGCCAGCCGCAGCCGCCCGCCCGCTCCCTCGTGGTCTCCCTCGGCGCTCATGCGCCTGCCCTCGGCCGCGTGCCGCCGCACCCTGCCCAGGTCCAGCGCGGTCTCGGAGATGTCGAGGGCGTAGCCGCCGGGTCTGGTGACCAGGATCGCCGGGGGCACCTGCCTCCGCCTGCCGGGCTCGAAGACGCGGCGGAGCTTGGAGACGTAGGCCTGAACGGTGTTGAGTGCCCCCGGGGGCGGCCCGCCCTCCCAGAGCGCGTCGATCAGCCGGCCCGGCCCGGTCGGGCGGGGTGCGGCGAGCATGCACATGGCCAGCACCGCCCGCTGCTGGTAGGGGCCGATGTCCAGCGACGTCCCGTCGTCGGCGATCACCTCGACCGGCCCCAGCACACGAAAGTCCATCCGGCCACCTCGCTCGCGAACGGGGCCGATAGTAGCCGCCCGCGCCGGGGCCACGTCAGTGCCGCCCTGCCACCAGGGGAGATTCGCGCCGGCCGTACCGGCCCGTGCCGTCGGCCCAGACCTTCTCCTCACGGACCACCTCCACGAGCGCGAGCGCGGGATATCGGGGGTGTGCCGTGACCCGGACGATCTGCGCCAGACAGCAGACGGCCAGCACCTCGGTGGCGCCTTCCAGATCGGAGACCGTGGTGCCCGTACGGCACCACAGCCAGGCCCGCTCCCCGAACGGGGTCGCCGCCGTCCACAGGACGTGCGGGACGCGGCCCCGCCGGTTGACGACCAGCGCCTCCACGCAGCCGGAACGGATCCGATGCGCGGTGAACACGCACCGGATCCGCCCCCACACCCCGGCCCTCACGACCGGCACCGCCCCCACGAGGAGGGCGAGCAGCGCGACCGCGAGAACCACCCAGTACCAGCCGAGCGTGCCCATCGCCCAGACGGCGGCGATGGGCACGCACAGGGCCAGTCCGATTTCGTAGCGCCACCACCAGATCAGCGCGAGCGGACCCGGCCGCGCCGCCGGAATGATCGCCGCCCGGCGTGTCGTGGAGACCTGCCGGGCCACGGGCTCCTCACGCCTCATCACGCACCCCCGCCTTGAGTCGCCGGATCCGCCCGCTGCCCCCGCACAGCCCGCACATCTCCCCGGCGCCCCCGGCCGCCTCTCCGATCCCGGCCCCAGCCCCGGCAACCCCGGTCCCGGTTCCGGTATCTGCCGGAACGCCCGCGCCGATCCGTCCCTCGCCCCGGCAGAGGCCGCACTCCTGCAGGGTGTCGAACCGCGGGTCCCTGTACACCCTGCGGAACCACCGGCTCCGATCGATCTCCCAGCCCTGCACCCACGCGAAGGCGTCGATCTCTCCAAAGATCCGGTTGCCCAGCGCTCTCAGGCCGGAGGCCAGCAGACCTCGTACGGCGATCCGGTGATCGTGCCGAACCTCAACTTTGTGCTTCAAGGCTCACACCCCCTTGAAGGTTCGCCCCATCGGGGCCTCACGCTCTCTTTACCCTGGTTTGTGCCGATGACAACCGCCCTTTGGCAATTACCATAATAATTTGCCAAAAGATCTTTCCGATGATGTTTGTCACGCCACGTCGAAGCACGAGGGGCCGGCAAATTTCGCCCAAGATGCCACCGACCCCTTGACGACACCGAGGAGAAAGCGGGCATTGATGGCCAAACAACCAAACCTTGCGGCAACAATTGGGGCGCTGGTTACGAGAGTTGCGTAGAGAGGCCGGATTGGCTGTCAAGCAAGCCGCATAGGCGTTGTTCTGCATTTCCCCGAAGATCCCTCGCAGGAAAACAGAGCGCCGCCGGCGCGCGGGATGTGCGCGATCTCTGTGCCGCCCGAAGGTGAACGATCAAACCCTGGTCGATGGGCCGATGACACCGGCTCGCGATATACGACAGCCAGGACTGAAACGTGAGCACGGAAACCTCGGCAACGATGCCTTCACGCATATGGAACTGCGGCGGGCGCATTTTCGATCACCGAGAACCAGGCATTCCTTCCACCTGGGCTGCAGCGGGAACTTAGAGTACCTTCAAGAAATATGCCCTATTGGTCTTATATGCGTCAGGAGTCTCCATGAGCTCACCGCAGGGCGGACCCGGTTCCTCTCTGGAGTGGCGCATCTCCTCCCGCTGCAACGGGGGCAACCGCGTCCAGGTGGCCTTCGAACAAGACGTGGTCAACGTTCGCGATCCCAAGAACCCGGATGGCGCGGTGCCGCGCTACTCGTTCGGCGACTGGTCTGCCTTCGTCCAAGCTGCCAAGCAGGGCGAATGCGACTATTGATAATTGGTTGTGCTGCGAACCGGGCGCGGAACACACGGCTTCGTTCGCGGCGGCATCGATCTTTCCAGGAGACCGCATGACGAGCCAACCTCCCTTCGGTCAGAGCATTTGGCATCGGCCGGCATGCAATAACGGAAGCTGTGTAGAGGTGGCCTTCGAGCACGGCAAGGTCGGAGTGCGCGACGGCAAGGATGGCGCGAACGGACCGGTCCTCATATTCACCGCCGCGGAGTGGACGGCTTTCGTCCAGGCCACTCGCCGAGGGCGTTTCGACATCGCCTGGTTCCGGCGGATCGCTCGGAAAACACGGATGTTTGGCCGCTGACCGGTGGGTAGTCCGACCGTCTTCACGAGTGGAGGACACGAAGGATGGGCGGATTCAAGAAGTTCCTGCTGAGAGGCAACCTCGTCGAACTGGCGGTGGCGGTCGTGATCGGGGCGACCTTCAGCGGGCTGGTGCAGGCACTGGTCAAGGACCTCATCACGCCGTTGATCGCGGCGATCACCGGGGGCGGCGGGCCGGACTTCGCCGAATACGCGTTCAAAGTCAACGGCGCCGAATTCAAGTACGGCGACTTCATCAACAATCTGCTGAGCTTCGTTATCATCGCCTCGGTCGTCTACTGGCTGGTCGTGATGCCGATGTCCCGGCTCATCTCCTTCTTCGACAGGGACAGGAAAGCCACCGAGAAGGAGTGCCCGGAGTGCCTGAGTGACATTCCCCTCGACGCCCGGCGCTGTGCTTTCTGCACCGCGGAGCTGTCCCGCGTCCCCGCGGCGGACAAGCCTCCGGCGTAACTCGCGGAAGCGGGTGCCCGCGCCGGAGCACAGGCACCCTCGGCTTCCCGTCGAACGTGACTGTCGCGTTCGCGCGGGAGCGCCGTTCAGGTCTCCTTCCCACCCACTGCGGACCGCCGTTTCTCATCGGCGCGATCCGGCCGATCCGCCCGGTCCGGGTACCGGATGACATCGACGATCGCGAGCGAAGCCCGATCCGGATGGCGCGTGATCCGGACGTCGCCCGCCAGCCAACAGGCCGCGGCCAGGAGGTCGCGGGCATCGATCAGATCCGCGGGGCTCGTACCCGCCCTGCACCAGATCAAGAGGCGTTCGCCGAACACCTCCGGCCTGGTGTGGAGGACGATCGGCAGCTTGCCCCGCGCGGTCACGATCAGTGCCTGCGCCATGCCCTCGCGGATCCGGTGCGGTGTGATCACACACCACATGCGGGCGGCCAGCTCCGCCCTGGCCGGCGGCCAGAGGACCGCGACAAGCAGAACGGCCGCGATCGTGGTGATCGCGGCCGTCCGTCCCAGCTGCCGGTCCATCAGGAGCCAGCAGCCCGGGGCTCCGATGGCGAGCCCTACCTCGTAGCGCCAGCGCCAGAGCAGGACCAGCGGACCCGGACGCGCCACAGGACCGGTGGCGGATTCAATGAGGCGGAGGATGAGGCGCCGATTCCTGCGTATCCCGTGCCTCACGATCTCCCCCTCCCTGCCTTCGAGTCGCTGGAAGGCTGTTCAGGCAGGCCGGCGGAGGGATTGTGCTGAGCGGTGAGGTTGCTACCATCCCGCATGAGGGGTACTTCCTTTCGCCTGTCCATGGCTAGGTGATCTCTCTAGCTGGGTCGATGCCGCAAACATCGGCCCAGCTCGCGTTCTGTGCCTCTTCTCCTCTCTGGCCCACTTTTCTGTCTCACTTGCAGCTTGCGCTCGGAAATCGCCATTGGCAAGTGCCAATCGAATCTGCCATCATCGTGGTTTCGGCCGTCACCTTGCATGGTTATCGGATATCCCTTATGTCCTATATGACCGTTCGACCTGGGAAATTGAGTACTTCATGATTGCCGGGATATGGGGTCATTGCTTGCAGGACGCTGTATGGTGGCAGCAACACTCCTGGCAAGTGCCATACGAATGTGCCCTTGGCGAGTACCGAAAGAGGGTGAGTGATGATGGCCGGATCCACCCCCACGCTCCGTCGTCGCCAGTTGGCCTCCCGCTTGCGAGAACTTCGCGAAAGCGCCGGACTCAGCATCAAGGAGGCCGCGGACGGCATCGAATGTTCACCAGCGAAGATCAGCCGCATTGAGACCGCCCAGCGTGGTGCCATCCCCCGAGATGTGCGCGATCTATGCGTGCTCTACGGGATCACCGATCAGACGAAAATCGGCGAGCTGATGGAAATGGCCCGAGAGGCCAAACAGCCCGGGCTGATCCAGGAGTACGGACTCACCGCCGCCGAAGACAAAGTCCGCGATTACATCAATATTGAAACAACGGCAACCTCGATCAGCGAATTCCAGACAGCATTCCTTCCTGGTCTTCTGCAAACCGAGGACTACGCGCGAGCGCTCATACGAGCCATGCTGCCCAGAATGACGCAAGAAGTTCTGGAAAGCCGCACCCAGGCTCGAATAAAGCGTCAGGAAATTCTTCGCCAACAAGATCCCCCGCAATACTGGGCAGTATTCGACGAGGCCGTTCTGATGCGCCCGGTAGGCGACGGCCACACCATGCATCAGCAGCTGAGCCGCTTGATCGAAGTAGCCGGGCTACCAAATGTAACCATTCAGGTTGTACCGCTCGCGATCGGCCCCTACATGGGACTTGACAATTCTTTTGTCCTTTTTAATATTCCAGACCTACCGACCCCTGATATTATTTATCTTGAAAACTTGACCACAGTCAATTATCTTGAAAAGCCCACTGACATCGCGCCCTACAGGGAGGCGATCGATCGCTTACGAGCCGTTGCCCTGGACCCAAGAGCATCGATGGCTCTCATACTCCAGACCCGCGACTCGTTTAAAATTGACGGCTAGGGCTGGAGAATCTCCGTCACAACTCACAACAAGAATCAGGCGACAATGACGTCACTGCAACCCGCGATCAGCCAAGATATCGCATGGCGATCCGCACGTGCTTGCAACAATGGCCAATGCGTGGAGGTTGCCAGCCTTCCCGACGGTAGAATTGCAATGCGTGATAATAAGATAGCTGAAAACAGTCCCGTGCTTCGGTTTGCGCCAGAAGATTGGCGAGCATTCATTCACAGCATCAAATCAGGAGAGATCACGGAATCGCTTCATTAGCGCATCTCACCTGCCTCTCCAGTTGACAACGGCCACTCAAGCCCGGCTGCTGGGCCGAAATGAGTTAACCTTCTCTTGGCGCGGAGCTCGACGCACATCTGCCGACCCCGCAGAGAGGGAGCGCATCATGAAGCGACCCACGTTTCAAGGGGCCGTCTGGAAGACCATCCCCTGCAACGGCGGTCAATGCCCGCAGATTGCTTACCAGGATGGTTACGTCGGGGTGCGCAATAGCGAAGATGGGGATGACGGTCCGCTGGTCGTCTTTTCCGCCGACGAGTGGGACGGCTTTGTGGTCGGCATAAGTGGCTTCACCAGCGACAAGCTGGAGAGCTGATCATTTACGATGGAGAGCCGGACCGAATTGATTGTTCGGTCCGGCTCTCCGCCGAACAGCCGATTCCTCCGCGACCAGATGTGGCCTGAAGGCCAGGCCGGCGAGGACGGTGCCCTGGTCCCAGATGGGGAAGGCCTGGACGGAGTCCAGGGGAGGCGACACCCGGCGTGACCGTCGGGGACGGCCCGGCCCGGAAGACGGCCTGCGGGATGATGGAGGCGTGAGCTTCGAACTGGCCGTCTGGCACGAGCCCAAGCCGATCACCAAGGAGTACGCGGAGAACGTCTATCAGGCGCTCCGCCGTGGGGAGCCGGGGGCCGCGACGGCGCATCCCGGGGTGGCGACGTTCGCCGGGCTGTTGCCCGAGGCCGAGCAGCTCTCGCCGGCCCACGCCCTGGTCACCGTGGACCTGGAGCGGGCCGACGAGGTGTCGGGCGAGGCCTTCGCCCTGGCCGCCGAGTGCGAGCTGGTCTGCTACGACCCGCAGCGCGGGCTCGTGCACAATCTGGGTCCGCTGGGCGTCAACCCCGCCATGGAGATGCGCACGGGCGACGGGATGATCGTGGTCAACCCCGACCTCCAGCTCATCTCCGACGCGCTCGCCACCCTGTCCCCGCAGAACCCGTTCATGGCGCTGGTCGTCTTCGGCGAGCACTTCATCCAGAGCTCCCCGGAGATCTCGGGATACGAGCTGGAATACCGGGACAGCACCAAGGATCTGATGTTCCGTACCCATGTCCCAGACCTGGAGGCGGTCCAGGACGCCTTCACCGAGTACGCCACCGGTGACCGCGCCTTCCTGGACCGCCACGAGTGGCGCCGCGTCTAGACCTCTGACTTACCCGGCCCTGTCTGGACGGCCTGGGCACACCCCTGGACCCTGTCTGGACCGCTGGAGCACGTCTGGGCCGTCAAACCGGTAGAGCGCCAGATCGCCCCGGAGTTTCCGAACGTCCCAGGGGCTCATTCGCCGGGATAGCGGACTCCCACCTGCGAGCGCACCTCGTCCATGATGCCCATCACGTCGAGCGTGGCCTGCCAGGGCACCAGCGGGCTCTCCAGCAGCCCCTCCCGCAGGCAGCGCATGGCCTCGGCGGCCTCGTGCAGCATGCCGGTCCCCTCGAAGGGGACGTGGAAGGTCTGCGGCTCGCCGTCCGTGGGATACAGGGTGAAGGTGTCGGGGTGGAAGAAGCCGTTCGGCACCTCGATGCGGCCGAGGGGACCCGAGACCGACGCGGTGACCGGGCTGGAGGTGCTGATGCCGCAGGAGAGCAGGGCGACCGCCCCGTTCTCGTAGCCGAGCAGCATGCCCGTATTCTCATCCACACCCTCGGGGGTCAGCCGCGCCCAGGACTGCACGTTGGTGGGGTCGCCGAGCATGAGGTAGGCGAAGGAGATCGGGTAGACGCCGAGGTCGAGCAGCGCGCCGCCGCCCAGCTCGGGAGCGCGGAGCCGGTGCTCGGGACCGACGGAGAAGGAGATCCCGAAATCGGCGTGGACGGTGTTGACCTGGCCGAGCGCACCGCCCTCGACCAGCTCAGCGATCTTGCGGATGGCCGGGATGCAGCGCATCCACATGGCCTCCATCAGAAACAGCCTCCGCTCCCGCGCGAGGTCCATCAGCTTGGCGGCCTCGGCCTTGTTGAGCGTGAAGGCCTTCTCGCACAGTACGGCCTTGCCCGCGTTCAGGCAGGTCACCACGGCGTCGTAATGGGCGTTCTGGGTGTTGGCGACGTAGATGATGTCCACGTCGGGGTCGGCGGCGAGCTCGGCCCAGCTGCCGTGCGCCCTGGGGATGTCATGCCTGTCGGCGAAGGCCCGGGCGGACTCGATCGTCCTGGATCCGACCGCCACCACTTCGGCGTCCGGCAGAAGCTTCAGGTCCTCGGTGAACGTGCCGGCGATCCCACCGGTCGCCAGAATTCCCCACTTAATCGCACTCATAAGAACATATTTCACCACGTACGGCCCCCACCGGGATCCCCCGCTGCGGGCCGTACGGGCCGATCAGCCGCGTGTGTCGGCGAGCAGGGCGTTCAAAATGAGGTCCGGATATTCGCGCATCACGCCTCGCATGCGCCATTCGTCGGTGAACAGCGCCAGCAGGGCTCCGTCGATCGTCCGGGTGAAGACCTCCACCCCGCGCTGGCGGGCCAGGATCGGCGCCGACTCGGCATCGGTAAGCCTGGCGATGCCGAAGTCGAGCCTGTCCATCGCGATCTCGGTGTTGAACTCGACGGCCATCCGGTGCTTGACCACGTCGAACTGCATCGGTCCCACCGCCGCGAGCACCGGCGACTGGTCTCCCCGGACGTCGGACCGCAGGACCTGGACCACGCCCTCGGCGTCCAGCTGCTCGATGCCCTTGCGGAACTGCTTGGACCTGCTGGAGTCCCGGACCCGGGCGGTGGAGAAGTGCTCGGGCGCGAAGCTCGGGATCTTCGGGAACTCGACGGCCAGACCGTCGTAGAGCGTGTCGCCGGGGCGCAGGGCGCTGGCGTTCACCAGGCCGACCACGTCGCCGGGGAAGGCCTCGTCGATCGTGGCGCGCTCCTGGCCGAAGACCGACTGCGCGTATTTCGTCGCGAACGGGCGGGCGGTGGCCGCGTGGGTCAGCACCATGCCGCGCTCGAACTTGCCCGAGCAGATCCGGACGAACGCGATCCGGTCACGGTGGGAGGGGTCCATGTTGGCCTGCACCTTGAAGACCAGCCCGGAGAACGCCTCGTCCAGCGGGCGCGGGTCGTCTTTGACGTCCGGCCGGGGGGTGGGAGCCGGGGCGATGTCCACCATCGCGTCCAGCAGGCGGCCGACGCCGAAGTTGGACAGCGCGGCGCCGAACAGCACCGGGGTGGACTCGTGCGCCTCGAACGTCTTCTGGTCGTGATTGGAGCCGATCGCCGAGAGCAGGTCGATCTCGTCCTTGGCCCGCTCCCAGTCCTCTCCCAGCTCCGCCTGGGCCTGCTCGGCGCTCAGGTCGGTCTCGATGGCCTTGGTGGCGCCGCCGGGGGTGCGGGTGTAACGGACGATACGGTCGGCGGCACGGTCCGCCACCCCGTGGAAGAAACCGCCGTTGCCGATCGGCCAGGTGATCGGCGTGGGCTTCAGGCCGGTCCGCTCCTGGATCTCGTCCAGCAGCTCCAGTGCCTCACGCCCCGGCCGGTCCCACTTGTTGACGAACGTGATGACCGGGATCTTGCGGTGCCTGCAGACCTCGAACAGCTTCAGGGTCTGCGGCTCCATGCCCTTGGCCGCGTCGAGCAACATGACCGCGCAGTCGACGGCGGCCAGCACCCGGTAGGTATCCTCGGAGAAATCGGCGTGACCGGGGGTGTCGACCAGGTTGAACATGTGGCCGCGGTATTCGAACCGGAGCGCGGCGGAGGTGATGGAGATGCCTCGGGCCTTCTCCATCTCCATCCAGTCGGAGGTCACTCCCCGGCGCCCGGACTTGCCGTGCACCGCGCCGGCCTCGGTGATCGCGGACGCGTGCAGCGCCAGCGCCTCCGTCATGGTCGACTTACCGGCGTCGGGGTGGCTGATCACCGCGAACGTGCGGCGGCGCGCCGCCTCCTGAATGATCGCGGCCATTTCCTTGTCTCCTAGCCATGCGTAAGGTGGGGAATTCCCGGTACTGCCCGGGGCATCGAACAGCTTACGCGCCACCACAGCTGTCAACAGATGTGGCAACACTTCCCCAGGCCGCTTGCGCCACCATGGTGTTCAGTGGATCGTGGAACATCTCGGTTCGCCCCATGCCCCTCCCAACTGTCCGAAAGCAGCTAGCTCGTGCAACTCGACGTTCCAGTGGTGTGCAGATGATCACGCTCCGCTATGCGGCAGGTTCCGATGTCGGCCGGGTCCGGCAAGGCAACGAGGACGCGGCCTACGCCGGCGCCCGGCTTCTCGCCGTCGCCGACGGGATGGGCGGCCACGTGGGCGGGGAGGTCGCCAGCTCGGCGGCGATCGCCACGATCGCGCCCCTGGACCAGGAGTGCCCGGGCGACCTGGCCGCCGCCGCCGAGGCGGGGGTCCGCAAGGCCAACCAGCGCCTGCGCGACCTGGTCAAGGAGGACCCGACCCTCACCGGCATGGGCACCACCCTGACCCTGATGCTCTGGAACGGCTCGCGGGTCGCCCTCGCCCACATCGGCGACTCCCGCGCCTACCTCCTCCGCAACGGGGATCTCTACCAGATCACCTACGACCACACCCTGGTCCAGACCCTGATGGACGACGGGCGGATCACCCCGGAGGAGGCCGCCCGGCATCCGCACCGTTCGATCCTGCTCCAGGTGCTGGACGGCGGCGACAACCTTGAGCTCGACCTCTCCCTGCGGGACGCGGAGGTCGGCGACCGCTACCTGCTCTGCTCCGACGGCCTGTCCGGGGTGGTGGAGGCCGTCCAGCTCCGCCACGTGCTCGCGGAGTTCGACGACCTCGACGAGGTCATCCGGCAGCTCATCCAGCTCGCCTGCGACGCCGGAGGGCCGGACAACATCACCTGCGTGGTCGCCGACGTGGTCGAAGGCCCCGCCATGGGCACTCCCACGGTGGTCGGTTCGGCCAACCCCTCATAGGTCGCGGGCGGCTCGTCTTCAATAAAGGCCGGGCCGTTTTCACGCGATCCGCGAGTGCCCTTCCCGCGCCCCGGCGGGGCACGCCTCCATTCCTTCTGAAAGCTGTGATCGGCCGGTTCTGGTCGCGGCGGGAAGCAGCCGCTATCGTCGGTTCTGCGCGCCTCTCCGATTGCCACTCCGAAGGATGGTCCTCATGTACAAGGAATTCGCCATCGAGGCGATCGTATGGCTCATTCCCGTCGTGATCCTCATCGGTCTCGCCTACATGGTCACCCGGCCCGCCTGACACTCTCCCCCGAAGCCGAGGGTCTGGAGCACCGGCTCCGACTCCTCGGCTTTTCTGTGCCTCCGGGGCGCTCGGCGAGCCCCAGACGGACATAGCTCCAATTTAGGGAACTATTCCCTTTACCCGATCTTTATGTGTATATAGTCATGCACATGTGCTCGGGGGAGCGCATTGTCAGGCACGTCGGCAGGGGGATCTCACACACCGATGACCCAGTTCATCGAGGCCGTACTGGCTTTTCCGACCGTCCTTTTCACCTTTCTGCTTCTGGTTGTTCTCGGTTACTGGTTGATCGCCGTATTCGGTGGGATCGAGTTCGACAGTGACGGAACCGGGGCGACGGGCTTCACCGGATGGGCGGCGGGTCTGGGGCTCGGCGGAATACCGGTCGCCGTGGTCGTCTCGCTGCTGGTCGTCACCGCGTGGTTCGCCAGCCTGGTGGGCGGCGTTCTGTTCAGCGGTCTCCCCGCCCTGATCGCCGTACTGATCGCGGCACTGGTCTGCGCCTGGGTGTTCACCCGGCTGATCGTGCTGTTCCTGAGGCGTGTCATCCCGAAGGAGCGCGTCCCCTCCCGGGCCGACTTCGTGGGCCGTACCTGCGTCATCCGCACGGGTCGTGTCGGCGAGAACTTCGGCCAGGCCGAGGTCACCTCCCCCGACGGTTCATCCGCCCTCGTGCAAGTCCGCCAGACCGGTGACGACGTCTTCGCCGCCGGCAGCACCGCCCTGATCTTCGCCTATGACTCCCCCGGCGAGTTTTTCTGGGTGATGCCGTACGCCGCGGAACTCGACCCCGACCGTCCTATTTAACCGAGGGACCACATGGACGTCATCTCCACCGGATTCGGCATCCTCTTAGCCGTCATCCTTCTCGTCGCCATCGGCCTGCTCTTCATGGTCAGCCGCCTGTTCTACAAGGTCGAACAGGGCAAGGCGCTGATCGTCTCCAAGATCAACAAGGTGGACGTCACCTTCACCGGCGCGGTCGTCCTGCCCGTGTTCCACAAGTCCGAGATCATGGACATCTCGGTGAAGACCATCGAGATCGAACGGACCGGCCACGAGGGCCTGATCTGCCGGGACAACATCCGGGCCGACATCCGGATCACCTTCTTCGTCCGCGTCAACAAGACCGCCGAGGACGTGGTGAAGGTCGCCCAGGCCATCGGCACCGCCAGGGCCAGCGACCAGGAGACGCTGCAGGAGCTGTTCAGCGCCAAGTTCTCCGAGGCGCTCAAGACGGTCGGCAAGCAGCTCGACTTCGTGGACCTCTACACCCAGCGCGACCAGTTCCGCGACCAGATCATCCAGGTCATCGGCACCGACCTCAACGGCTACAGCCTCGAGGACGCGGCCATCGACTTCCTGGAGCAGACTCCCCTCTCCAAGCTCGACCCGGCCAACATCCTCGACGCGCAGGGCATCCGTAAGATCACTGAACTGACCGCGATCGAGCACGTGCGGACCAACGAGTACCAGCGGCACGAGGAGAAGGAGATCACCCGCCAGAACGTGGACGCGCGGGAGGCCATCCTCGAGCTGGAGCGCCGCCAGCACGACGCGGAGACCAAGCAGAAGCGCGAGGTCGAGACCATGCGCGCCCGCGAGCAGGCGGAGACCGCCAAGGTCCAGGCCGAGGAGCGGTTCAAGGCCCATTCGGCCGGCCTGCGCACCGACGAGCAGCTGGGTGTCCAGAAGGAGAACCAGGCCCGCGAGATCGCCGTGGCGGCGAAGAACCGCGAGCGCGTCATCGCCATCGAGACCGAGCGGATCGAGAAGGACCGCATGATGGAGGTCATCTCCCGCGAGCGCGAGACCGAGCTGTCCCGCATCTCCAAGGACAAGGAGCTCGAAGGCGAGAAGCGCTCCATCGCCGAGGTGATCCGGGAGCGGATCGTGGTGGAGAAGACCGTCGCCGAGCAGGAGGAGAGCATCAAGCGCCTGCGGGTGGTCGAGGAGGCCGAGCGGACCCGTCAGGCCGTGATCATCCAGGCCGAGGCCGAGGCTCAGGAGAGCCTGGTCAAGGACATCAAGGCGGCGGAGGCGTCCGAGGCCGCGTCCAAGCACAGGGCACGCGAGATCCTGGTGCTCGCCGAGTCCCGCCAGCAGGCCGCCGAGCTCGACACCCGCGCGAAGATCCGCCTCGCCGAGGGCATCCAGGCGGAGGCCGCCGCGGTCGGCCTGGCCGAGGTGCAGGTGCGTGAGCGGGACGCCGCGGCGATCGAGAAGGTCGGCCGCGCCGAGGCAATGGTCGAGCGGGAGAAGTCCCTGGCGACCGCCGAGGGCGACCAGGCCAAGGCCCTCGCGAACGCCACGTCGATCCGCGAGAAGCTGAAGGCCGAGGCGGAGGGCGAGCAGGCCATGGCCCTGGCCGCCGCGTCCGGGGTCGGCGAGAAGCTCAAGGCCGAGGCCGAGGGTCTCACCGAGAAGGCGGCGGCGATGGCCGCGTTCAACGACGCGAGCCGCACCCACGAGGAGTTCCGTCTGCGGCTGGACGCGGACAAGGAGATCCGCCTCGCCGGGGTCAACGTCCAGCTCAAGGTCGCCGAGGCGCAGGCCGCCGTACTGTCGGCCGGCCTGTCGAAGGCCAACATCGACATCGTCGGCGGCGACAGCGTGTTCTTCGACCGGCTGATCGGCTCGATCACCATGGGCAAGAGCGTGGACGGCTTCATGCAGCACTCCGAGACCGCTCAGACGCTGGCCGGGCCGTACCTGGACGGCTCGGCGAGCCTGCCCGCCGACCTGACCAAGATGCTCGGCTCGCTGGACACCGCCGACGTGCGGAACCTCTCGCTCTCCGCGCTGCTGGTGAAGCTGATCAAGGAGGGCGGCCCCGACGCGGACAGGCTGCGTGACCTGCTGAGCGACGCGCAGAAGCTCGGCGTCGCCGAGGCGCCGGTCGCGGCCCTGCACTCCGGTAACTCCCTCAACTCCGACAAATAGCGGCGCCGTCCATGACAGAGACGACAGAGGCGGCCGCCAAGGCGCCGAGCGGACACGCGGAGCTGGACGCGGGCACCTACGAGGTGCTCCGCGCCCGGCTCACCGAGCAGGCCGCCGAGCTGGCCCGGCAGGCGGAGGCGCTCAACGCCGAGCGCCTGGAGGTGTTCGGCGGGGCCGAGCTCCGCCTCATCGGCACCGAACGGATCCGCACCGAGAACAACTGCGTGCCCCGCGACATCGTGTCGATCGGCGGGCTCATGCTGTTCGGCTACAACGTGTTCATCGGGCTGAAACCGGAGACGGCCGTCGAGGACGTCTTCTCCATGCACACGTTCGTACGGAGTGCGGGGAACGGTGGCCGGGACGGGGATGGGAGTGGGAGCGAAGGCCGGGGCGGGGAAGGGAACGGGGACGCGTTCCGGTTCGATCCCGCGCCGATGTTCCGCGATCCGCAGTTCGAGCGGGACTTCGCCGAGCTCTACCGCTACTACCGGGAGACCCGGCTGGTCCAGCTCCGCCGCATCGAGGGCAAGATGCTGGCCGTCTTCCAGACCGGCCCCCAGGACACGCGGGTGCTGCGCTGGCAGGTCGGGGTGGACGGCACGCTCACCTACATCGACGACCGCGGCGAGCGCGACCACACGTTCCCGCCGTCCCACGACTTCGAGTGGGTCGCGGCCACCCGCGACGACCACGTGCCCGGCCGCCACCCGCACATCTCGATCCAGGGCGAGGTGTTCGTCGAGACCATCGGCGGCGACCTCACCATCAAGGTCGAGAACAACACGGAGAGCGGCGAGGGCGTCTACCGCGAACCCGTCGCCGAGCCGCTGCAGAGCCTCGCGGACGCCGAGGTGTACCACGCCAGGATCGGCCCGCTGATCCTGCTGCGCATCCGGCCGTACAAGGAGGCCGAATGGCGGCACCTGGTCTTCAACACCCAGACCAAGGGCGTGGTCCGCCTCGACGGCATCGGCCAGGCCTGCCAGCGTCTTCCCGAGGACCAGGGGATCATCTTCCCCGGCGGCTACCACCTGTCCACCGGGATCGGCAAGACCTTCGACACCGACGTCTCCGACCTGGAGTTCGAGCGGGTCATCCGCTCGGCCAACGGCGAGGACGTGCTCTACGTCTTCCACGCCCGGAGCGAGGGCCGGTCGCTGCTGCTGCCGTACAACGTGATCCGTAAGCAGGTGGCGACGCCTTTCTCCTGCCACGGTTACTCGCTGTTCGACGACGGCACCCTGGTCGTCTTCAGGGCGACCTCCGACGAGCCCACCCGCGTCCACCCGATGCAGGTCTGGCAGACGCCGTACCAGTCGGACGTCTACGCCGCCGCCCAGCCGGCGGGGAGCGGTCCGCTGGAGCGGATCGGCAACGCGGAGCTGGTGCGCGGGATCTCCGACTGCCTGTCGGTGGCCCGGATGGTCGACGAGATGGCGCCGTCGATCCCCGTCTTCGAAGCGCTGATCGCCGCCTGCGCCCGGATCTTCGACCACTACCACTGGCTGGGCGAGCACGGGCTCCGGGGACCGCTGACCGACGTGCGGGCCGGCGCCGAGCAGGTGCTGGACGAGTTCGAGAACGTCCAGTCGCTCACCGAGCAGGCCGCGACCGCGCTGGAGAACGCCGCCGTCGAGATCACCGCGCTCCTGCGGCGGGCACGCGGCGAGGCGCCTCGCTCCGCTCAGGCGTGGGTCACCCAGCTCGCCGATCTGCGGCGGGCCCAGGGGCGGCTGGTGACCCTGCGCGAGCTGCGTTACGTGAACCTCACCCGGATCGAGGAGCTGGGCGCCGAACTCGACGCCGAACTCGGCAGCACCGCGCGGCGCGCGGCCGGCTTCCTGCAGGGCGAGGACGCCTTCGCCGGTTACCGGACGGAGGTCGAACGGCTGGTCTCCGACGCGAGCGCCATCGTGACCGTGGCGGAGGCCGGGCCGATCGGCGAGCGACTGGGCGGCCAGGCGCAGGGGCTTGAGGTCGTGATCGAGGTGGTCGGCACGCTCGACATCGCCGACGCGACCGTGCGGACGGCCATCCTGGAGCGGGTCGGCGAGGTGCTCGGCGGGGTCAACCGCGCCCGGGCCACCCTGGACGCGCGTCGCGGGGAGCTGCTGGCGAGCGAGGGCCGGGCCGCCTTCGGCGCGGAGTTCGCGCTGCTGGGGCAGGCCATCACCGGGGCACTGGCGATGGCCGACACCCCCGAGCGCTGTGACGAGCAGCTGGGCCGGCTGATGCTCCAGCTGGAGAACCTGGAGTCGCGCTTCACCGAGTTCGACGACTTCCTGGAGCAGCTGACCTCCAAGCGGGAGGACGTCTACGAGGCGTTCTCCTCGCGCAGGCAGTCGCTGCTGGACGAGCGCGCCCGCCGAGCCGACCGCCTGGCCGACTCCGCCACGCGGCTCCTGGCCGGCGTGCGACGCCGGGTGGCCGGGCTGAAGTCACCGGATGAGATCAACACCTACTTCGGGTCCGACCCGATGGTGGTCAAGCTGCGGGGCGTGGCCGGAGAGCTGCGCGCGCTGGGCGACCAGGTCCGCGCGGAGGAGCTCGAAGGCCGCATCAAGTCCGCCCGGCAGGAGGCGGGCCGCGCCCTGCGCGACCGGCTGGACCTCTACTCCGACGGCGGCGAGACCATCCGGCTCGGACGGCACCTGTTCGCGGTCAACACCCAGGCGGCCGACCTGACTCTGGTCCCCCACCAGGACGGGATGGCGTTCGCCGTCACGGGGACCGACTACCGCTCGCCGGTGCGCGACGAGACCTTCGCGGCGAGTAGGCCGTTCTGGAACCAGCTGCTGGTCTCGGAGTCGGCCGAGGTGTATCGGGGGGAGCATCTGGCCGCCTGGATCCTGGCCGCCGCCGAGGCCGGCACCCTGAACGTGGGCGAGTCCGCGGTCTCCCTCGACGCGCTGCACGAGGCGGCGGTGACCGAGGGCGAGCTGCAGTCGATCGTCCGCCGGGTGGCGGAGAGCCGCTACGACGAGGGCTACGAGCGAGGCGTCCACGACCATGACGCCGCGGCGATCCTGAGCGCCCTGCTGCGCCTGCACGCGGGCGCCGGCCTGCTCCGCTATCCCCCGGCGG
This sequence comes from Streptosporangium subroseum, assembly GCF_900188345.1. Taxonomy (GTDB): domain Bacteria; phylum Actinomycetota; class Actinomycetes; order Streptosporangiales; family Streptosporangiaceae; genus Streptosporangium; species Streptosporangium subroseum. The sequence continues at coordinate 25,966 of NZ_FZOD01000047.1, read as the reverse complement.
CGAGAGCCGCCGCACAGCTCTTCTGGGCCTTCGGCGCCGACGAGGCCGCCCGCCTGACCTGGACCACCCGGGCGGTGTCGCTGGCCCGGGCGCGCGCCCTGTTCGGCCGGGTGGACGCGGTGGACGAGATCCGCGGGGCGCTGGGCTCCGCCGTCGCGACCTTCATACACGGCCTGGAGGACCACACGCCCGCCCCGGCGACGGCCGGCACGGCTGGGCGGAACGGAACGGAGCGCGACGCGACCGGGCACGGGACGACGGGTCACGGAGCGACGGGACAGCACGGCGAGGGCGTTTCCGCGTTGGCCGGGGAGTATCTCTTCGAGGAGCTGGCCGGCCGGCCGTTCGGGTTCGTGACGAGCGCCGGGGCGCGGTCGCTGCTGGAACGCTTCGACCGGGTGCTGGGGCCGTCGCGCACGGAGTTCGAGAACGACCTGCGGGCACTCGGGGACGACCTCCCCAGGCGCCACCAGCTGGCCCGCGCCTGGCTCGGCTCCTTCGAGCCCTCGGCCTCGACCTCGGCCGAGCTGCCGGAGGCGGTCGCCGTACAGCTGTGCGAGGTGTCGCGGCACGACTCGTCGGCGGCCCTGACCGCCACGGTCGAAGGCCTGCTCGGCGCGCATCCGCGGATCACCGGGCGCAGACTCGACCTGCGCCTGGACGAGTTCCTCGCCCGGACCCGGAACTTCCGCGACCTCCGCGTCCCCGCCTACCGCGCCTACCAGAAGCGGCGCAACGAGCTGGTCGCCACCGAGCGCGGGCGCCTGCGCCTGGAGGAGTTCCAGCCGAAGGTCATGACCTCCTTCGTCCGCAACGAGCTGCTCGACCAGGTCTACCTGCCGCTCATCGGCGACAACCTGGCCAAGCAGCTCGGCGCGACCGGTGACGCCAAGCGGACCGACCAGATGGGGATGCTGCTGCTCATCTCCCCGCCCGGCTACGGCAAGACCACCCTCATGGAGTACGTGGCCAGCCGCCTCGGCCTCATCTTCGTGAAGGTCAACGGTCCGGCCCTGGGACACCTGGTGACGTCGGTGGACCCGGCGGAGGCTCCCGACGCGACGGCGCGTCAGGAGATCGAGAAGATCTCCTTCGCCCTGGAGATGGGCAACAACGTGCTGCTCTATCTCGACGACATCCAGCACACCTCCCCCGAGCTGCTGCAGAAGTTCATCTCCCTCTGCGACGGCCAGCGGCGGATGGAAGGCGTCTGGGAGGGCCGGGCCCGCACCTACGACCTGCGTGGCAAGCGCTTCGCGGTCTGCATGGCGGGCAACCCGTACACCGAGTCGGGCAAGCGGTTCCGCATTCCCGACATGCTGGCCAACCGCGCCGACGTGTGGAACCTCGGCGACGTGCTGTCGGGCAGGGACGAGCTGTTCGCGCTGAGCTACGTCGACAACGCGCTGACGTCCAACCCGATCCTCGCCCCGCTCGCCGCCAGGGACCGCGGCGACATCCGGCTCCTCATACGGCTGGCGCAGGGTGACTCCGGGGTCCGGGCCGACCAGCTGTCCCACCCGTACTCCTCGGTCGAGCTGGAGCAGATCCTCACCGTCCTGCGCAAGCTGCTGCGGATCCAGCGGGTGGTCCTGGCCAACAACAGGGCCTACATCGCCTCGGCCGCCCAGGCCGACTCCTCGCGGACCGAGCCTCCGTTCCAGCTCCAGGGGTCCTACCGCAACATGAACAAACTCGCCGCCCGCGTCGTGCCCGTGATGAACGACGCCGAGCTGGAGATCCTGATCGACGACCACTATCTGGGCGAGGCCCAGACCCTCACCTCGGGGGCCGAGGCGAACCTGCTCAAGCTGGCCGAACTCAGGGGGACCATGACACCCGAGCAGGTCAGGAGGTGGGCCGAGGTGAAGACGGCCTACCTGCGGTCCCAGGCCCTCGGCGGCGCCGAGGACGACCCGATGGCCCGGGCCGTGGGCGCGGTCGGCCTGCTCGCCGACCGGGTGAGCACCGCCATCGAGCACGCCGCCGACCGCCTGTCCTCCGAACCCTGACAGGAGAGCCCACCGTGACAGAGACCGCCACCCGCTACCTGTATCTCACCCGGCATGACAAGGCCACGCCCGATGAAAGGACTAGAGCTGTGCCTGGTTCGCCGGAATTCGAAGATGCCTGCCTCGCTGTCTCATGAGCTGAAGGAGTTTGAAGCCGTCGCCGCGCGTGCAAACGTCATCGCTGATGCCTTCGCTGATCAGCTCTGCGGTGTCTCGCGTTGTGATTCCCACGCTGCGGGCGTACTCCTGCGCATCACGGTCATCAGTGATCCAGAATGAGCCATCGTAATCTTTCCAATTTCGGATCACGTGACAGGTCTGCGCCTCACCGAGATGCTTCAGTGGTTCTTGATCCGTACCGCCGAACACTGCCCGTCGAACACGGTTGATCTGTTCGACCTCGCGAGCGTCGTCGATCTCAATCGGCTTGCCGAGCCATCCATCTGGGGCAATGGTTTTGAGGTCGGGGTAGACATGTGCAGACCTACTCGCTTCGTAGGCTATCGCTTCGGTCCAGCGTCCACGCTCGCACAAAATCTCTCGCAGGAGTGGGAGCTGATATACGGATGCGAAATTGCACAGCACTGTGTTGTCGGGGAACCAGTACCAGGTCATAACGCGAGGGGGGAGTCCTCTCTCGTGTCACTGATGGCTTGCCTCAGCGTGTCGGTGTCAAGACCGATCAGATTCGCGAACGGTCGAAGTGTCGCCTTGCCGTCTGCGTACGCCTGAGCGGTAGCACGCACCAACAAGCTGGGAATCCGTGGCGTGGAGGCATGCTGGAGCCACTCGCCGAACGATTCGAAAGACCCTGCCAGCCCTGCCGCGTCCCCGGCCGTCATCGCCTTGAAGGAGTCACAGAGGCTCCGATCTATCAGCTCGAGGTTGAACAGTCGCCAGGCGAGCGTGCTCGGCGACACCCAAAGCCGACAGGCAAGCCGGGCGAAAGCCTCTCGTGACCACGTCGTATGGGCCGCTTCCTCCTTGAGGATGTCTCCTGGAAGGAGAAGTTCCGCAGCGAACGCGTTCGCGCGCATTTCTGAGGGCTTCCGCTTGTGCACGGCATCCTGAATGTTCGCGTCGACGTGCAGCCCTTGATCATCTCCCGCCAGGAGATGCCCCAGCTCGTGAGCGATGGTGAACCTCTGGCGAGCGGGGAACTCGGACGTTCCGACCACAATGAGCGATGACTCTTCGTCGACCCACGACAGTCCGTCAAAGCCGTCGGGGAGACGATGGACTCGCACGTCCACACCGAATGCGGCTTCGACCGCTTCAGCCAGGTCCCTGCTCTGCCACAGCGTGACCTTTCTGGCCGCGGCGTGCTCCGTGGCGTGGACAGCCAGATCACGTCCCTGATCCACGCTGAGAAGGAAGGTGCGAGCCCGTCGAAATTTCGGCACATCCTGCCGGTAGCCCAGGAACGCAAGGTCCGCGCGCATCTGCGCGAGGCGTTCAGCTTCGCGGATTGCGGCATCAGACGCGGTCAGGGGAGCCGTCGAAGTCCTTGCGGCCACGGAGGGGGTCATAGGATTCGCACCGAGGAGCCAGTCGACGGACACACCACACAGGTCGGCGATCCTGGCCAGGTCGAGCGAGGTGAACCTTCGAACGCCTGACAGCGACTTGGACATCTTGGATTCTTCAAGCCCTACCTTGCTGGCGAAGACCGCTTGGGTAAGGCCGCTTTCTGCAATCAGTTGGCGCACACGCGCCCCTGTCATATCCCCGGCCATGGAAAAATTCTACGTACCACTTGCGAAAAACGCAAGAGGTAGAAGATCATGAAAGCCCATGCCATCCGTGGTTGAGGCATTACTCATCGATATATTCGAACGCTGAAGTACGGTCCAGGGCGAACAGGTGAATCCCATCGGATAACAGGACGAATGAGGCATGGTGCGACGGTCTTCGAAGCCGCCGTCCACGCCGGAACCAACCGGTACGGACTCCAGATCCGGGCGTTGGTCTCCTCTGGGTGGGCGCGCGCCGATAGCCGTCAGGCCCGCGATGTGATCATGACTCGCCGACCGGAGCCGGATCGACACCGTTGAACTCCGACTGCTTGGCCCTTGGCTATGACTCTGGAATCGCCGAGCCGTTACGGCGGGCGGTGCGCCGGTGGCGCAGGAGGGCGGCGAGCACGGTGAGGACGATGCCTCCGAGTGCCGCACCGAGCATGAACTCCACCGGGATGAACTGTCCGCCGAGATAGCCGAGCAGGACCGCGGGACCGGCCCACAGGAGTTCGGCGGTCAGGGCCGCCAGGGTGTAGGCGCGCCAGGGGTGGGCCAGCCGTCCCGCGGTGGTCGCGGCGACCGTCCGGCCCGCCGGGAGGTAGCGAGCGATCAGCAGTGCCAGGAACGCGTGCCGCATGATCCACCCCTGCCAGCGGGACTCGCTCTTCCGGGGGTGTGCCTCGGGGTGAAGGTGGGCCAGGCCGCGGGCGATCCGGCGGCCGAGCCGGTAACCGGCCAGGTCGCCGGTCCACGCGCCGAAGGCCCCGATCGTGCCGAGGAGGATGGGATTCAGGTCGCCCTGGGCGGCCAGGGCGCCCCCGGCCAGCAGCAGGGTGCCGGGCGGCAGGATCGGGATGAACAGATCCAGCGACGACACCAGCCAGATGACCAGGTAGGCGGCGAGCGGCGCGGAGGGAAGCACTATGTCGAGCATCTGAGACCCTCTGGACTTCGGGTTTCCTGCGGGAGCGCCCGGCGAAGATGACCGCCGGTGCGTGTTTCTTACGGATCGGGCCAGGGGGCTCAGGCGTCGAGGGCGGGCACACGGGCCGGCGAAGCCCGTGTGCCCGTCTCTTCAGGGACGTCGATTGCTCGGCTCTTCAGGAACGTCGATAAGGAGGTTGGGGAAGCAAGGAGTGGCGCGGGTCAGCTCAGGCGCTGGCCTCCACCAGCTCCGCTTCCTTGATCGCGGCCGCGGGGCCGCCGCGGAGCGGGACCTGGCGGATGAACACGGCGATGACGATGCCGACGGCGGCCACCACCGCGCCCCACATGAAGAGCGCCGTGACGCCGTCGGTGACGGCCTGCTGGAAGATGTGCCGGGCCGCTTCCGGCAGGGCACGCAGGGACTGAGGAGTCATGGAGGTGGCGGAGGTGCTGATGTCCTTCACTCCGGCTCCGACCAGCGAGTCGGTCAGGTGGTTGACGTAGACCGCGCCGAGAAGGGAGATGCCGAGCGAGCTGCCCATGTTGCGCAGGAAGGTGGAGGCACCCGTGCCCGCGCCCATGTCACGCAGTTCGATGCTGTTCTGGGCGATGAGGGTGCTGGTCTGCATCAGCCCGCCCATGCCCGCGCCCAGGATCGCCATGTAGACGCCGGACATGAACGTGGAGGTGTTGACGTCCATGGTGGCGAACAGCGCCAGGCTGATGGTGATGAGAACGGTGCCGGCGATCGGCAGGGCCTTGTAGTGCCCGGTCTTGCTGATCAGCAGACCGCCGCCCAGGCTGACGATCATCGCGGAGACCATCATGGGTGCCAGCAGCAGGCCGCTGTTGGTGGCGGAGGTGCCCTGGACGAACTGCTGGAACTGCGGCAGGAAGCCGATGGCGCCGAACATCGCGAAGCCCGAGATGAAGGCGAGCCCCCCGGCCAGGTTGAAGTTGAGGCTGTTGAAGACCCGCAGGGGCATGATCGGTTCAGCGGCACGACGCTGGACGACGATGAAGGCGACGAACGCGACCACCGTGAGCGCCGCGAGTCCGAGGATCTGCGCCGAGCCCCAGTCGTACTGGACGCCGCCCCAGCTGGTGATCAGCACCAGTGCGGTGATCCACACGGTGAGCAGGGCGGAGCCGAGCCAGTCGATGCGAGCCTTGCCCGCGCCCTTCGGCAGCTTGCCGAGGGTGATCCAGCAGACGACCAGGGTGACCACGCCGAGCGGCAGGTTGACGTAGAAGGCCCAGCGCCAGTCGAGGTTGTCGGTGATGAACCCGCCGATGAGCGGGCCGCCGATCATCGCGACCGGCATGACGGCCATCATCAGGCCCTGGTACTTGCTGCGGTCACGCGGCGGGATCATCTCGCCGATGATCGACATAACGCCGACCATCAGGCCGCCGGCGCCCAGGCCCTGGATCGCGCGGAAGGCGATCAGCTGCGTCATGTCCTGGGACATGCCGCACAGCACCGAGCCGACCAGGAAGATCACTACGGAGGAGATGAAAATGATGCGGCGGCCGTACAGGTCGCCGAGCTTGCCCCAGATCGGTGTGGACACCGTGGAGGCCAGAATGTATCCCGTTGCCACCCACGCCAGGTGGTCCAGTCCGCCCAGTTCACCGACGATCGTCGGCAGCGCCGGGGCGACGATCATGTTGTCCAGCATCGCCAGTAGCATGGCGATGACCAGGCCGCTCATCGTGATCATGATTTGACGGTGACTGAACCCCAGTCCCCCCGCCTCTGCCGGTGCCGCCACCTCCGCCGCCGAAACCGGCGAAGCCGCCGCCCCTGTCGTTCCGTCCTTCGTTACCACTGCACCTTCTCCACTCAATTTAACTAGCCGGCCGGTAAGTACCGTACTTACTTACCGGCCGGTTAGCAAATGTGCGAAGATGGGAATAAATCACGACATAGATGAAGAAGGCGGAACGGTTGAGGGGTATGCGGCGTAAGGGCGAGGACACGCGGGCACAGATCGGGGACGTCGCGCTGGCCCTGTTCACCGAGCACGGTTACGACGCCACCTCGATGCGCGAGATCGCCGAGCAGCTCGGCATCACCAAGGCCGCGCTCTACTACCATTTCACGAGCAAAGAGGCGATCATCCTCAGCCTCTTCGAGGAGCATCTGAACGCGCTCGACGAGCTGCTCGCCTGGGCCGCCGCCCAGCCGCACTCCCCGCAGCTGTCCTCGAAACTTCTCGGCGGATGGCTCGCGCTGGCCGTCGGCCGAGGGCTGCCGGTCATGCGCTTCGCGGCCGTCAACCAGACCGCGGTACGCGCCGCCCTGCATACGGACCGGGGCACCATCCAGCAGCGGATGGAGAAGGCCACCCAGATCATCGCGGGTCCCGACGCACCTCTCCAGGAACGCCTGCGCGTTCGGATGGCCCTGCTCAGCGTGCACATCACCGTGATGGCCTCCCATGAGACCGAGGCCGACGACGCCGACATCCTCGCCGCCGCGACGCACGCGGCGGCGTTACTGACCGGCGACCTGTTCCCCGCCCCGCAACTCCCGCTCACCGAGCGCTGCGGCCCGGCCGGGACCCGGCCGGAGGCGACCGGCTGCCAACCGTGCTCGTGATCCCGGAGACGATCGGCGGCCGACAGCGTTCGCGATCCCGGAGGTCCGGGCACGGGAGGACCACGGAGATCACTCGTGCTCCCGGAAGCGCGGCCGGCGCCGGAGAACCGCCCAGGTCGCGGTGACGGCGCCGACCCCGTACCTGCGGGGATGGCGCTCCCGGCCGGACGACTAGTCTGTTGGTTGCCGGTCGGCCCCGCGCCCACCGGAACGGTCTCCGTCATCGAGTGCGATGAGTGTGTCGATTCAGCGATCACCGGTCCTCCTGCGACCACGGGATCGCGCGAGAGCAGGGAACAGCGTGAAACTTCTACACTCCGGGAAGGTCCGCGACGTATACGAGGACCGGGGGGACATCATCCTCGTGGCCTCCGACCGGGTGTCGGTGTACGACGTGATCCTGCCCACACCCATCCCGGACAAGGGGAAGATCCTCACCCGGCTGTCGCTGTGGTGGTTCGAGCAGCTCGCGGACATCGTGCCCAACCATGTGATCTCGGCCACCGACGTGCCCGCCGAGTTCGAGGGACGCGCTGTACGGTGCCGGAAGCTGAAGATGGTCCAGGTCGAGTGCATCGCCCGCGGCTACCTGACGGGACAGGGGCTGAAGGACTACCGGGCGACCGGTTCGATCTCCGGGGTGTCGCTTCCTCCCGGCCTGGTGGAGGGGTCACAGCTCCCCGAGCCGATCTTCACCCCGAGCACCAAGGCGCCACTCGGCCAGCACGACGAGGGCATCACCTACGACGACGTGGTCGCCCAGGAGGGCGCCGAGGTCGCCGAGGAGCTCAGGCGGATCACGCTGGAGGTCTACAGGCGGGGGTCCGAGCTCGCCGCCGAGCGCGGCGTCATCATCGCCGACACCAAGATCGAGCTGGGCTGGGCCGCGGACGGCACGCTCATGCTCGGTGACGAGGTGCTCACCTCGGACTCCTCGCGGTTCTGGCCGGCCGACGACTGGAAGCCCGGCCGCACGCAGTTCTCGTTCGACAAGCAGTACGTCCGCGACTGGGCGACCGGCACGGGATGGGACAAGAAGGAGCCCGCACCGGAGGTGCCCGCCGAGGTCGTGGAGGTCACGCGGGCGCGCTACCTCGAAGCGTACGAGCGCATCACCGGCAAATCCTGGTAAACACCCGCCCGCGCCTCTGATCCACTCTCCGTTACGGAGAACATGGTGAACCGCCCGCGTCCCTGACGCACTCCCCGTTGCGGAGGACGCGCTCCCACGGCCGGGGACCGGCCTCACGCCGCCGAACGGCGGTACGGAACGTGCTCCCACAGCCGGGACCGGCTCCCGCCCGGCTGTTCGAGGGACGCCCTCCCCCACGGCCCGAACCACGAGGGCCGGTGTGGACGACTCACACCGGCCTCTTCGGGGAGACGGACGTCAGACGGCGAACTTTCTCTCCGCCGCGGCACCCACGATCAGCGAGGCCGCGGGGGCACCGGTGGGCGCGCAGAAGTCGGCCACGATGCAGGTGATGTTGTCGGGGCCACCGCCCCGGTTGGCCAGGTCGATGAGCCACCGGGCGGCCTCGTCGGGATCGGAGATCTCGCTCAGCGTGTTGAACATGGTCTCGGGACCGACCACGGCGGTCAGGCCGTCGGAGCAGAGAAGGTAGCGGTCCTCCGGATAGGCCTCGCGCAGGGAGAGATCGAGCTCACCGTCGCCGGTGCCCTCGAGGACCCGCAGCACCATGGATCGGCGCGGGTGCTCCGCGGCCTGCTCCAGGGTGATCCGCCCCTCGTCCACCAGCGACTGGACAAGGGTGTGATCGTGGGTGATCTGGTAGAGGGCGCCGTCGCGCAGCATGTAGGCGCGGGAGTCGCCGACGTGGGCCAATGCGAAGGTGGCACCGTCCCAGAGCATGGCGGTCAGGGTGGTGCCCATCCCGCGCAGCGTGGGGTCCTGCTCGCTCATGTCACGCAGCGTGTGGTTCACGCCCTTGGCCGCGTCCTTGAGCGCGGCCAGCAGGTCGACACCGCTCTCCGGAAGGCTCTCGTCCAACGCCGCCATCGCCGTGACGGCGAGTGAGCTGGCGACCTCTCCGCCCGCATGACCACCCATACCGTCGGCTATGGCGAGCAGGCGTGCGCTCGCGTAGCCCGAATCCTCGTTCGCCTCGCGGCGGACGCCTACATCAGAGCGGGCCGCATAGCGCAGTGCCAATGCTTCGTTCAGTGCCATGAAGGCAGTAAAGCATTGGTTGAGGCACTTCACAAGCAAAGTTCCTGTAGACCGTTGCGGCACAGTGAACTACTGTGACCCAATATGGAGGAGCGCCAGGACATCACCGTGAACGCGGGCGACATCGCCCGGCTCGCCGGAGTCGGCAGGGCAGCGGTAAGCAACTGGCGCCGCCGCCATGAGGACTTCCCCCAGCCGGTGGGCGGCACCGCCTCCAGCCCTCTCTTCTCTCTGCCCGAAATTGCCGCATGGTTACGTGCAAATGGCAAATCTTTTGAAGTCTCCCTCGGTGACCTGGTCTGGCAGCGGCTACGGACTTCGGTCGACGACCTGCGCCTGGGAGATCTGGTGGGCAGGGCCGGCGCGTTCCTGCTGTTCCTGCACCGCGAGCCCGGAGCCTGGCGTGATCACGGCACGAGGTCCCTCTCCCGCATGGCCACCGTGACAGCCGATCTTCCCGGCTCCCCCGACCTGCGCCTGGACGACCTCGCCCTCGTCGGGCTGATCGCCGAGCTGGCCGCCGAGCGCGGGCCGCTGGACGCCTTCGAGTTCCTCTGCGAGCGCTACGTCGAGGCCCACTCCCGCCAGCTCTCGATCACCCGGGACGACGTGGCCGAGCTCATGACCCGGCTCGCCGTCCAGGAGAAGGGGGTCGTTCTCGACCCCGCGTGCGGTATCGGGACCCTGCTGCTGCACGCTGAGTCCTCACGCGGCCAGGAGATCAACGAGACGAACGCGCTGCTCTCCGCGGTCCGGGTGCTGCTCCGGGGCGCCGAGGCGCGGATCGTCGCCGGCGACTCCCTCCGCGAGGACGGTTTGGCCGGCGACCTCGCCGACGCCGTGATCTGTGACCCGCCGTTCAACGAGCGTGCGTGGGGTTACGAGGACCTGGCCGCCGACCCCCGCTGGGAGTACGGCCTGCCGCCGCGAGGGGAGTCCGAGCTCGCCTGGGTGCAGCACTGCCTGGCCCACGTGAAGCCGGGAGGCCTGGTGGCGATCCTGATGCCCACCGCGGCGGCCAGCCGCCGTCCCGGCAAGCGGATCCGGGGCAACCTGCTCCGCGCCGGGGCGCTGCGGGCCGTGGTGACGCTGGCGCCCGGCGGCCCCGACCTGTGGGTGCTCCGCCGCCCCAACGGTACGCGGCCCCCGTCCCAGCTCCTGGTGGTGGACGCCAGCGAGGACCTGTCGATCGTGGAGCCCGCCTGGCGCGCTTACATGGAGAACCCCGAGGCCGAGCTGTCCGGCGACAGCCGTACGGTGCGGATCATCGACCTGCTCGACGACGAGGTGGACCTCAACCCGGCCAGGCATCGCCCGCAGCAGGGGGGCCTGGACTTCCTGCGGGACTTCACCGACGCGCTGGCCAGGTTCAGGGGCACCTCGGCCATGCTGTCGGACGCGCCACCCTCCCTTGAGCTGCTCGACGAACGGCAGGACCTGCCGACCACCACCATCGGAGAGCTGGCCAAGGCGGGTTTGATCGCTATTCTCCAAGCCCCGCCCAAGATGTCCGCCGATGAGGGTCCTCTCCCGGTTTTGACCGCCGACGACATCGCCGCGGGCACGTCCCCCTCCGGACGGACCACCCTCGATCCGGCCCTGGTCATGATCAAACCCGGTGACGTCGTGACCACCGTGCTGGGCACCGTACGGATGATCACACAGAGCGACGCGGCGCTCGGCCCGCAGGTCACCCTCTATCGCGTGGATCCGCAGCGGCTCGACCCCGGTTTCCTGGCCGGTTTCCTGCGCTCCGCCGACGGGGCCAGGATCCATCCCAGCTCCAGCCGCCTCGACGTGCGGCGGGCGCGGGTGCCGATGCTGCCCCTGCCCGACCAACGGCGGTACGGCACCGCCTTCCGCGAGTTGTTCGCATTGGAGGACAGACTGCGCGAGACGAGAACACTGGGAGAAACCCTGATCCGGCTAGGCTTTGACGGACTGGTCGACGGCCATCTCCGGCCGTGCGACCAACGGGTGTGATGCCCGCAAGTCTGGGAGGGTCGATGGTCATCGGAGACCGCTACGAACTCGACGACCTCCCTCTCGGCCAGGGGGGCATGGGCGCCGTCTACGGCGGTCACGACAAGCACCTCGACCGCAGGGTGGCCGTTAAATTCCTGAAGCTTCTCACCGGCCCCGACGAGGAGCTGAACCGGCGCTTCCTGCGTGAGGCCCGCATCCTGGCGAAGCTGGAACACCCCGGTGCCCCGGTGCTCTACGACTTCGGCACCTTCGACCAGCGGCTGTTCCAGGTGATGCAGTTCATCGAGGGCGTCACCGTGGCCGACCTGGTCAGCGAGCACGGCCCGCTCCCCGTCCCGTGGGCCGCCGCGATCGCGGCCCAGGCCTGCGCCGTCCTGTCGGCCGCCCACGCACTGTCCATCTACCACCGCGACCTCAAGCCGACGAACCTGATGCTCTGCCCCGACGGGAGCGTCAAGGTCCTGGACTTCGGCCTCGCGATGCTCCGTGAGGCCGACTCCACCCAGTTCACCCGGATTGGCCAGATCCTCGGCACCCCCGCCTACATGGCGCCCGAGCAGATCCAGAGCGGCCTGTCAGGCCCCCGCAGCGACCTCTACGCGCTCGGCTGCGTGATGCACGAGATGCTGACGGGCGAGCAGCTGTTCACCGGCCCCACCGAGTACGTCGTGTTCGAGCGCCAGGTGAAGGAGCGCCCGCCCGCGGTCCCCGGTGTCCCCGCCGAGCTGAACCGCCTGATCGAGGATCTCCTGGAGAAGGACCCCGACAACCGGCCCGTGGGCGCCGACGTCCTCTACGAACGCCTGCAGCCCTTCGCCGTGGACCTCCCCATGCTCCCCGGCTTCCTCCACCCGTCGTCGGTCCCCAGCCCCGGCCGGATGTACGCACGCATGGTCGGCCGCGTCCTCATCTGATCCGGACGCCTCCGCCGGTCAGCGGATGGTCGGTTGGGCCTTCGCCTGAGCCCTGAGCCTGGCGCGGACCGCCCAGGCGACGAGGAGCCAGACCGCGACCAGTACCGGTCCGGCGACGGCCAGGTGGGTGGTGACCTGCTGGATGATCTCCGGGGCGAGGTGGTAGCTGAGGGTCACCAGCGTCGCCGCCCAGGCGCAGGCGGTGGGCAGACTCGCGGTCGCGAAGGTGCGGTACGGCATGCCCGCCCAGCCCGCGAGCCGGGGGGTCAGCGTGCGGGCGCTGCCGAACCACTGTCCGCCCGCCACCGCCCAGCGCCCGTACTTCCCGAGCAGTTCACGCGGCCGATCCCAGCGGCCGGGGGCGAACCGGTGGAAGGAGGGAGCACCCTCGCGGCGCCGTCCCCACAGGTAGGAGATCTGGGTGCCGACCACCGCCGCGCACGCCGCCACCGCGATCGCCCCGCCCAGCGGCACCACGCCCAGATGGGAGAAGTACCCGAGCGCGACGAGCACGCTCGTCCCCGGCAGCGCGACGCCGACCAGCAGTCCGGCCTCGGCCACCAGGAACACCCACGCCACGACCAGCAGCAGCGGCGGGGAGAGCTGGCCGAGCAGCTCAGACATGAACTGCCGGCCTGCGGCACACGTACGTCATCCCCGGGGGCAGGTTCCGCCAGACCGGCCCGGTGGTCAGCACCTCGTCGAAGGCCGACCGCAGCCGCCTGCGGAAGGCCCTGGCCCCGGCGAGCGGTACGGCATGCAGGTAGGTCACGGTCGTGAACGCTCCCCCGGGGGCGAGCACCCGGCCGATCTCACCGACGATCCGCTCCTGCTGCTCGCCGGGGAACAGCGACCACGGCAACGTGCTGACCACCGCGTCCACCCGGTCGACCCCGGCGGAGGCCAGGAGCTCGCCGAGGTCGGCCGCGTCGCCCTGGATGGTCTCCATCCAGGGTTTGGTCCTGCGCAGGTGTGCGACCAGGGCGGGTTCGATCTCCACGGCCAGATGGCGCGATCCGGGAGCCGTCCGCGCCCGGATGGCCTCGCTGATCGAGCCGGTGCCCGGCCCCAGCTCCACCACCACCGGTGTGCCGCTCGTCGGCACCACCGCGGTCAGCGCCCTGGCCAGTGCCGGAGAGCTCGGGGCGATCGCGCCCACCACGCCCTGCTTGCGAAGAGCGACCGCCATGAATGCCCGCAGGTCAGGAACCACCGCTGTCTCGTTCATGGCTCAATGACATCGTCGCGGGGGTGCCAGCCGCAGGACGCCAGAACCTAGTCTTCGGGGTATGCCTGGCCATACCAGGGAAGGGGATCTGGCCTGCTGGGGGGCACTCCCGCGCAGGCCGTACTGTCATAAGGTGCGATCTCAGGCGGCCTGGCAGGCACTCACCCGGCGGAATCTGCTGGTCACGCTCTGGCCGTGGCGTTCGATCGTCTACCTGATGACAAGCGCCGTCGTCGGCGCGATCATCCTCGCGGTGGTCCTGGTGTCCCTGGTCTCCGGCGCGGTGCTGGCCCTGGTGCTGGTGGGCATCCCGCTGCTGGTCGTGCTGGGGCTCAGCGGGATCCCGGTCGGCGCGCTGGAACGGCGCCGCCTGTGGATCATCGACTCGGAGCCGGTGGAATCGCCGCATCGCGTGCCCGACCAGCCGGGGCTCGTCGCCTGGGCCCGGCTCCGGTTCGGGGAGCAGGCCACCTGGCGGGAGCTGGCCTACACCGGTCTGTTGATCACCGTGCTCTGGCCGATGGAACTCCTGGCCGTGGTGTACGGAATCGCCGGGCCCATGCTGGCCATGTACTCACCCATCGCGCTGGAGGAGTCGGGCGAGTTCAGGCTGCTCAAGATCTGGCTGATCGACAGCTATCCCGAGGCGTTCGCCGCGGCACTGCTGGGAGCCGTCCTGCTCGCCCTCTTCATCTATCCGCTGACGGCGCTGGCGGTGCTCCACGGCATACTGGCCCGGTTGCTGCTCGGCGCGCGGGAGACCGACGAGGCACAGCGGGTCATCGAGCTCACCCGGTCCAGGACCCGGCTGGTCGAGGCCTTCGAGGCCGAACGGCGGCGGATCGAGCGCGACCTGCACGACGGCGCCCAGCAGCGGCTGGTCTCGCTGACCATGACGCTCGGCCTGGCCAAGCTCACCCACGGGGACGAGAGGACCGACCTCGTCCACAAGGCGCACGGGCAGGCGAAGCTCGCACTGGCCGAGATCCGCGACCTGATCAGGGGGATCCATCCGCAGATCCTGACCGACCGGGGGCTGCCCGCGGCCGTCGCCGACGTCGCCGACCGCTCCCCCGTCCCCGTCGAGGTCTCCATGACGCTCCCGTCGCGGCTGCCCGAGGCGGTGGAGGCCACCGCCTACTTCGTGGTGTCGGAGGCACTGGCGAACACGGCCAGGCACAGCGACGCCCGGCAGGCCTCCGTCACCGGCCGGATGGACGGCGACCGCCTCGTGGTGGAGATCGGCGACGACGGCGTGGGCGGTGCCGACGCGGCGGCCGGGACCGGCCTGGCGGGGCTGGCCGACCGCGTCTCGGTGGTGAACGGCAGACTGATGCTTTCCAGCCCGGTCGGCGGCCCGACCCTGCTCCGTGTGGAGATCCCTTGCGCATCGATCGATCCCTCAAGATAGTCATCGCCGAGGACGGCGTGCTGTTGCGCGAAGGGCTGGCCGGGCTGCTCACACGTTTCGGGCATCGGGTGGTGGCCACGGTGGGCGACGCCGGGAAACTCATGGAGGCGGTGCGCGAGCACGCTCCCGACGTCGTCGTGACCGACGTCCGGATGCCACCGGACTTCACCGACGAGGGGCTCCGGGCCGCGGTCGCCCTCCGCTCGGAGAATCCGCGCCTGCCCGTCCTCGTGCTGAGCCAGTACGTCGAGCAGACCTACGCGACCGAACTCCTGGACTCCGGTGACGGCACCGGGATCGGCTACCTGCTCAAGGACCGGATCGGCGACGTGGAGGAGTTCGTCGACGCGCTGCTCAACGTGGTCGGCGGCGGTACGGTCGTGGACCCCGAGGTGGTCAGGCAGTTGCTGCGCCGCCGCCGCGACCCGCTGGCGCGGCTGTCTCCCCGGGAGCGGGAGGTCCTGGCGCTGATGGCCGAGGGCCGGTCCAACGCGGCCGTCGCCAGGGCGCTCGTGGTGTCGGAGGCCGCGGTGGGCAAGCACATCGGCAACATCCTGACCAAGCTCGACCTGCCCCCGGCCGAGGACGACCACCGGCGGGTACTGGCCGTGGTCACCTACCTGAGGGGGTAGGCAGAGGCCCGCGTGCCGAGCGCGTCAGGTTTCCGCGTGCCGGCCTCGACGAAGGAGAACGCCGAGGCCGGCGTCCTCCCGTCGTGGGAAAGAATGCCGTCCATGGAAGAACGATGGATTGAGGTGGCCGACCGGGTGCTGGTCCGGCGGCATGCCGAGCTGGACCTGTCGGTCGGCCTCGTCATGGGTGACGGCGGCTGCCTGGTGATCGATACGCGAGGGGACGAGCGGCAGGGGGCGGAGCTTGCCTCACAGGTGCGGCGGATCACCCGCGATCCATGGACGGTGGTGATCACTCACTCGCACTTCGATCACAGCTTCGGCACGCGGGCGTTTCTCGAATGTCCCGTCTGGGCGCATGAGGGCTGCCGCACCGACCTGATCGAGAACGGAGAGACGACGCGGGAGGCCTGGAGGCTGCGATACCTGACGGAGGGGCAGGCCGGCATCGCCGACGACATCGCGAAGACGGAGATCGTACTGCCGGACCGTCTCGTGACCGATCGGGCGGAGCTGGCCGCCGGCGGGCGCCGTGTCGTCCTGACCCACTTCGGCCGCGGCCATTCCAGCAACGATCTGGTGGTCCACGTGCCGGACGCCGGCGTGGTGTTCGCCGGCGACCTGGTGGAGAACGGCGCCCCACCGGCGTACGGAGACGCCTACCCGCTCGAATGGCCCGCGACGGTCGACGGCGTGCTCGGGCTCGCCGATGACGGCATCGTGGTGCCGGGACACGGTGACCCGGTGGACCGCGCGTTTGTCGTCACCCAGCGCGCCGAGATCGGCGTGATCGCGGAGCTGTGCGAGGAGGTGGCCGCCGGCCGGATGAGTGTCCAGGACGCCGTACGGCTGTCGCCCTATCCCGAGGAGACCACCAGGACCGCGATCCACAGGGCGGCCTTCAAGGACGGGTCGGTCCAGTGAGATAGCTCGTCAGGGCGTCCGGCTTCAAGGGTCGGCAAGCTTGGCGAGGTAGCTCGTCAGGGCGTCCGGCTTCAGGAGCGACAAGTTTGGTTAGGTAACTCGTCGGAGCGTCCGGCTTCAGGAATCGGCAAGTTTGGTTAGGTAACTCGTCAGGGAGTCCAGGTCCTTGAGGAACCAGGTGTCGCCTCCGAACTCGATGAAGACGTCCAGCTCGATCTCAATGGCGTCGACCAGCCGCACCATGGCGATCGAGGTGATCCCCAGGGCGACGAACGGGCAGTCCGCGCTCAGGATCTCCTCCGCGGAGATCTCGCCGTCGCAGGCCGTGGCCAGTGCCCCGGCCAGCCATTCCCTCATCGAGGTCCTGGAAGTCGAGATGCCTTCCGTCCCGGCCGAACCGATCGCGTCGGCCGCGTCGGCCGAACCGACCTGATCAACCTGATTGGTCTGACCGACCTGACCGGCTGAGCCCGCCTGACCGGCCTGACCGGCCTGACCGGCTGAACCTGCCTGATCAATCTGATCGACCGAGCCTGTGATGTCCAAGTGACTCATACCTTCTCCTTGGCGACGTCGACCGTCACCCGCTGGGTGTCTTCAATGACGTTCTTCTCCGCCGGACGCGGAGTCCTTCCGGCGATCGCCTCGACCCCGACGAGGTCGTCGGCGATCGCGTCGGGGATGTCACGGTCGAAGCCGGAGAGCGAGCGCGTCCGCAGGGCGATGAGGGCCGTGCCGACGATGCCCATCGCGAAGAGGACGTACATGAAACCGATCCCCCGTCCCGGCCCGGTGCCGACGAGCGCCCCGGCGGTCGAGGCCAGCGCGCCGCCGTCGGCGAGCAGGGGCTCCAGCAGCGCGCTGACCCCCGGGGCCACGAGGCCGAACCCGATCGGCAGCGTGGACCACGAGATCACCGTGTTCAGCGCGAAGACCCGGCCGTGGAAACGCTGGGGGACCTTCACCTGGACGATCGTCGCGTAGATGCCGTTGAGCAGCGTCAGGCACAGGGCCATCCCGAACGCCCCGACGGTGATCACGACGAGGTCGGCCCGCAGCCCGGTGACTGCGGAGCATGCTCCCAGCGCCAGGGTGCAGAGCAGCACACCGCGCATCCGCAGGCTGCGCGGCCCACCCCACAGGCTCATGATCAGGCCGCCGAGGAAGCCGGCCGCCCCGGAGGCGAAGGCGACCCGGCCGGTGTCTTCCAGGGTCGCGAACGACAGCACCAGCGGTGTGACCATCAGGAACAGGGGCGAGAGGAAGACGTTCAGCCCGGCGAAGAAGAACAGCATGGCCCTGAAACCGGGGTTCCCCCAGGAGTAGCGGAAGCCCTCGGCTATCTCCGCGAGGAGTGTCTCCCTACGCCGCCAGGCCATCGTGACGGGGAACCGTACGAGGATCAGCGTGCCGATCGCGATGCCGTAGCTGGCGACGTCGAACAGGACGATGCCCTCCAGGCCGATCGTGGCCATGAGACCGACCGCGATCAGAGGGACCAGGAGCTGCGACGACGAGTTGACCATCTGGACGACGCCGTTGGCGTGGCCGAGAAAACGTTTGGGCACCAGCTGCGCGACCGCCGACCCGTAGGCCAGCCTCTGGAAGGTCAGCGCCACCGACAACATCACCAGCGGCAGGTAGACGTGCCAGACCTCGAGGTTTCCCGTCCACAGCAGCACTCCGAGCACGAGCTGGCTGCCCGCGGCCCCGATGTCCCCTGCCAGCATCACCCGGCGCCGGTCCATCCGGTCGACGATCGCACCCGCGAACGGCGCCACGAGCAGGCCCGGCACCAGGGCGAGTACGGCGAACAGCGCGAAGCTCGCGACGGACCCGGTGGTCTGGTAGATCCAGATCGGCACCGCGAACTCGGTGAGGGACGAGCCGATGATCGACACGAGCTGTCCGGCCGCCACGGCCGCGAACCGGCCCATCCCCGGTTCCGGCGCCCGGGACGCTGCGGGATCCCGCTGCCCGTACCTGGACGCTCCGGCCAGCCACCACGTCGCGCCTTCGCTCCGGGTGGGGATGCCGGAGGTCCCCTGCGTCTCCAGAGGAGTCGAGTCGGCCGATGACGCGAAATCCTTCGAGTCGTCCAGGTCCGCCCGAGACGTCGCGCCCTCTGGCACCTTCGAGCTGCCTGAGGTCACCGACTGCGCGAGAGACTCCGAGCCGCCCAGGGCCGCCCGCGACACCGTGGTCTCTGGAACCTTCAGGCTCTCCGAGCCGGCGGGGATCTCCGGGGTCCACGAGGCGAGCGCGCGAGGAGTCTCGACGAGGATCCGCGCGAGTTCCGCCGCTCGGTATTTCAGGAAGAAGTGCCCGGCCTCACTCATGACGACGAGCGCGGAGGTGTCCGCCAGGAAGTGCCACTCGCGGTAGCGCTCCTCGCGGAACTCGGTGGCGGGGTCGCGGTCGCCGGCCACGGTGACCAGCGGGGCGCGCAGCCGCGTCACGTCCGCGCCGAGGATGCCGGTGAAGTACTCCTCCGCGCGCTCCGCCTCCCTGCGCATGTTCCGCACGATCCGTACGGCATGCTCGGGTTCGAGGTCGCTCAGATCCACGCCCATGGAGGCGAGCCAGTTGCCGTAGGCGCGGTCGGAGGAGACGGCGGCGGCTCGTGCGAGCCTGGCCAGCCCGCGCATCACCCTGCCGGTGGGCCGGCTGAAGGGGAAGGCCGCGCCGATGAAGACGGCCTCCAGCTCACGCCCGGCGGCCTCGACGCGGCGGGCTATCTCCACGGTGAGCGCCGACCCGACGCTGCTCTGCCCGTACAGGACCAGTGGACCGCGCACCCGCCGGAGGATCTCCTCGGTGCAGCGTTCGGCCAGCTCCTCAAAGGGCAGCGCGTCCTCCTCGAGTCCCAGGTCGTTCCCGGGGATCGCGAGCGCGAGCAGCCGGTGGGAGGGCGGCAGCGCATCGGCCAGCGGCCGGTAGACCACCGCGCTGCCCCCGCCGTAGGGCACGCAGACGTAGGTGACGACCTCGGCGCCCGGTGGCTGGACCGGGGTGAGCTCGTGCAGCAGCGGTCGTGCCGATGCGCCGTCTGACGCGCCTTCGGGGCGCTCGACCAGTGCGGCGAGCCCTCGCACCGTGGGGTGCTGGAACAGGTCCATCAGGGACACCCCGCCGCCGAGCTCGCGGCGCATCCTGGCGATCGCCTTCGTCGCCGACAGCGAGTGCCCGCCGAGCTCGAAGAAGTCGTCCTCCGCCCCGATCTCGGCGATCCCCAGCACCTGCGACCAGATCCCGGCGATGACGCGCTCTACCGGCGTGACGGGAACGGCCACCGACTCGTCCCGCGCCATCCGGGGCGCGGGGAGCGCGCGCGTGTCGAGCTTGCCGTTGGGAGTCAGGGGCAGCCGGTCGAGCAGCACCACCGCCTTCGGCACCATGTACGCGGGCACCGCGGACGCCAGCCACTCGCGTAACTCAAGCGGTTCGCGCAGCTCACGCAGTTCGTCCAGCTCACGCGGTTCATGCGACTCACCCGATTTACGCGGATCGCGTGATTCGTACGGCTCGCCGTTCTCGCTGAGTTCACGGCTGTCGCTGAGTTCACGGCTGTCGCCGAACTCACGGCGCTTGCCGAGCTCATGGTCTTCGTTGAGCCTGTCGGGTCCGGCGCGTTCATTGAGCTCACGGCCTTCGTCGAGCCCTGCGCGTTCGGCGTCTCTCACGACGTAGGCGACCAGCGCCCCGTCGTCCACGACGACGACCGCCTGCGCCACACCGGGGGCCTCAAGCAGACGGGCCTCTATCTCGCCGAGCTCGATCCGGTAGCCGCGCAGCTTCACCTGGCTGTCGAGGCGGCCGAGGAACTCCAGCTGACCGTCCGGCCGCCAGCGAGCCCGGTCTCCGGTGCGGTAAAGGAGGCCCTCGCCGTACGGATCGGTCACGAACCGCTCGGCGGTGAGCTCCGGCCGGTTCAGGTAGCCACGGGCCAGGCCCGCGCCTCCGATGTACAGCTCGCCGGGTGTTCCCGCCGGGACCAGTCCTCTCCGCTCGTCGAGCACGTACACAGAGGTTTCCGCGATGGGACGTCCGATGGGCGGGCGCTCGTCGGAGTCGCGGAGCTCCGCACAGGTGGCGATGATCGTCGCCTCGGTGGGCCCGTAGGTGTTGACCAGCCGGACCCGTCCCCCGAAACGCCGGTGCCAGGCCCGGACCGCCTGCGGTTGCGCCTGGTCGGCCCCCAGCACCGTCAGACGCAGCCCGGGTGGCCAGGCGACGGCGTCGATGTCGGCGACCAGCTCGTGCCAGTACGGCGTGGGCAGGTCGAGCACGGTCAGCCGGGCGCCCTCGGCGCCCGCGAGGAAGTCCGGCAGGAACTCGCCCCCGCCGGGCAGCAGCGTGAGCGTCGCGCCCGCCGCCAGGCACGGGTAGACCTCCTCCGCGTGGGTGTCGAAGCTGACGGAGGCGAACTGGAGCACTCTGTCGGCCGGGCCCAGACCGTACTCCTCGCGCATCCAGCCGACCCGGGCCGCCAGCGCCCGATGCGTGACGACCACGCCCTTGGGCCTGCCCGTCGAACCCGAGGTGTAGATAACGTACGCGGCTCGGTCGGGTGCGAAGGCGGGCAGCTCTGCCGCGCTCTCCCTCGGCCCGTCGCCGGGGTCGAGCCGCCGGATCTCCGGCAGGCGCGCGCCCGTGGCGGCGGGGGCGACCAGGATTCCGGCCGCGCTGTCGGCGAGCATGTAGGTCAGCCGGTCGTCCGGGTAGGCCGGATCAAGCGGCAGGTAGGCGGCGCCCGCCTTCCACACCGCGAGCAGCGTGACGATCAGATCCGGTGAGCGGTCCAGGCAGACTCCGACGATCGACTCGGGCCCGGCGCCCGCCTCGCGCAGCGCCCGCGCGAGCCGGTCGGACCGCCCGTCCAGCTCCGCGTAGGTCAGCTCGACGCCCTCGTGGCTCAGCGCCGTCGCCCCCGGGGCCGCCGCCGTCGCGACGGCGATCAGCCCAGGTACGGTCTCCCGCTGAACCTCAGGTGCGGCCTCCCGCTGAAGCCCAGGTGCGCTCTCCCGCTGAACCTCAGGTGCGGTCTTCTCCTGAAGTGCGGGTGCGCTCTCCCGCTGAACCTCAGATGCGGTCTTCTCCTGAAGTGCGGGTGCGCTCTCCCGCTGAGCCTCAGATGCGGTCTTCTCCTGAAGTGCGGGTGCGGTCTGCCGCTGGATCCGGCCGGGACCGGTGCTCCAGCCCAGGATCCGTTCCCGCTCGTCCTCGCCCAGCAGGTCGATCTCGGACAGTCGGATGTCTGGATTGTCGGCCACCGTGCGGAGCAGCCGGACGAACCGGCCGGCCAGTGCCTCGACCGTGGACCGGTCGAACAGGTCGGTCCGGTATCCGAACCCGAGGGTCAGGCCGTCGGCGCCGCGCCAGGCCTCCAGCGTCACCTCGAACTTGGCCGCCCGGTATCCGGTGTCGAACCCCTCGACCTCGATGTCCCGCATCGGGAGCACCTGATCGGGGTCGTTCTGGCTGTGCAGGATGATCATGGTCTGGAAGAGGGGCGAGCGGCTGAGGTCGCGTTCGATCCTGAGATCGGTCATGACCCTCTCGAACGGGATCTCCTGGTGGCTGAAGGCGTCCACCGCGGTGGACCGGGTACGGCCCAGCAGTTCCCTGAAGGTCGGGTCTCCCGACAGGTCGCCACGGAGCACGAGGGTGTTGAGGAAGTAACCGATCAGCGGTTCGAGCTCGACGTGGGGCCGCCCGCCGATGGGCGAGCCGACGCAGATGTCCTGCTGTCCCGTGTGGCGCATGAGCAGCGTCTGGTAGGCGGCGAGCAGCGCCATGAACAGCGTGCCGCCCTCCGCGATCGCGAGCCGTTCCAGGCGGGCGGTCACTTCCGCGTCGACGCCGCTGGTCAGGGTGTCGCCCTCGGAGGTGTGCACGGCGGGGCGTGGCCGGTCCGTGGGTAGCTCCAGGATCGGGACTCCGGCGAGCTGCTCGCGCCAGTAGTCCAGCGAGCGTCGCGCGCTCTCCCCCTGAAGCTCGCCGCGCTGCCAGATCGTGTAGTCCGCGTACTGGATGGGCAGCGGCCCCAGCGGCGACGGCTCGCCTGCGAGAAAGGCGCCGTAGAGAACGGCGAGCTCGCGCAGGAGCAGGTTGATGGAGACCCCGTCGGCGATGATGTGGTGGCACACCACGCTCAGCACGTGGTCGTCGTCGCCGAGGCGGAGAAGTGTGATCCG
The DNA here is from genome assembly GCF_900188345.1 of Streptosporangium subroseum. GTDB lineage: Bacteria > Actinomycetota > Actinomycetes > Streptosporangiales > Streptosporangiaceae > Streptosporangium > Streptosporangium subroseum. The sequence goes on along the minus strand of NZ_FZOD01000047.1, from coordinate 3,200 downwards.
CAGCGGTGGTCCGGCGGTCAGGTCGAAGGGAGTGGAGACACGCTCCGCGATCACGGCCGGGGCCTCGTCCTCGGAGACGTCCAGGCACTCGAACGGCGCGGGCCCCGGCTCCTCGACAACCTGGACCGGGCCCGCATCCACGTCCACGTTGGCGTTGGCGTTGGCAGCGTTGTCCGTGTCAGCCGGGTCGACCCCGTCGTCCATGCCGCGGAACCGGGTGCGCAGCATCTCGTGCCTGGCCACGATCTCGTCGAATGCCCGGCGCAGGACCTCGACGTCCAGCGGGCCGCGCCACCGCTGGGCGAGGGACATGGCGAACGAGGTGTCCTCGGGGTCGAGCTGGTCGAGGAACCAGATCCGTTCCTGTCCTGACGAGAGAGGGAGGCTCTCCGTCTCCGGCGGACGCGGGGAGATCGACGGCGGAGCGACTGCGGCGCCGCGCCGCAGTCGCTGGGCCAGCAGCGCCTGCTTGGCGGGCGACAGCATGGTCACGGCGCTTCCTCATCGAGCAGCAGGGCGGCCTCTTCCTCGGTCAGCGCGGACAGTTCTTCCATGAGCAGCTCCTCCACCGCGACCGCGAGGTCGGCTACCGTACGGTTTCTGAAGAGCGCGCGGATGGGAACATCGATCCCCATGGCCGCACGCAGGTGCGCGCCGACCCGTACGGCGAGCAGCGAGTGACCTCCCAGCACGAAGAAGTCATCGAAGGCGCCGACTCTTTCGACCCGCAGCACCTCCTGCCAGACCTTCGCCACCAGGGCCTCGGCATCGGTCCTGACCGCCACGAACGGCCGGTCCTCGTCGAAGCCCGGCGCGGGGAGAGCCCTGCGGTCGATCTTCCCGCCCGAGGTCGTCGGCAGTTCGTCCAACATCACCCAGACCTCGGGCACCATGTACGGCGGAAGCCCCCCGGCCAGGTGACGCCGGAGCTCCGATGGGTCGGCAGAGCCCGCGACGTAGGCGACTAGCCTGTCGTCGCGGGCGGTGACGGCCGCCTGCCGCACGCCGGGACGGGCAAGCAGGCGTCCCTCGATCTCCGCGGGTTCGATCCTGAACCCGCGGACCTTCATCTGGTCGTCGAGGCGGCCCAGGAACTCCAGTTGCCCGTCCGCGCGCCAGCGGACCAGGTCACCGGTCCGGTAGAGCCGCCCGGCCTCGGGGTCGGACACAAAACGCTCGGCGGTCAGGTCCGGGTGCCCAAGGTAGCCGCGGGCGAGTCCGGCGCCGCCGAGGAGGAGCTCTCCCGGCACACCGGGTGGCACGCGATGGCCGTGAGCGTCGAGGACGATCGCCCGCACGCCGCCGATCGGACGGCCGATTGGCGGGCGTTCCTCGGTGTCGGCGGGGCCGAGGTCCGCCGCGGTGGCGATGATCGTGGCCTCGGTGGGACCGTAGGTGTTCACCAGGCGCACCCTGTCGCCGAACCGTTCCCGCCAGCGGGCCACGGCGCTCGCGTGCACCTGCTCGCCACCGAGGATGACCAGCCGCAGCCGTTCGGGCCAGGCCACGTCGTCCATCAGGTCGACCAGCCGGTGCCAGTAGGCCGTCGGGAGATCCAGGACCGTCACCTCCGGTCCCCGAGGTCCGGCGAGGACCTCCGGGAGGGTGACCGCGCCCTCTGGCAAAAGCTCCAGGGTCGCCCCCGAGGCGAGGGCGGGATAGATCTCCTCGGCGTGCGCGTCGAAGCTGAGCGAGGCGAACTGGACCACGCGGTCTCCCGGTCCCAGGCCGTAGGCCTCCTTCATCCAGGTCACCCGGGCGGCCAGGGCCCCGTGTTCCACCACCACGCCCTTGGGCAGGCCGGTGGAGCCGGAGGTGTAGATCACATATGCGGCGTCGGCGGCCTCGGCGCGATGCGGCCCTTCGAGCTCCGTACCGGGCCTCTCGCTGCCCGGCTCACCAAGCTCAGGCGGCTCTTCCCGCCCGGCCGGCGCTTCGGATCCGTCCAGGTGTCCCGGCCCGTCCAGGCTGCTCAGGCCGTCGAGCCCGTTCAGGCCGTCCAGACTGTTCAAGTCGTTGAGCCCGTTGAGCCCGTTGAGCCCGTCCAGGCTGCCCAGGTCGTTCAGGTCGTTCAGGTCGTTCAGGTCGTTCAGGTCGTTCAGGTCGTTCAGCCGCAGTGTCGGGACGTCTCCCGGCAGGTCGTCGAGGTCCCGTCCCGTCACCACCAGCGCGGCACCGCTGTCGGCGAGGAGCACCCCGGCCCGTTCCTCCGGGAGTTCGGGATCGACGGGCAGGTAGGCGCCACCGGCCCGCCACACCGCCAGCAATGCCACCATGGCGTCGATCGACCGATTCACGCGGACCGCGACGATCGTCTCCCGTCCGACGCCCCGTCGGCGGAGCGCGACCGAGAGCGAGGCGATGCGGCGCTCCAGGCCCGCGTAGGTCAGTGTCTCGTCGCCGCAGCTCAGCGCGGTGGCATCGGCGTGGGAGGCGATCACCTCGCCGATCAACTCCGGTACGAGGGGACCACCGGAATGAGCGGCGGTCGCCTCGCCGATCGGTCCCGACTCAAGGGGATCACCGGAGTAAACCGTGATCGCCTCGCCGATCGACCCCGGTATGGAGAGACCACTGGAGTGAGCGGTGATCGCCTCACCGATCGGTCCCGACACGAGAGGACCACTGGAGTAAGCGGTGATCGGCTCGCCGATCGGGGCCGGTGCTGGGGAACTGCCGGGATGCTCTGTCACCGCTTCGAGGACGCGCAGCAGAACGTCATCTGCGGCCGTACGGAGTGGCAGCGCGGAGAGGGGACGATGGGGATCGGCCGCGATCGCACCGCACAGGACGGCGAGCCGCTCGGCGAGGCGAACGACGGTCACCGCATCGAACAGCTCGGCGTCGTAGCCGAGCACAAGGGAGAGCCCTTCGTCGTCTCGCCAGGCCTCCAGCATGAGATCGAACTTGGCCTGCCGGTAACCGGCGTCGAAGAACTCCAGCGCCAGATCGGCGAAGGTCTCCCTGTTTTCGCCCTCCCCGTCCTGGCTGTGCAAAATGGCCATGGTCTGAAAGAGCGGAGTACGGCTCAGGTCGCGCTCCACCTCCAACTCGGCCAGCAGCTTCTCGAACGGCACGTCCTGGTGGGCCATCGCCTCAAGGACGGTTGCCCGGGTGCGGTCGAGGAGGTCGGCGAAGGACGGGTCTCCCGACAGATCGCCCCGCAGGACGAGTGTGTTGGCGAGGTAGCCGACGATCGG
>NZ_FZOD01000004.1:41269-326783 GCF_900188345.1 Streptosporangium subroseum | reverse complement strand
CCGCGCTGGCGGCGCGGGCGGCGGAGCTGGGGGTGGGAATCGGGGCGATCAACTCCAACGTGTTCCAAGACGACGCCTACATGCTGGGCAGCGTGACCAACCCGGATCCGCGGGTGCGGGCCCGGGCGATCGATCATCTGCTGGAGTGCGTGGACATCATGGACGCCACCGGCTCATCAACGTTGAAGCTGTGGTTTTCCGATGGCACCAACTATCCGGGGCAAGACGACATCCGCTCCCGGCAGGATCGGCTGGCGACGGCGCTGGAGCGGGTGTATGCCCGGCTGGGGGAGCATCAGCGGTTTTTGCTGGAGTACAAGTTGTTTGAGCCGGCGTTTTATGTCAGTGATGTGCCGGACTGGGGGACGGCGTATGCGCATTGCCTGCGGTTGGGGGAGCGGGCGCAGGTGGTGGTGGATACCGGGCATCATGCGCCGGGGGTGAATATCGAGTTCATCGTGGCGTTTTTGCTGCGGGAGGGCAAGCTGGGGGGGTTTGACTTCAACTCGCGGTTTTATGCCGATGACGATCTGATGGTGGGGGCCGCGGATCCGTTTCAGTTGTTTCGGATCATGTTCGAGGTGATCGGTGGGGGTGGGTTGGAGGCGGACGCGAATGTGGCGTTCATGTTGGATCAGTGTCACAACATCGAGCCGAAGATCGCGGGGCAGATTCGGTCGGTGATGAATGTGCAGGAGGCCACGGCGAAGGCGTTGCTGGTGGATCGGGGTGCGTTGGCGGTGGCGCAGGCGGCGGGGGATGTGCTGGGGGCCAATGCGGTGGTGATGGATGCGTATAACACCGATGTGCGGCCGTTGCTGGGGCAGGTGCGCGGTGAGATGGGGTTGGATCCCGATCCGATGGCGGCGTATGGGCGGTCGGGGTATTTCGAGCGGGTTCGTGATGAGCGGGTCGGCGGCGCCCCCGCCGGCTGGGGCGCCTGACCCCCGGTCTCCGAGTTCGGGTCGTCCGAGCGTGGGCCGTCCGGACCGGGCCGTCCGGACCCGGGTCTCACCGGAGCCGGCATCCGGCATCGGCCAGGGCGAGATGGAGCGCGCCGTTCCTCGGCGCCTGTGGAAGGCAAGCAACTAGTGAGTGGGAGATGTCATGAATTCGGCTGTTGAGGAGCTTCTCCAGCGGTCGCGTGCTCTCGGTTCCGATCCGCGTAACACGAACTACGCGGGGGGCAACACCTCGGCCAAGGGCTCGGCCCCCGACCCGGTCACCGGGTCGGACACCGAGCTGATGTGGGTGAAGGGCTCGGGCGGGGACCTCGGGACGCTCACCGAGGGCGGCCTGGCCGTACTGCGGCTGGACCGGCTCCGGGCACTCGCCGAGGTGTATCCGGGGGTGGAGCGCGAGGACGAGATGGTCGCCGCGTTCGACTTCTGCCTGCACGGCAGGGGCGGCGCGGCGCCGTCGATCGACACCGCGATGCACGGCCTGGTGGACGCGGCGCACGTGGACCACCTCCACCCGGACGCGGGCATCGCGATCGCCGCGGCCGCCGACGGCCCCGAGCTCACGGTGCGGATCTTCGGTGACCGGGTGGTCTGGGTGCCGTGGCGGCGGCCCGGATTCCAGCTCGGCCTGGACATCTCCGCGATCAAGGCGGCCAACCCGCGGGCGATCGGCTGCATTCTCGGCGGGCACGGCATCACCGCCTGGGGCGACACCTCGGCCGAGTGCTCGGCCAACTCCCTGGACATCATCCGCACCGCCGAGACCTACCTGGCCGAACACGGCAGGCCCGACCCGTTCGGCCCGGTGATCCACGAGCCTCTGCCGGAGACCGTACGGCGGGAGCGGGCGGCCGCGCTGTTCCCGCTGATCCGCGGTCTGGCCTCGACGGACCTGCCCCAGGTGGGCCACCACACCGCCACCGCAGAGGTGCTGGACTTCCTGTCGCGTGCCGAGCACCCCCGCCTGGCCGCGCTCGGCACCTCGTGTCCCGACCACTTCCTGCGCACGAAGGTCGCGCCGCTGGTCCTCGACCTGCCAGGCGACGCGCCCCTGGACGAGGTGACCGCGCGGCTCCGCGAGCTGCACGCCCGATACAGGGAGCAGTACGCGGCCTACTACGCCCGGCACGCCGTCCCGGGCTCGCCCGCGATGCGCGGCGCGGACCCGGCGATCGTGCTGGTCCCCGGCGTGGGCATGTTCTCCTTTGGCAAGGACAAGCAGACCGCCCGGGTCGCGGGCGAGTTCTACGTCAACGCGATCAACGTGATGCGCGGAGCCGAGGCGGTGTCGTCCTACGCGCCGATCGAGGAGTCGGAGAAGTTCCGCATCGAGTACTGGGACCTGGAGGAGGCCAAGCTCCGCCGGATGCCCCCGGCCAAGCCGCTGGCGACCCGGGTCGCGTTCGTGACCGGCGGCGGTTCGGGCATCGGCGCCGCGACCGTGCGCAGGCTCTCCGCCGAGGGCGCGTGCGTGGTCGTGGCGGACCGGGACTTCGCGGCGGCCGAGAAGGTGGCCTCCGAGCTGGGCGAGACGGCGCTCGCCGTGGCGGTGGACGTGACCTCCGAGGAGCAGGTCACCGCGGCCGTACGGCAGGCGGTGCTGGCCTTCGGCGGGGTGGACCTCGTGGTCAACAACGCCGGGCTGTCCCTGTCGCGCTCCCTGCTGGAGACCACGCTCGCCGACTGGGACCTGCAGCACGACGTGATGGCCCGCGGGTCGTTCCTCGTCTCCCGCGAGACCGCCCGCGTCATGATCGAGCAGGGGAGGGGCGGGGAGATCGTCTACATCTCCTCCAAGAACGCGGTCTTCGCCGGTCCGAACAACGTCGCCTACGGCGCGGCCAAGGCCGACCAGGCGCACCAGGTCCGGCTGCTCGCCGCCGAGCTGGGCGGGCACGGCATCCGGGTCAACGGGATCAATCCCGACGGCGTGGTCCGCGGATCCGGGATCTTCGCCTCCGGGTGGGGCGCCAACCGGGCGGCCGTCTACGGCGTGGAGGAGGAGAAGCTCGGCGAGTTCTACGCCCAGCGGACCCTGCTCAAGCGCGAGGTGCTGCCTGAGCACATCGCCGCCGCCGTCTTCCAGCTCACCCAGCTCACCCAGACCACGGGCCTGCACATCCCGGTGGACGCGGGTGTGGCCGCGGCGTTCCTGCGATGAGGCGGTACGCGGCCGTCGACCTGGGCGCCTCCAGCGGGCGGGTCGTCGTCGCCGAGGTGGGCCCCGGCACGCTGAACCTGCGCGAGGTGCACCGGTTCGCGAACGTGCCCGTACGGGCGGGCGGCACGCTGCACTGGGACATCCTGCGGATCTACCGGGGGGTGCTGGACGGCCTGCGGGCCGCCGGCCCCGTGGACGGGATCGGGGTGGACTCCTGGGCGGTGGACTACGGATTGCTGGACGAGCGCGGCGCGCTGCTCGGCAACCCGGTGCACTACCGCGACGGCCGTACCGAGCAGGTGAGCAGCCGGGTCCCCTTCGAGGAGCTGTACGCCCGCACCGGCATCGCGCGCCAGCCGTTCAACACGATCCACCAGCTGGCCGCCGAGCCCCGGCTGGCCTCGGCCACGACGATGCTGCTCATCCCCGACCTGATCGCGTACTGGCTGACCGGGGAGATCGGCGCGGAGCTGACCAACGCCTCCACCACCCAGCTGCTCGACGCCAGGACCCGCGAGTGGGACGCGGTCCTGGCGGGCGGCCTCGGCCCCGCCTCGAAGATCCTCCCGCCGCTGCGGCGGCCGGGCGAGGTGATCGGCCCGCTGACGGCGGAGGCCGCGGACGAGACCGGGCTGCCGCCGGGCACCCCGGTCATCGCGGTGGGCTCGCACGACACGGCTTCGGCCGTGGCCGCGGTCCCGGCCGACGGCGAGCGGTTCGCCTACATCTCCTGCGGCACGTGGTCGCTGGTCGGTGTCGAGCTGGACCAGCCGATGATCAGTGAGGAGGGGCGGCGGGCCAACTTCACCAACGAGGCCGGTATCGACGGCACGGTCCGCTACCTCCGTAACGTCACCGGCCTCTGGCTCCTGCAGGAGTGCATCCGCGTCTGGGAGACCGGGGGCGAGCGCGTCGACCTGGAGGCGCTGCTCGGGCAGGCCGCAGGAGAGGCGCCGTTCCGGTCGACGGTGGACGCCGACGATCCGGTCTTCCACGCGCCCGGCGACATGCCGGGACGCCTCGCCGACTTCTGCCGCCGCACCGGCCAGCCGGTCCCGGAGACCCGGGCCCAGATCGTCCGCTGCGTGGTGGACTCCCTCGCGCTGGCGCACCGGGCGGCGCTCCAGGACGCCCGGCGGCTCACCGGGCAGGAGGTGGACGTGATCCACATCGTCGGCGGAGGTTCTCGCAACGCCCTGCTCTGCGAGCTCACCGCGGACGCCTGCGGTCTTCCGGTGGTCGCGGGGCCGGTCGAGGCCACCTCGATCGGCAACGTCCTGGTCCAGGCCAGGGCCGACGGCGCGATCTCCGGCACCCTCGCCGACCTGCGAGCCCTCATCCGGGGCACCCAGCGGCTGGAACGCCACGAGCCCCGGGCGGACGCCGCGGTGCCGGCCGCACGGGCGTTCGCGCGGCCGGCGCGGTAACAAGAACGGGAAGTCATGAGACGGGATTCAGGGCGGCCGTGAATCCCGTCTCAAGCGCCCGGCCGGTGTGCTGCCCCGTGAGGACGAGACGCACTGCCGGGGAGTCCGGTCGCGCTTCAGCCGGTGGGCTCTCCCGTGAGGTGGGCGCGGATCTGGCGGATGTGCTCGGGGGTGGTGCGGCAGCAGCCGCCGACGAAGGCGGAGCCCGCGGCGTTCCACTCGGCGGCGGCCTGACCGAACTCCATCGGGTCGGCCAGCCCGAGCCAGCTGTGGCTCGCGGCGTCCCAGAGCTCACCGGAGTTCGGGTAGACCATCGCCGGCTTGCCCTTGATCTGGCCGATCAGGCTGAGAATGTGGCGCGGCGCGGTGCAGTTGACGCCGACCGCGATCACCTGCGGGTCGCCGGCGAACAGCGCGGCGGCCTCCTTCAGCGGGGTGCCGTCGTTGATGCGCTCGCCGTCGCGGCAGGAGAAACTCACCCACGCCCGCATTTCCGGAGTCTCGGCGAGCAGCCGCTTCAGCGCCCTGGCCTCGGTGTAGGACGGGATGGTCTCGCACGCCAGCAGGTCGGCCTCGCTGCCGGCCAGGATGTGCCAGCGCTCCCGGTGCCAGTCGGTCAGGCCGTCCTCGTCGAGGTCGTAGTCGCCGGTGTATTCGGCTCCGTTGGCCAGATAGGCCCCGTAGGGACCGACGCTGGCGGCCACCGTGCCCGAACCGTGGGCGTCGCGGGCCTCGACGGCCAGGTGCACGGAGAGCAGGATCAGATCCTCGGCCTCGGCGGGACTCAGGCCTCGCCGGACGAATGCCGGAATGCTCGCCTGGTAACTCGCGGTGGTCGCCACCTCCGCCCCCGCGGCGAAATAGTCGAGATGCGCCTGCCGGATCACCGCGGGATTCTCCAGAAGGACTTTCGCCGACCAGAGCTCGTCGCGCAGGTCCGCGCCCAGCGCCTCCAAATGCGTGGCCAGCCCGCCGTCCAGAATCACCATGCCGCTACTTTATGGGGTTGCGGTCCCCGCATCGCCTCGACGAACTCCGCCGTGGTGCGGAGCCAGGGGCCACTCGATCGAAAAGAAGTGATTTAGGCCGAGAAAGCTGAGTTTTGGCTGGGAAATATTCCCGGAACGAGATCGTCGATCTTACGCAATAGATCCCGCTCACACTTGCCTCCAAAGATCTTGGAGGTTTCTTTGAGTTACAGCAGGCGTGGTTTTCTGACAGCGGTCGGCACGACGGGTGGCGCAGGCGCACTCTTCGCCACGATGGGTGCGCTCGGCCTCGCGCCCACCGCCGAGGCGATGACCCGTACGGCCTTCACTCCTCCGCAGCCGTCCGATTTCACCCTCACCGGCAGGGGCGCGAAGAAGGTGGTCGTGCTCGGCGCGGGCGTCGCGGGCCTGGCCACGGCCTACGAGCTGGGCAAGGCGGGCTACGACTGCACCGTGCTCGAGGCGCTGGACCGGGTCGGCGGCCGCAACTGGACCATCAGGGGCGGCGACAGGATCACCGAGCTGGACGGTTCAACCCAGATCTCCCGCTTCTCCGAGGGCGTCTACATGAACGCCGGGCCCGCCAGGCTCGCGCAGTGGATGGTCACCATGGACTACTGCCGCGAGCTGGGCGTTCCCCTGGAGGTCTTCACCAACTCCAACGCCCAGTCGTACATCTTCAACGAGGCGGCGGGGATGACCGCGCCGGTCCGCTGGCGTACCGCGAAGTCGGACGTCTACGGCTACATCTCCGAGCTGCTCTCCACGGCCACGGACAGCGGTGCGCTGGATGCCAAGCTGACCGCGCAGGACAAGGAGAGGCTCATCTCCTTCCTGAGAGGTTTCGGCGCGATCGGCACCAAGGCGAACGGCTTCGCCTACACCGGTGGCGAGCGCCGGGGGCACAGCGTCGATCCCGGCGCGGGCGAGCAGCCGGGCACCGTGCTGGGGCCCGTTCCCTCGCTCTCCGACGTGCTCGCCAGCGGGGTCGGCCAGCGCTTCTCCTTCGAGTTCGGGTACGACCAGGCGATGCTGATGTTCCAGCCGGTCGGGGGCATGGACTCCATCCCCAAGGCGATCGCCGCCGCGGTCGGCAAGGAGAAGATCCTGCTGAGATCGAAGGTCACGAAGATCACCGACCTGGCCGACGGCGTCGAGGTCGAGTACCAGGACAAGAACGGCAGGACGCGGAAGATCAAGGCGGACTTCTGCGTGGCCACGATGCCGCCGCACATCCTGGCCAAGACCCCGCACAACCTGGGCCCCGACGTGCAGGCCGCCCTGTCCATGCCGACCGTCACCTCGTCCGGCAAGATCGGCCTGGAGTACCGTCGCCGGTGGTGGGAGATCGACGAGAACATCTACGGCGGCGTCACCAACACCGACCTCGACCTGTCCGTCATGTGGTACCCCTCCTACGGGTACGGCACGCGGCGCGGCCTCGTCATCGGCTACTACCACAACGGGGCCAACGCGGATTCCTACGCCGCGCTCCCGCACCCCCAGCGGGAGAAGCGCGCGATCGAGCAGGGCATGAAGATCCACGGCGCCAAATACCGGGACGAGCTGGCCTCCTCGGTCTCGGTCGCCTGGAAGCTCCAGCCGCACATCGAGGGCGCCTGGGTCGGGTGGCCGTCCCGCACCGGTGGATACCAGCTGCTCAACAAGCCGGCCGGTCACGTCCACTTCGCCGGCGACTGGCTCAGCTACATGATCGCCTGGCAGGCGGGCGCCCTGGAGTCGGCCCGCAAGACCGTCACCGACCTTCACAAGCGCGTGCTCACGCACTGACCCGGCCGCACCGACCCGGCTTGGAGACGGTCCATAGGGCCGTCACCGATCTCCACCGGCGCGTGCCCACGCGCAGACCGGGCCCGCCCGCACGCTGTGCGGGCGGGCCCGGCGGGAATCAGCCGATCCGGCGCAGGGCCTCCGCCATGCCGGCCAGGCCCACGGGGCCGAGCTCCAGGGCCGCGGTGTGCCAGCGCTTGATGTCGAAACCGGGTCGCCGCGCGGCCTCGTCCCTGGCGGCCAGCCAGGCGCGCTCGCCGAGCTTGTAGGAGATCGCCTGGGCGGGCCAGCCGAAGTAGCGGACCACCTCGGCGTGGACGCGGTGCGGCTCACAACGGCCCCGGTCGCGGAGCACCTCGCACGCCTTCTCGAAGGTCCACTTCGAGCCGTCGGGCAGGGGCAGGTCCAGGTGGACGCCGATGTCGATGACCACCCGGGCGGCCCGCAGCGCCGACGCGGCGAGCATGCCCAGCCGGGTGCCCGGCTCGCTGAACCAGCCCAGCTCGTCGGCCAGCCTCTCGGCGTACAGGGCCCAGCCCTCGCCGTGCCCGCTCACCCAGGAGTTCTTGCCGAACCGCGACAGGCCGTCCCCGGCCACCCGGGTGGCGCCGAGCTGGAGGTGGTGGCCCGGCACCCCCTCGTGGAAGACCACGGTCAGCTCGCTCCAGACCTCGAACCGATCCCGTCCCTCGTCCACCGGCCACCAGGTGCGGCCGGGGCGGGACAGGTCCTCGCTGGGGGAGCTGTAGTAGGCCGCGCCCGAGGACGAGCCGAGGGCCAGGGTGACGTCCACCGTGCGCAGCGGCTCGGCGATGTCGAAATGAACGCCGTGAAGCTGGTCGATCGCCTGGTCGTGGCGCTCCTTCAGCCAGCCCAGGTAGGCGTCCCGGCCCTCGACGTACTGCGTCTCGTTGAGGATCGCGGTCGCCTCCTCCACCGAGGCGCCCGGCCGTACCAGCTCCGCCTCGGCGGCCAGCTCCGCTTCGATGCGGCCCAGCTCGGCCCAGCCCCATTCGTAGGCGTCCAGCAGGTCGATGTCGGCGCCCAGGCTGATCCGGGCGGCCACGGCGTAGCGTTCGGCGCCGACCGCGTCGGTCTCCGTCGCCCGGGGCGCGTAGTCCTCACGCAGGTAGCGGGCGGCCTCGGCGTAGGCGGCGTGCGCCGAAGCGGCGCCCGCGTCCAGCTCGCCCCTGACGGGCCCGTCGCCGTAGCCCGCCACGAAGTCCCGGTGGGTGGAGCCGCTCGCGAAGAGCTCGGCCTGCGCGGCCAGTTCCATCGCCTGGCGGCGGGCGGCCCTGAGCCCCTGGGCCAGTCCGGTCTCCAGGCTCGCCCGCCAGCCGTCCAGCATCTCCGGGACGGCCGCGAGCCGGGCCGCCGCATCGCGCCATTCGTCGTCGGTGCCGTGCGGCAGCAGGTCCACGCTGTCCCGCAGATCGGCGATCAGCCCGAACGGCGCCGCCACCGCGCGGAGCGGCTCGCCGATCTCGTACGAGGCGAGCTCGGCCTCCAGCCGCTCGCGCAGGTGCGCCGCGGCCCGCACATCCGCCTCGTCCTGAGGGCGCAGGGAGGCGAGTCCGCCCAGCGTCTCGACGATCAGGGCGGCCCGGGCGGCGTCGCCGTCCGGGCTGTAGTCGGTGGCCGCTGCGAACTCGGCATCGATACCGTCGTTTCCGGCGGCGACCGGGTCGAGCGCCGCCCAGCGAGAGACGTATTCATCGCAAAGGGTAAAGATCGGGCTGGTCATCCCGGCACCCTAACCGAGGTGACCTGGGGAGTCACTCCTTTATCAGCGGGTGTTCGCCCCGGGCCACGACGGTCACCTCTCCATCGGGACGGCGTTCCTCTCAGGGGCCGGGGCGGTCATCTGTTCCATCCGGGTGACGGCCGTCCCAGGTCACGACGGACACTCCTCCGTCAGGGTGGTGCTCCCCGGGGCGGCCGTCCTTCCCAGCCGGGTGAGGGCCGCCCCGGGCCACGACGGTCACCTCTTCCAGAACGCCCGGCGCCTTCCGGGTCCGATCAGCGCCTCCAGGCCTTCGACGGCCCGGCGCATGAGGGCGTCCACGTCTCCGCCGGCCTGCAGATCCCTGGCCAGGGCCTCCAGCTCCGCGTGGCCGCCCAGGTAGACGGCGAGGGCGGAGAGGCGGCTGCCCAGGTCCTCCAGGTGGCGCAGCCGGTCGGCGACCGGAAGGGACGCGACGGCGCGCAGCCGCTCCAGCTCCTCGGTGAGCTGTTCCCTGGGCAGCTCCTGCCGGGGCGTCCTCATCATCGGTGCGGGAGTGGGCAGCATCCGGGCATGCCCGCCGAAGCCGCCGGCGGCCTCGGCCTGCGGCACGCCGGGCCCCATCCCGCTCGCCGCGAACTTCGGCGCGGAACCCGGAGCCACCAGCCCGGGCGGGGGCACGGGAGCGGACGCGCTCGCGACCATCATGGTCTGCATCATCGGCATCGCGGCGGCGGACGGGTCCTCCCAGCCGCTGGGCAGTTCCACCGGCTGGATCACCCTGTGCCCGGGACCGCCCTCGGCGACCACCTGGCTGTCGACCGCGACGAACGCGGTGAACCGGCAGAGCACTCCGTACTTGAGCGAGACCTCGACGATCTCACCCTCCAGCGAGCGGTCGCCGCTCGCGTAGCGGTCCTCCAGCGTGCGCAGCCGGGCTCGGGCCCAGATCGCGCGCGCCGCGGGGTTGTCCACGACCGTCGCGGCGACCCGCCGCTCCCAGGGCTGGGCGGCTCCGTCCAGCCCGTGTACGGTCAGCGCCCCGCCGGCCGCGCCCCGATAACGCCCGAGGACGGTGAGCGGGACGCCCGGGTAGATCGAGCCGAGGTGGCTCACCGTGTCCGGGACCAGGTCGAGCCCGTCGGCCTTGAGGGACAGGTCGGTGACCAGGGGGGCGCCGATCCGGCGGTGGATGTGTTCCATCGCCTCGTCCAGCCGGTCCTCGGACTCCACCAGCTCGCACCGGCCTCCTCCCAGCCCGGCCAGCCTGCCCAGGAATCCGGCGTTGACCGCCCGGTCGATGCCGACCGTGTGCACCCGCACCCCGGCCAGCCGGGCGCCGGTCCGCTCCAGGATCTGGTCCTCGTTGCCGACCTGCCCGTCGGTGACGAGGACGAGGACCCGGTCCCTGGCGGAGTCGGCGAGCAGCGTGACGGCCTGCTCCAGCGGGGTGAGCATCTCGGTGCCGCCGCGCGCCTCCAGCCGGGCCAGGTGCTCCACGGCCCGGTAGCGGTTGCGGTCGGACGCCTCCGACAGTCCCTCGCCGAGTCCGTCCGGGTGCTCCACGACGCTGTCGAAGGAGAGCACCGCGAACCGGTCGCCCGAGGTGAGTGTGTCGACGATGCGGGCGGCGGCGCGCCGGGCGGCGACCATCTTCCAGCCGGTCATGCTGCCCGAGCGGTCGAGCACCAGCACGACGTCCTTGGGACCGGCCGTGGATCGCACCTGGCCGGGGACGACGGTCAGGGTGAACGTTCCCTCGTCTCCGTCGGGGGTCAGCGCCAGAGAGGTGGAGGCGTCGAACGACAGACGCAGGATGAAGTCGCGGTCCAGCCGCTCACCCGGCTGGAGGCGGATCGTGTTTCCCTCCTCCTGGACCACGTGCAGGCTGGAGCGGATCTCGCGCAGCTCCAGCCCGGCCTCCTCGACGGAGACCGTGAGCGAGAGCCGCACCGGGTTGGGGAATCCGGGCAGCAGCACCGGAGGCGTGATCCGGGAGGCGTCGGGGACCGCGTCGGTGTCCGGCGTCCAGCCGGCGCCCGCCTGCTCACCGTCGAGCGGGGTGCCGGGGACGTAGCGGGGGGCGACGACCAGCGGGAAGCGGAAGGTGGCCGCGCCGTCCTCGTAGGGGAGCGGCTGGTTGAGCGTGAGGTGCACGGTGACCCGCTCACCCGGCACGATGTTGCCGACCCTGATGGTGAAGACGTCCGGCCGGTCCTCCTCGGCGATCGCGGCCCGCCTGCCCTGGGAGATCGCCCGGTCGTAGTCGGCCCTGGCCTGGCCACGCTCCTTGAGGATCCCCTCGATGACCCGCCCGTCCGCCTCCATCCTGAAGGCGGTCACGGCGGCGCGGTCGGGCAGCGGGAAGACGTAGGTCGCCTCGAGCGCCACATCGTGGGGATTGCGGAAGCCCTGGACCACCTCGACCCCGGCGATCAGCCCGGACACGGCGGCGGTCACGTCCACGCTCTCCAGCGGCAGGTTGCCGCGCTCGGTGACGAGGGCTCCCAGCCCCGCGTCCGGGACCGGGGCGCACTCCTCCGGCCGTAGCGTTGCGATCGAAGTGATCATGATTGCTTTCCTTCCGGAGAAGTGAGACCGCGTTCGCGGAGGACCGCCAGGAGCGCCGCGGACGCGGCGGTGATCTCGGCGAGGTCGTCTGGTGAGGGGGTGCGGCCACCGCCGTCGAGCAGTACCGTCACCCCGGCCGCCAGCCGTACGCCGTGGACGATCACGGCGGGCTGAGCGGGCTGAGCGGGCTGAGCAGGTTGAGCGGGCGGGGCCGGGGATCGGGGCTCCTCGGCGACGGCCGGTGCGACCGGGGGAGGCCCGGAGGGGGCGGAGAGCGATGCGGCCGGTGCGACGGGGGGAGATCCGGAGGGGGCGGAGAGCGATGCGGCCGGGGCGGCGGGCGCCTCGGCCCAGAACCGGGGGCGTGGAGTCCTGGTCGCGACCGGCTCGGCCGTCTCGTCCGGTGTCTCCGGGAGGTGGGCGATCGCCTCCAGGATCTGGTCGGCCGCTCCGGTGAGCTCGGCCTGTATCTCGGCGATGGTCCGGCCGTCGGCCTGGCGGCGTTTGACGGCGATGAGCTGCAGCAGGTGGCGCCTGCCGTACAGGGCGACGCGGCCGCGGCGGGCCGACGGCGGGTCGAGCAGGCCGATCGTGGAATACCACCGGATCAGGCGTTCGTTGGGCACGTCCCTGACCCGCCCGTTGAGCCGGGCGGTGGGGGCCAGCGCCGTGGAGGCTCGCTCTGCCAGTTCACCGATGGTCCATTCCATGCACCCATAGTGACACTGTCATGATTACAGTGTCAACATAAGGAAGACATATCCGGTTCGGGGCGTTGAAATTCACAGGGATAACTTGAGGTCGAAACGGGGGGAGTACGCCTCATGTCCGCAATTACCAGCCCACTCAAGCCCGATGCCAAGAAGATCGTCGCCACCGCGCTCCAGGGGGCGCTCGTCGATCTTCTCGACCTGTCGCTCCTGACCAAGCAGGCTCACTGGAACGTGGTCGGTCACAACTTCCGCTCGTTGCACCTGCAGCTCGACGAGATCGTCGCGGCCGCCAGGGAGCATGCGGACGCCGTCGCCGAGCGCGCGGTGGCTCTCGGGATCAACCCCGACGGCAGGTCGTCCACGCTGGCCAAGACGACGGAGCTGGCGCAGCTGGAGACGGGCTACATCAACGACGGCAAGATCGTCGCCGCCATGACGGACATCCTCGGGTCCATCGTCGGCCGGATGCGCCAGCGCGTCCTCGACACCGATGAGCCCGATCCGGTGACCCAGGATCTTCTCATCGAGATCACGCATGACATGGAGAAGCACCACTGGATGATCGAAGCCCAGCGCTAGAACGCGGCGGAGCGCCCCGGCCCTCGCGGGCCGGGGCGCTCTCCGGTCGCGAAGCCGGGGGAGAGGCCGCGGCCGCGGTCCGTCAGCCCGCGTTCACCGTAAGGGCCATGCTCGGAGGGATCGCCCTGAACGCCTCGCCCATCCGAGCCTGGAGCGCTTCGCGCCCCGGATCGTCCCCGGTCTCGGACCACTCCTTCAGCGCCCAGCGCCAGGCCGCCACCATGAGTTCCAGCGGCAGGTGAAGCTGGACACGCTCGGGACCGTCCGGGCCGAGGCGCGCCGCCACGGTGTCGACCACCGTGCGGGTGACGTCGGCGCAGTGCTGAAGGCTGTGCGCGGTCAGCGACGGCGTGGCCTCCGCGAGGCGCCGGCTGGCCACGAATCGACGCTCCCAGCTCGGGTCCATTCCCGCGAGCGTGACCGCCAGCGCCTCCTGGTAGACCGTCAGGATCGGCCCGGCCAGCGGGCATGCCTCGATCTCCACGGCGTAGCCGGCCCACAACTCCTTCTCGGGAGCCAGCGCCACGTCCTCCTTCGAGCTGTAGTTGCGGAAGAACGTCCGCTTGGAGACCTCCACCGCATCCACCACGTCGTCCAGCGTGGTCGCGTCGAAGCCCTTCTCGGTGAACAGGCGAAGTGCGGCGTCCGCCAGCGCCTCCCGCGTCCGCAGCTTCTTCCGCTCTCGCAGCGAAAGGTCGCCGGGAGGGGGTCCTCCGGCCGGTGAAATCACAGTTACGAGTGTAGTGACGATGCGCGTCATAATAATCGCTACTTGACGGCAAATGCCACTCAGTGGCACATTCTCTCTCGTTGCCGCCGACTCTGCGAGGTTCGAACATGCGCGCCCAGATCATCGATCACGCTGCCCCGGGACACCTGACGCCGGCTCAGGTCCCCGATCCCGAGCCCGCTCCCGGCCAGGCTCTGATCCGGGTACGCGCCATCTCGCTCAACCCCGGCGAGGTCACTCACGTGCTGCCGTACGCCGAAGAGGGCGGCATCCCGGGCTGGGACGCGGCAGGCGTCGTCGTCCAGGCCGCCGCCGACGGCTCCGGCCCCAGAGAGGGAACCTCCGTCGTCACCCTGGGCGTGAGCGGTGCCTGGGCGGAGCTGCGCGCCGCGGACACCGATCTGCTCGGCGTCGTTCCCGACGGCGTCGAGCTCGGAGCCGCCAGCACGCTCCCGGTCGCCGCGACCTCGGCCCTTCGCGCCCTCCGGCGGCTGGGCCCGATCCTCGGCCGCCGCGTGCTGGTCACCGGCGCCGCGGGCGCCGTCGGCCGATTCGCCGTACGGCTCGCCGTGCTCGGCGGCGCCGAGGTCGTCGCCGCGACCGGCGACCCCGGCCACGCCGAGGAACTCCGTGCCCTCGGTGCGGCCCAGGTGATCACCGATGGCCCCGGATACGCGACCCGGCCCGTCCACGGCGTGATCGACACCGTCGGCGGCCCGTACCTTGTGGGCGCCTACGCCTTGCTCGCGGCCGGAGGGGTCCTCGTCGCGGTCGGCCATGCGGCCGGGCAGCCGGAGACGTTCACGTTCGGCGAGCTGTTCGGCGACGGCGGCCGCCACGACCGGTCACTGACGACTTTTTTCCTCCTGGACGGCACACCCGGGATCGGCGCCGACCTCACCTGGCTGGCCACCCGCCTCGGCAGCGGAGATCTGGAGCCGCAGATCTCCTGGCGCGGGTCATGGACCCGCATCACCGAGGCGACGAGCCTGCTCACCGGCGGCGGCCTGCGCGGCAAAGCCGTACTGGACATCGACCAGGTGCGCTGACGCGATCTCTCCGGCGGCACGGACGCCGCCGACCTCGCTCACCAGGACGCCTTACCGAGGACGGGACCGTTCTCGCCGCTCCCTTCCTGGTCGGAGTGGGGCGCGCCTGCCTCCCGAACCGCCGATGACCCCGGGTTCGGCGGCGGCCTTCGCGCCCTCGCCTGGGGATCGCCCGGTCCGGGGAGGCGGTGCTCAGAGAAGGTGACGGGCCAGGGCGGCCACCGGGTAGGGGGTGGAGAGCAGGTCGCGCAGGCTGTCCAGGTGGGCGCTGCCCGGGACGTCCAGATCGGCCAGGCCCGTCTCGCGGACGGTCAGCTCCCAGATCCGGTCGTCGGCGGTGCCCGCGGCGTGTTCGAGCTCCTGGAGCACGGTTGTCTCGCCCCTCTCCTTGACCAGCAGTGACAGCAGGTGCGGCCAGTGGATGGTCAGCGCCGCGAGCTTGGCGACCTCGCCGTCCGAGGCGGGCGCCGCTCCGGCGAGCGTGCGGCGGTAGGTCAGGAAGGAGTAGAAGCGGAAGACGTTCACGTAGCGCTTGATCTCGCGAGGATTGAAGAACGTCAGGGCCGGAAGCACGAACTCGATCGCCCGGTAGGCGTTCTCGTCGCTGTAGAGGTCGTCGAAGACGTGGTCGGCGGCCTCGCGCGTCGCCGAGCACAGCCCGCCGATCGCGTCGGAACACTCGATGCCCAGGGCCTCCTGCGCCCGCCAGGCCACCTCGTCGAGGTTCGCCGCCGTCGGCTGCAGCGCCCAGATCGCGTCCTCCAGCCGGCTCACCTGCTCCGGATCCGCCTGCTCCATCGCATGCGACCCGCCCGCGGCGAGCGGTACGTCGGACGCCGGGCGCGGCCGACGTACGGCCCCGTGCCACCATCGCGTGCCTCCCTGCGACCGCCGTACCGCCCTGGGCGGCGGTGGCACGGCCTCGCGCGAGGGCGGAACGCTCCGGTACGGCGGCGGCACGGCCGCGGTCGCCGGCTGGGCACGCCCGCCTGACAGATCCCTCCCCGCGGCGCGGGGCGTCGCGGTCTCGGCGGCACCGACGCCGGCGGCCTCGGGCATGCCCAGCAGCGCGCGCACGAAGCCGGGCAGCCGGTCGGCGTCGTCCAGCAGCGGCACGCTCAGCGGCAGCTGCACGATCTTCTCCAGGAACCGCCAGCCCAGCCCCGCGCGCCCGTCGGCCCGCAGCGTCTCCATCAGCTCCGGATAGGCGGCCTCCACGTGCGCGACGACCACCTCCGGCTCCATGGCCAGCACGAACACGCAGTTCGGGAACTCCCCGGCGAGGAACAGGTTGATCGCCTCGATGACCTGGGCCACCGTCCCGGGCGAGCACCGGTCCAGGTCGTCCACGAACACCACCAGCGGCCGCTCCTCGGTGGCGACCAGATCGAGCACCTGCCGCATGTCGGTCTGCACCAGGTGCAGGAAGCCGGTCCTGGACCGGTAACCGGGGTTGATCGCGACCTCGGTGACGAACCCGTCCGCCGCGCCGGGGGCGAGCAGGTCCGGCTGGCGGACCAGCCCGTGGAACGCGTTGTCCGCCGACTCGCCGAAGAACCTCGCCAGCCGTACGGCGCCCGCTCCCACCACGGCCACCGACCCGGCGGCGCCGACGGCGGCGGCGGCGCCGTCGAGGAAGGCGCCGAACGCGGGCAGCAGCGCGGCGCCGGCGACCAGGGCGCAGGTGAGGACCAGGACGGCGACCAGGCTGAGCGCGACCGGCAGCAGGCGGGTCATCGCCAGGTGGTAGGCGCGCCGGCGGACCGCCTCCCTGTCGATCCTGGACAGGTTGAGCTCCAGCCAGAACCGTTCCCGCTCCGCGCGGGGCAGCCGTTCGGTGACCTGACTGATGATCTCGTGGGCGAGCCCGGCCCAGACCTGCTCGCCGTTCTGGTACATCCACGGGTTGAACCAGACCGTCGGCCGCCAGTCCGACCGTCGCAGGGGAAGGGCGCCCGGTTCCGCCTGCCCGGTGCTCCCCTCGGGTCGCCGCCCGGCTCTGGTCAGCACCTCGGCGTTGGTCAGGGCCTTGTCCGTGCGGGAGCCGGGGAGATGGATCGGGGCGGGCCGATCCCCGGCGGCCCCGGGGTCCAGCAGATCCTGGATCATCCGCATCAGGGAGGTCTTGCCCGCGCCCCACGGCCCCTTGACGCCGATCGTGAGCGGGGGCCGGGTCTCGTGGTGGCGGACGAAGGCGGCGATGGCCTCGGCGTAGACCCGGTGCCCGAGCTGGTCCTCGGTGGTCCACCGGTCGGCGGTGAGCCTGGCCCGTGGCCGTACGGTGCGCAGCCCGGCCCGCCGGCGGCGGAGCACCGCGGAGGTCTGGGCCCGCTCCGCCGCCGACAGCCGCGAGTAGCCGAAGGCCCGCACGTCCGGGTGGACGAACATGGTCGTCTCGCCGAGCAGCCCCCACTGCCTGAGCTCGCCCGCGTCGCCGAGGACCTCGTCGATCGACTCGTCCTCGTCGAGGAGAGACGCCTTGCGCAGCAGCTCCCTGGCCGGTTCGCTCAGGTGGAGCTCGTAGACCCGCCGGACGATCTCGGTGCCGGAGGCGTGGGGAGCGGAGTCGCCGAGCCTGGACAGGAGGTGGGCGAAGGCGGCGTGAGCCGGGGCGGACGGGTCCCAGGCCGGGGTCAGGGCGACACCGGCGACGGCGCCGTAGGTGATCAGGATGGGGGTGCGGGCGGCCGAGGCCGCCGCGTAGTGGTGGAGCGCGTAGGCGTGCAGGTCGCCGATGGTGATCGTCCCGTCCCCGTCGAGATCGGCGGCCCGGGTGGCCAGGCCTTCCGCGAGGACGTCGGTCAGGGTGCGTACGGGGCCGAGAAGCGTCTCGTCGAACCTCAGCGTCAGGGTCAGGGCCGCCGCCACCACCTGTGGCTCCCCGGCCACGGCCAGCTGCCGGACCGGCGTGGCGGAGTCGTCCAGGGCGCTCCAGCCGAAATCCATGATCAGTAGTACGGCCGCCGCCAGCGACTCGCCGACCTGCCGGCCGAACGCGCCGATCATCGATCCCAGCTGCCCGGAGGTCCAGCCGTTGTCGGCGGGCAGCCGGATCACCAGCAGATCCCCCTCCTCCGCCGACCGGAGGAAGTCCCACACCCGCTCGCCGTCGGCGCGCGCACCCTCGCTGCACTCGGAGTCGACGGTGAAGCCCTCGGCGCGGAGCGCGTTCGCCAGGCGCACGTCGGGGCGGGCGGCGAAGGGAGCGCCGGGCAGGCCCTCGAAGGACCAGGCGGGCAGCGGGGACGGCATCGAGGACCGGACCGGTCGCGAGGGCGAGGACGGCGCCGAGACCGACGACAGATTCGAGGGTGTGGTGGGGGACGGGGTCGAAAGCGGGATCGGAGACGGGTTCGAGGGCGAGGCCGGGACCGAGAGCGCGGCCGGGTCCGGGTCCGGCGGAGCCGGGGAGGGGCCGGGGGACGGGGCCGGGACGCAGGTCAGGGCCGAGATCGAGCCCGGGGCCGCGTCAAGGAAGACCAGGGCCCTGTGGGTGCCCGCCCCGGGGGCGGTCTCGAGGATTGGATGTGCGAACGCGAGTCCCTCGCTCAACGGTTCCCCCGGTCTGGCGACGGTGTGAAGTGTGGATCTCACTCTGAACGCCCCCGGCCCGGAAAATGGCGATCTTGGCAATAGGGCGACCTGTTTTGACGAACGTTTGTTCCTCGGTTTCCGCAAAATTTGTACCGGGGGCGTCCCGGCGTTCACATGAGTTGGATCGACTGGCGGCGTACCGTGAGGGCAACGAGGAGGCGCCATGCTTCGCCGTACGTTCGTGCGCACCGGGACCCTGGTCACCGGGGCGGCCTTCGCCGGATCACTCTGGCAGGGGGCCGCGCGCGCCACCGCGCCACGCGCGGGCAGCCCCTACGGCCCGCTCGGCTCACCCGACGCCAACGGTGTCGCGCTGCCGGCGAGGTTCACCGGCAGGATCGTCGCGCGCACCGGGCACCGGGTCGGCGGGGTGCTGTGGCACCCGGCCCCGGACGGCGGTGCGTGCTTCCCCGACGGCGACGGCTGGATCTACGTGTCCAACTCGGAGATCCCGCTGCTCGGCGGCGCGTCGGCCATCAGGTTCGGACCCGGCGGGGCAGTCCGCGGCGGTTACCGGATCCTCTCCGGCACCAACCTCAACTGCGCCGGAGGCCGCACCCCCTGGAACACCTGGCTGTCGTGCGAGGAGATCCTCCGCGGCCGGGTCTTCGAATGCGACCCCTACGGTTCGCGCGCCGCGATGCCGCGCCTGGCCATGGGCAGGTTCAAGCACGAGGCCGCGGCCTGCGACCCCGACCGGGAGGTCGTCTACCTCACCGAGGACGAGCCGGACGGTTGCTTCTACCGGTTCGTGCCGTCCCACTGGGGCGACCTGACGGCGGGCCGCCTGGAGGTGCTCTGCGCCCCGTCCGAGACCGGCGCGGTGACCTGGCGGCGGGTGCCCAACCCGAACGCGTTGCTGGAGGCGACCCGCCACCAGATCGACGGCGCCAGGCACTTCACCGGGGGAGAGGGCTGCCACTACGCGGAGGGGATCTGCTTCTTCACCACCAAGGGCGACAACCGGGTGTGGGCCTACGACGCGGAGAACGAGCGCCTGGAGATCGTCTACGACGCCGACTCCCCGCTGAACGGTGTGGACAACATCACCGGCACCCCTTCCGGCGACCTCTACATCGCCGAGGACGGTGGAAACATGGAGATCAACCTCATCACCGTCGACCGGGTCGTCACGCCGTTCCTCCGGATCACCGGGCACGCCAAGTCGGAGATCACCGGCCCGGCCTTCTCCCCGGACGGCAGCCGCCTCTACTTCTCGTCCCAGCGCGGGGCCCGCGGTGACGCGGCCGGCACCGACGGCGTCACCTACGAGATCACCGGTCCGTTCCGCCGCTGAGCGACGCGGAGCCGGAGATCACGAGGGGCGGGGTCACAGGTCGCGCGTCCAGGTCTCCTCGGTGAAACCCTCGCCTTCCTCCGTCCCGACCAGTTCGAAGCCCGCCGTCCGGTAGATGCGCCTGGCGCCCAGCAGCACGTCCCTGGTCCACAGCGTGATCCGCCGGTAGCCGGCGATCCTGGCGAAGCGCAGGCACTCCTCCACGAGCCGCCCGCCGATCCCCATGCCCCGGGCGGACGGCTCGACCAGGAGCAGCCGGAGCTGGGCCGTCTCGTCGTCCTTGCGCACGCAGAAGACGCACCCGGCCCGCTCTCCGTCCACCTCGGCGATCCACCCGGCCTCCCGCGAGGGATCGTGGCCGTCCACGTAGTCGGCCACGATCCGGGCCACCAGCGCCTCGAACTCCAGGCCCCAGCCGTACTCCTGGTTGTAGAGCAGGCCGTGCCGGTAGACGACCCAGCCAAGATCGCCCGGGCGCGGCGGACGGATGACGTACGGCCGCGCCTTCGGGCCCTCGCCGAGGATCTCCTGGATCGTCCCCATGCTCGCGATCAGCCGGCGCCGGTCCTCCTCGGTCACCCCGTCCAGCAGCTCCCGCACCTCCGTGGCCGCGTGCTCGTCGAGGGTGGCGAACACGGCCCTGCCCGCCTCGGTCAGCCCGATCACCTGGCGCCGCGCGTCGGAGACGGACCGCTCGCGCACGACCAGCCCGTCCGTCTCGAACCGGCCGAGCATCCGGCTGAGGTATCCGGCGTCGAGCCCGAGCAGCCGCCGCAGCTCGCCGGCCTCCATCAGGTCCCGCCGATCCAGCTCGAACAGCACCCTCACCTCGGTCAGCGAGTAGGGGGCGTCCAGGACGTTCTGGTGAAGCACCCCGATGACACCGGTGTAGAAGCGGTTGAAAGCGCGGATCTCCGCCACCTGGTTTTCCATGCTTGACAGGATCAATGATTTCGTTGACTGAGTCAACGAAATATTCTCCGATCGTTCCAGCCGACGCGCATTCCGTTTCCGGGGGTCTCAGGGGGGCAGCCGGTGCCCGGCCGTCGTTCGGCTGCGCTAACTTCGCAGACTGGCTGAGAACAGATGATGAGCTGAGGGCGACGCATGTCGGCCTCCAGGACGGTTGGGAGCACGATGGCCGAGGTCGCGTACATCGGTGGATACACGCCGGATACCGGTGGGTCCGGGACAGGGATCACCCTGGTGGAGTTGGGGAGCCTCACACGGCTCGGCGAGACGGCGGCCTCGGGCCCGTCCTTCCTCGCCGCGCACCCCCTGCTCCCGGTCATATACGCCGTGGGGGAGAGCGAGCAGGGCACGGTCGGTGTTTTCGCGCGGGCCGCCGACGGCGCGCTGAGCCCGCTCGCCCAGCGGCCCAGCGGGGGGTCGTTCCCCTGCCACGTGGCCGTCGACCCGACCGGCACGCTGCTCGCCGTGGCCAACTACGGCGACGGCACGGTCAGCGTGCACGGTATCGACGAGTCCGGGCTCCTCACCGACGTGTGGACCTTCTCCCACGGGGAGCCCACCCACGCCCACCAGACGGTCTTCGGCCCCGACGGCGTGATGTACGTGAGCGACCTGGGCGCCGACGAGGTGCGCCGCTATCTGGTCACGGACCAGGTGGTGCCGCATCCCGACGGTCCGGTACGGCTCGCGGCCGGCATGGGTCCCCGGCACATGGCCAGGAGAGGGGACCATTGGTACGTGGCGGGGGAGCTGGACGGCACGGTCCGCGTGTACGACGCCGGATGGCGTGAGATCAGTGCCGTCGAGGCCAGCGGCGCCGAGGGGAAGAACCAGCCCTCGCACCTGGAGGTGTCGGGGGAGTTCGTCTATGTCGCCAACCGGGGCCCCGACACGATCTCGGTCTTCTCGGGACCCGGCCTGGAGAGGGTCGCGGAGGTTCCCTGCGGCGGTGACTGGCCGCGGCACTTCGCCGTCGCGGACGGCCGGATGTACGTGGCCAATCAGCGCTCGGACGGCGTCGCCGTACTGCTCATGAAGGACGGGATCCCGCGGGTCGGCGGGGAGGTGTTCGCGGTCGGCTCGCCCTCGTGCGTGCTGCCGCTGTCCTGACGCCGGGATCCGGCCGAAGGCCCTGACACCGTCGGGAAGCCGTTCCGATATCAAGATCCGTCCAAAATCCCGTGGCTCCGCGCGGGGCAGGCCTCTCACCCGGACATGCTGCTGTCCATGCGTCGAATGTCCGCGTATCTGGCCGCCCTGGCGGTGACCTCGCTGGTCGCCGGATGCGCGGTCCTCCCTCGCGCGGGCGGGCTTCCCAGCCCGCCCGCCACCCCGGCCGCGGTTCCGTCCACGGCTCGGGCCGCGCCGGCCGGCTCCCCCACCTCGGTGGAGAACGCCAGGAAGGGCAACCCGCGCTGGCGGACGCGCAGGCCGGGCGCGGAGCACGAGATCGAGGGCTTCGCCGACCGGGTGAGCGTGCTGCCGGGGGAGAGCTTCCGGCTCTACGTCTCGACCACGGCCGCCCGCTACACCGTGCGGGCCTTCCGGGTGGGCTGGTATGGCGGAGCCGGAGCCAGGAAGGTGTGGGAGTCGGAGCCCCTGCCCGGCAGGCGGCAGGCCCCGCCCGAGACGATCGCCGCCACCCGCACGGTGACCGCCGCCCACTGGAAGCCCGGACCGGCCGTGGACACCTCCGGCTGGCCCGAGGGCTCCTACCTCCTCCGGCTGGACGCCGACACCGGAGCCGGGCGCTACGTCCCCGTCACCGTCAGATCCGCCTCCACCCGGGGCCGCCTGGTCGTCGTCAACGCGGTCACCACCTGGCAGGCCTACAACGACTGGGGCGGCCGCAGCCTTTACCGGGGGCCCGGCGGTTTCGAGGACAGATCCCGGGCGGTCAGCTTCGACCGTCCCTACGACACCTCGGGAGCCCGGCTCTTCCTGGACATGGAACGCGACGCCATCGAGGTCGCCGAACGCAGCGGCGTTCCGCTCGCCTACCTCACGAACCGGGAACTCGACGACGACCCGCACATCCTCGACGGCGCCACGGGGCTGATCTCGCTGGGCCACGACGAGTACTGGTCGGCGCACATGCGGCGCACCGTCGAGGCCGCTCGCGACCGGGGGACCAACCTCGCCTTCCTCGGCGCCAACGCCGTCTACTGGCGGATCCGCTTCGCCAGGACGCCGCTGGGCGCGGGCCGCCTGGTCGTCTGCGGCAAGGACGACGCCGAGGACCCCGGCACCCGCCTGTGGCGCGAGGACGAGCCGGAGAGCTCGCTGACCGGCCCGATGTACGACTGCTTTCCCGCCGAGGCCGCCTACGTGGTCTACGACCCCGGCCACTGGATCTTCAAGGGGACCGGGGTCAGGCGCGGCACCGCCTTCCCCGGCATGGCCGGGGTGGAGACGGACAAGGTCTTCTCCGGCGTACCCCGTCCGATGGAGATCCTGTCGATCTCCCCCCTCAACTGCGGCGGCAGGTCCACGATCGCGCACAGCGCCTACTACACCGTGCCCAGCGGCGCCGCGGTGTTCAGCTCGGGCACCATGCGCTGGGTGTGCGCGTTGCGCGGCGCCCGCTGCGGCCACGGCGTCACCGGCCACGCTGCGGCCTTCGTCCGCAGGGCCACCACGAACATCCTGCGGACCTTCGCCACCGGCCCCGCCGGGCGTCTCCACCCGGCCGAGGACAACCTCGAACCCCTGGGACTGGGCGGCCCGTGGGATGGTTGAACCAGGAGCGGGTCCGGTCCGTGATCTGGAACCGTCTGACCCATGAGACCGTTGGGTGCAGGAGCGGGATCGGTTTACGGTCACGACGAGCGCGGTGCCCACGTCGCTCCGGTATCCATTGCCGGAACCGACATGTGAGGGCTCATTCGGTTTGGTCTAGACCATTGGCCCGCTCTGGAGGCAGAATGCGTTGCGTCGGTGGCGGAAATCGCCCGCCGGACGCATCACCACGCTTACCCTTGCCGTCTTGCCTCGGAACCATTACCGGAGGATGCCATGCGTATCGGAGTGCTAACCGGGGGCGGCGACTGCCCCGGCCTGAACGCCGTTATCCGCGCCGTTGTGCGCAAAGGCGTGACCGTTCACGGACATGAGTTCGTTGGATTTCGTGACGGCTGGCGAGGTCCGCTCGAGGGCGACACCATGCAGCTGGACGTCCAGGCCGTGCGGGGCATCCTGCCGCGCGGCGGCACGATCCTCGGCTCGTCGCGGACCAACCCCATCAAGATCGACGGTGGCGTTGAGAAAATCAAGGAGAACCTGGCGCAGGGTGGGATCGACGCGCTGATCGCGATCGGCGGTGAAGACACCCTCGGGGTCGCCAAGCAGCTCTTCGACAAGGGCGTGAAGGTCGTCGGCGTGCCCAAGACGATCGACAACGATCTCAACGCGACCGACTACACCTTCGGGTTCGACACGGCCGTCAACATCGCCACCGAGGCGATCGACCGGCTGCACACCACCGCCGAGTCCCACCACCGCGCGCTGATCTGCGAGGTCATGGGCCGCCACGCGGGCTGGATCGCCCTGCACGCGGGCATGGCCGGCGGCGCCAACGTCATTCTCATCCCGGAGAAGCCCTTCGACATCGACAAGGTCTGCGCCTACGTCGAGTCCCGCTTCAAGACCCGGTACGCCCCGATCATCGTGGTCGCCGAGGGCGCCCACCCGATGGAGGGGCAGATGGCGCTGCAGGCGGGCGAGCTCGACTCCTTCGGACACGTGCGTCTGGGCGGGATCGGCGAGATGCTCGCCAAGGAGATCGAGAAGCGGACCGGCAAGGAGGCCCGGACCACCGTGCTCGGCCACATCCAGCGCGGCGGCACTCCCACGGCCTTCGACCGGGTGCTGGCCACCCGGTTCGGCCTGCAGGCCATCGACGCGGTCCACGACGGCGACTTCGGCGTCATGGTCGCGCTGCAGGGCACCGACATCGTGCGGGTCGGCCTCGACGAGGCGACGAAGGAGCTCAAGACCGTTCCGGTCAGCCGTTACGAGGAGGCCGAGGTCTTCTTCGGCTGACAGGCGTGAGGGGGCGCTCTCGAGGTCATGCCGGCAGGCACCTTGCGAGCGCCCGGTCCCATCCTCGGTGGCGCGGCGAGCGGCCGGCGGCCCGCACCTCCTCTCCGGTACGGCTCGCGTCTCGACGGAGTGGTCCGCGTGGCGCAAGCTGTACATCATCGGCCGGTCGAGCCGGACGGTGAGGGCCGCCTCGGCGCGCCGGAGGGCAGGATCGGCGGGTGATGGGGATCGACGGGTCGTTCTGGCGGGCGATCGCGGTCTTCCGCGTCGCATCCCTTGTGTACGCGGCGGTTCTGCTCGTCGGCGCCGGAGGATACGCGCGCCCGATGATCGGCTTGCTGGTGATCGGCGTCATGGCGCTGTGGACCGTGGCGACGATCTTCGCCTACTCCATCGAGGAGTTTCGCGGCTGGCCGCTGCTCGCCCTCGACATGCTCGTGACCCTGGGCTGCCTGCTCAGCACCCCGCTGGTGCAGGGCGTCTACCAGCAGGACAGCCTGCCGATCACCGCGACCTGGATGGGCGGTGCGGTGCTGGCGTGGGGCGTGCACGGCGGGCGGCGGGCGGGGGCCGCGGCGGCCCTGATCGTCTCACTGACCGACCTGTGGCTGCGCGGGGCCGGCGGGCTGGACTTCGAGAAGCTGCCGGTCAACGGCACCGTGCTGTTCTTCCTCGCCGGGGTGGTGGTCGGGCACGCCGCCCGGCTGACCAGGAAGGCGGAGGAGCGCGTGCAGCAGGCGATCGAGCTGGAGGCCGCCGGTCGCGAGCGGGAGCGGCTCGCCCGGGGCCTCCACGACTCGGTGCTCCAGGTGCTCGCCCTGGTCCAGCGGCGTGGCCAGGAGCTGGGCGGCGAGGCGGCCGAGCTGGGCAGGCTGGCGGGTGAGCAGGAGGCCGCGCTGCGCGAGCTGGTCAGGCTCCGGCCCGAACCGCCCGCCGCCGGCGTCGCCGACCTGCGCACCCTGCTGCAGAAGTACGGCTCGGCCTCCGTCACCGTCTCGGCTCCGGCGACCCCGCTGACCCTGCCCGCGGCCGTCGCGGGGGAGATGGCCGCGGCCGTCGGCGCCGCTCTGGACAACGTCACCCGCCACTGCGGGACGCAGGCCCCCGCCTGGATCTTCGCCGAGAGCGACGGCGGCGTGATCACCGTGACCGTCAGGGACGAGGGGCCGGGCATTTCCCCCGGCCGCCTGGAGGCCGCCGCGGCGGACGGCCGGCTCGGCGTCGCCCAGTCCATCCGGGGGCGCATCGCCGATCTGGGCGGTACGGTCACCGTGGTATCCGGTCCCGGCGGGGGCACCGAGGTCGAGATGTCGGTGCCGGCTGATCTTTAATCAGGGAGTTCGGATGCGCGTGATGGTGGTGGACGACCATCCGATGTGGAGGGACGGACTGGCCAGGGATCTGGCCGAGGCCGGCTATGAGGTCGTGGCCGCGGTCGGGGAGGGACGGCAGGCGGTCCGGGTAGCCGCGGCGGTCCGGCCCGAGCTGGTCGTGCTGGATCTGCAGCTGCCGGATCTGTCGGGGGTGGAGGTGGCCAGAAGGCTGGCGGCGTCGGACCCGCCTCCCCGGGTGCTCGTGCTGTCGGCCAGCGGAGAGCAGGACGACGTGCTGGCGGCGGTCAAGGCAGGCGCGTCAGGGTATCTGCTGAAATCCGCAAGCAAGGAGGAGTTCCTTGAGGCGGTGAGGCGCACCGCCGGGGGCGACGCGGTGTTCACTCCCGGGCTGGCGGGGCTCGTCCTGGGGGAGTATCGGAGGCTGGCGGCCCAGCCCGCTCCCGACGTGGCGCCACGCCTGACCGAGCGGGAGACGGAGGTGCTCCGCCTGGTCGCCAAGGGCCTGTCCTACAAGCAGATCGCCGAACGACTCGTGCTGTCTCATCGGACCGTGCAGAACCACGTCCAGAACACGCTGAACAAGCTGCAGCTCCACAACCGTGTCGAGCTCGTCCGCTACGCCATCGAGCAGGGACTCGACGAACCGCTCGGCGAGCCATAGGGGTCACGGGCTCGCTAAAGTGGCCGCTGGCGCCTTAGCTGAATCTGGCCGCGCTTTGTTGCGTTATGACGATCGAGATCTCGTTCGAGCCGACGCCGTCGTTTCCGGCCGCCCGGGCCGCCGCGAGAGTGCCGTGATCTTCCGTCGTTTCGCCTGATGGGCCGTGATGCCGATGGCCGACCATATGCGCCGGGTGCGAGTTGTACAGGTGACCTGCCGTCTCGCCGGAGTGCAAAAAGCGTTTGAGGAGTCCGGTGTTAACCGGATACGGCCCGCACACGGGATTCCGGTCGCATCGCAATAACCTCTGGAACATTCAACTTTGAGATTTGGATATCTCCGGGAAAACGGAGCGTCAAGGCGAATTAACTCAGGGTGATTAAATGCTCACTCTCGGTTTTTGCTGCAAATCCGAGAGTAATCTGACCGAACCGAGAGCTTTGCCTCCTTGATGCACCACCCCGGTGCCCTGCAACTAACGTGGAATTCATGTCCGGCTCCGTGCCGGCGTTCTTGCGATACCGATGCGGCGTTGTGCCGGTCCGGGTGTCGTGCGAAATCCAATCAAGATGACATGGGGTGTTCTACATGTCCAAGGTCAGAAACGCTCTCGCCGCCGGTGCAATGGTGGCCTCCGCCCTCGTCGTCCCCGTGACGATGCCGGCCCAGTCCGCCAGCGCTGGCACCCCGACCCAGGCATCCAGCGGCACGAACACGACCCTCGTCCAGAGGCCCTGCCGCAACGCCAGGAACCCCGACAGATGCAGGGAAAGAAGGAACAACAACAATAACAACAATAACAACAACGGAGGCCGCGGAAACAACAACAATAATAACAACAACAATAATGGAGGTCGCGGGAACAATAACAACAACAATAACAACAACAACGGCGGCGGAAACAACAACAACAACAATAACAACAACGGCGGCGGAGGAAACAACAACAACAATAACAACAACAATGGGGGCGGGAACAACAACAACAATAACAACAACAACTGATAATCCGCGGAACGGCCTGGATGCCCTTCTGGTCGGCCCCAGAGGTCTGGAGAGAGGGGCCGGGCCGCGAATCAGCGGTTGAGCTGAGACCGTCCGGTGTGAATCCGCCGAGATGGCCGGGCCGGAGGTGCGGTCCGTGAGATCCGTTCGGGGGTGCTCATGACCGCCGTCTGTGCCGCAACGCCGTCCGCAAAGACTCCCTGCGAAACCATTTCGGAATGGAAGTGACCTTCATTGCCGTCGGAGAATGAGCAGGCGTCCGGGAAGGGTGTCAGAGTCGAATCCGGCGTCGGCGTAATCGTCGAGGCCGGCGGCGGCCGCGTGAAGACGATCTCAGAGTCGGTGAAGGCGGTCCCGCGGACCCGATAGATCGTCGGGTGGGCACGGGGTCGTCACACATACAGCCATCACAGCCATCACAGCCAACACGGCAGAACGAGTGAACTTCGGCCTCGCCGACGAACAACAGTTCGTCGGCGGGGCTCTGCCGTGCGGCTGTGCGTTCGCGTCCCGCGTTTCCCGCGCATCCGCCCGAGGCCGGCTTCGAGGTCCTGGCCGCCGTGGGCGGGCGCGCGGCGGTCCGGATGGCCGTGATTCCTGGGGATTCCCGGGGGACCGTACGGACCGCGGCCAGACGTGCCGCTGCTCCGCGGGCGGGCGGAACTCCTCCGATGCGCCCCGGGCAAGGCTCCGGCGGGTCGCGGGGCCTACTAAAGTAACGAGGTCGAGACGTTGTCTTTAGGTGGTCCCGCGAGACACTTGACGATGGTTCCACTTTCCCCTCGAAGCTCCACCGGAGGTTGCACCATGACCATGTCCGCTCTGGGCGAGCCCTGTGTTCTGCTCAAACTGGGCGAGGTCGTCCTCAAGGGAAACAACCGAGAGCTCTTCGAGCAGAGGCTGCAGGCCAACCTCAAGGCCGCCCTGAAGGACATCGGCGTCAAGGTCGACGTGCGGCAGCGCCACGGAGTCATCGCGCTCTTCCTCCCCGAGGGCACCGGCGTCGAGATCGCCGACGCGGTCGCCGAGCGGGTCAGCCACGTCCCCGGGCTGATCTGGATCCACCGGGCCTGGAAGGTCGCCAAGGACCCCTCGACGATCACCAAGGCCGCGATCGAGCTGCTGGCCGACCGCGACGACGTCAAGCGCGGCGTCTCCTTCGCGGTCCGCTCCCGCCGCCGCGACAAGCGTTTCCCGCTGACCTCGATGCAACTGGACCGCTCGGTCGGCGGAGAGCTCAACGACATCTACGGCCTGCCGGTCGACCTGAAGAACCCCGAGCTCGTGGTCTCCATCGAGGTCGACCGCGACGAGGCGTTCGTCTTCACCGGCGGTCTGCCGGGCCAGGGCGGGCTGCCCGTCGGCAGCAGCGGCCGGGGCCTCGTCCTGATGTCCGGAGGCATCGACTCCCCGGTGGCGGCCTACCGGATGATGCGCCGCGGCATGCGGGTCGACTTCCTGCACTTCTCCGGCATCCCGTTCAGCACCTCCGAGTCCATTTACAAGGCGTACGCGCTGGTCCGGGCACTGGACAAGTTTCAGGGCAAGTCCCGGCTATGGGTCGTCCCCTTCGGCAAGGCGCAGCAGTCCATCAAGGCCTCCGGCCAGGAGCGCCTGGCGATCATCACTCAGCGCCGCCTGATGCTCAAGACCGCGGAGGAGGTCGCCCACCGCCTCCGCTCCGCGGCTCTGATCACGGGTGACTCCCTCGGCCAGGTGGCCTCCCAGACCCTGCAGAACATCACCGCCCAGGACGACGCGGTCGACCTGCCGATCCTGCGCCCGCTCATCGGCTTCGACAAGACCGAGATCATGGCGGAGGCCCGCCGCATCGGCACCCTGGAGATCTCCGAGCTTCCCGACGAGGACTGCTGCACCCTCCTCGCCCCCCGCCGCGTCGAGCTCGCCGCCAAGGTCGCGGATCTCAAGCAGATCGAGCGGCGCATGGACGCCGAAGATCTCGCCGTCCAGCTTGCCGGCTCCCTCCAGGAATACAAGCTGGAGGACTGAGAGCGGACCTTCCGGTACGGCAGGCGGTCTGTGGCGCCGGCCGTACCGGAAAAGCGTGGGTGCCAGTGGCGGATCGACGCGAGGCCGGGCACGGGGCGACGGTCAGGCGGGGGTCAGGGCGTCGCCGGCTGCGATCTTGCCCAGCAGCGGCGGGAACTCGCGCATCACGCGCGCCAGCTCGTCCAGGTCGCCGTCGACCAGCGCCTGGGGGCCGTCGCAGAGGGCCTGCTCCGGGTGGGGGTGAACGTCGATGATCACGCCGTCGGCGCCGACGGCGATGGCCGCCCGGGTGAGCGGCAGGACAAGATCGCGGTGGCCGCCGGAGTGGGACGGGTCGATGATGACCGGCAGGTGTGACAGCCGCTGGGCGACCGGGACCGCGGAGACGTCCAGGGTGTTGCGGGTGGCGGTCTCGAAGGTGCGGATGCCGCGCTCGCACAGCACGATGTCGAGATTGCCGCGCTGGGCGATGTACTCGGCGGCCATCAGCCACTCCTCGATGGTGGCGTTCATGCCGCGCTTGAGCATGACCGGCTTACCGATCCCGCCGACCGCCTGGAGCAGCGCGAAGTTCTGCGCGTTGCGGGTGCCGACCTGCAGCATGTCGGCGTAGGAGGCGACCAGTTCCACGTCGTGGGCGTCGACGACCTCGGTAACGATGGGCAGTCCGGTCTGCTCGCGCACGTCGGCGAGGATCCGCAGGCCCGCCTCGCCGAGACCCTGGAAGGCGTAGGGGGAGGTACGGGGCTTGTAGGCGCCGCCTCGCAGCAGGGTGGCCCCGGCGGCCCTGGCCATCTGGGCCGCCTCCAGCGTCTGCTGCGGGGTCTCCACCGCACACGGGCCGGCGATCAGCGTGACCGTGCCGGGGCCGATGGGCACGCCGCCGACCCGGACGGTGGAGCGCTCGGGATGGTTGTCCCGGCTCACCAGCTTGTAGGGCGCGGTCACCCGCATCACGTCGGCCACCCCGCGCATGCCGCGCAGGTTGAGCGTCGCGAACTGGGCGACGTCGCCGACCAGGCCGATGATCGTACGACTCACTCCCCGGCTGACGAAGGCGTCGCCGCCCGCCGTATCGATGATCTCCACGATCGCCTCGACGTCTTCCTGGGTGGCGTCGGGGCCCATGACGATGACCATGTCTCTCCTCTGGTGCTCGGTAGTCGATAGGGGGTTGGAAACGCAGAAGGCCCCGAGTCCGAAATCCGGACCCGGGGCCTTGAAGTTCGCCTGGCTGTCAGCGCAGCATCTGGGGGCGAACGGTCCGACCTACGGGTCCGTCGCCATACCAAAACCAGAACACAGTACGCATCGCGGGTAAGGATAGCGCACCGCGAGATCGTGCCCGTGACCTGGAGAGGGAGGGGGCCGTCAACCGGGTGCCCCAGGGCGACGCGGCGCGGTGCGTCGTCCGCCCAGGCGGAGCTGGGACGCTACCCTGAGGCCCGCCCGGTCGACGGTCGACGTGGGCGGCGGAGGTGGCGGCCGAGGGAGCGATCCCGGCGACCACGGCGATCACGGCGGAGGCGGCGGTGGCTGAGGCGGCGATCCCGGCGATCACGGCGATCATGGCGATCACGGCCGAGGCGGCGGTGGCCGGGCGTGACAGCCGGCCGGGCTCCGGAGCGGTGATCTGATCGGCGGGGAGCTTTATCCGGTGGCCGCCGGACCGGCGGAAAACTCGCGGTGGCAGGATTGCCCCGTGTTACCGGGGAAACGGCGAGGGGAGTGATGGTGGAGCAGTCCGAACCTCCACGGGAGGACACTCGTCTGCCTCCAGGCCAGTACGTCCCCCGAGGACGGCCGGTGATCCATTACGGCCGGGTGCCCACGTTCCGCCCGGCCACGTGGGAGTTGCACGTCATGGGGGCGACCGCTTCGGGTGAACAGCACCGGTTCACCTGGTCGCAGTTCTCCGAGCTGCCACGCACCACGATCCTGGCCGACTTCCACTGCGTCACGAAGTTCTCGATCATGGGAAACGAGTGGAGCGGGGTATCGGCGGCGACGTTGATGAAACTGGCCCCGCCCGCGCAGGACGTGAAGCACGTGATGATCTGGGCCGAGTACGGCTACAGCGCCAACGTGCGGATGAGCGACTTCGCCAGCAGCCAGACGATGTTCGTCCTGGAGCTCGACGAGAAGCCGCTGCCCCCCGAGCGGGGTTTCCCCGTCAGGCTGGTCGTCCCGCACCTGTATGCCTGGAAGAGCGTCAAATGGGTGCGCGCCGTGGAATACCTGCTGGAGGACAGGCGTGGCTTCTGGGAGGAGCGCGGCTACCACAACATCGCCGACCCCTGGCGCGAGCAGCGCTATTCCTATCAGGAGGAACCGGGCGAAGGGCCGCTGTGATCAGGGTTTTCCCCTGATTGTCCGGGGCGGTTGGCCGTGGTTGGCTACGGTTCCCCCATGTCGACCAGTGGCTGGATGCTGCTCTGCGTCACCGGCACCTTTCTCGGATTCATCCTGCCCCGCCGCCGGCCCGTGCTCTCCCGCCGTCCGGACGATCTGCCGGACGAGGCCACCTTCGTCACCCTGCACATCGCGGCGATGGCGGCTCCCTCGCTGCGAGCCGGGCTGACGCGCGACTCCGCGCGCAAGGCGGTCTGTCACCTGCGGATCCTGCTGGGCACCAGCGCCGTCGCGGTGTCGGACGCCGGCGGCGTGCTCGCCTGGGACGGTGGGGCGGACTGTCAGCGGGCCCACGCATCCGAGCACGCCCGGATCGCGCTCGCCTCGGGACGTCCGCACGTGGTCATCGGAGACGCCTTCACCTGCGACGCCCCGGGTTGCCCGATCCGGGGCGCGGTGGTCGTGCCCCTCGTCGTCGACGGGCGGGCGGTGGGCGCTCTGGCGGTCTATGACACCGCGTTGAGCGCGGTGCTGGTGCGGACCGTCACGGAGGTCGCCCGATGGGTCTCCGGTCAGCTGGAGCTGGCCGAGTTCGACTCCTCCCGGCGGCGTGCCATGGAGGCCGAGCTGCGGGCGTTGCGCGCGCAGATGTCCCCGCACTTCGTCTACAACGCGCTGACCACCATCGTCTCCTTCGTCCGCACCGACCCCGAGCGGGCCCGGGAGCTGCTGATGGACTTCGCCGACTTCACCAGATACGCGCTGAGCGGGGCACGGGACTTCACCACCCTGGCCGAGGAGCTCCACTGCGTGGACCGGTATCTGCTGCTGGAACGTGCCCGGTTCGGCGACCGCCTCCGCTTCACCGTCCGGGTGGCGCCGGAGGTGCTGTCGATGCCGGTGCCGTTCCTATTTCTGCAGCCGTTGGTGGAGAACGCCGTCAAGCACGGGGTCGGAGCCGCCACCGGACCCGGCGAGGTGCGGGTGGTGGTCGAGGACGCGGGTTCTGAGGCGCACATCAGCGTGGAGGACGACGGGCGGGGCATGTCGCCCGAACGGGCCAGGTCGCTGCTCGGCGGCGACTCCCGTCGCGGGCGGGGCGAGGGCGGAATCGGGCTGGCCAACGTCGACGCCCGGCTCCGCCAGATCTACGGCGAGGACTACGGTCTCGTCGTGGAGAGCGAGCTGGACGCGGGCACCAAGATAAACCTGCGAGTGCCCAAGATTCACCCTTGGTAATAGCTATTTGTAGTCAAACTATTACCTGAAGTTGCCATGCGGCTTGCGGTGGAAGTGGTTCAGGGGGCAGCGTGGGGTCATGTTGCGAGTCCTGGCCGTTGACGATGAGGTTCCCGCCCTGGAGGAGATCGCCTACCTCCTCCGCCAGGACCCCCGGATCGAGCACGTGTCCACCGCTCCCGGCGGCGTCACGGCGCTCCAGGACATGGTTCAGATGATCGGGACCGGGGAGCGGCTCGACGGGGTCTTCCTCGATATCCGCATGCCCGGCCTCGACGGTCTCGACCTGGCCCGGCTCATCGGTGGCTTCCCCAACCCGCCCCGGCTGGTGTTCGTCACCGCCCACGAGGAGTGCGCCGTCCAGGCCTTCGAGCTGGAGGCGGTGGACTACCTGCTCAAGCCGGTCCGGGCCGACCGGCTGGCGGAGGCCGTGCGGCGCCTGGAGTCCGCGATACCGGCGGCGGCCGACTCGGCCCCGGAGGACGTCATCCCGGTCGAGCTCGCCGGACGGACCAGGTTCGTGCCCCAGCAGGCGGTCTGGTTCGCCGAGGCGAAGGGCGACTACGTACGGCTGCACACCGTGGAGGGCAGCTATCTGGTGCGCATGCCACTGGCCGCTCTGGAGCGGCGCTGGGCCGGGTCCGGCTTCATCCGGGTGCATCGCAGCACGCTGGTCTCGGTGCGGCACGTGAGCGAGCTGCGTTTCGACGGCGGCCGGGTGATGCTGCGCGTGGGCACCGAGACGCTGCCGGTCAGCCGGCGCCACACCCGTGAGGTCCGTGAGCAGCTCGTCCGTCAGCTCCGGGATCGGCCGCTGGCCTCCATCGCGGTCAAGGGCCGGCCGCTGCCGTCCTCCGCCATGGCCAAGGACTGGCAGCTGCCCTCCGGTGCGACCAGATAGAACGCCGGCCGGCACGATCGCCGGGCGGTCGCGACGTCGTGGCCGCGCCGGTCATGTCCGTGGCCTTCCACCTCTCGCCGCCCGCGCCGGGCCCCGCGGCCGGTCCTTCCGTCTTCTCACCCTCGTATCCGGGTCCCCGTGGTTTGCGGCCGATCCATCCCCCGGCACGCCCCCGGCCCGGCCGCGGGCCGACCTTGACGCCGCCGTCCCGCACGCGCTGCGCCGTCCCGTACGCGTCGCGTCGCGCCGTCCGCCGTTCCGCATGCGCTGCGCCGCGCCGTCCCGCACGCGGCGCGCCGCCTGCCGTTCGGCGCACATCCGCACTCACGGTGGTGGCATCGCCGGGAGCGCCCCGCCGGGGCTCGCCGTGGTCATCGCCGGAAAACGCGTTTCCCGGAAGACGGAACCTCTCCGGGGAGCCCGAAAACACATCCCCCGGAAGAGGGAACACATCCCGGGGGCCGGAAAACACATCCTCCAAGAGTCGGAACCCACATCCTGGAAGCAGGAACACACATCCCTCGGGAGTCCGCAAGCCCATGAATCGACCGTTCGTCGTTCGTGGACGACCGTTCGTCGTGTCGATACCTTCCGTACATCGACGGCTACACACCGTTAAACGCGCTGGCCAAAAAGCAGGACTCACTCTTCTGAGTGCCCCTCTAGTGTTCCCTCATCGGAGAGCGAGACCCGCCACATCGGGGGGACAGAGCCGAAAGGCTCGCAAAAGACCTGATGTGCGGGAAATTCGGGTGAACGTCGACATATAGTCACCCGGCTGCTGGGTCCCTGACCGGGGGGTAGGGCCCACCGATCTCCGGTGTGACGGGACGCCTGTGCTAGCCCACGGGCCGGACCGTGATCCGGCCACACGGGGGCGGCCGGATCGCGAAGATGGGCGTCCCGTCTCGCCCGCTGACCGTCCGGCCCAGGTCAGCGGGCAGTCAGTCGATGACAGCCGACGGACTGCCGATGACGGGGCCGCGGCCGGCGAATCCGGCCCGACGGTCATTGCTCGACACCGGCGGGCGGAACCCCCGGATGGCGGGCCGCGGTCCGCCATCCGGCCCG
Organism: Streptosporangium subroseum; assembly: GCF_900188345.1. Lineage (GTDB taxonomy): Bacteria > Actinomycetota > Actinomycetes > Streptosporangiales > Streptosporangiaceae > Streptosporangium > Streptosporangium subroseum. Next base: position 291,611 of record NZ_FZOD01000004.1, on the reverse strand, counting down.
GTGATCCGGGCTTCAGTCGTCGCGGAGCTTCTTCAGCAGTTCGATGTCCTCGCGGTGCTTCTCCGCGCCGCCCGGCGTCTCGATGCAGATCGACACCCCCGCGACCACCGGGTGGCGCATCATGTCGGCGAAGGGCCGCATCCCGATGTGACCCGAGCCGATGTTCTCGTGCCGATCCTTCTTGGAGTCGCACACGTCCTTGGAGTCGTTGGCATGGACCAGCTTGAGCCGTCCCGGGGCGATCGCGTGCAGGGCGTCGAAGGTCTCCTTGACGCCCTCGGGCGTCGACAGGTCGTGGCCCGCGGCGAAGGCATGGCAGGTGTCCAGGCAGATGCCCGCCTTCGGGTGCCAGTCGAGGGCGGCCAGGTAGGGCTCCAGATCATGGACGGTCGCGCAGAGCATCGCTCCCTGCCCGGCCATCGGCTCCAGCAGCAGGTCCGGGCCGTCCTCGGGGATCTCCTCAAGGAGCGGCAGGAGATGCTCGTGCAACTGGCGCAGGGCGTCGTCGCGGTGTTGGGTGACCGCCGATCCGGTGTGGATCACCAGGCCCTTGGCGCCGATCGCGTGGGCGCGCAGCAGGCCGTGTCGCACGGTGGCGACCGATTTCTCCAGGGTGTCGGCGCTGGGAGAACCCAGGTTGACGAGATACGGCGCGTGCACGAAGGACAGCATGCCGGACTCGCGCAGCTCCGCGTCCTGGGCGGGGTTGCCGACGGCGAGCGCCCAGCCGCGCGGGTTGGTGACGAACACCTGGATCATCTCGGCGCCGATGTCCGAGGCGTATCGCAGGCCGCCCTTGGCCAGGCCGCCGGTGACGGAGACGTGTCCGCCGATAGGGGAGAGAGGAGTCATGGTGACATCAAGCTTAGGCCTTGACCCCGACCGTTTTCCGGACCCCGCGCGGTGGGGGCGGGCGTGTCCGGGGCCGCCGGGCACACCGATCGGCCCGAACGAGTTACACCATCAGGAATCCGGATCAGCTACGCCACAGGGAAAAAGTCACCGCGATTTGCTGGACCGCGCATGGTGGTGGTGTATGTACTGCTCACATGCCGAATGTGAACTCCGCGCCGCCGGTGGCGGGGCTGGCCGGATTCAACGCGCTGAGCGCGGCCGAGGCCGAGGCCGAGCTGCTGACCTGCTGCGCGTCCCGGGCCTTCGCCCGTGAGGTGACCGCGCTGCGCCCCTACCGCGATCTCGACCTGCTGGCCGGGGCGGCGGAGGCCGCCGTGCGGGATCTGGAGTGGTCCGGCGTGCGCGAGGCGCTGGCCGCCCATCCCCGGATCGGCGAGTCCCGTAAGGGCGGGCCGTCGCCGGGGGCCGACCGGGCCTCCCCCGCGGACTCCGGCGAGTCGTCCGGCGGCGAGGGCCCGGCGGCCTCCCGGGAGCCCGGCCGCTCCGGCAGGGAGTCGGGCTGGTCGCGTCAGGAGCAGTCCGGGGTGGGCGCGGCCGGACGGGAGGTCCTGGAGGAACTGGCCGAGGGCAACCGCGCCTACGAGGAGCGGTTCGGCCACGTCTATCTCATCTGCGCCACGGGCCTGTCGGCCGAGGAGATGCTGGCCCGTCTCCGGGGGCGGCTGGGCAACGACGAGGAGACGGAGCGGGACGTCGTCAGGGCCGAGCTCGCCAAGATCACGCGGCTGCGGCTGGCGAAGCTGCTGGGAGGCGCCGCGTGAGCCTGTCCACGCACGTGCTGGACGCCGCCCTGGGCAGGCCCGCGGCGGGCGTCGCCGTACGCCTGGAGAAGGACGGCCAGGTGCTCGCCGAGGGGGTCACCGACGCCGACGGCCGGATCGGGGGCTGGACGTGCGGGGCCGGCGCGCATCGGATCGTCTTCGACACCGGCGCCTACTTCGCCGCCCGCGCGGTGGACGCCTTCTACCCCCGGGTCTCGATCGACTTCACGGTCGTGGACCCGGCTGAGCACCACCACGTGCCCCTGCTGCTCAGCCCGTTCGCCTACTCGACCTATCGAGGGAGCTAGCTTGACCTCCTCTCCACGGCCGAAGCCCGGGGGCTCCACACCGGAAGGATTGAGATGACCGTCATTCTCGGCCCAAACCGCTACGGCAAGGCGGAGACCCGCCTGGTCCGCGTCGTCAGGGACGGCGTCGTCCACCACATCAAGGACGTCACCGTCAGCTCGGCGCTCTCCGGCGACATGGAGGACGTCCACCTCACCGGTGACAACGCCTCGGTCCTGACCACGGACACGCAGAAGAACACCGTCTACGCCTTCGCCAGGAAACACGGCGTGGCCGAGATCGAGGACTTCGCGATCCTGCTGGCCCGCCACTACGTGGAGTCCCAGCCCACCGTCCACCACGCCCGCGTGGAGATCGAGGAATACTTCTGGGACCGGATCCCGGTGGCGGACGACTCCGCGCCGGGGGCCGACGGCAAGCGGCACTCCTTCGTCCGCTCCGGCCGTGAGGTGCGCACCTGCCTGGTCCACCACGACGCCGACGGCACCACCACCGTGGTCTCCGGGCTGAAGGACCTGGTGGTGCTCAACTCGACGGACTCGGAGTTCTCCGGCTACATCCAGGACGAGTACACCACCCTTCCGCCCACCCGGGACCGCGTCCTCGCCACCGCGGTGTCGGCTCGCTGGCGGCACCTTTCCGAGGCGTCCCCGTACGGGGAGTCATACGCTGAAGTGCGCGGATGCCTTCTCGGGGCGTTCGCCGAGACCTACAGCCTGTCGTTGCAGCAGACGCTCTACGCGATGGGCGAGCGGGTGCTGAACACCCGCGAGGAACTCTGCGAGGTGCGCCTGGCGATGCCGAACAAGCACCACTTCCTGGTGGATCTCACGCCGTTCGGGCTGGACAACCCGGACGAGGTGTTCTATGCCGCCGACCGTCCCTACGGGCTGATCGAGGGCACCGTGCTCCGCGACGACGCCCCCGCCGCCCTTTTCGCCTGGGAGTGACGATGGATTTCCTGCGACCCGCCACGTGGGCGGAGGCGCTGGCCGCCAAGGCGGACCGGCCGGAGGTGGTGCCCATCCAGGGCGGCACCGACATGATGGTCGAGCTCAACTTCGACGTGCGCCGACCGGCCGGGCTGCTCGACCTGAACCGGGTCGCCGAGCTCTCCGAGTGGAGTTCGGAGCCTGACGGCAGACTCCGGGTCGGCGCGGGCGTGTCGTACGCCCGGCTGATCTCCGAGCTGGGAGACCGGCTCCCCGGCCTCGCGCAGGCCTCCCGCACGGTCGGCTCGCCGCAGATCCGCAACCGGGGCACGGTCGGCGGCAACCTCGGCGCGGCCTCGCCCGCGGGGGACAGCCACCCGCCGCTGCTCGCCACCGGCGCGGTCGTCGAGGTCGAGTCCGCCGGCGGGGGAGTGCGGATGATCCCCGCCGCCGAGTTCTACCTCGGGGTCAAGCGCAGCGCCCTGGAGCCCGACGAGCTGATCCGGGCGTTCTGGATGAGCCCGGCGAGCGGCCCCCAGTACTTCTCCAAGGTCGGCACCCGCAACGCCATGGTGATCGCGGTCTGCTCGTTCGCGATCGCGCTCCACCCCGGCGAGCGCCGGGTGGGCACCGGTATCGGCTCGGCCGCCCCGACCCCCCGCCGCGCCGTCGCGGCGGAGGAGTTCCTCGCCGCCGAGCTGGACTGGGAGGCGCGGCTCGACCCCGCCGTGCTCGGGCGTTTCGGGGAGCTGGCCTCCGAGGCCGCCTCGCCGATCGACGACGTGCGCGGCACCGCCGAGTACCGGCGTCACGCCATCGCGGTGATGGCGCGGCGCACCCTCACGTGGGCATGGAACGAGTTCCGTTCGGGACACTTCGAGAGGAGAGCCGGCTGATGCGTCTCACCTTCACCGTCAACGGCCGCCAGGAGACCGCCGACGACGTCTGGGAGGGCGAGAGCCTCCTGTACGTCCTGCGCGAGCGGGTGGGCCTGCCGGGCTCCAAGAACGCGTGCGAGCAGGGCGAGTGCGGCTCCTGCACCGTCTACCTCGACGGCATCACCGTCTGCGCCTGCCTGGTCGCGGCCGGCCAGGCAGAGGGCCGGGAGATCCGCACCGTCGAGGGCCTCGCCGACGGCGACCGGCTCGACGCGGTCCAGGAGGCCTTCGTCGAGTGCGGCGCCGTCCAGTGCGGTTTCTGCACGCCCGGGCTCGTCGTCCAGGCCCACGACCTGATCGAACGGATCCCGCGGCCGTCCGACGCGGAGATCCGCGAGGCCCTGGCGGGCAACCTGTGCCGGTGCACCGGCTACGAGAAGATCCTCGACGCCGTACGGCTCGCCGCGACACGCAAGGCAGGCATCAGATGAGCGCCATCCTGATCGAGAACGTCCACATCGCCCCGGTCGTGGGCGAGGAGATCCCCTCCGGGCACATCCACGTCGAGGGCGACAGGATCGTGGCGCTCGGCGCGGGGCCCGCCCCCGTCGTGGCGGGCGCCACCCGGATCGACGGGACCGGCTGCCTGGCCACCCCCGGCCTGGTGAACACCCACCACCACCTCTACCAGTGGGCCTCCCAGGGGCTGGCCCAGGACGCCACCCTGTTCGAGTGGCTGACGGCGCTGTACGACGTGTGGGCCGCCATGGACGCCGAGGTCGTCAGGGGCGCGGCGGGCGCGGGCCTGGGCTACCTCGCGCTGTCCGGCTGCACCACCTCCAGCGACCACCACTACATCTTCCCGAAGGGACGCGGCGACCTGTTCGCCGCGGAGATCGAGGCGGCCGGGGAGATCGGCCTCCGCTTCCACCCCGCCAGGGGCTCGATGGACCGGGGCAGGTCACAGGGCGGCCTGCCGCCGGACGTCGTGGTCGAGCGGCTCGACGAGATCCTCGACGCGACGGCGGAGGCCGTCGACACCTACCACGACCCGTCCTTCTCCTCCAAGCTGCGCGTCGCGGTCGCCCCCTGCTCGCCGTTCAGCGTCAGCGCCGACCTGATGACCCAGGCCGCAGCGCTCGCCAGGTCCAAGGGCGTGCGCCTGCACACGCACCTCGCCGAGACCCTCGACGAGGAGGAGCACTGCCTGGAGCAGTTCGGCCTGCGCCCGGTCGACTACATGGAGAAGCTCGGCTGGCTCGGCCCGGACGTGTGGTTCGCCCACGCCGTTCACCTGAGCGACGGCGACATCGACAAGTTCGTCCAGACCGGCACCGGTTCCGCGCACTGCCCTAGCTCCAACGGCCGCCTCGGCGCGGGCATCGCCAGGGTCTCCGACATGCTCAGCCGGGGCGCGGTCGTCGGCCTCGGGGTGGACGGCAGCGCCTCCGCCGAGCTGACCTCGCTCTCCGGCGAGATGCGGCAGGCGCTGCTGTTCCAGCGGGCCAGGTACGGGCCCACCGCGCTCACCGCCCGCCAGGCCCTGGAGCTCGCCACCCTCGGCGGTGCGAAGAACCTGGGCCGCCAGGAGGAGCTCGGCTCCCTGGAGGCCGGCAAGCTCGCCGACATCGCCCTCTGGAGGACCGACGGCGCCTTCGCCTCGGCCGTCGTCGACCCGGTCTGCACCCTGGTCTTCGGCTCCCGGCAGCCGCCGCTGGCCCGGCTCCTGGTGGGTGGCGAGACCATCGTCGAGGACGACGAGCTGCGCACGGTCGCCCAGGACGAGCTCGGCCGCGCGGGGGGCCTTGCGCACCGCCGCCTCATGCGCCTGGCCGCGGAGCGGGGCTTCATCGCCGGTGAGGAGGCCGGTTCCTGATCGGCCTCGGGACGTCGATCCCCCGCGGGTTCGCCGTCGGTGGCCGGCAGGGGCGCAGGGCGGCAGGCGGCCGTGGAATCCGGCCGTGGACGGGGCCGGGGCGTTCAACCCCGTTCCCGGGCAAGTGTGATGATGGTTCTCCATCTCGCCGGGTTCCGGCACCCGCCCCCGCCCACTCGTATCGTGCGGGAACGGATGCCCGCCCGTCCTTCATCAGGGAGCAGCGTTGTCTGAGTTGTCAGGACATATCGTGATCGCACCGGACAAGTTCAGGGGATCGCTGACCGCCGCCGAGGTCGTCGCCCGGGTGGCCGCGGGTCTCGGCCCCGGCGTCACCACCGTCGCGCTGCCGGTGGCGGACGGCGGCGACGGGACCGTGGACGCGGTCGTGGCCAGCGGGTTCACCCGTGTCGAGGTCGAGGTCGCCGGTCCGGTGGGGGAGCCGGTCCAGGCCTCCTACGCCTGGCGGGACGCCTCTGCCGGAGGAGACGTGGCGACGGCGGTCGTCGAGCTGGCGGAGGCCTCGGGGCTGCGGCGGCTGCCGGCCGCCGAGGGGGCGTCCGCCGGGACGGACTCGCCCGCACGCGGCGACGTCAAGCTCGCGGCGCTCACCGCGACCAGCTACGGCACCGGCGAGCTGATCGCCCATGCCGTACGGCGGGGCGCCGGGCGGGTCGTGCTCGGGCTCGGCGGCAGCGCCTCCACCGACGGCGGCGCCGGCATGATGCAGGCGCTCGGCGTCCGCTTCCTGGACGCGGAGGGACAGGAGCTGCCGTTCGGCGGGGCCGCCCTCCGTGATCTCGAAAAGATCGATACCTCGGGGCTCGTCGAGATCGGCGGCGTCGAGTTCGTCGTCGCGGGCGACGTGGACAACCCGCTGCTCGGCCCGCACGGCGCCGCCGCCGTGTACGGCCCGCAGAAGGGTGCGAGTCCCGAGGACGTGAAGCTGCTCGACGCGGCCCTCGCCAGGCTCGCCGCCGTCGCCGCGCACACCCACGGCCTGGTCGGCGCCATCGAGCACGACGGCGTGGTCCGTTCGATGGGCGTGGCCGCCCAGCCGGGCGCGGGCGCCGCCGGAGGGGTGGGTTTCGCCGCGCTGGCCTTCCTGGCGGCCGACTTCCGCCCGGGCATCGGGTATCTCCTCGACCTGCTCGGCTTCCACGACCTGCTCCGGGGCGCCCGCCTGGTCATCACCGGCGAGGGCTCGCTGGATGAGCAGACCCTGCGCGGCAAGGCGCCGGCCGGGGTCGCGGCCGCCGCCGCCAAGGCCGGGATACCGGTCGTCGCGGTCTGTGGCCGCAGGACCCTCGGGGACGACGAGCTGAACGCGGCGGGCATCACGGCCGCCTACGCGCTCACCGACATCGAGCCCGACCCGGCCGCGTGCATGTCCGACGCGGGCCCGCTGCTGGAGCGGCTCGCGCAGAGGGTCGCGAAGGATCACCTTTGAGCCTGGAGGACGGCGACGTGATGGATCTGGTCATCCGCTCCCGCCGGGCCGTGCTGCCCGGCGGGGAGGGCCCGGCGGCGGTCGCCGTACGGGACGGGAGGATCGCCGGCCTGCACGCCTACGACGCGCCCCTCGCCGCCGCCGAGCAGGTCGATCTCGGCGGCGTCGCGCTGCTGCCCGGTCTCGTGGACACCCACGTGCACGTCAACGAGCCGGGCCGGACCCACTGGGAGGGCTTCGCCTCCGCCACCCGGGCGGCGGCGGCGGGCGGCGTGACCACAATCGTGGACATGCCGCTCAACTCGCTGCCGCCGACGGTGAACGTGGACGCGCTGGCCGAGAAGAGGAGGGCCGCGGCCGGGCAGTGCCTGGTGGACGTCGGCTTCTGGGGCGGTGCGATCCCCGGAAACCTCAAGGATCTGAGGCCGCTGCACGAGGCGGGCGTCCGGGGGTTCAAGTGCTTCCTGTCGCCCTCGGGCGTCGAGGAGTTCCCGCCGCTGACCCCGGGCGAGCTGCGGGCCGCCATGGTGGAGATCGCCTCCTTCGACGGCCTGCTGGTCGTCCACGCCGAGGACCCCGCGCTGCTCGGCGACCCGGCCGGACCGGGATACCGGGAGTTCCTCGACTCCAGGCCGGGGGAGTCCGAGCGCCGGGCGGTCGAACGGGTCGCCGCGCTGGCGGGGGAGACCGGCGTGCGGGCGCACATCCTGCACGTGTCGTCCGCGCTCTGCCTCCAGCCGCTGGCCAGGGCGCGGGAGGAGGGCGTCAGGATCACCGCGGAGACCTGCCCGCACTACCTCACGTTGATGGCCGAGGAGATACCGCAGGGCGCGACCCAGTTCAAGTGCTGCCCGCCGATCCGATCCTCGGCCAACCGCGACGAGCTCTGGCGAGGCCTCGCCGACGGGGTGCTGAGCTGCGTCGTCTCCGACCACTCACCGTCCACCCCCGATCTGAAGGTGCCCGACTTCGCCGCGGCGTGGGGCGGGATCTCCTCCCTTCAGCTCGGCCTGACGGCCGTCTGGACCGAGGCCTCGCGGCGCGGGCACACCCTGGAGGAGATCGTCCGGTGGATGGCCGGGAATCCGGCCGCGCTGGCAGGTCTCCACGGCAAGGGCGTCATCGCCGTGGGCGCCGACGCCGATCTGGTCGCCTTCGACGCCGATGCCGCTCACACCGTGGACGTGTCCTCCCTTCACCACAAGAACCCGGTCACGCCGTATCACGGCAGGACGCTCACGGGGGTGGTCCGCACCACCTGGCTGCGCGGCCGGGTCGTCAACCCGGCGGTGGGCCCGGCCGCGGAGGGCCCGCCGGGAAACCTCCTCTGACCGCTCCGGTCCCGGAGCCCGTTCCACCTAGAAAGGGTTTTCCATGAGTGAGTTCACCGCCCTGCCCGACCTCGCCCTGCGATCTCTCGGCGGTTCGGTCATCGCAGCCAACGACGAGTCCTTCGCCGAGCGGGAGAGCCTGATCCGGCCCGGCCGTCCCGGCTTCCAGCCGCACACCTTCGGGGCCAAGGGCCAGGTCTACGACGGCTGGGAGACGCGGAGGCGGCGCGAGCCCGGCCACGACTGGGCACTGGTCCGGCTCGGCCTGCCCGGCGTGATCCGCGGCATCGTGATCGACACCGCCTGGTTCAGGGGCAACTACCCGCCCCACGCCTCCGTCGAGGCGGTCGCGATGGAGGGTTACCCCACGGTCGCCGAGCTGGAGGCCGCCGACTGGACGGAGATCGTGCCCAAGAGTGAGATCAAGGGCGACGCCGAGCACTTCTTCGAGGTGGCCGACGAGCGCCGCTACACGCACGTCCGGCTGAACATCTTCCCCGACGGCGGCGTCGCCCGCCTGCGGGTGCACGGCGAGGTCAGGCCCGACCTGGCGCTCTACGACGGTCTCAGCCTGGACCTGGCGGCGCTGGAGAACGGCGCGCTGGTCACCGCCTGCTCCAACCAGTTCTACTCCTCGCCCAACAACGTCCTGGCCCCCGGTCTCGCCCGCCACCAGGCCGAGGGCTGGGAGACCGCCCGCCGCCGCGACGGGGGCAACGACTGGCTGGTGATCCGCCTCGCGGGCGCCGGGGTCATCAGGCTCGCCGAGATCGACACGACCAACCTGCTGTTCAACGCCCCCGGCGCGGTCTCGATCGAGGGCACCGCGGACGGGACCACGTGGTTCGGGCTGCTGCCCAGGACGCGCCTGCAGCCCGACACCCCGCACCGCTTCCGCATCGGGGACGCCCCCGCGGTCACCCACGTCAGGGTGGACATCCACCCCGACGGCGGTCTCGCCCGCATCCGCCTGCACGGCTCCCTGAGCGAGAGCTGACCCCCGCTCCCGGGGCCCGGCTCACCGGGCTCACTCGGCTCACTCGGCTCACCGGGCTCACCGGGCTCACTGCCAGAGGGTCGCCTCGGTGCCGGGCGGAACCTGCTGTCCGGCCTGCGGAATCTGGGCCAGAACCCTTCCCCGGCCCAGGCCCCTTTTCACCTTCACCTTGAATCCCGCGGCCTGCAGCTCGCCTCTGGCCGCCTGGATGTCCTTGAACAGCACGTTCGGCACGACAACGACGACGCCGCCGTCCGTGGCGTTCTCGCCGTTGTTCTCCCACGGCCAGTGCCATTCGGGGTTGGTGCACTGTGACAGGGTCAGCCGGATGGCGGCGCCCTTGTCGATCTCCGCGTTCGGCTGCGGGTCCTGGGCGATGACCGTGCACGGCTGGGCGGCATCGGTCTGCTCGACGAATTCGGGGACGAACCCGCCGCTGCGCGCCGCGCCGTCGGCCTGGTCGCGGGGCATGCCCTTGAAGTCGGGGGTGAGCAGGCCCGCACTCATGATCAGACCGACCTTGCTGCCCTCCTTGACCAGGTTTCCCACGGCCGGGCTGCTCCGCATCACCTGGCCACGCGGCACGGTCTCGCTGGCCTGCTTCTTGACGGCGTTGACGACGAGCCCGGCCTCGGCCAGTTTGCTCCTGGCCTCCGCCTCGCTGATGCCCACGGTGTTCGGCACGGCGATCCGCTTGGGGCCCGCGGAGGCGATGAGGACCAGCTTGGGGTTCTCGTCGGTCATCTCGACGCCCCCGGCGGGTTCTGTCCGCAACACGTTGCCCTTGGCCATCTTCTCGTCGTTCTCCGCCTTGCCGGCCTCGACCTTGAAGCCAAGCCGCTCGGCCTCGCTCGTGGCGATCGTGATGTTCTTGCCCACCAGGTTCATGGGCACCTTGATGGAGTCGGTCTGGGAGGACAGCCAGGCGGTCACCCCGACCCCGGCCACCATCACCACGGCCAGCGCGATGAGGAACCAGAGCGGCCGAAACCTCGTCCGGGTCTTGGCCGGAGGCGGGGCCTGGCGGCCCGTGGCGGGACCGGTCAGCAGGTCGGTGCGGGGCTGGACCAGCGTGTGGTTGGCCGGCGCCGGCGGTGGCACCGTCAGACCGTGGCCCTGCGGCGGGCCGACCGGGGCGGACGGCACCGGGCCGCTCTCCCTGGGCAGCATCCGGTGCGCCTCGACGGCCGCGACCAGCAGCGCGGTGGCGTCCGCCGGACGTGACGCGGGGTCGCGGGCCGTCGCACGGGCCACCAGCGTGTCGAGCAGCGGAGAGGAGCCCGGCAGCAGGGCCGAGGGCAGGGGCACGGTGTCGTGCACGTGCCGGTAGGCCACCGACATCGGGGTCTCGCCCTCGTACGGCTGGCGGCCGGTGAGGAGCTCGAACAGCATGATTCCGGACGAGTAGACGTCGCTGCGGGCGTCGGTGGCGCCGGAGGTCACCTGCTCGGGCGACATGTAGCCGATGGTGCCGATCATGACGCCCGTGCGCGTCTGGTTGGTCGCCTCGATGGCCCGGGCCAGGCCGAAGTCCACGACCTTCACCCGGCCGTCATCGCTGAGCAGTACGTTCTCCGGTTTGACGTCCCGATGGACGAGCCCGGCCTGGTGCGCGGCGCCCAGCGCGGCGAGCACCGGGATCATGACTTCGAGGGCCTCGCGAGCGGGCAGCCTGCCCCGGTCGCGAAGCACGTCGCGCAGGGTGCGCCCCGGGACGTACTCCATCGAGAGATAGACGTTGTCGCCGTCGGTGCCCTGGTCGAAGACGTGCACCACGTTCGGGTGCGAGAGGCTCGCCACCGACTTGGCCTCGCCGATGAACCGCCGCACGAAGGAGGGATCCTCCGCGAGCGAGCGATGCATCACCTTCACGGCGACCGTGCGGTCGAGCCGGATGTCCAGGGCCAGATAGACGGTCGCCATGCCGCCCCGGGCGATCCGGGACTCAACGCGGTAACGCCCGTCGAGGAGTTTCCCGACGAGAGGGTCCGTAAACGTCGTGTCCACGAGCCCGAGTTTAAGGGCGGTTTGGCGTCCGCAGGATCCTTGTGTCGTAAACCGATGCCGAGACGTGGCGGTTTTCTATGGATTGAGGGGAGAAGAGGCTTCTGCGTACCGACGTCGGGGTATGCGCCCCGCCAACCGGGCCAGACGTCCCGCACCGACCGCCGAGCGCATGGCCTGCGCCATCAGGTCCGGACGCTGTGCCCTGGTCACCGCCGTGGCCAGCAGAACCGCGTCACAGCCGAGTTCCATCGCCAGTGCGGCGTCGCTGGCCGTACCGATCCCGGCGTCCAGGATCACCGGCACCTTCGCGAACTCCACGATGAGCTCGATGTTGTGCGGGTTGCGAATTCCCAATCCCGAACCGATCGGCGCGCCCAGCGGCATCACCGCGGCGCAGCCCACCGCCTCCAGCCTCCGCGCCAGAACCGGATCGTCACCGATGTACGGCAATACCACGAACCCGTCGGCGACCAGTCGCTCGGCCGCGTCGAAGGTCTCGATGGGATCGGGCAGCAGGGTGCGCTCGTCGGCGATGACCTCCAGCTTGACCCAGTTGGTCTCCAGGGCCTCCCTGGCCAGCCTGGCGGTCAGCACGGCCTCCCCGGCGGTGAAGCAGCCCGCGGTGTTCGGCAGGACCTTGATGTCGCGCTTGCGCAGCACGTCGAGCACCGAGCCTCGCGCCCCCGGGTCGAGCCGCCGCATCGCGACGGTGGTCAGCTCGGTCCCCGAGGCGGCGAGCGCCTGGTCCAGGATCTCCAGCGAGGGCGCGCCCCCGGTGCCCATGATCAACCGGGAGGAGAACCTCTCCCCACCGATCATGAAGTCGTCGTCCATGCCCACGCTGCCGATGTCGGCTGTGACGCCTATATCTGTCATCTGCTCCGTCATCCTCCCTGCACGGCGGTGAGCACCTCGACCCGGTCGGCCTCCACGAGCGCCGTGGAGTCCCAGGCCCCCCGCGAGACGACCTCGTCGTTCACCGCGACGGCCACGCCGCCGCTGACCCCGGTCAGCTTCTGTACGGCCTGCCTCACGGTGGCTCCCCGGGGCAGCTCGTGCGCGGTGCCGTTGATGGTCACGTTCATCTGGATCCTTCTGGCGTGGAAACCCCGGGCTCCGGCGTCGGGGATGTCGGCGGTGCCTCCTGGAAGCGGAGGGGCGAGCAGATCGCCGAGAGTCCCCGGTCGGCCTCGCCCGAGCAGAGGTCGGCGGTGAGCGGAGCGAGCAACACCCCGGCGCGATGGTGCCCGGTGGCCAGGGACAGGCCGGGCAGGGAGGTGGGACCGATCAGCGGCAGGTTGTCCGGGGTGCCGGGACGCAGCCCCGCGACCACGTCGGCGACCTCCAGCTCGGTCACGCCGGGGACGAGCTCCCGCGCGTCGCGCAGCAGCTCCCAGAGCCCTCCGGCGGTGACCCGGGTGTCGAAGCCCATCTCCTCCTGGGTCGCCCCGACGACCAGCTCTCCGTCGCCGCGAGGCACCAGGTAGACGTGCGAGCCGTGCACCACGCCGCGCACGCACCGCTGGAGGATCGGCGTGGGAGAGCGCAGCCGCATGATCTGGCCCTTGACCGGCCGCACCGGCGGCAGCACCTCGGGTGGCAGCCCCTCCAGCGCTCCCGACCAGACCCCGGCGGCCAGGATCACCCGGCCGGCCCCGACGGACTCGCCGGTCGCCAGCCGCACTCCGGTGACCGTCTCAGGAGAGGCCTCCAGCCCCGCCACACGGGAGCGGATCAGCGCGCAGCCCAGTCGCTCCAGCGCCGCCAGGAGAGCGCCCGTGACCCTCCTGGGGTCCACCCAGGCGTCCCCACCGGCCAGCAGGCCACCGCGGACGGACGGGGCGAGCATGGGCTCCAGGCGGCGGCACTCGCGGCCGGTGAGCCGCTGGGCGGGCAGCCCGAGCTTGCCGATGAAGGTGGCGAGCTCGTCCAGCGCCGCCAGGTCGTCGGAGTCGAAGGCCACGTCCAGCGTGCCGTCGGTGCGGTAGTCGAGGTCGTGGCCGCTGGCCACTTCGAGCTCGGCCGCGAACGCGGGCCATCTCTCGAGGGAGGCCAGACCCAGCTGGAGCAGGGGCTCCTCGGTGTAGGTGACCTCGCTGACCGGTGCGAGCATGCCCGCCGCCGCGTGCGAGGCCCCGGAGGCCGGTGCGGGATCCACCACCGCCACCCTCAGGCCGGAGGCGGCCGTGCGCCAGGCCACCGACAGCCCGATCACGCCCCCGCCGATGACGAGTACGTCGAAGTGGTCTGCCATACGTGCTCCGCTCCCTTCGCCGGCATGACCCGGATCAGGTTCGTGGCGGTCGAGGGCCCGCATGCGGTCGCGCTCGAATCCCTGCTCGCCCCGTGATGTGCGAAATCGCGCTTCGGGCACGCCGTGCCGTCTCTCGCGCACATCACCAGGATCGCCTGGGTCCTCGCGGCTCCGCAGCCCTCCTCTCAGCCCGGTGCGTCCCGGGCTCCCGCGCGTCTTATCCCTCCTACCTTAAGGGCTCCGACAACACATTCATCGCGCAAGATGTGAGCTAAATACCGTTTTCGTTATCAACGACCGTTGGTAGGAGGTTGGCTCGGCCACTTAGGGTCAGGAAGTGTGAATCATGTCGTGGTGGTTGGCGCCGGCCTGGCCGGTGTGCGCAGCGTCGAGGCGTTACGGGCCCGCGGGTTCGGCGGCACGATCACGTTGCTGGGAGAGGAGCAACACCGGCCGTACGACCGCCCTCCCTTGTCGAAGGGGGTGCTCATCGGCAAGACCGACTCCACGATCGTCGACTCCGACCTCGACGCGCTGGAGATCGACTTCCGCCCCGGCGTGTCCGCCAAGGGGCTCCACACGGGCGTGGTGGAGACCACCGAGGGCGAGCTGGCCTATGACGGCCTGGTCATCGCCACCGGCGCCCGCCCCGTCCGGTTGCGCGGCGACGGCCCCCAGCACGTGCTGCGCACCATCGACGACGCGCTCGCGTTGCGCGCCCTGCTCACCGAGGGGGCGAGGGTCGCCGTGATCGGCGCGGGCTGGATCGGCGCCGAGGTCGCGACCGCGGCCCGCAAGGCGGGTTCCACGGTGACCGTCGTCGAGGCCGCGAGCTTCCCGCTGGCCACGGCGCTGGGCCCGATCGGCGCGCACACCGCCTCCTGGTACGCCCAGGCGGAGGTGGATCTGCGCCTCGGCATCACGGTCGCCTCGGTCGATCAGGGAGGGCTCACCCTGGGCGACGGATCCGCGGTCGAGGCCGACGTGGTCGTCACCGGCGTGGGCGTGCGGCCCGCGGTCGAGTGGCTGGCCGGTTCCGGCATCGCGCTGGACAACGGGGTCGTCACCGACGAGCACCTGCGCACCTCGCTGCCGGACGTGGTCGCCGTGGGTGACTGCGCCGCCTGGTGGTCGCGCCGCTACGGCCGCCGCCTCCGGGTCGAGCACTGGGACACCGCCCTGGGCGCCCCGGACGTGGCCGTGGCCGCCCTGCTCGGCGCCGACGCGGTCTACGACCCGGTGCCCTATTTCTGGTCCGAGCAGTTCGACAACATGGTGCAGTACGCCGGGTACCACGACGGCGCCCGTCTGGTCCTGCGCGGCGACCCCGCCGCCGGGGGCAAGGCCAACTGGGGGGCCTGCTGGACAAACGAGGACGACACGCTCGCCGCGGTGCTCGCGGTGAACCGCCCCCGGGATCTGCTCCAGGGCCGCCGTCTCATCGAGGGCGGGCAGCGCCTCGACGTCCACCGCCTGGCCGACCCTGCGGTAGCGTTGCGCGATTGTACGGTGGCGTAACCTCGCCGCCGGGTGTTTGGCGAAGGGCTCGATGTGGTAGTGGTGGATTCGTGACGCTTTCTGTTGCGCAGATCGACCGGGAAACCGACCAGTTGGTGGGCGAGTGGCTCACCCTGACCGAGGTGGCCAGAAGGCTCAACCTGAGCGCCGGTCGCGCCAAGCAACTCATCAAGGACCGCAAGCTCATCGGTGTGCGACGAGGCGGTGGCGAACCCCAGGTTCCCGCGGCCTTCATCGCCGCGGACGGCGATCTCGTCAAGGGCCTGTCGGGCACCCTCACGGTGCTGCTCGACGCCGGCTACGACGACGTCGAGTCGCTCCGGTGGCTTTTCACTCCCGACGACACCCTTCCGGGGTCACCGGTGGACGCGTTCCGCGCGGGCCGCCATACCGAGGTCAAGAGACGTGCGCAAGCCCTCGGTTTCTGACGCCCGCCTGTATCTGTGCACCGACGGGCGTCGTGACCGGGGAGATCTCGCCGATTTCCTCGACGCGGCCCTCGCGGGCGGGGTCGACATCGTGCAGCTGCGCGAGAAGGGCCTCGAGGCACGCGAGGAGCTCAGGCTCCTCGAGGTCTTCCGCGAGGCCTGCGACAGGCACGGCAAGCTGCTGGCCGTCAACGACAGGGCGGACATCGCGTACGCGATCCGTCCTGACGTGCTCCACCTCGGCCAGGACGACCTGCCGGTGCCGATCGTGCGCGACATGCTCGGCGACGACATCCTCATCGGGCGTTCCACTCACGCCCCCGAGGAGGCGTCCGCCGCGGCCGTCGAGGCCGGCGTCGACTACTTCTGCTGCGGCCCGATCTGGCCGACGCCCACCAAACCCGGGAGATCCGCCCCGGGTCCCGGCCTGCTCAGGCATGCCGCGGTCCTGGACACCGACCGGCCCTGGTTCGGCATCGGCGGCATCGACCTCGCCAACCTGGACGAGGTCATGTCGCATGGCGTGCGCCGGGTCGTGGTCGTACGGGCCATCACCGAGGCCGACGACCCCAAGGCGGCGGCCGAGGAGTTCCGGCGGCGGCTGACCGCTCCGCGCTGAGCGCGGGGCGGTCGATCGCTCCGAGCTTCCTCGAGGAGGACGCTGAACCACGGCCTGCCCCGTCCGGGCAGGCCGCCTCGGGGGCGTGGCGCCTTCGGGGGTCAGGTACGGCGCGACGTCGCGGCCACGGCCAGGTCGGCCAGGGCCACGCGGGCCTCGGCGGTGATCGGTGCCCCGTCCAGCGAGCCCAGGGCGTCCTCGAGGTAATTCTTGATCATCGCCTCGCACGCGACGAGCGCCCCGGTCTCCTCGATGATCTGGCGCAGCCGGTCGACGCCCGCCACGTCCAGCGCCGGGTCGCCGAGAGTGCGGCGCACCACCTCCGCCTGGGCGGGGGAGGCCGCGGCGAGTGTGCGGGCGATGAGCATCGTCCGCTTGCCCTCGCGGAGATCGTCGCCCGCCGGCTTGCCGGTCTCGTCGGGGTCGCCGAACACGCCGAGGATGTCGTCGCGGAGCTGGAAGGCGATGCCCACGCACCGCCCGTACTCCTCGCAGAGCCGGTCGATCCACGGCTCGCGGGCCTGCGCGGCCAGCACCAGGCCGAGCCGGAGCGGTTGCTCCACCGAGTATTTCCCGCTCTTGAAGAGGGCGACCCGCAGCGCGCTGTCGAAGGTGTTCTCGCCGTGGGCCTGCTCCAGCAGGTCAAGATACTGACCGCACATGAGCTCGGTGCGCATGTGGTCGTGAACATCCTGGGCCGCGGCGAGCGAGGCGGGCGGCAGGCCGCTGTTCCGCCACATCTCGCTGGACCAGATGAGCATCAGGTTGCCCAGCAGGATGGCCGCGCCCTCCCCGAACTGCTCGGCCGAGCCGTGCCAGCCGGCCTCGCTGTGCAGCGCCTGGAACCTGCGGTGCGCGGAGGGCATGCCCCGGCGCAGGTCGCTGGCGTCCATCACGTCGTCGTGCACGAGGGCGCTCGCCTGGAGGAGTTCGAGTGAGGCGGCGGCGGTGAAGATCGCGGGGTCGTCGCCCCCGCCCGCACCGCGCCAGCCCCAGTAGCAGAAGGCGGGACGCAGCCGTTTCCCGCCGGCGAGGAAGTCCTCGGCGGCCGAGATGAGGGGAGCCAGCTCGGGAGCGCTGACCTGGGGCCGACGCTCGTCGACGAACCCCCGGAGAGAACGATCCACTTCGGACCGAATGGTGTCGAGCGCGGCTGCGGAAGTGGTCATGCACTGAGATTAACCGGCCGGAGGAACCACTCATATGGGTGAGGAGGGGAAAGATCGCGATTGTTGGCGGGCGCCGAAGCGGGTATGCAAAGCGGACATCTCAGGTGGGCATCGGGCTTGGGGCCGACGGCGGCCTCCGAGGCGGACTCCGGAACGGGCCCCGAAGGCGTATCGGAGCGGGCACCGGACACGGGTGCCGGGGCGACCGGGCCAGTACCCTAGGGGTATGGCTCTGGGTCGCCCGTCAATCCTTCCCGATCGTGTTCCCACCGTCCGCGAGCTCCTCGCCGCCGGTGGCCGGTCGTTCTCCTTCGAGTTCTTCCCACCGAAGACCGATGAGGGGGAGCGGCAGCTCTGGCGCGCGATCCGCGAGTTGGAGTCGCTGCACCCCACGTTCGTGTCCGTCACCTACGGCGCCGGCGGAGGCACCCGTGACCGCACGGTCGACGTCGTGGAGCGGCTCGCCCACGAGACCACGCTGACCCCGGTCGCCCACTTCACCGCGGTCAACCACTCCGTCCGCGAGCTGCGCCACCTGATCGGCAGGTTCGCCGGGGCGGGCGTCCGAAACATCCTCGCCGTGCGGGGCGACCCGCCCGGCGACCCGATGGGCGAGTGGGTGCCTCACCCCGAGGGCGTCCTCTACGCCGACGATCTGGTCCGGCTGATCCGCCAGTCCGGAGACTTCTGCGTGGGCGTGGCCGCCTTCCCCTACAAACACCCGAGGTCGGGCACGGTGGAGGCCGACACCGAGCATTTTGTGCGCAAGTGCCGCGCGGGCGCCGACTACGCGATCACCCAGATGTTCTTCGAGGCCGACGACTACCTGCGGCTGCGTGACCGGGTGGCGGCCAAGGGCTGCGACACCCCGATCATCCCCGGCATCATGCCCGTCACCCAGATGAGCACGATCGCCAGGTCCGAGCAGCTCTCCGGCGCGCCGTTCCCGCCCCGCCTGACGGCGAGGTTCGAGGCGGTCGCCGACGACCCCGCAGCCGTGCGCGAGCTCGGCATCGAGCACGCCGCCGAGCTCTGCCAGACCCTGCTCGACGAGGGTGCGCCCGGGATCCACTTCATCACCTTCAACCGTTCAAGCGCGACCAGGGAGGTCTTCCAGGCCCTCGACTTCGCGCCCAAGGCGGTCTCGCTGGCCGGCCGGTGACGTACGGCATCCCACGTCTCCGGCGCCTGGGGAAGCGGTCGTTCGTGACCCCTCCGGCGCGGGGACCGCGGACCCCGGCCCCGTAGAGAAACCTCCGGGCCCGGCCCCGTAGGGAAACCGTATGGGGGCGTAGCGACGGTCGGTGCACCTTTCGGTAAGGTGCACCCCATGTCGTCGCCAGACAGTGCAGCCAGTACAGCGGGAACGGGGAGCGCCGGATCGGGCGCGCCCCCGGATTCCGGCACGCGCGCGGGTCTGGGACGCTGGCTGCTCAGTGGTCTCCAGCATCCGGACCACAGGGCCGCCGGGCCGCACGCGGAGGAGGTCCCGCACGCGCAGCACTCGTGGTGGCAGGTCATGTGCCTCACGGGTGTCGACTACTTCTCCACGCTCGGTTACCAGCCGGGGATCGCAGCGCTCGCCGCCGGGACCCTCAGCCCGATCGCGACCCTGCTGCTGGTGGCGCTGACGCTCTTCGGCGCCCTGCCGGTCTATCGCGCGGTCGCCAGGGAGAGTCCCAACGGCCTGGGCTCCCTGGCGATGCTGGAGAGCCTGATGCCCGGCTGGCGGGGCAAACTGCTGGTGCTGTTCCTGCTCGGGTTCGTCGCCACCGCGTTCATCGTGACGATCACCCTGTCGGCGGCGGACGCCACCGCGCACGTCCTGCACAACCCGTTCGTGCCGGAGTTCCTGAGCGGCTGGCAGATCCCGGTGACGCTGGTGCTGATCGCGGCCCTGGGCGGGGTGTTCCTCGTCGGGTTCAGCGAGGCGATCTCCATCGCGGTGGTCCTGGTGGCCGTTTACCTGAGCCTGAACGTGGTCGTCCTGGTGGTGGCCGTACAGCACGTGATCGCCAACCCCAGCTTGATCGCGGACTGGCAGAACGCGCTGACCACCGAGCACTCCAGCCCGATCGCGCTGATCGCCGTCTCGCTCTACGTGATGCCGAAGCTCGCCCTGGGCCTGTCGGGGTTCGAGACCGGGGTGGCGGTGATGCCCCTGGTCAGAGGCAGCCTGGCGGAGCGGATCGGGGGCGCGAAGAAGCTGCTGACCACGGCCGCGCTGATCATGAGCGTCTTCCTGATCGCCTCCAGCTTCCTCACCACCGTGCTGATCCCGGCGCAGGAGTTCCAGGAGGGCGGCAAGGCCAACGGCCGCGCCCTGGCGTACCTCGCCCACGCCTATCTCGGCGACTGGTTCGGCACCGCCTACGACATCAGCACCATCGGCATCCTCTGGTTCGCCGGGGCCTCGGCGCTGGCGGGCCTGCTCAACATCGTGCCGCGCTACCTCCCCCGCTACGGCATGGCGCCGGACTGGTCGCGGGCGACCCGGCCGATGGTGCTCGTCTTCACCGCCATCTCATTCGCGATCACCTTCTTCTTCGGCGCGGACGTGGAGTCCCAGGGCGGCGCCTACGCCACCGGCGTGCTGGCCCTCATCCTGTCGGCGGCCGTCGCCGTCACCCTGTCCGCGTGGAAGAACGGCCGGACGAGGACCGCGATCCCGTTCGGGATCGTCGCGCTGATCTTCGCCTACGCGATGGTCGCGAACATGATCGAGCGCCCGGACGGACTCGTGATCGCCTTCTTCTTCATTCTCGCGATCGTCGTCACCTCGCTGGTCTCCCGCGCCACCCGCTCGACCGAACTGCGCGTCACCCGCATCACCCTGGACGACCAGGCCCGCCGTTACGTGAACGAGGCGGCCGAGATCCACCTCATCGCCAACGAGCCGCATGCCCGCGACTGCAAGGAGTATGTGGACAAGGCCCGTGAGGCCTGGGAGCTCCACCGGCTCCGCAGCAACGAAGGTCTGCTGTTCCTGGAGGTGACGGTGCCCGACGCGTCGGAGTTCGAGAGCGAGCTCCGGGTGATCGGCGAGGAGAGACACGGCTTCCGCATCCTTCGCGTGGAGAGCCCGACCATCGCCAACGCGATCGCGGCGATACTCCTGCACCTGCGCGACCAGACCGGAAAGACGCCCAACGTCTACTTCCACTGGGCCGAGGGCAATCCCATCGGCGCGCTGCTGCGCTATCTCGTCTTCGGCGGGGGCGATGTCCCCCCGCTCACCCGCGAGGTCCTGCGGCAGGCCGAACCCGACGCCGAACGCCGCCCTCTCGTCCATGTCGGCTGACGTCGGCCGACATGCCGGGGTTCGCCCGCCGGCGCCTGCCCGCGCTCACTCGCTCAGCGGAAGCACGACTCCGAGGATCGCGTAGCGCTCGTAGCCGCCGGGGAAGATGAACTGGGTGAGCAGGTCCACGAAGCCGATGCTCCGGTAGAGGTGCCGGGCCGCGGTGGGCTGGTCACGGGTGGACAGTACGGCGGTGCGCTCCAGGCGGCCCGTGCACATGCCCGTGATCATCGCCCGGCCGACGCCCTTGCCCTGGTAGTCGGGGTGCACGTGGATCTCGGCGAGTTCCAGGGCGTCGCCGAGCCAGCCGCGCGCACTTCCCTCGCCGTTCTTCTCCGCGATCGCCCGGCGCACCACGTCGTGCCACCACTGCCCGGGGTCGCCGTGGAAGCCGTAGGCGACCCCGACCGGCGTCCCGTCGGAGGTCTCGGCGAACAGGCAGGTGAACCCGGGATGGGCCGCGTGGTTCCTCATGATCGCTTTTCGCCCCGAAAGCTGATCACTGGGCGGATTCATCGCCGCGGTGTAGACATCGAGGACCGAGTCCAGCCGAAGGGTGAACTCATCGGGGGCGACCCGTCGCAGTCCGATCACCCGACGCACCCTAGCAGGACGGCGTCACGGGGACCGCCAAAAGGCGCGAAAGCGATGTTTGGTGATTTTCATGGAATTTTTGGACATCTTTGCCTGCTCTCCGGCCCGGGTGATCCAGGGTTGAGAACGCGTCCCACGAGGCCGCTGCGGAACGCACCGCACCGTGCGAGGCATGCGCGTCCTGCCTCCACGCCGGTGTTCCCCCGCGGGAGCGGAACGAACCCGGGCCGGCCGAGCGCTCGGGCACCGTCCGGTCTCCGTGGGCGCGACGGGCGGCGGGGCGTTCTCCAATCGATCAACGGCCCGCTCTCCGCGGTCGCGATGCTCTTCCGGTGGTGCTCGTCGACGAGCACCACCGGCCTCCGCGGGCGTGCGGCCGCACCGGACAGCGGTTACTCGACGTCCACCGGCACGCCGCCGGTGATGCGGATGAGCTCGTCGAAGGAGGTGGGGAAGATCGTGTGCGGATGGCCGGCGGCCGCCCAGACCACCTCGTGCTTGCCGAGCCAGGTGTCGACGAGCGTCCTGATGGGGGCGGGGTGACCGATCGGGGAGACCCCGCCGATGACCTGGCCGGTGGCGGTGCGGACGAAGTCCGGGCTGGCCCGCTTCACCTTCGCCACGCCGATCGTCTCGGCGACGAGGTCGGTGTTCACCCGGTGAGCGCCGCTGGTCAGCACCAGGAGGGGCTCACCGTCGGCGTCGAATATCAGGCTGTTGGCGATGGCGCCGACCTCGCAGCCGAGCTGGGCGGCCGCGGTGACGGCGGTGGGAGTGGCCTCCGCGAACACGACGATCTCGCCCGAGACGTTGTGCTCGGTGAGGATCGCGGCGACTTTCTCGACGTTTGGATGCAACTTTTCTGGCACTCGGCCACTCTAAACAGGTTGACCATGGATTACCGCTTCATTACCTCTGGCTGAAGTAGGCGGTTCGTACGCTATGGTCCCTTGATTCGATCTCTAGCGATGTAAGGGGTTGATTTTAAGTGAGGGTTGGACAACGGCTCGGAGTGGCCGCGCTTATGACGGCGGGCGCCGTGCTTCTCTCATCCGCCGGAGTCGCGAACGCCCAGGCCGTCACCTCGGCGGCCCCGGTCGTCGTGGCGAAGGCCGAGGTGTCCAGGGCGGCGTCCAAGGCCGAGGCGTCCAGGTTCGCCGCGCCCGGCAAGACGCTCAAGGTCGGGGCCAAGGGCACGGAGGTCAAGGTGCTCCAGACCCGGCTGGCGGAGCTCGGCTACGCGCCGGGCAGGGTCGACGGCCGGTACGGCGGGTCGACGCTGTCGGCGGTCTGGGCCTTCCAGAAGGTCAACGGCATCTCGCCGACCAGCACCGTGGCGAGCAGGACCTGGAACGCGATGGAGGCCCCGCGGGCTCCGAAGGTGCTGGTGCCGGGAGGCAAGCCGACCAGGGTCGAGGTCAACCTCGCCAAGCAGTTGCTGGTCCTCTACGTCAACGGCCGGGTGAAGCTCATCAGCCACATCTCCTCGGGCAGCGGGATCGCGTACTGCGAGACGGCCACCTGGCAGGGGAAGCCCCAGCGGTTCTGCGGTGACGCCCGCACGCCGACCGGTGACTACAAGACGACCTGGCGGAGGGACGGCTGGCACAGGTCCTATCTGGGCCAGCTCTACAACCCGATCTTCTTCAACGGCGGCATCGCCTTCCACGGCGCGTTGTCCGTGCCGCTGGCACCGGCTTCTCACGGTTGTGTTCGACTGCCGATGCAGGTGGCGGAGGTCCTTCCCGGCCTGGTCGGCACCGGGGTGCCCGTGCACGTTCGGGGAAGGTTCGTTCGATAGTCGCAGGTGAAGGCCCCGGGAGATTTTGATCTCCCGGGGCTTTTGCTTTTCGACGAAGATCGAACTTTTGTTCGTGGTTTTACTTGACACTACGAGTGATCGAATTTATGTTCGATGTAATGACGCGGGGTTCGTGACCCGCGTCCAGGGCGGGTCGATCTGGTCCATGTCATCGGCGGGAGTCGATCGGGCCAGGTCGCGGCGGGCGGGGAGAGGGGAAGCTCCTCGTCCGGCCGCCGGTGAATTTGTCGGTGGGGTCTGCAAGTGTGACTTCACCGGCGAAATCGCCGGGAGCCGCTTGCGACCAAGGAGGCTGAAGCACATGACCCCTCGGCTCAGCGATTCCGGTGGGCCCCGGTTGTCCCCCACGGTGCGGGCACACCTCACAGACGCGCGCGACTGCCTCGAGGAGGCGGCCGCCGCCCAGACTTCCGCCACACGTTACGTCTCCGCCCACCTGGCGGCGCTCAGGGCCGCCGCCGCGATCCTGGCCGCACGACCCCGCCCCATGGACGGCCGCAGGCGTCGGCTTCGCAGCGCCTGGGAGCTGCTGCCCGAGGCCGAGCCCAGGCTGGCCGACTGGGCACCGTATTTCGAGGTGAGCGCGGCCAAGCGGGCCTCGGCCGAGGCCGGGATGACGCGCGTGGTGTCGTCGCGGGACGCGGAGGAGCTGATCTCCGAGGCTGAGCGGTTCGTCACGGCGGTGGAGCAGCTGCTCGGCGTGCCCACGCAGCCCAGGTTGCCGGGCAGCGTGCCCCTCGCGGGTTGATCGTGCTCTCTTCCGGTGGAAGACGGGGCCGGTCAGGGGTCAGCGCATGACCCGAACGGCACGGTCGGCGAAAAAGCCTAGGCGGCGGCGGAGGCCGTCGGGTAGGTGACGCGGTGGCGCAGCAGGAGCATGGCGGCGTCGTCGCCCAGCGGCCTGCCCACGTGGCGGAGCAGATCGGCGCGGAGGGCGTCCAGTGAGAGCTGCGGGTCGGAGCCGTTGAGCAGGTGTGCCCGCGAGGACAGGGGATAGAACGCACCCCTTCCGTTGCGTGCCTCGATGACCCCGTCGGTGTAGAAGAGCACCTGACCGCCCGGTTCGAACGGGATGTGGTACGGCATGGGCTCGATGGCCTTCAGCGAGCTCATGCCCAGGGGGAGCGCCTCGTCCGGCGGATCGGCGAACCAGCTCTTGCCGTCGGCGGAGAGCACCATGGGCGACGGGTGGCCGCAGTTGATGACGGTGATGGTGGAGCCGGCGCCGATCTCGGCGAGCACGGCGGTGACGAACTGCTCGCCGGACAACTCCCGGGTCAGGGCGTTCTCCAGCCGGACCACCACGCCCTGGAGCCTGCTCTCGTCGTGGGCCGCCTCCCGGAAGGCGCCGAGCACCACCGCGGCGGTCTCCACGGCCTCCAGGCCCTTGCCCTGGACGTCTCCCACGATGACTCTGACCCCGTGCGGGGTGGTGACCACCTCGTACAGGTCACCGCCGATCCTGGCCTCCGCCGTGGCCGAGGTGTAGGAGACGGCCACACCGATCCCGGGCCCCGCCCGGCGCGGCACCGGCCGCAGCAGCACCCGCTGGGCGGCCTCGGCCACCGAACGGACGTCGGCGAGCTGCCGCTCGTGGCGGAGCCGCCCGGCGCTGGCCAGCACGCTGGCCACGGTGACACCGAGGATGGCGATCATCGTGATGTTGGTGCGAGACGTCCAGAGGATGTCGTTGTAGAGGCCGAGAGCGACGAACAGCGCCAGGGCGACGGCACCGACCAACGTGGTGCGCGCCAGGCCACAGGCCACGCTGGCGAAGGCCGGGCCCAGGGCGAGCATGGAGAGCAGTCCGGCGGTGGGGCCGGAGGCGAGGTCGACGACGGCCACCGCGCCCATGACCACGAACGGCAGGAGCTTCAGGGTGTCCTGGGTCCTGCTGGTGCCGATGGACGCCAGCAGCCTCAGGAAGGCGCGCGTCCTGGTCGACCCCAGGGACGCCATGACGGCTTGGCGACGGCTCTTCGGGCGCGATCGAGAGTGGTCGTGCCGATCCTCTCCCGAAGCCATGTCCACCACATCTCGCTAAATGCATGTTTGCCTTTTCCTACCACAACCACTGTCGCCTGCGGTGGAATGAAGGCGATGTTCCGCTGAGAGCAGGATTTCCGGTGGGGTGGGCACGCCGGACCCCGGCGCACCCACGACCGGACGACCGTCAGAAGGCCTCGACGGCGCGGCGTGCCTCGGGGTCCAGGACGCCCCAGCTGATGAGCTCCTCGGTGAGCTCGGTGGGGGACTTGTCGTAGATTACGGCGAGCGAGCGGAGGTCCTCCTGACGGATGGACAGCACCTTGCCGTTGTAGTCGCCACGCTGGCTCTGAATGGTGGCCGCGTAGCGGGCAAGCGCACCCGCCTTCTCCTTGGGGAGCTGGGCAAGGCGCTCAAGGTCGATCACAAGTTTCGGTGTCGGACCCAGAGGGCTCGGAGCGGCTCCCCCGGGCAGCAACTCCGAGACCGGCACCCCGTAGAAATCAGCCAGCTCGGCAAGCTTCTGCACGGTGACAGCGCGATCGCCGCGCTCGTAGGAGCCAACGACAACCGCCTTCCAACGTCCACGGGACTTCTCTTCGACTCCATGCAGGGACAGGCCCTGCTGGGTGCGAATGGCGCGGAGTCGTGCACCCAGCGACTTGGCGTACTCAGACGGCATCGGTTGGCCCCCCGGCTCTCTATGTGCTGCTCTCAACTTGATTGTGCTACCTCGCAACTTATGCCCCAACCACCGGGTTGGTGCCCGGGGTAGGCACCTTCGGTGACCAGAGCGTCAGGGTTCACCCGATAACGCCGCGAGGTGTGGTTACGGACAGTGACGGTAAAGCTGTGGGAGCCTAAGGTCAAGCTGATTGGAAAAAAGATGTCGAATCCGGTCCGGTGTGGTCCGCCTCAAACGCCACACTTGTCCTATTCCACACCGTGAACTCTCACGTGTTTCCCGACTTTTAACCAGATTTCGACTTCTTTTGCAGGTTTCTGGGCAACATCATCAACGGGCACGGCGCCGAGCGTATGATCTTCAAGGAGACGTCGCCCAGAAACACCCGGCGCAACGGCCCTGCCTGGCTGGAGGCGCAGATCAGCATCGCTCCGGCGGGCCAGTCGACGCTTGTGAGCGCCGCCGCGATGTCCCTGCCCTCCAGCACCTCCACCTCGACCCGTACCGGCCGGTGACCGCGTGCCACCGTCTCGAGGTCGTCCGCGACCTGTTCGCGCACCCGGGCGAGCATCTCCTTGACCACGGAGCACCGCCCGCCGCTCACCACCAGGGTGATCAGGCGCAGCGGCACGTCCAGCTGCGTGGCGAGCGTGACGGCCTGCCTGACGGCCTGGCCTGCGGCCGGATCGCGCCGGTAGGCCACCGTCAGTTGCCGGAGCCCGGGCGGGGGCGAGGTGCCGTACCCCCTGGGGGCCAGCGCCACGGGCGCGGGAGAGCCGTGCAGGAGCTGGTCGGCGGTGCTGCCGAGGGAGATGCGGCTCCGGCCGCCCCGCGGGGCCGAGCCGATGACCACCACGTCGGCGTCCGTCCGGGCGGCGAGTTCGGCCAGACCGCGCCCGCTGCCCCGGTTGCCGTGGGAGACGTAGTCGATCGGCACGTCCCGCACCCCCGCCAGCAGCCGCCGCGCCTGTTCGAGGGTCTGGGCGGTCTGCTCGGCGATGTACGCCTGCCATTCGGCGTCGATCTTTCCGGGGCCGGGCGTGGTCCAGGCGGGCGGGTGGACGTAGGCGACCGTCAGCCGGGCGCCGGCCTGCCTGGCCAGCAGTACGGCCAGCGCCAGCCCGTCCCGGCACCGGGACTCGGGAACGAATCCGGCGAGAACGTGTTCGATCTTCATCCGAGGCTCCGGTTGAGACGGGAGTGGCGGTAGCCGTAGAGGAAGTAGGCGGCCAGGCCGACCAGCATCCAGATCGCGAAGGCCAGCCAGGTGACCCCCGCCAGCCCGAGCATCACGATGACGCAGAAGATCACGCCGAGGATCGGCGTGATCGGGAAGAACGGTGTCCTGAAGCTGCGAGGCAGGTCGGGCCTGGTGCGGCGGAGCACCAGCACGCCGACGTTGACGATGGCGAAGGCGAACAGGGTGCCGATGCTGGTGGCCTCGGCGAGCTGGCCCAGCGGGATGAACCCGGCGAGCACGGAGACGAACGCGGCCACGATGAGCGTGTTGGCCACCGGGACCTGGCGGCGCGGATCCACCTTCTCGAAGATCTTCGGGATCAGGCCGTCGCGCGCCATCGCGAACAGGATGCGGGTCTGGCCGTACAGCACGGTGAGGACCACGCTGGCGATGGCGACGACCGCGCCGAAGGAGATGATGAGGCCCGGCCAGGTGGCGCCGGTGGCCCGGTCCGCGATCAGGGCCAGGCTGGCCTCGGTGCTCTCGGGGTCGAACTGCCGCCACGGCATGGCGCCGACGGCGGCCAGCGCCACCGCCACGTAGACGACCGTGACGATGAGGAGCGAGAAGACGATCGCCAGGGGAAGGTCGCGCCTGGGGTTCTTGGCCTCCTCTCCGGCGGTCGAGGCCGCGTCGAAGCCGATGTAGGAGAAGAACACCTGCGAGGCGGCGGCGGTGATGCCGGCGACCCCCATGGGGACGAACGGCGTCAGGTTGCCCGTGCTGAAGGCGGCGAAGGCCACCAGGCAGAAGAACACGAGCACCACGACTTTGATCATCACGAAGATCGCGTTGGCGGTGGCGCTCTCGGAGGCGCCGCGCAGCAGCAGCCAGGTGGCGAGCAGGACGATCAGGATCGCGGTGAGGTTGAGCACGCCGCCCTGGACACCGGGGGAGTGGGTGACGGAGGCGGGCAGCTCCCAGCCGAACAGGTCCCGGAAGAAGTGGTTGAGATACTCGCCCCAGCCGACCGCCACCGCCGCCACCGAGACGGCGTACTCCAGCATCAGGCACCAGCCGCACACCCATGCCACGAGCTCGCCCAGGGTCGCGTAGGCGTAGGAGTAGGACGAGCCGGCGACCGGGATCGTACCGGCCAGTTCGGCGTAGGAGAGGGCCGAGAACAGGGCCGTGACCGCCGCCAGCACGAAGGCGATCACCACCGCGGGTCCCGCCTTGGGCACGGCCTGGCCGAGGATGACGAAGATGCCGGTGCCGAGTGTGGCGCCGACGCTGAAAAGGGTGAGCTGCCACAGGGTCATGGTCCGGCGCAGTTCCCCGCCCTCACCGTGGCCGCCCTCGGCGATGATCTGGTCGGTGGGTTTGGTACGGAACAGCCGATGCGCCACGGAAGCCATGTCCACGGAAGCCATGTGTCGCCTCCCTCCCCTGCCTGTGCGGCGATGATCCGTCTGTCAGAGGGGCGGACCAGGCCCTGTCCGCCGGAAGGCGGGCGGGGACCCTCGGTCAGAACACGTCCTCCAGTGGCCGGGTGGTGCGGGGCGAGGTGAGGGCGCCTGCCTCTCTCTCCGGATTCATTCCAGTTTCCGGTCGGTTTTCATCGGATTCCGGGTCATGTTCTGTTCAGATTCCGTCGCGTTCGAGCGGGCAGCTCATGCATCGCGGGCCGCCGCGGCCGCGGCCGAGCTCGCTGCCCCGGATCGTGATCACCTCGATGCCGTGGCCGCGCAGGAAGTTGTTGGTGGTGGTGTTGCGCTCGTAGGCGACGACCACGCCGGGTTCGAGGGCCAGTACGTTGCAGCCGTCGTCCCACTGCTCCCGCTCGGCCGCGTAGACGTCCTGCGTCGGGGTGAGGACCTTGATGTCGTCCAGGCCTATGGCCCGGCCGATGGCCCGGTGCATGTCCTCGGGAGCGTGATCGGTGATCTTGAGCTCCTTCTCGTTGTCCCCGGGTTCGACCGTG
Organism: Streptosporangium subroseum; assembly: GCF_900188345.1. Taxonomy (GTDB): domain Bacteria; phylum Actinomycetota; class Actinomycetes; order Streptosporangiales; family Streptosporangiaceae; genus Streptosporangium; species Streptosporangium subroseum. The sequence goes on along the minus strand of NZ_FZOD01000004.1, from coordinate 262,615 downwards.
TAGGAGGGCAGCATGCCCAGGCCCGCGAACTTGGTGAACACCCCGACGTCCACGTTGGTCATGACCGTGTCCAGGTGCATGAACGCCCGCGCCTTCGGCATGTTCAACGCGACGATCTTTTCCGCCGACCCCTTGGCGAACAGGCTCCGCGCGAGCATCTCCACCGCCTGCGGCTGGGTGCGCTCGCTCATCCCGACCAGCACCGCCCCCCGGCCGATGACGAGCACGTCGCCGCCCTCGATCGTGGCCGGCGCGGCGGGCAGCCCGGACATCCAGACGTTGTAGCCGCCCTCGCCCGGCCTGTCGTACCCGGGGGCGAACAGCGGATGGTAGCGGTAGACGGCCTCGTAGTTCACGGTCTCGCGCTGGCGGGCCTTCTTTCTCATCGCGTTGATGGAGACGCCGTCGTAGATCCAGCAGGAGGTGTCCCGGGTGAACAGGTGGTTGGGCAGCGGCGGCAGGATGAAGTCGTCCGGCGCGAGCGTGTGGAACGCGAGGCTCTTGGGGTCGGTGCCCCTCTCCACGAGCTCGCGCTTGGTGATGCCCCCGGTGAGATACAGCTGGAGCTCGTCGGAGTCCATCGCGTCCAGCGCGTTGCGGAGGGCGTCGACGGCCATCGGCCCGAAGTACCGCTCGTCGATGATGTGGTCGAGGACGAACTTGCGGGCCTCGGGGATGTCGATCGTCTCGCGCAGCAGATCCGTCAGCAGGTGGACGGCGACGCCGCGGTCGCGCAGCACTCCCTGGAACTCCTCGTGCTCCTCCACCGCGCGCTGCACCCACAGCACGTCGTCGAAGAGGAAGTCGTGCATGTTCGAGGGGGTGAGCCGCTTCAGGGACAGCTCGGGCCTGTGCAGCAGGACCTGGTGAAGGCGACCCACTTCGGAGCCCACGTGAAAAGTCATGTTCTTCCTTCGTCCGCAGCGACCACGGCGATCCCGGCGATCACGACAAGATCGCCTATTTCGGGCTAATCATCACAGGATCTCCCATATCACCCAAAGTCATGAGTAATACCGAAAAAGATCCCCATGGGAGGGATGGCGAAACCATGCCGCCGACGGGGCCGCGCCTCGAGCCGTGTTGGTGGTTTGTCCATGTCAGTGAGCTAAGGGGGTGATTCCGAGGAGTCACACTCCGGCTGCTACCGTGGGGGCGTCGGCTTCCTTTAAGCCCCGTCCTGTGAGGCGGGAAAGGTGGTGTTTTCTTTGGCTGATGCCATTTCGCATGCTCAGAGCAGCGCACGTGCGGTCCTCGAAGGGCCTGACATCAACCGCGCGCTGATCCGCATCTCCCACGAGATCCTTGAGCGCACCAAGGGCGCGCAGGACATCGTCCTGCTGGGAATCCCCACCCGGGGCGTCCATCTGGCCCACCGTCTGGCCGCCCACATCAGGCAGTTCGAGGGCCGTTCCGTGCCCGTCGGATCCCTCGACGTGACGATGTACCGCGACGACCTCCGCCTCCGCCCCGCCCGCGCGCTGGGCCGCACGGAGCTGCCCGCCGACGGCATAGACGGCAAGATCGTCGTCCTCGTCGACGACGTCCTCTACTCCGGCCGCACCGTCCGCTCGGCGCTCGACGCGCTCAACGACCTGGGCCGTCCGCAGGCCGTCCAGCTCGCCGCCCTGGTGGACCGCGGGCACCGCGAGCTGCCCATCAGGCCCGACTACGTGGGCAAGAACCTCCCGACCTCCAAGTCCGAGATCGTCAAGGTCTACCTGGAGGAGAACGACGGCCGCGACGCGGTCCTGCTGCTGAAGGAGGACGAGAAGTGAAGCGGCACCTGATCTCGGCGGCCGACCTGAGCCGTGACGACGCCCTGCTGATCCTGGACACCGCCGACGAACTGGCGAAGATCTCGGAACGTTCCATTAAAAAGCTGCCGACCCTGCGCGGCCGTACCGTGGTGAACCTCTTCTTCGAGGACTCCACCCGGACCAGGATCTCCTTCGAGGCCGCGGCCAAGCGCCTGTCGGCCGACGTCATCAACTTCTCCGCCAAGGGCTCCAGCGTCTCCAAGGGCGAGTCGCTCAAGGACACCGCGCTCACCCTGGAGGCGATGGGCGCGGACGCCGTCGTCATCCGGCACGGCGCCTCCGGCGCGCCGCACCGGCTGGCCACCTGGGTACGCGGCAGCGTCGTCAACGCCGGTGACGGCACCCACGAGCACCCCACCCAGGCCCTGCTCGACGCCTTCACCATGCGCCGCCGCCTCGGCTCGCTGGACGGCAGGAAGATCACCATCGTCGGCGACGTGCTGCACAGCCGGGTGGCCCGCTCCAACGTGCTGCTGCTCAGCACGCTCGGCGCCGAGGTGACCCTGGTCGCCCCGCCGACCCTGTTCCCGGTGAGCGTGGACTCCTGGCCGTGCCAGATCTCCTACGACCTCGACGCCGTGCTGCCCAAGTCCGACGTGGTGATGATGCTGCGCGTGCAGCGTGAGCGCATGAACGCGGCGTTCTTCCCCACCGAGCGGGAGTACAGCCGCCGTTACGGCCTCGACCGCGACCGGGTCGCCCGGATGCCCGACGAGGCCATCGTGATGCATCCCGGCCCGATGAACCGCGGAATGGAGATCGCGGCCGAGGTGGCCGACTCGCCGCGCTCGACGATCGTCGAGCAGGTCGCCAACGGTGTGACCACGCGCATGGCCGTCCTGTACCTGCTGCTTGGCGGCGCCGACCTCGGGGGAGAGATTCAGTGAGCAGCATCGTCATCAAGGGCGCGAGCATCCTCGGCGGCGAGCCGCGGGACATCCTGATCCGCGACGGGGTCGTGGCCGACATCGGCCAGGGGCTGACCGGCGACGAGACGGTCGAGGCCCGGGGGCTCATCGCCCTGCCCGGCCTGGTCGACCTCCACACCCACCTGCGAGAGCCCGGCCGCGAGGACGCGGAGACCGTCGCCACCGGCACCCGCGCCGCGGCCCTCGGCGGCTACACCGCCGTCCACGCCATGGCCAACACCGAACCGGTCGCCGACACCGCCGGAGTCGTCGAGCAGGTCTGGCGCCTCGGCCAGGAGGCCGGCTACTGCGACGTGCAGCCGGTCGGCGCCGTCACCGTCGGCCTCGGAGGCGAGCGGCTGGCCGAGCTCGGCGCGATGGCCGACTCCGCCGCGCAGGTCCGCGTCTTCTCCGACGACGGCAAATGCGTCTCCGACGCGGTGCTCATGCGCCGCGCGCTGGAGTACGTCAAGGCCTTCGACGGCGTGGTCGCCCAGCACGCCCAGGAGCCGCGCCTGACCTCCGGCGCGCAGATGAACGAGGGCGCGGTCTCCGGCAGGCTCGGCCTGACCGGATGGCCCGCGGTCGCCGAGGAGGCGGTCATCGCCCGCGACTGCCTGCTCGCCGCGCACGTCGGCTCCCGCCTGCACGTCTGCCACGTCTCCACGGCGGGTTCCGTGGAGATCCTCCGCTGGGCCAAGTCGAAGGGCTGGGACGTCACCGCCGAGGTGACCCCGCACCACCTGCTTCTCACCGACGAGCTCGTCGAGGACTCTCCCGTCGGCGCCTACAACCCGATCTACAAGGTGAACCCGCCGCTGCGCACCCGCGCGGACGTCGAGGCGCTGCGCGAGGCGCTGGCCGACGGCACGATCGACTGCGTGGCCACCGACCACGCCCCGCACCCGGTCGAGGACAAGGAGACCGAGTGGGCCGCCGCGGCCATGGGCATGATCGGTCTGGAGACGGCGCTGTCGGTGGTTCAGGAGGCCATGGTGGAGACCGGGCTGCTCGACTGGGCCGGCGTCGCCGAACGCATGTCACTCGCCCCCGCGAGGATCGGACGACTCCGGGGTCACGGCCGGTCGATCGAGGTCGGCGCCCCGGCCAACATCACCCTCTACGACGCCTCCGTGCGCGGCGAGGTGGACCCGTCGGGCTACGCCTCCAAGAGCCGTAACACGCCCTACGAGGGCAGGACCCTCCCCGGACGCGTCGTGGCCACCTTCCTGAGGGGCAGGCCGACCGTCCTGAACGGAAAGCTCGCGTGACGCCTCCGACAACGCCGCGGCCGCCGGGTGGGCGTGTCCCACATCGTGGAGGGACGCTCCTCCAGAACATCGGATATTTCATACTTTGCGGAGCAATGACCGAGATGATCGGGGTGTTTGAGTGACCGCAGTGCTAGTGCTGGAAGACGGACGTGTCTTCCACGGGATCCCCTACGGCGCCGAGGGCGAGACCTTCGGCGAGATGGTCTTCAACACGGGGATGACCGGATACCAGGAAACCCTGACCGATCCCTCCTACCACCGCCAGATCGTCGCGATGACCGCGCCGCACATCGGCAACACCGGGATCAACGACGAGGACCCGGAGTCCTCGCGGATCTGGGTCTCCGGCTACGTGGTCCGCGAGCCCGCCCGCGTCTTCTCCAGCTGGCGCGCGGGCCGCTCCCTGGACGACTACCTCAAGGAGCAGGGCGTCGTCGGCATCGCCATCCCCGGCACCCGCGCCCTCACCCGGCACCTGCGCGAGAGGGGCGCCATGCGCGCCGGGGTCTTCTCCGGCGCGGCGCTCGCCCCGGTCGAGGAGCTCCTGGAACGGGTCCTTCGCAGCCCCGGCATGGAGGGCGCGGACCTGGCGCAGCAGGTCTCCACGAAGGAGCCCTACGTCGTCGCCGCGATCGGGGAGAAGCGCTTCACCGTGGTCGCCGTCGACCTCGGCATCAAGTCGATGACCCCGCACCGGATGGCCGAGCGCGGCTGCGAGGTGCACGTCCTGCCGGCCACCACCACCGCCGGGGAGATCCTCGCGCTCGACCCGGACGGCGTCTTCTTCTCCAACGGCCCCGGCGACCCCGCCACCGCGGACGGGCCGGTCGAAGCGCTTCGAGGGGTCCTGGACGCGGGCATCCCGTTCTTCGGCATCTGCTTCGGCAACCAGATCTTCGGCCGGGCCCTGGGCCTGGGCACCTACAAGCTGCGCTACGGCCACCGCGGGGTCAACCAGCCGGTCCAGGACCGGCGCACCGGCAAGGTGGAGATCTCCGCGCACAACCACGGCTTCGCCGTACAGGCTCCCCTGGAGGGACCCTTCGACACGTCGTACGGCCCGGCGGAGGTCAGCCACGTCAACCTCAACGACGACTGCGTCGAGGGTCTGCGCCTGATCGACCGCCCGGCCTACAGCGTCCAGTACCACCCCGAGGCCGCGGCCGGCCCGCACGACTCCGCGGGTCTGTTCGACGACTTCTGCGCATTGATGGAACAGGCGCGGGGAACAGGGATCGAAGTGGCCGGCGCGGTGCACGAGAGGCCGAGCGTGACCACGAACACGAAGGGAAGCAAGGGTGCCTAAGCGCACGGACATCCAGTCGATCATGGTGATCGGCTCCGGGCCGATCGTGATCGGCCAGGCATGCGAGTTCGACTACTCGGGCACCCAGGCCTGCCGCGTGCTGCGCGCCGAGGGCTTTCGCGTGATCCTCGTCAACAGCAACCCGGCGACGATCATGACGGACCCCGAGTTCGCCGACGCCACCTATGTCGAGCCGATCACCACGGAGATCATCGAGAAGATCATCGCCAAGGAGCGCCCCGACGCGCTGCTGGCCACCCTCGGCGGCCAGACCGCGCTGAACGCCGCGATCGACCTGTACGAGGCCGGGATCCTGGCCAAGTACCAGGTCGAGCTGATCGGCGCCGACGTGGACGCCATCCAGGCTGGCGAGAACCGCGAGCTGTTCAAGGGCATCGTGACCAAGGTCGCCAAGGAGAGCGGACTCAACGCGGAGTCGGCCCGCAGCTTCGTCTGCCACACCATGGACGAGTGCCTGGCCGCCGCGGGCGAGCTGGGCTACCCGGTGGTCGTGCGACCCTCCTTCACGATGGGCGGCGTCGGCTCCGGGTTCGCCTACGACGAAGGCGAGCTGCGCCGCATCGGGGGAGCGGGCCTCGACGCCTCGCCGACCACCGAGGTGCTCCTGGAGGAGTCCATCATCGGGTGGAAGGAGTACGAGCTCGAGGTCATGCGCGACCGGGCCGACAACGTCGTCATCGTCTGCTCCATCGAGAACATCGACCCGATGGGCGTGCACACCGGCGACAGCGTCACCGTGGCCCCCGCCCTGACCCTCACCGACCGCGAATACCAGAACATGCGCGACGTCGCCATCGCGGTCATCCGCGAGGTCGGCGTCGACACCGGCGGCTGTAACATCCAGTTCGCCGTCGACCCGCGCACCGGGCGCATGATCGTCATCGAGATGAACCCGCGCGTGTCACGCTCCAGCGCGCTCGCCTCGAAGGCCACGGGCTTCCCGATCGCGAAGATCGCGGCGAAGCTGGCCATCGGCTACACCCTGGACGAGATCCCCAACGACATCACCAAGGAGACCCCGGCGTCGTTCGAGCCCTCGCTCGACTACATCGTGGTCAAGGTGCCGCGCTTCGCGTTCGAGAAGTTCGCCGGGGCCGACGCGACCCTGACGACCCACATGAAGTCGGTCGGCGAGGCCATGGCCATCGGCAGGTCCTTCCCCGAGGCCCTGCAGAAGGCGCTGCGCTCGCTGGAGAAGAAGGGGTCGGTCTTCACCTGGGCCGGGGAGCCGGGAGCCAAGGAGGACCTCCTCGCGGCCTGTCGCGTCCCGCACGACGGCCGCCTGTTCACCATGCAGCAGGCCATCCGGGCCGGGGCCACCGCCGAGGAGCTCTTCGACGCCACCTCGATCGACCCGTGGTTCCTGGACCAGCTGTACGTGATCGACGAGGTCGCGGCGGAGCTGCGCGAGGCGCCCCAGCTGACCGCCGAGGTGCTGACGAAGGTCAAGCGCCACGGCTTCAGCGACGTGCAGATCGCCGAGCTCCGCGACATGACCGAGCCCCGGGTTCGCGACCTGCGCCACGCGCTCGGCGTCCGGCCGGTCTACAACACCGTCGACACCTGCGCCGCCGAGTTCGCCGCCCAGACGCCCTACCTCTACTCCACCTACGACGAGGAGACCGAGGTCCCGTACGGCGACCGCCCCAAGGTCCTCATCCTCGGCTCGGGGCCCAACCGGATCGGCCAGGGCATCGAGTTCGACTACGCGTGCGTGCACGCCTCCTTCGAGCTGTCGGCGGCGGGCTACGAGACCGTCATGGTCAACTGCAACCCCGAGACGGTCTCCACCGACTACGACACCTCCGACCGGCTCTACTTCGAGCCGCTCACCCTGGAGGACGTCCTGGAGGTCGTCCACGCCGAGCAGCAGACCGGCACGGTCGTGGGCGTCATCGTCCAGCTCGGCGGCCAGACCCCGCTCGGCCTGGCCCAGTCCCTCAAGGACGCCGGGGTCCCGATCGTCGGCACCTCGCCGGAGTCGATCCATCTCGCCGAGGAGCGCGGCGCGTTCGGCCGGGTCCTCGCCGAGGCGGGCCTGCCCGCGCCCAAGCACGGCGTCGCGGTGACCGTGGACGAGGCCCTGGCGATCGCCGAGGAGATCGGCTACCCGGTCCTGGTCCGGCCCTCCTACGTCCTGGGCGGCGCCGGCATGGCCATCGTCTACGACGACGAGACGCTGAGCTCCTACATGGGCAAGGCGGAGGCGGCCAGCGACCACCCGGTGCTGGTGGACAAGTTCCTCGACGAGGCCGTCGAGATCGACGTGGACGCGTTGTTCGACGGCGAGGAGCTCTACCTCGGCGGCGTGATGGAGCACATCGAGGAGGCCGGCATCCACTCCGGCGACTCGGCGTGCTCGCTGCCCCCGATGACGCTCGGCAGCTACGACATCAAGCGCATCCGCGCCGCCACCGAGGCCATCGCCAGGGGCGTGGGCGTGCGCGGCCTGCTGAACGTGCAGTACGCCATGTCGGCCAACATCCTCTACGTGCTGGAGGCCAACCCGCGCGCCAGCCGTACGGTGCCGTTCGTCTCCAAGGCCACGGCGGTGCCGCTGGCCAAGGCGGCGGCCCGCGTGATGATGGGCACCACGGTGGCCGAGCTGCGGGCCGAGGGCATGCTCCCGGCCGAGGGCGACGGCGGCACCATGCCGCTGGACGCGCCCATCGCGGTCAAGGAGGCGGTGCTGCCGTTCAACAGGTTCCGCGGCGTCGACATCGTGCTGGGCCCCGAGATGCGTTCCACGGGCGAGGTCATGGGGATCGACGAGTTCTTCGGCACGGCCTACGCCAAGTCGCAGTCCGCCGCCTACGGATCGCTGCCCGTCAAGGGACGAGCGTTCGTCTCTGTCGCGAACCGCGACAAACGGGCGATGATTTTCCCGGTCAAGGCTCTCGCCGACCTCGGTTTCGAGATCCTGGCCACCGAGGGTACGGCGGAGGTGCTGCGCCGTAACGGCGTCCATGCCAAGATCGTGCGAAAGCAGAGCGAGGGAACCGGATCCGACGGCGAGCCGACCATCGTCCGGCGCATCCTGGATGGGGAGGTGGATCTCATCGTGAACACGCCCTTCGGCAGCCCCGGCCAGTCCGGGCCGCGGCTGGACGGCTACGAGATCCGCACCGCGGCCGTGCTGCGGGGCATTCCCTGCATCACGACCGTCCAGGGCCTGGCCGCGGCGGTGCAGGGCATCCAGGCGATCGTCCGCGGCGACATCGGCGTACGGTCACTTCAGGAGCACGCCAGGCGGTTGCGGAGTAGCTGAGGGGAGGGTTCGCTCCCCTGTGGGGTCGATGCCTTAAGCGGAGGTGAGGGAGACGCCTGTTACTCCGGTACAGGTGACGGGCACGGTGCTGACGACGCGCCGGGTCGACGCCTACCATGCGCTGACCGTGGTGGCGCCCGGCATCGCCGAGCGGTTCCGGCCGGGCCACTTCGTGGGAGTGGCCGTCGGCGGGGCCCAGACGTCGATGCTGACGCGCCGCGCCTTCTCCGTCCACGACGTCAAACCCGACTACGGCGGCACGGTGGAGTTCGTCTTCACCGTGCGAGGCCCCGGTACGGCCTGGCTGGCCGAGCGCCGCGCCCGTGACACCCTGGACCTGGTCGGCCCGCTCGGCCGCCCGTTCCCGCTGCCGCGGGACCCGGTGACCTGCGTCCTGGTCGGAGGGGAGTACGGCTCGGCGACGCTGTTCCCCGTGGCCGACGCCCTCCAGCAGCGCGGCTGCCGCGTCGACTTCGTGCTCGGCGCGATCTCGGCCGACCGGGTGTTCGGCGCCCTGCGCGCCAGGAGGATGGGGGAGACCACCACGCTGACCACCGAGGACGGATCCGTGGGCATGCGCGGCCGGGTGACCGACGTGCTGCCCGGTGTGATCGCCGACGTCCGGGCCGACGCGGTCTACGCCTGCGGCCCGATGCCGATGCTGCGCGGCGTCACCGCGGTGGCGGTCGAGTTCGACATTCCCGTCCAGGTGGCCGTGGAGGAGCAGATGGCGTGCGGGACCGGCGTCTGCATGACCTGCGTTCTCCCGGTCATCGGAGACGACGGTGTAACCCGGATGGTGCGCTCGTGCGTCGAAGGACCGGTCTTCCGGGGCGAGCGCGTCCGCTTCGACGACGTGGGAACGATCCCGTTCGACGCGCTGGGAGCGCCCGGTGGGGGAACACGGAATGCCGGTTGACATGCGGACGTACCTCGGGCACGTGGAACTGATCAATCCGATCACCACGGCGGCGGGGTGCGCGGCATCGGGCTCCGAGCTCTCCCAGTTCTTCGACCTGGGCCGGATCGGCGCGCTGACCACCCGGTCGATCACGATGGCCCCCAGGGCGGGCCGGCCGACCCCCAGGATGGCGGAGACCCCCTCGGGCATGCTCAACGCCATCGGGCTCCAGGGGCCCGGCGTGGACGCCTTCCTGGAGCGCGAGCTGCCCTGGCTGGACCAGCGGGGCGTCAAGACCGTGGTGTCCATCGCCGGCGGCACCGTGGCCGAGTACACCGCGCTCGCCCGCAGGCTCACCGACGCCCCCGGCGTCAGCGCGGTGGAGGTCAACCTGTCCTGCCCCAACATCGAGGACCGGGGCCGGGTCTTCGCCCGCGACGGCGCGGCCTCGGCCGAGGTGATCGCCTCGGTGCGTTCGGTGATGCGCTACGACGTGCCGGTGGTGGCCAAGCTCTCCCCGGACGTGATGGACATCGTGAGCGTCGCCCGCGCATGCGTGGACGCCGGCGCCGACGCGCTCTCGATGATCAACAACCCGCTCGGCATGAGCATCGACACCGAGGCCATGCGTCCCTCGCTCGCGGCGGTCACCGGCGGCCTGTCGGGCCCCGCCATCCGGCCGCTGGCCGTACGCTGCGTGTGGCAGGTCCACGCCGCCCTGCCCAGCGTGCCCGTCATCGGCATGGGCGGCGTGCTGACCGGCAGGGACGCCTTCGAGCTCATCCTCGCGGGCGCCTGCGTCGTCGCTGTGGGCACGGCGCTGTTCCACGACCCATATGCCTGCCTGCGCATCCTGCGCGAGCTGGAGGAGCTCCTGGCCGCCCGGGGGTTCCACCGGCTGGCGGACGCGGTCGGGCTGGCCCATCGCCCGCCGGGGGCGGCCACCCGGCATCGAACGGATCTGGAGGAGAGCTCTCTTTAGACATCCCTCCCGGCCCCGCGGGCCGGGAGACCCGGCCGAGGCCGGATGGTTCGCGGTTCGCAGGCCCCGCCCTACGGCCGGAGGCCTCCCCGCGCAGCCACCTCGTGCCTCAGAGCCGTCAGACACGCCGACGGCTCGGCCCATGCCACCGACGGACCCAGACCAGCGAAAGGAACTCACAGATTCCGATGAACGCCACTCCTCACCGGCTCGAAGACCGGAGCATCCCGGCGGACCCCCGATGACGCCCGCGCCCATCGCCGTCGCCCTGGACGCCCCGGACCTCGAGACCGCGGCCCGCTGGGCGAGCCTGGTGACGCCCCACGTCAGCACGGTCAAGGTCGGGCTCGAACTCTATCTCCGCTACGGTCCCGACGTGATCGCCTCGATCCGCGGTGCGAGCGGCGTGCGGTTGTTCCTGGACCTGAAGCTCCATGACATCCCGAACACCGTCGCGGGCGCGGCCGGCGCCGTGGCCCGGCTCAAACCCGCCATCCTGACCGTCCACGCGACCGGGGGCCCCGCGATGATCGAGGCGGCGGTGAACGCCCTGCCCAACACCCAGATCGCGGCGGTGACACTTCTCACATCGCTCTCCGAGGCCGACCTGGAGCGGATCGGGGTGAACGGTCCCGCGAGTGACGCCGTGCGCCGCCTGGCGGTCATGGCCGTCGGCGCGGGCGCCCAGGCCCTCGTCTGCTCGCCGCATGAGATCACCACGGTGCGCGCGGAGGTCGGGCCGGACATCACCCTGATCATTCCCGGTGTCCGCCCCGTCGGCACCGCGAGCCAGGATCAGGTAAGAGTAGCGACTCCCGAGCAGGCTTTCGCCGACGGGGCGGATCTTCTCGTGATCGGCCGCCCGATCACCGGCTCCGCCGACCCCGGCGCGACGGCCGCGGGGATCGCCGCGTCGCTCCGGCGCACCTCCGCGGCCACCGGACGGCGATCATGATCCAACCCCTGAAAACGCGGCGCTGAGCGCAGTTTCGTAGACAGAACGCGACGGCATGATTACACAAAGTCACGAAGTAGATTTTCTCAAGGAAGAAAGTGGCCTTGACGTTGCTTGAAGCGCCATGACCAGCTAGTTTCCCTTCCCGTCCGAGTACATCGACAGGAAATTCGAGGTGACCCGGCGTGGCTCTTCCTCCCCTTACCCCTGAGCAGCGCGCCGCAGCCCTAGAGAAGGCTGCGAAGGCACGAAAAGAGCGTGCCGAGGTGAAAAACCGCCTGAAGCACGGTGCGGTCTCTCTGACTGAGGTGCTCAAAGACGGGCAGGCCGACGACGTCATCGGCAAGATGAAGGTTTCGGCTCTTCTGGAGTCGCTTCCCGGCGTGGGCAAGGTCCGCGCCAAGCAGCTCATGGAGCGGCTTGGCATCGCAGATTCTCGCCGCGTGCGGGGTCTCGGTACCAACCAGCGAGCTGCGCTCGAGCGTGAGTTCGGCGGGGCCGAGAGCTAATCTCGGTTCAGTACGAACACATTCACCCCGCATCCGCGGGGAAGGCAACACGGGGGGTTTGGAGTGACCGGAACGTCGTGGCCCGATGCGAGTCGGGCTCCGGAGGCAACCGCGAAGAGCGGGTCCGGTCGCGCCACATCCCCTGCCGGGAGTCCGGAGAAGGCGCGAGCCTTCGCCGGACTTCCGACAGGCAACCGCCTCACGGTCCTCTCCGGGCCGTCGGGCGTAGGCAAGTCCACGGTCGTCGCCGAGCTTCGGCGGGCACACCCCGAGGTGTGGCTGTCGGTCTCGGTGACCACCAGGAAACCCCGCCCCGGTGAGGTCCACGGGGTCGAATACTTCTTCGCCGACGAGGCGGAGTTCGATCGCCTCGCCGCCTCCGGCGAGTTGCTGGAGTGGGCCGAGTTCGCCGGCAACAAGTACGGCACGCCGCGGGGTCCGGTGCTCTCCAAGCTCGCCGCCGGGGTGCCCACGCTGCTGGAGATCGACCTGCAGGGCGCCCGGCAGGTCCGTGCGACCATGCCGGAGGCAATCCTGATCTTCCTGGCCCCCCCGACCTGGGAGGAGCTGGAGAAGCGCCTGCGCGGCCGCGGCACGGAGCCCGAGGACGTCATCGCGCGCCGTCTCGCCGCGGGCCGGATCGAGATGGCGGCCGAGCAGGAGTTCGACCTGACTCTGGTCAACACATCCGTCCAGGATGTGTGTCATCGGCTGATAGCCTTGTTGGCTGATGCTCCCGAGGCCTCACGCCCCGGACGTTCACCTAGCTAGGGGAAACACAACGTGGCAACCAGCGCCGCCTATTCCGAAGGCATCACCAACCCGTCGATCGACGCGCTGCTCGACATCGTCGACAGCAAGTACAGCCTTGTGATCTTCGGCTCCAAGCGGGCGCGTCAGATCAACGCCTACTATTCCCAGCTCGGCGAGGGCCTGCTGGAATACGTCGGCCCGCTCGTGGAGACCCACGCCCAGGAGAAGCCGCTGTCCATCGCGCTGCGCGAGGTCAGCGAGGGTCTGCTCACCTCCGAGCCGATCGAGGGCTAGTCCCCCCGTGCCGACGCCTGACGGTCGCAAACCCGGTGTCGTCCTCGGGGTGAGCGCGGGCATCGCCGCCTACAAGGCGTGCGAGCTGCTCCGCCTCTTCACCGAGTCCGGTCACGACGTCCGCGTCGTGCCGACGAGGGAGGCGCTCCGCTTCGTCGGCGAGCCGACCTGGGCGGCCCTCTCCGGCAACCCGGTGACGACCGACGTCTGGGAGTCCGTGCACGAGGTGCCCCACGTCCGGATCGGGCAGGGCGCCGACCTGGTGGTGGTCGCACCGGCCACCGCCGACCTGCTCGCCAAGGCCGCCCACGGCCTGGCGGGCGACCTGCTCACCAACACCCTGCTCACCGCGCGGTGCCCGGTGGTGTTCGCCCCGGCGATGCACACCGAGATGTGGGAGCACCCCGCGACCCGGGCGAACGTCGCCACGCTCCGCGAACGCGGCGCGATCGTCATCGATCCCGCCGTGGGCCGCCTGACCGGCGCCGACACGGGTCCGGGCCGGCTGCCGGACCCCAAAGAGATCTTCGAGGTCTGCCGGCGGATCCTCACCGGGCGTGCCGCGGATCTGGCGGGCCGCCGCCTGGTGATCTCCGCCGGTGGCACCCGCGAGGCCATCGATCCGGTCCGTTTCATCGGCAACCGCTCCTCCGGTCTCCAGGGCTACGCGCTGGCCCGCACGGCGCTCGCCAGAGGCGCCGAGGTCACGCTGGTGGCCGCCAACGTGGCCCTGCCCGATCCGGCCGGCGCCAGGATGGTCCGGGTGGAGTCGGCCCTGGAGTTGCGGGCCGCGGTGCTGGACGCGGTGGAGGGCGCCGACGCCGTGGTCATGGCCGCCGCCGTCGCCGACTTCCGGCCCTCGGCGCAGAGCGGGTCGAAGATCAAGAAGACCTCGGCGGAGCCCGACTCAATTCATCTGGTGAAAAATCCAGACGTCCTTGCCGAGCTGGGCGAGCGCCGCCGCGAGGGGCTCAAGCCGTACCCGCAGGTGATCGTGGGGTTCGCGGCCGAGACCGACGACGTCCTCGCCAACGGGCGGGCCAAACTCGCCCGCAAGGGCTGTGACCTGCTCGTCGTCAACCAGGTCGGCGAAAACCTCGCCTTCGGCACCCCGGACAACGCGGCGGTGGTCCTGGTCGCGGACGGTGACCAGGTGGACATCCCGCGCGGTCCCAAGGAGGCGCTCGCCGACGTGGTCTGGGATCTCGTGGCCGCACGTCTTCTCTGATCTGCCTGATCTGCTTGCCCGGGATCTTCTCTCGACGGATACTGCGTCCGAGATGACCTGGAACGTTGCAGTAGGGAGGGATTTGACCATGCCGGTTCCCGCCGCTGTCAGAGCTCGTTGCCGCGCGCTGCTCCCTCCCGGGGAAGACCTGCGCTACCTTCTGCCCGCGACGTCGGCGAGCTCCCCGGAGACGGCGTCCTTTCTGATCGCGATCACCGACCGCTCCATCTGCGTGCTGTCCACGCTGCCCACACTCTCCCCGCTCTCCACCGCGTTCTCCGACCGGATCCTGCCGACCGCGGTCTACGCCACCCATTCCCGGCGGACCCGGCTCGGCCCGGTGGAGTTCTCCGCGGGCGCGGCCATCGAGTTGGGAGGCATGGTGTTCAAGGTCGACGAGGAGTACGTGGCGGTGATCTGTGCCGCCGACGCCGAGGTGTTCGCGCCCGAGACGCTGCCCCCGGACCCGCTTCCCCACCTCTGACGAGCGCTCGGTCTCTTCGGCCTCGGGCCGGGCCTCACCCTCTGACAGAGGCTCTGACGAAGGTTCCGGCGAAGTTGATTCAGGGGCTTTCTCCCTGATCAGGACGTACTCGATTTGATAAGATAGCTCCAGGTGAAGACCTGATTGTCCGGTCGCTGCCTCCCATCGAGGCGGACCGACACGCGATAGCCGGATACGAGATGGTTTCGCGACGCCACTCCAGGTGGGGCTAGACTTCGGCGAAGCGCTACTGGTGTCCTGTCGACGCCAGAGCCCCCAGACGCCAGCAGCCGCTGCATGAGGAGCCACTGACTTGTCCCGTCGCCTTTTCACCTCCGAGTCGGTCACAGAGGGCCACCCGGACAAGATCGCCGACCAGATCAGTGACGCGATTCTCGACGCCATGCTCAAGGGTGATCCCAAGAGTCGTGTCGCCGTCGAGACGCTGATCACCACCGGTCAGGTCCACGTCGCCGGAGAGGTGACGACGGAGACCTACGTCGACATCCCCGGCCTGATCCGGGAAAAGATCCTCGAGATCGGCTACGACGCCTCCCACAAGGGCTTCGACGGCGCCTCCTGTGGCGTGTCGGTGTCCATCGGCGCTCAGTCGCCCGACATCGCCCAGGGCGTCGACGACGCCTATGAGGCCCGCGAGGGTGAGGGCATCGACGAGCTCGACCGTCAGGGCGCCGGCGACCAGGGCCTGATGTTCGGCTACGCCTGCCGCGAGACGCCCGAGCTGATGCCGTTGCCGATCCAGCTGGCACACCGCCTCGCCGAGCGCCTGTCGCAGGTCCGCAAGGACGGCACCGTTCCGTACCTGCGCCCCGACGGCAAGACCCAGGTCACCATCGAATACGACGGCGACAAGCCGGTCCGCCTCGACACCGTGGTGGTCTCCACCCAGCACGCGGCCGAGATCGACCTCAAGGAGATGCTCGCGCCGGACATCAAGGAGCACGTGGTCGACCCGGTGCTCGCCGACCTGGAGATCGACACCGAGGGCTACCGCCTGCTGGTCAACCCGACCGGACGCTTCGAGATCGGCGGCCCGATGGGCGACGCCGGCCTGACCGGCCGCAAGATCATCGTTGACACCTACGGCGGCATGGCCCGCCACGGCGGCGGCGCCTTCTCCGGCAAGGACCCGTCCAAGGTCGACCGCTCGGCCGCCTACGCCATGCGCTGGGTCGCCAAGAACATCGTGGCCGCCGGTCTGGCCGACCGCGCCGAGGTCCAGGTCGCCTACGCCATCGGCAAGGCACACCCGGTCGGCGTGTTCGTGGAGACCTTCGGCACCGAGAAGATCGAGGCCGAGAAGATCCAGGAAGCCGTGCTCAAGGTCTTCGACCTCCGCCCGGCCGCGATCATCCGTGACCTCGACCTGCTCCGCCCGATCTACTCGGCCACCTCCGCCTACGGGCACTTCGGCCGGGAGGGCTTCTCCTGGGAGTCCACCGACCGCGCCGAGAGCCTGCGCGCGGCCGCCGGTCTCTGACCTCAGCCTGTGGAACGGCCCCCGTGAGAAGCCTCACGGGGGCCGTTCCATGCCCGGACCAGCCGCGCCTCCGGCCGCTCCGCGGCCGTCCGCGTCCCACGCCGGTTCGAAGGCCCTAGCCGGCGGCGGAGCCGGGCGTACGGATCGGGGCGTTCCGCGCGGCGCCGCGTCGGCCACCCACCCCGCGCCGGATCACGCGCTCCGCAAGAGGCCGCGTGAGCGGCACGGGGAATCCCCGGTTCAGGCCGGCGAGGTGGTCACATGCCGGCCGGTATGGCCGGGTGGCGCTGGACGATGATCGTGCTGCGCACGATGGCCTCCTTGTACAGCGCCGCCGTACGCCCGGTGAGCACGGTGGCGCGCGGGCTGTCGTCGGCGTTGACGAACTGGATGAGCCCGTCGCGCCGGCCCAGGCTGATGCACTGGTTGAAGTACCGGAAGTGCAGGGGGCGCGGCTCGCGTCCGGACAGGCGGTCGGCGAGGGCGCGGACGGCCTGCTGCGCGGTCGGCAGTCCGGTCGCGCACGCCATGCGCAACTCCTGCCCGTCCGGCCTCCGTATGGCCGCCGCGTCCCCGATCCCGTAGACCTCCGGGTGCGAGGCCGAGCGGAGCGTCTCATCCACGATCATGCGGCCGTGCCCGTCGACGGCGAACCCGGCCTCGCGAGCCAGGTGCGGCACCCGGAAACCGGTCGTCCACACGACGGTGTCGGCGCCGATGTGCTCGCCGCCCTCCAGCAGCAGACCGTCCGCGCGGACCTCGGCCACCCGGACGCCGTCCCGGACGTCGATGCCGAGACGATGGAAGGTTCGCCGCAGGTAGCGCCGGCCGCGCTCCGACAGAGAGCCGCCCAGAACGCCATCTGTCACCAGCTTCACCGTCAATCCCGGATGGGTCTCCGCCAACTCGGTAGCGGCCTCGATGCCGGTCAGCCCGCCTCCGACCACGGCGATCACCCCGGCCTCGCCCACGCGCTCTCTCAGGCGCAACGCCCGATCGGGCTCGATGACGCTGTAGGCGTGCTCGGCCACGCCGGGAACGGAGTCGAGATCGGCCTGGCTGCCCAGGGCGTAGATCAGGATGTCGTAGCCCACGGCCTGGGACGCCCGCTCCAGCCGTACGGTCCGCTCCGCCGCGTCGATCTCCGTCGCGCGGTCGACGACGAGCTCCACCCCTGTGCCCTTGAGGAGATCGCTCAGTGGGAGGTCCCGGAGCCGCTGGCCCGCCGCGAGCTGGTGCAGCCGCACCCGCTCGACGAACCGATCGCTCGCGTTGATCAGCGTTACCTCGGTGTCCGTCCACTTGGCCGCCAGCTTGGCGGCGGTGAGCCCCGAGTAACCGGCGCCGAGGACCACAGTACGGAGTGTCATTTCCTGTTCCCTTCGTCGCCTTAAGAACCGGCGACCGGGATCATCCGTGACAACGCCCCCTGTGAGTTGGATCACGCGACCGGCCTCGCAAGGATCTCCCCGGCGATGAGTCTCGCCGTCCTCCGGCTTCCAGACGCCGCGGAGCCGGCCGCACTCCCGCTGCTGGAGGACCCGGGAGACAAACTCGGCTTCGCCAGCCGCGACACCGTACAGAGCGAGGCCGCCGCGGCGCTTGGTTTCACTCACGTCCAAGGATCGCGCCGCCGATCGACGGCTCGATCCCGGCAACTGCTGCGGGCGCGTTCATGTCACGCGATTGACCGAATGTGCGGCGGCGGTCCCGCACGGCTCTTTGAACGTGGCCACGGCTTCTACCGGAGACCCTCCAGGTTCGGCTCTCAAGGGAGAGGACGGCTCCCGGCATCTGGTAGGACATGTGGGTGCCCCACGCCAGCTCCTCGTCGGACGACGACGCCCTGCTACCGCTCGACGCCGTGCGCGCGCGGCCCGTGCCGGGCGGTGCCGCGACGGCGCGGGCCAGGGCCGGCAGGGCCGTCAGGGCCGCCGGGACGCCCAGGACCGCCGCCACGGCCAGGGTGCCCAAGACGGACGCCCCGGCCAGGGGGGTGCCGGAGCCCGCCGCGGTGCTGCCGGTCGCGCGGGTCGCCGTGGACATGCCGCTGCCGCATCTGGACCGCCCGTTCGACTATCTCGTCCCCGCGGCCCTGGACGCCGACGCGGTGCCCGGCACCCGGGTCCGGGTCCGGTTCGCGGGCAAGCTCGTCGACGGGTTCCTGCTGGAGCGGGCGGAGACGACCGAGCACGAGGGCAAGCTGGCCCGCCTGGAGAGGGTCGTCTCCGCCGAGCCCGTGCTCACCCCCGAGATCGTCCTGCTGGCCCGCGCGGTGGCCGACCGCTACGCCGGGACCCTGGCCGACGTCCTGCGCCTGGCCGTGCCGCCCCGCCACGCCAGGGTGGAGGCCGAGGGCGGCGCTGAGGAAGGCGCTGAGGGCGGCCCGGGGAGGGAGCGGCCGGAGCCCGGGCCGTGGGCGGACTACCCGGATGGGGAGTCGTTCCTGGCGGCCCTCGCCGATGGACGGTCGCCGCGGGCCGTGTGGACCGCTCTGCCCGGGATGGGCGAGGGCGGGCCCGCGTGGGCGACGGCGGTGGCGACGGCCGTGCGGGAGACCCTCCGAGGGGGCAGGGGGGCTCTCGTGGTCCTTCCCGACGGGAAGGACGTGGCGCTGGCCGACGCGGCGCTGAGCGAGGCCCTGGGGTCCGGGACGCACGTGGCGCTGACCGCCGATCTGGGGCCCGCTGAGCGCTACCGGCGGTGGCTGCGGGTGCTCCGGGGACAGGCGCGGGTCGCGGTCGGCACCAGGGCGGCGGCGTTCGCCCCGGTCAGGGACCTCGGGCTGGTGGTGATCTGGGACGACGGGGACGACCTGCACGCCGAGCGGCTCGCGCCGTACCCGCACACCAGGGAGATCCTCTCCCTCCGCGCACATCAGGCGCGCGCGGGCCTGCTCATCGGGGGATACGCCCGTACGGCGGAGGCCACCCAGCTCATCGCCACCGGCTGGGCGGGGCCCATCGCCGCCGCCCGCGAAACGGTCAGGAACAGGGCTCCGAGGGTCCATCCCGCGGGAGAGGACTCGGAGCTGGCCAAGGACGAGGCGGCCAGGGCGGCGCGGCTGCCCAGCCTCGCCTGGCGGACGCTGCGCGCCGGTCTGGAGAGCGGTCCGGTGCTGGTGCAGGTCCCCCGGCGGGGCTACCTGCCCGCGCTGGCGTGCCAGAACTGCCGGGCCCCGGCGCGCTGCGGGCACTGCAGGGGACCGCTCGCGCTGCGCGGCGGCCACGCCGTCCCCTACTGCCGCTGGTGCGGCCGGATCGCGGGGGATTGGCGGTGCTCGGCCTGCGGTGCGGCCCGGGTGCGGGCACAGGTGATCGGCGCCCGCCGTACGGCCGAGGAGCTGGGGAGGGCCTTTCCCTCGGTCCAGGTCAGGACCTCGGGCAAGGAGGGGGTGCTCGCCACGGTCGGCGCCGGTCGCGCGCTGGTGGTGGCCACCCCGGGGGCCGAGCCGGTGGCCGAGGGCGGTTACGCGGCCGCGGTGCTGCTGGACGGATGGGCGCTGCTCGGCCGGCCCGATCTGCGGGTCGGCGAGGAGACGTTGCGCCGGTGGATGAACGCGGCGGCGCTGCTGCGGCCCCGGGCCGAGCTGGTGGTGATGGCGGACTCCTCGGTGCTCGCCGTTCAGGCGCTGCTGCGCTGGGATCCCATCACCCATGCCGAACGGGAACTGGCCGAGAGGACAGAACTAGGTTTCCCCCCCGCGGTAAGGCTGGCGACCCTTACGGGGTCTCCCGCGGCGGTGAGGGAAATGCTCGGCGAGGTGGTGCTGCCCGGTGAGGCGCAGGTTCTCGGACCGGTTCCCGTGGACGCGCCCAGGGGGGACGAAGTGCGAGAACGCGCCATGGTGCGGGTCCCGCGAGGGTCCGGATCGGCCCTGGCCACCGCGCTGAAAGGGGCCGTCGGAGTGCGCTCCGCACGTAAGGCTTCGGAGGTGGTCAGGGTATGCATTGACCCCCTCGATGTGATTTGAGTTATTTCCCCGATTCGCGGTGCTGGCAGTAAGCCGTTAATTTTCCCCTGTGTCGATCGAATGGGTGAATCGGGCCGTAGACGACCTGCGCGCGTGGGGGCGTGCGCACGGCCTGGATGTTGACGTGGACGAGGTACGGCTGCTCTGCGACTACGCGAGCGACTATCTGGACGTGAACGAGCTGGGTGACTTCACCCCGGTCGCCTTCGAGGAACTGCTGCTCAACATCTACCCCCGCAAGGTCATCGCCCCGCCGGAAAGCGCCTCCGAGACCGTCGCCGCGGCTCGCACGCTGGTCGACTTCCTGCTCGCGACCGAGGAGATCGGCGGCAAGATGGCCGTCCGCATGCGGCTCGTCCTGGACAGGATCGAGCCCGAGATGCCGGTCGCGCTCGCCGACACCTCCCGGTTCGGCATGGCCAAGAGCCTGTTCAGCGCGATGGGCGCCGACTCGCTGGAGCAGGGCGACGTCTCACTGTCGGCGGTGGAGGAACCCGTCTCCGAGGCCTGTGACTGCCCCGGTTGCTCCCCGCTTCCCCCGGTACGGCTCGCGCCCCGCGAGACGCTCGCGGAGAGCGTCCTGCGGGTGCCCCTGGTGACCGACGTCCGGCGGCTGGTCCAGTGGATGCTGGCCGGGGGCCGCACGCCGACCCTCAAGGGACGGCTCAGGGTCCGCGACGCCGCCGAGGCCACCGCGCAGCTCGCGGTGGCCGATCCCACGCTCCTGTGGAACCTGGCCGTCTACACCGGCCTGGTCGAGGTGGAGGGCGCCGCCATCTTCGACGGCGAGGACTTCGACCCGCTCGGCACGTGGGCGGCGGTGGTGGAGTTCGTCGTGGAGAAGGAGACCGGTGGCGCCGTCACCGGCGACAGCTCCCTCGACGAGGAGCTCTACGGCCTGTGCGACATGCTCTACCGCCTGCAGGCGCCGGTGCCGATCCCCCTGGTCACGGAATACCTCGAGGAGATCGGGCTGACCGAGGACGGGGAGATCGACGTCCGGGACGTCGTGCGGCGGCTGGCGTACTGCGGGCTGGCCGAGCCGGGAGACGAGGTCCTGGAGCTGACCCCGCTGGCCCTGTGGGGCCTGCGGGAGTTCTACGCCGACCTGGGCATCGAGGCGCCCGAGGCCGCCGACCTGACCGTCGCCGACGCGTCGGAGCTCATCGAGGGACTGCTCTCCGGGATACCCACCGAGATGGCCGAGGCCGACATCGAGGGCTGGCTGGAGAACAGGACCCCGGCCGAGGCCGCCACGGAGCTGCTGGGCGCCGCCTCCGGCGCGCCCTCGATCGCCCGGGGCATCGCGGTGACGGTCGTCGACCGGCTCGGCCCCGACGCCGAGGCCGCGGTGCGCGCCTACCTGGAGGAGGCGGAGCTGCGCCCGCACGCCATCCACTGGCTGTCCGCGCGGGGCCTGGCCGCCCCGGCGCTCACCCAGGAGGAGGTGCTCTGGATGAGCGTGGACATGCTCGCCCTGGCCATGCCCGCCGCCGAGGACGACCCGGAGACGTTCGCCGAGAACATGTCGGCATCGGGCCCGTCGGCACACGTGATCGAGGAGATGTGGCGGGTCGACCACCCGGACGTCGTCGACGTCCTTGAGCTGCTGGGACGCTCCCTGGAGGACCAGAACACGGCCAAGGCGGCCCGTAAGGCGGCCTTCAAAGCGCGTTCACGCGCGATCGGTTGAGCCGTGTATGTGTGAGGCTTGAGTGCAGTAAGTTTCACGGGTGGCAAAGAGCGGGAACACTGGCAACGTCTTCGATATCGGCGAATTGCGCAGGTTGGTGGACGAGCTGGGAGCAGGACCCCGTGAGGCGCGAGCGGCTGTTCTCGAAGGAGCCGTCGCCGACAACGAGGACTGTGACTGCCCCAGCTGTGGCACCGACGCGCTGACCTTCCCACCGGTCGAGCTCTCTCCGGACGGCGAGCTCGCGGCGTCCGTGCTCAAGGTCCCGCTGGTGCTTGACGCCCAGCGGCTGGCCGCGTGGACCGGCACCCGCGAGGTGTCCCCCGAGAACCTGCTGCCCGACCCCTTCCTGCCGTGCGCCGAGCTCGGGCTGCCCAGCCCCGCACGGCTGCACCTGCTCTGGGTCGTCGCGGTCAACACCGGCATGCTCCGCGTCTCCCGGGGCGTGGCGGCGCCCGGCCCCCTGGTGCTCTCTCCCGGGCTGCCCCCGGAGGCCCTGCTGGGATTCTGGGACGGCGTGGTCATGGACGTCCTGGACCGCGCGGACGAGGGCCTGACCGGATCCGCGGTGGTGGACGACCACCTCGCCGAGATGCTCGCCACCCTGTACGCCGTGGGCGAAGGCCTCTCCTCGGCCACCCTCGTCAAGGGCATCCTCCAGTCCCACGAGGTGGCCTGCGAGGCCCGCCCGGCGGAGATGCGGGCGCTGACCGTCGCCCTGCCCGGCGAGCTGGAGACGGCGCTGTCGCTGCTCGGCTACTGCGGGCTCATCGAGCCGTCGCAGGCGGGCTGGCCCCGGCTGACCCCGCTCGGCATCTGGGCCGTCCGCCAGGATCTGCTGCGCGAGGGCCACGACGCGCCCACCGGTGCGGAGGTCGCCGCCTTCGCGGACCTCGGCGCCGCCGAGCTGGTCGATGCGATCGTGAAGGGCTCGGCCGCTCCCAGCGCCGTCACCGTGTGGCTGGAGTCCCGCCGTCCCGAGGTCGCCGCCCGCGAGCTGGTCAAGGTCGCCGTATCCGGTACGGCGGGCCTGCGCGGGGCCGTGGGCAGGATTCTGGAGGAGCTCGGGCCCGAGGCCGAGACTCCCCTCAGGGAGGCGCTCTCCGAGCCCGCCATGTGGCGCTACGCCGCGTCCTGGCTGCACATCCGCGACCTGCCGGCACCCGACCTCACTCCCGCCGACAGCACCTGGCTCACGGTCGACTCGCTCGCCTCGCTGATTCACCTCGGCAACGTCCCCGAGGCTCTGTGCGGGTTCGACGCGCTCGAACCCGGCGAGGACCTGGTCCGGCTGGTGGAGGAGATGGCCCTGGTGGACCATCCCGACACGATCGCCGTCCTGGACCTGCTGGGCGCCCATCACAGCAAGGCGGCGGTGGCCAAGAGCGCGCGCAAGGCGGCCATGAAGGTCCGCTCCCGATAGGGGGCACGGCCCGGGAAGGCAGCCATGACGGCTCGTTTCGAGGGCTCGTTCCCGATGGGGGCACGGCCGACGGGGCGGCCGTGAAGGTCCGTTCCCGATAGGGTCACGGCCAGGGGTTCCCGCCGATCTCGCGGCGTGCGGGCAGAGGATCCGAAGGACACGGTCAGGCCCTTAGACTGGGAGATCCCCGGAAAGTGTGAGGAGATCCCTGTTGGCCATTCAGCCGATCCGCCTTTTCGGCGACCCGGTGCTGCGTACCCCGGCCGATCCGGTGAAGGACTTCGACAAGGAGCTGCGCAAGCTCGTCAAAGACCTCACGGACACGATGATGGACGCCCCCGGAGCCGGACTGGCCGCGCCGCAGATCGGGGTCGGCCTGCGGGTCTTCACCTACTACGTGGATGACCAGCTCGGCCACCTGATCAACCCCGGTCTCGACCTGTCGGACGAGAAGGACGAGGAGGGCGAGGAGGGCTGCCTGTCCTTCCCCGGCCTGTCATACCCGACGCCCCGGGCGGTGCGGGCCGTGGCGACGGGCTTCAACATGCACGGCGAGCCCGTCACCCTTGAGGGCACCGACATGATGGCCCGTTGCTTCCAGCACGAGACCGACCACCTGGACGGCGTGCTGTTCATCGACCGGATGGATCTCAGGCAGCGCAAGCTCGCCATGAAGGAGATCCGCGAGGCCGAGTGGAGCGGGCTGTCGTCGACCCCCACGTTCAAGTTCTCTCCGCACGCTACCCACGGGAAGGCTCTGTAGGAACCTTGCGCCTGGTCTTCGCCGGAACTCCGGACACCGCCCTGCCCTCGTTGCGGGCACTGATCGATTCACCGCGCCACGACGTCGTCGCCGTCGTCACCCGGCCGGACGCCCAGTCGGGCCGGGGCCGCAAGGTCCAGCCGAGTCCCGTCGCCGAGCTCGCCGAGGAGGCCGGCATCGAGATCCTCCGGCCGCACAAGGCGGGCGATCCGGAGTTCCTGGAGCGGCTCCGGCAACTTGACCCCGACTGCTGCCCGGTCGTGGCCTACGGCGCGCTCCTGCCGCAGTCCGCCCTGGACATCCCGCGGCACGGCTGGGTCAACCTCCACTTCTCGCTGCTGCCCGCCTGGCGCGGCGCGGCTCCGGTGCAGCACGCCGTACTGCACGGTGACGAGATCACGGGTGCGGCCACCTTCCAGCTCGTCAAGGCGATGGACGCCGGTCCGGTCTACGGCGTGGTCACCGAGGAGATCCGGCCCACCGACACCAGCGGCGATCTGCTGGCCCGGCTCGCCGAGTCCGGCGCCGGGCTGCTGCTGGCGACCCTGGACGGGATCGAGGACGGCAAGCTGGAGGCCATGCCGCAGCCCGTCGACGGGGTGAGCCTCGCCCCGAAGATCAGCGTGGAGGACGCCAGGGTCGACTGGTCCGCGCCCGCCATGCGGGTGGACCGCCTGATCCGCGCCTGCACGCCCGCCCCGGGCGCGTGGACCGAGTTCCGCGGTCAGCGGGTCAAGCTCGGTCCGGTGCGACTCGCACCCGACGCCACGGGTCTGGCCCCCGGCCGGATCGCGGCGTCCAAGAATTCTGTTCTGGTCGGTACGGCCACGCACCCGGTCGAGCTGGGTGAGGTGCAGCCGCAGGGCAAGCGCCTGATGAACGCGGGAGAGTGGGCCCGCGGTGTGCGGCCCACCGACGAGGATCGGCTGGCCTGAAGATCATGAATAATCGGGGGAACGGCGGGGATGTCCCGCGCGGCGGCGCGGGCGGGGCCGGAGGCCGCGCGCGAGGCGGTGCCGGCGGCCAGGGAGCGGGCGGTCGCGGGCAGGGCGCCGGTGCTCCGGCCGGAGGCCGCGGTCAGGGTTCCGGCGGTGGCCGAGGCAGGGGCTCCGGTGGCGCCCCAGGTGGCGGCCGGGGCCAGGGTTCGGGTGGCGGGGGCAAGAGCGCCGGAGGCAGAGGCGCCCGGCCGCCCAAACCGGTTCACGACGCGGCCCGCAACACCGCGTACGACCTGCTGCGCGCCGTCGACGAGCGCGACGCCTACGCCAATCTGCTGATGCCCGCGCTGCTGCGTGAGCGTCGCCTGTCCGGAAGGGACGCGGGCCTGGCGACCGAGCTGGCCTACGGCACCCTGCGCGGCCTCGGCACCTACGACGAGATCATCGCCGCCTGCAGCGACCGGGCCCCGGAGAAGGTGGACCCGCCGCTGCTCGACGCCATCCGCCTCGGGGTGCACCAGCTGCTCAAGACCCGGGTTCCCCCGCACGCCGCCGTGGGCACGACCGTCGACCTGGTGCGGCTGCGCGTGGGCGTCGGCGCGTCGAAGTACGCCAACGCCGTGCTGCGCAAGGTCTCGACCCGCTCCCTGGAGCAGTGGCTCCCGATCGTGGCCCCTGACTCCGCCGAGGATCCGATCGGGCATCTGGCCGTGGCGCACAGTCATCCGCGGTGGATCGTCACCGCGCTGCGCGACGCCGTGGGCGGCGACTTCGACGAGACGGCCGCCCTGCTGGCCGCCGACAACGAGCGTCCCCGGGTCACCCTGGTCGCCCGCCCCGGCCGCTCGTCGATCGAGGAGCTTCTCGCCTCGGGCGCCGAGCCCGCCCAATACTCTCCCTACGCGGCCTACCTGCCCGAGGGCGACCCCGGAGCCGTCCCGGCCGTGGCCGAGTCGCGCGCCGCCGTCCAGGACGAGGCCAGCCAGCTTGTCGTCCTGGCCCTGACCCGGGTCCCGGTGGAGGGCACGGACTCCCGCTGGCTCGACCTGTGCGCCGGCCCCGGTGGCAAGGCGGGCCTCCTGGACGCCATCGCCACCCACGGAGACGAGTCCGGTCGCGCGCCGGTGCACGCCTCAGGGGAGCAGGCCGGGTCATCCGGTCCGGTGGCCTTCTCCGGCGGAGCCAACCTCCTCGCCGCCGAGCTTCAGTATCACCGCGCCCGCCTGGTCTGGCAGACCACCCGCAACGCCTCGGTGGTCACCGTCGACGGTACGGCTCCCGCCTGGCGGCCGGGGTCGTTCGACCGGGTCATGGTCGATGCCCCCTGCACCGGCCTGGGCGCCCTGCGCCGCCGGCCGGAGGCCCGCTGGCGCCGCGACCCCCGCAGTCTCCCCGAGCTCGGCAGGCTCCAGCGTGAGCTGCTCACCTCGGCCCTCGACTCCGTCCGCCCCGGCGGGGTCGTCGCCTACGCGACCTGCTCGCCTCACCTGGCCGAGACGGCCGCCGTGGTCGGTGACATCCTGCGCCGCCGCGACGACGTCGAGGCCCTCGACGCCCGCTCCTACCTTCCCGAGGTCGACGGGCTGGGCGAGGGCCCTCACGCCCAGTTCTGGCCCCACCGCCACGGCACAGACGGGATGTTCCTGGCGCTGCTGCGCCGCCGCTGAGCGACTGTCCGCACCTGCCCCTCGCGGGGCCGGCGCGGGGAGATCGCGGATGATCGAGGTGGAGGCTCGCGGCGCCTCCGCCTGAATTCTTCCCTTGATGAGTTTGCGGTCCTATCTACCAATTGTCCTACTTTTAGCCTTTGTGTGACATTGAGCTGCCCCCCGACGTTGTTGAAAGGTGGAAAGACTTCACGACAAGCGAGGGGTTGTCGAGATGTGTGGAATCGCTGGGTGGGTGGACTTCGGACGCGACCTCAGGCAGTCACGGGACGTCGCACAGGCCATGACCGACACCATGTCCTGCCGCGGACCGGACGACGAAGGACTGTGGCTGGCTCCACACGCCGCGATGGGGCACCGGCGGCTCGCCATCATCGACATCGAGGGCGGACGTCAGCCGATGATCGCGGATGAGGACGGGCGGGAGCTCGCCGTCCTCATCTACAGCGGTGAGGTGTACAACTTCCAGGAGTTGCGCGCCGAGCTGACCACGCGAGGCCACCGATTCCGCACACGCAGCGACACCGAGGTCGTCCTGCGGGCCTACCTGGAATGGGGCGAGGATCTCGCCACCAGGCTGAACGGCATGTTCGCCTTCGCCATCTGGGACACCCGCCGCGAGGAGCTGTTGCTCGTCCGCGACCGGATGGGCATCAAGCCGCTCTACTACTATCCGACGCCGGAGGGCGTGCTGTTCGGCTCCGAGCCCAAGGCGATCCTCGCCAACCCGCTCGCGCAGCCGGCGGTGGTCGACGCCGACGGGCTACGCGCGCTGATCTCCTTCGTCAAGCCACCGGAGCACGGGATCTACCGCGGGATGTACGAGGTGCGTCCCGGCCAGACCGTCCGGGTGAGCCGGGAGGGCCTGAGCAAGCGCCGTTACTGGAAGCTCGAGTCCTACGAGCACCCCGACGACATTCCCACCACCGTCCGGACCGTGCGAGAGCTGCTGGACGACATCGTCGACCGTCAGACCATCTCCGACGTGCCGCTGTGCACCCTGCTCTCCGGTGGCCTCGACTCCAGCGCCGTCACCGCGCTCGCCCAGCAGGCGGTCGAGAAGCAGGGATTGGGCAAGATCCGGTCGTTCTCCGTCGACTTCGTCGGCTACAGCGAGAACTTCAAGCCCGACGAGATGCGCGGCACCCCCGACACGCCGTTCGCCCACGACGTCGTTGACCACGTTCACACCGACCACGCCGACATCGTCCTCGACTCCGCGGACCTCATGAACCCGGGCGTACGCGACGCCGTCCTGAGGGCACGCGACATGCCGACCGGCATGGGCGACATGGACACCTCGCTCTATCTGCTCTTCAAGGCGATCCGGAGCCAGTCGACGGTGGCGCTGTCGGGTGAGTCCGCCGACGAGGTCTTCGGCGGCTACCGGTGGTTCCACGACCCCGCGGCGGTCAACGCCGACACCTTCCCGTGGCTGGTGTCGGGGGAGGCCATGAGGTTCACCGGTCTGAACATGATCCTCGGCGAGGATCTGCGGCGTGAGCTGGACATTCCCGGCTACCGCGCCGAGAGCTACCGGCAGGCGCTGGACGAGGTGCCGCGGCTGCCCGGCGAGAGCGCCGTGGAGAGGCGCATGCGGGAGATCAGCTACCTGCACCTCACCCGGTTCGTGCAGATCCTGCTCGACAGGAAGGACCGCATGAGCATGGCCGTCGGCCTCGAGGTCCGGGTGCCGTTCTGCGATCACCGGCTGGTGGAGTACGTCTTCAACGCCCCGTGGGCGATGAAGACCTTCGACGGCTACGAGAAGAGCCTGCTCCGGGCCGCCTCGGAGGACATCCTGCCGCGTTCGGTGCTCGATCGTCGTAAGAGCCCTTACCCCTCCACCCAGGACCCCTCCTACGAGCAGGCCCTTCGCGTGGAGACGGCCCGGCTGCTCGACCGCGGGGACATCGCCGCCACGCCGCTGATCGACCTCGACAGGATCCGGATCATCCTCGAACAGCCCATGTCCGACGACAGCCCTCCGGGAACCCGCGCATCGCTGGACGGCCTGCTCGAGTTCAACCGGTGGATCGAGGACTACCAGCTCCAGCTCAAGGTCTGACGCCCTCCGGCGGCTCCCCTCGGCACCGCTGAACCGGCCTCGGCGTTCGCACGGGTCACACCGCCGGCTCATTCCGGGATTTTCGGAATGAGCCGGCGGTGTGCGGTCCGGCCGGAGGCGCCTTACGGCCCTGTCCGGGCGGCGGGGATTCAGCGGATGCCTCGATACCGGGCCTTCATCCGGCGCGGGACGGCGACGCACGCAGCCGGCCGGCGAACGTCCACGGATGAGTCGTCCGTCGTTACGACGGCCGGAGACGACCCAATAGACTCGACCGCATCATGGCCGTACAGATCTCTCCCAGCATCCTGTCCGCCGACTTCGCCCGCCTCGCGGAGGCGGCCGCGGCGATCCCGAACGCCGACTGGCTACACGTCGACGTCATGGACAACCACTTCGTGCCCAACCTGACCATCGGGCTGCCGGTCGTCGAGTCCCTCCTCAAGGCGACCTCGACGCCGCTCGACTGCCACCTCATGATCGAGGACCCGGACCGCTGGGCCCCGGCCTACGCCGAGGCCGGGGCGGGCAGCGTGACCATCCACGTCGAGGCCGCCAAGGCCCCGATCCGCACCCTGCGCCAGATCCGCGGGGCCGGAGCCCGCGCCGGCCTCGCGCTGAACCCGGCCACGCCGGTCGAGCCGTACGAGGACCTGCTCGGCGAGATCGACATGTTGCTGGTGATGACCGTCGACCCCGGATTCGGCGGGCAGAAGTTCCTCGACGTGGTGCTGCCCAAGATCCGCCGGGCCCGGACGTTGATCGACGGGCACGGGGGCCAGGTCTGGCTGCAGGTGGACGGCGGGGTGTCGGCCCAGACGATCGAGCGCTGCGCCGAGGCGGGGGCGGACGTCTTCGTGGCGGGCAACGCCGTCTACGGGGCCGACGACCCGGCCCGCGCGGTGGACGGCCTGCGGGCCCTCGCCGAGAAGGCCTGATCCCTCGCGGCCCCACCGCCTCTCGGAGGTGAAGTCTCGACGAGAGGCGGGTACCGGGCGGCTCAGGGCCGCGCCGCAGACTAAGACCGCAGTGCGGGGTCCAGCACGACGTCCCTGCCGTGCACGCTCGGCTGCTCGGGGAAGTGGCAGGCGGTCAGGTGCCCCTCCTTGTTCCCCTCCAGCCTGACCAGCGGGGGTTCCTCGGTCGCGCACTTGTCCTGCGCCTTCCAGCAGCGGGTGCGGAAGCGGCAGCCGGACGGCGGGTTGATCGGGGAGGGCACGTCTCCGGCCAGGCGGATCCGCTCGCGGGGCTCGTCGTCCTCGGTGACCTCGGGGACCGCGGAGAGCAGCGCGTGGGTGTAGGGATGGCGCGGACGCGTGTAGAGGGAGTCCCGGTCGGCGATCTCGACGATCTTGCCGAGATACATGACCGCGACCCGCTGGGAGAAGTGCCTGACCACGGCCAGGTCGTGCGCGATGAACAGGAACGCGATGCCCATGTCGCGCTGGAGCTGCTGGAGCAGGTTGACGACCTGCGCCTGGATCGACACGTCCAGCGCCGAGACCGGCTCGTCGGCGATGATCAGCTTGGGGTTGAGGGAGAGCGCGCGGGCCACTCCGATGCGCTGCCGCTGGCCGCCGGAGAACTCGTGCGGGAAGCGGTTGTAGTGCTCGGGGTTGAGTCCGACGATCTCCAGCAGTTCCTGGACCCGGTTCTTCACGCCGCCCGCAGGGTTGATGCCGTTGATCTCCATCGGGCCGCCGACGATGCTGCCCACGGTGTGCCGGGGGTTGAGCGACGAGTACGGGTCCTGGAAGATCATCTGAATCTCGGCGCGGATCGGCTTGAGCCCCCTGCGGCTGGCGTGGCCGATCTCCTGCCCGGCGTACCGGATGTTGCCCGCGGTCGGCTCCAGCAGCCGGGCGGCCAGCCGTCCGGTGGTGGACTTGCCACAGCCCGACTCGCCGACCAGCCCCAGGGTCTCCCCGGCGTGCACCGTCAGGTCGATGCCGTCCACCGCGTGGACCTGACCGACCTGACGCTTGAAGATGAGGCCGCCCGTCAGGGGGAAGTGCTTCTTCAGCCCGGACAGCTCCAGCAGCGCCTCGCCGCCGGATTCACCGGTTGTCTCGCTCACTTGTGGATCTCCCGCTTCTGGGCGAGGGTCAGGTAGCACGCGTCGCCGTGGCCGCGGTGCGGGGACAGTTCGGGCCGTTCGGACCGGCACAGTTCGGGACCCGCCAGCTTCACGTAGTCGCACCGGGGGTGGAACGGGCAGCCCGGCGGGACGTTGAGCAGGCTCGGCGGCGTACCGCGAACCGGGAGGAGCGGCACGTCCACCGCGGAGCTCAGGCGGGGCATCGAGCCCAGCAGGCCCCAGGTGTAGGGGTGGCGGGGCTCGTGCAGCACCTCCTTGACGGTGCCGCGTTCCACCGCCCGTCCCGCGTACATCACCAGCACGTCGTGCGCGGTGTTGGCCACCACGCCCAGGTCGTGGGTGATCAGGATGATCGAGGTGCCCATCTCGTCCTGGAGGTTCTTGAGCAGGTCCAGGATCTGGGCCTGCACGGTCACGTCCAGGGCGGTGGTGGGCTCGTCGGCGATCAGCAGGTCGGGGTCGCACACCAGCGCCATCGCGATCATCGCGCGCTGCCGCATGCCGCCGGAGAACTGGTGGGGATAGTCGTCCACCCTGGTCTTCGGCTGGGGGATGCCGACCCGCGTCAGCATCTCGATCGCGCGGTCCCTGGCCTCGGCGCGGCTCGCGCCCTTGTGCTTGCGGTAGACCTCACCGATCTGCTTGCCGATGGTGTGGTACGGCGAGAGCGACGTCAGGGGGTCCTGGAAGATCATCGCGACCTTGTTGCCGCGCAGTTTCTCCATGCTGGACCGGGAGGCGCCGATCAGCTCGTCGCCGTCCAGCCGGATCTCGCCACTGATCGTGGTGTTCTCCGGGTTGTGCAGGCCGAGCACGGTCAGGTTGGTCACCGATTTGCCGGAGCCGGACTCGCCGACGATGCCCAGCGTGGTGCCCTTCTCCACGTCGAAGGAGAGCCCGTTCACGGCGTGGACGACGCCGTCCTCGGTGTGGAAGTCGACGGTCAGGTCACGGACGGAGAGGAACGGAGTTGACACTTTCTTCGAGACTCCTAGCTCAGCCGCACGCGGGGATCGATGAAGGCGTACATGATGTCCACGATGATGTTGAACACGACGATGGCCCCTGCCGCCACCAGCACCGTCGCCATCAGCATGGGCAGGTCGGAGGAGGTGACGGCTCTGATCGAGAGCTGCCCCACGCCCTGTAGCCCGAAGGTGGTCTCGGTGATGATCGCTCCGCCGATCAGCGCTCCGAGGTCGATGCCCAGGATGGTGACGATGGGGGTCAGGGTGCCGCGCAGCGCGAATCTCATCACGACGCTGCGGGCCGACATGCCCTTGGCCCGCGCGGTGCGGACGTAGTCCTCACCGAGTTGCTCCACCATCGTCGAGCGGGTCATGCGGGTGTAGTTGGCGGTGAAGATGAGCGCCAGCACGATCCAGGGCAGCAGCAGTCCGGCGGCCCAGGAGAGTGGGTTCTCGGTGAACGGCACGTATTTGGGTTGCCGCAGGATGTGGTTCTGGTAGACGAGGAAGTACAGCGCGAGCGTGCCGACGAAGTAGATCTGCACGGAGGCGCCGATGAGGGACGACACGCTGGCGATTTTGTCCAGGGCCTTCCCCTGCCGCAGCGCCGCGATGATGCCCGTGGCCACGCCGAAGATGAAGAAGATGACCGCCGCGCCGATCGTCAGCGAGATGGTGAGCGGGAGCCGGTCGAGGATCGTCCCCAGCACCGGTGCCTTGTTGACGAAGGAGTAGCCCAGGCAGGGCGCGGAGCAGTGCCCCAGCCCCTCGTAGTCGCGGCCGACGAAGATGCCGGACAGCCAGGACACGAACTGGGCGAACAACGGCTGGTCCAGCCCCAGGTTGTGCCGTGCCTGCTCGAGCAGCTCGGGCGGGCAGACCTTGCCGCACGCGAGCCGCGCCGGGTCGGCCGGTACGGCGAAGAAGAGGAAGAACGTGACGGCGGCGATGATCACCAGGGTGACCACGGCGCCGAAGGTTCGGCGAGTGATGAATCGAAGCATTGCCTGTTTCCCGACGGTGGCTTGGACCGCTGCGGGGGGCCTGACGGCCCCCGGGCCGTGATCTCGCCCATGTCGTGCTGCGAGATCACGGCCGCTGGTTTCCTACGGCTTCACGAAGATTTCTACGGCTTCACGAAGATGGTGTCCGGCTGAACGATCCACTGCTGCGGGTCGATCTCGGCGCCGCCCACCTTGGAACCGTGGAGCGTGGTGGCGATCTTGTTCTCCGCGACGACCAGCGGGGTGATCGTCTCCTGGATCTTCTTGTCCAGGGCCATCCACGCGGCGTTGGCCGCGTCGATGTCGGTCATAGCGGTGATCTTGTCCATCTCGGCCGTGATCGCCGGGTCCTTCAGGTGCGAGTAGTTCGGCGCGCCGTCGCTGACCGGGCCGAAGATGATCGGCAGCACCGTGGAACCGGACGGCCAGTCGGCGCCCCAGCCACCCCAGTACAGGTCGAACTCGTTCTGCACCTTGCCGATGGAGTCGTAGTAGGTCTTGCGGTCGAGCGGCTTGGCCACGACCTTGATCCCGGCCTTCTCCAGAGCGTTCTTGATCACGACGGTGACCTGCTCCTGGACCGGCGTCTGGTTGTAGGCGTAGACGACGGTCGGAGTCGGGTTGCTGGAGGAGGCCAGCAGCTCCTTGGCCTTCTCGATGTCACCGTCGGGCTTGGCCACCTTGTTGAACAGGTCGTAGGACTGGTAGCCGACCGTGGTGTTCTCGTTGAGGATCGTGGTGGGCAGCGCGGCGGCCGCGGGGCCTCCCAGCGTCTGCTGGATCTGCTTGGACGGCCAGGCGAAGTTGATGGCCTGACGGACCTTGGGGTCCTTCATCCGGTCGAGGTTGAAGTAGTAGTAGTTGCCGTACGGCGAGGGGCTGTTCAGCCGGCGCGAGGCCAGGGAGGAGTCGCCCAGCACCTGCTGCAGCCGCTCGGGCGGAACGGACGCGTAGAAGGTCATGGCCGTCTGGTCGGCGCCCGAGTCCGCGATCAGGCGGTCGTTGATCTGCAGGGCCTCCTGACCGAACTCCATGTGCCACTTGTCGGGGTAGGCGCCGCGGATCGGGTCGGTGGCCGGGTCCCAGTTCGGGTTGCGCTCAAGGTCGATGGACTTGTCCACCAGGTGCGACTTGATGATGTAGGGCCCGCTGGAGAAGGGCTCCTTGTCGTACTTCTCCTTGGTGTCCTTGGCCTTGGGCACGATGCCGTAGCCGGCCATGGCGAAGGCGTAGCTGGCGTCGGCGTGCGGCGTCTTGAACTTGTAGACGATCGTCTTGTCGTCCGGCGTCTCGATGGAGTCCAGGCTCTTGCCGTCGTACGGGCCCTGGTAGGCCTTCTTGTAGTCGACGTCGGTCAGCCACTGCTGGACGTAGGTCGGGCCCTGGGTGATGAACGACGCGAACGTCCGCTCCATGCTCCACTTGACGTCCTCGGACGTGATCGGAGTGCCGTCCTGCCACTTCACGCCGTCCTTGAGGGTGAAGGTCCAGGTCTTGCCGCCGTCGGAGGGGGTGCCCGTGTCGGTGGCCAGGTCGCCGACCAGCTTGAAGTCACCCGCGGTGATCCGCTTGTAGCCCGTCAGGGCGCGGCCGATCAGCCGGTTGAAGTTCGCCTCGGTGTTGATGTAGATCTGGGCCGGGTCGAAGTGGGAGAAGTCATCCCGGTCGAGCATCGTGACGGTGCCGCCCTTGACGGCGCCTTCCGGTGCGATGGCGGGTCCCTTGGAGTCGTCCGCCGTGCCGACGGTGATCGTCGGCGGCTTGTAGGCGGCGGTGGGGGCCGTCGCGCCGGGGGTGTCGCCGGAGGCGGCCGGGGCGCCCTGGTTGCCCTCGGCGCACGCACTCGTCATTGCGAGCACGCCGATGGCGAGTGCGGCTACTGCTGACCGCGTACGGACTGTCATCTCTCTCCTATTGGGTGGATCTAGCGCTTAAGTTTGGGGTCGAAGGCGTCGCGGACGGAGTCTCCGAGCAGGTTGAAGGCGATCACGAAGACCAGCAGGGCGACACCCGGGAAGATCAGATAGGTGATGTCGTTCTGGTAGATCTCGGTGCCGCGCCGGAACATGCGGCCCCAGTCGGGGATGGGCTCGATCATTCCGACGCCGAGAAAGGACAGCGCGGCCTCGGACGTCACCAGCGCGGGCAGCAGCAGCGACGCCTGGATCAGGATCGGCGTCCACAGGTTGGGCAGCAGTTCCTTGAACACGATCCGGGCGGGGGAGGCCCCGGTGACCCGGGCGGCCTCGACGAACTCGCGCTCGCGCATGGAGAGCACCTGGCCGCGCAGGAGCCTGGCCAGTCCGGCCCACCCGAACAGCGTCAGCATGACCACGAGCGTCACCGCCCGCAGCCAGACCGGGGTCTCCTCCTCCGGGCTGACGAAGATGTTCTCCACGACCGGCATGAACGCGATGATGAAGAGCACCGAGGGGAACGACAGAACGGTGTCGACCACGCGGCCGATGACGTAGTCGGTCTTGCCGCCCGCGTATCCGGCGACGATGCCGATCACGACGCCGATCGCCGTCGTGAGGACCGTCGCGATGACCGCGATCAGCAGGGAGGTCCTGATCCCGTAGACCAGCTGCATGAACACGTCGCGGCCCAGGCCGGGTTCGATGCCGAACCAGAAATCCGAGCTGATGCCGCCGCTGGGCAGGATCGGATAGCCATAGTCGTTGAGCAGTCCCGGGGTGTCCTGGCCGTAGAGGGCATAGGGGTCCTTGCCGTACAACCAAGAGATCACCGGCGCGAATATCGCGACCAGCAGAAAGAAAATCACGACGACGGCGGAGGCGATGCCGGTCCGGTCGCGGCGGAAACGCAGCCACATCAGCTGGCCGGGTGAACGGCCCACCGTTTCCGGTGGCTTCACCGTGGGCGCCTCGCCAATCGTAGTCGTGGCAGGTGCAGGGATGGTCATCGTGCGGGGGCCCCCAACGAGCATGGCTGAGCTGGATCTCAAGGAACCATTGCAATTGACCATGAACAAATCAATACTTGGACCATTCCTGATTTTTTTGTTGTGAAATGTAAATCAGGTTGTGGCTGCAATTCCGTTGACGCAGAAGGGGGCCGGATGGAATAGTAAAGGTACCCAGAAGTTCATATTCACGGATCTGTGACACAATCATGACGCTATTAAGGTGAATTCATCTGGGTCTTGTCTTGGTTGTGTAACAGACTTGGGACATATGTGTGCAGCCCGCTTTCGTGGGGTAATTACCTGCTTACGAGGGGGTGGCGTATGGATCATGGGCTGTTCGGGCCGGATTCGGTGACCTGGCGGGTGATGGGGGAGCCGATCCTGCTTGTCGGGGGCTTCCGGGCCATGCTCATGCAGGGCCTGCACCCCCGCGCGATGCGCGGCGTCGCCCAGAACTCCGCGCTGATGGATCCGTCCGAGGCCTGGGCCCGCTTCGCCCGCACCACCGAGTTCGTCCGCGTGCGCACCTACGGCACGAGGGCCGAGGTCGCCCGTGCCGGCGCCCGGGTCAGGAAGATCCACTCGCGGCTCACCGCCCTCGACCTCGACACCGGGGAGCGGTTCCGCCTCGACGATCCCGACGCGTTGCTCTGGGTCCACGTGGGCGAGGTCGACTCCTACCTGTCGGTCGCCCGCAGGGCCGGGGTGCGCCTGACGGACGAGGAGGCCGACCGGTTCGTCGACGAGTGGCGGCGGGCCGCCGAGGTCGTCGGTCTCCGTCCCGATGACGTGCCCCGTTCGGTCGGCGAGATGTACGACTACATCGAGAGCTGCCGGCCCGGCCTCTACTTCGCCCCCGAGGTGCCCCACCCGCTCCGCCAGTCGTTCAACGCCCCGCTCCCGGCGCGCCTGACGCCGCTCAAGCCGGTGTTCCCCGTGCTCACGCTGCTGGCGTTCGCGACCCTGCCGCGCTGGGCCCGCAAGCTGTACGGCCTGCCCGCGACACCGCTCGGCGACCTGTGGGCGACGGCCAGCCTGAGAGCCCTGCAGACGGGGATCGGCCTGATCCCCGCGCCGGTCAGATACTCCCCGGACGCCCGCAGGGCAAGGCAGGCGATGGCCGGGCGGGTCGCCTAGTCCGGCCCCTCGGCGCACCCGGCCGGTTCGGAGCGTCCGGCACTCGGCTCGGAGCGTCCGGTTCCGCCTGACCCGGCCCCGTACCCCCGGCAGGGCCGGTTCGGAGCGTCCGGTGCCCGGCTCGGGCAGGCCGCTTCGGGCCGTCCGGACATGAACAATCGAGTGCTTGGTCCACATTGTGGAGGTGCGTCCCGTTCGGTTTGCCGGACGTGGCACACTGATATAGGGGGAGCGAGCCCGACGCGGTGATCTCCCACCAGACAGAGCAGCGTGCTCCGGGGTCGGTGAAAGTCCGAACCGGCGGTTACAGTCCGCGACCCGGTCGATGCCATCGACCGGTTGACCTGGTGAAATTCCAGGACCGACGGTTAAAGTCCGGATGGGAGGAAGCGCGCGAGCGGAGAGTGTCTTCGGGCACCCTCCGCTGACTGGGTGTATACACCTGTGATCCCCCGGGGCCCGCCGTGGCAGAAAGCTACTGGCGAGTAGGAGACCTCGGGTGACTGATCGGGCGCAGACGCGCCGGGCGATCGAGCGTACGGCCCACGGGCGCGACGCTACCGGCCCCCATCCCTTCGCAGGCCGTGCCGGCCTCGACATCCTTGACGTCCCCTCCACCCGGCCCCACGCGGCGGTCCCGGCGGAGGCCGCCTTGACGAACGCCCCCTCAGCGAGCGCCTTCCCATGGAACGCCGTCCCGGCGGACGCCGCATGGATGGACTTCGCCCCGGCGGATGTTGTCCCGAACGCCGCCCTGACGGGTGCCCCGCCGAGGGGCGCCGTTCCCGGTGGACACCGCTTCCGGCGCATGCCGGAAGCGGTCCGGCCGATACCCCCGAAGGAGCTGTGAATGTTCACCGGAATCGTTGAAGAACTGGGTGAGATCGCCGCGATCGAGCCGCTTGAGGACGCGGCGCGGATGTCGATCCTGGGCAAGGTGGTCACCGCCGATGCCGGCCACGGCGACTCGATCGCCGTCAACGGCGTCTGCCTGACCGTGGTGGACGTGCAGGGGGAGGTGTTCACCGCCGACGTGATGAAGGAGACCCTGGACCGCAGCTCGCTCGGCGCGCTGAAGCCGGGATCCCCCGTCAACCTCGAGCGCGCGGTCCGTGCGGACCAGCGTCTGGGCGGTCACATCGTGCAGGGCCACGTGGACGGCACCGGCGTGCTGCTGTCGCGGGAGCCCGCCGAGCACTGGGAGGTCGTCCGGATCTCCCTGCCGGACGCGCTCAACCGCTACGTGGTGGAGAAGGGCTCGATCGCGGTGGACGGCATCAGCCTGACCGTGATGAGCGTGGACGGCGAGGGCTTCGCCGTCAGCCTGATCCCGACCACCCTGCAGCTCACCACCCTCGGCGCGAAACGGCCCGGCGACCCGGTGAACCTCGAGGTCGACGTGATCGCCAAGCACGTGGAGAAGCTCGTCGGCGCGTATGTCCCCGGCGGCCGGTCGTGAACTGGGCCGAGGCGGGATTCGCGGTCTTCGGGACCAAGGTCCTCTGGACCGATCTGATCGGGAACGTGGCCGCGCTGGCCACCGTACTGCTGGCGATCCGCAAGTCGATCTGGACCTGGCCGGTGCAGCTCGTCGGCTCGGTGCTGCTGCTCGTCGCCTCAATCAACGCGCACATCACCGGCAACGCGCTCAAGCAGTTCATGTTCGGCGCCCTGGCCGTCTACGGCTGGTGGCGCTGGTCGCGCGGTACCCAGAACGGGCAGGAGCTGGCCGTTCGGCCCGCCACCGGCCGTGAGCGGTCCATGCTGGTCGGAGTCATGGTCGCGGGTACGGCCGCGGTCGGTCTGATCTTCTTTGTCACCGGGCTCTCCTGGGGTTCGTACGCCCCGCTGCCCGAGGGCTACTTCCTGGTCGCCGCCGACGCCTACATCTTCGTCGGCAGCGCGGTCGCGACCTGGGCCCAGAGCCGGGCGCTGGTCGACTTCTGGCTGATCTGGGTGGCCGTGGACCTGGTGGGCGTGCCGGTCGCCTTCCGCTCGGGACTGGTCGTCTCGGGAGCCGTGTACGGAGTGTTCTTCGTGCTCGTCCTGGTCGGATTCTTCAACTGGCTCAAGGAGTACCGGTCGAGGGCCGTGCTCGTTCCGAAGGAGGCGGTGTGATCAAGCTGGACCCGATCGAACGGGCGATCGCCGATATCCGCGAGGGTAAGGCCATCGTGGTCGTCGACGACGAGAACCGCGAGAACGAGGGTGACATCATCTTCGCCGCGTCCAAGGCCACGCCGGAGCTGCTGGCCTTCACGATCCGGCACAGCAGCGGCGTGGTGTGCGTGCCGATGCGCGGTGAGGACCTCGACAGGCTCGGCCTGCCGCTGATGGTGCACAACAACAAGGAACGACTCCGTACCGCCTACACGATCAGTGTGGACGCCCGTGACGGGGTGAGCACCGGCATCTCGGCGTCGGACCGGGCCAGGACGATC
This sequence comes from Streptosporangium subroseum, assembly GCF_900188345.1. GTDB lineage: Bacteria > Actinomycetota > Actinomycetes > Streptosporangiales > Streptosporangiaceae > Streptosporangium > Streptosporangium subroseum. The sequence continues at coordinate 223,309 of NZ_FZOD01000004.1, read as the reverse complement.
CGCACCCTGTGCGACTCGGCCACCGAGCCGTTCGAGCTGGTACGGCCGGGCCATGTCTTCCCGCTCCGCTACCGCGAGGGCGGCGTGCTGGTCAGGCGCGGCCACACCGAGGCGGCCGTGGACCTGGCCGTGCTCGCCGGGCTGGGTTCGGCGGGCGTGCTGGCCGAGGTCGTCAACGACGACGGCACGATGATGCGGCTGCCCGAGCTGCGCGAGTTCTGCGACCTGCACGACCTCGCGCTCGTCTCGATCGAGCAGCTGGTGGAGTACCGGCGGCGGACCGAGCGGATGGTGACGCTGGTCGCGGAGACACGCCTGCCGAACCAGTACGGGATGTGGAAGGCGTACGGCTACGCGAGCTCGCTGGACGGCGGCGAGCACCTGGCCCTGGTCTACGGCGAGCTGGAGGACGGGGAGAACGTCCTGGTCCGAGCGCATTCCGAATGCCTGACCGGGGACGTGTTCGGGTCGCTGCGGTGCGACTGCGGGGTGCAGCTCGACCGCGCGATGTCCACGATCGCCGCCGAGGGCCGAGGAGTGATCGTGTATCTGCGCGGGCACGAGGGACGCGGGATCGGGTTGCTGGCCAAGCTCAAGGCGTACGGCCTCCAGGACAGCGGCAGCGACACCGTGGACGCGAACCTGGAGCTCGGACTGCCGGTGGACGCGCGGGAGTTCTCCAACGCGGGGCAGATCCTCGCAGACCTGGGCGTCAAGTCGATCCGGTTGCTGACCAACAACCCGGCGAAGGTGCGGGGCATGGACGGCTACGGGATCAAGGTGCTCGGCCGGGAGCCGATGCCCGTGGCGATGAACCCGTACAACGAGAAATACCTGAGGGCCAAGCGCGACCGCCTCGGCCACGACATTCCCGAGGAGAACGCATGAGCGGCACCGGACGTCCCCCCTCGCAGGCCGTCGAGGCCGGGGGGCTGACCGTCGGCATCGTGGCCGCCCGATGGCACGAGAAGATCACCGACCAGCTCGTGGCCCGCGCCGTACAGGCCGTCCAGGACAGCGGGGCCACCGCGACCGTGATCCGCGTGGCCGGGTCCCTGGAGGTCCCGGTCGTGGTCCAGGCCCTGGCCCGGCGGTGCGACGCGGTTGTCGCCCTCGGGGTCGTGATCCGCGGTGAGACCGCCCATTTCGACTACGTCTGCGACTCGGTGACCTCCGGTCTGACCCGGATCTCCCTGGACGAGGAGATCCCGGTCGGCAACGGCGTGCTGACCTGCGAATCCCTCGACCAGGCCCTCGACAGGTCCGGGTTGCCCGGCAGCCACGAGGACAAGGGCTACGAGGCCACCGTCGCGGCCCTGGAGACGGCGTTGCTGCTGAGGGACCTCCGGGCCCTGGACGTGCCGAAGGCGGCCGATCCGGGACGGGTCTGAGAGGCCGAGCTCCGGAACCCGGCCGGGACAGCCGGATCCGGGACGCGCCCGAGGCCGTGCAGGGGCTCCTCTCCCGCTCGTCGCGGAACATGACGCCCGTCGCGCTCGCGACGAGCGGGAGAGACGCCTCCACGCCGGTGCCCGTGTGCGGCCGGGACCGGAGGTGCCGTGCGGTAAATTTCGTTCGGCACTGTGGCCGGCCGTCACAGCCGTCGTGACCGGTGGTCTGCCCGAAGGATCGTGATCTCCAGTTGAGCCCAGAGAACGTCTCTCCGCCCGTCCTGCCCGTCGTGTGGCGGCCAAGGAAGGGCCGGATCGTGGCGTACGGCTTCGCGGGCGTGATCGTGCTCGGGGCGTTGCTCCTGGCGATCCTCCTGCCGCCGCCGTTCACCGTCCCCGACAAGATCGCGATGGTCGGGCTCGGCGTGATCGTCGCCGGGGTCCTGCATCTGCTGGGACGGTGCCGGGTGGAGGCCGACGAGCGGGGGATCACCGTCGTCAACCCACTGCGTGTGCACCGCTACGAGTGGTCCGAGGTGCTCGGGGTCAGCCTGATCGTCAACGAGCCCTGGGCCAAGATCGACTTCGCGGACGGCGTCACGATCGGGGCCATGGGCCTGCAGGGTTCGGAGAAGAATCGGACCGTACGGCAGGTCCGCGAGCTGGCCGCTCTCATCAGGGAGCGCGGCGAGGCCGGCGAGACCCGATAATCCCTGCCTGCTCCCTCTCGGAGGGAGCAGGGCTCATCGGGGAGTACGGCGAGACCCGCCTCCGGTCCGCACCCTCTCGACCGGTGACCGCGGCTGACCGGCCCCGGACGCGCCCGACCCGGCGGACCCGAGGAGACCTCAGGTCTCCTCGGCGAACCGCTCGGCCTTGTCGGTCTCGCCGGCCACGAGCAGGATGTCGCCGCCCTGGATGAGCGTGTCGGAGGTGCAGTAGGTGAACCCGCTGCCGGGCTTCTTGATCCCGACCACGGTGACCCCGTACTTCTTGCGGATGCCGAGCTCGCCCAGGGGCTTGCTCTCGGCCCATCGGGGAGCCTTGGTTTTGATCAGGGCGTAGCCCTCGTCGACCTCCACGTAGTCGAGCATCCGGCCGGTGACCAGGTGCGCGACCCGCTCGCCCATGTCGTGCTCGGGCTGCACCACGTGGTGGGCGCCCACGCGCTCCAGGATCCGGCCGTGCTGGAGGGTGATCGCCTTGGCCCAGATGTCGGGGACGCCGAGATCGCTCAGGATCGAGGTGGTCAGGATGCTCGCCTCGATGTCGGTGCCGATGCCGACCACGGCCCGGCCGAACTCCGCGATGCCCAGCTGGGTGAGCGCGTCGGGGTCGGTGGAGTCGGCGCACACCACGTGGGTGAGCTGCCCGGAGAGCTGCTGCACGGTCCGGGAGTCGCTGTCCACGCCGAGCACCTCGACGTCGCGTCCCACGAGTTCCACCGCCAGCGAGCCGCCGAACCGGCCGAGGCCGAGCACCACGACCGCGTCGCCGCGGCTCTTCTTGTCAACCAACGAGAGGACGCTCCTCCGGATAGCGGAACCGACGGGTCTGGATGTGCAGGGCCAGGGCCGCACCGAGGGTCACCGGGCCGATTCGGCCGATGAACATCAGGGCCGTCAGGACCAGGTGCCCCGCGGTGCCGGCCTGGGCGGTGACCCCCGACGACAGGCCGACCGTGCCGAAGGCGGAAATCACCTCGAACAGTACGCGGTCGAGCTTGAACGGGGTCACCACCATCATCACGAAGGTGCCCACGGCGACGGAGGCCACGCTCAGAAGCGCGATGGTCAGCGTCTGCCGCTGGAGCTGCTCGGGGATGCGGCGGCGGCCCGCCGAGACGTCCGGTTCGCCGCGCAGCTCGGCGAGGATGACGTACCCCAGAAGCGCGAACGTCGTCACCTTGATGCCGCCGCCGGTGCTCGCGCTGCCCGCGCCGACGAACATCAGCACGTCGCTGATCAGCCAGGAGTTCTCCGACATCTGGGAGGTGTCAACCGAGTTCAGGCCGCCGCTCCGCGTCATGGCGCTGTGGAAGAACCCGGCCATGATCCGCAGGCCGGGGGAGAGCCCGCCCATGGTGCCGGGGTTGTTCCACTCGGTGACGGTGATGGCCAGGGCACCGCCGAACAGCAGGACGGCGGTCATCCCCAGCGTGATCTTGGTGTGCAGCGACCAGCGGGCCGGGCGGCGCCAGTGCTGCCGGAGCACGGCGTAGACGGGGAAGCCGAGGCCTCCGGCGACCACCGCCAGCGCGAGGGGGATGCAGATCCACGGGTCGCCGACGAACCTCATGATGCTGTCCGGCCAGAGCGCGAACCCGGCGTTGGTGAAGGCCGAGACGGAGTGGAATATCCCGTAGTAAAGGGCGCGGCCGAACGGCTCGCCGTACCCGATCAGAAAGCGGGCGGTGAGCGCCGCGGCGGTCAGCACCTCCGCCACCAGCGTGACCTTGGCGACGCCCGTGATCACCCGGCGCACGTCGCCGGGGCCGAAGGTCTTGGTCTCTGCCTGCGTGTTGAGCCGGGCGCGCAGGCCCAGCCTGCCGGAGACGACCACCGCGAGGATCGAGGAGAGCGTCATGATCCCGAATCCGCCGATCTGCATCAGCACCAGGATCACGATCTCACCGAAGAACGACCAGTGTTCCGCGGTGTCGTGCACGGCGAGGCCGGTCACGCACACCGCCGAGGTGGCGGTGAACAGAGCGGACGTCCACGAGGTCGTCTCACCCGCCTCGACCGCCATCGGCATCGACAGCAGCCCCGTGCCGATGGCCACCACCGTCAGGAACGCCACCACGACGACTCTCGACGGCGTGTTGAGCTGACGGACCGGATTCCTCACAGGGGGTGAGGATACGCCTGTTCGCTCCCGAACCTAAGATCGTTCGCCCGATCGCCCCGGGGTGATCGGGCGGAGCCGCTCCGGCCTCCCCTCCGAGCACCGCTCGCGGCGGCCCGCCATGGCCGATCTCTGCCATCCGGCGCCGGATCCGATGGCAGAGATCGGCCAAGCCCTGATCGGACATTCAGGCGTAACCTGAGGTGGTGAGGCGGACGATCAAGGCATCGGACATGGAGTCTCCCGGCCGGCTGGCCGAGTTGCTCGACGAGCGGGCGTATCTCGCCGACGATGGGCTGGCCACGGCGGCGTTCCTCGCGCTGCGGATGGGCCGCCCGCTGCTCCTCGAAGGCGAGGCGGGGGTCGGCAAGACCGAGCTGGCCAGGACCCTGGCCGCCGTGCTGGGGGCGCCGCTGATCCGGCTGCAGTGTTACGAGGGACTCGACGCCTCCCAGGCGCTCTACGACTGGGACTTCGCCCGCCAGCTCCTGCACCTGAAGGCCGCCGAGGCGGGCGGGATCACCGACGCCGCCCGGCTGGAGGGGGAGGTCTACGACCGGAGGTTCCTGATCGCCCGGCCGCTGCTGAAGGCGATCGAGACCCAGCCGGCGGTGCTGCTCATCGACGAGGTCGACCGGGCCGACGTGGAGTTCGAGGCGATCCTGCTGGAGGTGCTCTCGGACTTCGCGATCTCCGTCCCCGAACTCGGCACGATCCGCGCCGAGCGGCCGCCGGTGGTCGTGCTGACCTCCAACCGCACCCGCGAGGTGCACGACGCGCTCAAGAGACGCTGCCTCTACCACTGGCTCGAACACCCCTCCTTCGAGCGGGAGGTGGCGATCCTGCGCAGACGGCTGCCCGCGTGCTCCGAGAGCCTCGCCGAGCAGGTGGCCAAGGCGACGGCACGGCTCCGCGAGACCGACCTCATCAAGCCTCCCGGGATCGCCGAGACCCTCGACTGGACCGAGGCGCTGCTGACCCTCGGTGCGCGGGAGCTGGACCCCGACGTGGCCGCCGCCACGCTGGGCGCCCTGCTCAAGCACCGGGAGGACCACGAGGCCGTGCTGGGGAACGGGTTCTTCGGTGATCTCCGACGCTGACGGCGACCGGCGGCCCGGTGGCCCCGCCGACGCGGAGACCGCTGTGTCCGCTGTGTCCGCTGCGCCTGCTGTGGCGCCGGGGGACATGGTCGCCGTCATGACCGGCTTCGCCAGGACGCTGCGCGCCGCCGGGGTCCCCGCCGACCACGAGAGGACCCAGAACTTCCTGCGGGCCCTGTCCCACCTGGACGCCGCCAGGCCCGACGACGCCTACTGGGCGGGCCGGTTCACCCTGTGCGCCTCGGCCGACGACCTGCCCCGCTACGACCGGGTCTTCCGGGCCTACTTCGGGGGGCTGCGCGCGGGCCGTGCGAAACCCGCCGCGATCACCGTCGTCCGGCACACCGCGGCTCTGGCCGGTGACCGGGGGGAGAGCGGCGACGGTCCGGTCCCCGCGGCGACCGCGAGCGCGGTGGAGGTGCTGCGCAACCGGGACGTGGCCAGGATGACCGGGGCGGAGCTGGCCGAGGTGCACCGGCTGCTCGCCCTGCTCAGGACAGGGCGTGAGCAGCGCAGGTCGCGGCGGTTCCAGCCGTCGCACCGGGGCCGGCTGGACAGCAGGGCGACGATCCGCGAGGCGCTGCGAAGGGGCGGGGAGACCGCCAGGCTCCGCTATCGCACGCACAGGACCAGGCCCCGCCGGGTCGTGCTGCTGGTGGACGTCAGCGGTTCCATGACCCCCTACGCCGACACGCTGCTCCGCCTCGGCCACGCGCTGGTCAGGTCCGAGCCCCGGGCCACCGAGGTGTTCAGCACGGGCACCCGGCTCACCCGGCTCACCGCGGAGCTGCGCCACCGCGACCCGGCCACCGCCATGAACGCCGTCTCCCGCGCCATCCCCGACTGGAGTGGCGGCACCCGGCTGGGCGAGGAGCTGCGGAGGTTCCTGTCGCTGAACGACGCGGGGGGCGCGGTGGTGGTGATCGCCTCCGACGGGTGGGAGCGGGGGGACGTCTCGCTGCTCGGCGCGGAGATGGCCCGGCTGTCCCGGACGGCGCATCGCGTGATCTGGGTCAACCCGCACAAGGGCCAGAAGGGTTACCAGCCGCTCACCGCGGGGATGCGTGTGGCACTGCCGTACGTTGACGACTTTGTGGCCGGGCACAGCCTGGCCGCCTTCGAAGAGCTCGCCAGGTTGCTGGGAGGCGCGAATGCGTGACGTGTTGATGCAGATCGCGCGGTGGTGGGAGACCGGGGAGAGATTCGGCCTGGCCACCGTGGTGGATACCTTCCGTAGCGCCCCGCGCCCGCCGGGCGCCTCCATGGCCGTGCTCGGCGAGGAGGCGGAGGGCAGTGTCTCGGGCGGCTGCGTCGAGGGCGCCGTCTACGAACTGGCCCAGGACGTGCTCGCCTCCGGGACGCCGGTCCTGCAACGGTACGGCGTGAGCGACGACGACGCCTTCTCCGTCGGGCTGACCTGCGGCGGCATCCTGGATGTGTTCGTCGAGCCGATATCGCGCGAGACCTTCCCCGAGCTGGGGGCGATCGCCGAATCGGTGCGGGAGCGCGAGCCGGTGGCGGTGGCGACCGTGCTGTCGGGACCCGGTGCGGTCGGGGCCCGCCGGGTGATCTGGCCGGACCGCTCCTCGGGCTCGCTGGGCGTGGCCCGGCTCGACGAGGCGGTGGACGACGACGTCCGGGGCATGCTCGCGCAGGGGCTCACCGGGGTCCGGCGCTACGGCGCGCGAGGCGAGCGGCGCCTCGATGATTTGTCGGTCTTCGTGAACTCCTTCGCCCCGCCGCCCCGGATGCTGGTCTTCGGCGCGATCGACTTCGCCGCGGCGGTGGCCAGGGTCGGCAAGTTCCTCGGCTACCACGTGGTCGTGTGCGACGCCCGGCCGGTGTTCACCACGGCCAAACGCTTTCCCGAGGCCGACGAGGTGATCGTCAAGTGGCCGCACGACTACCTCAGCTCGATCGCCGTGGACGAGCGGACCGCGATCTGCGTGCTCACCCACGACCCGAAGTTCGACGTTCCCCTGCTGGAGGTGGCCCTGCGCACCCCGGCGGGCTACGTCGGCGCGATGGGCTCGCGCCGTACGCACGAGGACCGACTGGCACGGCTCGCTCAGGCGGGCCTGAGCGAGGTGGAGCTGAAGCGGCTGCGCTCGCCGATCGGCCTGGACCTGGGAGCGCGGACCCCGGAGGAGACCGCGGTCTCCATCGCGGCCGAGCTGATCCAGCTGCGCTGGGGCGGTTCCGGGCAGCCGCTCACCGACGGCTCGGGCCGGATCCACGGGCACGGGCCCCACGCGTGATCACGATGGCCGGGCGGAGCCGAGGAGTCACATGAGATCTGGAAGCGCGGGGCTGCTGCTGGCGGCCGGGTCGGGGTCGCGCCTCGGCACGCCGAAGGCACTGGTGGAGTTCCGGGGAGAGCGGCTGGTGGACCGGGGGATCCGGCTGCTCCACGACGGCGGCTGCCATCCCGTGGTCGTCGTGCTCGGAGCCGCCACCGCGCAGGTGCGGGGAGCGGTGACCGTGCGCAACCCCGACTGGCGCTCCGGGATGGGCTCCTCGCTCCGCGTCGGCCTGGGCGCGCTTCCCGACGACGCCGAACACGTGGTGATCGCCCTGGTGGACCAGCCGTTCATCGGCCCGAAGGTGGTGGAGCGGCTCATCCGGGCCGCGAGAGACGGGGCCTCGGTGGCCGTCGCCACCTACGGCGGGGCGCGGCGCAACCCGGTGCTGATCGCCAGGGAGCACTTCGAGGAGGTCGCCGGGCTCGCGACCGGCGACACCGGCGCCCGGCCGTTCCTGCGTGCCCACCCCGAGCTGGTCGTCGCGGTGCCCTGCGACGACATCGGCGACCCCGCCGACATCGACACTCCGGCGGATCTGTCCGCGCTGCGGGCCCGCTGAGGTCTCCCGCGGCGGCGGGCCGGACGGGAGGGTCTCCCCGCCGCCGGGTTCAGAGGCGGAGTGACGCGACCGCCGCGCGGTGGTCGCTGCCCGCGGCCTGCTCGACACCGGCGCTGGTGGCGGTGAGGCCGCGGTAGAGGATGTGGTCCGGGCGGGTGACGGGGAAGGACGCCGGCCAGGTGAAGCCGAATCCCTCGCCGGCCTCCTGCTGGGCGTCCGACAGGGGCGGCACCAGGCCCGCGCGTTTGCGGTCGGTGGTGGCGGTGTTGAGGTCGCCGAGCAGCAGCAGGTGCTCGCTGGTATCCCTGTCGACGATCTTCCCGGCCTTGGCGAGGGTCTCGTCGCGCAGGTCGGTCTGGCCGGGGCGGGCGGAGGCGAGATGCATGACGTAGACGGTCAGCTTTCCCCTGGGGGTCTTGACCACCGCCCGCAGGGCCCGCGCCCAGTCCAGGCCGATGTCCACCTTGCGGGTCTCAAGGATCGGAAACCGGCTCCAGAGGCCGACCGTGGCGATCCGGTAGTTGTACGGGAAGTGCTCGTTGAGGAACTTCGCGGCCGGGCCGCCCGGCGTCAGCTCCTGCACCGCGATCAGGTCACGGCCTTTCGAGACGGTCTGTACGGCCTGCGCCGACTGGGCGTTGGTCGCGCCCACGTTGAGCGTGGCGACGGACACGTCGCTCAGGCCGCCGGGCGGGCTGTGCAGCAGCGTGGGGCCGAACATGAACGCCCACACGGTCACGGGGACCAACGCCGCGGTGATCACCTGCCACGAACGGGTGAACAGCGCGCCCACCAGCAGGATCGGCGTGGCGACCCCCAGCCAGGGGAGCACGCTCTCCAGAACGGGTGTGAACCCGCCCAGCTCCGGCAGCAGCCAGTGCCCCCCGAGAACCAGGGAGAGCACCCCCGCCGCCACGACGATCGACCACCTCAGCACATCGCTCCTCGTCCGCCGCACCCGGGGGATCCCCTACCCCGGAATGCGTACGCTACCGGCCATGCGGCGGCGGCGCGGGGCTTGGTGCTTCGGCGGTCAGTAGATAGCCTTTGTTGCCGAGACAACGGAACAACATTCGGTTTCGTCGGCGTATGCGGAAGGACGATCTCACGATGCGTATCGGTATGGCCCTGAACTACTCGGGGGGCTTCAAGGAGACGGTGGCCGAGCTGGCCGACTACGAGAAGGCCGGTCTCGACATCGTTTTCGTCGCCGAGGCCTACAGCTTCGACGCGGTCAGCCAGATGGGCTACATCGCGGCCAAGACCGAGCGGCTGCAGATCGCCTCCGGCATCCTGCCGATCTACTCCCGGACCCCGACCCTGCTGGCCATGACCGCCGCGGGCATGGACTTCGTCTCCGACGGCCGCTTCACCCTCGGCCTGGGCGCCTCGGGCCCGCAGGTCATCGAGGGCTTCCACGGCGTGCCGTACACCGCCCCGCTGGGCCGTACCCGCGAGATCATCGAGATCTGCCGCCAGGTCTGGAAGCGCGAACGCCTGACCTACGAGGGCAGGCACTACACCATCCCGCTCCCCGCGGACCAGGGCACCGGCCTGGGCAAGCCCCTGAAGATCATCAACCACCCGGTCCGCGATCGCATCCCCGTCGTGGTCGCCGCCATCGGCCCGAAGAACGTCGAGCTCTCCGCCGAACTGGCCGAGGGCTGGCAGCCGATCTTCTACATGCCGGAGAAGGCCGCGGACGTCTGGGGCGCCTCCCTGGCCGCGGGCAGGGCCAAGCGCGACCCGGCCCTGGGCGAGCTGGACGTCATCGCCCAGGCGGCGCTGGCCATCGGCGACGACGTGTCGGACTGGCTGGAGCTGGGCCGCCCGATGGCGGCCCTCTACATCGGCGGGATGGGCGCCAAGGGCAAGAACTTCTACAACGACCTCGCCCGCCGGTACGGCTACGAGAAGGAGGCCGAGCAGATCCAGAACCTCTATCTCGACGGCAAGAAGGACGAGGCCGCCGCGCTCGTCCCCCAGGAGCTGCTCGAGAAGATGTCGCTGATCGGCTCCGAGGGCCACGTCCGCGACCGCCTTCAGGCCATGAGGGAGTCGGGCGTCACGACCATCAACGTCACCCCGCTCGGCCGTACGCACGAGGAGCGCATCCAGCTGATCGAGAAGGTCAGGGATCTCGCGTCCTGACCTCTCCGTGAGCGGGAGGGCCGGGCTCTCCCCGGGCCGCGGCCCAGACCGGGCCGGTCTCTCCCCGGGTCGCGGCCCAGGCCGGGCCGGTCTCTCCCCGGGTCGCGGCCCAGACCGGGTCGGCCTCTTCCCGAGAGGGGGTCCGTGCCGGGGCGGACCCCTCCCGCTTACGGAAATCACTTCAAAATGGTCGTAGCGCCATGAAATCGGTCAATAACATTCAGATATGACCGTCACCCACGCTCGGCGCCGTGAACACCTGGCGGCTCTGCTCCCCGCTCACGAGGCGGACGCGATCCTGGTCACCCATGGCGTGAACGTGCGCTACCTGACCGGCCTGGACAGCTCCAACGCGGCGGTGCTCGTCCGGGCGGACGCCACCGCGACGCTGGCCACCGACTCCCGCTACACCGAGACCGCCCGGCGGATCTGCTCCGACATCGAGGTGGTCGAGGAGCGCGACGTCGCCGGGGGCCTGGTCTCCAGGGCTCGCAGGATCGGCGTCGAGGCCGACCACCTGTCCGTCGCCGACTACTTCCGGCTGGGCGAGGACCTGCTGCGGGTGTCCGGGATGGTGGAGGCGGTGCGCCTGGTCAAGGACGAGGCCGAGATCGACCTCATCCGCACCGCGTGCGAGCTCACCGACCGGGCCCTCGCCGACGTGCTGCCCATCCTGAGGCCCGGGCTGACCGAGAAGGAGATCGCCAGGGCGCTGGAGTGCCGGATGATCGAGCTGGGCGCCGACAGGCCCGCCTTCGACTCGATCGTGGCGAGCGGCCCCAACGGCTCGATCCCGCACCACTCGCCCTCGGACCGGCCGCTGGAGCGCGGTGACCTGGTCACGATGGACTTCGGGGCGCTGTACGAGGGCTACCACGCCGACATGACCAGGACCGTGGCGGTCGGCGAGCCCGCGCAGTGGCAGCGCGAGCTGTACGAGCTGGTCCGCGCGGCCCAGCGGGCCGGTCGCCGTGCCGTACGGCCCGGCGCGATCACCCATGACGTGGACGCCGCGTCCCGCGACCTGATCGTGGAGGCCGGGTACGGTGAGTACTTCGGGCACGGTCTCGGCCACGGTGTCGGGCTGGAGATCCACGAGGCGCCGTTCCTGTCTCCGGCAAAGCCAGAGTCCGACCCCGAGCACGCTAGACTAAAGGATCGAGTTCCGGTCACCGTTGAGCCTGGGGTTTACCTACCGGGCAGGGGCGGCGTCCGCATCGAGGACACACTCGTGGCGCGTGATCAGGGGCCGGAACTTCTCACACGGACGACCAAAGAGCTGCTTGTCCTTTAAGAGCGGCCGTACGCAGGAGAGACTAGTGGCGACGACGAACGACCTCAAGAACGGCCTGGTGCTCAAGCTCGAAGGCGGTGAGCTCTGGGCGGTTGTGGAGTTCCAGCACGTCAAGCCCGGCAAGGGCGGTGCGTTCGTCCGCACCAAGCTGAAGAACGTCAGGTCGGGCAAGGTCGTCGACAAGACCTTCAACGCGGGCGTCAAGGTCGAGGTGGCCAACGTCGACAAGCGCGAGATGCAGTTCTCGTACATGGACGGCGAGGAATACGTCTTCATGGACACCGAGAACTACGACATGCTCAACGTCTCCAGGACGTCGGTCGGCGCCGCCGCCGACTACCTCCTGGAGAACATGCTGGCCGTTCTGGCGATCAACGAGGGCAACGTCCTCTACATCGAGCTGCCCGCGGCCGTCGAGCTGACCATCACCGAGACCGAGCCCGGCCTTCAGGGCGACCGCTCCACCGGCGGCACCAAGCCGGCCAAGCTGGAGACCGGCGCCGAGATCAAGGTGCCGCTGTTCATCACGACCGGCGAGAAGGTCAAGGTCGACACCCGCACCGGCGATTACCTCGGCCGAGCCTGATGTCGGCACGGGGTAAGGCGCGCAGACGCGCGCTGGACATCCTCTTCGAGGCGGAGGCGCGGAGTGAGAATCCACTGAGCGTCCTCGCCGAGCGTCTGGAGCGGGCCGAGCCACCCGTGAACGAATACACCACCACGATCGTCGAGGGTGTCTGCCGGCACCGGATCCGCATCGACGAGCTGATCACCACCTACGCCGAGGGCTGGACGCTCGACCGCATGCCCGCGGTCGACCGCAACCTGCTGCGTGGCGGCACCTACGAGCTCCTGTGGATGCCCGACGTCCCGGAGGGCGTTGTCATCAGCGAGTGGGTCAGCCTGGCCTCCGAACTGTCGACCGACGAGTCGCCGCAGTTCGTCAACGGCCTGATGGCCCGCTTCAAGCAACTCAAGCCGTCGCTGGCGCTGTAGCCGGCCTGCGGGGGCCGGCGGACCCGTCCCCGGCTCCCCGGCACGCGTATGTATGGCGCCCGTCCTGGTCTCCGGCCGCGACGGGCGCCCGCGTGTTTTCATCGCATCCTTATGCCCCGGAATCGACCCGTGCCGGGAAAAAACTCGATCAAGCGTGAGTATGGATCGTGCTTGGGCCGCTTCACGGGCGGTCCAGCGTAGGCTGGGTTCGTCACCGAAAGAGGAGGCGATCTGAAGTTGCATGCCGTAGGCATCTCGCGGCAGGCAGGCACCCCGGCGGTACGAACCGCTGTCGTGTGGGATGTCCTGCGTGCAGTGCTGGCCGATCAGATGGCCGCTACCGGCCGTGATCGACTCGACATCGTCGATGCCGGGGGTGGAACGGGCGGCTTCGCCGTACCTTTGGCTGATCTGGGACACGCTGTCACGGTCGTCGACTCCAGCCCCGACTCGCTGGCCGCGCTGGAGCGCCGCGCCGCGGAGGCGGAGGTCGAGGTGCGCGCCCTGCAGGGCGACGCCGCGGACCTGGGCGAGCTGCTCCCCGCGGGCGGTGCGGACCTGGTGCTCTGTCACAGCGTGCTGGAGTACGTGGAGGATCCGGTCAGCGCGATGACGGCCATGGCCGGGCTGCTGCGCAAGGGCGGGGTGATCAGCGTGCTGGCCGCCAACCCCGTCGCCGCCGCGTTGCACCGCTCGGTCGCCGGCCGCTTCGACGAGGCCCGCCAGATCCTGGAGGACCCCGAGGGGCGCTGGGGCGATCGTGACCCCACGCCGCGGCGCTTCACCCGCGAGAGCCTGGAGCGACTCCTCGGCATGACCGGTTTTGTCCCCGGGGAGGTTCACGGTGTGCGGATCTTCGCCGACCTGGTGCCCAGCAGGCTGCTCGACGGCGAGCCGGGGGCCGCGCGTGCCCTGATCGCCCTGGAGCAGGCGGCCGCCGCCCATTCGGTGCTCCGTGACATCGCGACCCAGCTGCATGTGTTGGGTCACCGGTGAAGGGCACATCGAACGCGTGTTCTCGTAGAATGACGTCGTGTCGAGAAAACAGCAGATGCCGCGTCCAGGCCCGAATCTGGGCGCCGACGACACCGGCTGCCCCATCCTCCACGTCGACATGGACGCCTTCTACGCCAGCGTCGAGCTGCGCGAGCGCCCCGAGCTCAAGGGAACACCCGTCATCATCGGCGCGCCCGGTGCGCGCGGGGTGGTGCTCAGCGCCACCTACGAGGCCAGAAGGTTCGGCGTGCACTCGGCGATGCCCATGACCCGGGCCCGCCGCCTATGCCCCCAGGCGGTGATCATCCCCCCGAGCCGCGGCAAATACTCGGAGGTCTCCCGGGGCGTCATGGAGATCTTTCACACGTTCACCCCCGAGGTGGAGCCGATCGCCTCCGACGAGGCGTTCCTCGACGTCGGTGGGGCCCGAAAACGGCTGGGCCCGCCGGCCGCAATCGCCGAGATGATCCGCGAACAGGTCGTGCACGAGCACGGAATCACCTGTTCCGTCGGGGTTGCCAACAGCAAGTTCGTGGCCAAGCTCGCCTCGCAGCACTGCAAGCCTGACGGCCTGCTGGTCGTGCCCGTGGACCAGGTGGTCGACTTCCTCCACCCGCTCCCCGTGGCGGCGCTGTGGGGCGTGGGAGAGCGCACTGAGCAGTCCCTCATGAGGCTCGGCATCAAGACCGTCGGTGATCTCGCCAGGGTCCCGGTCGCGACCCTGGAGCGAGGGATCGGCCAGGCGGCGGCCACGCACCTGGCCGCGCTCGCCTGGGGGCGCGACGAGCGCCCCGTGACCCCGCACGTGCCCGACAAGAGCATCGGTGCGGAAGAGACATTCACCACAGATGTTGACGATCCGGTGAAGATTCGCAGGGAGTTGCTCCGCCTCTCAGAACGGGTCGCCGCGAGGCTCAGGCAGGGTGGTCACGTCGGCCGGACGGTCAGTGTCAAGCTTCGGCGGGCCGATTTCAGCACGATCTCCCGTTCCCGGAGCCTCCACGAGCCCACGGACGTCGCCCAGATCCTCTACGCCACCGCCTGCGAGCTGTACGCCGCGGCCGGCCTGGAAAATGTACGACTTCGCCTGGTCGGAGTGCGGGTGGAGAACCTCCGCCCGGCCGACGGGGCGACCAGGCAACTCGGTCTGGGAGAGCGCGAGACGGGCTGGCGGGAGGCCGAACAGGCTATGGACAGGGCGGTCCGGAGATTCGGTCATGATGCGGTGCTCCCGGCGTCGCTTGTTAGCCCGCCGTTTGATGGAATAGACCCATGATGCCGCCTCCGGTTTGGACTACGTTGGACGTTTTCTTTCGTCTACGTCTACAGCCTCGTATTCTGGGGATAACCGACCGCGAGGTTCGGACACCCCGTGTCGTCCGTCACCGTCTTCCCCGTCCTGGGGCTGTCCTTGGGAGGCGCCGTGCCGCTCTCTGAGCACGAGCAGCGCTTGCTCGACCAGATCGAGCAGGCCCTCTACGCCGAGGACCCGAAGTGGGCCAATACCGTCAGGATCAGTGATCCGCGTAGCCATTACAGGCGTCGCCTGGTGAAGGCCTCCATCGGCTTCATCTTGGGCGTCGTCCTGCTGATGGTCGGCGTTGTGATTATCAACATCCCGCTCGGCGTCGGCGGTTTCGTGGTCATGCTCGCCGCGTGTTTGTGGGGTCTGTCCAGTTGGAAGCGGATGAACGGGTTCGGTGAGGCATCCAATGCCGCGCCGTCCGATCAGCCGCAGAGCAAGGCGGGGCGCCGTAGCTCCCGGCCGAGCTTCATGGAGCGCGTAGAAGAGCGCTGGCGCCGTCGACACGACGAACGCTAGTGAGGAAACGCTCCGCCACCTGACGGTGGCGGGCCGTTTTCTTTGATGATGTGGGTCACTCCCGGTGGGAGTGACCCACATCATCGGCCGTGATGTCCCTTTTGCGCGTCCTGTCGCGGTCGAGTCCTCCCGCGTTCAGGCGTTCTTCCTGGTCGGCCGACGGAGCCTGATGTTTTCCAGCCGGTCGAAGCCGTCCAGCAGCCGCCCGCCCATCGCCCGCATCCGCAGGAGCGTGGAGGTCGGCAGCAGCACCGCCCGGATCCGCCTGCCGCGGGTCACGGTGGCCGCCAGTGCCCGCCGTACGCGGTGGAGGTCGGCGCGGAGCGAGCCGATCTCGCCGGGAGTCCTGGCGTAGAGCATCCGCTCCACCACCGTGGCGATCCTGGTCACCGCGGCCGTGGCCTCCGCGTCGAACTCGTACTGCTCGGCCAGCCGCCGGGCCAGAGCCCTGGGACTCTCGCTCGCCTGCCTGGACATGCCGTAGTCGCACAGGGCGTCGTCAAGCTCGGACCACGCCGCACTCACCGCCGGATCCCCCCGGTCGGTCCTGATCGAGGCGACGCCGGTGAACCCGGGGGCGGCCGGATCCTGGAGATCCGCGTCATCGGAGGAGGCCTGGATCTTGCGGGAGTAAGCCCTGCGGCGGCGGGCGCGGAGCTCCAGGCGGAACATCCCCGGGATCAACGCGATCAGCAGGACGATCGCGGCCCCGATGCCGATCTTCGCGATCAGCGGCATGCCCTCGTCCACCGGGACCAGCGCCCCGCCGAACTCGGGGTCGAGCGGGCGGGCGCCTCGGTTGGCCGTCGGTCCGCCCGGCAGGTCCGCGCTACCGGAGCTGGAGGTGGGACTCGCGGAGGGCTCGTCGGTGGTGGTCGGTGCGATCTCGGGCCGGGTGTAGGACGGCACCGTCGCGCTGCCCTGTCCACCTCCGCCGGTCGGGGTGGGCTCGAACCGCAGCCATCCCGTGCCCTCGAAGTAGAGCTCGGGCCAGGCGTGCGAGTCGTGGGTGCGCACCTGCCACTCACCGGCGAAGTTGGTGCCGCTGGTGTAGCCGATGGCGACCCGGGCGGGGATGCCCAGAATTCGTGCCAGCACCGCCATCGAGGAGGCGAACTGCTCGCAGTACCCGGTCCGGTTGCGGATCAGGAAGTCGGTCAGAGCCGAGGCGTTGTTCCCCTGGGTGGCCAGGCTGTAGGTGAATCCGCCCTTCTTGGTGAAGAACTCCTGCAGCTCGACCGCCTTCTCGTAGGGGCTCGCGTTCTGCTTCGTCACCTGTCCGGCCAGATCCCTGATCGCGCGCGGAAGGTCATCCGGCAGCGCCAGGTAGCGCGCGTCGATCGCGGCGGGCGCGGCCCCCGCCGTCTTGAGCGCCTCCGCCGTGGGCTGGGGTTCGGCGGTGGTCACCTCGTAGGTCAGCCCTCCGGCGGTGTCCCGGGTGGAGAACACCATGAGCGTGTCGCGGTCGGGCCGCCAGTCGCCCTCGACGGTGACCCGGGTGGCCGGATAGGGCAGGGGCAGGAAGCTCAGCCCCCTGACCTCATCGTTCACCGTGATCTTGGTGGTCGCCTGAGCGGTGGGCACGGAGGCGCTCTGGCCGGGAGCCGGAGGCATCGGTCCCTCGGAGGTCCGGTCCTCCGGGCGCCCCTTCGGCTCCGACATCGTCCACTGGTCGCCGTCGAAGGTGTCCAGCGAGTACATCCGCAGATAACGCGGGGAGCTGTCGCTGATGGTGTACGTCAGGACGGTGGAGTTGTTCGGCAGCGAGAGCTGGCCCCGCAGGTTGACCATCGGGTTGGGGATGCTGATCGAGTTGCCGCCCCCGCCCCTGCCGTTGCCCACGCCGAACCCGAACAGCGGGTCCGGCTCCAGGGTGGGCAGCAGCGAGGGCAGAAGGACGGCCAGCACGATCGCGGTGACCCCGATGCGCTTGCCGGACAGCCGCAGCGCCCCGGTGTCGGAGGTGGCGGGCCGCGGGGCGACGAAGGACGGCGTCCGGCGCACCAGCACCGTCCGGCCCCAGTGGCTGACCCGTTCGCGGCCGTCGGCGACCAGCAGTGCCAGGTAACCCAGGGCCCCGATGATGAACGCCGGCCAGCTGATCGGATCGACGACGACCGCGGCCGGAACGGTGAACAGCGCCAGCAGGGGCAGTCCGGTGAGCGCCGCCCTGCGCAGCCGGGAGGCCAGCAGGTCGACGAGGATCGCGATCAGGCCGACGCCGCCGCAGGTGAGCAGGACGATGCCGACGCTGTCGGGCACCGGGGCGGCGAATCGCTGGATGTCGGTGAAGCCGGTGGACAGCAGCTCGCCCAGCCTGACGACCGACTCCTTGGTGGGCACCACCTTGGCCCAGGCCTGCTCGCCGGTGAACACCGCGGTCAGATAGATCGCCGCCGCGACCAGCTGGGCCAGGGGCGCCAGCCAGTTCGGCAGGGTGTAGCGGCTGGCCAGGACGCCGACGCCGGTCACCACCAGGATGATCCCGAGACTCGTCCAGAACCAGCTGCCACCCTGGAAGAGGGGGTAGAGCGCGATCGCGACCGCTCCCGTGGCCACTCCCGACGCTATGGGAAGTCTCATGAGCCGCCCTTGCTCGCTGCGAATCGCCCGCGTTGCGCGGCGTCCGGCCACACGCTCGCGATGGAGGCGCCCGCGGGCAGCCGGACGATGCGCCAGCCCATCCCCGCGAGCACCGCCTGCGCCGCCTGGTATTCCTCGTTGTCGCCGAGCTCGGGACGCTCCCAGCCCGCCACGTCCAGCATCACGGCCACGCCGGTCACGTTGCCGTGCCTGAGCCTGGCCAGCTCCTGCGCCTGCTCCAGGTCGATCCCGCCGAGCACGGCCACGATCAGCCCGTCCCCACCGCCCTGCCGCAGTGCGCTGATGCCGTACTCGAGTGATCGCGCCGGGCTCGTCCGCACGACGGCCAGGGTGTCCAGGAGCGACCAGCTCAGCCCACCGTCGGTGAGGTGCTCGGCCCCCTGGTCGGTGACCAGGCGCAGGCCGAGGCCCTCATGGGCGAGCTGCACGCCGATGGAGGCCGCGGCCGAGACCGCCACCTCGAACGAGGATCGCGGTCCCTCGCCCCGGTGCGCGTAGCGGCGGGTGTCCAGGAGCAACGCCCCCCGGCTCTGCCACTGCTGTTCCTCGCGCCGCACCATCAGCTCGCCGTACCTCGCGGTCGAGCGCCAGTGCACCCGCCGCAGGTCGTCTCCCTGCCGGTAGTCGCGCGGCGCGACGTCGTCGTCACCCGCCGACGCCACGCTTCTGGTACGGCTGTCGCCTCCGCCCGTCCACTCGCCGGAGAGGCGGACGTGGGGCAGCGCCGTCACCTGGGGGGTCACCACGAGCGTGTCGCTGATGGTGAAGGACCTGGTCAGCTCCACCAGGCCGAAGGGATCGCTGATCCGGATGGAGAGCGGTCCGATGGTGAAGCGGCCGCGCAGGTCGGAGCGGACCCGGTAGTCGATCTCCCGGATGCCCTGCGACTCCACCCGGTCCAGGACGAACCTGGGCCGGGCGCCGAGCGCGTAGGGAACGGTGTCCTCGATCATCAGCAGGCCGGTCGGCAGCCTCGTGACGTTCTCCAGCCGGAGTGTCACCGTGGCCTCACTGCCCAGCTCGGCCCTCGGCGGGTCCAGGCGGCGCGCGCAGCTCAGCCGGTAGCGCGTGCGGGCCACCACCAGGGCGGCCAGCAGCGGCAGGGAGAGGATCAGCACGCCGATCCTGAGCAGGTCGTGCTCACCGAGGATGAAGGCGCACAACAGGGCCGCGATGCCGGATGCGAGGAAGGACCGGCCGCGGGCGGTGAGCGCCTTGAGGCCGGAGGTCACTTCGCTTGGGCCTCAGGCACGGGCACCCTGCGGATCAGGTCGGTCATCACCTGTTCGGGCAGGCGGCGCTGCCCCTGGGCCTCGACGCTGGGCAGCAGCCGGTGGGCGAGGACGGGGACGCACAACTCCTGCAGGTCGTCGGGGATGACGTAGTCGCGGCCGGCGAGCGCGGCGTGCGCCCGGGCGGCCCTGACCAGCTGCAGGGTCGCGCGCGGAGAGGCGCCGAGCCGGAGGTCGGGGGAGTTCCGGGTGGCGGTCACCAGGTCGATCGCGTACTTCTTGATCCCCTGCGAGACGTAGATCGCGCGCACCGCCTGGATCAGGGCCTGGATCTCGGCGGTGGTGGCCACCGGCTCCAGCTTGTCGAGCGGAGAGGTGCCGCCGTGCACGTCGAGCATCTCCAGCTCGGCCGTGGGCGCGGGGTATCCCATCGCGATCCGGGCGGTGAAGCGGTCGCGCTGCGCCTCCGGGAGGGGGTAGGTGCCCTCCATCTCGATGGGGTTCTGGGTGGCGATCACCATGAAGGGGGTGTCCAGCTTGTAGGTCGTGCCGTCAACGGTGACCTGATGCTCCTCCATGCACTCCAGCAGGGCCGACTGCGTCTTCGGCGAGGCACGGTTGATCTCGTCGCCGACCACGATGTTGGCGAAGATCGGCCCAGGCTTGAACTCGAACTCTCGGGTCTGCTGGTTGTAGGCGCTCACACCGGTGATGTCGCTGGGCAACAGGTCGGGGGTGAACTGCACGCGGCGCACCGGGCAGTCGATGGACCGCGCCAGAGCCTTGGCAAGCATGGTCTTGCCGACTCCGGGCACGTCCTCGATGAGTAGGTGGCCCTCGGCGAGGAGGACGGTCAAGGTCAGGCGGACGACGTCGCTCTTGCCCTCGATCACTGATTCGATCGACTGGCGGATCCGGTGCGCGGTGACGGCGAGATCATCGAGCTGCGGTGAGACGTCATGGGTTACTGCCACCAGGCCTCCATGAAGGTACGGCGTTACGCGCCGGGGGTTCGTATTGCGGACCTTTGTAGGTCCATAGCTCATTCTGCGTACTGACCCTACGGCGCTGTACGTTCCAGCGGCGACTTTATGCGGTCATTAGGGCCGATTCCGGGTGAACAGCCACAGTGTGTGGCATGGCCGTCGTGTTTTCGTGCCATTGACGTACGGACTCTGTGACAGATGGATGCGGCCGGGCGCGGCCGGGACCGGCGTTGACCGGGGGGCTTCACTTTCTGTCACTCATCACCGCGATGCGGTCGATTCACAAATCTTCTGACTATTCGGGTGCCTTCTGGGCGTGCTCGCGACACGCAAGGGGGCCCTCATCCCCTCCACTCCGCACCACCCCTTCTGAGCTGCGGAAATATCAGCAAAACAGCGCGCGAAGACCCGCAGAATCAGTTGACGGTGGGGAGAAGTGGAGTATGGTGGTGCGCAGTGGAGGGCAGGGGCTACTAACGCCGGGCACTCCGCCAGGCACGGGAGGTGGGGCCGGTGTTCCTCGGCACTCATCACCCGCGTCTTGATGACAAGGGACGGCTGTTCCTGCCGGCGAAGTACCGTGAGGAGCTGGCGGAGGGTCTGGTGATCACCAAAGGCCAGGAGCGCTGCCTCTACGTTTTTCCCGTAGAGGAGTTCCAGCGCATTACCGAGGCTCTGCGCACCGCGCCGATGACCGCCAAGGCGGTCCGCGACTACAGCCGTGTCTTCTTCGCCAGTGCATCTGACGAGGTCGCCGACAAGCAAGGCCGGATCACCGTCCCACAGGCTTTGCGCGAATACGCCAACCTGTGCCGTGACTGCGTGGTCATCGGAGCCAACACCCGGCTGGAAATCTGGGATGCACACGCCTGGAGCACTTATCTGGCCGATCAAGAGCAGGCTTTTGCCGATCTCTCGGAGGAGGTGCTGCCAGGGATTCTGTGACTCCACGGTCGACTCATCGGTTAAAACGTCGTTCGGCGAGGTCTCCACCCGCAACCACACCTAGTCCGTCAGCTGATGCACCTTCCCCGGTGTCAGGTGTCGGACCGATACGCGGGTGCGGATGGGGACCTGGCCGGACGGCCCCGAGGGTGGGGGCCAGTAAACATACCGATGAACGTCCGCCGCACGTCTTATGAGACGAGGCGGAAAAAGGGGGATTGCGCTTCATGCGCGCGGGTAACGACAACCATGATCTTCAGGTGCCGGGCGGCCACGTGCCCGTGATGCTTGATCGCGTACTCGAGCTTCTCGCTCCCGCGCTTGCCCGCCCCGCCCCCGTCGTCGTCGACGCCAATCTCGGGCTCGGCGGCCACGCGGAGGCGCTGCTCGCCGCACATCCCTCGCTGCATCTGATCGGGATCGACCGCGACCCCGACGCGATCGAGCGGTCCACGATCCGGCTCGCGCCGTACGCCGACCGGATCACGCTGGTGCGCGCGGTCTCCGACGAGCTCACCGAGGTGCTGGCGGAGGCCGGTCACCCCCGTGTCCACGGCGCGCTCTTCGACCTGGGCGTCTCCTCGCCCCAGTTGGACGAGGGCGAGCGAGGTTTCGCCTACTCCTACGACGCCCCGCTGGACATGCGGATGGACCGCGACGAGGAGCTGACGGCCGAAGTCGTCGTCAACACCTACACGGCCGCCGAACTGATCAAGATTCTCCGCAATTACGGCGAAGAGCGATTTGCTCCGCGTGTCGCGAACCTAATCATCAAGGAAAGGGCCAGGGAGGCCATAACGTCGACCAAGCGGCTTGCGGAGATTGTCCGCACGGCAATCCCAGCCGCGACCAGACGGACCGGGGGCAACCCCGCGAAGAGAACCTTTCAGGCGTTGCGGATCGAGGTGAACGCGGAGTTGACGGCGCTGGAACGCGCGCTCCCAGCCGCGCTCGACGCATTGACGCTGGGCGGGCGCGTCGTCGTGCTCGCGTACCACTCCCTTGAGGACCGGCTGACGAAGCAGGTCATCACGGCGCGGACCAGGGACACCAGCCCGCCGGGGCTGCCCGTCCCGTTGCCGGCGCATCAGCCGCGGTTCGCCCTCCTGACCAAGGGAGCCGAGCTTCCAAGTGAAGAGGAGGTCACCCGCAACCCGCGGGCGGCCTCTGCCCGGTGTCGGGCGGCAGAGAGGATCCGTGAGGCAGTTGACGAGGAGTGAGTCAGACGTCCGCCGCACCGCGCCGAGCCGTGGTGCGCGACCTGCCTACGTCCCCCGCACGATGCCGCAGGGACACAGGCCCAGACCGGCCAGGCCCGCACCGGCCAAGCCCGTGCCCGTCGGTGCGCCGGCCGCGCCGGTCGCGGCCCCCGCGGCCGCGGCGCCCCGGCCTGCGCGTGCGCCGAGGGCTCCCTTCGTGCTGCTCGTGGTCGGTCTGCTCTGCGGTGGTCTGGTCAGCCTGCTGCTGCTGAACACCGTCCTCGCCCGGGACTCCTTCGAGCTGAGCAAGCTGCGCGCCGACATCAACCTGTCCCACCAGCAGAAGGAAGAGCTGGAGCACACCAACATGCTGCTCGAGATGCCCGCCGCGGTCGCGGACAAGGGCTCGCTCCAGGGACTGGACCCCGACTGGAACAAGCTGCTCCCCCTCATCCCCGGCCATCCCACCAGCCGGACCGCCAGCGACGGACAGACGCTCGCCGGGCAGGAGCCAGTGCCGGGCACGGGCCGGTGAGGGACGCCGGAGGCAGGGGCCAGGGGCCGGGCCGGGGCGGTTCCGGCGGTGGATCCGCCGGAGGCACCGGTCGCCGTGCCCCGGGCGGTCCCGGCCGTCCGGACGCGACGGGAAAGCCGGGTCCGGGCCGTCCGGCCCGCCCGGAGGGTCCCGAGGGCCGCGGAGGGCCGGGTTCGTCCGGCAGGCCCTCCTCCGCCGACGGACCGGCCAAGCCCGGTTCCTCCGGCAGGCCGCCGGGTTCCGACGGGCCGAACAGGTCCGGTCCGTCCGGCAGGGCGCCGGGTCCCGACGGGCAGGGCAGGCCCGGTTCCTCCGGCAGGAAACCCGGGCCCGAGAGATCCGCCAGGCCCGGTGCGCCCGGCAAGTCTTCGGGGCCCGAGCGGCCCGTCAGGCCCGGTGCGTCCGGCAAGCCTCCGGGTTCCGCGGCGCCGCGCAGGCAGGGTTCCGCGGGCAAGGCGCCGGAGCCCGGGCAGGGCAGGTCCGGGCGACCCGACAGGCAGGCGAGGTCGCGCTCCGAGGGAGCGGGAAGGCCGGAGGTTCCCGGCAGGCCCGCGCGTCCGGAGACGGCGGGCAGATCCGGCAGGCCTCCGGGCCCCGAAACGCCGCGCCCTGAGACGCCGCGTAGGCCGGGGCGTCCTCCGCGGCCACAGGAGCCGCAGACCGCTCCGGGCCGGGTCCGTCCCGCCCCGAGGCGGACGGGCGAGCAGATGACCGATCCGGGCCGTACGCGCCCCAGGGGATGGTCCGGCGGCAGGCCGCCGCGACCGCCCGCGCGGCCGCCGGCGGTGCTGCGGCTGGGCAACCCCGGCAGGCGCATCAACATCAGCCTGATCGCGATGACCTTCGTGCTCTCCATCTTCGCCGGACGGCTCATCCAGCTCCAGGGCCTCGACTCGAAGGTCTATACGGCGGAGGCGGCCAAACAGCGGGTCCAGGCCGAGAAGCTGACCGCGCGGCGAGGCTCGATCACCGACGTCAACGGACACGAGCTCGCGCTGACCCTGGAGGCGCGCGAGATCTTCGTCGATCCCTCCGAGGTCGACGCCAAGAAACGCGACCAGGTGGCCACGGTCCTCGCCAAGGAGCTGAGCCAGCCGAAGGAGGGGATCGCGGCCAAGCTCGCCGACACCAGCAGTCACTACGAGCAGGTGGCCGCCGCCGTCGACCCGCCCGTCGCCCAACGGATCATGGATCACGAGTTCAAGGGCGTCGGCGCCAAGCACCGTTACCGGCGCGACTACCCCGGTGGCAACCTGGCGGGCACCCTGCTGGGGTTCGTCGGCGACGACGGCACGGGACTGACCGGGCTGGAGAGCACCTACGACAAGCTGCTGGCCGGCCGCGACGGACAGCAGTTCGTCGAGACGGGAGCCATGGGGCAGCGCATCCCGATGACCCGCAACACCCTGGAGGCGCCGGTGGAGGGCCGGGACGTACGGCTCACCATCGACCGCGACGTCCAGTGGGCCGCGCAGAAGGCGATCACGGACCAGGTCACGGCCACCGGAGCCCGCACCGGCAGCGCCATCGTGATGGACGTGCAGACCGGCCAGGTGGTCGCCATGGCCAACGCCCCCGAGCTCGACCTGAAGAACTGGTCGAAGACCCCCGCCAAGGACTGGGTCAACCGGTCGGTGGCGGACGTGTTCGAGCCGGGCAGCACCAACAAGGTCATCACCGCGGCGGCGGCCCTGGAGTCGGGAGCCGTGCGGCCCGACACCCTGTTCACGGTCCCCGACCAGGTCAGGTGCGCGGACCGGGTGCTTCGCGACTCCCACCCGCACGCCGTCGAGCGGCTGACCTTCTCCGGCATCGTGGCGACCTCCAGCAACGTCGGCACGATCCTCGCCGCGCACAAGATCGGGGACCAGAAGGTCGGAGACCAGAGGCTGTACGAGATGTTGCAGCGCTTCGGTTTCGGCGCCAAGCCCGGTGCCGGCCTCCTGGGTGAGGAGGCCGGGCTCCTGCCCGACTGGAAGTCGTGGTCGGGCAGCCAGCGCTGCACGATCGCCTACGGCCAGGGCGTCTCGGTGACCGCGCTCCAGACGGCCAGCGTCTACCAGACCATCGCCAACGGCGGAGTCCGCGTCGCCCCGCAGGTCGTGGCCGGCACCACTGCCGAGAACGGCGCGTTCACGCCGTCGAAGCCGGGCAAGCAGACCCGGGTGGTCGGTGAGCGTACGGCGAAGGAGATCTCCTCCATGCTGGAGGCCGCGGTGAGCGAGGAGGGCACGGGCCACCTCGCCGCCATCGACGGCTACCGGGTGGCCGGTAAGACAGGTACCGCGATGCGCTATGACGCTAAATGTCAGGGTTATTGTGGATACAGCGCGACATTTGTCGGGTTTGCCCCCGCGGACAAACCCCGTCTGGTCGTCCTGGCAGTGGTCCAGGACCCCCAGAAGGGCTACTACGGCGGGGAGATCGCGGCCCCGGTTTTCAAGCAGGTGATGACGTTCGCCTTGAAGAGCAAGAAGATCCCGCCGACCGGCACCCAGCCCTCTCCGGTGCGGATACGCGCCGGGGAATGATGAGTGAAGGTACGCTCTCGCCGTGCGTCCCCCGTCGTCCATGCGACCATCCACCAGTTCACCCCGTTCGCTCTCGGGGCTAGCAAGCCTGCTCGGCGCGCCTTCCGGCACGTCACGAGCGCCGCTGGCCGCAATCTCGGGGATCACCATCGACTCGCGCCAGGTGCGGCGGGGAGATCTTTACGTCGCGCTGCCGGGAGCCGCCTCCCACGGCGCCGACTTCTCCGCGCAGGCCCTCGCCGCGGGAGCCACCGCGATCCTGACCGACCAGGCGGGCAGGGAGGCCGCGATCGCCACGGGCCTGCCCGTCCTCGTCGTGCCGGATCCGCGCCGTTTGCTCGGGCAGGTCTCCGCCTGGGTGTACGGCAATCCCGCGGCGGACGTGATGGTCATCGGCGTCACCGGGACCAGCGGCAAGTCCACCACCAGTTTCCTGCTGGAGGCCGGGCTGCGGGCCGCGGGACACAAGGCGGGGCTGATCGGGGGCGTGGAGATCCACGCCGGCGAGCTCCGCTTCATGCCGAAGCTGACCACCCCGGAGGCCAGCGACCTGCAGGGCCTGTTCGCCCTCATGCGCGAGCAGGGCGTCACCGCCGCCGCCATGGAGGTCTCCAGCCACGCGCTGGCACTGGGCCGCGTCGACGTGGTGTTCTACGACGTCGCGCTGTTCACCAACCTGTCCCAGGACCACCTCGACTTCCACAAGGACCTCGACGACTACTTCACGACCAAGGCCCGGCTGTTCACCCCCGAGATGAGCCGCGTGGGCGTCGTCAACCTCGACGACGTCCACGGGCGCAAGCTCCTCAGCCTGGCCAAGATCCCGATGACCACCTTCTCCGCGGAGGGCACCCCGGAAGCCGACTGGCGGGCCGTGGACGTGCGTCTGGGCGCCGAGGGCAGCGCCTTCCGCGTCGCCGGCCCCGGCGGCGTCGAGGAGGCCGTGACGATCTCGCTGCCGGGCCTGTTCAACGTGGCCAACGCCCTGGGCGCGATCGTCTCCCTCGTGGAGGCCGGGGTGCCGCTGCGGACCGCGGTCGCGGGCGTCGGCACGCTCGCCGGAGTGCCGGGCCGGATGGAGCGGGTGCCCGGGGGCGAGGATTTCCAGGCCATCGTCGACTACTCGCACAAGCCGGGCGCCGTGGAGTCGGTCCTGCGCTCGCTTCGCGCGGTCACCACGGGCAGGCTGACCGTGGTGCTCGGTTGCGGCGGTGACCGTGACCGGGGCAAACGCCCGATGATGGGGGAGGCCGCCGCCCGGTTGGCGGATGTGGCTATTCTCACCAGCGACAACCCCCGCTCCGAGGATCCGCTGCGGATTCTCGCGGAGATGATGGACGGAGTTCTCAGCGTGCCCCAGGATGGGCGCGCACATGTGATCATTGAGCCGGACCGCGCCGCGGCCGTCGACCTGGCGATTAGCCGGGCGGGTTTCGGTGATGTCGTCGTCGTGGCTGGGAAAGGTCACGAGCAGGGGCAGTACGTCGGTGACGAGGTGCTCCCGTTCGACGACAGACAAGTGGTCGCCGACGCGATCGTCAGGCGGCGGAACCGAACCGGGCGCCGAAGCACGTATGGAGAGTAGGGAAGACGCATCATGATCCCGTTGCCGCTGGCCAGGATCGCCGAGATCACCTCGGGCGCCCTCGCGGGCATGGCCGATCCCCGCGCGGTGGTGCGCGGCCCGGTCGTCATCGACTCCCGGGCCGTCGAACCGGGGTCGCTGTTCGTCGCCATCAAGGGCGAACGAGTCGACGGGCACGACTTCGCGGCCCAGGCCATCGCCGACGGAGCGGTCGCCGTGCTGGCGTCCAAGCCCGTCGAGGTCCCCGCGATCATCGTGGGCGACACCGTGGCCGCGCTCGCGGCCCTGGCCACCGCCGTCTGCGCGGACCTGCCGGAGACCACGGTCATCGGCATCACCGGCTCGGCGGGCAAGACCACGACCAAGGACCTGCTGGCCAGGCTCACCGCCAGGATCGGCCCGACCGTGGCCCCCGCCGAGTCGTTCAACAATGAGATCGGCCACCCCCTCACCGTGCTGAAGGCCGACGAGGGCACCCGCTACCTGGTGCTGGAACTCAGCGCCAGATACATGGGCGACATCAAGCACCTCACCCGCGTCGCCCCGCCGAAGATCGGCGTCGTCCTCAACGTCGGCAGCGCCCACCTGGGCGTCTTCGGCGGCAAGGAGGCGATCGCCAAGGCCAAGGGAGAGCTGGTCGAGGCGCTGACCAGCGGCGGCGTGGCCGTACTGAACGCGGACGACCCGCTGGTGGCCGCGATGGCCGAGCGCACCGAGGCCAGGGTCACCTGGTACGGCCGCGCCGAGAGCGCGGCCGTACGGGCCGAGGACGTGACCGTCGACGCCCGGGGCCGCGCCGCCTTCACGCTGCGCACCCCGTCCGGGGCCGCTCCCGTCCGGCTCAGGCTGTACGGCGAGCACGCCGTGCAGAACGCGCTAGCCGCCGCCGCGGCCGCCTACGAGCTCGGCCTGCCGGTCGCCACCATCGCGGAGGAGCTGTCGGAGGCCGAGCCCCGCAGCCGCTGGCGGATGGAGGTCACCGACCGCCAGGACGGGGTCACCGTGATCAACGACGCCTACAACGCCAACCCCGAGTCCATGCGCGCCGCCTTCGGCACCCTGGACACCCTCGCAGGCGGGCGCCGCCGCTTCGCGGTCATCGCCGCGCTGCGGGAGCTGGGCGAGGAGAGCGCGACCCTGAACGAGGAACTGGGCCGTCTGGCCGGGAGCGCCGGTCTCGCGGGCCTGTTCGTCGTCGGCCCCGACGCCGAGCCGGTCCTGGCCGGCGCCAGAGCCGTCGCCCAGGACGGAGCGAGCGGCGTTCCGGGAGGCGGCGATCCGGGTCCGGACGGCGCGAACTCCCCGCAGGAAGACCAGGAAGACCAGGAAGGCGGAGCCGCAGCCGCGGCCACCGTACACATCACGCACGTCGCCGACGCGGCCGCGGCGGGCGCCGAGTTGTCGGGGCTGCTGGCCCCGGGTGACGTGGTGCTCGTCAAGGGGCCGCGTGCGGCCGGACTGGAACGTGTGGCCGCAGCGCTGCTCGAAGGTGACCGCCAATGACAGAGATCATCATTGCGGCGGCGGTAGGCCTGCTGCTGTCCATGTTCGGCACGCCGCTGGCCATCCGCCTGTTCTCGCGGCGTGGCTACGGGCAGAGCATCCGTGAAGAGGGCCCCTCGGGCCACCACGACAAGCGCGGTACCCCCACCATGGGCGGCACCGTGATCGTGATCGCGTCGCTGATCGGGTTCGCCTGCGCCCACCTGGTCAGCCAGACCACGCCCACGATCTCCGCGGTCCTGGTGCTGTTCCTGATGGTGGGCCTCGGCGCGGTCGGCTTCCTCGACGACTTCATCAAGATTTACAAGCAGCGCAGCCTCGGCCTGCGCAGCGGCGCCAAGGCGCTGGGGCAGCTGGTCATCGGCGCGGTCTTCGCGGTCCTGGTGACCCGCTTCCCGAACGCCTACATGATCACCCCGGCCGAGACCCGGCTGTCGTTCCTGCGGGACTTCGGCCCGTCCATCGGTCTCATCGGGTTCGCGATCCTGGTGCTGATCATGATCGTGGGTTTCTCCAACGCGGTGAACCTCACCGACGGCCTCGACGGCCTGGCCAGCGGTGCCACCGGTGTGGTGCTGGCCTCCTACGTGCTGATCGGCAACTGGCAGCTCCGTAACAGCTGCACCGTCCAGCTCGGTCCCAACTGCTACTGGGTCCGGGACCCGCTGGACCTGGCCGTGGTCGCCGCCGCCGTGCTCGGCGCGCTGGTCGGCTTCCTGTGGTGGAACGCCCCGCCCGCCAAGATCTTCATGGGTGACACGGGCTCGCTGGCCCTGGGCGGCGTGCTGGCCGGACTGGCCATCACCACCCGCACCCAGTTCCTGCTGATCATCCTGGCCGGGATGTGCGTGATCATCACGATGTCGGTGATCATCCAGGTGGGCTTCTTCAAGATGACCGGCAGACGGGTCTTCAGGATGGCTCCACTCCAGCACCACTTCGAGCTGGCGGGCTGGGCGGAGACGACGATCGTGGTGCGCTTCTGGCTCATCGCCGCGCTCTGCGCCGCCGCCGGCCTCGGACTGTTCTACGTCGAATGGATGCCCAAGTGACGAGCGAGCGCGGCGAGTGAACCGATGAGCACACGATGAGCACGGCAGCTCCGTCCGCGGGGGAGGGCGGCGTGATCTGCGTCGCCGGTCTCGGGGTCTCCGGCACGGCCGTCGCCCGGATCATGGCCGCCCGGGGCGAGAAGGTGATCGTTCTGGAGGGCAGGGACGGCGAGCGCGCCAGGGCGAGCGCGGAGGAGCTCGCCGGGCTCGGGGTCGAGGTCCGCTTCGGCGAGCCCGTGGAGCCGCCTCCGGGCACCTCCATGGTCGTCACGACCGGCTGGCCGCCGCACCACCCGCTGCTCGTCGCCGCCGCGGCGGCCGGGATCGAGGTGATCGGTGAGGTCGAGCTCGCCTGGCGGCTCCGTCCGGCCGGTGCGGCCCCGTGGCTGGCGTTGACGGGCACCAACGGCAAGACCACCGCGGTGCGGATGCTCACCGCCATGCTGGCCGCCGCGGGGCACAGGGCGCTCGCGGCGGGCAACGTCGGGACCCCGGTCCTGGAGGCCGTCACGGGGCCCTGGGACGTTCTGGCGGTGGAGCTGTCCAGCTTCCAGCTGCACCGCTCGCCCAGCGTGGCCCCGCACACCGCCGCCCTGCTCAACGTCGCCCCCGACCATCTCGACTGGCACGGTTCCCTGGAGGAGTACGCCCGCGTCAAGGGCGAGATCTTCACCCGGGCCGGGACGGTCGTCCACAACGCCGACGACGAGTGGGCCGCCCGCCTGGCCGCACCGTACGAGAGCGCGCGGGGATATCCCGGAGCCGCGCGGAGCGTGAGCTTCACCCTCGGCGTCCCCGGGCCCGGCCAGATCGGCGTGGTCGAGGACCTGCTGGTGGACCGGGCCTTCGTGGCCGACCCCGTGCGCAACGCCGAGGAGCTCGCCTCGTTCGCCGACGTCCGGCCGTTCGCGCCGCATAACGTGGCCAACGCGCTCGCCGCCGCGGCCCTGGCCAGGTCCTACGGGGTGCCGGCCGAGGCCGTACGGCGGGGCCTGCTGGACTTCGTCCCCGACCCGCACCGGATCGCGCACGTGGCCCGGGTCGGCGAGGTCGACTACGTGGACGACTCCAAGGCCACCAACCCGCACGCCGCCGCCGCGTCGCTCGCCGCCTACGCGTCGATCGTCTGGATCGCCGGAGGTCAGCTCAAGGGCGCCGACGTGGACGAGCTCGTACGGCGGGCAGCGCCGCGGCTGCGCGGCGCGGTGCTCCTGGGTGTCGATCGCGGGCGAATTCGCGAGGCTCTGGCGCGACACGCCGGGAATGTTCCGGTGGTTGAGGTGCCAGGGCAAGACACTGGGGTCATGGATCGCGTCGTCACCGAAGCCGCAAGGCTCGCCACCCCCGGAGACACCGTGCTGCTGGCTCCGGCCGGTGCCTCCCTGGACATGTTCGCCGGTTATCCGGCCCGAGGGGAGGCGTTCGCCCGAGCCGTGCGGCGTCTTGCCACAGAGGACGGCGGGAGACGGGCGTGAGCGTGACGGCGCATGAGGGCGCCGCCTCCCGCCAGGACGGGTTCCGCGAGCATCTGAACGCCTTCCGGGAGCTGCTCAACCGGCCGCTGACCTCCTACTACCTGATCCTGGGATGCAGCGCCCTGCTGCTCGCGCTGGGCCTGATGATGGTGCTGTCCGCCTCCAGCATCGAGGCGCTGCAGGAGACGGGAAGCCCGTTCTACTGGTTCTTCAAGCAGTCGATCTCGGTCGCGATCGGCGTCCCGCTGATGT
Organism: Streptosporangium subroseum; assembly: GCF_900188345.1. Taxonomy (GTDB): domain Bacteria; phylum Actinomycetota; class Actinomycetes; order Streptosporangiales; family Streptosporangiaceae; genus Streptosporangium; species Streptosporangium subroseum. Next base: position 191,951 of record NZ_FZOD01000004.1, on the reverse strand, counting down.
GGATCTGCGCGCAGCTGCCGCTGCGGTTCTTCAAGCTCGCCGGATACCCGCTGATGGCGCTGTCGATCATCGGACTGGTGCTGGTGCTGTTCGTCGGCACCTCCCAGCTCGGGGCCCAGCGCTGGATCGACCTCGGTCCGATCTACCTGCAGCCGTCCGAGCCGGCCAAGTTCGGGCTGATGCTCTGGGGGGCCGACCTGCTGGCCCGCAAGGCGCGCGGCGGCCGGATCGAGTGGCGAAACCTGTTCATCCCGCTGATGCCCGGCACGGTGATCCTGGCCGTCATGGTCATGCTGGGGCGCGACCTCGGCACCACGCTGGTGCTGATGCTGATCTTCCTGTCGCTGCTGTGGGTGGTGGGCGCGCCGCTGAAACTGTTCGGCGGGATCCTCGGGGTGGCGGTGCTCGCGGTCATCGTCATGATCAGCACCGAGGGCTACCGCTCCGAACGGATCGCGGGATGGCTGGACCCGTGGGGCAACGCCCAGACCTCGGGCTTCCAGGCGGTGCAGGGGCAGATCGCCATGGGCAGCGGCGGCTGGTTCGGGCTGGGTCTGGGCTCCAGCAGGCAGAAGTGGAGCTGGATCCCGCACGCCGAGAGCGACTTCATCTTCTCCATCCTCGGAGAGGAGCTCGGCCTGATGGGCACGCTCGTCGTGATGGCGCTGTTCGGCCTGCTCGGCTACGCGGGGCTGCGGGTGGCCACCCGGGTCAAGGACCCGTTCGTCCGGCTCGCCTCGGCCGCCGCGGTCGCCTGGATCGCCGGCCAGGCGATCGTCAACATCGGCGCGGTCATCGGCGTGTTTCCCATCACCGGGATCCCGCTGCCGCTGGTTTCCTACGGCGGATCCGCCCTGTTACCCACCCTCGCCGCGCTCGGCATGCTGCTCTCGTTCGCAAAACATGAGCCTGGCGCGCGCGAGGCTCTCGCCGCGCATGGCCCCGGACCGGTGGCGCGGGGCCTAAGCTGGCTTGGCCTGGGTGGTCCGGCGCTGAAACGATGGCCGGTCCGCAGAAAACGATAAGCGAAAGGACCGACATGAGGGTGGTCCTCGCCGGCGGCGGGACGGCCGGTCATATCGAACCAGCGCTGGCTCTGGCCGACGCGCTGCGCCAACTTGACCCGAACATCGGGATCACCTGTCTCGGCACGGAGCGCGGCCTGGAGACCCGGTTGGTGCCGGCGCGGGGTTACGAGCTGCAACTCGTGCCCGCGGTGCCGCTGCCCCGGGCCATCACGCCCCAGCTCCTGAGCGTGCCCGGGCGCCTGGCGGGCGCCATCAACGCGGCCGCGGGGATCATGGACCGTGTCCAGGCCGACGTGCTGGTCGGTTTCGGTGGTTACGTCGCGACCCCCGCCTACCTGGCGGCACGGCGGCGCGGGGTGCCGATCGTGGTGCACGAGGCCAACCCCCGGCCCGGACTGGCCAACCGGCTGGGCGCACGGCTCACCGACCACGTCTTCACCGGCCACCCGGACACCCCTCTGGCCCGCGCGAAGTATGTGGGGATCCCTCTTCGCCGTGAGATCGTCACGCTGGACCGGCTGTCCATGGGTGACAAGGCGCGCTCCTGGTTCGGGCTGGAGGCCGACCTGCCCACGCTGCTGGTCACCGGCGGCTCCCAGGGCGCACGGTCGCTCAACCAGGCGGCCCTGGCCGCCGCCCCCGCGCTCCGCAGGGCCGGGGTGCAGGTGCTGCACGTCATCGGCCCGAAGAACACGCTCGAGGTGGAGCCGCCGCCGGGCGACCCCCAGTACGTCGTGCTGCAGTACGTCGACCGGATGGACCTGGCCTATGCCGCCGCCGACTTCGCCCTGTGCCGGAGCGGCGCCATGACCTGTGCCGAGCTGACCGCCGTGGGCCTGCCGGCCGCCTACATCCCGCTCCCGCACGGCAACGGCGAGCAACGCCTCAACGCCATGCCGATCGTGCAGGGCGGGGGCGGCATCATGATCGACGATGCCGATCTGACCTCGGAGTGGATCATCCAGAACCTTCTGCCCATCCTGTCGGACCCCGAACGCGTGGTCATCATGTCCGAGGCGGCGTCCAGGATGGGCCGCAAGGACGCCGATGTGACGCTCGCCCGCCAGGTGATGCAGATCGCGCAGCAGGGGAGAAGTAAGTGAGCCTCGTCAAGTTGGTCGATCCGGTCGCGGCAGGAGATCTCGGACGGGTCCACTTCATCGGGATCGGCGGTTCCGGAATGTCTGGCATCGCCCGCATCCTGCTCAAGCGCGGCGTGCCGGTCTCCGGCAGCGACTCGCGCGGCTCGGACATGCTGAACGGACTGCGGGAGCTGGGGGCCAGGGTCCACATCGGCCACGCAGCCTCGCACATCAAGAACATCGACACCGTCGTGGTCTCCACCGCGATCCGCGACTCCAACCCGGAGCTCGGCGAGGCGCTGCGCCAGGGCCTGCGGGTGATCCCCAGGGCCGCCGCGCTGGCCTCCGTCATGGCGGGCAAGACGGGGGTCGCCCTGGCCGGGACCCACGGCAAGACCACCACCACCTCGATGCTCACGGTGGCGCTGCAGAAGTGCGGTGCCGACCCGTCCTACTGCGTCGGCGGCCAGCTGGTGACCACCGGCCTGGGCGCCGACGAGGGCACGGGCGAGGTCTTCGTCGCCGAGGCCGACGAGAGCGACGGCTCCTTCCTCATGCTGGCTCCGGACATCGCCGTGGTGACCAACGTGGAGCCGGATCATCTGGACAACTACGGCGATCCGCGCGCGGTCTACGACAGCTTCGCCCGTTTCGTCGAGCGCGTCGGCAAAACCATGGTCATCTGCGCCGACGACCCCGGCTCCGCCGCGCTGGTCCCGATCGCCCGTGCGCGCGGCCTCAGAGTGATCACGTACGGTGAGGCCGACGACGCCGACCTCAGGGTGGGTGAGATCACTCCTGACGGCCTGGGCATCACTTTTGAGGTCCACGGCCACGGAGAGGTCAGGCTGGCCGTCCCCGGCCGTCACAACGCGCTCAACGCCGCCGCGGCCATCGCGGTGGCGGCGGAGCTGGGTGTGTCCTTCGACGAGATCCGTGACGGCCTGGCCGCCTTCACCGGTGCCAAGCGCCGCTTCGAGGCCAAGGGGGAGGCCGGGGGAGTCGCGGTCTTCGACAGCTACGCCCACCATCCGACAGAGCTCGCCGCCGACCTGCGCGCGGCGCGGGACGTGGTGGCGTCCTTCTCGGGCACGGGCAGGGTCATCGCGGTCTTCCAGCCGCATCTCTACTCGCGGACCAGGTTCTTCGCCGACGAGTTCGGCATCGCCCTCGGGCTGGCCGACGAGGCCATCGTCCTGGACGTCTACGGTGCCCGTGAGGATCCCGAGCCGGGTGTTTCGGGGGCGCTGGTGGCGGGTAAGGTGCCGCTTCCGGCCGATCGGGTGGCCTACGCGCCGCAGCGGGAGAGCGTCCCCGCCCTGGTGGCGGAGAGGGCCAGGCCCGGTGACATCGTGCTCACCATGGGTGCGGGCGACGTGACCGAGCTCGGGCCCAGAATCGTGGCGGAGCTGGCCGCGCGGTGACCCGCGCCAGACGACGTGGGTCGCCGGAGGGGGCGGGGCGATGAGCAGTGTGTGGCGGTCGGCCTTCCTGGCCCTGCTCACCGTGGGGGTGGTGGGCACCGCCGCCTGGCTGGTGTTCTTCTCGTCGGTGCTCGGGGTGAGGGAGATCCAGGTGGTGGGCAACCTCGGCCTTCCCGCCCAGCGGATCCAGCAGGTGGCGGGGGTGGCCGAGGGCAAACCTCTCGCCACGGTGGACCTGGCCGAGGTCGAGGACCGGATCGGCAGGATCCCGCAGATCGAGTCGGTCGTGGTCAGTCGCGGCTGGCCGGGCACCCTGCTGGTCGAGATCGTGGAGCGTGAGCCGGTGGCGGTGGTACAGGTCGGGCTCAAATCCGCGCTCATGGACCGGCACGGGGTGGTGACCGAGATCAGGGACGTCGCGCCCCCGACCCTTCCCGTGCTGCGGGTGGACCGCCCGGGGCCGAACGACCCGGCGACCGCCGCGGCGCTGACCGTCATGGGCGCGCTGCCGGCGGATCTGGCCCCGCGGGTCGCGGAGGTGCTCGCGCCCTCCGCCGAAACGGTCTCATTGCGTCTCAAGGACGGCCGCACGGTCGTGTGGGGCGGAGGGGACCGTCCGGCGGACAAGGCGCGGATCCTTGTTACGCTGCTTAGACGTCAGGCTGACACCTATGACGTCAGTTCGCCTGACGTTGTGACCGTTAAGTGACGTCATCGGATCACGCGCGTTCTCTGGACAAGGGCGGCCTGCGACACGCCGGGCGCCCTTGCGGCGCGGTTAGTTGACCCGCCTGGAGCGTAACTCCTACTGTCCGTATCACTCCTCAGGTTGACATAAAGCTAAATCTCAACTTGAGGGTGAGGGTTTTGGAAACGACGGCACGGGCCCCGTGCCGCATGAAATTGCAAGTCAACGAGCGGAAAGGCCCCTCGTCGTGGCAGCACCGCAGAACTACCTCGCGGTCATCAAGGTTGTAGGAATCGGCGGAGGCGGAGTCAACGCCGTCAACCGGATGATCGAGGAGGGACTCAAGGGCGTCGAGTTCATCGCCATCAATACCGACGCCCAGGCGCTGCTGATGAGTGACGCCGACGTCAAACTCGATGTCGGACGCGAACTCACCCGCGGCCTCGGCGCGGGAGCGAATCCCGAAGTCGGGCGCAAGGCGGCCGAGGACCACCGTGAGGAGATCGAAGAGGTCATCAAGGGCGCCGACATGGTGTTCGTCACCGCCGGTGAGGGCGGCGGCACGGGCACCGGCGGAGCTCCGGTGGTGGCCAACATCGCCCGCTCCCTGGGTGCGTTGACCATAGGCGTAGTGACCAGGCCCTTCAGCTTCGAGGGCCGTCGCAGGGCAATGCAGGCCGACGCCGGGATCGAGACCCTCCGCGAGGAGGTCGACACCCTCATCGTGATCCCGAACGACCGGCTGCTGTCGATCTCCGACCGGCAGGTGAGCGTGCTGGACGCCTTCAAGGCGGCCGACCAGGTGCTGCTCTCCGGTGTCCAGGGCATCACCGATCTCATCACCACCCCGGGTCTGATCAACCTCGACTTCGCCGACGTGAAGTCGGTCATGTCCGGCGCCGGTTCGGCGCTCATGGGCATCGGCCACGCGCGCGGCGACGACAGGTCGGTCGCGGCAGCCGAGATGGCCGTCTCCAGCCCTCTGCTGGAGGCCAGCATCGACGGTGCGCACGGTGTGCTGCTGTCGATCGCCGGTGGATCCGACCTCGGTCTCTTCGAGATCAACGAGGCGGCTCAGCTCGTCTCCAACGCGGCCGCGCCGGATGCCAACATCATCTTCGGTACGGTCATCGACGACGCCCTCGGCGACGAGGTGCGCGTCACCGTGATCGCCGCCGGGTTCGACGAGCCGGTCGCGGAGGTCAAGACGGTCGTTCCGCAGCCCGCCTCCCGGCCGCAGCCGGCGTCCCGCCCGGTCCAGCCGCCCTCGGTGACCTCCCCGGTTCGTCCGATGGCGCCCACGGTCAAGGCCGAGCCCCGTCCGGAGCCGAGGGTCGAGTACACCCCGCAGCCGATGCGGCCGATCGCGAGCCCGCCCCCCGCCCCGGCGGAGGCACCGCCCGCACAGCAGCAGAGCCACCCGGTTCAACCCGCCTCGCAGGCGCATTCTCCGGCGGAGCATGCCGAGCCGCACCGCACGGAGGAGCCGCACTCCCCGCAGGTGTCGATCCCGCGCCCGGCTCCCGAGCCGTCGCACCCGAGTTCGATCTCCGCGAGGGTTCCCGACCCCGGCCGCCGGCGTCCGGTGATCTTCGAGGAGCAGGAAGAGGAGTTGGACGTCCCCGATTTCCTGAAGTGACATTGCTCACGGCTGGGTGGATGACGGATCACTCAGCCGTGGCCGGAAGAATAGATTCCGCCTGTTTGTCAGTATTCGAGCGGCGGAGACGTGACGGAAACAACACGACGTGATGAGATCGCGGCCGGCCTGGCCAAGGTGGAGGCGGAGATCGCCGAGGCCTGCCGGGCCGTCGGCCGTACCCGCCGGGAGCTGACGCTCATCGCGGTGAGCAAGACCTACCCAGCCTCGGACGTGCGACTGCTGGCCGAGTTGGGGGTGACGGACGTGGGGGAGAACCGTGACCAGGAGGCCTCGGCCAAGGCGCGGGAATGCGCCGACCTGGGCCTCGTCTGGCACTTCATCGGCCAGCTGCAGACCAACAAGGTCCGTTCGGTGATCGGTTACGCCGACGTCGTTCATTCGGTGGACCGCCCGCGCCTGGTGGCGGCACTCAGCCAGGAGGCGCTCAGGGTGGGCAGGGAGATCACCTGCCTGGTGCAGGTCGCCCTGGACGGTGACCCCGCAAGGGGCGGCGTGCCGCCCCAGGACGTGCCGGCCCTGGCCGAGGCCGTCGCCGGATCCGGGGGGATCAGGCTGGGCGGGGTGATGGCGGTCGCGCCGCTGGGGGAGGAGCCCTCCAGGGCCTTCGCGAGATTGCGGGAGATCGCGCAGGTCGTACGGGATGCTCATCCCGGGGCCGACGCCATCTCGGCTGGAATGAGTGGTGATATGTCCCAGGCTATTGCGAATGGTGCGACACACCTGCGTGTTGGTACGGCGTTGCTCGGTCGCAGGAAGCCCTTCGTCAGGTAATGTCCCTTCAAGTGGGCCTTGGCGTCCGCGTATCCAGATAGAGGTCGAACGGTGGTGAGCTCCAAGGGGGTGTGGCTACCGCCCCGGGCAAATCAAAGTAAGACGGAGGAAGAACTAGCGATGGCCGGCGCGATGCGCAAGATGGCGGTCTACCTCGGTCTTGTGGAGGACGACCGCTACGAGAGATACGACAGCTATTCCGACGACGAGTACGAAGACTTCGACGACCCTCGGCGTGAGGGCGATGAGCGCCCTGGCACGGTCCAGGACCGCGAGGACGACACTGATCCAGGCGTGCCCGCCCCGAGGCCCGCGACGACCGTCCTGGAGCGCCGGACGACCGATCTGGCCCGTATCACGACGCTTCATCCCCGTACATACAACGAGGCGCGCACCATTGGTGAGCACTTCCGTGATGGGACTCCGGTCATCATGAATCTGACCGAGATGGTTGACAGTGATGCAAAACGACTTGTTGATTTTGCGGCAGGTCTCGTCTTTGGCCTACATGGCAGCATTGAACGTGTTACCAACAAGGTGTTCCTGTTGTCCCCAGCCAATGTTGAGGTGACCGCCGAGGACAAGGCTCGAATCGCGGAACGCGGGTTCTTCAACCAGAGCTAGAGTTCCACCATGAACAGTGACCGACCGGACAGGCCCCGACGGGACCCAAGGCGGCAGGACAGAGTGGAGACAGGGGCGGACCATGGAGCTCTTTAGAGGGATCTTGGTCATCGTCCTTTCGATCTACCTCGTTCTGCTGATCGGCAGAATGATCTTTGAGACGGTGCAGGCGTTCGCACGTCAGTGGCGCCCCACCGGGATCGTCCTCGTGTTGGCGGAAGCCGTATACACGGTGACCGATCCACCTCTCAAGTTCCTCCGCCGTTTCATTCCACCACTCCGGTTGGGTACGGTGGCCTTTGACCTAAGCTTCACAGTGCTGTTCATTGTGGTCTTGGTCTTGATCCAACTCGTGTCCGCGCTTCCGTGATCGAGTACCGTCCTCCGGATCGACTCCAAGCGCGCCAAGGAGACCGAAATGCCGCTGACGCCCGCTGATGTGCGGAACAAGCAATTTAGTACGACCCGACTCAGGCCGGGTTACGACGAGGAAGAGGTAGACGCCTTCCTTGATGAGGTGGAGTCCGAGTTGGACCGCCTCATTCAGGAGAACGAGGAGCTCCGCGCCAAGCTGGCGGAGTGCCTACGGGGCAAGGTCCCCGGTGGAATGGGCATGTCCATGGCGCCCGCCCCGATCGCCGAGCCCAAGCCTGAGATGATGATGCAGCAGCCGGAGCCGATGCGTGCTCCCGAGCCGGTGCAGCATCAGCAGCCTGTTCCCGTCGGCATGGGGATGCCCCCGGCTGAGGACAACATGGACACTGCGGCTCGCGTGCTCGCCTTGGCCCAGCAGACTGCGGATCAGGCGATCGCCGACGCCCGCCGGGAGGCGGACGAGACGGTGACCAGGGCGCGTCGCGAGGCCGACGACATTCTCGGCAAGGCGCGTCGCCAGGCCGAGCAGGTCATCGGTGACGCCCGTGCCCGCGCTGAGACGCTCGAACGCGACGCGCAGGAGCGGCACCGTCAGGCCATGGGCTCTCTGGTGCAGACTCGTGACGAGCTTGAGCGCAAGGTTGAGGAGCTCCGCTCCTTCGAGCGCGAATACCGCAGCCGTCTGAAGCTGTACTTGGAGAACCAGCTCGCCGAGCTGAACGTGGCTGCCGAGGGCAGCGGCGGATTCCCGATCGTGAGCGGGCCTCCGGCCATGTCCCACGCCGTGGCTCCGGGCGTTCAGCAGCCGATGCAGGGCCCCCCCAACAACCCGTTCGGTGGCGATCCGTCGCAGCATTCAGGCGCCTTCCAGGGCGTTGACGGTCCTCACAACGACCGCCGCTAAGGTGTCGCGGGTCATCCCCCTTGATCCGCACCAGGAGTTTTTCTGTGATCCTTGTCAGCGCTGGCTTGGTGCTCACGGCCATCGTCCTGCTTATCGCGGGGTTCGTGCTGGGCCAGGCATATCTGGTCATGTGGTCGATCGCGATCAGTCTTCTGTCCGCGGTCTTCCTGGTGATCGGGGCGTTGTTGCGCCGCCACGAGTTGTTCCCCGGCGGGCACGCCGGGGCTGCTCCGGCGTTCCCCCAGAAGGGGCCGGTTCCGGCCGGGCCGCTGCCCGCACCGCACATGATGCCGAACCAGACCTCTCCTCACCCCCCGCAGATGATGATGCCGCGCGGCATGCAGCAGACGGCGACCGTCGCGGCCCAGCCACGGCTGAGTCCGATGGCCAGGCCGGTCCCCGCCGCGAGGCAGGGCCCCCTGGACGACGGGGCGATCGTGCTGGTGATCCCCGGACGTAAGCGTTATCACGTCGCGGGATGCCGGCAGCTGGTCGGCAGGGATCATGAGGAGCTCACTCATGAGGAGGCGCGGGAAGAGGGCTTCACGCCCTGCACCACGTGCCTACCCGAGTCCATCGCCGGGGCGCAGCCGCAGGACGCCCCCGCAGGAGCGCAGGAGCCCGTCAAGCCCCTCGGGCAGGTGGCCTCCTCCCAGGAGTCCAGCTCCTCCGGCGCCTCGCGAGAGCCCGGTCATCACGAGGCCACCGCCAGATTCACGTCCCCGTACAAGCCCGTCGCCTCGCCCGCCGGGCAGGAGACCTCGTCCAGGCAGGAGAGCCCGCTCGCCGGGCAGGAGATCTCGGCTTCCGGGCAGGAGACCGTCGTTCCGCCGGCCAAGCCCTACGCCCATCCTCCGGCGGCGCAGACACCCCCTTCGGAGTCTGGGCGGACACGTTCCCAGGAGCCGGGGGAGACGCGTCCTCAGGAGCCGGTGAACCCGCCGCCCCGCACCGGGCAGTCCGCCGTCCCGTCGTTCTCGTTCCTGTCGCCGTCCATTCCGGAGATCCCCCCGGCCGAGTCCGAGGCGACCAGCTGGTTCAACCGCGACGCGGTCGCGCCTGCGGAGTCCGGCACCGAAGCCCCGGCGAATCCCGATCCCGAGCTCGTCAAGCCCGGATCGCCCGCCGAGTCCGAGCCGGCCACGCGAAAGCCCGCCGAGCCCGGATCGCCCACGGCGGCCGAGTCGTCGACCGGGTCCGAGGCATCGGCCCGGTCCGAGACTTCGGCCGACCAGCCGGAGACCCCCGAACCCGTCAAGCCTGAGGCCGCCGGATCCAAGTCCGCCAAGCCCGAGGCCTCCGGATCCCAGGCGGTCAAGCCTGAGACCGCCGAATCCGAATCCGCCGAGTCTGAGACCGCCTCTGCCAAGGGGGCGGCCCCTGAGGCCTCCTCCGAGGTGAAGCGGAAGGCTCCCGCCGTGCCCGCGCCCGCGGAACCGGCGGACGATGTCGCCGAGCCCGTGGAGTCGGCCGAGACCGCATCCGGGCGCGCTGGGCAGCCGGTTCCAGCCGACCTCACCCCGGCGGAGTCCGCGGCGGCCGAGCCCGACGAGGCCGCGGTGCAGTCCGCTCAGAAGGCCCAGGAGAGGGTTCCGTTCGAGGATCGCGATGACGACGACACCTCCCCGGGGGGTATCCCGGTCATCTGGGATCGGCCAGGTTCGGCGGATCCGGAGGCGGAGCCCGACCAGGAGGCAGAGCCCGACCGTGAGACGGAGTCCGGCCCGAAGCGGGAAGCGGTCAAGGTCATCGCCGGCACCCGCCGCTTTCACGACTCCGACTGCCCCCTCATCAAGGGCATGGGCGGCAGCGGCGTCGAGACCATGTCCCAGAGCGAGGCCGAGGACGCCGGTCTGACCAGCTGCCCCGTCTGCCTGAGCGATCACTAGCCCGCGCCCGCTGGCGGCTCTGCCGTGGGCGGCGCTTCCCCGGCGTCACGAGCGGGCGGAGGCTCCGGACGCTCGTGACCCGGATCGGGACACGTGTGAGCAGTAGAAGTGGATCGGGACATGTCTGAACCACGCGGTTGTAGGAGTGGGCCAGGACATGTCTGAACCACGTAGTCGTAGGAGCGGGCCAGGACGCGCCGGAACCACGCGCGGGCCGTGGAAGTGGATCAGGGTACGCCCGAACCGCGCGGGTCGTGGAAACGGATCAGGAAACGCCGGCACATGAGAAAGGGCCCCGGGACTCGGCCCTTTCTCATGGGTGGATCCTGCCCGCGGCCGCCCGCGGATGGATCAGACCGTACGGCGGAGCTGGAAGGTCAGACCCAGGTCGGTGTCCTGCAGGACGGGAAGGTCATCCGTGGCGCCCTCGGTGAGGGACACGGCGAGGACCTCGTCGGCCACCGTCTGACCCTGGGTGCGCAGGGCCTCGGCCAGGTCCGCGTCGCCGGTGGACCACCACACGTCGATCCGGTCGGAGATGGACAGGCCGGTGGACTTACGGGTGTCCTGGAGCAGGCGGATGACGTCGCGGATCAGACCCGAGCGGCGCAGCTCATCGGTGATGGTCAGGTCGAGGGCGACGGTCTCACCGGTACCGGTGTCGACGGCTCCGGTCTCCACCGCCCAGCCGGACATCGGCTGCTCGGTGACGATCACGTCCTCGGTGGTGAGCTCCACCGTGCCCAGCTCGCCCGCGTCCACCGAGACCGGCGAACCCGAGCGGAGCACGTGAGCGAGCTTCCCGGCGTCGGCGGAGGTGACGGCGGCGGCGACCAGCTTGGTCTGCGAGCCGAACCGCTTGCCCAGCGCCCGGAAGTTGGGCTTGACCGTGAAGGAGACCAGGTCGGACTCAACGCCGGACAGGTCCTCCAGGCCCTTCACGTTGAGCTCGTCGGCGATCAGCTCACGCAGCTCGGAGGAGAGCGCGGCCCAGCCGCGAGCGCCGACCAGGGCGCGGCCGAGCGGCTGGCGGGTCTTCACCCCGCTGGAGGCGCGGGCCGAGCGGCCCAGCTCCACCAGGCGGCGGACCAGCGCCATCTGCTCCGACAGAGCCCCGTCCAGCAGGTCGTCGTTGACCGCCGGCCAGGTGGCCAGGTGGACCGAGACGGGGGCGTCGGCGTCGCGGAGCACGTCCCAGACGTAGTCGGTGGTGAACGGCACCACCGGCGACATCAGCCGGGTGACGGTCTCCAGGCACTCGTACAGCGTGGCGAACGCCGAGGCGTCACCGGACCAGAACCGGCGGCGGGAGCGCCGGACGTACCAGTTGGACAGGTCGTCGAGGAACTCCGCCAGCCGCCGCCCCACCCGGGCGGTGTCGTACTCGTCCATCGACGCGGTGACCTCGGCCACCGTACGGTGCAGCTCGGCCAGGGCCCAGCGGTCGATGAGCGGGCGCTCGGCGTACGGGGGGGCCTCGTCGAGCTTGGACGGCGACCAGGACTCGGCGTTGGCGTAGAGGGTGAAGAACGACGCGGTGTTCCAGTAGGTCAGCAGGACCTTGCGGACGATCTCCTCCAGGGCGCTGTGCCCCACCCGGCGGGCCGCCCACGGCGAGCCGCCGCAGGCCATGTACCAGCGCAGCGCGTCGGCGCCGTGCTGGTCCATCAGCGGGATCGGCTCCAGCACGTTGCCCAGGTGCTTGCTCATCTTGCGGCCGTCGTCGGCGAGGATCAGGCCGAGGCAGAGCACGTTCTCGTACGACGACTTCTCGAAGACCAGCGTGCCGACCGCCATCAACGAGTAAAACCAGCCGCGCGTCTGGTCGGTGGCCTCGCAGATGAACTGCGCGGGATAGGCCTCCTGGAGCATCTCGGCGTTCTGGTGGGGGGCGCCCCACTGGGCGAAGGGCATCGAGCCCGAGTCGTACCAGGCGTCGATCACGTCCGGCACCCGGCGCGCCTCGGCGCCGCAGGTGGGGCAGGGCAGCGTGACGTCGTCGACGTAGGGACGGTGCGGGTCGAGCGCGGAGACGTCCTGGCCGGACAGCTGGCTCAGCTCGGCCATCGAGCCGACGCAGGTGATGTGCTCCTCATGGGCCGAGCAGACCCAGAGCGGCAGCGGGGTGCCCCAGTAGCGTGAGCGCGACAGCGACCAGTCGACGTTGTTGCGCAGCCACTCGCCGAAGCGGCCCCACTTGATCGTCTCGGGGTACCAGTTGGTCTTCTCGTTCTCGGCGAGGAGCTGGTCCTTGATCGCGGTGGTGCGGATGTACCAGGCGGGGAGCGCGTAGTAGAGCAGTGCGGTGTGGCAGCGCCAGCAGTGCGGGTAGCTGTGCTCGAAGTGGCCGCCGCGGTAGAGCAGGCCGCGTGCCTGCAGGTCGGCGGTGAGGCCCTCGTCGGCGTCCTTGAAGAACTGGCCGCCGACCTGGGGGACGCCTTCCAGGAAGCGCCCGTCGGGGCCGATCGGGTTGACCACGGGCAGGCCGTACCGCTTGCAGGTCGTCAGGTCGTCGGCGCCGAAGGCGGGCGCCTGGTGGACCAGGCCGGTGCCGTCCTCGGTGGTGACGTAGTAGCCGAGCACCACGTAGTGCGCGCCGGGGATGTCGACCAGGTCGAAGGGGCGGGAGTAGGTGGTGTGCTCCAGCTCCGAGCCCTGGAAGGTGGCCAGCACCTCGGCGTCCTCGCCCAGCGCCGAGACCAGCAGCGGCTCGGCCACCACCAGCACCTCGTCGGACCCGGCGGGGCGCGCCGCGACGTAGGTCACGTCGGGGTGCACGGCCACCGCCGTGTTGGAGACCAGCGTCCACGGGGTGGTGGTCCAGATCAGCAGGGAGGCGCCGAGATCGGCCAGCGGGCCCGAGGTGGCGGGCATGCGGACGTAGACGGACGGGCTGCTGACCGTCTCGTAGCCGCCCGGCTGGCCCAGCTCGTGGTCGGACAGGCCGGTGCCGCAACGGGGGCAGTACGGCGTGATCCGGAAGTCACGGGAGAGGAGATCCTTGTCAAAGATGACCTTGAGGGACCACCAGACCGACTCGATGTAGGCGGGGTCCATCGTCCGGTAGGCCTGGGACAGGTCGATCCAGTAGCCCATCCGCTCGGTCATCTCTTCGAAGGCGTCCACGTGCCGCAGCACCGACTCGCGGCACCTGGCGTTGAACTCGGCGACGCCGTACGCCTCGATGTCCTTCTTGCCGGTCAGGCCGAGCTCTTTCTCGACGGCGACCTCGACGGGCAGGCCGTGGCAGTCCCAGCCGGCCTTGCGGGGCACGTTGTAGCCCTGCATCGACTTGTAACGGGGAAAGAGGTCCTTGAAGACGCGGGCCTCGACGTGGTGCACGCCCGGCATGCCGTTGGCGGTGGGCGGGCCCTCGTAGAAGACCCAGTTGGGACCGCCCGCGTTCTGCTCGACCGAGCGCTCGAAGACCTTGCCGTCCCGCCAGCGGTCGAGGACCTTGTGTTCGAGGGCGGGAAGATCGACCTGCGCGGGAAGAGAACGGAAATAGGCGGACATGGCGAGCGGGACCTCCACGCTGGTGCGGGCAGTGGCGTGGAGGGACGAGACCCTTCGGGCCCCGCGGTACCACCCTCCTTGGCCCTCGCTGGGAGGGCCCTCTTCCTTGGATCTGCGGCCGGGTCTACTGGGCCTGTGAAGACCGTTCTTCCGGCGGCTCCGGGGTGATTTTCCCTCCGCGTCTCGCCCCGGGCTCACACCGTCCCCGGGTCGCTCGTGCGAGGGGGCACGGAGGTAGCTGTCCCCATCAACGCTTTGCAGCCTCAAACGATAACGCAAGGGCTCCCCCGAAGCTTCCCGATTTCGAGGGGCCCCAGGCGGAATCAGGAGGAAGGGGGCGGATGTTACGGGAGTGGTAAACATTACGGCGGGTCGTTTGCCGTTCTGTTATATGAGATCTAAGCTGCCCGCACCGTTTACCACTTTGGACACGGTCCGATCTCGAGTAAGGAGGCCGACATGGCCGCGACTGTGCGCGCCGATGAAAGCGCTGTAGTGCCGTCGTCGAACGGTGCCGTCGTCACCTGGTCGGCCAAGGAGCTCGCGGAGGTTCGCGAGCAACTGGCCACGGAGATCGAGGAGCTGAACGGGGAGATCGCCAAGTCCGAGTCGGAGATCGCGTCGAGCGATGTCACCGACGGTGCGGGGGACGACCAGGCGGATGCCGGGGCCAGGACATATGAACGCGAACGCGAGATCGCCCTTACCCTGAACTCACGCGACCTGGTCGCGCAGAACGAGCGAGCGATCGCCCGGATCGACGCAGGGACCTACGGAGTGTGCGAATCGTGCCATCAGCCGATCGGAAAGGAGCGCCTGCAGGCGTTTCCGAGGGCGACGCTGTGCGTGGCCTGCAAGCAACGGGAGGAGCGCCGCTGACCGGCGACACCGTTGACGGGGCGGCTCCGGCCGCCCCGCTCGCGGCGCGCCGGATCGGCGTGCTCGCGGTGATCGTCCCCATCGTCTACCTTCTCGATCTCGTCACGAAGACGATCGTGCTGAAGACGCTTGAGGGCAGGGAGCCGTTTGTCGTCATCCCCGACGTGCTCCAGTTCCGAGTGATCTTCAACTCCGGGGCCGCGTTCAGCCTCGGCGCCGGCATGACGATCGTCTTCACGATCGTCGCGGCGGCGGTCGTGGTGGCCATTCTGCGCACCGCCCGCAATCTGCGCAGCCTGCCGTGGGCGATCACGCTGAGCCTGCTGCTCGGCGGAGCGCTCGGCAATTTGACCGACCGCGTCTTCCGCTGGCCGTCGGGCTTCGGCAGGCCCTCACCGTTCCAGGGGCACGTCGTCGACTTCGTCGAGACCTTCCCCGGGCACTTCGCCGTCTGGAACGTGGCAGACTCGGCAATTGTCTGCGGCGGAATCCTGGCTGTCTTCCTCGCCTGGCGGGGTTACCAGATCGACGGCACGCGCGACATAAGAGAAGAGAAGAAAGATGGCTGAACAGCGGAGTCTCCCGGTTCCCGAAGGGCTGGAAGGTGAGCGCCTCGACGCCGCACTGTCGCGGCTGTTCGGCTTCTCCCGCACCCGCGCGGCTGAGCTGATCGTCGCCGGTGACGTGCTCGTGGACGGCTCG
This sequence comes from Streptosporangium subroseum, assembly GCF_900188345.1. Lineage (GTDB taxonomy): Bacteria > Actinomycetota > Actinomycetes > Streptosporangiales > Streptosporangiaceae > Streptosporangium > Streptosporangium subroseum. The sequence goes on along the minus strand of NZ_FZOD01000004.1, from coordinate 176,406 downwards.
CTCGCGGCCAAGTCCGACCGGGTCCACGGGGGTGCGTGGCTGGAGGTGACGCTGCCGCCGCCGCCCGTCGCGCCGATGCCGGTGGCCGAGCCCATCCCCGGCATGAAGATCGTCTACGAGGACGACGACATCGTCGTCGTGAACAAGCCCATCGGCGTGGCGGCCCACCCGACCACCGGCTGGACCGGGCAGACGGTGATCGGCGGCCTGCTCGGCACCGGGCACCGGGTGTCGACCAGCGGTGCGGCCGAGCGCCAGGGCATCGTTCACCGCCTGGACGCCAACACCACCGGCGCCATGGTCGTGGCCAAGAGCGAGCACGCCTACTCCCACCTGAAGCGGGCCTTCAAGGAACGCACGGTCGAAAAGCACTATCACGCGCTGGTCCAGGGTCATCCCGACCCGTCGCGCGGCACCGTGGACGCTCCGATCGACCGCCACCCCTCGGGGGACGGCCGCTGGGCGGTCGTGGCCGGAGGCAAGGATTCGATCACCCACTACGACACGATCGAGGCGTTCCGCGCGGCGTCCCTGCTGGACGTCAAGCTGGAGACGGGCCGGACCCACCAGATCCGGGTTCACATGTCGGCGCTGCACCACCCGTGCGTCGGCGACCTGATGTACGGCGCGGACCCCACGCTGTCCGCACGTCTGGGCATCACCCGGCAGTGGCTGCATGCGGTCTCCCTGGCCTTCGAGCACCCGTCGACGGGGGAGTGGATCACCTTCACCACCGAATACCCGGAGGACCTGTCCCACGCCCTGAAGGTCCTGGGCGGAGAGTCCTAGCGGCTGGACTGTCCGGAGGGCCTGCCTCACCGTCCTGAGGGTCCTTGGGCGGAAAGGTCCTGGCGGCTCTGACGGGACTGTCCGGAGGACCTGTCGCACGGCCCTGAGGACCCCGGGTGGAGAGTTCCCATCGGGGCCTGACGGTCCGGGCCCCTTCCTCCGGCCTGCTCTTCCTCGCTCATCTCCGCCGGGGTCGCCGGTCGTGCCGTCCCGGCCCCAACCTTGCCCGTCCCGGCCCTGACATCAGCCTCGGAGGCCGAGGGCGGTCCCTTCCTGGGGCGCGAGCTGAGCGGGGCCGCCGGCCTGTCCCGAGTCCTCCCCGGAGCCATGCCCCGAGCCCGAGTCCTGCCCCGAGCCCTGGTCGGCGTTCTGGCCGGGGTCGTCCACGGAGCCTTCTCCGGAGTCCCCGGAGTCGTCACCCGAGCCGTTTCCCGGATCCTTCCCCGGGTCGTCCTGAGAGGGCTTGCCCGACGGCTTGCTCGTGGGTTTGCCCGAGGGCTTGCTCGTGGGCCTGCCCGAGGGTTTGGCCGATGGGGCGGGTCTGTCCCAATCGGACCTGTTCGGGGCCGGATCGTAGTAGGGCTGGCTGGGGGCCTGCCTCGTCCTGGCCGGTGCGGGATCGTCCTGCACGGGCAGTTTCGCCTCCTCGGGCTTGTTCTCCGAGGTGGTTTTCCGCACGGGAGTGCTCGGCAGGGCCGGTGACTCCGCCGGGTTCGTCGAGGAGGAGTTCGAGACGACCCAGGCCATCCCGGCCGAGGTGAGGGCGATGGCGAGCGCCATCGCCATGACGGCGAGCAGCACCGGGCGCCGCCGTCGCCCGGTGGAGGTCAGGATGGGCCCGGGGTCCGACACGAAGGACGGCTCGTCCATCGGCGCCGCGTCATGGGCCGGGTTCCGCGTGGGACCGTCCTGCACGGACGACGGTGCGAGCGACGGCATCGACGGTGCGGCCGGGATCGGGGCCGCGACCCGGGTGGGGTCAGGAGCGGAGAGATCGATCGGCACGGTGGGCTGCGGGGCGGTCCCGTTCACGATCGCCCAGAGGTGGGTCTGCGCCTCCTGCGCGGACATGCGCTCCGCCGGGTCCTTGCGGAGCAGGCCGAAGATCACCGGGCCCAGCGGTCCGGCGAGCTTCAGCGGCGCCGGATGCTGGTGCATGACCGCGCTGAGCGTGGCCAGCGGATGGGCCCGTTCGAAGGGCGAACGCCCTTCGACCGCCACGTAGAGCGTCACGCCGAGCGACCACAGGTCGGAGGCGAACTCCGCGGGCCCCCCGCTCGCCCGCTCCGGCGCGATGAACGCCGGGGTGCCGATGAGCGAGCCGGTCTTGGTCAGCGAGGAGTCGCCCTCGAGGACGGCGATGCCGAAATCTGTCAGCACGGCCCGCCCGTCGCCCGCGAGCAGCACGTTGTCCGGCTTCACGTCACGGTGCAGGACACCCACGTGCTGGGCCGCCAACAGCGCCCCGAGCACCTCGATCCCGATCTGGGCCACCCGCGCCGGCGGCAGCGGCCCGTCCTCCCGTACCACGGCCCCGAGGGTCCGGGATTTCACCAGCTGCATCACGATCCACGGGCGCCCGTGCTCCTCGATCACGTCGTAGACCGTGGCGACGCCCGGATGCCCGACCCGCCCGGCGGCGCGGGCCTCCCTGAGCGTCCGCATGGTGAAGATCTCGCGCTCGGGACCGGTCAGGTCAGGAGAGGGAATGATCTCCTTGACCGCGACCTCCCGGCCGAGGACCTCGTCGCGTGCCCTCCAGACCGTTCCCATGCCTCCGCTGCCGATGCGTTCCAGCAATCGGTAACGGGCCCCGATGATCTCCTGCGAGTCGGACATGTGCCTCGAGTACCCCCAGATGAGGTCAACAATCCGTATACACGGTATCCCGCGATGAGAGAAGTGCTGGTACGGCCTGCTCCGTTATCGTGTCCCGGAGGCCTTGACCCCGCACGGAAGGGCCATTCTACGAGGAGTCCACGGCGGGAGTGTTCCATCGGTAGATCTTTGATTGCAATCGTATCGTGATCGACCGGCCAGAGCGTTCCTGGTCGCGGAGCACGGGTTTTTGGGGGACCGCTCGCCCGAATAAACCCGCCCTCACCGGATAAACCACCGTGAGGGTCTCCCGCACCGAGCTGGAAACGGTCTGAAAATCATTCGGGGGACGGCCGGCCCGGTGCGGGCTTTTCCCGCCCTTCCCTGCGTTCGCCAGGTGGAGGGGCGAGAGGAGGGAGTGACCTGTGAGCGTGAGACGACGTGCTGCCGTCCTGGCTCTTCTCCTGGGCGTGGGCGTGGGCGTGGGCGTGGGCATGGGCGTGGACGCCACGACCGCGGGCGCCGCCCTCGCCGTCGAGCGGCCGGGGCCGTCTCCGGGGCGCTCCGGCACGCTGCTCGACGAGGTGCCGCACAGCGGGGAGCTACGCGTGTGCACCACCGGCGACTACCGGCCGTTCACCTACCGGGACCCGAGGACCGGCGCGTACAGCGGCATCGACATCGACATGGCTCGGGACCTGGCCAGGAGCCTCGACGCCAAGGTCGAGCTCACCCCCACGACCTGGGGGAGCCTGGTCGCGGATCTGGCCGCGGGCCGCTGCGACATCGGGATGGGCGGGATCTCGGTGACCCTGGACCGGGCCCGTGAGGCGGTGTTCAGCGAGCCCTACCGCACCGACGGCAAGACGCCGATCGCGCGATGCGCGGACAAGGACAGGTACGGCACGCTGGGGCAGATCGACCGGTCCGGCGTGCGGGTGATCGTCAATCCGGGCGGGACGAACGAGACGTTCGCCCGCGTGCGCCTGCGCCACGCGACGATCACCGTGCACCGGGACAACAACACGATCTTCGACGAGATCGTGGCCGGGCACGCGGACGTGATGATCACCGACGCCAGTGAGGCGCTCTACCAGGCCAAACTGCATCCCCAGCTGTGCGCCCTCCACCCCGACCGGCCGTTCACCTTCGCCGAGAAGGCGTATCTGCTGCCGCGCGGTGACCAGGAGTTCGCGAACTACGTGGACGAATGGGTGCACCTGCGCACCCACGACGGGACCTACCGGCGATACGCGCGGTCCTGGCAGTAGGTCCTGTAGGTCCTGTAGGTCCTGGCGGCAGGCGGGTGCGGTCCCCGCGGCCGAACCACTCCCGGGCCGGGCCGTGCCGTCACGACTTGGGCTTGAAGGTCGCGGTGAACGTGTCGAAGAACGCCGGGTCCCACTCGGAGTCCGGGCTCTCCCAGTAGATCGCGTACGGGGTCTCGGAGGCCGTGTGGAACCCCCGATCGAGGACGTGCGTCCGGACACCCTTCTTGAGGTAGAGGAACTCCCAGTCGGCGGCGGCCACGCCGCGATAGGTCAGCAGGGTGATGCGGATCCGCTCGTAGCCCGGCCAGAGGTTCTTGGCCGTCCCGGCCTTCTCGACCTTCTGCCAGTGCCTGACGGGGTCCTTCTCGGAATCCTCGGTCGACTCGATCCACAGGAAGGCGTCCGAGTCCGGATCCCGGAACTCCACCCGGTCGCGGTCGGGAAACCGCCTGGCGCTCCAGCCTCTCGGTATCGCGACGGTGAAACCCATCGAGTCCCGGTGCATTTTCCAGCCCGGGGGAATGGCCTGGCCGGACGGGGCGGGAGTCGCCCGGCGCGTCTTCGAGGGACGAGGAGAGGGCTCGGCGGTGCTGTCGCCGAGGTCGTCGGGGAACGTGGCCGTGGACACCGGCCGGTCGCCCTGGCTCGGCGTGTCGTCCGGGCCGCCGGTCAGCAGCCAGATGCCGACCCCGACCACCGCCACGAGGGCGGGCACCCCGATCAAAATCGCGATCCGCTCCACCGGCGGCCGCCGGCGGAGAAACCCGATCACGGTGCCGGTGGGCAGACCTCGATGCGACCGGGAACCCGGATACGAGGGCTCGGCGCCGTGGGGCGGCTGCCCGGAGTGGGTGGGCGCGCCCCGATACGACGGTTCGCCGCCGTACGGCGACGGCTCGGAGTACGGAGGTCCGCCCTGGTACGGGGACTGCGCCGGGTTGCTCCTGTAGGCGGGCTGCCCGGATCCCGCCGGACCGTCCTGGTGGTCAGGCCGGCCCGGTTCGGCCGCACGACCCCGGTAGGCGGGCCGTCCGGGATCGGCGGGACCGCCCTGATAGGCCTGCTGCCCGAGATAGGCGGGCCGCCCCGGCCCTGCCGGACCGCTCTGATGGGGGCGGCCCGGCTCGGCCGCGTCGCCCCGGTAGGCGGGTCGTCCAGGTTCGGCCGAGCCGTTCCGCCCCGGATCGCCGGGGGAGTGCCGCAGGCGCCACGCGCTCGCCGCCCCGGACGGAGGGGCCGGATGAGAGGGCCCCCCGGCGTACGGCGACCGGGATTCGTACGGTGGCTCGCTCCGATGGGCCTCGGCGCCCGGGCGGGACGACGGGGTGGGGCGGGAGGCGAAGCCGTGATCCGGCGACTGCGCCGTCGGCCCGTCCGCGTCGAGGAGGCTCCTGTGCCGGGAAGCCTGGTTCCCGGGTCCGGAGGCCTGACCCGAGGACACCCGGTTGAGCAGGGCCTCGGCCTGCTCGGGGTCCATCCGGGCTCCCGGGTCCCTGGACATCAGACCGAGGATCACGACGGAGAGGGGCCCGGTATGCGTCATGGGGCTGGGCTCGCCGTGGAGGACCGCCTGCATGGTCGCGGCGGCCGTGGACCGCTCGAAGGGCGGACGGCCCTCCAGGGCCGCGTACAGGGTCGCCCCGAGGGACCACAGGTCCGACAGGGGGGTGGCCGCCAGGCCGTGGAGCCGTTCGGGGGGCAGGAACGCCGGGGTGCCGACCATCCCGCCCGTCCGGGTGATCGCCGTCTCGTGCGTCATCGCGGCGATGCCGAAGTCGGTCAGCACCACCCGGCCGTCGTGGGCCAGCAGGACGTTCTCCGGCTTGACGTCACGGTGCAGCACGCCCGAGGCGTGCGCCGCCCGCAGCGCGCTCAGCACGTGCAGGCCGACCGAGGCCACCTGGCCCGGCGACAGCGGCCCGTCCTCGCGGATGACCGCGCCCAGCGACCGCGACCGGACCAGCTGCATGACGATCCAGGGCCGGCCCTCCTCCTCGACCACGTCGTGCACGATCACCACGGACGGATGGTCGAGCCGGCCGGCGGTCCTGGCCTCCCGGATCGTCCGCCGGTTCAGGTCGGCCCGGGCGCTCTCGTCGACCCCGCGGTAGCGGACCTCCTTGACCGCCACGATCCGGTCGAGAAGCTCGTCATGGGCACGCCAGACGATGCCCATCCCACCTTCACCGATGGGTTCGAGCAGACGGTAACGGCCCGTGACCTTCCGTTCGGTCAATTCCTCTCGCCCCCCAGGCTCATGCATCGTCGTCGGTCAGGACGCCGCTCACTTCTTCGACGAGAAGGTCTTGGCGAATCCCTCGAAAAGGGGCAGGTTCTTCTTCCAGTCGGCGGCGAGGGTGTGCCAGTAGATGGCGTAGCCCCGGCCGCCCTTCTTGGCGATGAACCCCCGGTTGATCACCCGGGCCTTGCCCGCGCTGACGTTCCAGGTGAACTCCCAGTCGGCGGCCTTCACCATGTAGTCGACCTTCTCGATCCGGATCCGCTTGTAGCCGGGGAAGTTGCCCCTGCTGTAGAGCTCCTGCTGCTCCCAGTCCTTCTTCGGGTCCGAACCCCCCTTGTCGACGTACTCGATCATCAGGTAGCTCACCGAGTCGCTCGGGCTGCGGAACCGCACCTGTTTCCCGTTCCGCCTCTCCACGTACCACCCCTTGGGCAGGCCCACCGAGAAGCCGTTTCCGTCCTTGTGCATGTGCCAGCCGGCGGGGAGCGCGGACTCCTCCTTCTCCTTCGTCTTGGTGGGACTCGGCGAAGGAGACGGTGAGGGCTTCGGCTCGGGAGTGCTCTCCGGAGTCGTCTCGGCCGGACCGCTCGGCGCGTTCGACCCGGTCGATCCGGTTGCTCCGTTCGGCCCGTCCGAGCCGCTCGGGCGCGCCTGTGACGAGCCGGTGCCCTGGTCTTCGGTGGTCTGGCCACTGCGCAGCCCGAGCCAGCCCGCGACCACCCCGACGATCAGCAGCGCGGGCAGGATCACCAGCAGGCCCCGCTTCATCGGCGCCCGCGGCACGTTTCGCGACGTCGCCGTCATCATCCTCTGGAAGGAGGGATCCTCGGTCCCCGCGTCGTCGGAGGAGAGCTCGGAGACGTACCCCTTGGACGGGGCGACGGGTTCGGGCCGCGGGGCCGGGACGGGCTGCCGTATGGGAGGGAAGGGGTTCGGCCGGCCTCCGGGAGCCGGGCGCACCGGCGGCTTCGGCTCGGGCCTGGGGGCGGGAACGGAGCTCTGCCGTGCCGGCGGGGCGGTCTCCGGCCGCGCGGACGGAACGGCCTCCGGCGGGGTGGGTTTCCGCTCCGTCCCGGACGTGGGCTTCTGCCGTACCTCCTCGGCCGGTGCCTTCGCGGCGGGCTCCCGAGGCTCCTCCCGCGGGGGCGGGGGAGAGACGGGAGATTTGGGAGGCGCAGGTACGGCGACGCCCAGTTTCGCCCCCGTGGCGGGGAATCCCTCGGCCCGGAACTGGACCCCCGGATCGGTCTCGGCGGTGGCCGAGGTGCTTGAGACGCTTGAGGGGCTCATCACGGCGGGCATGACGGACGTCTTGGCGGGCTGCTGGGGCTGCTTGGGCTCGCCCTCGCCCTCGCCCTCGGCCACCGCGCGCAGCAGCCGCTCGGCTTCGTCGTAGTTCATGCGCAGGGCCGGATCCTTGCGGAGCAGCCCTTCGAGGACCGGGGCCAGCTGTCCGGCGTTGACCGGGGGCTCGGGCTCGTCGTTCAGGATGGCGTGCATGGTCGGCAGCGCCCCGCCGCGATCGTGCGGGGGCTTGCCCTCCACCGCCGCGTACAGCGTCGCCCCGAGGGACCACAGGTCGGACTCACGCTGCGCGGTCGCGCCCTTGATGCGCTCCGGCGGGATGAACGCAGGGGTTCCGGCGATCCCGGTCATGGTCAGCGCGGTCTCGGTCTCGAGCGTCGCGATGCCGAAGTCGGTCAGCACCACCCGGCCGTCGTGGGCCAGCAGGACGTTCTCCGGCTTGACGTCACGGTGCAGCACGCCCTGGGCGTGCGCGGCACGCAGCGCGTCCAGGAGCTGGAGCCCGATCTCCGCCACCCGTTTGGGCGGCAGCGGACCGTCCTGCCGCATGACCTTGCCGAGGGAGCGGGACTCCACCAGCTGCATGACGATCCAGGGCCGTCCGTCCTCCTCGACCACGTCGTGGACCACCACGACGTTCGGGTGCGTCAGTCGTCCGGCGGCGCGCGCCTCACGCTTGGTGCGCCGGTTGAAGTCCTCCTGGTTGTCCTCGCCGAGCATGTCGGCGTAGCGGACTTCCTTGATCGCGACTTCGCGGTCGAGGAACTCGTCGTGGGCCCGCCAGACGATGCCCATGCCACCTCGGCCGATGGCTTCGAGCAGGTGGTAGCGGGAGGCGACCCGGCGCCCCTCAGGCTGTGCTTCGGCCATCAACCGCCTTACCTCCTTCTAAACCCCCGAATACTCTCATAGCCAAGTAAAGTGATCGACTTAAACGGGGTTTTGGAGTCCACACTTTGAGATGCGGTGTCCGGCAGGTGGCAGGTGGCGGGGCCATGGCTTATCGTTGGGCACATGACTTGCTGTTCAGCGTTTATCGTGCCGGCTCCGGAGGGCCGGTCGTGACAGCGTGATTCAGTGACCATCCGGAGCCGGCGCGAGGCAGAGACACATCGTCTCTGCCTTTTCTGTTTTCTGACGAACCCGCCGGCTCGCGGGATGTGCGCCGGCTGACCATGGGAGCCGAGATGTCGTTGACCGCACGCCTGGAGCGTGGAGCCGTGGGGCTGGGAACGCTCGCGGTGGGGGCGGGACCCGTCGTGGTGATCGGCGGCGCCGGGGCGGACGCCCGATGGATCAACCTGCGTGACCACCACGGGCGCGTCCCCGCGGCCGAATCGGTGGCGGCGGTCCGCGCCGACTGGTCCGGGCCCGTCCTGGTGGAGCCGTTCTCGGCGGCGGATCTGCCGGAGATCGCCGCGAACGCCGCTGGCGTGGTGGTCGGCGCGGCCTGGATGCAGGATTTTCAGCTGGTCCGCGCGGTCGCCCGGCTCGGCCTTCCCGTGGTCGTCCAGCGTGCCCCCTCCGCGACGCTGGAGGAGTGGCTGGCCATCGCCGACTACTGCGTGGCCGAGGGAAACGACAGCGTTGTGCTCTGCGAGAGCGGCAGCCGTACGCACCTGGGCGGGGTCACCCTCGACCTGGCCCTGATGCGCGCCGCCCGTGAGAAGTCCGGCCGCCCCGTCCTGGCGGACCTCGGCGGTGACCCCGCCCTGGCCGCCGCCGCGGTCGCAGCCGGCGCCGACGGCCTGCTCCTGTCCCCCGGCTCCACCGAGCAGGAGGCCCTCGCCGCCCACGAGGCCGTGAAGATCGTCGGAGCCGTCACCCGCAGGGAGGACCCCGACTCCCTGCTGACCGCCCGCGATGCCATCGACCGTGTCGACGCGGCCCTCGCCGTCCTGCTGGAACGCCGGGCCGAGCTCGCGGGCACCATCCAGCGGCTCAAGCCCGTCGGCGGCTTCGCCGGTCGCGACATGGACCGCGAACGCCGCCTGGTCGCCGACATGGCCCGCCGGGCCCCCACCCTCGGTGAGGACCGTCTCGCCCTCATCATGAACGCCGTCATCGAGGCGGGCCTGCACCTCGCGGAGGAACGCATGACGACCCACCGGGGCTGAACCCGCCGCCGGTCATCCTGTGACGGTCGGCCGACCGGACGGGAGCGCCCTCGCTCCCCGACGGCCGTCGTCGAACGGGACGGCACGCGCGCGTGCCGTCCCGTTCGACGTGGCCGACCTCGTCGTCATCGCCGACGGGAGCGGTCACAAGAGAAACCCGCCGGTCCCGTACGGCGGTGTGTGCCGTGGGGACCGACGGGGTCACCTGTCGCGAGGGCCGATGCGGCCGCGAGAGGTGTCGTTCAGCGGGGCATCCGCACGACGACGGTGTTCGCCACCTTGTCGTGCAGGCACTGCCTGAGCGGCTTGTCCCAGAACTGGGACAGGACGTTCACCAGGCTGAAGAGACCGGCGAGAAGATAGAGGACGCTCTGGAAGGAGAGCAGCTGCGGCCCCCAGAGCACGGCGGTTCGCTTGAGGGCGGTCTCCGAGTCGAGCCCGCCCTGGACGCCGGCGCCCACCGTGGTGATGCGGATCTTCACGAGCTTCTTGCCGAGGGTCTGCCCGTCACGGGTGATCTGGAAGTACTCGTAGGCCGCATAGATCGCGAATCCCACGATGGCGGAGATCAGCAGCCCGAGGAACGAGACCGTCGGCACCTCGACCGTGACACCGAGCAGGGTGGTCGCCTCGGTGGTCGTGAACGGCCCCGTGATGATCGGGGTGATGATGAGGGAGACGACGACGAACAGGATGATGACGTCGATCACGCGGGCGAGCAGGCGCTCCCACCAGAGGGCCAGCTCGGGGAGAGGCGGGGGAGCGGCCTCGTAGGGGTTCTGGCCGTACTGGTTCTGGTAGGGGGGTTCAGCGGTCATTGACGTTCTCCACTTGCTCGCCCAGAGGGCTGTCGACGTTCGGGGGGTGTCGCTGTTCCAGGCCGGTGTCCGTCCGATCTTCCTGTGATCACCGCTTAAGCGGGACAGAGGGGAGACAGGCCAGATCGGAGCGCCGGTTTGCTGCTTTCCGGACAAGAACATACCGCCAGGATCAGCGAATCGCTCCAGTATGCACCCGACCAACCCCGGAGTGTTATTTTTCCTTTGGGTTGAGTTTGGTCCCTGTTTGGCCGGGGTCTGCGAGAGGGCGCCTGGCAGGGCTGAGCAGCTCGGCGAGGACGACGACGCTCCCGCCACGCTCCCTCCGCGTACGGCATCCTCGCGCGCCGTGTTCCCGTGTTCCCGTGTTCAGCCGCGCTGCCCCATGTGCTTGCGACGACCGGCGACGCGGTGCGCGCGCCCCTCGTCGCTGCGGCCCTCCTCCTCGTCCTCGCGGCGTTCGGCCTCCAGCGCCTCCTTCATGCCGGGGGTGAATCCACCGCCGAAACGGCCCATGTCCGGGTGGTGGAAGGAGGTCGGGGGGACGTTGCGCAGGGCCCTGGTCATCGACGACACCCAGATCGGTCCCGGGAGAGAGGCGCCCTGGACCGCGCCGTAGTACTCGTCGCCGATCTGCACGCCGGTCAGCGGATGTTTGTAGGAGCCGCGGATGTCGCCCACGCTGACCGCGGCGGCCAGGTCGGGGGTGTATCCGGCGAACCAGGCGGAGGTGTAGCCGTTGTTGGTGCCGGTCTTGCCCGCCGCGTCGCGGCCGATGTCCTGACCCGTCATGGTGCCCTTGGTGAACACCCCGGACAGCACGTGGTTCACCGCGTCGGCCACGTCGCGCTCGACCGCCCTCTTGCAGCTCGGCCGGACCGCCACGCGCGTGCCGTCCCGTTCGATGATGTCCATGATGGCCATCGGGCGGCAGTAGCGGCCCCGTGCGCCGAACGCGGCGAACGCGGCCGCCACCGTCAGCGGATCCATCTCGTTCACCCCGAGGGTGAAGGTCGGGACCTCACGCAGCGGGGTGCCGTCGGCGCGGGCGATCCCGAGCGCCCTGGCGGTCTTGACCACCGAGCAGAGGCCCACCCGCTGCTCCAGCATCATGTAGAAGATGTTCACCGACTTCCAGGTGCCGGTGTAGATGCTCTGCGGGCCTCCCGAGCCCTCGCCGCTGGCGTTGAAGATCTTGGCCGTGGGGGCGTTGACCTTGCGGCCGTTGCAGTTGGTGAAGCCCGAGCGGGGCACGAACATGCCCGGCGTCATGAAACCGTCGTCGAACCGCCAGCCCTTGCTCAGCGCGGTCGCCAGGGTGAACACCTTGAACGTGGACCCCGCCTGGAAGCCCTGGCCGCCGCCGTGCGCCACGTCCACGGGAAGGTTGAAGGTGGTGCTGGGACCGTTGTTGTCCTTGCCGGAGTCGCGGCCGTACTTCTTGCTCGCGGCCAGCGCCCTGATCCGTCCGGTGCCCGGCTCGACCATGGCCTCGGCCGCGACCTCGGTGTCGCGCTGGCCGACCCGCGAGGAGATGGCGCGTTGCGCGGCCCGCTGGTCCTGGGGGTCCAGGGTGGTGTGCAGTACGAGGCCGCCCCTGGCCAGGCGCCGCTCCCGCTCCGGGCGGCTCGGGCCGAACGCGGGGTTGGTCAGCAGCTCCCGATGGACGTAGAGGCAGAAATAGGGATAGGAGCTCTCGGCGCAGCCACCCGGCTCCGGCTTGAGGTGGATGTTCAGGGGACGCCGCTTGGCGGCGGTGACCTTGGGCTGGGGGGCGTACGAGAGCTGGGCCATCCGATCCAGGACGATGTCCCTGCGCTCCCGCAGGCGCTCACGACGCTGTTTGCCCAGTGACGGGTCGGTCGAGTACGGCGCCCGCACCGCGCCGGCCAGCGTCGCCGCCTGCGACAGGGACAGTTTCGACGCCGGGATCGAGAAGAAGCGCTGCGCTGCGGCCTCCACCCCGAAGGCCCCAGCGCCGAAGTAGGCGATGTTGAGATACCGCTCCAGGATCTCGGCCTTGCTGTACTTCTTCTCCATCGCCAGCGCGTACCGCAGCTCGGTGATCTTGCGCTGGATGCTCGGCGCGCGGGCCTGGTCGCGCTCGTTGTCGCTCTCGGAGTTCTCGACCAGGATGTTCTTCACGAGCTGCTGGGTGAGCGAGGATCCTCCCTGCCGCACCTCGCCCGCCTGGGTGTTGGTCACCAGCGCTCGCAGCGTCCCCTTGATGTCCAGGCCCGCGTGCTCGTAGAACCGGGCGTCCTCGATCGCCACGATCGCGTCGCGCATGACCGGGGCGACCTGGTCGAGCTTCACGAGCGTCCGGTTCTGCTTGTAGAACTGGGCGAACTGCTTACCGCGCCTGTCCAGGAGCACGGTGCGCTGGGAGAGCGGATCCTCGCGCGGGCTCGGCGGCAGGTCGGTGAGGGTGGTCGTGACCTTGTTGGCGGTGAGCCCCACCGTGCCGACCAGGGGTAGCGCCGCCATCGCCGCCAGCAGCCCGCCGAGCACACCGCAGGTCACCAGCCCGCGCAGGCACGCGGAGGGCTTACGTCTCTCCTCGCGTCGCAATGTCACGCATAGTAAGGTGCAACCGGGTGATCACCTACAAACACCCGATTGCGAATCCTTACCCGTCCTGCACCTTTTCTCTACTGATCTTCAGGCCCAGCGAGGCGAACTGCTCGAACGGCCGGTGGTAGCCCCGTTCGATGTGGTGCACCCCGCGCAGTGTGGAGGTGCCCTCCGCCGCGGCCGCCGCGAGCACGGCGGAGAACCCGGCCCGGATGTCCGGCAGGGTCACGTCGGCGCCGCTCAGCTTCGACACGCCGCGAACGACCGCCGAGTGCTTGGCGTTGGTGTCGTGGTAGCGGCAGGCCGGGCCGCCGAGGCACACGTCGAAGACCTCGATCTCGCAGCCCATCTTCTGCAGGGCGGGCACGTAGACGAGGCGGTTCTCGAAGACCGTCTCGTGCAGCACCGACATGCCCTGGGCCTGCGTGAACAGCACCATCAGAGGCGTCTGCCAGTCGGTCATGAACCCCGGGTGGGTGTCGGTCTGCACCGCCGCCGCCCGTAGCCCGTTCGGCGCCGACGCCGACAGGTAGTCGTCGGTGATGTCCATCTCGGCGCCCATCCGGGCCAGGGTGGTGATCGCGGTGACCAGCCGGTCCTGCGGGCAGCCGTGCACCCGCACCTGCCCGCCGGTGATCAGACCGGCCGCCAGGTAGGAGAACGCCTCGATCCGGTCACCGTTCAGCCAGGTGGACGCGCCGTGCAGGCGGTCCACCCCCTCGATCACGATGCGCCGGTCCGGGCTGAGCTCGATGCGCGCGCCCATGCGCTGCAGGAACAGGGCGAGCTCCACCACCTCGGGCTCCATGGCCGCGCCCTTGAGCACGGTCTTGCCCTCGGCCAGCACCGCCGACATCAGGATCGTCTCGGTCGCGCCCACGCTGGGGTAGGGCAGCTCGATGCGGGTCCCGCGCAATCGCTTGGCCTTGGCGTAGATGCCGGTGTCGCTCACCTCGACCTCGGCGCCCATCGCGCGCAGCGCCTCGACGTGGAAGTCGACGGGCCTGCGCCCGATCGGGTCGCCGCCGACCAGCGGCACGAAAGCCTCGCCCGCCAGGTGCAGCAGCGGGCCCAGCATCAGGATGGGGATCCGGTTGAGACCGGTGAACGCCGCCGGGACGTGGGGATTGATCTGCGGCCCCTGGGAGATGACGATCTCCCCGGAGGTGATCTCCACGTCGATGCCGAGCGCCCGCAGCATCTGCGCGGTGATCCCGACCTCACCCACATCGGGCGCGTTGTGAATCGTGCTCTCACCCATGCCGAGCATGGCGGCGACCATGTGCTTGGAGACGCCGTTCTTGGAACCACGCACCTCGACGTCACCGCGTAGCGGTCCGGAGGGTTCGATCAGCCATGCCTCTTCGTTCACTTGGACAGAGTAACTGGAGTCCATCGGAACCTCTGGTAGCGCCTGGCGAGCTGGTGGGTAACATCGGGCACATCAACACAGAGGGTGAGGGGTATTACATTGCGGAACGCGCGTGACTTCGCTGTCACCGTGCTGGCACTGGGCCTGGCCGGGGTGATCGCCGGAGTCCTGTGGTCGCTCGCCGCGCCCCGTCCGCCGTACGTCATGACCAAGCAGGGCCCGCTGCTGGCCGACCCCACCACCCAGGCGCTCATCGCGGCCGACGGCTGGTTCGTCATCATCGCCGGCGCCCTCGGCCTGGCGTGCGGCGCCCTCGGCTACAGCCTGTCGCGCAGGGGCCGTCCGCTCGCCGTGGTGCTGGGACTGGCCGCGGGCGGCCTGCTCGGCTCGTACATCACCCTGGTGGTCGGCCAGGCGGTCAACCTCGGTGCGGCGACGGTCACCGCCTCCGGGACGTCCACGTCCCTGATCGCCGGACCGCTGAACCTGACCGCCCAGGGCGTGTTGCTGGTGTGGCCGGTGCTCGCCGTCGGGCTCTTCTTCGTCCTGGAGAGCGTCGCGGGTTACCGGGACTCGCCGCTGCGCCGTCCGTTCGGCGGGGAGGACCCCTACGGACCGCTGTCCGGCTACGACATCAGCGACAGGTAGGTCTGCGCGTGCCGTGCCCGGTGGCCCTCTCGAACGCGTGAGCCAGGCGCAGAACCTGCATGTCGGCGAAGGGACGTCCGACGATCTGCACGCCGACCGGCAGCCCGCCGCCGGTGAACCCGCACGGCACCGACGCCGCGGGGGCGTGCAGCACGCTGATCCAGTAGGCGGAGCGCATCCACGCCAGATAGTCCGGCAGCGCCTGTCCGTTGATCTCCGAGACGTACGGCGCGTCCACCGGGAACGGCGGCACCTGGCTGACCGGGGCGATCAGGAAGTCGTAGGTGCGGAAGAAGTCGCCCATCCGCTGGTAGAGGCCGCTGCGCAGCCGTTCCGCGCGCGCCAGGTCGGCCCCGGTCACCTCGCGGCCCCGCTCGACGTTCCACCGGACATTCTCCCCCACGCGGTCCTGGGGGAGGTCGCCGAAGGACGACGCGTAGTGCCACGCCCGGTAGATCCGGAACGCGTCCTCGGCGTCTGACAGATCCAGGTCCACCCGTTCCACCCGCGCGCCCAGCCCTTCGAGCACGGCCGGGGCGTCCGCGGTGACCTTCGCCGTCTCCGTGTCGACCGGCAGCCCGCCCAGGTCCGGGCTCCACGCGATGCGCAGTCCGGTCAGGTCCAGCCCCAGCGGCTCGGCGAAGACCGCGCCGCTGGAGGTGATCGACAGGGGAGAGGCGGCGTCGAACCCGGCCACCGCGCTCATCATCAGCGCCAGGTCCTCCGCGGTGCGGGCCATCGGCCCCGAGACGCCGAGGGTGAACCACGCCGCGATCGCCGAGGGCGACGGCACCCGCCCCGGCGTCGGCCGCAGCCCTGCCACGTTGCAGAACGAGGCCGGGTTGCGCAGCGAGCCGCCCATGTCGGAGCCGTCGGCCAGGGCCACCATCCCGGTCGCCAGCGCCGCGGCCGCCCCGCCGCTGCTGCCGCCGGCCGACTTCGACAGGTCGTACGGGTTGCGGGTGGCGCCGAACAGCTCGTTCACGGTGTGCGAGCCGGTGCCGAACTCCGGGGTGTTGGTCTTGCCGACGGTGATCGCCCCGGCCTCGCGCATCCGCCGTACGATCGGCGCGTCCTTGACGGGAACGTGGTCGGCGAAGAGCGGTGAGCCGTACGTGGTGCGGATCCCCGCGGTGTCCGTCAGATCCTTGTGCGCGACCGGCAGTCCGTGCAGCGGCCCGCGCCAGTGCCCCCGCGCCAGATCCCGATCGGCCTCCCGGGCCTCCTCGCGGGCGCGTTCGGCCACCAGCGTGACGATCGCGTTGACCTCCGGGTTGATCTCCTCGATCCGGCGCAGGTGCGCGTCGAGCAGCTCGACCGCGCTGACCTCCCGCGCGCGCAGCAGCTTGAGCATCTCGGTAGCGGTCAGGTAAAACATCTGCTCCCCCGATCAGGTACGGCCTGTGCCGAGTCTCGCCGAAGGCCGTCGTTGAGCGCGCTGGCAACCTTCGCCAGGATTGCCCGGGATTCCCCGGGAACGGGCTCGCCGGGGAAACCCTCGGCCCGCACACGGCGTTAACCGGATTCGGCCGCTCCGTCCCCGAGACACCCGGTCAAGGACCTCCGCCCCCGAGACGACCCGGTCGGGGCGCGGAGGCGCTTCGCTAGCCAGTCTTGCCGATGGGCGCGGTGATCGCCTGCGTGAGCCGTGCCAGCTCCGAGGGGGCGGTCTCGATCTGCAGCCCGCGCCGTCCGGCGGAGAAGTAGATCGTCGCGAAGTCCAGCGCGGAGGCGTCGATCACGGTCGGCAGGCGTTTGCGCTGTCCCAGGGGGCTGATGCCGCCCACCACGTAGCCGGTGACGCGTTCCACCTTGGTGGCGTCGGCCATCGCGGCCCGCTTGCTCTTCAGCGCCGCCGCGAACGCCTTGAGGTCCAGCTTGCCCGCGACCGGCACGACCGCGACGGCCAGCCCGCTCTCCACCTCGGCCACGAGCGTCTTGAAGATCTGCTCGTACGGCACGCCGAGCGCGTCTGCCGCCTCCTCGCCGTACGCCTGCGCCTCGGCGTCGTGCTCGTAGGGATGAAGGGTGAAATCCACCTTGGCCTGGGTCAGCGCCACCGTCGCGGGGGTCCCCTGACCGCCTGTGCGCTTCGACTTACTCACGGCTGGCAGCTTACTCGTGCCCGGCGGCGTGGGGCATTGAATGAATCTACAACGTAAAGGAGCGCGCTCGCGCATGTGCGCTCGGAAGCCGTACCGAGCAGCGGCCGGAGTCCTGATCGGGCGCACTTCTCCTCCGCGGGAGCGAGGGAAACGCCGTTGTCGAGGCGTGTCCGGACCCCTTCGGAGGGACGAGGGGACGCTGTTCTTAACTCTGCGCCTTTGAGTGAATACCCAATGTATTTTCCGCTGTTTAACGAAAGGATGAAGCGTCCGGATGGTGGACAAGATGAGACCGGGCGTCAACCCTCCGTAGACTGGGCGGGTGATTTCCCGTACCGACCTGCGTGGAGCCCTCCCCGAGGACCTCCATGGCGTGCTGCCCCGTGCCCAGCTCGACGTTGAGGCCGCCCTGGAGAAGGTGCGGTCGATCTGCGAGGACGTGCATCATCGCGGGGCCGCGGCCGTACGAGAGTGGACCGCCAGGTTCGACGGCGTGGAGCTGGAGTCCACCCGCGTCCCCGCCGAGGCGATCACCAAGGCACTGGAGGAGCTCGACCCGAGGATCCGGGCGGCCCTTGAGGAGTCGATCCGCCGCGCCCGCCTCGTCCACCGCGACCAGCGGCGCACCGACGTCACCACCCAGGTCGTGCCCGGCGGCACCGTCACCGAGCGCTGGGTCCCCGTCGAGCGCGTGGGCCTGTACGTCCCGGGCGGCCGGGCGGTGTACCCCTCCAGCGTGGTCATGAACGTCGTCCCCGCCCAGGAGGCGGGGGTCTCCTCCCTCGCGCTCTCCTCGCCCGCGCAGCGGGAGTTCGGCGGGCTGCCGCACCCGACCATCCTGGCCGCGTGCGCGCTGCTCGGGGTGGACGAGGTCTACGCCGTCGGCGGGGCCCAGGCCGTGGCGATGTTCGCCTACGGCACCGAGGAGTGCGCCCCGGTCAACCTGGTCACCGGCCCCGGCAACATCTGGGTCGCCGCCGCCAAGCGCCTGCTCAAGGGCCGTATCGGCATCGACTCCGAGGCGGGGCCCACCGAGATTGCGATCCTCGCCGACTCCACGGCCGACCCGGTGCACCTCGCCGCCGACCTGATCAGCCAGGCCGAGCACGACACGATCGCCGCCGCCGTCCTCGTCACCGACTCCGTGGAGCTGGCCGAGGCCGTCGAGCGGGAGCTGCCCCGCCAGGTCGCGGCCACCAAGCACGGTGAGCGGATCGCCGAGGCCCTGTCCGGGCGTCAGTCGGGCATCCTCCTCGTCGACGACATGGAGGCCGGGCTGCGCGTCGTCGACGCCTACGCCGCCGAGCACCTGGAGATCCACACCGTAGGCGCGTCCGCGCTGGCCGCCCGGGTGCGCAACGCCGGAGCCATCTTCGTCGGCGCCTACGCGCCGGTCTCACTCGGCGACTACCTCGCCGGGTCCAACCACGTGCTGCCCACCGGCGGCTGCGCCTGCCACTCCTCCGGACTGTCGGTGCAGACCTTCCTGCGGGGCATCCACGTCGTCGACTACAGCCGTGAGGCCCTCGCCGAGGCGGCGGCCCACGTGTGTGTGCTCGCCGACGCCGAAGACCTTCCCGCGCACGGCGCCGCCATCCGTGCGCGTTTCGACTGGGAGATCCCCTCGTGAAGCTTGAGGACCTGCCGATCCGCGACGACCTTCGGGGGCGCACGCCGTACGGCGCGCCCCAGATCGACGTCCCGGTCAGGCTCAACACCAACGAGAACCCCTACGGCCCCTCCGCCTCCCTGGTCACCGACCTGGCCGAGGCGGTACGGCACAGCGCGGCCGGGCTCAACCGCTACCCCGACCGCGACGCCGTCGCGCTCCGCCAGGACCTGGCCGCCTATCTCGGCCATGACCTGACCACGGAGAAGGTCTGGGCCGCCAACGGCTCCAACGAGGTGCTCCAGCAGATCCTGCAGGCCTTCGGCGGCCACGGCCGCACCGCGATGGGCTTCGAGCCCTCCTACTCGATGCACCCGATCATCACGAGCGGCTCCTCGACCGAATGGATCTCGGGAGCCCGCGAGGAGGACTTCGGGATCGACCCGGACAAGGCCGTCGCCGCGATCGAGGAGCACCGGCCCGACATCGTCTTCCTCACCTCGCCCAACAACCCGACCGGCACCGCGCTCGATCCGAGCGTGATCGCCAGGATCGTCCAGGCCGCGCCGGGCATGGTCGTCGTGGACGAGGCCTACTTCGAGTTCGCGCGCACCGGCACCCCGTCGGCGCTGGTCCTGCTGCCGGACAACCCCCGGCTCATCGTCACGCGGACGATGTCCAAGGCGTTCGCCATGGCGGGCACCCGCCTCGGCTACCTCGCCGCCGACCCGGCGGTGATCGAGGCTCTGCTCCTGGTCCGTCTTCCGTACCACCTGTCGACGCTCACCCAGGCGGCGGCGCGCGTCGCGCTCGCCCACCAGACCGAGCTGCTCGGCACCGTCGACCTGCTGCGGGCCGAGCGGGACGCGACGGTGGAGTGGCTGCGCGGCGAGGGGCTGACGGTCGCCGACTCCGACGCCAACTTCGTGCTGTTCGGCCGTTTCCCGGATCGGCACGCGGTCTGGCAGGGCATGCTTGAGCGCGGAGTGCTGATCCGCGAGGTGGGCCCGCCGGAGTGGCTGAGAGTGTCCATCGGAACGGCCAAGGAGATGGCGGCGTTCCGCGCCGCCCTGGAGGGAACCCTGTGAGCAGTACCACCGGTGAGTTCGCGCCGCGCCGAGGTCGCGTGGAGCGTGGCACCAAGGAGACCTCGGTGCTGGTCGAGGTCAACCTTGACGGCACCGGAAACGTCGACGTGTCCACGGGTGTCGGGTTCTACGACCACATGCTGAACCAGCTCGGCAAGCACGGCCTGTTCGACCTGACCGTGAAGACCGAGGGCGACCTCCACATCGACTCCCACCACACGATCGAGGACACCTCGATCGCGCTGGGCGCCGCGTTCCGCGAGGCTCTGGGCGACAAGTCGGGCATCCGGAGGTTCGGTAACGCGTCCTGCCCGCTGGACGAGGCCCTCGCCCAGGTCACGGTGGACCTGTCCGGCCGCCCGTACCTCGTGCACAGCGAGCCCGAGGGCATGGCCCCGATGATCGGCCCCGACTACGACACGACGATGACCAGGCACATCCTGGAGTCGTTCGTCGCGCAGGCCGCCATCTGCCTGCACGTCCACGTCCCCTACGGCCGCAACGCCCACCACATCGTGGAGGCCCAGTTCAAGGCCCTGGCCAGGGCCCTGCGCGAGGCGTCCGAGCTCGACCCCCGCGCCACCGGCGTGCCCAGCACGAAAGGTGTGCTGTGAGCCAGAACTGGGCGGCCACGGCGATGGCCTTCATCGCGCTCTTCCTGGTGGGCGGGATCTTCTCGTTCTTCAAGCAGGGACTGAAGAAGGGCGCGATACTGCTCGGCGCCCTCGCGGTCCTGGCGACGACGGCGGCGGTGCTCTGGTGGTGATGCCCCGATGGTGAACATAACCGTTCTGGACTACGGCTCCGGCAACCTGCGCTCCGCGGAACGCGCTCTGGCCCGGGTCGGGGCCAACGTCACGGTGACCTCCGACTACACGGAGGCGATGGAGGCCGACGGCCTGGTCGTCCCGGGCGTCGGGGCGTTCGCCGCCTGCATGACCGGGCTGCGCGCCGTACGAGGTGAGCGCATCATCGGGCGGCGCCTGTCGGCGGGGCGGCCGGTCCTCGGCATCTGCGTCGGCATGCAGATCCTCTTCGAGACGGGCGTCGAGCACGGCGTCACGACCGAGGGCTGCGGCGAGTGGCCGGGGACGGTGGAGCGCCTCGAGGCCCCGGTCCTGCCTCACATGGGCTGGAACACCGTCAAGGCACCCGCCGACACCGTGCTGTTCGCCGGAATCGACCCGGACACACGCTTCTACTTCGTCCACTCGTACGGTGTGCGGACCTGGGAGCTCCAGGCGGGGCCGGGTTTCGACGACCCCCTGGTCACCTGGTCGGAGCACGGTGTCCCGTTCGTGGCGGCGGTGGAGAACGGCCCGCTGATGGCCACCCAGTTCCATCCCGAGAAGTCGGGCGACGCCGGAGCCCAGCTGCTCACGAACTGGCTCGGAACCGTAAGGTGAGCGCTCGGCAGGTCTTTCGGCCGGGTCCTCGATCGAGCCTCTCGCCGGTTCCCTTACCGGTCCTCCCATGGGATCTGCCATGAGCAAGGAACGGGCCCGGCGCAGGGCCGAACGCGAGGCCGAGCAGGCACGCCAGGCGGCCCGGGTCGCCGAACGCGAGGCCAAGCTGGTGCGGCGCCGCCAGTGGGTCGGCAGGGTCACCGCCCTCCTGCCCGGCAGGCCCGTCCGGATCGCCTCCCAGGGCGGGATCATCGCCCGCCGCCGCCGCGCGCAGAACGGCGGCGTGGCGGTGCTGTTCATGATCGTCCAGGTGATCGCCTGGCTGCTGTGGTCCTCGTGGAGCGCACGGTTCGGGGTCTTCGTCCTGTCGCTGCTCTTCGTACCGCTTATCGT
This sequence comes from Streptosporangium subroseum, assembly GCF_900188345.1. Lineage (GTDB taxonomy): Bacteria > Actinomycetota > Actinomycetes > Streptosporangiales > Streptosporangiaceae > Streptosporangium > Streptosporangium subroseum. Next base: position 154,851 of record NZ_FZOD01000004.1, on the reverse strand, counting down.
CACCCTTGTCTTCGACCGGAGGTCCTGATCAGATGTCGCTAGAGCTGCTCCCCGCCGTGGACGTCGCCGACGGCCAGGCGGTCCGCCTGGTCCAGGGCGCGGCCGGCACCGAGACTTCCTACGGCGACCCTCTCTCCGCGGCGCTCGCCTGGCAGGAGGCCGGCGCCGAGTGGATCCACCTGGTCGACCTCGACGCCGCCTTCGGGCGCGGTACCAACCGTGACCTCCTCGCCACCGTCGTGGACGCGCTCGACGTCAAGGTGGAGATGTCCGGCGGCATCCGCGACGACGCCTCCCTGGAGGCCGCGCTGGCCACCGGCTGCCGCCGGGTGAACATCGGCACCGCGGCCCTGGAGAACCCGGCCTGGTGTTCCAAGATCATCGCTGAGTACGGCGACAGCATCGCGATCGGCCTCGACGTGCGCGGGACCACCCTCGCCGCCCGCGGCTGGACCCAGGAGGGTGGCGACCTGTGGGAGGTCCTCAAGCGCCTTGAGGCCGACGGCTGCCCCCGTTACGTCGTCACCGACGTCACCAAGGACGGCACACTGCTCGGCCCCAACCTGGAGCTGCTCCGCGAGTTCTGCTCCCGCACCGACAAGCCGGTGGTCGCCAGCGGCGGCGTCTCCTCCCTGGACGATCTGCGCGCCCTGGCCGCACTGGTCCCGATCGGCGTCGAGGGCGCGATCGTGGGGAAGGCCCTCTACGCGCAGGAGTTCACCCTCGAAGAGGCCCTCGCCGCGGTGAGATCGTAGGTCGCGTGAAGTCGCGGTCGTGGGTCGCGAGGGCGGGGGAAGTCGTGGTCGTAGGCTGCGGGGAGAGTCGCGGCCGTTGGTTACGGGTGCGGGGAGAGTCGCGGTCGTAGGTTGCGGTCAAGGGGAGGTCGCGGTGGCCCGCCGCTGCGGACGAGGCGGAGGCGGAGGCCTGCCGTGGATGAGGAGCTTTGATGAGTGTCGCGGTACGAGTGATCCCCTGCCTGGACGTGGACGCCGGGCGGGTGGTCAAGGGCGTCAACTTCGAGAACCTCCGTGACGCCGGAGACCCGGTCGAGCTGGCCCGCCGCTACGACGCCGAAGGCGCCGACGAGCTGACGTTCCTCGACATCACGGCCTCCAGCTCCGACCGGTCCACGATGTACGACGTGGTCAGCCGGACGGCCGAGCAGGTGTTCATCCCGTTGACCGTGGGCGGGGGAGTGCGCTCGGTCGAGGACGTCGACAGGCTGCTGCGCGCGGGCGCGGACAAGGTGGGCCTGAACACCGCCGCCATCGCCCGTCCCGAGCTGCTGACCGAGGCGTCGCAGCGGTACGGCGCGCAGTGCATCGTGCTGTCGGTGGACGCCCGCCGGGTCACAGACGGTCCGCCGACCCCGTCCGGTTTCGAGGTGACCACCCACGGCGGTCGCCGGGGCACCGGCATCGACGCGGTCGAATGGGCCCGCAGGGGCGCGGAGCTCGGCGCGGGGGAGATCCTGCTCAACTCCATGGACGGCGACGGCACCCGTGACGGTTACGACCTGGAGATGATCCGCGCCGTACGGCGGGCCGTGTCGGTCCCCGTGATCGCCAGCGGCGGCGCCGGCTCCCTGGAGCACTTCCCTCCGGCCGTCGAGGCGGGGGCGGACGCGGTCCTGGCCGCGTCGGTGTTCCACTTCGGCCAGCTCAAGATCGGCGAGGTCAAGGAGACCCTCCGCCAGGCGGGCCACCCCGTCCGCTGACGCGGGCGGTTGCCCGGCATTCGAGAGCGCGGTGGTCAGGCGAGGGTGCCGGGGTCGATCGTCAGGGGAACGGGGCCGGGCAGGGTGGCGGTGGTGCCGGGTGCGATCGCTGCCACCTGCCGGTAAAGATCACCGTCGAGCTGGTAGACGTCGATGACGAGAGTGTTCTGGTCGACGATCCAGTACCACTCGCATTTGGTCCGGGCGTACCGGCTCATCTTGGTGAGGCGGTCGCGGTTGGAATTGGTGGACGTGACCTCCGCGAGGACCTCGATCTCGTGTGGCTCCACATAGAGATCGCTGTCGGTGTCACGGCGGAAGACGGCGATGTCGGGAGCGAACACGGTGTCGGAGTTGAGGCGGTAGTTGACCGGGCCCTCCACATCCAGGTCCAGACCGTCGGCCTGCAGGCATGCCTCGATGGCGTTGATGAGGCGCCGGGCGATGCGCTGGTGACGGATGGAGGGGGCGGGGGTCATGACGATGCAGCCGTCCTCAAGCTCGAAACGGCGGCCGAGGTCGCCGAAGTCGTGATGCATGAACTCATCCGCGCCCCAGTAGCGCGGAGCCCCCGGAGACGCCTCGTGGGGTTCGGACCCAGGCACAGCAGTCATGCCGACCACGCTAGTGCCGCATCAGGCAATGTTTGCCCTGTTGTGACGTGACGTGCCGCTCGGGTTCTGTCCAGGGCGGCGTGCGGCCGTCATGCTGTCCGGGTGGCAGATCGGGTACGCGTCCGTGAGATCGATGACGACGAGGGCAGGCGGCTGCTGCGGATCATCCGCCGCGGCACCGGGTCGGTGGTGACCTGGCGGCGGGCCCAGATGGTGCTGCTGTCCGCGCAGGGCATGCAGGTGGCGAAGATCGCCGAGGTATCGTTCACCAGCGACGACCGGGTTCGGGACGTGGTCCACAACTTCAACGCCGACGGCTTCGAGTCTCTGTATCCGAAGTACAAGGGTGGCCGGCCCAAGACGTTCACGCTGCCCGAGCGGCGCGAGATCAAGAAGATCGCCAAGTCCAAGCCGACCGAGCACGACCTGCCGTTCTCGACCTGGAGCCTGACCAAGCTGGCGGACTTCCTGGTCGCCGAGGGGGTGGTCGACGACATCAGCCACGAGGGCCTGCGCATCCTGCTCCGCGAGGAAGGAGTCTCCTTTCAACGCCTGAAGTCCTGGAAGACCTCCCGCGACCCGGACTATGCGGCAAAGAAGGCCCGCGTGGAGCATCTCTACGCGATCGCAGACGGCGAGGTCATACCCGAGGAAGGCGAGCCTGAAGTCATCTTCTGCATGGACGAATTCGGGCCGCTCAACCTGATGCCCCACCCAGGTCGGCAATGGGCTGAACGCGGCGGCAGGCACAAGGACCCTGACCGCGAGCCCCGCCGCCGGCGCCGGGCGACCTACAACCGATACGGCGGGGTCCGCCACCTGTTCGCCGCCCTGGACCTCAAGCGTGACAGGCTCTACGGCCACATCAAACCGATCAAAAAGCGGACCCAGTTCCTGGAGTTCTGCCGCTACCTGCGTACCCTCCACCCGCCCGAGGTTCGCATCGCGATCGTGTGCGACAACTTCTCCCCGCACCTGAGCACGAAACGATGCCAACGGGTCGGCACCTGGGTGGCGGCCAGCAACGTCGAGATCGCCTACACCCCGACCAACTCCTCCTGGCTCAACCGCATCGAGGCCCAGTTCACCGCCCTGCGCTACTTCGTCCTGGACGGCACCGACCACGCCGGTCACAAAGAGCAGGGCAGCATGATCCGCCGCTACATGATCTGGCGGAACCGCCATACCAACGACCGCCGCCTCCGAGCCGTCGTCGCCAAGGCAAACGTGGCCTGATACGGCATCAGTCGGCCTGAAGAACGAAGAACAGGAAGCACAGGAAGGCCCCCGAGGGCTTGTCCGCGAAGACATCGGGGAACAATTCGCGGGCCCCCGGTGCGGGGAACGGTTCGCTGATGACGGCGATCCGGAAGCCGGCTGCGGTGAAGGCGTCGGTCATCGCGTGCAGCGGCCGGTGCCAGAAGCTCATCTGGGCGGTCTGCCCGCCCATGGTCCATTCTTCGATCCGGTTACGGGTCTCGAAATAGCTGGGCTTTTCCCCTGCCATGTGACGCATGAGGGTGATGACGAAAGGATGATCGACCGAGACGAGGAGTCGGCCGCCAGGCCTCAGTACGCGTCGCAGTTCGGCCAGTGTCGGTCCCCAGTCTTCCAGGTAGTGCAGCACCAGGGACGCGATGACGTCGTCGAACGCGTCGTCGGGAAAGGGCAGTGGGTTGGCCAGGTCGGCGACCCGCAGGTCCGCGTCGGCGCCCAGCCGCTGCCGGGCCAGCTCCAGCATCCCGGCGCTCGCGTCGATGCCGGTCACGATGGCGCCCCGATCACGCAGCGCGTGGAACAGGGGGCCCGAGCCGCAGCCAGCGTCGAGGATGCGCCGGCCGGTCACGTCCCCGGCGAGCTCCAGCATCGCGGGCCGCTCGTAGTACGCGTTGAGGAGGTTGGTCTCGTTCTCGGTCGTGTACCCCTCGGCGATCCTGTCGTAGTCGTTGAGCACAGCCTGCTCTGTGGGCTCGGCGGAACCTTCGGGAACAGGGCGGATCCACGGCGGCTGCGTGGGGGCTGCGGTGTCTGCTTGCCCGGCAGAACTCTTAGGAGCGAAAGTCATACGGGCGATCTTGGCACGCTCGGCATATCCGGCATCGGGTGTTTCACGATCGTCCTGCGCACCCTGGGTGCCGATTAGCGCCACACAGGGCAAACGTTCTCTGACGCGGCACTAGCGGGGCTCTGGGGTGTCTCAAAGCGTGGCTGCTTTGTGATCATCGATCGCAGATGCGAGACCCTGCGGATCTTCCGCATCCGGATGCCCTCAATGATGGATGGCCCTCGACTGGCATCGTCTCTCCTCAAAACGAACGTATGCGAATCGTATAAGGATGATTACGGAGAGACACTGCAATGGGGAAAGTGGAGCGCTCGGCGGTTGGCGGGAGCGGGCGTGGTCGCGCTGCGGTGGGTCGGCGTTCCGGCCGGCCGTCGTGGTCGCGGTCTGGTGTTCCAGGCCTCCGGCCTGCGCGAGCGTGATGGTTGCGGTCCCTTTTTACGCCGGCCGAAACACCGGCCCACCTCCGCGCCCCTCTGCTCCGCCGTACCGGGTGCGGGCCGTAGCCGCTCTGTTTCCGGCCGCCCGGAATGCGTCCTGACGCTGAAGCGTCCGTGCGGACCGATTCGGGGTTGATCGCCGTTGCTGAAGCGACCCCGGCGGAGAGGAGCGCATGGTCGGGCACAGGGGGCGTATGACCCGCGCGATCTCGTTCTCCATCAGGTTCAGCGTGCCTACCGGGCTACTGTCGATGACTTCCCGGTGGATCCAGGATCAACTGCCATGCCAGCGAAAGCGTCGACAACTCTGACATGCTGCTTTGGTCGGGTTTGTGGTAATCGCCAGGCCTGCCGGCGGGAAGTGGGAGATGTGGAGCTCGATATAGATTATCCGGAAAGAATTTTCCGCCTATGGAGCTATGTGCCATCGCATTCTAGGCTCCTGATACGGAGCGGCAAGGAGACTTCCGGTACCACCCGAATGGACATCGCGTTCGGAGATGTTTTGGCGGTTGGCCTGCCTATCGCGTTGGATGGTGTGACCCTAGAAAAGGCGGACTCGCAGTTCATTCGCACAATAGCTCCTCAACTTGGATCCAGCCTGGATCTCGATAACCTTATTGTTATTCGTGGGCGGGATTATCGAGGATACGTGGTGGCGAGCATCGTCGAGATAGACGAGAGTGATCGCTTTTTGTGGGAGCCTGACAAGTGGGGGATCTGTGCGGATTGAACTGAACCTGGGAGGTCGGGTGCCCCAACACGCTGCGGCCGCTCTTCCGGAACCCCGGTGAATGATTACTGATCATGTGAGTCCGAGGATGGTCGGGGTGCGGGTGGCATCGCGGGCCGGGCGCAGAGCGACGATGGCGAGGTTGCGCAGGCCAGCCATGTTTTGGGGCGCGTTGCCGGTGCGAGTCTGGCAGTGCTCTTCGCCGTAGGTGAGGTCACAGACCCAGTGCGGTCGGTTTTCGATCGACCAATGGCCGCGGATCCAGGTGGTGATCCGGATGGTTCGCGAGGGAAGCTCTTCAGTGGACGATGGAGAACTCGCGGAGCCTTTGATCTAGATCTCGAACATATTTGTTATCTTCCCAGGGCCGGAGGCGGCGGCGGGCCTGTCGTACGGAGTTGGCGAGTCTGGTGGAGCTGTGGCTTGTAACGATCTGGGCGGTTTCGCCGATCATCGCGGCGGCTGCGGGGATCTCTCGCTTCTTGATCAACGTAGTGGCGTATTCGAGTTGCAGGATTCCTCGCTCCCGATTCCATCCGGGATCCATCTTCGCCATGATCCGATCTGCTTCGGCTATCGCTTGGTCGGGTCGGTTGAGCTCAACCAGGCAGAACACAATGTGACGGTCGATGTGGTCAGGGTTGCACCAGAAGAGATGCCGAAAATCGGCATCGTTGGGCTTCGCGCTCGCCAGGGCGATGGCGCGGTCAAGCACTCGCAGGCCGGCGTCGTCGTGACTGGCTCCGGAGAGCACTCGTGCGACCACATTGAACGTCGCTGCCTGCTGCAGGCGATTGTGGCTTTTCTTGGCCCATCCTTCGGCGGCGAAGCTGTGATCCATCGCGACGGTGGGTTTCCTCTGGTGAAGCGCCATATCGGCTAGCAGGCCATGCAGATGGGCGAGAAGGGCAGGAGCCTGTAATTCATGAGCTGCCGCGAGCCCTTCGGTATAGCGGCGGGTGGCGTTCGGAAAGTCCAGCAGGTCGTAGTGGCACCAGCCGCTCATGTGGGACAGGCTCCAATAGAGGCGGAGCAAGCGGTTTCGGAGGACAGGGCTGAGGGAGCTTTGATGGAGGAGGTCGTTGATCAGGGCGCGTTTGGCCTCGGCCACGGGGAGGACCTGTTGCGGGCCGAAGGATTCGTCTGCTTCCCAGAGGCGACTTGTGAGGCGTTCCAGCAGGTCGATGGTGCGGCTATCGATCGGCATTTGCTGTCGGGCGGTGAAGGCCAGACGTTCGTGTTCGGGTGGGGTGAGGTGGCGCAGCAGACTCAGGGCAGGGGTGCCGCCGAGAAGTAGAGCGAGCTCGAAGAGCAGTTCGCGTCTTTTCACGTCGGCCTCCTCGGCGCGCAGGGCGCGCAGAAGTTCGGTGTAGTGCGCAGGGTTTAGGGGCAGGACCCGCGCGGGAACCGGCTGCGGTTCCATGCTGTCACGGAGGGGCGCCGTCGTCACCAGGCCCCATGTGGAGAGTGGCTCGTCATAAGCGGCCAATCTGGGTGTCGATTCTCGTGGGGGAGCTTCGCCGTAGGCGGTCGACTCTCGCGCGGGGAACGCTTCGTTATAGATGGTGGGGGAACGTGGGTGACGATGTTGGTGGGGATCGAGATGGCGATGGTCGGCTCGATCGAGGGGATCGCGGTCGCGCGTGTTGTAGGAGGCGTAGACCTCGTCGGACAGTAGGCATCGGGCCGTGGTCTGGTACAGGCGGGCGAAGATGGCGATGATTCGAGCGGGGACGCGGCGGCCGGTGATCGGCCAGGCCTCGTAGTCGTAGAGCCGGGCTTCGCGCAGGGAGGCTGCGCCGGCAGGGTCGAGGTCGTTGTGAGCGGCCACTACGTCGGATGCTGTACGGCCGTGGGCGTAGCGGTACAGGCGCAGTGGGCTGGCGTCGTAGTCCAATGCCAGGACGTCGGCGATCTGGTCGAAGGTGAACGATCGGGCGCGTAGCGCCTTGCTGCGTCGTCGGCAGTCGAGCAGGATCCGATAGCCCTCGCCTGGCATTGACTCTCCTTGATGGACAGTAAAACGAATCGTACATAAGCGCTAACAGAAAGTGACATATCTGCGGGAAGATGGGGATGCTCAGGCGATTTGAGCGGCATCAGCGCAGGTCAAACGCATGGATGATGGGGTGGCTTGGAGCTGTCATACGGGGGTTACCTGGCGAGGCGGGCTGAGTCATCGTTCTGGAGGTGATTCCCGAACTCTCAGCAGGAGCCGATGTGACCATTACCCGAAATGACGTGGCCCCGGCGTTGATCGACGCGATGGTGGGGCTCCGGCCGGGTGGGATGACCTACCGGCGGACCTTTGCCGGTCGCCCGGATCAGATTCCTCGGGCTCGCTGTTTCATCAGATTTCTCCTGGAGGACTCGCCATGCCGGGATGACGCCGAGCAGATCGTCGCCGAGCTTGCGGCCAACGCCGTCGCCCACACGAGCAGCGGGCAGGCCCACGGCACCTTCATCGTCGAGCTGACCCGCAAGGTCGCGGTCATCCGGGTCACCGTCTACGACTGCGGCTGGGGCGGCATCCCCAGGTTCAATCGCCGCCGGGAGGCGGACCCGCTCGCCGAGCACGGCAGGGGGCTGGCAGTGGTCGCGGCACTGGCCTCCAAAGTCGGTTGTCGTGGCACGCAGGCGGTAGGTCACGCGGTGTGGGCCGAGCTCTCCCAGACTTGATCGTCGTATGTGCCCTGGCCAGAGTGGCAGCTGGGTGAGCTCGGGGAAGAGGCTCCGGCGAGCTTCCGGATCCTGCGGTGCGCCTTCTCCAGTTCACCGGCGAACTCCACGCCCAGTTCGTCCAGCTCCGGCTTCGCGATGGCGATCGTACGGACCGCTCAGTCGCCGGGCCCAGGCGGTGCCTGCGCACCGGGGCCCGTTATGGTGACGCGGTATCGAGTTCCGGTCTGTTCGAGGTGCGGGGGCGCTGTGACGGGGACGTCTGCCGGAACCGGGCAGCCGGGGTTGGAGCGCCGCCTGGGGCCGGCGGACGCGGTGGTGATCGGCCTGGGGTCGATGATCGGCGCCGGGGTCTTCTCGGCGCTCGCCCCGGCCGCGGCGGCGGCCGGATCAGGGCTGCTGCTGGGACTGGGTCTCGCGGCGGTGGTGGCCTACTGCAACGCCACCTCCTCGGCCCGGCTGGCGGCGCGCTATCCCGCCTCCGGCGGCACCTACGTCTACGGCCGGGAACGTCTGGGTCCCTTCTGGGGCTACCTGGCCGGCTGGAGTTTTGTGGTGGGCAAGATCGCGTCCTGCGCGGCGATGGCCCTGACCGTGGGCGCCTACGTGTGGCCGGGACACCAGCGGGAGGTGGCCGCGGCCGCAGTGGTGGCACTGACCGCGTTGAACTACACCGGAGTGCGGAAAGCCGCGTGGCTGACCCGCACGATCGTCGCGGTGGTGCTCCTCGTACTGGCCGCCGTGGTGGTGGCGAGCCTGCTCAGCGGGCAGGCGCGGGCGGCGCGACTGGACATCGCCTCCGACGCGGGCGTGGGCGGGGTGCTGCAGGCCGCGGGCCTGCTGTTCTTCGCCTTCGCCGGCTACGCCCGCATCGCCACCCTGGGTGAGGAGGTGCGTGACCCCGCCCGGACCATTCCCCGCGCGATCCCCATCGCCCTCGGCATCACCCTGGTCGTCTACGCGGCGGTGGCCGTCACCGCCCTGGCCGTCCTGGGGCCGCAACGACTGGGCGAGACGGTTGCCCCACTGGCCGAGGTGGTCGGGGTCGCGGGCGTGCCGGCTCTGGTCCCCGTCGTCCGCGCCGGGGCCGCCATCGCCGCCCTCGGGTCGTTGCTGGCACTGATCCTCGGCGTCTCCCGCACCACCCTGGCCATGGCCAGAGATCGTCACCTGCCGCCCGCCTTGGCCGCCGTGCACCCGCGTTTCAAGGTGCCGCACCGGGCCGAGCTCGCTGTCGGCGCCGTCGTCGCCGTGCTCGTACTGGTCAGCGATCTGCGCGGGGCCATCGGCTTCTCCTCCTTCGGCGTGCTGGTCTACTACGCCATCGCCAACGCCTCCGCCTGGACTCTTTCTCCCGGCGAAGGCCGACCGCCCCGGGCGATTCCCGTCCTGGGTCTTGTCGGCTGTGTGGCGCTGGCGTTCAGCCTCCCGCCGTCCGCGGTGCTCTCGGGCGCCGCCGTTCTGGGGGTCGGCGCCGTCGTGTACGGGGCCCGCCATCTGCTGAGCCGTCGATGACCCCGTCACCCGACAACCATCGCGCTGTGTATCAGGAGTCCGCTCGGCCGGCTCCAGGATCGGCTTCGCTGCTTTTCTGCTGCTCCCGGCGGCTGCGCTGGCGCCGGCCGTAGGCGGCGTTGTGGACGGTGCCGTCGTCCTCGAGCCCGGAGCCGAAGGCTCCGCCGATCATCGCGAGGGAGGTGACGAACCAGCTCAGGGCCAGATAGTCGGTGACGGTGGGGCGGTGTGCCAGGGCCTGGTCAAGTACGGAGGGGCTCAGCAGAAGGGCGGCGACGGCGTTGAGGACGACGAAGAGCACCGCGTACAGGAAGAGCACGCCCAGCCCGATGGTGAGGCTGGTGACAAGGTTGTAGAGGCGGGAGAGGGCGCGGGGAAGGTCGCCGTCGGGGCGCTCCCACAACTTATGGTCGACGATGATCCAGGCGGTGAGGGCGAGAACCGACAGGACGGTGACCAGAAACTGGCGCCAGGTATCCAGGGAGGCGGCGATCTGCCAGGCGGTGTTGTTGATCATGCCGTAGGCGGCAGTGGCGAAGACGCCGGCTAGGGCGCGGGAGAGAGCGGTGAACAGCCGCCAGGGGCGATTGGCTCGCACCATGCCTGCGATGAGATGGAGCATGCCACGCGGACTGGGCACGATGTAACGCTCAGGGACGGGCCCGTCGGCCGTGGGATCCAGCGGAGCGCCGGGGGTACGGCGGCCGATCACCTGGGACCGGCGACGGGCCGGGCCGCCGGTGTGGGTGCCGCCGGAACTGAGCGACCCGACCACGCTCAGCACGGCCTGGGCGGCCCGCCGGTGCAGGCGCAGAGAGCCGAGAGCGGGCAGGGAGATCAGGGCGACGTGGTCGGCCGGACTGACCTCGGCGCTGACCGGGCTCAGTCCGGCACGGCGAGGAAGATCGGTGAGAAAGACACCGATGTCCCAGTCAAGGCCATGCAGGTGGGGGCGGACACTACCGACCATGCCGGAGACGTCGACCTGTTCGTCCGTGATCAGGGGGGCGGTGACCATCAGCACCTGCCAGTCGGTTTTGGGGGTCTGCTGCTGTAACAGGTCAGGAAGGTCGTAGGCGAGGTTGCGGGCGATTTCGGTGGGTAGACCGGGGTCGGCGACAAGGACGACCCGCAGGGTGGTGGGATTCGTCGCGTTCACAGGCGTCTCTTCACTTCCCGGCGAGTGCGTCGGCCAAGAGCGGCGTTCGTCTCAGCGCCCCCACCGGCCGGACCAGGCGCCGGCAGCGGTTGCGGTCGGCGCCATCGTGACCGGGCGGCCTAGTTCGATGTCCCGGCGTTTGATACCCCGGCCCTCAGGCTCGATCACTACGAAGGATAAAAAACAGGCATAAGACCTCTTGTGGATGAACGGCTCGTCGATCATGAACCGGTCATGCGGCTCTGATCGACGTTCGAGGCGCCATCGCCCGCAGCGGGCGGCACGACGAAAAGACGAGCCGCGGTGAGGTGGTTCTGGAGTATCCCAAACAATTCGGACAATTGGTGTTATTGGGGACGCTCAGGGTACTGCCTGTGATTATGTGATTACTTATCAGGTTCGCCGTCGGCTGGGGTGACGATCATTGGGGTGGACGGCGTCCGCGTCATAGGCAGCGAAGCGGTGGGAAGAGGGGCCGGTGGACTGGGACCGAGAAGCAATCAGCCATGTGGGGGCGACATGAGCGAAGAATACGACCGCACAACCGATCGTCTTGCCTGCGCCCTGGGCTGGGCCAGTCTGGGCCTGGGCGCGGTACAGCTCGCCGCGCCGGACGCCGTCAGCAGGATCAGCGGCGTCGACGACTCGGCTGGGGCCCGCAGCGCGGTATCGCTGGTGGGCGCACGAGAGCTGTTTCACGCGGGGGTGCTGCTGGGCAGCCGCGAACCCGCCCCCTGGGTGTGGACCCGCGTCGCGGGCGATGCCCTGGACCTGATGCTGCTGGGCCGGTCGCTCGCCGACCGCACCGGCTGGAGGCGCCAGCGTGTCGCGGCCGTCATGGCGGCGGTCGCCGGCATCACGGTCGTCGACCTGTACACCGCGGTACGCGCGAACCGGAGCCGCGGGACTAGAAGGATGGAGCATCCGATGGACCTTCATGCCGCCATAACGATCAATCGCCCCCGCAAGAAGGTGTACCGCCACTGGCGCGACGTCGAGAACCTTCCCCGCTTCATGGCGCACCTGGAGTCGGTGGAGACGACCGGCGACGGGCACTCGCACTGGAAGGTGAAAGGGCCCCTGAAGAGGACCGTCGAGTGGGAGGCGGAGATCGTCGAGGACCACCCGGACGAGCTGATCTCCTGGCGTTCCACGAAGGGCGCCCTCGTCGGCAACAGAGGTTTTGTGCATTTCTCCGACGCTCCCGGCGGGCGCGGCACGGAGGTGCGGGTGAAGCTCATCTACGACCTGCCGGGCGGAAAGGTCGGCGAGGTCGGCATGGCCCTCGCCAGGTTGCTGGGCGAGCATCCCGAGCAGCAGATACGAGACGACCTGCGCCGGTTCAAGCAGGTCATGGAGACCGGCGAGGTGGTTCGCTCCGAGGGCAGCCCGGAGGGCACCCTCACATCGCGCCAGGTCAGGCAGCGTCCCGCCCAGCCCGCGATGCGGTAAGGAGAGTCACATGAAGGCCAACTGCTGGATGGGCCGGAACACCGTCGAGGTCCGCGAGGTTCCCGATCCCAGGATCCTGAACGCCCGCGACGCCATCGTCCGCGTCACCTCGACCGCGATCTGCGGCTCCGACCTGCACCTGTACGACGGCTACATCCCGACCATGAAGAAGGGCGACATCCTCGGCCACGAGTTCATGGGCGAGGTGGTGGAAGTGGGCCAGAAGGTGTCGACCCTGAAGGTCGGCGACCGGGTGGTCGTCCCCTTCCCGATCGCCTGCGGCAACTGCATCGCCTGCGAACACGGCCTGTACTCGGTGTGTGAGAACTCCAATCCCAACGCGGGGCTGGCGGAGAAACTCATGGGCCATGCCCCCGCGGGCATCTTCGGTTACTCCCACATGCTCGGCGGCTACCCGGGGGGCCAGGCGGAGTACGCGCGCGTGCCGTTCGCCGACGTGGGGCCGATCAAGATCGAGAACGGCCTGACGGACGAGCAGGTGCTGTTCCTGTCCGACATCCTGCCCACCGGCTGGATGGGCGCGGAGATGTGCGACATCAAGCCCGGGGACGTCATTGCCGTGTGGGGAGCCGGACCCGTCGGTCAGTTCGCGGTCGCCAGCGCCTTCCTGATGGGGGCAGAGAAGGTCATCTCCATCGACCGTTTCCCGTACCGGCTGAAGAGGGCCGAGCGGGCGGGCGCGCAGACGCTCAACTACGAGGAGGTCGACGTCCTCGACGCGCTACGGGAGATCACCGCCGGGCGGGGCCCGGACGGGTGCATCGACGCCGTGGGCATGGAGGCCCACCACCCCACCGGGGTCGTGCACGCCTACGACCGGGTCAAGCAGGCGACCCGGATGGAAACCGAGCGGCCGCACGCCCTGCGCGAGGCGATCATGTCCTGCCGCAACGGCGGGACCGTCTCCGTGATCGGTGTCTACGGCGGCCTGCTCGACAAGTTCCCGATGGGCTCGCTGATGAACCGGTCACTGACGCTGAGAAGCGGCCAGTGCCACGTGCAGCGGTATCTGGAGCCCCTGCTGGGGAGGATCCGCAACGGCGACATCGATCCCAGCTCCGTCGTCAGCCATCGCATGCGGCTGGAGGACGCCCCGCGCGGTTACGAGATGTTCAAGAACAAAGAGAACGAATGCAACAAGATCGTCCTCACTCCCTAGCAGGACTCTGCCGGCTCGCGGTGGTCGTGCTCGGTCCGTCGGCGGATCTCGTAGGGCCGCGCTCACGGAGTGCCGACGGCCTCCGGGCCGGAGGGGAGTCGCTGCGCCGCCTGCTCGCCGCGCCTGCCGTACCAGGAGCTCCACAGGGCGAGCAGCCCGATGGTCCCTATCAGGAGGATCGATGACAGGCCGACCATGACGTCGGTCGGCAGCAGGTAGATCAGTGGGATGCGGATGGCCGACTCGGCCAGGAGGGTGATGCCCCACACCAGGGTCATCACCAGGTAGACGCGGCGGAAGGCCGGCTCCGCGGCGTACAGGGCCTCCCAGCGTCGTACGGTGTCCGCGTTCTCGGCGCCGAAAAGCTTGGCCACGGCGAAGGCGGCGGGACGGCCGAGGGCGCAGGTGCCCAGGAAGATCAGGCCGGCGACCGAGGTGGTGACGGACTTGACGGCCATCAGGAACTTCTCGTCCCCAGAAAGGAGGGACAGGACCAGTCCCACACCGAAGACGGTTCCCATGAAGGCGGCGAAGCCGTCGAAGCGGCGCTGCCGGAGGGCGACGTAGGCCACGCGCAGGAATCCGACGCTCGCCGCCGTCAGCATGGCGGCGTACTCGCTCACGCCCAGGGCGCGGCATCCGTAGTACGTGGCGATCATCGGTGCGATGTCCCACAGCACCACCGAGGCGATTCCACCGTTGCCAGACCGGTTCATTCCATGCTCCCGAGGGGTTTCGTCCAGCCGGTCGCCGATGCGGGTCGTTGAGGGATGACGCTCTGATCCGGGGATGAGCGCCGCCGCGTGGCTGTGGCCCGCATTTCGCGAGGACCAACGGCCCTTAACGCAAGTTTTCTTGCGTTGAGGGAAGCGTAGAGCGGCGGAAAATTTAAAGCAAGTATTTTTGCGTTAGGCTGTTCCGGTGGAAGCAGAGCAACCCGCCCGCCGTCCCGGGGGCCGTACGGCACGCGTCCGGGCGGCGGTGCACGAGGCCGTCGTCGACCTGCTTCGCGAGGAGGAGTGGGGCGACCTGAGCATCGCGCTGGTGGCCGAGCGGTCCGGCGTCCACCAGACGACGCTCTACCGGCGTTGGGGCACCCTGGCCGCATTGATCGACGACGTGGTCACCGAGCGGCTGACGCGTTCGTCGCCCGTCCAGGACACCGGGACGCTCCGGGGTGATCTCGAGGCCTACGCGGTCCAGGTGGCGGAAGACGTGGCCAGCCCCCTGAGCGCCGTGTTCCTCCGTGCCGCGATGGTCGGCACGCATGCGGAGGGGGGAGAGCCGCCCCGGCAGATCTACCTCCTGGAGCGGGGCGTGCAACTGCAGGCCATGCTCGACCGCGCCCGGGACCGTGGGGAGAACCCGCCCACCCTGCTGGAGCTGCTGGAGGTCGTGCTGGCGCCGCTCTACTTCCACGTGATCTTCTTCAACAGCCCGGCCGGCGCGGACCACGCGCGAGGGCTGGTGGACAGGTTGCTCGCCCTCACCGCGAGCACGTGAGTCCTGCCGCCGCGACGAGCCCGGCCTGATCCCCGGCGTCCGGGCTCAGGCGGACCGGAAGCGGCTCAGGTGCCCGCGGACATCCACGACGCCCCTGCCCGCCTGTTTCCCGGCGTCCGGGCTCGGACGGTCCGGGGCGTGACGCCCCTGCCCGGGCAGCGGATCTAGGCGTGGCCGCCCACGGTCACGACGCCGATGGTCAGCCGGGGCCTGGCTTCGAGGATCTCTCCGACGCGTTCTCCCTGGTGGTCGAGCTCGTCGCGTTGCGAGGCCGTGAGCCGCACGAGGGGCTCGACGGTGATGTCGATCCGGCGGCCCGAGCGGCGCTGGTGCCACAGTCCGGCGACGACGCCGTCGACCAGGAGGACCTGGAAGTTGCCGGGCAGCACGCGCCCGGCCGCGCGGCCGGGGTAGAGCAACTCGGGTGGCTGGTTGCCGACCCGGTAGGCGTAGCCGTCGAAGTACGGGAGCAGCCGCACGCCCCGGGGCGGGGCGGAGGGAACCTCGGTGTCGCCGGCCGTCACCCACGCGGAGGCGCCCTCGACCTCGACCCGCTGGAGCTCGCCGGCCAGGGACTCGAAAAGGTCGCTCGCCCAGCGGACCGGGGCGCTCAGCCAGTGCGCGAACCGTCGCGGGGTGGCCGGTCCGTACGCGTGCAGATAGCTCCTCACCACGTGGGATAGGGCGGCCGAGGTGTCGGCCGGCTCGGAGCCGGGCAGCCATCGGCTTGGGCTGGTGTAGGTGACCTTGCGGCCCCGGTTGGGGCCGAAACACAGGGCGCCCCGCATTCCGGCCAGGTGCATGACCTGGCGCCAGCGAGGCCACATGCCCTGGAACGCGGGCATGACAAGGTCTCCGGCCCACGGCCCCGTACGGTGGACCACCGCGTCGCCGAGCTCGTCGATCGTGAGTTCGTCGTCCCGCAAGGCGTCCGCGATGGCCGCGAGGACCGCTTCGACCTGGCCGGGGCTCATCCGCACGTCGTCGGAGAAGCCGTTCTGAGAGGGCGGGAGGGCTGACAGCGCCGTGACCCACAGGGGCAGGTCGCGGGTGGGGAACAGGTGAACGGTGCCGCGCGGACCGAACGTCTTGACCAGGCTGTGCTCGGTCCAGAGGGCCTCACGGACGTCGGTGCGCGTCGCGCCGGCGAGGCGGAGCCCGATGGCCAGTTCGGCGGCGGACATGACCTGCGCGTGAGTGCCGGCCATGGCACCGACGATGTCGGCGGGCCGGGCGTTCTCGGACGGGGCGGTCAGCGCATGCCGTTCCAGACGCCGGGCGCGCACCTCGGCCCAGGAGAGACACGGGACTTCCGTCGGGCGGTCGGACATCGAGTACGGCTCCTTGGCACGAGGGGGATGAAGGGAGTGGGGCGGTCGCGTCCCCCCGGAAGATCCGGGCGGTGTGCCGCAGCGACGTGATCGACGGTAGGAGTCATCTAGGACAGATCCTGTCCCATATGGCCGAGCATGATGGATCCCATGCCATGGGGGGCACGGGGGGCACGGGGGACACGGCGGAACCGGTCGTCCGGGCGAATGACGTCGCCCGCCGGGAGGGGTGAGGCCGCCCGGCGGTGTCGATCGGCCCCACGCCGCCCGGCGGGGAGCCGCCCGGAGATGTGACCGCCGGGCTCGCCGTCGCGGCGAGCCCGGACCCCTCGCGAACGGCCCGGCCTCAGAAGGCCTTGAAGTGGTGGAACAGCTCGTAGGCGACGTCCTGGGCCGCGAAGGACTTGACCTCGGAGCGTTTGACGGCCAGGTATGCGGAGCTGCGGAGGGGGCCGAGGGCGTTCATGAGGACGTCGTCGGCCTCCAGGGCGTCCAGGGCCTCGCCCAGGGAGCTGGGAAGGCGGGGGACGCTGCCCTCGGGGAGGGTGGCGGGGTCGACGTTGACCGCCTCGCCGGGGTCGAGCTCGCGGCGGATGCCGTCCAGGCCGGCGTGGATGACGGCCCCGAGCGACAGGTAGGGGTTGGCCGAGGAGTCGGAGGGTTTGATCTCCAGGTTGGTGGAGGCCGCGACGTCCTTCCCGGTGGGGGAGCAGATCCGCACCGCCGCCTCCCGGTTGTCCATGCCGTAGCAGGAGTAGGCGCTCGACCACATCTGCGGCGCCAGGCGCCGGAAGCTGTTCACCGATCCACAGGTCAGCGCGGTGAGCGCCGGAAGATGGGCGATCAGGCCCCCGATGAAGTGATATGCCTTGGCCGACAGGCCGTATCGGCCGGAGGGGTCGCTGAAGGTGTTGACGCTGAGCTCGGGGTCCCACAGGGAGACGTGGATGTGGGCGCCGTTGCCCGCCTGGTCGGCGATGGGCTTGGGGGCGAGGGACGCCCACATGGACATGCGGGTGGCGACGCCCCGGACCGTCTCGCGATAGATCACGTGGTTGTCGGCGGCGCGCAGGGCGGGGGCGTGGCGGATCGAGAGCTCCTGCTGGCCGTGGCCGAGCTCGGGATGGCAGTGCTCGGGCCGCAGGCCCTGGCTCTCCAGGGCGTGGACCAGGGCCATCGTGTAGTCGTGGGCCTGGTTGAAGCCGGTGGTGGAGTAACACAGGCTGTCGTCGACGGGGACCAGCCGGTCCGGGCCGCCCCCGGGGTCGGGGACGCGGTGGCCGAGGGTGAACTCGGGTTCGTAGGCGGCGACGAGGGCGTGGCCCTCGTCGGCCAGGGTGGCGACGGCCTCGCGCAGGAAGGTGCGCGGACAGGCGGCCCAGGGGGACCCGTCGGGCAGGCACAGGTCCGACAGCATGGCCGCCGCGCCGGGAGCGTAGGGCAGGCGGACGAACGTGGCCGGATCAGGGACGATGCGGACCTCGCCGACCGGGCCGAGATGCTCGACGCTCTGAAGCCCGTCGAGCATGTTCATCGCCATCATCGCCACGGTGTGCCCGATGCCGGTGCCGAGCCGTTCGGCGAGCAGGGAGCGTGAGGTGGCCTTGCCCCGGATCACACCTCCGTGGTCCGCGTAGAGAAAACGGATCAGCTCGACGCCCTCGGTGTCGGCGCGTTCGACGACGCGCCCCGCCGCGGGATCGAGGGTGTGGACTCCGGTGATGTCGTAACGATCGGCCATGCTCTCTGCCTAACACGTCCCTGGGGGACAGCGAAAGCACATCGCACGGTTGCTCGGCGTAGGGAGGGTCCTGCGCTCCCCCGTGGCTCGGACGGGAGCGCCGAATAACTCACATCAGGGCGGGGTGAACCACCGCCGGCCGGTCAGGTGAGCACCCGAGTGAAAAACAGAGCCAACTGATCGGCTCCTCTCGCGATCCCATCAACGACTCCGTTGACCGCACTCGCCGCCTCGGCGGGCCTGGTAAACAGATAGAAGACCACGAACGCTACCGCGAGGTAGGTGAGGACCTTCTTGACCTGCATGGGGGCCTCCCGCAGTTCCATTCCCAGCCGTATGTACCCATATTTTACCGATCTTTGACATGTGCGGCCCGAGTGGCTCCCGGATTCTGGTGATCATACCCGTCTCGCAGGCGCGATCCATTGCCTGAGCGAGGATTGGCATAGGTCACACCGTCATGGTGGGGTCGCCGGGGGCTCCTGTCCAACCTTTACTGTCACATGTACCGGTAGAGCTAGGAGGGCCGTGCCGGCGTGACGGCACGGCGGGCGCGGGCGAGGCGACGAGCGGGGCCGTGATCGAGGACGCCGGCGCGGCTTCCATCGCCGCGAGGACGACATCCGGACCCGGGTGAACCGGCCGCCCCCACCGGGCCGGGCCGGGGCGGGACACCCGCCCCGGCCCGCACGGATGAAGATCCTTCCCGAAAAACCGAGGGAACTCGGCATCGCGGGGCATCCGGATCCCCGACGGTTCCGAATAAGGGGTCATACCGACCCAAGGGACCCCCGATGACCCCACCTGCCTCCGCCGTTCTCATCCTCCACGGCGGTCGTGCCACCGGCCGTGAGCCCACGG
Source organism: Streptosporangium subroseum (assembly GCF_900188345.1). Classification (GTDB taxonomy): domain Bacteria; phylum Actinomycetota; class Actinomycetes; order Streptosporangiales; family Streptosporangiaceae; genus Streptosporangium; species Streptosporangium subroseum. The sequence continues at coordinate 135,864 of NZ_FZOD01000004.1, read as the reverse complement.
CGCCGACCCAGCTCGCCGTGCTCAGAATGATCCCCTTCGAGCGTGCCGTACGGCATGCCACCCGCGGGCGCGACGTCGCGGTCTCGCGCCCGCGGTTTCGGGTGCGCGGCTGGAACGGGGCCGAGGCCTCGCCGGTCGCGGACGTGTACGCGATCATCGAGCGGCTCGGCGTCCCGGTGGTGCTGATCGGGCACTCGATGGGGGCGCGCGCGGCGCTCCGGGCGGCCGGGCATCCCCTGGTGACCGCGGTCGCGGCGCTGGCGCCCTGGCTCCCCGCCGGTGAACCCGTCTCCCCGCTCCCGGGCAAGCACGTGCTGCTCGCCCACGGCGACCGCGACGCCGTCACCGATCCCCGCGCGACCTGGGCCTACGCGGAGCGGGCGCGGCACGCGGCCGCGCGCGTGCCTTCGCGGGGCGCGCGGGACGGAGCCGTGCGCGTGCCTTCGCGGGACGGCGCGGGCGCCGTGGCCGTGATCGAGGTGGCCGGAGACGGCCACGCGATGCTCCGCAGGGCCGCTCTCTGGCATCGCCTGGCGGTGGAACTGACTCTTCTGTCGCTCGACCGGCAGACCGCACCGGGGCCGGTGGCGGACGCCTTCTCCAGGGCCGCCGACGGATCGCCCCGGCTCGTGCTGTGAACGCCGTGAGTGCTGTGAACGCCGTGAGTGCTGTGAGTGCTGTGAGTGCTGTGAGAGGACATCGGTCGATGGAGAGGCGCAGGATCGCCGTCATCGGAAGCGGCGTGGCCGGTCTCACCGCGGCGTACGTGCTGGGGCGGCGCGACGACGTCACCCTCTTCGAGGCGGACGACCGTATCGGCGGGCACGCGCACACCCACGACGTGACGTCGGCGGACGGCCGGACTCTGGCCGTGGACAGCGGGTTCATCGTCCACAACGAGCGGACCTACCCCCGGCTCATCCGGCTCTTCGCCGAGCTGGGCGTGCGGACCCAGCCCTCCGACATGAGCATGTCGGTCTCGTGCGGGGGCTGCGGCCTCGAATACGCAGGGGGCAAGGGGGCGCCGGGCCTGTTCGCCCGGGTCTCCAGCGTGGCCCGCGCGCCGTACCTGAGGATGCTCACCGAGGTGCCGCGCTTCCACCGGATGGCCCGCGAGGCGCTGGAGCACGGTGACGACCGCACGCTGGGGGAGTTCGTCGCGGGCTTCTCGCCCTATTTCATCTCCCACTTCACGACCCCGCTGGTGTCGGCGGTCTGGTCGTGCCCTCCCTCCGACGCCGGGCGCTATCCGGCGCGCTACCTGTTCGCGTTCCTGGCCAACCACGGCATGCTCACCGTCTCCGGCTCCCCGCGCTGGCGGACCGTCACCGGGGGCTCACGCGACTATGTCGAGAAGATCGCCAAGACCCTCACCGCCGTGCACACCTCCACCCCGGTCCGGGCGCTGCGCCGTACGGGGGAGGGGGTGGAATTCCAGGCCGACGGCGTCCAGCGGTTCGACGCGGCGGTGGTCGCCACCCACCCCGACCAGGCGCTGCGCCTGCTCGCCGAGCCGACCCCCGGCGAGCGGGAGGTGCTCGGCGCGTTCCGCTACTCCCGCAATCCCGTCACCCTGCACACCGACCCGTCGGTGCTGCCCCGGGCGCGGCGCGCGCGAGCCTCGTGGAACTACCGGATGGAGTCCTGTACGGCGGACGCCGCCGGAGCCCGGGTCACCTACGACATGAACCGCCTGCAGCGGCTGGAGACGTCGCGGCCCCATCTCGTCACCCTGGGCGCCGAGATCCCCGACGGGCACGCGATCGCCCGGATGACCTACGAGCACCCGGTGTACACCCCCGAGTCGGTCGCCGCCCAGGAGCGGCTGCCCGCGCTCGACGACGACGTGATCGCCTACGCGGGGGCCTACCACGGCTGGGGGTTCCACGAGGACGGCTGCGGCTCCGGCGTCCGCGCGGCCGAGGCGCTCGGGGGGCGGTGGTGACCGCCCTGTACGAGTGCGTGATCACCCACGTCCGTTCCGAGCCGATCCGCAACGACTTCAGCTACGGCTCCTACCTGTGGCTGGTGGACCTGGACCGGCTGCCGCGCAACCGCCTGCTGGCCGCGTTCCACGCGCGCGACCACGCGGGTGATCCCGCGCTGAGCATCAGGCAGAACGTCGACGCCTTCCTCGCCGGGCACGGGATCACCGCGGGCCGGATCACGATGCTCGCCAACGCCCGGGTGCTCGGCCACGTGTTCAACCCGCTGACCGTCTACTGGTGCGACACCGGCGACGGAACCGTCGTGGTGGCCGAGGTGCACAACACCTACGGCGGGCGTCACAGCTACCTGCTGCGCCCCGGCGAGCGCGAGGTGGCCAAGGAGTTCCGCGTCTCGCCGTTCAACGCGGTGGAGGGCCACTACCGGCTCAGCCTTCCCGAACCCGGCGAGCGCCTCGCGCTCACCGTCGTCCTGCACAGGCCGGGACGGCCCCCTTTTGTCGCCGGGGTGCGAGGACGCCGCAGGCCGGCGACCGGGCCCTGGCTCTGGCGGATGGCCGCCAGGCACCCGATGGCCCCCCTCGTGGGCAGCGCCAGGATCCGCCGCCAGGGGATCGGCCTGTACCTGCGCGGCCTGAGAACAGTTCCCCCGGAAGGACCCAGATGACCTCGACGACCGAGCGGGTGGCCACGGCCTGGCCCGATGTCGACACCGTGCCCGCCTCACGCCTGCGCGGCGTGCCCGTGCGATTGCTCTTCCCGCGCGCCGTACGGCGGCTGCCCCTGACGGTGGAGTTGCCGGACGGGCGGCTGCTCGGCACCGGCGGCCCCGTGATGCGGGTGCGACGCCCCGAGGCGTTCTACCGCCGGGTCGGGGCCTCCGGGCTCATCGGGTTCGGCGAGGCCTACATGGCCCGCGACTGGGAGGCCGACGACCTGCCCGCCGTGCTCACGGTGATGGCCGAGCGGCTGACCACGCTCATCCCCCCGGGGCTGCAGCGGTTGCGGCGGCTGGCCGTGCGCGGGGTGCCGCGGGACGAGCTGGGCGGCCAGGAGAGCGTCCGGCGCAACGTCTCGCGCCACTACGACCTGTCCAACGAGCTGTTCGCCGAGTTCCTGGACGAGACCATGACCTACTCCAGCGCGCTGTTCGAGGGGCCCGCGTCGTGGGAGACGCTCGCCGGCGCCCAGCGAGCCAAGATCGACCGGCTGCTGGACCAGGTGGGGGCGGGGCCGGGCACCCGGCTGCTGGAGATCGGCACCGGCTGGGGCGAGCTGGCGCTGCGGGCGGCGTCGCGGGGCGCGCGGGTCACCTCCGTCACCCTGTCGCGGGAGCAGCGGGCGCTGGCCGTCGCCAGGGTCGCCGACGCCGGATTGTCGGACCGGGTGGAGATCCTGCTGGCCGACTACCGGGAGGTGGACGGCAGCTACGACGCGATCGTCAGCGTCGAGATGGTCGAGGCGGTCGGCGCCCGTTACTGGCCGGTCTACTTCCGCGTGCTGGAGGAACTGCTCGCCCCCGGCGGCCGCATCGCGATCCAGGCGATCACGATGCCGCACGACCGGATGCGGGCCACCCTGAACACCCACACGTGGGTCCAGAAGTACATCTTCCCCGGCGGCATGCTGCCCTCGGTGACCGCGATAGAGGAGAACCTCGGCGGGCTGCGGATCACGCGACGGCTCTCGCTGCGCGACGACTACGCCGAGACGCTCCGCCTCTGGCGCGAACGCTACCTGGAGCGGGTCCACGCCGTCGGCGCGCTCGGGTTCGACGAGGTCTTCCACCGCATGTGGACGCTGTATCTCGCCTACTCGGAGGCGGGATTTCGCTCACGCTACCTGGACGTCTGGCAGTTCACCCTCGGGAGGCAATCATGACCGTCACCGCACCCGCCGCCACCGGCGCGGCAGGAGTCCTGGCCCCGCTGCTGCGCGACCTGTTCGGCGGTGAGCCGCCGCTGCGGCTGCGCACCTGGGACGGCGGTTCGTACGGCCCGGCGGACGCGCCCACCGTGGTGCTGCGCTCCCCGAGGGCGCTGCGGCGCGTGCTGTGGAGCCCGGGGGAGCTCGGCCTGGCCAGGGCGTACGTGACCGGTGAGCTGGATGTGGAAGGGGACCTGGCCGACGGGCTGCGCCGGGTCCGGGAGGCGGTGGCGGGCGGACCCGGAGCGGCCCGGCCCCGGGTCGACCGGGTGCGGGCCGTACGGGCGCTGCTGAGGCTGCTGGGAATGCACAGCGTGATCGGCCGCCCTCCGGCCCCGCCCGCCACCGAGGCCCGGCTCGGCGGCAGGCCGCACAGCCGGGTCAGGGACCGGGCGGCGATCTCCCACCACTACGACCTGTCCAACGACTTCTACGCGCTGATCCTGGACGGGTCGATGGCCTACTCCTCGGCGTTCTTCGAGCCGGGAGACACCCTCGCGGACGCCCAGCGCCGCAAGCTGGACATGATCTGCCGCAAGCTGCGCCTGGAGCCCGGCATGCGGCTGCTCGACGTGGGGTGCGGGTGGGGCTCGCTGGTGCTGCACGCCGCTCGCGAGTACGGCGTGTCGGCCACCGGGGCCACCCTGTCCGGGGAGCAGAAGGCGTTCGTCGAGTCGCGCTCGGCGGGGCTGGACGTGACGGTCCGGCTGCAGGACTACCGCGACGTCGCCGACGGCCCCTACGACGCGATCGGCTCGGTCGAGATGGGCGAGCACGTCGGCCGGGACAACTACCCGCTCTACGCCTCGGCCCTGCACCGGCTGGTCAGGCCGGGCGGGCGGGTGCTGGTCCAGCAGATGTCACGCGGGGCCGGGCATCCCGGGGGAGGGCCGTTCATCGAGACCTACATCGCCCCCGACATGCACATGCGCCCGGTCGGGGCGACCATCGCGCTGCTGGAGGCCCCCGGCCTGACCTTCGAGCACGCCGAGGCGATGGGAGAGCACTACGTCAGGACCGTGCGCGAGTGGCACCGCACCTTCGAGTCCCGGTACGCCGAGGCCGTCGCGCTGGTCGGCGAGGAGATGACCCGCGTCTGGCGGCTCTATCTGGTCGGTGGTGCGCTCGCCTTCGAGCAGGGCAGGATGGACGTCCACCAGGTCCTGCTGAGGAGGCCGTGATGTCCTGGTGGATGTTCTGGTGGTCCCTGCTCGCCTCCGCGGCCGCCCTCGCCGCGCTGCTCGCGGTCACCCTGGCCGTGGCGCTCAGGGTGGGCCGCCACTCGGTGATCGACGTGGCCTGGGGTCTCGGATTCACGCTCGTCGCCCTGGTGTCCTACCTGCTGTCCGGCTCGTCCGGCGGCGAGGAGGCCAGGCGGCTGCTGGTGCTGGTGCTCACCGCCGCGTGGGGGATGCGGCTGGCGCTGCACATCGGGCGGCGCAACCTCGGCGAGGGCGAGGACCCGCGCTACGAGCGGATGCTCGGCCGCGCCCCCGGCAGCCGCACCCTGTACGCGGTCCGCACGATCTACGTGACCCAGGGCGTCGTCCTGCTCTTCGTCTCGCTCCCGGTCCAGGTGGCGATGTTCGAGAAGGGCCCCCTCGGCTGGATCACCTGGGCCGGTACGGCCCTCTGGCTGGTCGGATTCGTGTTCGAGACGGTCGGCGACCGGCAGCTCGCCCGCTTCCGCGCCGACCCCGGCAGCGGGGGCAAGGTCCTGGACACCGGTCTGTGGCGCTACACCCGCCATCCCAACTACTTCGGCGACGCCTGCGTGTGGTGGGGCCTGTTCCTGGTCGCCGCCGATCAGTGGCCGGGCGTGCTGACGGTGCTCTCGCCGGTGCTCATGACCTATTTCCTGGTGGCCGGGACCGGCAAGCCGCTGCTGGAGAGGCAGCTGTCGAAGTCTCGCCCCGGCTACGCCGACTACGTCCGCCGCACCAGCGGGTTCTTCCCGCTCCCGCCCAGGGGCGCACGCGACGCCCCCGGGCGCTCGCGCGGGTGACTTTCGGAGCGGGGCCCGGCATTCGGGTGAACCCGCGTCGGTCCGGACGGGCCGTGACGGGACCGGGAGGGGGAGACGGGAGCGGGCGGGTCAGGTGCCCAGCGAGGCGTCCATCAGCTTGGCCACCACCTCGTCGTCGCCGGTGACGTCGACCCTGGCGTGGGACTGGCGGCCGAAGCAGAAAAGGATGAGCTCGCCCGCCGTGCCGGTCACCTCGGCCTGCGGGGTGTCCTTGGGCCCGCCGATGGCGACGCCGCCGCCGATGCGGTGCAGGACGACGCGGACCGGTGACTTGCGCAGGAACACGCGGGTGCCCGCGCGGGTCTGCTTCCAGAGGGTCTCGTCGAAGTCGGCGGGAAGCTCGCGCGGCTCCCAGACCCGCTGCGCACGCCGTACGTCCTCGTGGTGGATGAAGTATTCGGCGGTGTTGACCAGCCGGTCCAGGCCGGGCAGGCGGTAGATCCCGGCGGGGCCGGAGCGCAGGAGCTCGACGAGGCCCGCGTATCCGTGCTTGGCCTTCAGGGACTCCTGCACCCTGGCGGCGTATCCGGCCAGCGACGAGAGCATGATGCCGCCGGCGGCGTCCGTGCGGCGTTCGCGCAGGACCAGGTGGGCGGCGAGGTCGAAGGTGGTCCAGCCCTCGCAGAGAGTGGGGGCGTCCGGACCGAGCCCGGCGAGCAGGTCGCTGAGCGCGGCGCGTTCGGCGCGGGCGTATGTCACATGTCCGACCCTATCAAGGTTGTTGTTCGGGCAACCACAGCGCCGGATGCTCGCCTGGCGTCACGGACTCGGGAATAAGCGCTTGATCCAAATTGATAGTGACTTAGGCAGAAATATTTCCTCTGAAAGGACACCCCCCGAGTGGCGAGCAAGGTGACTCCCGCCGTCATGCGCCGGGGGCTTCAGGTCCTCGGGGTGGCCATCCGGACGGAGAAGGCGGTCTTCGCCGCCGCCGTCGTGTTCAGCGCGCTGTACGGCGGCATGACGGTCGCGTCGGCGTGGGCGCTCGGCTGGGCCACGGAGAACGTCGTGGAGCCCGCGCTCAAGCAGGGAGAGATCACCACCGGTGCGCTCACCTTCGGCACGGCTCTCATCCTCGGCGTCGCCCTCCTCAAGGCGATGGGCGTGGCCGGACGACGGTTCCTCGCCGGGGTCATGCAGTACCGGATGCAGGCCCACTCCCGCCGGGCCGTCACCCGGCAGTACCTGAAGCTCCCGCTGGCCTGGCACCACAGGCACCCGACCGGCCAGCTCCTCTCCAACGCCAATGCCGACGCCGAGGCCGCCTGGGCGCCGCTGGCCCCGCTGCCGATGGCGGTCGGCGTGATCGTCATGCTGGTCACCGCGGCGGTCGCGATGGTGATCACCGATCCGATCCTCGCCCTGGTGGGCTTCCTGATCTTCCCGGCGATCGCCGTGCTGAACCTGGTCTACCAGCGCAAGCTCAGCCCCCTGGCCACCCGGGCCCAGCAGCTGCGCGCGGAGGTCAGCGAGATCGCGCACGAGAGCTTCGACGGCGCCCTGGTCGTCAAGACCCTCGGCCGCGAGACCGAGGAGACCGACAGGTTCCGGGCCAGGGCCAACGAGCTCCGCGACGCCAACATCGCCGTCGGCAGGGTCCGCGGCCTGTTCGACCCGATGCTGGAGGCACTGCCCACGCTGGGCGTGCTCGCGGTGCTGCTGATCGGCGCGTTCCGGCTGGAGAGCGGCGCGATCACCTCGGGCGTCCTCGTCCAGGTCGCCTACCTGTTCACCCTGCTGGCCTTCCCGATCCGCGCGCTCGGCTGGGTGCTCGGCGAGCTGCCCCGCGCCGTCGTCGGCTACGAGCGGATCAAGGGCGTGCTCACCGCGACGGGCTCCATGGAGTACGGCACCGCCACACTGTCCGGCACGTCCCCGGCCAGGCTGGAGGTCCGTGACCTCGGCTACTCCTACGGCGACTACCCCGTCCTGCACGACGTGAGCCTGAAGGTCGAACCCGGCCGCACCGTCGCGCTGGTCGGCCCCACGGGCTCCGGAAAGTCCACGCTCACCCAGACCTTCATCCGCCTGGTCGACCCGGAGGCGGGCGCCGTGCTGGTGGACGAGGTGGACCTGCGCGAGGTCGCGCACGGCGGGGTCAGCGACGTGGTGGCGCTGGTGCCCCAGCAGACGTTCCTGTTCGACGACAGCGTGCGCGGCAACGTCACCCTCGGCCTGCCGGTCGGGGACGAGGACGTCTGGGCGGCGCTGCGCCTGGCCCAGGCCGACGGGTTCGTCAGCGGTCTCCCCTCGGGGCTCGACACCATGGTCGGCGAGCGCGGCACGACCCTGTCCGGTGGCCAGCGCCAGCGGGTGGCACTGGCCCGCGCGCTGGTCCGCCGCCCGCGGCTGCTCATCCTGGACGACGCCACCTCCAGCGTGGACCCGCAGGTCGAGGCCAGGATCCTGTACGGCCTGCGGGACGCGGCCCAGGCCTCGACCGTGATCGTCGTCGCCTACCGGATGGCCACCATCGCCCTGGCCGACGAGGTCGTCTACCTCCAGCAGGGCAGGATCGCCGACCGCGGCTCCCACGAGGAGCTGCTGGCCCGCTGCGAGGGCTACCGCAACCTGGTCACCGCCTACGAACGTCAAGAGGCCGAGCGCGAGGCGCTCGGCGCAGAGGAAGAGGTCAGCGCGTGAGTTCGTTGCAGGGAGTCGAACGGTCGGCGCTCGCCACCGTCCGGCATGGACTGTCGCTCACGCCGGAGTTTCGCAAGGGATTGGCCGGGACGCTCCTGCTGGCCGTGGTGGCGACGCTGGGCAAGGTGATCGTGCCGATCGCCGTCCAGCAGACCATCGACACGGGGCTCCAGGAGTCGGGTCCCGACCTGGCCTACATCCGCACCGCCGTACTGCTGTGCGCGGCCGCCGTGGTGATCACCGCGCTGTGCGCGTATCTGATGAACGTCCGCCTCTACAAGGCGAGCGAGTCCTCCCTCGCCACGCTCAGGGTGCGTGGCTTCCGGCACGTGCACGACCTGTCGGTGCTCACCCAGAACGCCGAGCGCCGGGGGGCCCTGGTCTCCCGGGTCACCGGCGACGTCGACCAGATCAGCGTGTTCATGCAGTCGGGCGGACTGATGATCATCATCGCCCTGGGCCAGCTCCTGGTCGCCACCGTGCTGATGTTCGTCTACTCCTGGCAGCTCGCCCTGCTGGTCTGGCTCTGCTTCCTGCCGCTCCTGGTGGCGCTGCCGCGCTTCCAGCGGTGGCTCTCGGGGGCCTACACGCTGGTCCGCGAGCGCACCGGCGACATGCTCTCCGCCGTCAGCGAGGCGGTCGTGGGCGCGGCGGTGATCCGGGCCCACGGCTCGGAGGCCCGTACGGCGCAGCGGCTCGACGTCGCGATCGAGGCCAACAAGGCCGCCCAGGCCCGCACGCAGAAGATCGTCGCGACCGTCTTCCCGCTGACCGAGATCGTCGCGGCGGTGGCCGTGGCCGGGGTGGTGCTGCTCGGGGTGAAGCTGGGCATCGGGGGCGACATCACGGTCGGGCGCCTGATCGCCTTCCTGTTCCTGATCACGCTGTTCGTCTCGCCGCTGCAGATCGCCACCGAGGTGCTCAACGAGGCGCAGAACGCGATCGCCGGATGGCGGCGCATCCTCGGTGTGCTCGACACCCCGCCTGACGTCGTCGACCCGGGCCCGGAGGGCGTCGAGCTGCCCCGCGGTCCCATCTCGGTCTCCTTCGAGGACGTCGGGTTCGCCTACCCCGGTGGCGTGCCGGTGCTGCACGAGGTCTCGGTGCGCATCCCGCCGCGCTCCAGGGTCGCCGTGGTGGGGGAGACCGGTTCCGGCAAGACGACCTTCGCCAAGCTGCTCACCCGGCTGATGGACCCGGCCTCGGGCCGGGTCACCGTGGACGGGGAGGATCTGCGGACGGTCCGTTTCTCCTCGCTGCGCGAGCGGATCGTCATGGTGCCGCAGGACGGTTTCCTGTTCGACGGCACCCTGGCGGAGAACATCCGATTCGGCCGCCCCTCGGCGACCGACGAGGAGATCCGGCTGGCCCTGACCGAGCTGGGGCTCGCCGACTGGCTGGAAGGCCTGCCCGACGACCTCTCCACCCGGGTCGGTCAGCGCGGCGAGTCGATGTCGGCGGGCGAGCGCCAGCTCGTCGCGCTGGCCCGCGCCTACCTGGCCGACCCGGACCTGCTTCTGCTGGACGAGGCCACCTCCGCGGTGGATCCGGCGACGGAGGTACGGCTGGCCCGCGCGCTCGAGGGTGTCACGCGGGGCCGTACCGCCGTCTCCATCGCCCACCGGCTGTCCACCGCCGAGGCGGCGGACGAGGTGCTGGTCTTCGACAAGGGCCGGATCGTGCAGCGCGGCCCGCACGCCGAGCTCGTCAGGGAGCCCGGTGTCTACGCCGACATGCACGCCTCCTGGGTCTCGGCCCGCAGCTCCTAGAGGAGTTTTTCGAAGGGGTGCACGCCGACGGTCTCGGGGTCGGCCTCCACGTCGTAGAGCGGGGTGTAGCCGCCGGTCAGGTAGAGTCCGGCGGCCTCGGGCTGCCGAGGGCCGGTGGTGAGGTAGATCCGGCGGTAGCCCTGCCGCAGCACCTCCCGTTCGAGCTCGCGCACGACGGCGAGGCCGAGACCGCGCCGCCGGTGGTCCGGATGGGTCCAGATCCGCTTGAGCTCGGCGGTCTCGGGGTCGTAGCGGCGGAACGCGCCGCCGGCGATGGTCTGCCCGTGCTCGACGAGGATCAGGAACGCCCCTCCCCGCTCCGGGGCGAACTCGTCGTCGGGATAACGGGAGAGTTCCTGGTTGGGGCCGTACCGGCTGGTGTACTCGAAGTGCAGGTCGTCCAGGAGCGGCCGGACCTCCGGGTCCCTGACCGCGACGTGCCGTACCTCGATGGAGTCGATGCTCACTTGGGCTGCCTCGGGAGGCCGGGGGGGTTGATCAGGGACTCGGGCAGCGCCTCGTTCTCGAGACCCCAGCGCTTGAGCACCTCGGCGTACTTGCCGTTCTTGATGAGCGTGTTCAGCGCCTCGTTGACCGGCTTGACGAGCCCGTTCCCCTTGAGGGTCATGACCGCGATCAGGCCCGGGATGGAGCCGCCGCCCGGAACGGTTCCCACGATCCTGCTGTCGCCGCCGACGGCCACCTGGTAGGCGATGGACGGGTTGGGGCCGAAGTAGGCCTGGATGCGACCGGACTTCAGGGCGAGCAGCACGTCACCGTACTTCTGGTAGTACTGGATCTGGGCCGCCTTGAGCCCGGCCTTCTGGTTCTGGGCGTCCCAGTCCAGCAGGATCTTCTCCTGGTTGGTGCCCGACCCGACCGACACGTTCAGCCCGGCGATGTCGGCGGGCTTCTCGATCTTGGTGATCGGGCTGTTCGCGCCCACCTGCCAGGCGAGCTGGTCCACCCGGTAGGTGGCGAAGTCGTAGATGTCCTTGCGCTCCTCGGTCACCGTGACGTTGTTGAGGACCGCGTCGTACTTGCCGGACTTCACGGCGAGGAACAGGTTCTCCCACGAGGTGTTCTCCGCCTTCACCTCCAGGCCCAGGACGTCGCCGATGAGGTGGGCGAGGTCGGTCTCGACGCCGATCAGCGTGGTGTCGTCGTCGGCCAGGAACACCAGGGGCGGGGAGCCCTCGCCGTTGAAACCGACGGTGAGCTGACCGTCGGCGCGGATCGCCTCGGGAACCTCGGCGGCGATGGTCTCGACCTTGTCGGCGCGGACCCGGTTCTGCTCGGGACTGGTGTTGATCTTCGCGCCGGCGGCTCCGGACGGAGCGGCGGCGGGGGCGACCTCGGATTTGTCCGTTGTCCCCGCCGTGCTCTCACCCGCACCGCAGGCGGACGAGAGAAGGAGGGGTAGGGCGACGGCGATGGGGACGAGCCTCGATATGAACGACATGTCGATCCTTGCTAGGGGGGTCAGAGAACCTTGCTGAGAAACAGGCGGGTGCGTTCGTGCCGGGGCGCGTCCAGCACCTGGGCGGGGGTGCCCCGCTCGACGATGCGGCCCTCGTCCATGAACACCACCGTGTCGGCGACCTCGCGGGCGAAGCCGATCTCGTGGGTGACGACGATCATGGTGGTGCCGCTCACGGCGAGGTCCTTCACCACGTCGAGCACCTCCCCGACGAGCTCCGGATCCAGCGCGGACGTCGGCTCGTCGAAGAGGATGACCTTGGGTTCGAGGGCCAGGGCGCGGGCGATGGCCACCCGCTGCTGCTGGCCGCCGGAGAGCTGCCGGGGGTAGGCGTCGATCTTGTCCGAGAGCCCGACGCGTTCCAGCAGCCGGACCGCCAGGGCCTCCACCTCGGCCTTCGGCCTGCGCTGGGCCGAGGTGGGCGCCTCGGTGACGTTCTGCCGCACGGTCAGGTGCGGGAACAGGTTGAAGCTCTGGAAGACGAACCCGATCCGGGTCCGCTGCCGGAGGATCTCGCGCTCGGAGAGCTCGTACAGCCTGTCGCCCGCCCGGCGGTAGCCGACGAGCTCGCCGTCGACGGTGACCGACCCGCTGTCCACCTTCTCCAGGTGGTTGACGGTGCGCAGCAGGGTCGACTTGCCGGATCCGGACGGGCCGATGATCACGGTGACCTCACCCGCGCCGACCTGGAGGTCCACCCCGCGCAGGACCTCCAGCGACCCGAAGCTCTTGTGCACGGCCTTCAGGTCGACCATCGCGGCGCTCATGCGCGGCCCTTCCCGTAGTGGCGCTCGATGTAGTGCTGCGCGACGGACATCACGGAGGTCATGACCAGGTACCAGATGGTCGCCACCAGCAGCAGCGCCATGACCCGGCCGTTGCGGTTGTAGATCACCTGGACCTGGTAGAACAGCTCAGGCAGGGCCATGATGTAGACCACCGAGGTGCCCTTGACCAGGCCGATGATCTCGTTGCCGGCGGTGGGCACGATCGACCGCATCGCCTGGGGCAGGACGATCCGCAGCAGCTGCCTGGTCCTGGGGATGCCCAGCGCCGCGGCGGCCTCCCGCTGTCCGTGGTCCACCGAGAGCAGGCCCGCCCGGACGATCTCCGCGGCGTAGGCGGCCTGGTGGAGCGCGAGGCCGAGCGCGGCGGCGGTGACCGGGCCGATCAGGTCCATGGTCCCGATGTCGAAGAACGCCGGGCCGAACGGGACGCCGAAGGAGAGCCTCGGGTACAGCAGGGCCAGGTTGTACCAGAACAGCAGTTGCAGGATGAGCGGGATCGAGCGGAACAGGGCGATGTAGCCCCAGGCCGCCGAGGACAGCAGCGGGTTCTTCGACAGCCGCATGAGCGCCAGTACGGTGCCCAGCAGGAAGCCGAAGACGATCCCCAGCGCGGTCAGCTCCAGCGTGAAGACGACCGCCCGCAGCACCGAGGGGGCGAACAGGAACTCCCCGACCACCTCCCACTCCCAGGCGGGGTTGGTGATCAGCGCGCTGGCCACCATGGCCAGCAGTACGGCGATGACCGCGGCGGCCACCCACCGTCCCGGATGCCTGGTGGTGATCACTTTCAGCGCGGGGCTCTCGGGCTCTCCGTTCTTCCCGGCGCCGTTCACCGGGGGCGCGGCGGCCCGCGCAGGGGCGGCGGATCCGGATCCGGAGGCGAGGAGCACCCGGTCCCAGCCGTATCTCCGGTGCGCTCGCACCGATCGCGCAGCCGACCGGCGTGGGCCGGGAGCCGGACGCGGTGCCGTCTCCGGTCCGTCGCGTGTGTCACCGCCACCGATGCCTGGAAATTCGACGGGCATGGTTGAAGCCTTTCTGGCTGGTCGTCCGGGAGAGAAGAGGGGAGGCGCGCGGGCGGCGCTCCGCCGAAAGAGCTGGAGCGTCAGTGGCGACAGGAGGAGGACCACACGCGGCACAGGTCGATGTGACCGCGGATCACCAGCCGGAGCTCGGACTTCATGCCCACACTTCAACACAGTCCCTCAATCCCGTCAAGACCTACTTGTTTAGTAGGTTTTTATCGTGGTGATCTCGTGGCAACCCCGAGGGCGGTGGCGTGCCCCGCACGCGATGATTCCACCGAGGATTAACGCCCCCCGGAGGAGGCAGGAGATAGAACGAGGGCTAAATTCTGTCTCAGGGGTAGGAAACCATGACGAATGTGCTGGGTGATGAACCGGTGGATAAGCAGTTCCCGATCCTTCACGTGCGCTCGGCCATAGCCCGCGGTGACCTGCTCGACGAGCTGCCGAACCTGCGGGTCAGGGACGACGACGACGATGATCCCGTCCTGGTGCGGCTGGACGGCAGCGCCGTCGACACCTGGCGGGAGAAGTATCCCTACGGCGAGCGGATGGACCGGTCGGAGTACGACCGGCTCAAGCGCCTGCTCCAGATCGAGCTGCTCAAGCTGCAGTACTGGGTGAAGGACACCGGCGGCCGGCTGGTGGTCCTGTTCGAGGGGCGTGACGCGGCGGGCAAGGGCGGCACGATCAAGCGGTTCATGGAGCACCTCAACCCGCGCGGGGCGACCGTGGTCGCGCTGGAGAAGCCGAGCGAGCGCGAGAGCACGCAGTGGTACTTCCAGCGCTACATCTCGCACCTGCCGGCCGCGGGGGAGATGGTCTTCTTCGACCGGTCCTGGTACAACCGCGCCGGGGTCGAGCGCGTGATGGGCTTCGCCACGCCGGAGGAATACCTGGAGTTCATGGAGCAGACCCCCGAGTTCGAGCGCATGCTCGTCCGGGACGGCATCCACCTCGTGAAGTTCTGGTTCTCGGTGTCCCGCTCCGAGCAGCGCACCCGGTTCGTGATCCGCCAGGTCGACCCGGTACGGCAGTGGAAGCTGTCGCCGATGGATCTGGAGTCGCTGGACAAGTGGGAGATGTACACCGAGGCCAAGGAGGACATGTTCCTGCACACCGACACGGAGGAGTCGCCGTGGACGGTGATCAAGAGCAACGACAAGAAGCGGGCCCGGATCGAGGCCATGCGCCATCTCCTCAGCCTGTTCGAGTATGACAACAAGGACCACGACATCGTGGGGTCCCCCGACCCCCGGATCGTCGTCCACGCCACCGACCTGCTCGACGACGACCGCACACCCGGAACGCCGTCCCTGCCGCAGGCCTGATCGATCGACGACGGCCGCTCTTCCGGGCCGTCAGACGACGCCGCCTCGCCGCTCGCGGGCGGCGAGGGGTTTCGCCGGCCCGGGGCCGGTCGCCCGCTCAGCGGGTGCCCGCGTCGCCGCCCGACAGGCGCTGGGCGAGGTAGATGGGAACGATCGACGCCACGATCAGGGCGGCGGCCACCACGTTGACGACCGGGGCCTGGTTGGGGCGGAAGAGGTTCTCGAAGATCCACAAGGGAAGCGTCCTGACCCCGGCCCCCGCGGTGAACGTGGTCACGATGATCTCGTCGAAGGACAGGGCGAAGGCGAGCAGACCGCCCGCGAGCAGTGCCGAGCGCATCATCGGGAAGGTGATCAGCCGGAACGTGGTGAAGGTGTCCGCGCCCAGGTCGGCCGAGGCCTCCTCCAGGGAGGAGCCCATGCGGCGCAGGCGGGCGAGCACGTTGTTGTAGACGGTCACCACGCAGAAGGTCGCGTGCCCGATGATCACGGTGAACAGGCCCAGGCTCACCCCGAACGGTTCCAGCACCGCCCGGAAGGCGTTGTTCAGCGCGATGCCGGTGACGATGCCGGGCAGGGCGATCGGCAGCAGGATCAGCAGCGAGACCGCGTTCTTGCCGAAGAAGTCGTAACGCTGGATCGCGAAGGCCACCATCGTGCCGAGCACCAGGGCGATCGCCGTGGCGCCCAGCCCGGCCTGGACGGACGCCCACAGCGCGTCGCGCACGCCGGTGGAGTTCCAGGCCGCCTCCCACCACCGGACGGTGAACCCGGTGGGCGGCCAGGCGAACGTGCGGTCGGTGTTGAAGGAGTTGACCAGCACGATGAGCAGGGGCACGTAGATGACGCCGAGCCCCGCGGCCAGCATCGCCCACAGCGCCGTGCGTGCCGTACGGGAGAGGTTCACAGGTTCTCCAGGGCTCCGGTGCGGCGGACCGCGGCGAGGTAGACCAGCATGATCACCACGGGGACGGTGGCGACCGCGGCGGCGAAGGGGAGGTTGTTGGCCGCGCCGATGTTGTCGTAGACGACGTTGCCGATCAGCTGCGACGTGCCGCCCACGATCTTCACGGTGATGTAGTCGCCGAGCGACAGCGAGAAGGTGAAGACCGAGCCCGCGATCACGGCGGGGAAGGTGAGCGGCCACACGACGGTCCGGAACGTCCGCGGGCCGCGCGCGCCCAGATCGCCGGCCGCGTCCAGCAGCGAGTCCGGCAGCCGTTCGAGTCCGGCGTAGATCGGCAGGATCATGTACGGCAGCCACAGGTAGGACAGGGTGAGGATCGTGGCGGTCAGACCGTACCCCCAGCCGAGGACGCCGTCGGCGGAGAGCATGATCCGCCAGGCGTAGGCCTTCACCAGATAGGACGCCCACAGCGGGGTGAGCACCGCGATCACCAGCCAGCGCTGGGCGCGGGGAGAGGCCAGCTTGGCCATCGCGAACGCCATCGGGAACGCGATGACCAGGTCGATCAGCGTCACCGCGACCGCCACCCCCACCGAGCGCAGGGCGATCGTCCGGTAGACGTCGAGGGTGAACAGGTCCTGGAAGTTGACCCAGGTCAGCTCCTTGACCACGTCGCCGGTGAAGGTGTCGGTGCTCCACAGGGCCGTCACGAACAGGGCCGCCAGCGCGCCGAGGTAGGCGACGCCGAGCCAGAGCAGGGGCGCGGACAGCAGCAGCGACAGCCGTACACCCGCGTGCCGGTGCAGAAAGGCGGTGAGCCGGCGTCGCGGCGTGCGGCCCGCCGTCGCGGTGGGGGTCAACTTCGGCTCCTCCGTGCATGGGAACCCTGGGAAGGGGGGCGAGACCGGACGGGCAGGCGGCCCGGGGGCCCGTACCTCCCGCCGTGCGGATGGTTCCTGCGGGGATCAGCCCTTGATCTCGGTCCAGGCCCGGGTCCACTCGGAGTAGTCCTTGCACGTGACGTCCGTGCGGCCGTCCAGGCACTGGGCGATCGGCGTGGTCCAGTACCAGACCTTGGAGTAGTAGTCCTCGTCGGCCGCGTGGAAGGTCTCGCAGTGCTTGGGATCGGCGGTCAGCTCACAGGACTTGGCGTTGGACGGAGCCTCCCCGAAGTATTCGGCGACCTGGGCGTTGGCCTGAGGGGAGATGATCCAGTCCATCCACTTGTAGGCGCAGTTCGGGTGCTTGGCCGCGGCGGCGATCATCCAGGTGTCCGACCAGCCGGTCGACCCCTCCTTGGGCAGGGTCACCTCGATCGGCGCCTTGTCCGCGGCGGCCACGTTGGCGATGACCTGCCAGGTGGTGCCGAGCACGGAGTCGCCGCTCTTGAAGGCCTGGACCTCCTTGGTGTAGTCCGACCAGTACTCGCCGACGAGCTTCCTCTGCTGCTTGAGCAGGTCGACCGAGGCCTGGAACTGCCTGTCGTCCAGCGCGTAGGGGTTCTTGATGCCGAGCTCGGGCTTGGTGGCCATCAGATACAGCGCCGCGTCCGCGATGTAGATCGGGGAGTCGTAGGCCGTGATCTTCCCCGCGTACGGCGAGGCGGGGTCGAACACCACGCCCCAGGAGTCGGGCGCGGGTTTGACCGTGTCGGTGCGCCACATGAGCAGGTTGGCCCCGCGGCCGTGCGGCACGCCGTAGGCCACACCGTCGATCGAGTTCCACGCCTTGTCCTTGAGGCCGGCGAACACGTCGGCGTAGTTGGGGATCAGCGCGGTGTTGACCGGAGCGACGGTCCCGCCGGCGATCAGCCGCAGCGAGGCGTCGCCCGAGGCGGAGACGGCGTCGTACTCGCCGGTCTTCATCAGGTTGACCATCTCGTCGGACGTGCCCGCGGTCTTGGCGTTGACCTGGCAGCCGGTCGCCTTCTCGAACGGGGTGACCCAGTCGACCTTGGGGTCGTTGCCGCCGTCCTCGACGTATCCGGCCCAGTTGACCAGGTTGACCTGGCCCTCGCCCGCGCCGAGGGTCTTCAGCGACTCGATCTTGGGCGGGGTGAAGCCGCTCCTGCCGGGGGCGGGGGCACCGGCACCGGGCTCCGGCGAGGAGGCGCCGCCGCAGGCGGTGACGGTGGCCAGGGCGAGCGCCGAGAGAGCGACCGTGCTGTGCCGGATGAGAGTCCGGGGGGTGGATCGCATGTGATGACTGCCTTTCCTACGAGACGCCTTCTTGCGAGACGATCGCGAACTCGTGCCGGCGGTGCCAGACGAGGCGGACCCTGGTGCCCCGCAGACCCATCACGTCCATGGACGAGACCTGCAGGTTCTGCTGGAGGGCGATGAGCCGCCCACCCACGTCGAGCTCGACCACGAACCGGGTGGCGGGCCCGGCGTAGACGACCTCCGAGACGGTGCCCGTCGCGCTGTGCTCGGCGGCGTCGACCGCGTCGTCGAGCCCGGCGACGCGCAGCTTCTCCGGCCGCACGCTGAAGGTGCCCTCCCTGCCGAGCACGGCCTGCGCGGCCTCGCCGGAGATCAGGTTGGAGGTGCCGACGAATCCCGCGACGAAGGGGCTGACGGGTTTTTCGTAGATGTCGGCCGGGGTGCCCACCTGCTCGATCCGGCCGCGGTCGAACACCGCCACCCGGTCGCTCATGGTCAGCGCCTCCTCCTGGTCGTGGGTGACGAACAGGAAGGTGATTCCCACCTCGCGCTGGATCGACTTGAGCTCCACCTGCATCTCCTCGCGGAGCTTGAGATCCAGCGCGCCGAGCGGCTCGTCGAGCAGCAGCACCCGGGGGCGGTTGACCAGGGCGCGGGCCAGGGCCACCCGCTGGCGCTGGCCGCCGGAGAGCTGGTTCGGCCTGCGCCGCTCCAGACCCTCCAGCCGGACCGACTCCAGCGCGGCCAGGGCTCGGGCACGGCGCTCGGCCTTGGGGACCCGCTTCACGCGGAGGCCGTACTCGACGTTGTCCACCACGTTCATGTGCGGGAACAGCGCATAGTCCTGGAAGACGGTGTTGACGTCCCGCTCGAAGGGGGCGAGCCGGGTGACGTCCACCCCGCCGAGCTCGACCCTGCCGGAGGTGGGGGCCTCGAAGCCCGCGATCAGCCGCAGAACGGTGGTCTTGCCCGAACCCGACGGCCCGAGCATGGCGAAGAACTCGCCGTCGGCGATGTCGAGGTCGACACCGGCGACCGCGGCCACGGCGCCGAAGCTCTTGCTGAGGCCGCTCAGCCTCACAGCTGGGTCTGACATGGCGAAAACCTATGAGGCCAAATCTCTCACCGCAAGGCTCGTCGCGATATCACCGGTGCGGGCCGCCGGGGGCGAGGCATCCGTGCCGGCTCCCGCGATCGGGCGGACGGGATGGCCGCCCAGTGTGCGGCAGCCGTGATCGCCGATGAGTCCGGGGTCTCGTCCGGCCATGCCGGACGCCGTACCTCTCCCTGGTTGCGGCACAATTGCGGCATGTCCCTTGACCCAGCCATCGCGGCACGACTGAAGCGCACCGGCGACGGGCTGGTGCCCGCCGTCGTCCAGCAGTACGACACCGGCGAGGTGCTGATGCTCGCCTGGATGGACGACGAGGCGCTGCATCGCACGCTCACCTCCGGCAGGGCCACCTACTGGTCGCGCAGCCGCGGGGCCTACTGGGTGAAGGGCGATACCTCCGGCCACGTCCAGCACGTCAAATCCGCCGCCCTCGACTGCGACGGCGACACGATCCTGCTCAAGGTCGACCAGGTGGGCGCCGCCTGCCACACCGGCGACCGGACCTGCTTCGACGCCGACGAGCTGACGGTGGCCTCGGCGTGACGGCCAGGCGGGCGCTGTGGACCTGGGTGATCGTGTGCGTGGCGGGCGCCGCGCTCGTGCTGCTCACCGCCGGGCGCGACTGGTTCACCGTGACGTACGGCGTGCGCAAGGTGGCGGTCTCCGCCGCGGAGCTCGCTCCCGCGCTCGGCCCGGCGGCCTGGGCGGGGCTCGCCGCGGTGGTCGCCGTGCTCGCGACCAGGGGCGTGTGGCGCAGGATCATCGGTGGCGTGATGGCGCTCTGCGGGGCCGGAGTGATCGCCGCGGCCTGGTGGGGGAGCGGCGCGAGCGCGGCGCTGCGGATCTCGGCGAGTCAGGCGCCGATGACCGGAGGAGGCGCTCCGCAGGTCGCCTCCGTCGTCGCCTGGCCGCTGATCGCCGCGGCCGGGGGACTGCTCCTGCTGGGCGGGGGAGTGACGGCGGTTCTCAGAGGTGGTCGCTGGCCCGGCATGTCCGACCGCTACGACCGTCCCGGCGCGAATCCCGAAGGCGCGGGCCGTACCCTCGCCGAGAGTGCTCCCAGTGAGCGGGCGCTGTGGGACGCCATCGATCTCGGCACCGACCCCACGGCCGGACCGGAGAACAGGGAGCAGCGCTGACAGCGCTGCCCCGTTCCCTCGTTCCCTCGTTCCCTCGTTCCCTCGTTCCCTCGTTCCCTCGTTGCTCCGTTGCTCCGTTGCTCTGTTTCCTGGTTGCCTTTCCGGCCACAACTTGCTCACAAGGCGGGCGGGGCTCCTCGTCCACGGCGTGTTTTAGCTAGGATTTCGCCCGCAACTTGCATATAGGGGAGCTATTCATGAGCTATGGGAATCAGCCGGGTGGTTACGGACCGCCTCAGGGTGGCGGTTACGACTCCGGTGGGTACGGTTCCGGCGGGTACGGCACGCCGCCCGGCGGCCATGATCCCTATGGCGGCTACGGCTACGGCGCGCCGCCGCCCCGAGGCAACAACGGCATGGCCATCGCCGCGCTGGTCATGGGCATCGCCGGACTGTTCGCGTGCGGTATCACCTCGATCGTGGGCGCCGTGCTCGGCCACATCTCGCTGAGCCAGATCAAGCGGACCGGCGAGGAGGGGCGGGGCATGGCCATCGCCGGTCTGGTCCTGTCCTACTTCGGCATCGCCTGCTGGGTGCTGGTGCTGGGGGGACTCCTCTTTCTGGGCATCATCGGCTCGACCAGCATGCCGGGCTAGCCGGGGGGCGACGGGGACGACGGGGACGACGGGGACAGGGCTTCGCTCCCCCTGAGTATCGTGGCCGGTGGCGGGTCGCCGCCGGTGGGGAGTTCGGGCGAATCATGGTGACGGGGAAGATCGTGAGATCGCGTGGGGCGCGGGCGCGGGCCCTGCTGGCGCCGCTCGGCACCGCGGCGGTGGTCGGCGCCGCGACGGTGTTCGTGAGCGCGGTGGACCCGAACGAGCCCGGTCACTACCCCACCTGCCCGTTCCTCATGCTCACCGGGCTCTACTGCCCGGGCTGCGGTGGGCTCCGGGCCGTCTACGCGCTCGCCCACGGCGACCCCGTCACGGCTCTGGGGCTCAATCCGTTCGTGGTGGTCCTGGTGCCGGTGCTGGTCGTGCTCTGGGGGCGCTGGGCGCTGCGATCCTGGCGTGGAGCGTCATTTAACGGTAAATCCATACATACTGCCTATATTTGGATATTTCTCGCTTTAATGATCGCCTTTTGGGTGGCGCGAAATGTTCCCTTTGGGGAATTCCTGGCGCCCTAGTCACCTATAGGCGTTACCCGGTGGCAGGGCGACCTCGGCCGGGCCGATACCATCGGCGAGACAGGGCAATCGACCGGGAGGGACCTTACTCGTGAGCGAGCGGAGCGAGCGAACCATGGGCACGGCAACGTTCGCGGACCTGACCTCGGAGCTTCGCGAGGAGGACAGATGAGCGTGCTGGAGGAGATCCTCGAAGGGGTCCGCGCCGATCTGGCCGAGCGGCAGAAGAGCGTATCGCTGGCCGAGCTCAAGGAGCGGGCCGGGCGGGCTCCCGCACCCCGCGACGCCTACGCGGCGCTGGGCGGCGACCCCGTGGCGGTCATCGCCGAGGTCAAGCGTTCGAGCCCGTCAAAGGGGGCACTGGCCGCGATCGCCGACCCCGCGGCACTCGCCGCCGACTACGAGTCGGGCGGCGCCCACGTCATCAGCGTGCTGACCGAGAGGCGCCGCTTCGGCGGCAGCCTCGAGGATCTGGCCGCGGTCCGCGCCGTCGTCGACATCCCGGTGCTGCGCAAGGACTTCATCGTCACCTCCTACCAGCTCTGGGAGGCCCGTGCCTACGGCGCCGACCTGGCGCTGCTGATCGTGGCCGCGCTGGACCAGAACGCGCTGGTCTCGCTCATCGAGCGGGCCGAGTCGATCGGGCTGACCCCGCTGGTCGAGGTGCACACCGAAGAGGAGCTCGACCGGGCGATCGAAGCCGGAGCAAAGATCATCGGCATCAACGCGCGAGACCTCAAGACCCTTGAGGTGGACCGCGAGGTGTTCGCCAAGCTGGCGCCCAAGATCCCCGAAGGCATCATCAAGGTCGCCGAGTCGGGCGTGCGCGGCCCCCATGACCTCCTCGCCTACGCCAGGGCCGGTGCCGACGCCGTCCTGGTCGGCGAGAGCCTGGTCACCGGCAAGGACCCGCGGGCCGCCGTGGTCGACCTGGTCACCGCCGGTGCCCACCCCGCATCCCGACCCGAGGGGCAGTAAGCAGTGACAGCGCAAGAAGGAACCGTTCTCACCACCGCCGACCTCGCCGGGAACGGCGCCCACGGCAACGACCCGGATATCCACGGCAAGTTCGGCGTCTTCGGCGGACGCTACGTGCCCGAGGCGCTCATCCCGGCGCTGGACGAGGTGGCGGCCGAATACGACAAGGCCAAGAACGACGTCGCGTTCATCCGTGAGTTCGACCACCTGCTGCGCACCTACGCCGGGCGGCCGACCACGCTGACCGAGGTGTCCCGCTTTGCCGAGCAGGCGGGCGGCGCCCGGATCATCCTCAAGCGCGAGGACCTGACGCACACCGGCGCCCACAAGATCAACAACGTGCTCGGCCAGGCCCTGCTGACCAAGCGGCTGGGCAAGACCCGGGTGATCGCCGAGACCGGCGCCGGCCAGCACGGCGTCGCCACCGCGACCGCCGCCGCCCTGATGGGCCTGGAGTGCGTGATCTACATGGGGGCCGTCGACTGCGAGCGCCAGGCGCTCAACGTCGCCCGCATGAAGCTGCTCGGAGCCACCGTCATCCCGGTCACCAACGGCAGCCAGACCCTCAAGGACGCGATCAACGAGGCCTTCCGCGACTGGGTCGCCAACGTCGACCACACCCACTACCTCTTCGGCACCATCGCCGGGCCGCACCCCTTCCCGGAGATCGTCCGCGACTTCGCCCGCGTCATCGGCGTCGAGGCCCGCCGCCAGATACTGGAGCTCACCGGCAGGCTGCCGGACGCGATCGCCGCGGCGGTCGGCGGCGGGTCCAACGCGATCGGCATCTTCCACGCCTTCCTCGACGACGAGGGCGTCCAGCTGCACGGTTACGAAGCCGGCGGCCGCGGGCTGGAGAGCGGTGAGCACGCCCTCACGCTCACCCAGGGCTCCGTCGGAGTGCTGCACGGCTCACGCACCTACGTCCTGCAGGACGACGAAGGCCAGACGATCGAGTCCCACTCGATCTCCGCCGGTCTCGACTACCCCGGTGTCGGCCCCGAGCACGCCTGGCTCAAGGACACCGGCCGCGCCTCCTACCACGGCATCACCGACGCCGAGGCGATGGACGCCTTCTCGCTGCTCTCCCGTACCGAGGGCATCATCCCCGCGATCGAGTCCTCGCACGCGCTGGCGGGGGCCCTCAAGCTCGGGCGCGAGATGGGTCCGGAGGCGACCATTCTGGTCAACCTCTCGGGCCGCGGCGACAAGGACATGGGCACCGCCATGAAGTACTTCAACCTCTGACGACCGACTTGCTTCCCCTCCGGCCGCGCCCGGAGGGGACGGAGGCCACGAACCGCAACGGAACTCAACGATGACGACTCTTCAGACGGTGTTCGCCAAGGCGAAGGCGGACGATCGCGCCGCCCTCATCGGATACCTGCCCGCTGGATTTCCCACGCAGGACGGCGCGATCGCCGTCGCCACCGCCATGGTGGAGGCGGGCTGCGATGTGATCGAGATCGGCCTGCCCTACTCCGACCCGCTCATGGACGGCCCGACGATCCAGGACGCCGTGCACAGGGCGCTGACCAACGGCACCCGCATCGCCGACGTGCTGCGCACGGTCGAGGGCGTGGCCAAGACGGGCGCCGCCACGCTGGTCATGACGTACTGGAACCCCATCGACCGCTACGGCGCCGAGCGTTTCGCCCGTGACCTGGCGAACGCGGGCGGGACGGGCACGATCACCCCCGACCTGACCCCCGAGGAGTCCGAGCCCTGGCGTACGGCCAGCGCCGCGGTCGGGATCGACACGGTCTTCCTGGTCGCGCCGAGCTCCCCCGAGACGCGCATCAAGGCCGTCATCGACAGCTGCACCGGTTTTGTCTACGCGGCCTCGCTGATGGGCGTCACCGGCGCCCGCGAGTCGGTCGGCTCGGCGGCGCAGGGCCTGGTCGAGCGGACCCGCGCCCACACCGACCTGCCGATCTGCGTCGGCCTGGGCGTCGGCACCGGCCGGCAGGCCGCGGAGGTGGCGGGCTACGCCGACGGCGTCATCGTCGGCTCGGCGTTCATCCGCCGCGTCCTGGACGCCCCCGACGAGGCCTCCGGTCTGGCCGCGGTCCGCGCGCTGGGCGCCGAGCTGGCGGCGGGCGTCCGAGGCTGATCGTTTCATCGGGAATCTCATCGAGAATGCGGCCGTCCGGCAGGGCGGCCGCATTTTCGTTTCCGTTCCGGGCTGGCCGTTTCCCACTACCCTGAGATCCGCGTCGATCGCGGTGGGTAGCCGTTCCGGTGGTGTCATGCCGCCCTCCCGGCGTGTCCGAGGGCTCAGATTGCTATCGTGGTACTCCGTCCATCGTCACTCTCCCTTCTGCTTTAGGCCGACCGGTTTATCCGACGCTTATCCAGCTCATGATGGGGTTTCCTTCAGATACAGCGGGCACCCGCAGGGGACGGCCGTGCCGGGCGCCCGGATAGGAGACGAAGGTGCTTGTGACTTCCGATAAGCCCGCGCCTCTTAGGTCGCGTGCGGTGGGTTCAACGCTACTCTGGGTAACGACCGTCTCGCGTCTGCTGCTGGCGGGCGTGCTGATCGTCGCTGGTTGGGGCAAGATCGGCACTCCTGTGCTCTCGGTGCAGGCGGTCAAGGCATACGAACTGCTTCCATACTCTCTCGCCACGGTGGTCGGCTACGGCCTGCCCATCCTGGAGATCGTCCTAGGGGTGTTGCTGATTGTCGGGCTGCTCACCCGTGTCGCGGGCGCCATCTCGGCGCTGCTCATGCTGGCGTTTGTCATCGGCATCGCCTCGGCGTGGGCCCGCGGGCTGCGGATCGACTGCGGCTGCTTCGGCGGCGGAGGTCCGCTCAAGGCGGGAGTGGAGCCCAACTATCTCTTCGACATCGTGCGGGACTTCGGCTTCTTCGTGCTCGGCGTGCTCATCGCCTGGTTCGCACCAGGACGGTTCGCGCTGGACTCCGCGCTGGGGCTGGTCCCCGGGCAGGAGCCATACGACGGCATCGAGGGTGACGAGGAGGAGCCCCATGAAAAGGAGAACCACTGATGGGCAAGGCCGCGCGGGATCAGTCAGCGCGTGACCGCGTCAAGGCGCAGCGCGAGGAGCAGCGGCAGAAGGAGCGGATGAGGCGCATGGTGACCATTGTGGCCGCCGTCGTGGTCGCACTGGCCGCGGTCGGGGCAGGCTGGTGGGTCGCGGCCAAGGGCAGCGAGTCCGAGCAGGCCACCACGGCGATCGCACCGATCACCGTTGACCCGGACGGTTCCGTCGTGATGGCCAAGGCGGGCGTGGAGAAGCCCGTCCTGGACGTCTACGAGGACTTCCAGTGCCCCGCGTGCAAGGCTCTGGAGGAGACCAGCGGAGCCACGATCAAGAATCTGGCGGCCGAGGGCAAGGCCAAGGTGGTCTACCACCCGATCACGATCTTCACCACGCCCGTCACCCGTGGCAACTCCGTCCGTGCGGGAGCCGCCGCCCGCTGCATTCCCGGCGGCACACCGTGGATCACGTATCACGACAGGTTGTTCAAGGAGCAGCCTTCGGAGACCGCGGAAGGTTTCAAGATCAATGATCTGGTCGCCTGGGGCAAGGAGGCGGGAGTCACCGCTCCGAACTTCGAAAAATGCGTGACCAGTCAGGAAAAGGCACCCGCACACATCGCGTACAGCACCAAGATCCTGGATACCCAGAAGCTCACGGGCACGCCGACGCTGAAACTCGACGGCAAGGAGCTGAGTCAAGACGTGGCCTTCAAGCCGGCCTCGCTGCGTCAGGCTATTCTTGATGCCGCAAAGTAGTCTGCGAACACGGTAACGTCACCTGACATGCCCCTCGCCTCGATTCCCAGCCCCTCCCAGGGGGTCTGGCATCTCTTCGGTGTGGTCCCGCTTCGGGCCTACGCACTGTGCATCGTGCTCGGCGTCATCGTCGCGGTCGTCATCGGTGAACGCCGTTGGCGCGCCCGCGGCGGTGAGCCCGGCACGATCGTGGACCTCGCCGTCTGGGCCGTGCCGTTCGGCCTGGTCGGTGGTCGCCTGTACCACGTCATCACCGACTGGCAGCTCTACTTCGGACCCAACGCGCCCAATGAGCCGATCGAGGCGCTGTACGTCTGGAACGGTGGTCTGGGCATCTGGGGCGCCGTCGCCCTCGGTGCCCTGGGAGTGTGGTTCGGCTGCCGCAACCGGGGACTCTCCCTGGGCGCGGTGGCCGACACCATCGCCCCCGGCATCGTGATCGCCCAGGCCATCGGCCGATGGGGCAACTACTTCAACCAGGAGCTGTTCGGCAGCCCCACCGACCTGCCGTGGGGCCTGGAGATCGACCCCGACAGGCCGGGCACGGTGCCGGGCGTGGACACCTACCACCCCACGTTCCTGTACGAGTCGATCTGGGACCTGGCCCTGGGCCTCGCCCTGATCTGGGTCGGGCGCAGGTTCGCCCTGCGCCACGGCCGGGTGTTCGCGCTCTACGTCGCGGGCTACACCGTGGGCCGGTTCTGGATCGAGGGCCTGCGCGTCGACACCGCCCACCACATCCTGGGCCTGCGGCTCAACCAGTGGACCTCGATCATCGTGTTCATCGGCGCGATGATCTACTTCTGGTACGCCAGGAACAAGACCAACGACGAGCAGGTCGGCATGACGCCGGAGCTCGCCCTGGGCTCGCCGGGCGCGGAGGGTTCCATCGACCCGGCGCACCCGTCCGACCAGGCTGACGACGAGGCTGACGCCGCCGACACCGCTGACGGCGAGGGGTCTTCGAGGCGCGGGGAGCCGGAGGCGATCGCGAGCACGCCGGGCGAAGGCGCTGTGGCTGCTGCGAATGCCGTGGATGTCGAGGAATCCGCCGATCCGGCGCATCCGGCCGACCAGGCCGACACGTCCGGCCCCGCGGGCGAGGAGCCTCAGGACCTGCCCCAGAGCGTCGTCGTGACCGAACCGGCTCGGGAGCCCGGCGCGGACGACGAGCGTCACAAGGTGGCGGCTGAGAAGGTCGTCGTGCCCGGGAAGGACGGCGCTCTCCACGAAGACGTCACGGTCGACGCCGTGTCCGAGGGAGAGAAAGAGCGGCGATGAGCCCGGGGGGCCGCGCCGAGATCCATCATGAGCATCGTGATGTCAACGGCGGCTGGCTGCGTCCGTCGGTGTTCGGCGCGATGGACGGGCTCGTCTCGAACTTCGCCCTGATCGCGGGGGTCGCCGGCGGAACGGCCAGCACCAGGGTCATCGTGCTGGCCGGGGTGGCCGGCCTGGCGGCCGGCGCGTTCTCCATGGCCGGCGGCGAGTACGTCTCGGTGGCCAGCCAGCGAGAGCTCGCCCTGGCCGAGATCGACGTCGAACGGAACGAGATCGAGCGTCATCCCGAGGCCGAGCAGGAAGAACTGGCCAAGTTCTACGAGGGCCGCGGCGTCGACCCCGTCGTGGCGGCCGAGGTGGCCAGGCAGATCTCGATGGATCCGGTGAAGGCTCTGGAGGCGCACGCCAGCGCCGAGCTCGGCGTCACGCTTGAGGATCTGCCCTCGCCGAGGATCGCCGCGCTCTCCTCGTTCCTGTTCTTCAGCGTGGGCGCGCTCCTGCCGCTCCTGCCGTATCTCCTGGGGGTCACCAGCCTGGTGACCTCGGCGGTGCTCTCCTGCCTGGCCCTGTTCGGCGCGGGTGCGCTGGTCTCCCGGGTGACCGCGCGCAGCTGGTGGTACAGCGGGCTCCGCCAGCTTCTCGTCGGTGTGGTCGCGGCCGGCCTGACCTTCACCCTGGGCAACCTCCTGGGAGGGAGCTGACCGATGAGCACACCCCCGCGCAGACGCCGCCGCAGTCCGGTCAGGTCGACCCAGGCAGTGAAGGAGCCACAGGAGCCGAAAGCGGCGAAAGAGCCGAGGCGGGCGAAAAAGCCGAAGGAGCCCTGGAGCGTCCCCCGCCTTGAGGAATGGGGCCTGAGCCGGCTCCAGCAGCGGCTGGTGGTGGGCGTCGGGTCGGTGGTCGGCGTGGTGGTCGCCGTGGTCGGCTTCATCCTGGCGGTCAACGCGATCGGCAGCACCTACGTGCCCGAGCGGGCCGCCTCCTCGGCCATCGGCAGCCAGCCCCGGCCCGACACCTACAAGGGCTGGGTCTCGCCCAAGCTGTTCGCGCCGATCGCGCAGAGCGAGGCCGACCCCAAACCCCTGACGCTGAAGGACGTCTTCGCCGAGAAGACCCTCAAGGGGGACAGGATCACGCTGCAGCTGGCGGGCACCCACCTGGACGCCGACTGCGCGACGGCCGTCTGGGGCCAGGAGCTTGTGGATCTGCTCGCCGAGGGAGGGTGCACCCAGGCCGCCCGGGGCATCTACACCAGTTCCGACGGCCGCTACGTCGCCCAGTACACCCTGCTCAACCTGCGCGACACCGCCTCCGCCGACGCGCTCGTCCAGACGCTGACCACCCTGCACCGGGGCGGCTGGGTCCAGATCCTGGAGGCGGACAAGGCGGTCTTCCCCGTCGGCGGTCACACCGAGGGCAGCGGCCACGCGATGGG
This sequence comes from Streptosporangium subroseum, assembly GCF_900188345.1. GTDB lineage: Bacteria > Actinomycetota > Actinomycetes > Streptosporangiales > Streptosporangiaceae > Streptosporangium > Streptosporangium subroseum. The sequence goes on along the minus strand of NZ_FZOD01000004.1, from coordinate 107,018 downwards.
CCACTACGTGGGCCTGGTCTGGTACGGCCGCGCGGACGGCGCGGATCCGGGCCCCAGGGACGACTTCCTCTCCCTGGGCCTGACGGTCCGGGGCGCGGAGAAGGCGGTGTTCCGCCGGGTCGTCGCGGCCGATCCCAGCGCGGCTCCGGCACCCTAGCCCCCGCCGGTCCCAGTAGGGTCGTCTGTCATGCGTAAGTGGATCGTCGGCGTCGTGCTGGTCGTGGTCGCCGGGGCGGCGGTGTTCCTGTGGTCGCGGGGCGGTGAGGCCGCCCCGCGTGCGGCCGTCTTCCGCGGCGAGCCGACCTCGGCCCACTACGATCCCATCGCCACCCGCGCCCTCGACCCCGAGCCGCTGACCGTCGCCGAGATCTTCCCCGGCGGGTCGGTGACCTCGGGCGCGGTCACGCTCACGGTCAAGGGGACCGAGACGCTGACCGACTGCGCCCAGGCGGTGTGGGGCAGCGCCGAGGGCGCGGTCGCCGGGTGCACACAGGCGCTGCGGGCCCGCTACGAGACCCCGGACGGCCGGATCTCCGGGCAGTTCCTCATTTTCAACCTGGCCGACTCCGCCGCCGCCGACAAGCTCGTGGCCGCCTTCGGGAGCGGCGGTTTTGTACGGCTCGCACCCGGCACGCCCGCCGGTTTCGACGGCGCCCACAGCTGGGCCCAGGCCCGCGCCCTGGGGCATTACGTCACCCTGAGCTGGGTCGGCCCGGCGGCGCCGGAGGACCAGGTGGACCTGACCTACGCGCAGGTGGCGGTGGACGGCCTCAGCCTGACCATCCAGCGGCGGCTGCTGCTCTGAGGGAGCTTGCCGCCGGGCCGGGGATCTCCTCCGCTCGGTGGCGTGCCGCCCGGGGGCCTGCCGCTCCGCCGCGTCCTGCCCGCCAGGTCCCGCCCAGGGGCCGGCCGCTCCGCGATGTCTCGCCCTCAGCCGCGTTTCGCCCGGGGTCCGGGCCGTCCCGCTACGTCTCGCTCGGCACGGTCAGCGAGCTCGCCACCGCGGCGGGGAGCTCCTGGAGGCGGTGAGCGGGAAGTTCGAGGACGGTGACGTCGTCGGCCCAGGGGGCGACGGCGGTGATGACCGCCCTGGCCTGTTTCTTGGTCAGATCGCCCCGGGCTCTGATGAGGGCCTCGCGCCAGGTGTTGGCGAGCTTGCCGTGGGCGTTGTCCAGGATGCGGCGCAGGATCCGCCCCATGTCCGTGGTGGGAGGCGGCAGCCGTACGACGTGAACGGCGCTCCCGTCGGCGGTGAGCTCGTAGACGGGGGAGAGCAGGTCGGCGGGCAGGTCCTTCGGCGGCCCGGCCAGCGTGATCCGGATGTCCTGGGCGCGGGTGGCCAGCAGCAGCCGGGGGAGCGCGGCCTCCAGGGCGGCGGGGACGGCTATCGCGACCCGGGCGGGGTCGGTGGCGTAGGGCTTGGCGAGCCAGGTGGTCAGGCGCGCCCGGGGCACCTTGGGAAACACGTCCCCCGGCCACTCGCCGACCAGCACCTCGGGGGTGAACTCGCCGAGAGAGGTGGCCGGTGCGGGCACAGAGAGACCGGCGGGGCCGGAGGGAGAGCCGGTGGACTCCACGGACTGCGGGCCCTGGGTGTAGATGGCGGTGCCGTAGCCGTCGACGCGGGCGGCCACGGCGGGCCAGGTCCTGGTGGTGGGACGCAGGACGTAGAGGTCGGCGGCCGAGCCGATGGCCTCCGCGCCGAGATAGCGGTTGAAGTCGGGATAGATCGCCTCGTTGACGAGGTTGAGCTGGGACAGGGCGTGCTGCACCTTGAGGGCGAGAGCCGGGGTGCGCTCGCTCGCGCCGTAGGCCAGCAGGATCCTGCCCTGCTCGCGGTCGCGGAGCCCCTCCACGCCGCGGGCGACGAACAGCCCGACGCCCTCGGGGGTGTAGGGCGGGTCGGTGATCACCAGGTCGGCCCAGGCCTGAGCCGAGGCGGGCAGACCCAGGCGCAGGTCCGCCCAGCGGGTCCGTACGTTGAGGCCGAGCCGGTCGGCCTGGTCGGCGATGTAGGCGAGGATGCGCTCGTCGAGGTCCACGACGGTCACCTCGATTCCGGGGTGCAGCATCGCGGTCGCCAGCGAGGTCAGGTCGTGGTCGCCCACGCACAATAGCCGGGCGCCGTCCAGCCAGAACCGGGCGTCCAGCAGCAGCGCCCGCCTGACCACGGTGTCGGCCGTCGCGGCCACGTGATCCAGCGTGTGGCGGCCGCGGGGCGCCTTGGCGATCAGCTCGTCCATTCGCGCGAGCAGGCCGGTGTGATCCGGCAGCAGGTGTGCCACCGGATCGGCCGGTACGGCCTTGCTCACGGTGAAGCCGGTGAGGCCCGCGCGGCCGGCCGGACCCGTGGGGCCGGTCAGGCTCGCCGGGCCCGTGAGACCCGTCGGGTCCACGGGACTCGCCGGGCCCGTGGGATCCGTCCGGTCCGTGGGATCCGTTCGGTCCGTGGGATCCGTCCGGTCCGTGGGATCCGCGAGGCCCGCCGGGGGTTCGGGGAGCCGGAACCGGTCGCCGGACCGCTCCAGCTCGACCTCGCGCAGCAGGGACTCGATGGTCCGCCGTGACGTCGCGGTCTCCCGGACCAGCTCCGCGAGCGTCCACCAGCGCCCGTCGCTCAGCGCCGCCAGCGCGTTCCGCAGTCGCCTGCCGTCCACTCCCGCACGCGCGACGAGCGTCATCAGCGGGTCCATCGGGCCACTCGGTTCCATTGGCCCACCTTAAAGCCCGGACCTGGAATGCCTCGCCACGCTGCGGCGTTCAACGAATCGGGGCGAACCAGCACTAAATACGTGCGATTCGGACCGGGTAGGCAGGTTTCCGGCAGGGTACGGTAATGTCTACCCACCACGCAGCAGGGCCAACGTCGTCCCTTTGCTTGTTCCAAAGAAGCAAGACGACGGGAGGGATTCAATGCCTGCTGCCCACCTCGGCTTTCCCGAGCCTCAGGGCCTGTACCACCCCTCGCACGAGCACGACGCCTGCGGTGTCGCCATGGTTGCGGATGTGGCTGGACGCCGTAGTCACGACATCGTCGCGAAGGCCTTGACCGCGCTGTGCAATCTCGATCATCGGGGGGCCCAGGGTAGCGAACCAGACACCGGTGACGGAGCCGGGATCCTGACGCAGATCCCCGATGCCTTCCTCCGCGCGGTGGTAGATCTTTCCCTGCCCCCGGCCGGCGCCTACGCCGTCGGCATGGCCTTCCTGCCCAGCGACTCCGAAGCCCGCGAGATCGGCGTGCGGATGATTGAGGAGATCGCCGCGGAGGAGGGCCTCACGGTCCTCGGCTGGCGCGACGTCCCGGTCGACGCGGAGCTTCCCGGGCCCAGCGCCCGCGCGGTGATGCCGTTCTTCCGGCAGCTGTTCGTGACCTCCCCGAACGGCGAGACCGGCCTCGACCTCGACCGGCTGGCCTTCTGCCTGCGCAAGCGCGCCGAGCACGAGGTGGACGTCTACTTCCCCTCGCTGAGCTCCCGGACGATCGTCTACAAGGGCATGCTCACCCCGCTGCAGGTCGAGGCGTTCTTCCCCGACCTGAGCGACGAGCGCTACGAGACCGCGATCTCACTGGTCCACTCGCGCTTCTCCACCAACACCTTCCCCTCCTGGCCGCTGGCGCACCCGTACCGCTTCATCGCCCACAACGGCGAGATCAACACCGTCAAGGGCAACCGCAACTGGATGCGCGCCCGCGAGGCGATGCTGGAGACCGCCAACATTCCGGGCGACCTGTCGCGGCTCTTCCCGATCTGCGACCCGAGCGGCTCCGACACCGCCTCCTTCGACGAGACGCTGGAACTCCTCCACCTCGCGGGGCGCAAGCTGCCGCACGCCGTGCTGATGATGATCCCCGAGGCGTGGGAGGGTCACACCGAGATGGACCCCGCGCGGCGGGCGTTCTACGAGTTCCACTCCACGCTCCTCGAGGCCTGGGACGGCCCGGCCTCGATCACCTTCTCCGACGGCACCCTGGTCGGCGCGGTCCTCGACCGCAACGGGCTGCGCCCCGGCCGGTTCTGGGTCACCGCGGACGGACTGGTCGTGCTGGCCTCCGAGGCGGGCGTGCTCGACATCGCGCCGGAGAACGTGGTCAGGAAGGGCCGCCTGCAGCCCGGCAAGATGTTCCTGATCGACACCGAACTCGGCAAGATCATCGAGGACGACGAGATCAAGGCCGAACTGGCCGCCGAACTGCCCTACGCCGACTGGCTGCACGCCGGACTGGTCCGCTTCGAGGAGCTGCCGGCCCGCGCGCACGAGATCCCGACCCACGAGGCGCTGATCAAGCGGCAGCAGACCTTCGGCTACACCGAGGAAGAGCTGCGCATCATCCTGTCGCCGATGGCCAAGGCGGGCATCGAGCCGATCGGCTCGATGGGCACCGACAGCCCCGTCGCGGTGCTCAGCGAGAAGCCCCGCCTGCTGTTCGACTACTTCAGCCAGCTGTTCGCACAGGTCACCAACCCGCCGCTGGACGCGATCCGCGAGGAGCTCGTCACCTCCCTGGCCAGCACGCTCGGCCCCGAGGGGAACCTGCTCGACCCGGGCCCGGTCTCCTGCCGCCAGCTCGTGCTGCCCTACCCGGTGATCGACAACGACGAGCTCGCGAAGATCATCCACATCAACGACGAGGGCGCGCTGCCGGGCTTCCACCCGCACGTGATCTCCGGCCTGTACGAGGTCAGAGGCGGCGGCGAGGCACTGCTCCACCGCATCGAGGAGATCTGCGCCGAGGCCTCCGAGGCGATCAGGGGCGGAGCACGGGTCCTCGTGCTCTCCGACCGGGGCTCCTCCGACGTCCTGGCGCCGATCCCGTCGCTGATGCTCACCGGCGCCGTCCACCACCACCTGATCGCCGAGAAGACCCGCACCCGGGTCGGCCTGGTCATCGAGACCGGCGAGGCCCGCGAGGCGCACCACATGGCGCTCCTCATCGGGTACGGCGCGGCCGCGATCAACCCTTACCTCGCCATCGAGACCGTCGAGGACATGGTCGCCTCCGGAATCCTGGAGATCGACAGGCACAAGGCCGTGCGCAACCTCATCAAGGCGTACGGCAAGGGCGTGCTGAAGGTCATGTCCAAGATGGGCGTGTCCACGGTCGCCTCCTACACCGGCGCCCAGATCTTCGAGGCGCTCGGCCTCGGCCAGGACGTCATCGACACCTGCTTCGCCGGGACGACCTCCCGCCTGGGCGGCATCGGCTTCGACATCCTCGCCCAGGAGGTCGCGCTCCGCCACCAGCGGGCCTACCCGCGCGCCGAGAACGCGCACCGCCGCCTGGACGTCGGCGGCGAGTACCAGTGGCGCCGCGAGGGCGAGCCGCACCTGTTCAACCCCGAGACCGTCTTCAAACTGCAGCACGCCACCCGCTCGCGCCGCTACGAGGTCTTCAAGGAGTACACCGGCCTGGTGGACTCCCAGGCCGAGCGGCTGATGACCCTGCGCGGCCTGTTCAAATTCAAGGAAGGCGTCCGCGAGCCGGTCCCGATCGACGAGGTCGAGCCGGTCAGCGAGATCGTCAAGCGGTTCTCCACCGGTGCGATGTCCTACGGCTCCATCTCGATGGAGGCGCACGAGACCCTCGCCATCGCGATGAACCAGCTGGGAGGCAAGTCCAACACCGGCGAGGGCGGCGAGGACTCCGAGCGGCTGAACGACCCCGCCCGGCGCTCGGCCGTCAAGCAGGTGGCCTCCGGCCGCTTCGGCGTGACCTCGGAATATCTCGTCAACGCCGACGACCTGCAGATCAAGATGGCCCAGGGCGCCAAGCCCGGTGAGGGCGGCCAGCTGCCCGGCCACAAGGTCTACCCGTGGATCGCCAAGACCAGGCACTCCACCCCCGGCGTCGGCCTCATCTCGCCGCCGCCGCACCACGACATCTACTCCATCGAGGACCTCGCCCAGCTCATCCACGACCTCAAGAACGCCAACCCCGCCGCCCGGGTGCACGTCAAGCTCGTGGCGGAGGTCGGCGTCGGCACGGTCGCGGCGGGCGTGTCCAAGGCCCACGCCGACGTCGTGCTCATCTCCGGCCACGACGGCGGCACCGGCGCGTCCCCGCTGACCTCGCTCAAGCACGCCGGCGCCCCCTGGGAGCTCGGCCTGGCCGAAACCCAGCAGACACTGCTGCTCAACGGCCTGCGCGACCGGATCACCGTACAGGTGGACGGCCAGCTCAAGACCGGCAGAGACGTGATCGTCGCCGCGCTGCTCGGCGCGGAGGAGTACGGCTTCGCCACCGCCCCGCTGGTCGTCTCCGGCTGCGTGATGATGCGCGTGTGCCACCTGGACACCTGCCCGGTCGGCGTCGCCACCCAGAACCCCGAGCTGCGCAAGCGGTTCACCGGCAAGCCCGAATTCGTGATCAACTTCTTCGAGTTCATCGCCGAGGAGATCCGCGAACACCTCGCCGCGCTGGGCTTCCGCAGCCTCGACGAGGCCGTCGGCCACGCCGAGATGCTGGACACCACCTCGGCCGAGCAGTACTGGAAGGCCGGCGGCCTGGACCTCGCGCCGATCCTGCACCAGCCGGAACTGCCCGCGAGCGCCGCGCTCCGCCGCACCCAGGGCCAGGACCACGGGCTGGCCAAGGCCCTGGACCACACCCTGATCCAGCTCGCCGAAGGCGCGCTCAAGGACGGCCGGCGGGTCACGCTCGACCTCCCCATCCGCAACGTCAACCGCACGGTCGGCACCATGCTCGGCCACGAGGTGACCAAGCGGTACGGCGGCTCGGGCCTGCCCGACAACACCATCGACATCCGCTTCACCGGCTCGGCGGGCAACTCCTTCGGCGCCTTCCTGCCCAAGGGCATCACGCTGCGGCTGACCGGCGACGCCAACGACTACCTCGGCAAGGGCCTGTCAGGCGGCCGGATCACGGTCCAGCCACACGACGAGGCCCCGCTGGAAGGTCACATCATCGCCGGAAACGTCGGCCTGTACGGCGCGACCTCCGGTGAGGCGTTCGTCAGGGGCGTCATGGGGGAGCGGTTCTGCGTCCGCAACTCCGGCGCCACCGCGGTCGTCGAGGGCGTCGGCGACCACGGCTGCGAATACATGACGGGCGGCAAGGTCGTCGTCCTCGGCCCGACCGGCCGTAACTTCGCGGCGGGCATGTCCGGCGGCATCGCCTACCTGCTCGACCTCAACCTCGCCCGGGTCAACCGCGAGATGGTGGAGATCGAGACGCTGACCGAGGCCGACTCCGAAGCACTGCGGGAGATCGTCGAGGCACACATGACCGAGACCGGCTCCACGGTGGCCAAGACGCTCCTCACCGACTGGGACCCGTCCCGCTTCAGCAAGATCATGCCGAAGGACTACAAGCGGGTCCTGAAGGCCGCCGAATCCGCCCGGCTCGAAGGCCGCGACATCGACGAGGCCGTCATGGCCGCGGCGGTCCAGGGATGACGCCGATGCCGGCACAGACCGGCGACCACGGCAGGCCGCGCTCACCGGGCCACCCCGGAACGACGCCCGCCGGCGGTGCCCGCCGCCCGCGCTCATCGGACCGTCCGGCGACGACGCCGGCGTCGACCCAGGCCGTCACCGGCCGCGCCCACCAGACCGTTCAGGATTAAGGGAGGTACGACCGATGGCTGACCCTAAGGGTTTCCTCACTCACGAACGCGAGCTGCCGGCCCGCCGCCCCGTGGATGTCCGCATCCGCGACTGGCGGGAGGTCTACCAGGACTTCCCCAAGCCCGAACTGACCAAGCAGGCCGCGCGCTGCATGGACTGCGGCATCCCGTTCTGTCACAACGGCTGCCCGCTCGGGAACCTCATCCCCGAATGGAATGACCTCGTCTACCGCGACGACTGGCAGGAGTCCATCGAGCGCCTGCACGCCACCAACAACTTCCCGGAGTTCACCGGCCGCCTGTGCCCGGCTCCGTGCGAGGCGGCGTGCGTGCTCGGCATCAACTCCGACCCGGTCGCGATCAAGCGGGTCGAGGTCGAGATCATCGACCGCGCCTTCGCCGAGGGCTGGGTCACCCCCCGGCCCCCGACCTCGAAGACCGGCAAGAAGGTCGCGGTCGTCGGCTCCGGCCCCGCCGGCCTGGCCGCCGCCCAGCAGCTCACCAGAGCCGGACACGACGTGGTGGTGTTCGAACGCGCCGACCGGATCGGCGGCCTGCTCCGCTACGGCATCCCCGAGTTCAAGATGGAGAAGCGGCACATCGACCGGAGACTCGCGCAGATGCGGGCCGAGGGCACCGAGTTCCGCACCGGCGTCAACGTCGGCGTCGACATCACCGCCGCCCGGCTCCGCGAGGAGTACGACGCGATCGTCCTGGCGGGCGGCGCCACCCAGTGGCGCGACCTGTCCGTCACCGGACGCGACCTCGGGGGCATCTACCAGGCGATGGAATACCTCCCCCCGTCCAACAAGGTCCAGGAGGGCGACTACCCCGTCTCCCCGATCAGCGCCGAGGGCAAGCACGTCATCGTGATCGGCGGCGGCGACACCGGAGCCGACTGCATCGGCACCGCGGTCCGCCAGGGCGCCGCGTCGATCACCCAGCTGGAGATCATGCCCCGGCCCCCGGAGACGCGCCCCGGCAGCCAGCCGTGGCCCACGTTCCCCATGCTGTTCAAGATGGAGAGCGCCCACGAGGAACTGGCCGAGGGCGGCGGCGACCGGGTCTACGCGGTCTCCACCACCGAGTTCGTCGGCGACGCCGACGGCAACGTCCGGGCACTGCGCCTGGTCGAGGTGGAAGGCCCGGGAGCGGGATTCAAGCCGATCCCCGGAACCGAACGGGAGATCCCGGCCGAACTGGTCGCCCTGTCCATGGGCTTCGTCGGCCCGGAGAAGAACGGCCTGCTGCAGGAGCTCGCCCAGACCGCCGGAGACGAGTTCTTCGACGCCCGGGGCAACGTCGCCCGCGACAAGGGCTACATGTCCTCCGTGGACGGTGTGTTCGTCGCCGGAGACATCGGCCGCGGCCAGTCCCTGATCGTGTGGGCGATCGCCGAAGGCCGTTCCGCCGCCTCGGCCGCCGACCGCTACCTCACCGGCCAGACCGCCCTCCCGGTCGCGATCCCGCCGACCGCCCGGCCACTGGTCTGACGACATCGCCGGTGTTGCCGGTACGGCATGCACGCCGTACCGGCAACACCGGCATTGCTTTTCCTGCCGTACGGTGATGGGGATACTAACGGCGGACAGATTGCTTGACTGGTTGCATGCCTGAAGGGTGACCTCTTTTGATCAGGCCCGGTACGGAGGATCGATGAATCGCGGGACCAGACGCCTGACGGGCGCGGCGACGATGGCCGCCCTGGCGGCAACCCTCACGGCCGGCACCCTCACAGGCGGAGCCACCGGAGCCACAGCCGCCACCGGGCAGACCCGCGACTACCTCGTCTTCTACGCCGACGGCGCCAAGGACCGGGCGCTCGCCGCGATCAAGAAGGACGGCGGCACCACGCTGTCCACCGAGGGCAAACTGGGATACGTCGTGGCCAGAGGGCCGGGCACCCGCTTCATCGAAAGCCTGGCGGGCAGCGACGCCGTCGCGGGCGTCTCCTCCAACCGCGAGATCGGCTTCGCCGCGTCGGACGCCGCGACCGCCCCCACCAGGGGAAGCGCGTCGGACATCCCGGCGGTCAAACTGTCCGGCGGCGCGGAACCACTGGCCGGACAGCAGTGGGACATGAAAATGATCGGCGCCACCGCCACAGGCTCCTACGCCACCGCACCCGGCAGCAAAAAGGTGCTGGTCGGCATCATCGACACCGGCGTGGACGGCAAACACCCCGACATCGCCCCCAACTTCAACCTCGCGCTGAGCCGAAACTTCGTGACCGACCGCCCCAACGACTCCACCGGCAAAACCCTCGACGGCCCCTGCGAGTTTCCCGGCTGCAAGGACCCGGCCGACTGGGACGACGACGGCCACGGCACCCACGTGGCCAGCACGATCGGCTCACCGGTCAACGGCCTGGGCATCGCCGGCGTCGCCCCCGGAGTGTCCCTCGTGAACCTGCGCGCCGGCCAGGACTCCGGCCTGTTCTTCCTCAAGCCCAGCCTCGACGCGCTCACCTACGCCGCCGACGCCGGCATCGACGTGGTCAACATGAGCTACTACGTCGACCCGTGGCTGTTCAACTGCCCGTCCAACTCCGCCGACTCCAAAGCCGAGCAACTCGAGCAGCGCGGCGTCATCACCGGCATGCAGCGCGCCATCGACTACGCCCGCAAGCGGGGCGTCACCCTGATCAGCGCCCTCGGCAACGGCTCCACCGACCTCGGCAAGCCCAAGTCCGACGCGACCAGCCCCGACTACCCCGCCGACAGCGAGCGCGTCCGCAAGGTCGACAACTCCTGCATCAACGTCCCCGCCGAGTCCAAGGGCGTCATCTCGGTGTCGGCGGTCGGCCCGACCGAGCGCAAGGCCTACTACTCCGACTACGGCAGCGAGCAGGCCGACCTGTCGGCGCCGGGCGGCGACGAGTACGACGGCGGCAAGAAGGCCGATGTCACCAGGACCGTCCTGGCCGCGGCCCCCGAGCACGTACTCCGCAGCCAGGGGATGCTCTCCGCGAGCGGTGAGCCGCTGAGCCCCTCGGTCGTCCGCGACTGCCTGAACGGCGCCTGCGCCTACTACCAATATCTCGCCGGCACCTCCATGGCCTCCCCGCACGCCACCGGCGTCGCCGCCATCCTGATCAGCCGCTTCGGCAAGCCCGGCAAGGGCGGCGTCACCATGCCCCCCGAAGACGTCCAGCGCCTGCTCTACGCCACCGCCGAGAAGAAGTCCTGCCCCTCACCGCGCAAGTACGTCTACCGCATGGAGGGCCAGGAGATCACCCAGGTCTGCGAAGGCTCCAAGGCCGACAACGGCTTCTACGGCCACGGCATCGTCGACGCCGGCGAGGCGGCCAAGGTCGCGCCCTAGAGCCCCGCGGGAAGCGCCGTCGGGCCTGTCCCACCGGAAGCCCGTCGGCTGAATGCTCCGGACCGAGCGGAAACTCATCGGCCGGGCGCTCCGGAGCGCGTTGAGACCGCCTGCCGGGCGCTCCGGGCTGAGCGGGAAACCCATTGGCTGAGGGTTCCGGACTAAGCGGGAAGCTCGTTGGCTGAGCACTCCGGACCGAGCGGAGGCCCGTCGGCCGAGCGCTCCGGGCCGAGCCCGGCAGCCGACAATCCGGCAGCGGGACAACCGCGTCACAGGGGACTTTCACAGGTCACGCCCGAGTTCGGACATGCCAAAATTATCGTTACCCGGCCGCTCCGATCCGGCCCCGCGAAATTCGCCGAACGGGACGACCTGCGAGACCCGCCACAACAGGCTGATCCCGCGAAGGACCACCCCGAAGACGGGCGACAGAGGCCTCGGCCGGGATCTACGGTCGAGGTATGGCCTATCGCCTCATCGGGGAAGCCGCGATGGTGGTGCACTTCCTCATCCTGGTCTTCATGGCCGTCGGCGGGTTCCTCGCCTGGCGGTGGCCGCGACTGATCCGGGCCCACCTGGCCGTCGCGGCATGGGGCCTCATGTCCGTCATGACCGGCGTCGAGTGCCCGCTCACCGTCGTGGAAGACTGGGGCAGGCGCAACGCGGGGGAGCGAGGACTGCCCCCCGGCGGGTTCATCGACCACTACATCGAAGGGGTCGTCTACCCGCAGGAATACACCAACCTGGCACGCCTCGGAGTGCTGATCCTCGTGCTCGTCTCCTGGCTCGGATACCTGTGGAGACGCCGCCGGCACCCCCGCGGGCACACCGAGGCCGACTGTCCACCTCCCGTTCACCAGCGGTAGCGTTATGTAACCCAGTTTTTCGTTGGCGGAATGACTAACGTCACAACCCAGTGGTCTGTACCAATTAGGGTGGGATCCGTGACTCGTCGCGCGAAAATCGTCTGCACTCTCGGCCCCGCCACCTCCTCTCCCGAACGCCTCCGCGAACTCATCGTCGCGGGCATGGACGTGGCCCGTTTCAACCTCAGCCATGGCAGCCATGAGCTGCACAAGGAGGTTTACGACAGGGTGAGGGAGGCTGCCGCCGAGCTCGGTCGTGGCGTAGGCGTGCTCGCCGACCTCCAAGGCCCCAAGATCCGAGTCGGCAGGTTCGAAGAGGGCCCCGTCCGCCTCGGCTTCGGCGACGTCTTCGTCATCACCACCGAAGACGTCCCCGGCAACCGTGACCAGGTGTCCACCACCTACCTCGGACTTCCCAAGGACGTCAACCCCGGCGACAGCATCCTCGTCGACGACGGCCGCGTCCACCTCGAGGTGACCGGGGTCGACGGCCAGCGCGTCACCACCCGCGTGCTCATCGGCGGCATGATCTCCGACAACAAGGGCATCAACCTCCCCGGCGTCAACGTCAGCGCCCCGGTCCTCACCGACAAGGACGAGACCGACCTGCGCTGGGCCCTGCGCACCGGCTGCGACATGATCGCACTTTCCTTCGTCCGCCGCCCCTCCGACGCCGACGTGGTACGCAACATCATGGAGCAGGAGGGCATCCGCCTCCCCCTGATCGCCAAGATCGAGAAGCCGCAGGCCGTGGACCGGCTCCCGGCCATCGTCGAGGCCTTCGACGGCATCATGGTCGCCCGCGGCGACCTCGGCGTCGAGCTGCCCCTCGAAGAGGTGCCCATCGTGCAGAGGCGCGCCATCGAGCTGTGCCGCGAGAAGGCCCGCCCGGTCATCGTCGCCACCCAGATGCTCGAATCAATGATCACCGCCCCGCGCCCCACCCGCGCGGAGGCCTCCGACGTCGCCTACGCCGTCATGGACGGCGCCGACGCGGTCATGCTCTCCGGTGAGACCTCGGTCGGCAACTACCCCGTCGGGGCCGTCGAGACGATGAGCCGCATCGCCACGACCGCGGAGAAGACCTCGCTGCAGGCCACCCACAGCCTGGACCGGCTGCCGGAGACCACCGGCGGCGCCATCGCCCGTGCCGCCGCCGAGGTCGGCGCCATCGTCGGCGCCAAGGCCCTGGTGGCCTTCACCATGTCCGGTGAGACCGCCCGCCGCCTGGCCCGCTACCGCTCGCCGATCCCGCTCCTCGCCTTCACCTCCGCCCCCGAGATCCGCAACCAGCTCGCGCTGATCTGGGGCGTGGAGACCTTCGAGGTGCCTTTCGTCCACCACACCGACGACATGGTCCGCCAGGTCGAGGCCTCGCTGCTGGCCAACGCCCGCTTCGAGAAGGGCGACAAGGTCGTCATCGTCGCCGGCTCCCCTCCCGGAACGGCCGGCTCCACCAACGCGCTGCGCGTCCACACCATCGGCTCGGCGGTCTCGAACCCCGCCTGACCCGGCTCGGCCCCACCTGATCGACCCGCTCGTCTGGATACGGCCACCGCCCTGGCGGTGGCCGACCGGGCGGCACGCATCGCTCCCCGCCCGGTGCTCAGCCCACGTCCCGGCGCCCCCGCTCGCACCCCGGCCGTCCCGGCGTTCCCGCTCGTGGCCCGGCACCCTGCCCGTCTCGGCGTCCCGCTCGCGGCCCGGCACCCTGCCCATCTCGGCGTCCCGCTCGCAGCGCGGCACCCTGCCCCGTCCCGGCGTCCCGCGCGTGCTCCGGCATCCTGGCCGTCCCGGCATGGTGCAGACCTACAGTCGCAACATCGCCTGGGGCTGCCCCATGCTCAGGAGCCCCGCTTCGGGCATTCGCCTCAGCCCGCAGCAGGGGCTTCACCCTGCGGGTTTTTGGTAATCAATAAGCCGGGAAATTCCTGCTGCCGGCATCTGGTAAAGCCGGTGATTAAAACTTAAACCCATGCCGCGCGCGCTCTGCAATATTTACAATAATTTGCGGGTGAACCATCTCCTTGAAGTCCTCGAAGGCCGACGAGAGGCGCCGAACGGGCTTCAGTTGATCTTTTTGTATCCCCGTCTCAACGGGAAGATGCGGTTCTTCCGCCCTTCCCTTGCTTTCCATGAAACAACGAAACTTCAGACACCGTCCGGCTGGGCCGGAGCCGATGACAGGGCCGACCACTTATGCGTGGTCATACTCCCAGGTCTGCAAGGAAATCGGGCGGCCTTTCTCCTCCGAATGAATCGGCGGAGCCTCCGTCAGGCGATACCCGGCCGCACGGGCCACCGCCGCGCTCGCGGCATTTCCGGCCTCGATCTCCAGCAGCAGCCGGGAGACGCCCACGGTGTCATGGGCGAAGCCCGTCATCACCCGCACCGCCCGCGCCGCCAGCCCCCGACCCCGATACGCCGCCCCCATGGCATAACCGATCTCCGCGACATCCAGATCCAGCTCGCTCAGCATCAGCAACACCTCACCCATCGGCTCGCCCCCGTCAACGGTGACGGCGAGCTGAACCCGCTTCCCCGCCGCCCGCCTCTCCTGAGCCCGCTTCAAATAGACCCGCGCGGCCTCCAGATCGAACGGCGAGGCCAACGGCGTCCAGTAGGCCACATCCGGGTCGTCGAACAACCCGACCATCGCCACCAGGTCGTCGTCCTCCCACTCCCGCAGCACCACCCCGTGCCCGCTCAGCCTCACCACCCCCGGAAGAATCGCCGGAGCACCCCCCGAAGCCGCCAAGGCACCCTCCGAAAGAGCCGCCGAGACACCGCTCCGGCCTCCCCGGCCGTTCCCCGTCGCTTCCACGCCGCCACCTTCCGATCAACAGTCTTCCGAGCAACCTACTCGCCCGCCCGCAGTCCACTCACCACCCACCCGCCGCACGAGGGACGGCCGAAGCCGGCCCCGGCAACCCGTCGGCCCGCTCGGGAAAACCCGTTGCCGCCCGCACCGGCGAAAGACCATCCTGAAGGCGTCTCCACGGGGCGGCGCCGGAGTGGGAGAGCCGGGTCTGACTGTAAATCAGGTGTTTCGACTGAGGGGGTTCGAATCTCTCTCGCCCACCACGTCAGTACTTCGGCCCCACGAACTCATCCAACCGCTCAACCGCCTCCCGCTTGGCCACCGAGATGGTGTTGTAGCGCGAATAGCGCCAGTTCACGTTGAGCAGGTCCAGCGCTTCACCGCACAGCTCAAGGATGTCCCTGGACTCGTTTTTGAAGAGATAGCGCGGATACTCGTACCAGTGATCACTACCGTTGAAGTGATGGCGGATCCGGTTCATACCTCTGTAGCCGTCAGAGTGCATCAGGCCCCTGGCAAACAGGCCGGGGTGCTCTGTGACAATCTTCAGCTGCCAATCCTCCAGGGCGATCTTCCGCTCGTGCTTTCGACCAGGGCCATGCTGAGGAAACAGGCATGCCCAGTGTTTGGAGTGGCTTCTGACCTCCGTGCAGCCGTTCTTCTGGCGACGGCCGACGGAAGAGGTCGGCATCACTATTGCCAGGGTGTCCGCCGCTTCCTGCATAAGCCCTGGCCAGTCGTCACAGCAGGCGAGAGTGAGCTGATAGACGCCCTTGCGGCAGAGGAGGATGTGGCCGTCACCCAGGTACAGCCCGAGGAGATAGGCGTAGGCCGTCTCGTCGAGCACGCGACTGTGGCAGCGAGGGCAAGAATGGAAACGTCTGGTGTCATCCTCTTCGTATGCTCGCCGTACGCCGGTTCTCCACTTTTGTACGGCGCCGAGGGATACACCGCATAGATCGGCTACCTGACGATCGATAAGGCCGAGCGCGGACAGTTGCAGGGCGCGGTCGACAGTTTCGCGGGGGTGCATGGAATAAACCATGCCAGCGGCCACCGACAGTTTCAGGTTCGCTACAGAGAGTGGTGCAAGGAATTGATTTGAGGAGTTCAGCGGGGCGACTTGTCCAGGATTGAAGGACTCTGTCGGATGGGTGCCGGAAGCGGGATTCGAACCCGCACGCCCTTTCGAGCAGACGCTTTTGAGGCGTCCGTGTATGCCATTCCACCATTCCGGCTGATATTTCCGGACTTGTCCGGATTTTTACATCGGTGACGAGCATACCTAGAACTGGATCAGCCGTGGACACCGACGTAGTCCTAATCTAGCGGACGTCGGTACTCTCTTGCTCGTGAGTACGCAGCGGCGAGTGGTGATCGCGGAAGACGAGGCACTGATCCGCCTCGACCTGAAGGAGATGCTGGAGGAGGACGGGTATGCCGTCGTCGGGGAGGCCGGGGACGGGGAGACCGCGGTCAAAATGGCGTTGGAGCACCGGCCTGATCTGGTGATCCTGGATGTGAAGATGCCCATCCTGGACGGGATCTCGGCCGCCGAGCAGATCGTGTCGCAGCGGATCGCGCCGTGTCTCATCCTCACGGCCTTCTCGCAGCGGGATCTGGTCGAGCGGGCCAGGGACGCCGGGGCGATGGCGTATCTGGTGAAGCCGTTCACCAAGTCCGATCTTGTGCCCGCGATCGAGATGGCGGTCAGCAGGCATGAGGAGATGGCGGCGCTGGAGCGGGAGGTCGGCACGCTCTCGGAGCGGTTGGAGACGCGCAAGCTGGTCGAGCGGGCCAAGGGGTTGCTCATGGAGCAGCACGGGTGGAGTGAGCCGCAGGCGTTTCGGTGGATTCAGAAGGCGTCGATGGATCGCAGGCTGAGTATGCGCCAGGTGGCTCAGATCGTGGTCACGGAGATGTCGGGTCCCGCGGCCGGGGGTGCGGAGGCTCCGGAGGCCTGATTTCGGGGTGGGTTGTCGCGTCTGGCCGTGCCGTGTGGTGGGAAGTCTTTATCCGGGCCGATGTGTGTGTCCACTGGTCGAGACGTCGGGTGTGCCTTCGCGTACTCGGAGTGATCTACCTGTATTGCATTAGATTGCCAGTGACCATGGCTTTTGTATCTGATAGCCGAAAAGGATCGGTGTTATAACGAAACAGCAACGGTGGGCCGTCCTGTATCGACCCGTGACATCCGCTAGCTGTACTAACCGACACAACCCCCTGGCATACCTCGCCAGGGGTGGGCATCTGTGAACTCGGTCCTGACGAGGGACTGGGCGAAAGGAAGGCAACCTTGCGGCCTAAGTCTGCACGCCTCGGTGGAGTGCTTGCCGTCGGTCTGGCGCTCACCCTCGGTCTCGCTGCCTGCTCAGACGGAGGAGGCACGGACGCCAGCCCGGAAGCCGGTAGCTCCAGCGCCGCCGCCGGTAGCACCATCAAGCTTGGGTTCATGGGTGACCTGACCGGCGCGAACGCCGGCATCGTCATTCCTCCCAGGAACGGTGCGAAGCTCGTTATCGACGAGTACAACAAGACCAATCCGGCCGTGAAGGTCGAGATGGTCGAATATGACAGCCAGGCCGACCCTTCGAAGGCCGTCGCGCTGGCTCAGCAGGCCATCAAGACCGACAAGATCGTCGGTCTGATCGGCCCGGCGTTCTCGGGTGAGTCCGCCCAGGTGGCGCCGGTGATGGAAGAGGCGATGATTCCGAGCATCTCGGCGTCCGCCACGAACGCCGCGCTGTCGGCGAACGGCTGGAAGTACTGGCACCGGGTTCTCCCGAGCGACAGCGTCCAGGGCCCCGGTATCGCCAACTTCATCGCGGACGGCGTCGGTTCGAAGAACGCTTTTGTCATCGACGACAAGTCCGAGTACGGCAAGCCGCTGGCCGATGTCGTCAGGACCACGCTTGAGGGCAAGGGCGTGAAGCTGACGAACGACTCGCTTGACCCGGCCGAGAGCGACTTCTCCTCTGTCGTGAACAAGGTTGTGGCGGCGAAGCCTGACGCGATCTTCTTCGGTGGTTACTACGCCGCGGGCGGTGTCCTGCTCAAGCAGCTCCGTGACAAGGGTGTGAAGGCGAAGTTCCTGTCCGGTGACGGTTCGCTGGACAAGGGCCTCATCGACGGCGCGGGTGCCGCGAACGCCGAGGGCGCTCTCGTGGGTTGCCCGTGCTACATCGCGACCCCGGATGTGACCGACGCCAAGGTGAAGGCTTTCGCCGACGCCTACAAGGCTGCTTACAGCGCCGACCCGGCGATCTACGCGGCCGAGGGTTATGACGCGGCCACCGTCTTCATCGACGCGATCAAGGCGGGCAACACCACCGCTGACAAGATCAACGCCTTCATCGGCACGGTTGACTTCGCGGGTGTCTCGAAGCAGGTCAAGTTCGAGGCCAACGGTGAGGTCGCGGCGAAGGACATTTACATCTATCAGGTCAAGGATGGCGCGATCGGCCTGCTTGGCAAGGCCGCCGAGGCCAAGCTGGGCTGAGCCGGGAGCTTGAAGAAAGAGTTAGGTAGTTGATGCGCGAGGAGCGGGAACGCCGCGATGCGTTCCCGCTCTCCGCGTACTTCCGGTCAGAGTCCACGAGGCTTCGCCGGAAGTGGTGTACTACCGGCACAGTGCAGGCGACCCCCGCTAGAAGTGGTAAACCCTAGTGCTCAATGACTTCGTCAATCAGTTCTGGCCGGCGACGATCGACGGCCTCGCCTTCGGCTCGATCTACGCCCTGATCGCGCTCGGCTACACCATGGTGTACGGCGTGCTGCGGCTCATTAACTTTGCGCACTCCGAAGTGTTCATGATCGGAACTTTCGGTGCGATGTTCGTGCCGTTCGTGCTGGGCATCTCCTCGCCGCTGACCGGCATCGCGTTGGTCGGGATCATCGTGGCGATGATCCTGGCGGGCATGGTGGCCTCGGCGGGTACGGCGATGGCGCTGGAGCGGATCGCCTACCGGCCGCTGCGTAGTCGCGGCGCGTCCCGGCTGGCGGCTCTCATCTCGGCGATCGGCGCCTCGATCTTCCTGCAGGAGCTGTTCGCGCTCCTGATCATTCCGAAGGTCTTCAACCGTCCGCAGCAGGGCCGGATTCCGATGGCTCTGCCCCGGCTGATGGAGCGGACCGAGCTTTTCTCGATCTTCGGTCATTCGGTCCGCGTCGACCAGGTTCTGGTCATCGTGGCGGCCATCGGCATGATGGTCGCGCTTGATGCCCTGGTGAACCGTACGAAGGTCGGCCGAGGGATTCGCGCCACGGCGCAGAACCCCGAGGCCGCGGTTCTGATGGGCGTCGACATCAACAAGATCGTCCGGATGACGTTCCTCATCGGCGGTGGAATGGCCGGTGTGGCGGGCGCCCTCTATCTGATCTCGTACGAGAACACGAACTATTTCATCGGGTTCCTGTTCGGGATCAAGGCGTTCACCGCGGCGGTCCTGGGTGGTATCGGCAACCTGCGTGGAGCCCTGGTCGGCGGTATCACGCTGGGTCTGGTGGAGAACTACGGAGCCATCTTCTTCGGCTCCGACTGGAAGCATGTGATCTCCTTCTCCATCCTTGTTCTCGTCCTGATGTTCCGTCCCACCGGAATCCTCGGTGAATCACTTCAGCAGGCGCGCGCATGAACCAGAATCCCCTGGCACGTTTCCGTACCGGACTTGGCAACTTCGGCGACGTCATGCACGATCGCTGGCTGAGCACCCCGGGTTGGCAGCGGTGGATCGTCTATCTGTTGCTGATCGTGGTGGCTCTGTTGCTGCCGTCGGACAGCATCGGCAGCTTCATGTCGCCCGACACCGACTGGGCGAGCATCCTGTTCTTCCCGATCGGGACCTATGTGGTCCTGGCGATCGGCCTGAACGTGGTGGTCGGTCAGGCGGGTCTGCTCGACCTGGGGTTTGTCGCGTTCTACGCGGTGGGCGGTTACGCGATGGCGTTGATCGGCACCAGGCTCGGCTGGAACTTCTGGGTCATCATGCTGGTCGGCATCACGTTGTGTGCGCTGTCGGGCATCACGCTGGGCGCTCCGACGCTGCGGTTGCGCGGTGACTATCTGGCGATCGTCACGCTGGGCTTCGGTGAGATCATCCGTATCACCGCCCGTAACACCGACGAGATCGGTGGCCCGAACGGCATCCGCGGGATCCCGCACCCGCCGAGCATCAACGATCTCCATATCTTCGGAGTGGATGTCTCCAACCTGCTGGGCGGCATCGAGCCTCTCAAGTACGGCGTGCTGGACCCCAAGCCCTACTACTACCTGCTGGTGGGCTTGGCCGTCATTGTGATCATCCTGGTGAAGCGCTGGGAGAAGAGCCGTGTCGGGCGGGCCTGGGCGGCGATCCGTGAGGACGAGGACGCGGCCGAGGTCATGGGCGTGCCGACGTTCCGGTTCAAGATGCTGGCGTTCGCGATCGGTGCCTCCATCGGTGGTTCGATGGGTGTGCTGTGGGCGGCGAAGTCCATCTCGATCAACCCGAACGACTTCCAGTTCCTGCTGTCGGCGACGATCCTGGCCGCGGTGGTCATGGGCGGCGCGGGCAACCTTCCGGGTGTCATGCTGGGCGCGTTTGTGGTGGCGTGGCTGCCTGAGCGTTTCCGCGGTCTGGAGGAGTACCGCATGTTGATCTTCGGTGCGGTGCTCGTCGCGCTGATGATCTTCCGTCCCGAGGGTCTGCTTCCATCGCGTCAACGCAGGGCGGAGCTGAAAGAGGGATCAGGTGGGATGGGTACGCTCGGCGCAGAGGTGCCCGGGCCCGAGGCGCATGGCGAGGAGGTGGCTTCCAAGTGAGCGCTGATGTGAACGCGGAGGCGGTTCAGGAGCCGGAGCCGGAGCCCGTGCAGGTCCAGGAGCGGAGCGGTCGCGCGATGCTGGAGCTGAAGAGCCTCGTCATGCGCTTCGGCGGTGTCACGGCGCTGCGCGAGGTCGATCTGACCATCAACGAGGGTGAGATCTTCGCTCTCATCGGCCCGAACGGCGCCGGCAAGACAACGGTCTTCAACGTGGTGACCGGTGTCTACCAGCCGACCGAGGGAGAGATCCGCTTCCTGGGTGAGAAGATCAGCGGCGTCAAGCGTTTCAAGATCACGAAGCGTGGCATCGCCCGGACGTTCCAGAACATCCGGCTGTTCCACAACATGACGGCGATCGAGAACGTCATGGTGGGCGCCGACGCGCATCACAGGTCGGGTGTGGTCAGTGTGGCGCTGGGGCTTCCCTGGCACCGTACGGCCGAGCGCGGCGGTCGTGAGCTGGCGATGGAGCTGCTTGACTTCGTCGGTATCGCGCACCGCGCGAACGACCACGCCAAGAACCTGCCCTACGGTGACCAGCGCCGGCTGGAGATCGCCCGTGCGCTGGCGACCCAGCCGAAGCTGCTCCTGCTGGACGAGCCCGCCGCCGGTATGAACCCGGCGGAGAAGATCGCGCTGCAGCAGCTGATCCGGGATATCCGGGACGCCGGCCGTACGATTCTGATCATCGAGCACGACATGAGCCTCATCATGGGCATCAGCGACCGTATCGCGGTGCTGGACTTCGGTCAGAAGATCGCCGACGGCCTGCCGGACGAGGTGCGGAACGACCCTCGGGTCGTCGAGGCGTATTTGGGGGCTCCCGCAGATGCTTCTTGAGGTCAAGGACATCCATGTCCACTACGGCAAGATCGAGGCGCTCAAGGGCATCTCGGTCGAGGTGAACGAGGGCGAGATCGTCACGCTCATCGGAGCGAACGGGGCGGGCAAGACCACGACCCTGAAGACGATCTCGGGTCTGCGTGGCCTGTCGTCGGGGAGCATCTCCTTCGACGGCAAGGACATCAGCAAGCTGCCCGGCCACCGGCGTGTTGTCGCGGGTCTGGGTCAGGCGCCCGAGGGCCGGGGCATCTTCCCCGGTATGACGGTGCACGACAACCTGCTGATGGGCGCCTACACGCGTTCGGGTGACTTCTCCGCCGATCTGGCGGAGGTGTACGAGCTGTTCCCGCGGCTGGCCGAGCGCAGGGTCCAGATGGGCGGGACGATGTCCGGCGGCGAGCAGCAGATGCTCGCCATCGGCCGTGCCCTGATGGCCAAGCCGAAGGTGCTGTTGCTGGACGAGCCGTCGATGGGTCTGGCGCCGCTGCTGGTGCAGCAGATCTTCTCCATCATCGCGGAGATCAACCGCCGTGGCACCACGGTGCTGCTGGTGGAGCAGAACGCCCAGCAGGCGCTGAAGCTGGCCCATCGGGCCTACGTTCTGGAGACCGGGAAGGTGGTCAAGAGCGCGCCCGCCGCGGATCTGCTCAACGACCCCGCCGTGCAGGCCGCCTATCTGGGCGGTGCCGTCGCACCAGAGGTTCCGGAGGGGCAGGCGTAAGCCGTACCACGTGACACCCCGGGCCCGTCGCGCGCAGATGCGGCGGGCCCGTCTGTTTCAGGACGTTCTACGACCTTCTACGGCAGGGGTACCTCGGCGCCGTCGGTGGCGGCGCTCGAGCCCAGCGGCGGGTCGCCGAACAGCCGGATCGCGGTGACCTTCGCCTCCTTGGGAATGTCGAACCAGAGGTCCATCTCGATTCTGACCCCGGCGCCGAGCGGGAGCGTGTCGGGCTGGCGTTTGATGGCCTGGGCGAATTTGTCGACGGCGTAGGTCGCGCCGTCGGCCGCGACGAGTTTCTGCCGCCCCGCCACGAAGCGGGAGTTGGCGCGGCCGGGGTTCTCCACGACGATCCGTACGACCACGTACTGGCCCTTGGCCTGCCATTCGGCGTGGGTGCCGAAGAAGCCGCTCAGGCCGGTCTGCAGGCCGATCACCTGGAAGCGGGTGTCGCCGTCGTTGACGGGCCCGGCGGTGACGGGGCGCTCGCTCGGGCGTACCGGGCGGGGCGGCAGTTCGTAGGTCGGCGTGGGGGTGGCCGTGGGGGAGGCGGATCTCACCGGATCCGTTCCGGTGCAGCCGGTCAGGACGGCGGCGGCGGCCATGGCGGCACCGGTGAACAGGATTAGGGGGTTTCGCACATCGGGCAAAGTAATCGAGGCGGCTTTCGAATTCAATGTGCGGGCGGTGCCCGGATCCGGTGGAGGTGGCGCCGGGGCTCGATGTCCGGGTGGCCGGGCGGGTGTGTGACCTCCCGGAATCCGGTTCCCGGTCGCCGCGCCGGGGCGGGATGGCGGCCATTCGATTCGGTGAATGGACCCCTCCGGTTCCATGATGGGAAGACGTTACTGATAAGGGAATCTCGAACGCGGTTGTTGTCCGAATTGTGTCGTACTGGTGATCTGCATGGTCGTGCAGGTGAGGAAGCATCACCTGCACTGAGGTATTCATACAAGATGCGACATTTCACCGTAAGGAGGCCGTTGTGGGCCTGAGTTTTGTTTCCCGTCGTGCGCTCTCGGTGGGCGCGGTGGCCGTGGCCGGTGTGCTCGGCCTGTCGGCCTGCGGCGGTGGCTCCACCACCAGCGCGAGCCCGAGCGACGGTGCCTCGTCGGGCGCCCCCGCGGCCGCTGCCGGTCCCAAGCTTGTCACTCCCGGCAAGCTGACCACCTGCACGAACCTTCCGTATGAGCCCTTCGAGTTCAAGGAGGGCGACAAGACCGTCGGCTTCGACGTGGACATCGTCGACCTGGCGGCCAAGAAGCTCGGCCTGACGCAGGAGATCGTCGACATCGACTTCGCCATCATCAAGAGCGGCGCGGCGATGGCCGCCGGCAAGTGCGACGTCGCGGCCGCCGGCATGACCATCAACCCCGAGCGTCAGGCGAACATCGACTTCTCGGTTCCCTACTTCGACGCCACCCAGGCACTGCTGGTCAAGAAGGGCGTGACGGCCAAGACGCTGGAGGAGGTCAAGGCCCAGAACCTCAAGCTCGGCGCCCAGGCCTCGACCACGGGCCTTGACGAAGCCAAGAAGGCGGGTCTGGACCCGAAGGCGTTCGCCGACTCTCCCAAGGAGCTGCTCGGCCTGCAGTCCGGCCAGGTCGACGTGATCGTCCAGGACCTGCCCGTCGTCCTGACCTGGCTGAAGAAGCCGGACATCGCCGCCGGCTTCGAGCTGGGTGGCAGCCTGGACACCGGTGAGCAGTACGGCATCGGCCTGAAGAAGGGCGCCGACCCGATCCTGCTCAAGGCCATCAACGACGCGATCACGACGGCCAAGTCGGACGGCACCTACGACGCGATCTTCATGAAGTGGTTCGGCAAGAAGCCCGGCGAGCTCGGCTAACCCATGACAGATCAGTCGACGACGGCTGAGTCGCCAGGTCCTGCCGGGGCGCCCCCCGGCAGGACCAAGCTCAGCCCGCGTAAGAAGCAGCAGATCAGCCGGGCCGTCCAGTACGTCGTGCTGGTGGTCGTGGCCGTCTTCCTCGTCACCCGCATCGAGTGGGGCTCCCTCGCCCAGAACTTCGCCAAGTCTGAAGTCGCGTCACAGATGCTGCCGGATCTGTTCACGGTCGCGCTGCTGAACACGATCATCTATTCGGTGGGCGGTTTCGTTTTCGCCTTCCTGCTCGGCCTGCTGTTCGCGCTGATGCGGTTGTCGTCGGTGCGGCCGTACCGGTGGATCGCGGTCGTCTACATCGAGATCTTCCGGGGGCTGCCCGCCGTACTGATCTTCCTGTTCATCCTCTTCCTGCCGCTGGCCCTGCCCGGCTTCGAGGTGCCCGGCGGCACCTACGGCCAGGGCATCCTGGGACTGACCGTCGTGGGATCCGCCTACATGGCCGAGACGCTCCGGGCGGGCCTGCAGGCGGTGCCCAAGGGGCAGCTGGAGGCGGCCCGTTCGCTGGGCATGTCCTACAGCCGGGGGATGATCTCCATCGTCATCCCGCAGGCCGTCCGGATCGTCATCCCGCCGACGACCAACCAGTTCGTGTCCCTGCTCAAGGACTCCTCGCTGGTGCTGTTCCTCGGTGTCTCCGGCGAGTACGTCGAGCTCACGAAGTTCGGCAACGACACGGCCTCGACCTTCGCCAACGCCACGCCTCTCCTGGTCGTCGGCGTGACATACCTCCTGGTCACCATTCCGCTGGGCTATCTCGCGTCCCGGCTGGAGAAGCGTCAGATGAAGGGACGGTGACTCCGATGACCCATGCGATCGAGATCCGCGACCTTCACAAGTCCTTCGGCAGGCTGGAGGTGCTCAAGGGGATCGACTTCTCGGTCGACCCCGGCCAGGTGGTCTGCGTCATCGGCCCGTCGGGGTCGGGCAAGTCCACGCTGCTGCGTTGCGTGAACCTGCTGGAGCAGCCCACGTCGGGCAAGGTGATCCTGGAGGGTGTCGAGCTGACCGACCGCGACGTCGACATCGACGCCGCCCGTCGCCGGGTCGGCATGGTCTTCCAGCAGTTCAACCTGTTCCCGCACATGACCGCGCTGCAGAACGTGATGATCTCTCAGCGGCGGGTGCTGAAGCGGGGCAGGGCGGAGGCCGAGAAGATCGCCAGGGATAACCTGGAGAAGGTCGGGGTCGCCGACAAGTGCGACTCCTATCCGATCCAGCTCTCCGGCGGCCAGCAGCAGCGCGTGGCCATCGCCAGGGCACTGGCGATGAGCCCGGATCTGATGCTGTTCGACGAGCCCACCTCGGCGCTGGACCCCGAGCTGGTCGGCGACGTGCTCACGGTCATGCGCAAGCTGGCCGAGGAGGGGATGACCATGCTCGTGGTCACCCATGAGATGGCGTTCGCCAGGGACGTGGCCGACCGGGTGGTCTTCATGGACGGCGGGGTGATCGTGGAGGACGGCCCGGCCGCCCAGGTGATCGGGGACCCGCAGCACGAGCGCACGAAGGTCTTCCTGCGCCGCGTGCTCGACCCGACGCACACCGACAACATCTGAGTCGTCTCGTTCCTGTACGGCCCGCGTCTGCGCGGTGCGGGCCGTACAGGTGTCGATGGGCGTGAACAGGACCCCTGGCGGGAGAGGGCGGCCGGGTGGATTCCGGCCCGGGCTCACCCGTGGAGTCCGACGAGCCCGGGGAAGGCCTTTGGCGCCGTACAGAGCTTCCCCGACCCTGTACGTTTTCTACTCGGCCTCCCCGCGGGCGTCGATGTCACCCAGCGTATCCGATCAGTTGCGCCAGAAAGGCAAAAACGTGGTCGGGTTATGATCGAATACGCGATGTGATCAGATGTCGCGGAGCATGCAGGTGAGGCGTGCGGTGCACACCCGGCGGTCCTGCTCGTCGGTGATCTCGATCTCGTAGGTGGTGAGGGTCCGGCCCCCGTGCACCTGGGTGGCCACGCCGGTGACGTACCCGGAGGTGGCCGAGCGGTGGTGGGTGGCGTTGATCTCGACGCCCATGGCGATGCGCCCGGGTCCCGCGTGGGTCGCCGCGCCGATCGAGCCCAGGGTCTCGGCGAGCACGCATGAGGCGCCGCCGTGCAGCAGGCCGTACGGCTGGGTGTTGCCCTCGACCGGCATCCGGCCGACCACCCGCTGGGGGGTCGCCTCGGTGATCTCGATGCCCATCCGCTCGACGAGCGTGTTCGTGTGGGCGGCGCGGATCTGCTCTTCCATGCCTGAGTTGACGTCGCCGGGGTCTGTCATGGTCAAGGGGATGTCTCCTGTCACGCGAGGCCAGGTTTTCTGTCGCACCAGGAGACTAGGCTTTCTGTGTGCCGAAGAAAGAAGCGACCCCCACTCGTCCGTGTCTCCTGTTGCTGGACGGGCATTCCCTGGCGTACAGGGCCTTCTATGCCCTTCCCGAGGAAAACTTCTCCACGACGACGGGCCAGACGACCAACGCGGTTTACGGGTTCACCTCGATGCTGGTCAACGTGCTCCGCGACGAGCAGCCCACACACGTGGCGGTCTGCTTCGACCGGTCGGAGCCGACGTTCCGGCACGAGGAGTACGCCGAGTACAAGGCGAACCGGAGCGCGAGCCCCGACAGCTTCCGCAGCCAGATGAGCCTGATCCACGAGGTGCTCGACGCGGTGCGCGTCCCGCACCTGTCGCTGGCGGGTTACGAGGCCGACGACCTGATCGCCACCCTCGCCACGCAGGCCGCCGAGCAGGACATGAACGTGCTGATCGTCACCGGCGACCGTGACGCGCTGCAGCTCGTCGACGATCGCGTCACGGTGCTGATGACCCGGATCGGGATCAGCAACATGACCAGGTTCACCCCCGAGGCGGTGGTGGAGAAATACGAGCTCACCCCGGCCCAATATCCGGACTTCGCGGCCATTCGCGGCGATTCCAGTGACAACCTCAAGAACATCCCCGGGGTCGGGGAGAAGACCGCCGCCAAGTGGATCCGCGAGTTCGGCTCGCTGGAGGAGCTGGTCAACCGGGTCGACGAGGTCAAGGGCAAGGTCGGCGACAAGCTTCGCGACCATCTCGACCAGGTGCTGATGAACCGCCGCCTGACCCAGCTGATCCGTGACGTGCCGCTGGAGATCGAGGTCTCGGGCCTGACGGTCGGCGCGTCCGACCGCGACGAGATCAACAAGATCCTCGACGCGCTGGAGTTCCGGGGCGAGATCCGCGACCGGCTGTTCAAGACGCTCGGTTCGGCGGAGGTCGCGGCGGGGGAGGGCTTCGAGGTCGAGGTCGCCGCGCTGGGACCCGACGAGGTGGCCGCGTGGCTGAGTGCGCTGCCCGAGGGCCGGGTGGGTCTGGCCTTCAAGGGCGCGTACGGCAGTGGCACGGGCCGGATCGACAGCATCGCGATCGCCGCGCCGGACGACGGCGCCGGGGGCGCGCACGGCATGCGCCGGGCCGCGTTCATCGACCCCACCACGCTGACCGAGTCCGACGAGGGGGCCCTGCGCGCCTGGCTGGGCGACGCGTCGAAGGCCAAGGCCGTGCATGACGCCAAGGGCCCGATGCTGGCGCTGTGGGCGCAGGGCATGGAGCTACGCGGCCTCTCCTGTGACACCGCGCTGGCGGCCTATCTGGCGATGCCGGGGCAGAAGTCGTTCCCGCTGGAGGATCTGGCCAGGGCATATCTCCAGCGTGAGCTGCGCGGAGAGGCGGAGGCCGGAGGCCAGGCGAGCCTCTTCGACGACGACCAGGACGACGACGCGGCCCGCGACCTTGCGCTGAGGGCATTGGCCGTCCGGGAGCTGGCCGACGCCCTGGAAGCCTTCCTGGAGCCGCGTGGGGGCACCTACCTGATGAGCGACGTGGAGTTGCCACTGGTCACCGTGCTGGCGGAGCTGGAGCGGGCCGGGATCGCCGCGGACCGCGATTACTTCGGCGGCCTGGAGTCGGAGTTCCGCGCGGCGGTGAAGCAGGCCGTCGAGGCGGCGCACGCGGCCGTGGGCGAGCAGTTCAGCCTGAACTCGCCCAAGCAGCTCCAGGAGATCCTGTTCGTCAAGCTCGCGCTGCCCAAGACCAAGAAGATCAAGACCGGTTACAGCACCGACGCCGCCCAGCTGGCCTGGCTGGTCACGCAGACCGACCACGAGCTCCCGACGATCATGTTGCGCCACCGTGACCAGGACAAGCTGCGCACCACGGTCGAGGGCCTGATCAAGGAGATCTCCGACGACGGGCGGATCCACACCACGTTCGAGCAGACGATGGCGGCCACCGGGCGGCTCAGCTCGAAGGAGCCCAACCTGCAGAACATCCCGATCCGCACCTCCGAGGGCCGCCGGATCCGGCAGGGCTTTGTCGTCGGTTCCGGTTACGAGACGCTGCTGACCGCCGACTACAGCCAGATCGAGCTGCGCATCATGGCCCACCTGTCCGGCGACGAGGCGCTGATCGCGTCCTTCGAGTCCGGGCACGACTTCCACAAGGCCACCGCGGCCCGGGTCTTCGACATCGCGCCCGAGCAGGTCAACGGGGAGATGCGGGCCAAGATCAAGGCGATGAACTACGGCCTGGCCTACGGACTGTCCGACTTCGGGCTGTCGGCGCAGCTCAGCATCCCGGTGTCGGAGGCCAAGGCGCTCAAGGAGGAATACTTCGAGGAGTTCGGGGGTGTCCGCGACTTCCTCAACGCGATCGTCGCCCAGGCCAGGAACGACGGCTACACCGAGACGATCCTGGGCCGCCGCCGCTACCTGCCCGACCTGAACAGCGACAACCGCCAGCGCCGGGAGATGGCCGAGCGGATGGCGCTCAACGCGCCGATCCAGGGTTCGGCGGCCGACATCATCAAGGTCGCGATGCTCAACGTGCAGAGCGCGCTGAAGGAGGCGACGCTGGGCTCCCGGATGCTGCTCCAGGTCCACGACGAACTCGTGTTCGAGGTGGCCCCGGGGGAGCTGGAGACCCTGCGCGAGCTGGTCACCGACCGGATGAACGCCGCCTACTCCCTGCGTGTCCCGCTGGTGGTCTCCCTGGGCGTCGGCCGCACCTGGGAGGACGCCGGGCACTGACGGCCGGCCGCACCTGAAAGGCGCTGGACATCGACGAATGCCCGGCCTGTCCGAGTCTGTTCTAGGCTGGTGATCCAGCCGGATACCTCGACGGGCACGGGAGTTTTGTGCGGAGCTCACCCCACCTCACGAAGATCGTCGTTCTGGCCAACCTGGCGGTCATGGTCGCGGCGGTGGTGGTGCTCCTGGTGCTCCGCACCGCGACGGTGACGCCGGCCACCCCGCTGTCCGGCAAGGTGACGAGCGCTCCGTCCGGGTCCGCCGCACCTGCGCCCTCGCCGGAGCCCGACCTGCCCTCGGCCGACCTGCCGCCGCCCATTCCCGCCACCGTGGAGTTCGCCCGGCAGGTGAAGGCCAACGAGGCGGGGCTGGTCCCGGTGCTGATGTACCACCGGATCGTGAAAAAGCGGCTGGCCTCCATCGACCGCACACCCTCCCAGGTGCGTCAGGAGCTGGAGAAGCTGGCCAAGAACGACTATGTGCCGATCACCGCGCGGGAGTTCGTCACCGGGAAGATCGACATTCCGGCGGGCAAGCACCCCGTCGTGCTGACCTTCGACGACGGGCACAGCGGCCATTTCGCGCTCGAAGCGGACGGCATGCCGGCGAAGGACACCGCGGTCGGGATCATCTACCAGGTCGCCAGGAAATATCCGGGATTCCGGCCCGTCGCCACCTTCTGGGTGAACCGCCGGCCGTTCGGCCTGGAGGGCCTGGGCGACCAGAAGCGCGCCGTGCGGTGGCTGACCTCGCACGGTTTCGAGGTGGCCAACCACACCTGGACGCATCCCTCCCTGCCCAGCCTGTCGAAAAAGAAGATCGCCGAGCAGATCGTCAAGATGGAACGGCTGCTGAAGAAGCTCGGCAACGGCCCCTCCGAAACGCTGGCGCTGCCCTTCGGGGCGATGCCGCGCAAGAAGTCCACCGTGCAGTCCGGCAAGTGGGACGGGAGCCGGTTCGCGTTCAAGGGCGTCTTCCTGGCCGGCGCGGAGCCGTCGCTCTCGCCCTTCGTCAAGGGGTTCGACTGGCGGGCCATCCAGCGGATCCAGAGCAACGGTAAAAAGGGCGAGTGCCGCAAGTGGTGCTCGCAATACTGGCTGGAGTGGCTGAACAAGCACCCCGGCGATCGCTACACGGCCGACGGCGATCCCGAACACATCTCCATCCCCCAGGGGCTTCGGGGTAATATCAGATCGCAACGGAGGCAGCAGATCAACGCCTATTGAGCGTGTCCGTAACCGGTCTGGTCTGCCTGCGTGTCGTGCCCCTGGATTGACCATACCCGTCTGGTCTCATATGCTGATCGCTGCGCTGTGGGCTCGCGCGTGTCTCGGACGGAGTGGGCTCGCGCTCGATCACGCCGATGCCAATTCCTTCGGCTGAACGATAAGAAGCCCGCCGCGCGTTCGCCACATCGACATCTGTCCGCGTTCGGAGCAACTCCACACATGACGAGCAGCACTGAGGCCACCTCGAGCACCCCGCAGGTAGCGGTCAACGACATCGGCTCTGAGGAAGACTTCCTCGCAGCGATCGACCTGACCATCAAGTACTTCAACGACGGCGACATCGTCGAGGGCACCGTCGTCAAGGTCGATCGAGACGAAGTTTTGCTCGACATCGGCTACAAGACCGAGGGTGTCATCCCCTCGCGCGAGCTCTCGATCAAGCACGATGTCGACCCGGCGGACGTCGTCGAGGTTGGCGAGCACGTCGAGGCCCTCGTTCTCCAGAAGGAGGACAAGGAAGGCCGTCTGATCCTGTCCAAGAAGCGCGCTCAGTACGAGCGGGCCTGGGGCACGATCGAGAAGATCAAGGACGAGGACGGTATCGTCACCGGCACCGTCATCGAGGTGGTCAAGGGTGGACTCATCCTCGACATCGGCCTCCGTGGCTTCCTCCCGGCCTCCCTGGTCGAGATGCGCCGCGTCCGCGACCTTCAGCCGTACGTGGGCCGTGAGCTCGAGGCGAAGATCATAGAGCTGGACAAGAACCGCAACAACGTGGTTCTCTCCCGCCGCGCCTGGCTTGAGCAGACCCAGTCCGAGGTTCGCCAGACGTTCCTCAACACCCTGCAGAAGGGTCAGGTCCGCAAGGGCGTCGTCTCCTCGATCGTCAACTTCGGTGCGTTCGTGGATCTGGGCGGCGTCGACGGTCTGGTTCACGTCTCCGAGCTCTCCTGGAAGCACATCGACCACCCTTCCGAGGTTGTCGAGGTCGGCCAGGAGGTCACCGTCGAGGTTCTCGACGTCGACATGGAGCGCGAGCGTGTCTCCCTGTCGCTCAAGGCGACGCAGGAAGACCCCTGGCAGCAGTTCGCCCGCACCCACCAGATCGGTCAGGTCGTTCCCGGCCGCGTCACCAAGCTGGTGCCGTTCGGTGCGTTCGTCCGCGTCGAGGAGGGAATCGAGGGCCTGGTTCACATCTCCGAGCTCGCCGAGCGCCACGTCGAGATCCCCGAGCAGGTCGTCCAGGTTGGTGACGAGATCTTCGTGAAGATCATCGACATCGACCTTGAGCGTCGCCGGATCTCGCTGTCGCTCAAGCAGGCGAACGAGGGTGCCATCGGAGCCGACGTCGAGTTCGACCCCACGCTGTACGGCATGGCGGCGACCTACGACGACTCGGGCAACTACATCTACCCCGAGGGCTTCGACTCGGAGACCGGTGAGTGGCTCGACGGCTTCGACAAGCAGCGCGAGGAGTGGGAGCGGCAGTACGCCGAGGCTCAGACCCGCTTCGAGGCTCACAAGAAGCAGGTCGAGGAGGCTCGCAAGGCCGAGGCAGAGGCCGGCGAAGCAGCCCCCACGTCCTACTCCGGTGAGACCCCGGCCCCCGGCGCAGGCGCCGGCTCGGGTTCCACCACCAGCTCCAGCAGCAGCAGCTCCTCCGCTCCGGCGGCGGGCGCTCTTGCCTCTGACGAGGCTCTCGCCGCTCTGCGCGAGAAGCTCGCGGGCGGCCAGAGCTGACGCTCTGGTGAAGCGGTAACGGTTTCAAGAAAGGGCCTCGCTCCGGCGGGGCCCTTTTCCGTGCGTATCCACGGCACGATCACCACCGGCGTCCCGACCCACGCCTACGCCGGCCCGGAGGGGGCCGTGGCCCGTGCCCGCGCGCCCGGCGTGTCACTCCGGTGGCCTTGGCGGCGAGGGCGCGGACGTGCCCGCCGGTCGGCACCGTGCGCGGGCCCGTTAGGGTGGCGCCGTGATGGCGATCGAACGGGCGGAGCCCGAGGACGCGGGCGAGATCCTGACCGTGCAGCGTGCCGCCTACGTGAGCGAGGCTCAGCTCTACGGAGATCCGTTCATTCCGCCGCTGGTGGAGTCGGCCGACCAGATCCGCAGGGCCGTCGAGACCGCGACCGTGCTCGTCGCCCGTGACGCCGGGCGGATCGTGGGCGCGATCCGGGGGCGGCTGTCCGGCACGACCTGCATGGTCGGCCGCCTGGTGGTCGCGCCGGACGTCCAGAGGCGGGGCCTCGGCGGCACCCTGCTGGCAGCCCTTCACGACGAGATCGTCTCGGCCCAGGCGTTCGACCTGTTCACCGGCCACCTGTCGGAGGGCAACCTGCGGCTCTACCGCGGCCACGGCTACCGTGAGACCCGCAGGGAGCGGATGAGCGACCACCTGACCCTGGTCCACATGCGCCGGCAGCTGTAGGCGCCCGGCGTGACGTGACGGGGCCGCCGCCGTACGCCGGTTGGTCATCTGGCACGCGCCGGCAGCCGCAAGGCGCCCGGTGTGGCGGACGGCGGGTCGCCGGAGGGGTAATCCGCCTCCGGGGGCTCCGCGCCGCGCCGTACGGCGTATGCTGCGGATCATGTTGAAGGTGGGGCTTACCGGCGGTATCGGATCGGGCAAGAGTGAGGTTTCCCGGCTGCTGGCAGCCCGAGGCGCCGTGGTGATCGACGCCGACAAGATCGCCCGTGAGGTGGTCGAACCGGGCACCGCCGGGCTGGCGCACGTGGTCGGGGTCTTCGGCGCCGGAGTGCTGCACGAGGACGGGTCGCTCAACCGGGAGAGGCTGGGCTCGATCGTCTTCGCCGACTCGGAGAGGCTGGCCTCCCTCAACGCCATCGTGCACCCGCTGGTCGGGGCGAGGGTCGCCGAGCTGCAGGAGCAGACGGACGATGACGCGATCATGGTTTACGATGTGCCGCTGCTGGCGGAGAACAACCTGGCCCCGATGTACGACGTGGTGGTCGTCGTGGACGCCTCCGACGAGGTGCGCCTCGCCCGGCTGGTCGGGCTGCGCGGCATGAACGAGGGGGATGCCAGGGCCCGGTTCGCCGCCCAGGCGACCCGGGAGAACCGCTTGAAGATCGCGGACATCGTGGTGCCGAACGAGGGGTCGCTGAAGGATCTCCAGGTCCAGGTGGACGAGGTCTGGGCCGAGCTGACCGCCCGCGCCACCCCCTGAGCCGGGCGGCGGCAGGATCCCGGGCGGTGGTCAGAATTCCGCGTCCAGGGGGATCTGCCCGATCGCGGGCAGGTAGGCGTCCAGCTCTCCGGGCTCGAACCTCCGCGTGCCGACGACGTACCAGAACTGGCCGGTCACCTCACCCACGAGCTTGTAGCGGCCGTCCGGAGCGATCGCCGCCCATCCCTCGGGCAGGCCGAGGAGAACGACCCGCTGGGTGGGAGCGGCGCCGGAGGGGAGGTTCCACAGGATCACCACGCCGTCGTCGCCCGCGCTGGCCAGCAGGTCCCCGGAGGGGGCGAAGGCCAGTGACCAGATGCGGCGGGTGTGCCCGGCCAGCGCGTGCAGGTGCCGGCCGGTGACGACGTCCCAGATCCGCACGGTCAGGTCGTCGCCCGCGGTGGCCAGCAGCGAGCCGTCCGGGCTGAGGGCGGAGGCCCACAGCCCTCCCGAGTGGCGGGTGAGCGTGTGCAGGAGCCTGACCTGCCAGGGACGGCCGGGCCGTAGCTCCCACACGCGGGCGTCGCCGTCGTTGCTCGCGCTGACCAGCTTGGTGCCGTCGGGGCCGAAGGCCACCGAGTAGATCCGGCCGGCGTGGCCCTCCAGGGTCGCGACGCACTCGCCGGTCTCGACGTCCCAGATCCGCACCAGCCGGTCGTCGCAGCCGGTGGCCACGGAGAGGCCGTCGGGGCTGAACGCGATGGAGCGGACCCGCCCGTGGTGGTCGGCGAACTTGGCGGCCCGGCGGCCCGTCGCCCGGTACCAGACGCAGACGCTGTCGTCGTCGTTGGCGGTGGCGATGTGATCCCCGTCGGGGCTGAACGCCTCCGCCCAGACATGGTCGGTTTCGACGTGCAGCTCGCGTTCGTAGTCGCCGGTGGCGGCATTCCAGAAGTGCACTCCGCCGTCGTTGCTCGCGGTGGCGAGCGTGGGATCCGTCGGGCTGAAGGCGGCGGAGATGAGCCGGTCCGCCTGCCCGGTGAACTCCCGCAGGCGGCGGCCCGTGAGCGGTTCCCAGACCCTGACGACCCCGTCGTTGCCGCTGGTGGCCAGCATGCTTCCGTCAGAGCTGAACCGGACCGAGGTGATCTTGCGGCCATGGCCGCGCAGGACGCGCTGGCACTGTCCTGTCGCCGGGTCCCAGAGCCGGACGGTGCCGTCGTTGCTGCTGGTGGCCAGCTGCTCGCCGTCGGGCCGGAACGCGAACGGCCAGACGGAGCCCCGGTGCCCCGCCAGCTCCACCCGCTCGTGACCCCCGGCGACGTCCTGCAGGTGGACCGTGCCGTCGGAGTCGGCGCTGGCCAGCATCGAGCCGTCCGGGCTGAACCCGACCTGGTAGACGGCCGTCCTGTGGCCGGTGCGCGCGCCGCGTGAGGCGCCCGTGGCGGGGTCCCACAGCAGGATCGCGCCCTCGGTGTCCCCGGTCGCCATCAGCCGCCCGGAGGGGGAGAAGGCCAACGCGTAGACGCTGCCGGTGTGCCCGATCAGCTCGTGCAGGATCCGCCCGTCCTCGGGGTCCCAGATCCGGACCACGCCCTCCCGGTCGCCCGCGGCCAGCACGGTGCCGGTGGGGTCGTAGGCGATCCGGTAGATGGCGCCGCGGTGCCCGATCAGGGTCCGGCGGATCTTGCCGGTCCGCACGTCCCACATCCGGATGATCCCGGCCGCGTCGCCGATGACGAGCGTGTCGCCGCCCGGGTCGAAGGCCGCGGTGTAGATCGGCGTGTCGTGACCGGACAGCTCCCGGTGCGGCAGCCCGGTGGCGGTGTCCCAGACCCGCATGACGCCGTCCGCGCCGCCCGCGGTGATCAGCCGCCCCGAGGGGCTGAACACCACCGGCCACACCCCGTCGGGATGGCCGGTGAGCACGTGGGAGGGGGCCGCGGTGACGGGGTCCCAGAGCCGGACCGTGCCGTCGCTCGCCCCGGTGGCGAGCAGGTCGCCCGAACCGCTGAAGGTGACGGCGTAGACCCGCCCCCGGTGGCCCGGCAGGCTTTTGACCGGCAGGCCGGTGCCGCTGTCGCAGAGCAGCACCCCGCCGTCGTCGCTGCCGATCACCACGGTCTCCCCGTCGGGGCTGTAGGCGACGGGGTCGGGCAGCCTGCTGAACTGGAAGTGGTAGCCGTACGGCACGCCGATCGCGGCCGGGGCCAGCTGGGTCTCCACGGGCTGACCCGGTGCGATCGCGGCCCCGCGCAGTTCGGGGATGCCGGGCACCGTACCGATGACGTCGATCAGCGCCGCCCGCTGCCAGCGGCTGCCCGCCAGCGACGCGTCCCGCAGGTCCGCCCTGGCCAGCCTGGCCCGGGTCAGGTCGGCGCCGCGCAGGTCGGCACCGGTGAGCTTCGCCTCGTCCAGCCGGGCCCCGGTCAGCCGGGCGCCGCGGAGCACGGCGCGTGACAGGTCCGTGCCGACCAGGGTGGCGTCGGTCAGGTCGGCGCCGGTGAGGTCCACCTCTCGCAGGTCACGCGAGGACAGGTCCTCGCCCCGCAGGTTGGCCCCGCGCAGGTCGGCCATCGCCGGGGTGCGCAACCTGGTGGTGATCTTGATGGCGTTGGCCCGGGAGACGTCGTCCGCGCCGGGGGTGGCGAGCACCCTCGCGGCCCAGGCCTGGCAGGCGCGCACGTCGGCCAGGTCGCACAGGAACTCCACCGTGAGCTGTGACAGCGGCCTGAGCGTCAGGGTCACCGGTTCTTCGAGGGTCGCGGCGATGTGCCGGGCGACCAGCCATTCCATGACCGAGGAGTGGATGAACCCGAACAGGCCCTCCTCGGTGCGGACCATGAGGCTGCCGGTCCCCACCGCGTGCGCGGTCTGCTGGCCGGAAAGCTGCCCGTCGGCCAGGCCGGTCAGCGTCTCGGCGACCTCCGCCAGCTCCGCGGGCCGCAGATATGCCTCGCCGCTCTCCCACAGCCGCAGCGCCAGCGTGGTCACCGCCTGCCACAGCTCCTCGGTGCGCAGCCCGGTGGGCGTGCCGCGCACCCCGCTCACCCGGTGCTCCTCGAAGGCGAGCCAGGAGCCCAGGATCTCCTGGTACAGCATCGCCGCGCTGATGGTGTGCCTGGCCTGGGCCACGGTGGCGAGGCGCTGGTCGTCGAGCTCGGCGATGAAGCTGAGCATGCGCGGGTTCCTGGCCAGCCCGAGCAGGTCCTCGATGTCGCTCATCAGCGAGAAGCGGTCCTGCGCCGCGACCTCGTCGCCGTCGTAGCGGTTGACGAGGTAGGCGCGGATCTGCGGGCGGGTGAAGTCCTCGACGCTGAGGACGCGCCGCTGCGGCAGGAGCCCCACCTTCTCGCCGAGCTTGGTGAGCACCTGGGCGCTGGACTTGAAGTGCTGGGTGCGGCTGGCCACGACGATCTTCGCCTTGTCCTCGGCGGCCTGCAGCAGCGTGTCCAGGTGGTCGGCGGCCCGCTCGTAGGTCATCCGGGTCACCAGCTCGTCGAACCCGTCGAACAGCAGCACGATGCGCCCCTGGCGGAGCATGTAGTGGAAGGCCTTCAGGTCGATGACGTCCTCGCCGTGGTTGGCCAGGTGCGCGGCGACCAGGCCGTCCACCGAGTGCGCCTTGTCCAGCGCGCGCAGCTCGATCAGGATGGGCGCCAGGTGGGGCAACTCCACCGGGATCCGCCTGGCCAGCTCGCGCAGGGCGAAGGTCTTGCCGTGCCCGAAGTCGCCCAGCACCAGCAGGAACCGGCCGTGGTCGGTGGCCAGCAGCCGCATCAGCTCGTCGGTGAGCCCGTCCTTGACCGGCTGGTCGGGCCGGTCCAGCTCCCTGAAACGCTGCGTGACGTACAGCTCCTGCGGGTAGCGCCGGTCCGCGCGCAGCCGCGCCGTCTGGTCGGCCACGTATCCCGTCAGGTCGAGCAGTCCCTGGAACTCGGTGAAGCTGCGCAGCCGCAGCCCGCGCCGGGTCATCTCCTCGCGGAGCGCCTGAGCGGGCGGCGGCCCCTGGTAGACCAGTTCGGCGCCGTGCTCCAGCCCCGAGGCGTGCACCTGCCCGGCGAAGACCTCCACGTCGCCTGAGGTCAGCTCGCCGGCGTGCGCGCCGATCCTGAGCTGCCTGATGAAGCCGTCCTCGGGGTAGGTGACCAGCAGCTGCGGGATGTCGCCGGCCACCCTCCTGATCTTGGCCCGTTCGT
Organism: Streptosporangium subroseum; assembly: GCF_900188345.1. Classification (GTDB taxonomy): domain Bacteria; phylum Actinomycetota; class Actinomycetes; order Streptosporangiales; family Streptosporangiaceae; genus Streptosporangium; species Streptosporangium subroseum. The sequence continues at coordinate 69,531 of NZ_FZOD01000004.1, read as the reverse complement.
GCCTGGCCTCGCAGACCTCCGCGATCCGCTCCAGCAGCAGCGCGGCCGGGCTCGCGGCCCGTTCGGGTTCGACGGCGGGGAGGGCCTGCGGGGGCAGGGCGGGCGCGAGCTCTCCCGCGGAGAAGGTCAGCCCCGTCGCGTGCCAGCGGTGCGAGGCCTCCTCGGCGGGGGTGAGATCTCCCCCGTTCCGGTCCCAGCGGCGCAGACCGCCGGAGGTCACCTCGATGAGCTGATGGCGGCCGGGACCGAGCGCGGGCAGGCAGGTGAGGCTCTTCAGGCGCCCCTCGCCCGCCCCGTGCAGCAGAAGGTTGAGCCGGCCGCCCAGCAGGTGTTCGAGCGTGGCGGTGTCGCGCAGGCGGGACGGCGACGGCGGGTGGCCGACCGCGCCGATCCGCAGCCAGCCCGACTCCTCGAACGGCCGTAGCCGCTCGGCGAACCACGCGGCCTGCGCCTCCCCCACGAAGCCGTACAGGTCCTCCTCGCGGTGGCTCATCGCCATGGTGGAGTTCAGGCCGGCGATCACGACCTTGAGCTCCGGTATGGAGAAGAGCGTCCACGGCTGGGCGCTGTCGAACTCCGGGCCGTCGAGCCCCAGGTAGAGCTCCTCGAACAGGCCGGTGAAGTGCCGCCATTTGGGCCAGTAGGGAGGTTGCGGGCGGACGTCGTCGGCCTCGCAGTTGCTGAAGTAGGCCCGGGAGGCCGCCTTCGTGATGTCCCTCGGCCCGGGAACGACGATCAACCGCTGCGGCTCCAGGCCGAGCAGCACCCGCAGCCCGGTCAGGAAGGTCGCGGCCTCGCCGAACTCCCTGCGGCTGCCTGACTCGGTCAGGTCGCCGGTCACCACCATCAGGTCGGGACGGGGCAGGCCGGAGTCCCGCAGCCGGGTCAGATCCGCCCAGATCCTCGGCTGCAGCTCCTCGGCCGTCAGCGGCTCGCCCTCCTCGGCCAGCCCCCTGCCGAACCGGGAGCCCGCGATGTGCAGCAGCGTGATCGACTCGCGCGGGGCGTACGTCGACGGCCCGGCAGGATAGGCGGGCGGCGCCACCGGCGTACGGCGCGTCCGCGAGGACTCGCGCCGGGCGGGCGTGGAGAGCACCTGGCCGGGGATGGTCAGGGGGCCGTTGGGGAACGACGGCCGCTCCAGCGGCTTGGCCCGGCCCGCCAGCGCCTGGGCGATGCGGTTGAGCAGCAGCGCCCGCGCCTGCTCGGGGTCGGCCACCCCCACCAGGTCCACCCAGGTGATCGTGGACAGCAGCCCCTCCAGCGGGCAGTCCTCCAGCCGGATCGTCACCAGCTTGTTGGAGGGGTTCTCCGGGTCGGCGCGGAGCGCGGCCTGCCACTCCATCCGCCCCCAGCGCGACCTGAGGTAGTTTCGCGACAGCACCGCCACCACCAGGGCGGCCTCGCTGACGCCCCGGTCCATGAACTCGATGAACTGCGTTCCCGGCACGAAGTCCCACGCCTGGATCATCGTCCGGTATCCGGCGGCCTCCAGCTCCCACGCGATCCAGGAGGCCCACCGTTCGTCGGCGGGGGAGTAACTGACGAAGATGTCGATCGGCCTGTCGTCCCGAGCCATCGCGTCCCCATCCCTCGCCGCCGTGCCCGAAATTCAGTATCGCCCGCCGCGGCGGGGTTTTGGAGTACTTCGATCAAGGGAGCAGGTGCAATCTCGTCCGGTTTGGTGGATCATGGCGGATTGTGTTGCGGCGATTGAGCGTTCTGGACCGGATCCGGATCGGCCTGCTCGGGCTGGGCCTGTTGTTCGTCGTCACCGGGTTGCTCCCGGTGCGGGAGGCCGGGGACCAGCTGGCGCGGATCGCGCCCATCCTGCTGTTCCTCGGCGCCGTGATCGTTCTGGCGGAGTTGACCAAGGAAGCCCAGGTCTTCGACGTGATCGCGACCCGGATGGCGACGGCCGGGCGGGGAAACTACCTGGCGCTGTTCCTGCTGTGCACGGCCTTCGCGTCGCTGGTCACCATGTTCCTGAACCTGGACACGACGGCGGTGCTGCTGACACCCGTCATGCTCGCGCTGGCGGCCAGGACCGGGATCGCCGCCCTGCCGCTGGCCATGACCACCGTCTGGCTGGCCAACACCGCCAGCCTGCTCCTGCCGATCTCGAACCTGACCAACCTGCTGGCCATGGAGCGGCTGGACATGTCGGTCCAGGAGTTCGCCGGGCGGCTCTGGTTCCCACAGCTCGTCTCCATCATGGTCACGATGGTCTTCCTGTGGGTGTTCTTCTGGCGGCGTGGCCGGCGCGGCGCCGACCGCTACGACCCGCCGGTCCCCGAGCCGGTCGCCGACCCGGTGCTGTTCCGTACGGCGGCCGTGGTGTGCCTGCTGTTCATCGCCGCCATCCTGCTGGAGCTGCCGATCGAGGTGGCCGCCCTGGCCGCCGCGGTGCTGATGATCGCGGCCTTCGCCTGGCGCGACCGCTCCAAACTCACCTTCGCGTTGTTTCCGTGGCAGCTGCTGGTCTTCGTCACCGGCCTGTTCCTGGTGGTTCCCACCCTGAGCCGGTACGGCCTGGCGGACGTGCTGGGCGCCCTGGCCGGGACCGGCGGCGGCGGTGACGGGGCCTACCGGGCATCGGCCATAGGCACCGGACTGGCCAACCTGATCAACAACCTGCCCGCCTACACCGCGGTGGAGAAGGTCATCCCGGTGGGCAACCAGGACCAGCTGCTGGCGCTGCTCATCGGCACCAACGTCGGCTCGGTGATCACCCCGTGGGCCTCGCTCGCCATCCTGCTGTGGTTCGAGTGGTGCCGCCGCAGCGGGGTGCGGGTGCCGATCCCGACGTTCGTTCTGGCCGGGGCCGGGCTGGCCGTGGTCGGCGTGGGCGCGACCGTGGGCGCGCTGCTGCTCACCGCCTGATCCTGTCCCCGACGAGCTCCAGCAGGTCGTCCAGGAGTCCGGGCCGGCTCGCGACGAAGTCGTGCCCGTCCCCCGACAGCGGAGCGTCGAAGGGCGTGCCGTCGAAGGCCGTGACCAGCGCTCCGGCCTCCCGTGCGATCAGCAGGCCGCCCGGCAGATCGACGATCCCGGTCCGGTAGCCGATGATCCCGTCGATGTCCCCCCGGGCGAGCATCACCCAGGCGAGCAGCGGAGCCCAGAGTCTCAGGACCCGGCGGGCGTGCTCGTCCAGCCCGGCCTTCAGCGCCCCCGCCACGGCGTCGCCGCGCCGCACGCCGTACCCCTGGATCCAGGCCAGCACGGGACCGTGAGCGGCGGGGCGGTAGGGCGGAGTGGTCAGCGGGCCTCCAGGCCCGAGGGCGCCCCGGCCCCGTATCGCCGACCAGGTCCTGCCGGTCACCGGCTCGTGCACGACCCCCAGTTCGGGCCGGCCGTCCCTGCACAGGGCCAGGCCCACGGCGTACAGCGGCAGGCCGATCGCGACGTTGTTGGTGCCGTCCAGAGGGTCGATGACCCAGGTCCACTCGGATCCCGGCTCTCCGAGCCTTCCCGACTCCTCGGCGATCACCGCGTGGCCGGGAAAGGCGGTCAGCACCCGTTCGAGCAGCAGCTTCTCCGCGGCCAGGTCCAGGTTGGTGACCACGTCACCGTGATCGCCCTTGGAGTTGATCTCGACGATCCCGCCGGTCCCCGCGGAGAGCAGCAGCCCGGCCGCCTCCGCGGCGTCGACGGCGATCCGGCGGGCGTGTTCCAGGTCCGTTTCACTGGTCATACGAGGTCCTCCTAGACCAGATGCCCGGCGGCGTGCAGCGCGATGCGGGAGGTCTCCCGCGCGTCGCAACGGTATCGGGAGATGAGGTGGGCGGGGAGGTCCGGCGCACCCAGTGACAGATCGCTGTGGCCCGGACGACCCCGGCCGAGCGCGATCGTCGCGGTCTCCCCGTCGCCGGGGATCAGGCTGGAGTGAAAAACCCCGGCCGGCAGGGTGTAGGTCTGGCCTGGACCGAACACCTCGCTCGTTCCCCAGTCGCACCTGACGGTACGCGGAGTCGGCCGGATGTGGTCGCCGTCGGTCTCGCTGACCACCTCGAAGATCCGGTGGGTGACGGCCGAGGTCGTGTCGCTGACGTCGGCGCGAACGTTCTCGACCCGGCCGTACAGCACGTGACTGACCAGGTCCCAGCTGTGACAGTGGATCTGCGAGGTGGTGGAGGCGGCGTGCGGAAGCGCGCCGGACCAGACGTGCACGCACACGCCGTGCTCCTCGGTCCGTTCCAGCGGCAGGCAGAGGAAGCCCAGCGGATGGCGGACGGCGGTGACCGGAGAGTCGCCGGAACCGATGGCCTTGAGGACCCCCCGTGCCCAGCCGGGCAGGGAGTCGCGCGCCGTACCGTTGATCATCTCATCGTACAGATCCTGATATCTCATCACAGGTACGGGTTCTTCGCCCGAAGCGCCTTTCGCGTGAGATCGCCGATGTCCCTGTCGGTGTAGGAGCGGGGGAGCGGCAGGCCGAGGGTCTCGAACAGCCTGCGCACCTCCTCGATCGTGGGCTCCTCGCTGAGCGGGACCGACCTGCCCAGCTCGATCGGCACCCGCTTGGCCTGCTCCAGGCTGGTCATCAGTTCGGTGATGCAGCTGTCGTAGTAGAAGGACCCCCGGCGAGCCAGGAGCGCCCGCCGGGGGTCCTCTCCCGTGATGATCAGCGATGCCGACGAGAGGTCCCAGCGGAACGTGGTCATCGTGGCCGACAGCCCGATGTGGATCTCCAGCAGGCCGAACCGCTGGTGGTACCAGCAGCCCGCCAGGATGGTGGCGTAGGACTCCTTGCGGGTGCGCTCGGGTGTCCAGACCTCTCCCGTGCCGTCCGGCTCCTGCGACATCGACCGCCGGAAGCGGGCGTAGGCCTCGCAGACCCGCTCGTTGCCCGGGTCGAGGATCTCCAGGCGCATCAGCAGCGCGCGCCGCTCCTTTCTGGCCGCGGTGACGCACTCGGGCAGCGTCACCGCGCGGAAGTAGGTGCCCGTGCCGCCTTTGAAGATCCAGCGGTCGGTCTCCCCGCGGCCCTCGGCGTGCGCCTTGGCGATCTCCTCGGCGCCGTTGAGCACGTGCACGACCGACAGATCCTGCAGCGCCCTCCCGGCCTCGTCGACCACCCCCTCCAGCCGCTCCAGCCGGCCGGGAAGCGCCGCGGTGCTGGTGAAGCTCTCCCTGATCGCCGCCTCGACCGGCTCCTGCCGCCAGCGGTCGCGCAGGATGGTGGTGGCCAGCAGGGCCAGCACGAGGAGGGTCCCGGACGCGATCACCTGTTGGACAGCGTCTTTATCTTTGAAGACGTCCTGGAACAGCCCCACCACGCCGACGCCCACGGCGAGGAGCAGCGCGATGAAACCGTCGACGTTCTTACCGAGCCATGCCCCGAACCGTGCAATCCGCCCCATGTAAGCCCCGCTCGTCCCGTCGGCAGTCAGCCCCCGCTGTCATGGTCACGTCGTCATCGTAGGTCTGGACCCGGGCATACTCCATGCTCCGCCTTGGTAATCATTTTACGTACCCAAAGATCTTCGGCTCGGATCGTCTCGGCGGCGAGGGAACGGCTCCTCTCCGGGAAACGAGCGGCGCCCCGGTCGCCGGGTGACGGCGACCGGGGCGCGGCCGTACGGAAGGCCCTACGAGAGGGAGAGGGCTAGAACCAGCCGCGCTTCTGGGCCATGGCCTGGAGACCGGCGCGGAGCGACTGCTCAACCTGGCCCGGGTGGTCGTTGTAGCGGACCGTGAACCGGTTGTAGGTGTCGTGACTGGAGCTCATGAAGCCGCCACGCTTGTCGGCCTCCAGGATGACGTCCAGCGCGTGCGGACCGGCGATGAAGGTCAACTCCAGCTCGTTGAAGTGGCGGGTGTACTCGCGGCCCGCGTAGTACTCGATCTCCTGGAAGAACGGCATCTGCGAGCCGTGCAGCGTGCCACGCTCCAGGTCGGCCTTCTTGAAGCGGAAACCCATGTTGTCCAGCGCGCCGAGCACGTGGTCCTGGGCGGGCAGAGGGTTGACGAACAGCGGATCGCGGTCGCCCTTGTCGAGCGCGCCGGCCAGGGCGAGCTCGGTGGAGACGCCGAGCTGCATGCCGCGCAGCGGGTGGCCGCCGATGGCGCTGATCGGGGTCTCCCAGGGGACGGGGATCTCGAAGGGGGCCGACTGGGGGGCGCCCGAGGCGAGCTGGAAGGGCCCGGTGACCTGCTGACGCAGGAAGCTGTAGGTCGACTTGTACTCGTTGTCGCCGCTCTCGACCTCGACGACCGCGGTGAAGTCGATGAAGATGCCCTCGACCTTGTAGTCGGAGCCGCCGCCGCGGAAGTTGACCTGCCCGCGCAGGACCTCGCCGGGACGGACGTTGGAGTTTTGCAGCACGGTGTCGACCTCGACACCTGCGCCGAACGCGGCCATCAGCTTACGGAACACCATCGGGGAACTCCCAGGGGATAGAAGGTTTTCAGTTGGGTTCAACGGCTGGCCTGACCTGGCCGTTCCCGCTGCTGAGCTGAGGCAGGATCTGGGCCAGAAGCATGGTGGACAGCGCGGAGGACTCGCCGGACGCACCGCTGGTGCGGACGACGACGGGACGCGGGGCGCTCTCGGCGAGCTTGGCGCCCACATCCAGCCGGCGGCGGGCCAGCTCGTATTCGAGCACGGCCCGGTTGTCGCGGTAGGAGTCGGCCAGGTGGCGCAGCCCCTTCGCCTCGTTCTCCGCGGAGGTGAGCTCCGCCCGGCCCTTGGCCTCGATCTCCCAGCGCACCCGCTGGGCCTCGGTCTCGTGCTCCTCCAGCATGCGGGCGACGTCCTTACGCGCGGTGTTGGCGGCGGCTCTCACCTCGACGATACGGGCGTCACGCGTCTTCTTGGAGCGTTCGATCTCCATCAGGAGGGTGTCGATCCGACGCTTGCGGGTGAGCTCCCACTCGCGCTCGAAGGCCGACAACTCCTTGGCGACCTTCTCGCGGGTGGCCAGGTGCTGCTGGTACTGGTCGGGCAACTGCACGTCGGGAATGTTGGCGCCGGTGATCCGCACGCCGTACCGGCCGAGCTGGCGGGTCAGGAGCTCCTGCATGTCGCCCACGTCGGATCCGCGCAGGTCGTAGGCCCGCTCGGTGTTGACCTGGCGGCTGCGCTGGCGGATGGCGTCCTGTACGGCACTGCTGAGCACGAGGTCGAAGTTACCGGCGCCGATCGTCCGGACGAAGGCCACCGGGTCGACGATGCGGAACTTCAGGAAGAACTCGATCGACTTCAGCGGCACGTTCTCCGCGGTGGGGCAGGCCACGATCGGAGCGGAGTAGGGGATCTCGGTGGAGGTGTCCACCACCGCGTCCACCCGGTCCCACGGCAGCCACAGGTAGTGGCGTCCCGGGGGCAGGACGCCGATGATCGCACCCCACCGGCTGCGCACGCCGGTAGTGCCCTCCTCGATCTCGATGATCGCCCGGCGCCACATCCAGACCAGCGCCGCGGCCAGGGAGACCACCGCGCCGATCGCGGCGAGGCCTGCGAACGCCCCGTCGGCCAGCACCGCGGTACCCATCAGGTAGAGGGCGAGGAACAGCAGGGCCACCCAGGCGAAACCGCGGCGGTCCTTGGGGATCACCACGGGGACGAGCTGGCCGGACTCGCCGCCGCGCAGCAGCTGGCGGATCTCCGACCACGAGGCCAGGGATTCCTTGATCTTGGAGAACTCTCTGTTGCTCACTGGCCGTTCACCATTCCTCGCTCGTTACGTAGGTCATTCGCGCCTCGCGGACCGCTCCACTTGCTGCGTCGGGTTCTCTCGCGGCTCATTGGTCGTTCACCGCTTCTCGCTCGTTGAGCGGGCCGCTCGTGCCTCGCGGACCGCTCCACTTGCTGCGTCGGGTTCTCTCGCGGCTCATTGGTCGACTCCCGCCTTCTCCTGTACGGCGGGCACCACGGTCTCGGAGGCGGGGTGGAGGAGGGCGGTGATCTCCGCCTCCCGGCCCTCGACGCGCCTGCCGATCTGGGTGATCCGGTCTCTGATCGCGGCCATGTCCGTGTCGGAGAACAGCTGCTTCTCGTGGCTGCCGACCATCTGCTTGGCCAGGGCGAGCAGGTCGATGTCGGTGGTCTCACCGATCTGCACCAGGCGGGGCATGTGGGAGGCCACGGATTCGAGCTTGTCGAGCAGGTCCTGCTCGAAGCGGTAGTCCAGGATCTCCGGCGCCTCGGCGGCGCTCAGGGCCCGGATGTCCAGGGCCTGCGCCTCCAGGAGGGCCGCGTTGGCCTTGGCGGTGGACTCGGCCTCCACCAGCCGCTGGCCTCCCTGGGCCTTCGCCTGGTGGGACGCGCGCTCCAGCGCGGTGTCCATCCGGGCCTGGTGTCCGGCGATCTCGGCGTGGATGGCCGACAGCTGCTCCTGCAGACCGGCGAGCTCCTTGATCAGGTCGCCCTCGTTCTGCTCCTTGCGCAGCTGGAGCTCGTACTCGTAGGTGTAGGCCTCCTTGGCCACCCTGATCATCTCGGGGGCGGCCAGGTCCATCCGATACTCCTGGCTCGTTGGCTCGGCGTGCGTGATGTTCACGTCGGTGAGCCGTACGGCGGGCAGGAACTGCTGGTTGAGGTTGTCCAGCATGCCCATGGTGCTTTCGCCGACCAGGTCGTAGATCTCCTCGGCGCGCTGGGCGTAGATGAGGGAGCGGGTGACCTCGCTGATCGCGTTCTGCAGTTTGGCCTGGAAGCCGCCGACCGAGCCGAGCACGAAGATGAACTCGGCAGGGTCCTCGATCCGGAACTGCAGGAACAGGTCGACGCTGGCCTTGACGCCCTGCTGGGTCGGGGCCTCGCGGATGGGCGCGTTGAAGGGGTATTCGCGGGTGGTGTTGACGATGTAGCTGACCCGCTTCCACGGGTTGAACAGCGTCACCCGGCCGGGCTCGGCGATCTGCACGAGCTTGCCGAACTTGGTGATCAGAGCCCTGCAGCCCTCGGGCACCATGACCACACTCCGCCGCCACCACAGGAAGGCGGCGGCCAGCAGCAGCACGACCCAGTAGTGGGGGCCGAACAGCACCCGTGCGCCGTCGGGCAGCCCGGTGGCGACCAGACCGACCAGTCCGAGCACCGCCAGCCCGACCAGGGGGAGGACGATCCGGGCCGTGGTGTCCTTGGGGATCACCACCGGCGAGATCACGTGAACCGGCTCGCCGTTCGGGCCCTTCCCGGTGAAGCTGCGGTTGATGATCTCACCGGCCTCGTTCAGCGACGCGCTGCGGGCCTCGATGGCGGTGGCCAGGGACACGCCCTGGTCGCGGGCGGCCATGAAGTCCGAGGTGTTGAGCGAGAACCCCTTCTCGCCGGCGACCTGGCCGGCGATCTGTCCCACGGCCTGCCCGATGACCTGGCGTACATCACCGCCCTGCCCTATCGCCTGGGCCGCGACCATCGCGGACTGCATGGCTTCTCTTGGCCGGGACATCAAACCTCCGGATAGTCATATGTCAAAAGGCGGATATATCACGCTTGGTGAGCGTAGGTGCGCAGAACAGTCAAGGGGATCCCGCTTGCGGTTCGCTTGCCACGTGATTGAGGGCCGTACGGTCCATTTGCCATGTGGCCGAGGGCCGGGCGGGTGAGGACCGGCCGGGCGAGAAGCGTGCGGGTGAGAGCGGTGCGGATGAGAGCTGTGCGGAGGGAGCCCCGGCGGGTGCAGATCGCACGGTTGAGGGCCGGGCGGGTGGAGGTCACGTGGTTGGAAGCCGGGCGATCGAAGGCGTGGTGATCGGGGCCGTGCGGTTGGGCTCAGGCGACCGGAGAAGGATTGTCGGTGGCTCCGCCTACAGTGGAGCAGGTGAGGCCGGTAACAGATTTGCAGCGCAAGGTGGCCCCCTTCGAGGTCATCACCGACATGACGCCCTCAGGCGACCAGCCAACGGCGATCGCCGAGCTCGAGCGGCGCGTCAAGGCGGGTGACAAGGACAACGTCCTGCTGGGCGCCACGGGCACGGGCAAGACCGCCTCGATCGCCTGGCTGATCGAGCGGCTCCAGCGGCCGACCCTGGTCATGCAGCCCAACAAGACGCTCGCCGCGCAGTTCGCTAACGAGTTGCGCGAGATGATGCCTAACAACGCGGTCGAATATTTCGTCTCGTACTACGACTATTACCAGCCCGAGGCATACGTTCCGCAGAGCGACACCTACATCGAGAAGGACTCGTCGGTCAACGACGAGGTCGAGCGGCTCCGCCACTCGACAACCAACTCGCTGCTGACCCGCCGCGACACGATCGTGGTGGCGTCCGTCTCGTGCATCTACGGCCTGGGCACGCCCCAGGAATACGTCGACCGCATGCTCCGGCTCAAGGTGGGCGAGGAGCTCGAGCGCGACAAGTTGCTGCGACGCCTGGTCGACATGCAGTACACCCGTAACGATCTGGCCTTCACCCGGGGCACCTTCCGGGTGCGCGGCGACACGATCGAGATCATCCCCAAGTACGAAGAGCTCGCCGTGCGGATCGAGATGTTCGGCGACGAAGTCGAGAAGCTCTCCACCATGCACCCCCTGACCGGCGAGGTGATCACGGAGGACGAGGAGCTCTACATCTTCCCCGCCTCCCACTACGTCGCGGGTCCAGAGCGGATGGAGAGAGCGGTCCGGAGCATCGAGGAAGAGCTGGCCGTCAGCCTGGAGACGATGGAGCGGCAGGGCAAGCTCCTGGAGGCCCAGCGGCTGCGGATGCGCACCACCTACGACCTGGAGATGATGCGCCAGATCGGCACCTGCTCCGGCATCGAGAACTACTCGCGTCACATGGACGGCCGTGAGCCCGGCAGCGCGCCCAACACGCTGCTCGACTACTTCCCCGAAGACTTCCTGCTGGTCCTGGACGAGTCGCACCAGACCGTCCCGCAGATCGGCGCGATGTACGAGGGAGACGCCTCCCGTAAGCGCACGCTTGTGGAGCACGGCTTCCGCCTGCCGTCCGCGATGGACAACCGCCCGTTGAAGTGGGAGGAGTTCCTGGAGCGGATCGGCCAGACCGTCTATCTGTCGGCCACCCCGGGCTCCTACGAGCTGGGTCGCTCCAAGGGCGACGTGGTCGAGCAGGTCATCCGGCCGACCGGCCTGATCGACCCCGAGGTGATCGTCAAGCCCACGAAGTCCCAGATCGACGACCTGGTCCACGAGATCCGGACCCGAGCGGAGAAGAACGAGCGGGTCCTGGTCACCACGCTGACCAAGAAGATGTCCGAGGACCTCACCGACTACCTGCTGGAGCTCGGCATCCGGGTCCGTTACCTGCACAGCGAGGTCGACACCCTGCGCCGCATCGAGCTCCTCCGCGAGCTGCGGATGGGTGAGTTCGACGTGCTGGTGGGCATCAACCTGCTCCGTGAGGGCCTCGACCTGCCCGAGGTGTCGCTGGTCGCCATCCTCGACGCCGACAAGGAGGGCTTCCTCCGCTCGGAGACCTCACTGATCCAGACCATCGGCCGCGCGGCCAGAAACGTCTCCGGCCAGGTGCACATGTACGCCGACCGGATCACCCCCTCCATGGAGCGGGCGATCGACGAGACCAACCGGCGCCGGGCGAAGCAGGTCGCCTACAACGAGGCCAACGGGGTCGACCCGCAGCCGCTGCGTAAGAAGATCGCCGACATTCTCGACTCGCTCAACCGGGAAGACGCCGACACCGCCCAGCTCCTCGGCGGCAGCGGCCGCCAGCAGTCGCGCGGCAAGGCTCCGGTCCCCGGTTTCGCGGTCAGGCAGGTGGGTCAGCACGCCAAGGCGATCGCGGGGGAGATGCCCCGGGCCCAGCTGGAGGCGCTGGTCGAGTCACTCACCGACCAGATGCACCAGGCCGCCGCCGACCTCCAGTTCGAGGTCGCCGCCCGGCTCCGCGACGAGATCAAGGAGCTCAAGCGCGAGGTTCGCGACATGCGCGAGGCCGGCGTCTCCTGAGAGGGAGTGCTGGTCCCCGCTGCCCGCACGGGCAGCGGGGACACAGCTCGGCACAGGTGGGCGCCGGTCAGCCCAGCCGGGCCTCGGCACGCAGCAGTGAGGCCAGTGAGTCGGCGTCGGCCGAGGCCACGCCGCGTGCGGCGAACCAGGTGGCGACGTTGCGGGCGTCGCGGTCGAGAAACTCCGCGCCGACGGGGTGGGCCACCACGTCCACGATCTGCGGCAGGTCGATGATGACCAGCCGTTCCTCGTGGACGAGGATGTTGTAGGGCGACAGGTCGCCGTGGGCCAGGCCCTCGCGGGCCAGAGCCGCCATCGCCTCGACGAGCTGCTCCCACAGGTCGGCGAGGCCCTCGGAGACGGCGGCCAGCCGGGGCGCGGCGAAGCCGTCGGGGGTGCCGATGAACTCTTCGAGGATCTCCGTACCGATGATCTGCACCGGGTACGGCACGGGCACACCCAGTGACCACAACCGGCACAGTGCCTGGAACTCGGCGTTGGCCCACTGCCCGGCGATCATCTCCTTGCCGAACCGGGATCGGCTGGCCATCGCCCTGCTGACCCGGCTGTCCCGCTCGCCGCGGCCCTCCAGATAACCGGCGTCTCGGTGGAAGAGCCGGTGCTCGGCTGAGCGGTAGCGCTTGGCGGCGAGCAGGCAGACCCGATCGGTGTCCGGAACACCCCGTGAGAGCAGATGGACGTCGGCCTCCTTGCCGGTCTTCAGGATGCCGAGCTCGGTGTCGACGGCCGCCAGTTCGGTGACGAGCCACCCGGGATGCGGCCGGGGGCCGCGCTCGGTGGGGCTACTCAGATCCCAGGTGGACCAGCGGTCGCCGGATGGCGGCCCGTCGAGATCCTCGGGGGTGTTGTCGAGCCATTCGACGTCATCGTCATCGAGTGCGTGCTTGCCGCGGCGACGGTGTTCGGAAGGCTTTGGCACTGCGGGTTCTCCGATTCGAGAGGCCCACCGGTGCGGCGATCAGGTCAGCGAGAACCGGTGGGAAAGGACCTATGGGCATGGGAGAAGAAAGCAGCCACGGTCACCCTCCCTTCGTCTGAGGCGCGCAACGGGCGCCAGCTGATCGACTCCGATGATTGTGCTGGGCCGCCTCGCCCTGTCGCAAGCCATTTATTCGCTCGCCCCGAGGAGAGCGGGCGGATACGGTCACGGTTCGTCGAGAACGAAGAACTGAAAGCTGAGAGGAAGCGGAATGCGCAGATGTGCCGGTTGTGGCTGCTGGGAGTACGGCGGAGCCCCCGACTGCGCCCGCTGCGCCGATCTGGTCTACCTCATCGTCCAGGACGGCTGGCGCGACTTCCTCCGGGTCTGGTCCGGGACGGCGGAGCCGTCCGCCGAGGAGGAGCGGGCGATCGCCGAGATGGTCGTCGAGGAGCCGGACCGGCACGACTGGCGGATCGTGGACGGCGCGCTGGACCGGCTGAGCTGTGCTGGCTGCGGCTCCACGCTGGGCCGGGGCCCTCGCGGCTGCCCGCCCTGCGATCTCGCCGACGGGTTCCGCTACTCGGCCATCGAGACCGACCGTCCGAACGTGCATCCCCGCAATGAGCACGCGGTCCGGGTCGGCGTCTCCGTGGTCCGATCCGGCCACCGATACTCCGCGAGAGCGCTGCTGGGCTGGCGCCTCGGCCTGCCCTTCGTCCTCGACGGCTTTCTGCCGTCCACGGCCCAGGCCCAGGCCCTGCGCGCCCGCATCAACGACGGAGCGACCTACGACGACTTGGCGGACCTCTGGTCCCTACCGGGATCCAGCTAGCCGATGAACCTGCTCAGGTCCAGGTCGATGTCCACGTCGAAACCGATATTCGTCCGCAGCCGCCCCCGGTGGATACCGGTGGGGACGTAGGTCTTGACGGCGGGCTCCAGCTCAAAGGTATAGGCGACCGGCTGGTCGCTCTCTTGCTCGATGCGCCAGAAATGCTTAATCCCGGCATCGGAGTATTTGATCGGTTTGGTAGTCCGATCGCGGTCCATCGATTCGGGTGACACCACCTCGACGGCAAGGCGTACGTTTTCGGCTTTGAAGGATGTTGTTTTCATGGTCATCAACGCCGCCTTGTCCACCACCATGATGTCGGGCTTGGGCCGCTGCCGGATTCCGAGGGTCGCCGTCATCTCCCGGACGACGGCGAGATCGTCAGGGGGTATGAGCTCCTGCTCGAAACGCCTCAGTACGAACATGTGGAATGCGGTCTGCGGAGACATCATGATGAGTGACCCGTCGATCAGTTCGACGTGCCTGGGCGCGTCGGGGGGAAGACGATCGAGCATGTCGGCGGTCCAGCCACCCTCCGGCCCCGGGTAGAACCACTCGGGAAGCGCCATGGTCATCAGGAAACCTTCTGCGGGTGACGTTCTGGAAACTCACGCGACATGATCATCCTGCCACTTTCCGTAGTCGTCCCGCGTTCCAAGAAAGACTTGCCTGATTAATTACACCGGTCGGTAATGGGTGTTGAATCACCTTGATGAAGTGACGGAGGCTCCGTTTCGAGGGCGTCAGGTATGGAAAGCCCTGCGTATGGATGCCAAGGGATGTGGACAGCATCGCCGCCGCGCGTTCTGGGCGGCCCAGCGGTGACCGTGACTCAGTGGCGATGGTGACTCAACGGTGATCGCAATGGCGATCACGGCTCAGCGGTGGTCGTCGGGGCGGGATCGGTTGACCATCGTGCGGTTGTAGAGCTCGTCGATCTGGTCCAGGGGGTCGGGAGCCCGGCGGCGGGCCTCGATCTCCAGGTCCGTGCGGCTCTGGATGTCGTCGATGCCGCCGGCCGAGTGCGCCATCTGGTCGTTGAGCAGGTCGGCGCGGATCCGGGCGCAGGACGTGGTCAGCTTGGCGTGGTGCTCGCGCAGGCGCCCCAGGGAAGCGTGGTCGACATAGGAGGACACGCGGCTGTGCTGGGCGTACAGGCCGAGCTGGGCGTCCAGTTGATCGGCGTGCGTGCCGATCTCGGCGACGAGTTGGGGCAGGTCGCCGAGCCCCCATCCGTCGCGCAGCGCGTGGTCCACCGCCTGGCGGGTCAGGGAGACCTCCCGGCGCAGGTCCAGGCGCATCCGCTCGGTCGCGGCGGCATCGCCGGGGCCCATCGCCGCCACCTGGGAGGCCACGCGGGTGCTCACCTTGCGCGCCTTCTTGGTGGCCTTTTTCCCGACCTTTACCAGCAGGTAGATCCCGGCTATCCCCGCGACGAGAAAGAACAGCATGATCACCAGCAAGATGGTGAGGAAAGTGCCGATCGGTGCCACCTCCCGTTGGGGTGAAACAAGGTGCTTCGAGCATATCCCGTGCACCCACGTGTGCGCGGTCGTCGATCAGACCGGACTTCGCCGGAGCGCGCGGCGGCGTCGTACCTTGCGGAACACCCACCAGGCGAACAGCGCCAGCACGGCCACCGCGACGATGACCAGGACCGGTAGGAAGATCGCGATCAGGCTCATGCCGAGCGATCCGGCGTCCTCCACGGTGCTGATCACGGGTGCGCCCACCCCGGCCGTCGAGGCGTTGACCACCGGCCTGGCGGCCGATTTCATCAGGTGCACGGCCAGCGCGATTCCGATGCCCAGCACCCAGCTGATCCAGGGGTTGTGGCTCATCCAGGTCGAGCCGTCGAGCCGGGCCGCCGCGTCGGTGGCGCTGAACACCACTCCGCCGGCGGCCGGGCGGACGAAGGTCTGGATCATGTCGTTGACGCTGTCCACCACCGGGACCTTGTCGAGCACGACCTCGGCGAGCAACAGCACACCGATGATCCCGAGCACCCAGCCGTTGGACAGCCAGGCGAACTCCTGCGGCAGCCGTATCTGATCGGTGAAATTGGCGATCAGGCCGACCACGAGCAGCGGGATGTAGGCGTTCAGGCCGGCCGCGGTGGAGAGCCCCAGGCCCGTCAGTGCCGCGAGCATCGCACCTCCATTTTCGTTTGTCGGCCTTCCAACGATCGCCGGGCCGCGATGGATCCCATCCGTCCGCGACGGTTTCGCGGCAAAGCCGAATCTAACGTGTTCTTCCCGGCTTTTCCGGCCGATACCGTCCGCGTAGCAGGCCGTTCTGCTCTCGACGAGGAGCTCTGTCGCAGGTCGGCGATCATGCCACGCGGTTTCGCGGACGGGGCTTGTCGTGGGCGGAATCCGGGCTCAGGACCCGAAACCGAGCCGGCGCAGCAGGTCCTGGTGCGCGAACTGCCCGTAGTACTCCAGCATGTCGGCGATCCGGCCATCCCGGAAGGTCACCCTGATGATGAACCGATTCTCGTAACCGCTGCCGTCGGCCAGTTCGGCGACCATGCGCTCCTCGATGATCGCGACGTCGGGGTCATCCGTCTGGTGGAACCGGACGTCGTGCACCGCGATGCTTCGCGCGCCGGCGACCAGGCCGCTGAACGCCGCGTGCAGCGCCTCATGCCCGGTGATGACGGCGGGCAGGCCGGGGACCGGCAGGGCGGCCTCGTAACTGGCGTCCTCACACCAGTGGCCGACGAACTCGTCGATCTGCCCGGTGTACAGCAGCCTGCTGGAACGGTGCCACACGTCTTCGTTCCGAGCTCGGGCGGCGGTGAGGTCGGCGGTGGGGTCGGCGAGGCCGGCGGTGGTGATGGTGTTCGACGTCATGGTGATCTCCTCGGGTAATGGGGACGGGGTTGAACTGTGGGGACGGGGACGGACCGTGAGGCGAAGACGGGGTTGAACCGTGGGGACGAAGGGGGACCGTGGGACGGGGTGAACTGTGGGGACGGGGTTGAACCGTGGGACGGGGTCGGACCGTGGGGATGGGTCTGTGCTAGACGGTGGTGCCGATGCCGCGAGGCGGCGTGGGAGTGCCGTGGACCCGGCGGGCGTAGCGCCGGAACGCGCGGCGTCCCAGTGGCGGCAGCAGGCGGCGCAGCGGTGCGGGAAGCTTCCGCACCTCGATCCCGATCACCTCGGGATCTCCCTCGTAGAGCATCATTCCGAAGCCCAGAAGCAGCCGCCGCTTCGGAATCGACGACATTCCCTGCGCGGTGAACTCCTCCCACTCCTCGGCGGTGATGTTCCTCGCCATGATCGGCAGAAGGTGGGTCTCCTCCGCGCGCAGGTGCTCGAACAGCGCCGTGCACAGGTCGGACAGGATCGCGGCCAGCGCCTCGCCGTCAGAGGCGGACGCGGTACGCCGCCAGGCGCCGATTCCCGCCTGCGCCTGATCCATCAGCGCCGCCACCTGTTCGTGCTGGCTCTGCATCACGTGCACCAGCGGAGCGAGCTCGGCGGGAACCCGCTCGAGCAGCGCCTCCCACAGCAGGTCGTCCTCGATGCCGTGGTGGTGGTGCAGCAGCGACAGGAACAGGGTGGCGTGGTCTGCGACGATCGACATCCGGCGGCGGTCTCCGCCGGCGACCGCGCGCACCGCCGTCGGCGACAGGCCCAGTTCGCGGCGGAAGTTGGAGTGCGCGACCTGCATCATCCGTACGTCGGTGAGCCCCGGCCCGTGTAACCGTTGCCCGTCGGTGGTCTGGTTCGTCATGGTCTCTCCTCTCTCGTATCGCTCGTTGGAGAAGAGCCTGCATTCACCCACTTGGAAACCATCCGGGCCTGACTTGGACGCACCCCGCTGACAAGCACGGCCGCGCCGGTTAGCGTTGCCGCCGTGCGGTATCAGGTGTTGGGTCCGGTCGAGGTCCTCGACGCCGACGGTGGACCGATCCAACTCGGCGGCCAGAAGCAGCGCGCGTTGCTCGGCCTGCTGCTGGCCGCCGATGGCAGGGTCGTCTCGATCGCCCGTCTCGTCGACGAACTGTGGGGCGACGATCCGCCGCCCAAGGTGCTGGCCTCGGTGCAGTCCTACGTCGCGAACCTCAGGCGCGTCCTCGAACCGGACCGTCCGGCGCGGGCGCCCGCCCGGATTCTGATCACGCGGCCGCCCGGTTACGCCCTCGCGACCGGCTCGATCGGTTCGGTCGACTCCGCCGAGTTCGAGCGGTTGGCGAGTGCCGCACACGAGGCCCTCGCGACCGATCCCGCGCACGCCCGAGATCTGTTGCGGACCGCCGCCGGGCTCTGGCGCGGGGAGCCGTACGCGGACCTCGCCGCTGCGGCTCCCGGGCTGGCCGCCGAGGCGGCCAGGCTCGGCGAGCTCGGGTTGCTGGCGACGGAGGACCGCTTCCGCGCCGAGCTCGCCCTCGGCGTACACGCCCGGCTCGTGGGGGAGATCGAGCAGCTGGTCGCCGCGCACCCGCTGCGGGAGGCGGCCTGGGGGCTGCTCGCGGTCGCCCTCTACCGGTCCCAGCGCCAGGGCGAGGCGCTCGACGCGCTGCGCCGTGCCAGACGGGTCCTCGCGGCCGAGCTCGGCGTCGATCCGGGTCCGGAGCTGAGGCGGCTCGAGACGGCGGTGCTGAACCACGAGCCGTCGCTGGACCTCAGGCCTCCTCCCGGCAGGACGTCGGCGCGCGGCGCCGCGGTGGTTCCCGGGCCGTCCGCCGGGGCCGGACTGGTCGGCCGGGACGAGTGGCTGACCCGCCTGACCGGGCATCTCGTCGACGCCTCCGCCGGCCGCGGGACCGCGGTGCTGGTGACCGGCGAGCCCGGCATCGGGAAGACCGGTCTGGCACGCGCTCTGTGCGCGACCGCCGGTGCGATGGGCATTCGCACCGGATGGGGGCGGTGTGAGGAGGCCGCGGGCGCTCCGGCGCTGTGGCCGTGGTCGCAGGCGCTGGGGCCGCTGGTGAGCGCCGCGGGCACGGTGACCCGGCTACCCGCCCTGGCCGCCCTGCTCCCCGCCCCGGACGGCACGGTCGCGGCGGCGACGGCGGACATCGACACGGCGGCCTTCCGGCTGGCCGAGGCCACCGCCGTCCTGCTGCGTGACGCCGGTCCGCTCCTGCTCGTGCTCGACGACCTGCACTGGGCGGACGGGGACACGCTCCACCTGGTCCGCCGGCTCGGCGCGATGCTGGCCGGCCTGCCGGTCGTGCTCCTCCTGACCAGTCGCGACGCCGAGGCCGATCGGACGCCGGAGCTGGCCGAGACGCTGGCGGACCTCGCCCGTGCCGGCCTTGTCCGGGTCGGTCTTCGCGGGCTGGACCAGGCGGGCGTGCGCGCCTACGTCCGGCTCCGGCACGGCGTCGAGATTCCCGACGAGGTCGCGGCGGCGTTGCGGGAACGCACCAACGGCAACCCGTTTTTCGTCGGCGAGCTGGTCCAGTTGCTGGCGGACGAACGGCGTCTCACCGAGCCGGGCGCCGCGGCCTCACCGCCGGTTCCGGACGGGGTCCCGGACGGGGTACGGGACGTCGTGCGCCGGCGGATCTCCCAGCTGCCCGGCGACGTCGAACCGCTGCTGTCGACGGCGGCGGCCTGCGGACCGACGTTCGATCTCGATCTCGTCGAGGCGGCGTCGGGGCTGAGCGCGGACTCCGCGATGACCGCCGCCGAGGCAGCCCTGCTGGCGGGATTGATCGTGGAGGAGGGACCCGGGTACAGGTTCACCCATGCTCTGGTCCGGGAGGCGCTCTACGTACGGCTGCCGCCGGGTCGGCGCCGCCGGCTGCACGCGGCGCTCGCCGGGGTGATCGAGGAGCGCTCCGGCGGGGTGTACGGAGCCCGCTTCGCCGAACTCGCCCATCACCACGGGCGGGCGGGAGCCGACCATGCCCGCGCCGCCTGGACCTACGGGGTGCGGGCGTCGGAGCTCGCGGCCCGGCAGCCCGCTCCCGCCGAGGCCGCCCGCCTGCGGGAGGTCGCTCTGACGGATCTGTCGCGTGACCGCACCGCCACGGCCGCCGACCGCTGCGAGGTTCTCGTCGGTCTCGCGCTCGCCCGCAAACGCGCGGGCTACGAGCGACAGGCGTGGGAGGCCGTCCGCGAGGCGGCCGAGGTCGCCCTCGCGGGCGGGGACGTCCTGGCGGCGGCGCGGGCGGCGGTCACGACCACCGCGGACGCGATCTGGAGCTGGCGCGAGTACCAGGTGGTGGACTTCGCCGGGGTCGCGCTGTTCGAGCGATTACTCCGGGATCTTTCACCGGGGCACGAGGCGATGCGGGCGCGGTTGCTCGCCGCTCTCGCGGCGGAGATCTACTACGGCACGGGCACCGTCGACCGTACCGTGGCACTGTCGACCGAGGCCGAGGCTCTCGCCCGAACCCACGGCAGCCGGGCGGACCTGGCCCGTGTGCTCGAACTCCGCCATGTCGCGTACGAGCGACCGCAACTGCTGGCCGAACGGCTGTCCGTGGCGCGTGAACTCGTCGATCTGGCCGAATCCGCGGACGACCCCGCCACCGTGGCCCGCGCCCTGGTGTTCCGCGGGCGGGACCAGATCGAGCGGGGCCGCGTCGCCGCGGGACTGCGGGACTACCGGCACGCACGGGAGCTGGCCGAGACGCACGCGCTCGCTCCGGCGCTGGTCGCGCTCACCTGGGCCGACGCGGTCATGGCGGTTGCCCGCGGCCGGTTCGCCGAGGCGGAGCAGGCGATCGCCAGGGCACACGCGTTCCACTCGGGCACGACCGTCGCCGGCGCCGCCGAGGTGCCGGTCGCGCTGGCGGCGACGCTCAATACGGTACGGGGCACGCTGCCGGGGATCGAACCGCTGCTGGCCGAGGCCGCCACCGCCACCGGTCTCGCCCTGCTGCGCGAGTGGCACGCGCTCGCCCTGCTGCGTTCGGGCCTCGCCGAGCAGGCGCGGGCCGCGCTCGGCCCGTGGCGGCAGCAGCCGGAGGTGCCGATGGACTACATGTGGCTCACCCACCTCGCGGTCCGGGCGGAACTGTGGTCCGCGCTCGCGTCGCCGGACGCCGCAGGCGAGCTCTTCACCCACCTGGAGCCGTACGCGGACCGGATCGTGATCGGCGGCACGGGGATCACTTTCGCGGGCTTCGCCGGACATCACGTCGGCCTGCTGGCGAGGGCCCGCGGTGACCTGGACGGCGCCGCGGATCACCTGGAGGCGGCGCTGCGGCGCAACGAGGAGGCCGGGCTCCGGCCCTTCGCCGCGGCGAGCGCGCGTGAGCTGGCCGCCACCCTCCGGCAGCGCGACCGGCCGGGCGACCGGGAGAGGGCGGCCGCGCTGGCCGTACGCGCGACCGTGCCGACCGGACTCGATCCGGCGCCGGGCCCGCTCCGGCCCCAGGACCTCGGAGACTGAGCCGGATCCGCTCCGGCACCGAGGCCGCAGAGGCCGAGGAGCCCACCGCCGGGAATGTCACGACCGCGCTGCCCTCCGGCTCCGTCGTCTAGATCAGCGGAGTCCGGTGTCCCGGGCCGTCGACGGCGGCGGATTCGACAAGGGCACCGTCGATGGCGGCGGCCTCGGCAAGGACGCCGTTGACGGCGGCGGATTCGACGAGGGCGCCGCCGGTGTCGAGGGAGCCGGCGAGTTCGACGTGGGCGCCGTCGAGGTGCGGGGGCACCCACCCCTCTCCGGGGACGTGGTGGCGGACGACCCTCGCGGGTACGCCGGCGATCACGCTGTGATCGGGGAACTCCCCGCGCACCACGGCCCCGCCCGCCACCACGCACTGCCTGCCGATCCGGGTGCCCGGGAGGATGATCGCGCCGGTGCCCAGCCAGGATCCCGAGCCGATGGCCACGGGGTTGTTGCGCGGCCACTGGCGGCCGATCGGCATCTCCGGGTCGTCGTAGACGTGGTTCTGGTCGGTGATGTAGACGTACGGGCCGGTGAACACGTGGTCGCCGATGTCGATCGACTGGTGGCCGACGATGTGGCTGCCCCTACCGATCGAGCAGCTTCCGCCGATCCTCACGATCGAGTCCGGGCCCAGGTCGACTCCCGGGCCCATGCCCGCGGAGATGGAGACCCGCTCGCCGATCAGGGTGTGCTCGCCGATCTCGATCCAGGCCTCGCCGAAGATGGCCCCGATGGGGAACGACAGGAGGGCGCCTTCCCCGAGGCGGCGGAACCGGTATCCGGCGGGGCTGAGGGGGGTGACCGCGCCGGCCGCGCGGATGGCGGCCCAACCGCGATGAATGAGGCTGCCCACAGCACGCCGTACCGCACCACTAAGTGACATAACGGCTCAAGTTACCGCTTGGTTGGGTTTGATTGGAACACAGGTTGGGGACGGCCGGGCACTTCGCCGGTACTGTTTGATATTCTGAGAGCCCGTGGACCTGTAGGCCATTCATCAGGGTGTGCCGACTGATCTATAACGACCACGGGAGCCTTCTTGCGCAGCGCCGCACACACCAAACATCTGTTCGTCACCGGCGGCGTCGCCTCCAGTCTTGGTAAGGGACTGACGGCGTCGAGCCTCGGACGCCTTCTCAAGCTGCGTGGCCTGCGGGTAACCATGCAGAAGCTCGACCCCTACCTCAACGTCGACCCCGGAACGATGAATCCGTTCCAGCACGGTGAGGTCTTCGTCACAGACGACGGGGCCGAGACCGACCTCGACGTCGGCCACTACGAGCGCTTCCTCGACACCGAGCTGCACGGCTCGGCGAACGTGACCACCGGCCAGGTTTACTCCAACGTCATCGCCAAGGAGCGCCGCGGCGAGTATCTCGGTGACACCGTGCAGGTCATCCCGCACATCACCAACGAAATCAAGGACCGCATCCGGTCGATGGCGGGTCCCGACGTGGACGTGGTCATCACCGAGGTCGGCGGCACCGTCGGAGACATCGAGTCGCTGCCCTTTCTGGAGGCCGTCCGCCAGGTCCGCCACGAGGTCGGCCGCGACAACGTGTTCTTCCTCCACGTCTCGCTGCTGCCGTACATCGGGCCGAGCGGCGAGCTGAAGACCAAGCCGACCCAGCACTCGGTCGCCGCGCTGCGCAGCATCGGCATCCAGCCCGACGCGATCGTCCTGCGCTCCGACCGCCCGGTCACGAACGCGATCAAGCGCAAGATCAGCCTCATGTGCGACGTCGACGAGGACGCGGTCGTCTCGGCCATCGACGCGGCGAGCATCTACGACATCCCCAAGGTGCTCCACGCGGAGGGGCTGGACGCCTACGTGGTCCGCCGCCTCGGCCTGCCCTTTCGCGACGTGGACTGGAAGGAGTGGGAGCAGCTCCTGCGCCGGGTGCACCGCCCGGCCAACGAGGTCACGATCGCGCTCGTCGGCAAATACATCGACCTGCCCGACGCCTACCTGTCGGTCACCGAGGCGCTGCGCGCGGGCGGCTTCGCCAACGACGCCCGCGTCAACATCCGCTGGGTGAAGAGCGACGACTGCGAGACCGTCGAGGGCGCCGCCCGCGAGCTCGACGGCGTGGACGGAGTGCTCGTCCCCGGAGGGTTCGGCGTGCGGGGCATCGAGGGAAAGCTCGGCGCGGTCCGGCACGTGAGGGAGAACAAGATCCCGTTGCTCGGCATCTGCCTGGGCATGCAGTGCATGGTCATCGAGGCCGCCCGCAACCTGGCCGACATCGAGGACGCGGGCAGCACCGAGTTCGACGCCGAGACCACCCACCCGGTCATCTCCACCATGGCGGACCAGGAGGACGTCGTCTCCGGCGAGCGCGACATGGGCGGCACCATGCGGCTGGGCCTCTACCCGGCCAAGCTCGCCGAGGGCTCCCTCGCGCGCCAGCTGTACGGCCAGCCGAAGGTGGACGAGCGCCACCGCCACCGCTACGAGGTCAACAACTCCTACCGGGAGCAGCTGGAGAAGATCGGCATGGTCTTCTCGGGCCTGTCACCCGACGGCCGCCTGGTGGAGTACGCCGAGCTGCCCGCCGACATCCACCCCTTCTTCATCGGCACCCAGGCCCACCCCGAGTTCCGCTCGCGGCCGACCCGGGCGCACCCGCTGTTCAAGGGCCTGATCGGCGCCGCCCTGACCTACGCCGACATCCGGGGAAACGTCGCCAAGGCCGGGCGGGGCAAGTGAGCGCCGCAGGGGCCGCAGACGCCCCCGAGTCCGGCGTCCACGCCGTACGGGCCCCGGAGGTCCGCGACGTCCCGGAGGGGTGGAAGGTCGACTCCTCCGCCGAGCACTTCCGCGGGCGGGTCATCACCGCGGTGACCGACGCGGTCGTGATGCCGGAGGGGGAGGTCGTCAACCGCGACTACGTGATCCATCCCGGCTCCGTGGCCGTGGTCGCGCTCGACGACCAGGACCGGGTGCTGCTGATCCGCCAGTACCGTCACCCCGTCCGGAGGCTGCTCTGGGAGCTGCCCGCCGGCCTGCGTGACGTCGACGACGAGCCGCTCCACGTCGGGGCGGCCCGTGAGCTCTCCGAGGAGGCGGGCTACCGGGCGGCCACCTGGCACACCCTGGTCGACGCCTTCACCTCGCCGGGGATGACCGACGAGCGGACCCGGATCTTCCTCGCCAGGGACGTCAGCCTCATCCCCGAGGCGGAGCTCGACTTCATCCGGCGACATGAGGAAGCCGACATGCCGGTGGTCTGGATTCCCCTGTCCGACGCGGTTCGGCGTGCCCTGGAGGGAATGATCCACAATTCCCAAGCCGTGGCCGGTATTCTCGCCGCATACGCCGCTTCGGCGGATGGTTTCGCCTCACTGCGGCCCGCCGACGCACCGGAGGCATGACAGGAGGACACCCTGAGCGAGACGGAGGCCGTCCTCTCCCGCTACCTCGCCCATCTGGCGGTGGAGCGGGGCTTGGCAGCCAACACACTGGCCTCCTATCGCCGTGACCTCCTGCGGTACGTGGAGCATCTGAAGAATCGCGGCCGCGTCACCTTCGGCGAGGTCGCCGAGGCCGACGTCACGGCCTTCCTGTCCGCGCTCAGGGAAGGCGACGAGGAGCACCAGGCCCTCGTCGCCAGCTCGGCGGCGCGGGCCGTCTCCGCGGTCCGCGGCCTGCACCGTTTCGCGTTACGCGAAGGGGTCTGCCGTCATGACCCGGCCCACGAGGTGCACCCGCCGCGCCAGCTCAAACGATTGCCCAAGGCGATCAGCGTTGACGACGTGGAACGTCTGATCGCCGCCTCGGGGCCCGACGACGCCCCGCTCACGCTGCGTAACCGGGCGTTGCTGGAGCTCCTGTACGGCACGGGCGCCCGCATCTCCGAGGCGGTGGGGCTCGCCGTGGACGACGTCGATCTGGGGACGGAGGCCCAGCGGGTGCGCCTGCGCGGCAAGGGGGGACGCGCACGCCTGGTGCCCCTGGGCCGCTTCGCCAGGGAGGCTCTGGGCGCCTACCTCACCCGGGCCCGCCCTCGGATCGCCTCTCGCGGCCGCGGCACCTCCGGGCTGTTCCTCAACGCCAGGGGCGGAAGACTCACTCGTCAGGGCGCCTGGGAGGTCCTCCAGGCCGCCGCCGAGCGCGGGGGCCTGAACGGTGTCTCGCCACACATGTTGCGACATTCATTCGCAACACACCTCCTGGATGGGGGTGCGGACGTTAGGGTGGTTCAGGAACTACTCGGCCACGCTTCGGTGACTACCACACAGGTGTACACCTTGGTCACGGTCGACAAGCTTCGCGAGGTCTATGCCGCCGCGCATCCGCGCACACGGCATTGAGCTTGCTTATGTCCGGGCGTGCCGCCTTGCCGCATACGTGTTGACGCCATAGTGTCCGTCCGGACGGTCCGGTTCGAGGCCGTCAGGGAGGTTCGACTGGTGACTGTGACCACCGACGGTTCTGTCCGGGGAACGACCCCTGGAAACCCCGAGAATCCCTGGGGGGACACAAAGACCGCCGGGACCCCTCGCAGTGGGGGAGTTCTCGGCCCTACAGGGCGTCCTCGCCCGGTGTTTCCCGACCCACCCCCCCGTACGGTGCACGGGCCGGCGCGGGTCGTCGCCATGGTCAACCAGAAGGGTGGCGTCGGCAAGACGACCACCACCATCAACCTGGGCGCGGCGCTGGCCGAGGCCGGGCTGAGGGTGCTGCTGGTCGACTTCGATCCGCAGGGCGCGCTCTCCGTGGGCCTGGGGATCAACCCGCTCCAGCTCGACCTGACGGTCTACAACCTCCTCATGGAGCGCCAGATCACCGCCAGGGACGTGCTGCTGGAGACCGGCGTCGAGCGGATGGACCTGCTGCCCAGCAACATCGACCTGTCGGCCGCGGAGGTCCAGCTCGTCACGGAGGTGGCCCGCGAGCAGGTGCTCGGCCGGGTGATCAAACCCCTCCTGCCCGAGTACGACGTGTGCCTGATCGACTGCCAGCCCTCTCTCGGCCTGCTCACGATCAATGCGCTGGCCTGCGCGCACGGCGTGATGGTGCCGCTGGAGTGCGAGTTCTTCGCGCTGCGCGGAGTCGCGCTGCTCATGGACACGATCATCAAGGTCCAGGAGCGCATCAACGACGAGCTGGTGATCGAGGGCCTGCTCGCCACCATGTACGACGCGCGCACCCTGCACGGCCGCGAGGTGCTGGCCCGGGTGGTCGAGGCGTTCGACGAGAAGGTCTACCACACGGTGATCAACCGGACGGTTCGCTTCCCGGACGCCACCGTGGCCGGTGAGCCCATCACCAGCTTCGACTCCTCCTCCCTCGGTGCGAGCGCCTATCGCGAGCTCGCTCGCGAAGTTCTCGCCAGATGGGACGCGCTGTAGCGGTGACTGTGTCCCGCCTGCGGGACAATGGAGGGATGACCGAGCAGACGCAGGCCGACAGCGGCACCTTCAGGGTGCACCTGGAGGTCTTCGAGGGGCCTTTCGACCTCCTGCTCGGTCTGATCTCCAAGCACAAGCTGGATATCACCGAGGTCTCGCTCAGCCAGGTCACCGACGAGTTCATCTCCTACATCCGGGCCAGGGGCCCGGAATGGGATCTGGACCAGACGAGCCACTTCCTGCTCGTCGCGGCGACCCTGCTCGACCTCAAGGCGGCCAGGCTGCTGCCGTCGGGCGAGGTCGACGACGAGGAGGACCTGGCCCTGCTGGAGGCCCGCGACCTGCTGTTCGCCCGTCTCCTGCAGTACCGGGCCTACAAGGAGGTCGTGAAGGTCTTCGGCGGCCGGCTGGCCGACGAGGCCCTGCGCTTTCCCAGGACCGTGCCGATGGAGGCCCAGTTCGCCAACCTCCTGCCCGCGCTGATCCTGGGCATCGGCCCCGACCGTCTCGCCGAGATCGCCCGGCGGGCCTTCGCACCCAAGGCTCCTCCGTCGGTTTCGGTGGCTCACATCTACCAACCACTCGCCAACGTCCGCGATCAGGCGGTTATCCTGGTCGAGCGGCTGCGGCGGGTGCGCCGGGCGACCTTCCGGGCTCTCACCTCCGACTGCACCGGCACATTCGAGATCGTCGCGCGTTTTCTGGCCGTCCTCGAGCTCTACCGGGAAGCGGCCGTCTCCTTCGAGCAGGTGGAGCCTCTCGGAGAACTGCACGTGACCTGGACCGGCAGCGACGACGGGGACATCGCCGTTGCCGACGACTACGACGAGAGCATGAAGAGAGAACCCGCTGATGACTGACGTGGCGCCCGAGCCGGACCTGCGTGCCGGGTTGGAGGCCATCCTGCTGGTGGTCGACGAACCGGTCGCCGAGGTGACCCTCGCCCAGGTGCTGGAACGGCCCACGCACGAGATCGGCAAGGCACTCCGTGACCTCTCGGCGGAATACACCGCGTCCGGCCGGGGTTTTGATCTCAGAGAGGTCGCGGGCGGCTGGCGGTTCTACACGCGGGCCGAGTATGCGACTCTCGTAGAGCGGTTCGTCCGCGACGGCCAGCAGACGCGGCTCACCCAGGCCGCGCTGGAGACCCTGGCCGTGGTCGCCTACCGGCAACCGGTCAGCCGGGCCCGGGTGGCGGCCATCCGAGGCGTCAACAGCGACGGTGTCATGCGCACGCTGGTGACCAGGGGGCTGGTCGAAGAGGCCGGCACCGAACCGGAGAGCCAAGCCGTGCTCTACCGGACAAGTTCGTATTTTCTCGAGCGGATGGGCCTGCGGGATCTCGAAGAGCTCCCCGAACTGGCACCGTTCCTGCCCGACGACATGGAATCCCTAGAGGAGCAGAAGTAGTGAACAACAGGCGCAGTACCCCGTCCGGTGATGGACGCGGTCAAGGCCGTGGCGGAGCCCCGCGCGGTGGCAATCCCCGTGGGGGCTCGCAGTCCGGTGGATTCCGGGGCGGCTCCTCATCCGGTGGATCCAGAGGTGGTTCGCAGTCCGGCGGTTTCCGGGGCGGCTCCTCATCCGGTGGATCCCGTGGCGGTTCGCAGTCCGGTGGTTCGCAGGGCGGATTCCGCGCGGACCGCGATGGTTCACGCAGCTCGTACGGCAGGCCCCAGGGCGGTTCGCAGGGCGGCTTCCGCTCCGACGCCCCGCGCCGTGACGACCGTGGCGGGTCCTCCTCGTACGGCAGGCCCTCCGGCGGTTCTCAGGGTGGCTCCCGCTCCGACGCTCCGCGTCGTGACGACCGTGGCGGATCTTCGTTCGGTGGTTCTCGCGGTGGTTCGCAGGGCGGTTACCGCTCTGACGCTCCGCGTCGTGACGA
>NZ_FZOD01000004.1:0-40854 GCF_900188345.1 Streptosporangium subroseum | reverse complement strand
TCCTCGTACGGCAGGCCCTCCGGTGGTTCGCAGGGCGGGCCCCGCTCCGACGCCCCGCGTCGTGACGACCGCGGTGGCTCTTCGTTCGGCGGTTCGCAGGGCGGTTACCGTTCCGACGCCCCCCGCCGTGACGACCGTGGCGGCTCGGCAGGCGGCTTCCGCTCCGACGCCCCGCGTCAGGACGACCGCGGCGGCTTCCGCGCGGACCGGGACGGCTCGCGTAGCCGGTTCGGCTCCGACCGTGGCCGCTCCGGCGCTCCGGCCGGTGGTTCCCGTGGCCGCTTCGGCAAGCCCGGACGCGCGGACGAGGTCCAGACGATCGGCGGCAACCGCGTCGGAGGGCCCGGCGAGCGCCGTACCCCCGCCCGCGGTCCCGTCGCCAACCGGGGTCCCGCCGCTGACCGCGGCCCCGTCGCGAAGGCTCCGCTCAGGCCGGGCACGATCGAGAACGACCGGTTCAAGACCGCCCGCCAGCCCAAGCGGGACGGGGACTTCTACGATCGCGACTACA
Organism: Streptosporangium subroseum; assembly: GCF_900188345.1. Lineage (GTDB taxonomy): Bacteria > Actinomycetota > Actinomycetes > Streptosporangiales > Streptosporangiaceae > Streptosporangium > Streptosporangium subroseum. The sequence continues at coordinate 40,343 of NZ_FZOD01000004.1, read as the reverse complement.
CCGACGAGCGCGACACCACCGAGGTTCCGGACGGCATCCGGTTGCAGAAGGTCCTCGCCCAGGCGGGCGTGGCCAGCCGCCGGTCCTGCGAGGACATGATCGGTGACGGCAGGGTGACGGTCGACGGCCAGGTGGTCCGCCGCTTCGGCGCCCGGGTCGACCCGGCCAAGCAGGTCATCCACGTGGACGGCAAGCGACTGCCGACCATGCCCGACCTGGTCTACCTCGCCATCAACAAGCCGATCGGCGTCGTCAGCACCATGTCCGACCCCGAGGGCCGTCCCTCGCTGGCGGACTTCGTGGCCGACCGCACCGAGCGGCTCTTCCACGTGGGCCGCCTGGACACCGAGACCGAGGGTCTCATCCTGCTCACCAACGACGGCGAGCTGGCCAACCGGCTCACCCACCCGAGCTACGGCGTGAAGAAGAAGTACTGGGCGAAGGTGCCCGGCCGGATCGAGCGCGACCTGCCCCGCCGCATGAAGCAGGGCATCGAGCTGGAGGACGGCATCGCCAAGGCCGACTCCTTCACCCTGGTCCAGGAGCACGGGCAGCAGGCCCTGGTGGAGGTCGTCCTGCACGAGGGGCGCAAGCACATCGTGCGCCGCATGCTGGAGGAGGTCGGGCACCCGGTCATCGACCTGGCCCGCATCGAGTTCGGCCCGGTCAAGCTCGGTCGCCTCAAGCCGGGGACGCTCCGCGCGCTGACGCTCACGGAGGTCGGCGAGCTCTACGCGGCCGTCGGCCTGTAACCTTCCGTGATACACACGTTGAGAACACGCCGGGTCACCCATTCGGATGGCCCGGCGTGAGTGATATGGAGGAACGACCATGGTGCGGGCGATCCGCGGTGCGATCCAGGTCGAGGGCAACGACCGTAACGCGATCCTGTCCGGGGTCACCGAGCTGGTGACCGAGGTGATGGGACGCAACAACCTCACCACCGACGACGTGATCAGTGTGATCTTCACGGCCACGCCCGATCTGACCGCCGAGTTTCCGGCCCTGGCAGCCCGCAAGCTCGGCTTCCATGACGTTCCGCTGATCTGTGCGTCCGAGATCGAGGTCCCGGGCGCGCTGCCCCACGTCGTACGGCTGATGGCCCACGTGGACGTCGACCGCCCGCGACACGAGATCCAGCACGTCTACCTGCGCGGCGCGGTGGCCCTGCGCGTGGACATCGCCCAGTGAGTTCCTCGGGTCCGTTATGTCGCTGCGTTCCCACCTCCAAGGAGCACGTGTGAGCGGTCTCGAGAGCGTTCTCGTCGTCGGCACGGGCCTGATCGGCACCTCGATCGCCCTGGCCCTCCGCGAGCAGGACGTCGCCGTCTACCTCGCCGACCGCGACGCGGGAGCCGTACGGCTGGCGCGCGAGCTGGGCGCGGGCACCGAGTGGGCCGACGGGATGACCGCCGACATCGCGATCATCGCGGTCCCGCCGCAGCTGGTCGCCGGCCAGCTCGCCGAGCTCCAGCGGGCCGGGGCGGCCCGCTTCTACACCGACGTGGCCAGCGTCAAGGTGCTTCCGCTGCGGCAGGCCGCGAGCCTCGGCTGCGACATGAGCACCTATGTCGCCGGGCACCCGCTCGCGGGCCGGGAGCGCTCGGGACCCGCGGCGGCCCGCGCCGACCTGTTCCTCGGACGCCCGTGGGCCCTGTGCCCGACGGAGGAGACCTCACCCGACGCGGTGGAGGCCCTGTACGGGCTCATCAAGCTCTGTGGCGGCGAGGCCGTCAGGGTCGGCGCCGACGAGCATGACAGGGCCGTGGCGATCGTCTCGCACGCCCCGCACGTGACCGCCGCCGCGGTGGCCGCCCGGCTCGCCGAGGCACCGGCCACCGCGCTCGGCCTGGCCGGGCAGGGGGTTCGTGACGTGACGCGCATCGCGGCGAGTGACCCGGGCCTGTGGACCGGGATCCTGTCGGGCAACGCGCTGCCGGTGGCCGAGGTGCTGGAGGCGGTGGCCGTCGACCTGGCCGCCGTGGCGGCCTTGCTCCGGGCCTCCGCCGACCCGGCGGCCATGGACGACGTCATGGACGGGGTCACCGCGCTGCTCCATCGCGGTGTCACGGGCACGAGCAGGATTCCCGGCAAGCACGGCGGTCCCGCGCGCACCTACGCGACCGTTCAGGTCATCATCGGCGACCGCCCCGGCGAGCTGGCCCGGCTGTTCCAGGCGGCCGACGAGGTGGGGGTCAACATCGAGGACGTCCGGCTGGAGCACGCCCCGGGACTGCCGCTGGGCGCCGCCGACCTCTATGTGCAGCCCGAAGCGGTGGTCGTTCTGTCCGAGGCACTGCGCTCGCGCGGCTGGCACCTGCCGTAACGCTCTCCTCACGCGGCCGGTCCGGCCTCCGGGGTGCGATCAAGCCCTACCCCGGAAGCCGGCTCCGGCCACCGGGGCATGGTGGGGGCGGTGTCGTTCGGTGCTGTGCCGGGTGCTCCCGGTCGCTTGATGCGTGGTTCCCCTCCCGATCCCGGTAGCCTCGTACGGACAACTGAAGCGGGCTGTAAGGGAGAGGCGTCGTGACCGGACTGGTCGTCGCCATGGACGGTCCTTCGGGATCGGGCAAGTCGAGTGCGTCACGCGGGGTCGCGAGGGCGCTGGGTCTGCGCTATCTCGACACCGGGGCGATGTACAGGGCGGTCACATGGTGGATGCTCGAGCAGAGCGTCGACCTCGCCGATCCTCAGGCGATCGCCGCCAGGGCCCTTGACCCGGTCCTGACGATGGGCACGGACCCCGACGCCCCCGCGGTGGCGGTGGGCGGAGTCGACGCCGCGGGCCCCATCCGCACCTCCGAGGTCACCGCCGCCGTCTCGGCGGTCAGCGCGGTGCCCGAGGTACGGCGCCGCCTGGTGGCCGAGCAGCGTGAGATCATCGGCGTCGGCGGCATCGTCGTCGAGGGCCGTGACATCGGCACCGTGGTGGTGCCCGGCGCGCCGGTCAAGATCTATCTGACCGCGAGCGCCGAGGCGCGGGCGCTCCGCCGTACGGCGGAACTGGTCGGCACCACGGTGGACGTGCAGAAGGCCGCCATGGCCCGGCGCGACACCCTGGACTCGACGCGGAAGATCGACCCGCTTGCGATGGCGGCCGACGCCATCGAACTGGACACCACCGCGCTGAACCTCGAAGAGGTCATCGCGGAGGTGCTACGTGTGATTAAGGAAAAAGCGTGACCGGGGAAAACGACGACGACACCGGCTGGATCGACGCTGAGCTAGCCGATCTGGGTACCGACGAGAGCTCTGAGGACGCGGAGTACGACAACGATCCGCAACCGGTGGTGGCCGTGGTGGGCCGCCCCAACGTGGGCAAGTCCACGCTGGTCAACCGGATCATCGGCCGCCGCGAGGCGGTCGTGGAAGACGTTCCCGGCGTGACCCGCGACCGGGTCACCTACGACGCCACCTGGCGTGGACGCCGGTTCACGGTGGTCGACACCGGCGGCTGGGACCCTGACGCCACCGGCATGGCGCTGAAGATCGCCGAGCAGGCACAGATCGCGGCCGAGCTGGCCGACGTGATCCTGTTCGTGACCGACGCCATAGTGGGCGTGACCGACGCCGACGAGATCGTCGGCCACGTGCTGCGCGGTTCGGGCAAGCCGGTCATCCTCGCCGCCAACAAGGTCGACAACCAGCAGATGGAGCTGGAGGCCTCCGGTCTCTGGTCCCTCGGCCTGGGCGAGCCGCAGCCGGTCTCGGCCCTGCACGGCCGCTCCAGCGGTGACCTCCTGGATGTGATCCTCGACAAGCTGCCGGAGACGCCGAAGCAGCGCTTCGGCGCCGAGCGCGGCCCGCGCAGGGTCGCCCTGGTCGGCAAGCCCAACGTGGGCAAGTCCTCGCTGCTGAACCAGCTCGCGGGCCAGGAGCGCGTGCTCGTCGACCCGATGGCGGGCACCACCCGCGACCCGGTCGACGAGCTGATCGAGCTCGGCGGCAAGCCCTGGCGCTTCGTGGACACGGCGGGCATCCGCCGTCGCGACCGCGAGCTGCAGGGCGCCGACTTCTACGCGAGCGTGCGCACCCGGGCCGCCCTGGAGCGCTCGGAGATCGCGGTCGTGCTGATCGACGCCAGCGGGGTGCTGACCGAGCAGGATCTGCGGATCATCTCGCTGGTGATCGAGTCCGGCCGGTGCATGGTCGTGGCGTTCAACAAGTGGGACCTCCTCGACGAGGACCGCCGCTACTACCTGGAAAAGGAGATCGACCGCCAGCTCGTCCGCGTTCCGTGGGCGCTGCGGGCCAACATCTCCGCCAAGACCGGCTGGCACGTGGACAGGCTTGTCCCGGCGCTGGAGACCGCCCTGAAGTCCTGGTCCAGCCGGGTCCCCACGGCCCGTCTCAACGCCTTCCTGACCGACCTGGTCGCGGCCACCCCGCCCCCGGTCCGCAGCGGCAAGCAGCCCAAGATCCTCTTCGCCACCCAGGCGTCGACGGAGCCGCCCAAGTTCGTGCTGTTCACCTCGGGCTTCCTCGAGGAGACCTATCGCCGCTTCATCGAGCGCCGGATCCGCGAGGAGTTCGGCTTCGCCGGCTCTCCCATCGAGGTCACGATGAAGATCCGCGAGAAGCGTCAGCGCCAGGGGCAGGGCCAGAAGAAGAAAAAGTAGCGGTTGTTCGACGAACGGCCCGGCCTGACAGGCCGGGCCGTTCGTCGTTTCAGGTTCCTGAGCCCGCATGGGCGCCGGTTCGCCGGGAAGGCCCGCCGGAGCGGTCCCGTCGCATGAGCCGCCGCGACGACGGCCTGTCGCCGGCGCCGTAGGGGGAGGTGGATCGGGGCGAGTGTCCCGTATCCCACCGTCCGCCCACGACGGGCCCGGCCTGTTCGGCCGGGACGTGAAGAGCCCGCTGCGCCGCCGGATCGCTCTCGCCGGCCGTCACCCGATGGACTCGGGATCGCCTCGCCGTCCGGGTAGGGCTGGGACGCACGCGCGGACAGACAAGACGATCTGACCGAGCGCACGCGTGGACGGACGAGACACCCGGCCCGACCGAGTGCACGGAAGATCTCTCACTGCTTTTCGCGGCGGCCCGTGTGACGACCCCGGAAACCGGTGAAGATCAGCGGAACTCGACGACCGGCGTGTGACGGCGTGCTGTGCGACGCCGTCACGGTTTTCCCCTGTGGGTTATCTTTCGTCGACCCGGCCGGCGGCAGGGTCGTCGGCCTTGTTGTCTAGCGGGGGATTGTCACCGCCGAGCTCCTTACGCAACCGCTCAAGATCGATACCGTGGCTGCTGTACTTCAGCTCACGCGCGACCTTCGTCTGCTTCGCCTTCGATCGACCCCGCCCCATTGGCTGTACTCCCTCACGCAGGTCGTGCTCGACCTCTCGTCGCTGTCCGTATCACTGTCCGCGCTGCCGCCTGATACAGGCTGACACTGTAGATCAGTCCTTACCCGATGGCAGCCGCACCTGCCACACACCCAGTTTCGCAGCCAACCCGCCATTGATCGAGTTTGAGCTGTCCGCGGGTGTTGTGGAAAACGGCCTTCGCCATCATACCCAACGTCATTATGATTTGAAGAATTATGCAATTTGCCACATCATGGTTAGCGGCGTTCGTCAACCGGGCGCCCACAGGTGATCTGATACGCGGGGAAGAGCGGGGCATGAGCGAGTTTGCGGCGGAGCTTCGCGCACGCGTCGACGACGTCGACGCCGAACTGGGGCTCATGCGCGAAGCGTTTGACGACCACGCGATAGAGGTGCTGTCCGGAAGGTTGGAAAACCTGCTGCGCATCGCCGATCGGCACGGCATCGACGTGCGGTACGCGACCGACGCGCCTGCCGGCGAGGTGGCATGATCATGACGGTGCCGCTGTACCAGGCCAAGGCCGAGCTCTTCCGCGCCCTCGGTCATCCGGCCCGCATCCGGGTGCTGGAGCTGCTTCAAAGTGGCCCCCTGCCGGTCCGGGACCTTCTGAGCGCGATCGATATCGAGGCCTCCAGCCTGTCTCAGCAACTGGCGGTGCTGCGGCGCGCCGGGATAGTGACCGCCACCCGAGAGGGTGCCACCGTCGTGTACGCCTTGTCCACAGTGGATGTCGCCGATCTGATGTTCGCGGCACGACGAATCCTGACCGAACTGCTGGCCGGCCAGGGTGAACTGCTCGCCGAACTGCGCGCTGAAGCTCACAGTGGATGATCACTCACTTCAATCCTGGGACCGTCATGGCTCGTCAGAAGCGAAAGACCCTGGAAGAGCGGATCGCCGATCGGCAGGCGCAGAGGCCCGCTCTGAAAGAGGGCAGCCACTTCGAGCACGGACCGGCGAAGTTCGTGTTCATCTTCCTCGTCGTGCTCGTTGCGATGATCCATATCGTCGGCCTGACCGTCCTCATGGCACTGGACTCCGTCTGAACCCCGGGCGTGGCCTCCGGCGGAACGGGGCTGGCCGCGCCCCTTTCACGGCCGGTGCGGTGGCCCGGTAGGCCGCCGTACCGCGCGAAGGACCCGCGGCCTACGTCGCTTCGGTCAAGAACCCGACTCGACGTCCGCAGACGAATGAAGAGTGGCCAGCGCCGCGCGAAGGTCCGGATACATCAGGGCGGAAGGATCGTCATGGCTGATGGCCCATGAGGTCAGCTTGTCGCGCGGCTGGCACACCGCGACACGACGATGAACGGCCAGAGAGCGAACGGCGTCGACCACGGCGGCCCGTCCGTCGGGGCCCCAGCCTTCCATGTCGGTGAGATCGAGCACGAGTGGACGGTTGGTGCGCGGTGGAGCCAGGCCGACCGTTGTGGCAACCAGGTCTGTGGCCATGAGGCCCACATGCCCGGAAAAGCGCAGAATCTCAACGTCGGACCGTACCTCGTGGTGCCATCGGAAGGTCACGCGGTCATCTCCTCAACCGAGGACTTACCAGGGGAAGATTCTTCGAAGCTCCGGCACGGCGGCCGTAGCAGAACTGGTGGCCGTTCCCGCATGCTCGCTTACCGATCTTCTCACTTGTTAAAGTTAGCAATTAATAAGGTATCAAAGAGCCCAACAGCAGGATAACCGGAGGTCGCCGAACGGGTACCTCGCCGGGGCGAGGCATGAGAAACCCCGTTCTGGGCGGGGATTCGGGGCGCAAGTGTCGATCATCGCGATTGCTTCGCAAAGCCGACACGGCCTTGTCCGCCCCGATCGCGGGCCGTTGGTATGACGCCTCAAAAATCTCCGCAAAGGCCGACGGAAGCCGTGGCGAGGACGGGCCTCAGGCCCTCCGGGACCGGTTCACCGTGGTTGCTCCGTCTTCGCCTCGTGCGGCTCCGCGAGCGGCTCTCCCCGCACAGCGATCACGTCGGTCAGGATCCGGCGCGTCGTTCGCGGCAGGCCGGCCACATCCGCGCTGAGCAGCGCGTACATCACCGTCGATCCCTCACGCGTCGCCGACACGATCCCCGACCTCGCGGCGCGGTTCCTCGGGGGGCCCGTGGCCATGCCCCCCGTGCGGCAGCAGGAGCGCGGTCAGCACGCCCACCGCGCACAGCGCCGCGGTGAGCAGGAAGATCTCGCTGTACTCGGTGTGCAGGGCGGTTCGCACCCTGTCTCCGTACTCGGCGAGCCGCCTGGCGTAGACGGCGGGATCCACGCCGAACGGCAGCGGTGTGTCCAGCTCGGCGGTGAGTGACTGGAAGCGGTGAAAGCCCCACGCGGACAGTCCGGCGACGCCGAGCAGCATGCCCATCATCCTGGCCACGACCACCGCCGCGGACGCCACACCGTGCTGGGCGGCCGGGGTGGCCCGCAGCACCGCCGAGGAGACGGGCGCGATCACCAGACCGAGGCCGAGCCCCGCGACGATCAGATCGGTGTCCATGCGAGCTCCGGCCGAGGCCAGGTCCAGCGGCCACTGGCCGATACGGACGTAGCCGACGGTGGCAAGTGCCAGCCCGATCACCGCCACCGCCCGCTCGCCGTACCGGCCGGCCATGACCCCGCCCAGCAGCGCGGCGACGGAGAGCGCGACGAGGAAGCGGGACAGCACCAGCGCGCCGTCCAGGGCCTCCAGTTCGAGCAGCGTCTGCGCCGACAACTGGACGTCCACGAGGGTGACCAGCAGCGCCGCGCCGGTCAGGAAGCTCACCCCGAGCGTGGCGAAGAACGGGCCGCGCGACACGCCCGTCAGGTCGATGAGCCGGGTCCTGGACCGTGTCTCCCACACGACGAACGCGGCGCCGGCCACCGCTCCGGCCACGATCATGGGCGGGCCCCACGGCGGGAGGACCGACGTGCTCGGATCGGGGTTGTACAGCCCGGCCACGAGCAGTCCCAGCGCCAGGGCCAGCAGCAACCCGCCGATCACGTCGACGCGGGCCCCCCGTACGGCGCGGCCCCGGCCGCGGGCCGGCGACGGCACAGATCTCTGTACGGCGATCGCGGCCGCGGCGACCAGCGGGAGGTTCAGCCAGAAGATCGACCGCCAGCCGCCGAGCTGGACGCCGCCCAGCTGGAGGGCGGACGGCACCAGGGCGGCCATGCCCGCGCCGTACAGGGGGCCCAGCACGCTGCCGAGCTCCTGTGCCGCGCCTACGGCGCCGAGGGCCAACGGGCGGTCGTGCTCATCCCACAGGTCGCCGACCAGCGCCATGGTGATGGGCAGCAGGGCGCCGCCCGCGATGCCCTGCAGGGCACGTCCCGCGGCCAGCCAGGGAACCGTCTCGCCCAGCGCGGTGACGACCGAGCCGAGGGCGAAGCCCGCCAGGCAGAGCTGGATCAGCGGGCGCCTGCCGTACCGGTCGGAGAGCTGACCGAGCAGCGGCATGGCCGCGATGTAGCCGAGCAGGAAACCGGTGACGATCGGGGTGGCCCGCTCCAGGTGGTTCAGCGGGACGTCGACGTCCTTGGCGATGTCAACGAGGACGGTGACCACGACGTAGGCGTCCAGGGCCGCCAGCAGCACCGCGGTGCCGCCGACGCCGAGGGCGACCCGTCGCCGGGCCACGGGATCGCCGCCGGGCGGGGGAGAGGTCACCTGATCATTCCGCCGGCGCGGTGACCTGGACCGGCAGGTCGTAGTCGCGGAAGGCGACGACCACCTTGCCTCCGGTCATGGGAAGGTCGGCCTTGAGCAGGCGGCCGGTGGCCCTGTCGATCCAGAGCGTGCCGTCGACGCTCTGGCCGATCCCGGGAACCATCGTGGCCAGAACCTGCTGGGAGAGCGTGGCCGAGACCCGGTAGGCGTCGGTGCCGTCCAGCTTCTCCGCGGCCTCGGTCTTCGCGTTCAGCGCACTCGTCAGGAGCTGCGCGACGCCCTTCTCCGGGTTGAGGAGGGCGGAGGGATCGTAGATCGAGGCCAGCTGGCTCCGGGTCATCCGCTGGTAGCCGCCGGTCACGCCCTTGAAGTGGACGGTCTCCCCGATCAGGATGAAGCTGATCTCCTGGAGGCTGCCCAGCAGGTCGACCTGGACGGTGCCGTCGGCGTCGCCGGTTCCGCTGAGGCGGCCCTCGGCCTTCTTGACCTGCACCGGCGGCGTGCCCTCGGCCTCCATGGTGAAGGCGACGGTCTTGACCGCCCGCATCGCCTCCGCGGACTTCCCGACCAGCTCCGCCCCCGCGGGAAGCGCGGCTCCGGCGCCGGAGGCGTCACCACCGCTGCACGCGGTGACCAGGGAGAGGGCGGCGAGCACCGCGGCGAGGACGATCCGGCGAGCAGGCATGGCCGGATCGTAGCGACCGTTCGGACGGCTACGGGCGAACTCGCGGTATCGGTTTCGCGTCAGCGAAGGCTTTTGAGATGCTCCACCACGGGGGCGTAGGCCGCTTCCAGCTCGTGGAGCTGGTCGTCGGTGAGCAGGTCGATGAAGTGCTGCCGCACGCTGGCCACATGGTGGGGCGCGACCTTCTGGATGGTGTCCCAGCCGTGCTCGGTGAGCACCGCGAAGGTGCCGCGCCGGTCATCCTCGCAGGTCTCCCTGGCGACCAGCCCGGCCGCCTCCATCCGGGAGATCTGGTGGGACAGGCGGCTGCGGGACTGGATCGTGGCGTCCGCCAGATCGCTCATGCGGATGCGATGACCGGTGGTCTCCGACAGGTTCACCAGGATCTCGTAGTCGTTTACAGAGAGCCCGAAGGGCTGCAGCTCGCGATCGAGGCGATGATCGAGGAGTTTGTGCGCGGCCAGATGGGTACGCCATGCTCGCTGTTCGATCGGTGAGAGCCAGCGGGACTCCTCGTCGTTCACCGGTCGCTCACCACTCCTCGTTCGTCGTGCGGAGAGCCTCGTCTTCCAGCCCGCCACTCCGCTCGCTGAATAAGGTTCGCTCCAGGGTCATAGATCAGAATCTACCTCAGAGTATGGGCCGACCTCATGACGGGTGAGGCGGATGAGGCGGCTGGAACAGGTGTTCTTCCCTCGCCCGCCGTCTCGACCCCGCCCGGACGGGGCTGATCGGTCGCGTCGGCGGTGGATCAGGCGTGAAATACATGCACGTATGGTGACCGTATGTCGGAGAAGGAGATGGAAAAGCCCGGGTCCGAAAGTCTCGTCACGGTGATCGTGGCGGGTCTGGCCAACCTGGCGATCGGGGTGGCCAAACTGGTCGCGGGTCTCATCAGCGGCTCGTCGGCGATGCTGTCCGAGGCCATGCACTCGGCCGCGGACACCGTCACCGAGGTCCTGCTGTTCGTCGCGGTGCGCAGGGGCGGTAAGTCCCCCGATGTCCGGCATCCGTTCGGGCACGGCAAGGCCGGGTTCTTCTGGGCGTTGATGGCCGCCTTCGCCACCCTCATCGGCGGCGCCGGATTCTCGATCACCCATGGCGTACAGGAGATCATCTACGGTGAGGAGCTCGCCGATCTGACGATCTCCTACGCGGTCCTGGCGATCTCGTTCGTGATCGAGGGAATCTCGTTCCTCAGGGCGCTGTCACAGGTGCGAGGAGAGGCCCGGCGGCTGGACGTGAGCCCGGGGCGCTACGTCGCCAAGACCTCCGACACCGCGCTGAAGGCCGTGCTCTACGAGGACGCCGCCGCCCTGGCCGGCCTGCTGATCGCCTCGGGCGGCCTGCTGGCCTACCAGCTGACCGGCTCGACCCTCTGGGACGGCGTCGCCTCGATGCTGATCGGACTGCTGCTGCTCTGGGTCGCGCTCCATCTCATCTGGGTCAACGCCTCCCTGCTGATCGGCCAGGCCGCGCCCGCGAAGATGGAGGACGAGGTCAGGGCCGAGATGCTGGCCCTGCCCGAGATCGAGAACGTGGTGGAGCTGCTGACCATGATGCTGGGCCCGAGCGAGGTGATGGTCGCCGCCCACATCGACTTCGCGGACGACGCCACCGGCGCGAACCTGGAGCTGGCCGCCGACCGGGTGGAACGCAGGCTCGTGGAGCGCTTCCCCTCGATCACCCAGGTCTTCCTGGACCCGACACCCGGCAGACCCGCCCGCACCGAACGACTGGCCCGCGACGCGGGGGACCGCGACACCTGAGCCACGAGCCCCGCCGCCGCCTTCCGGCGGCCGGCGGAGCCGCGAGGGTCAGGAGAGAAGCGCGCCCATCCACTCCTCGATCTCGTCGGGGTGGCGGGGCAGCCCGGCCGACATCAGGCGGGCTCCGTCGGCGGTGATGACGAGGTCGTCCTCGATGCGCACCCCGATGCCACGCAGCTCCGGCGGGAGCGTCAGGTCGTCCGGCTGGAGATAGAGGCCGGGCTCGACGGTGAGCACCTGCCCCTCCTCCAGCACGCCGTCCAGATAGACCTCCGAGCGAGCCTTGGCGCAGTCGTGCACATCCAGGCCGAGCATGTGGCCGCTGCTGCACACGGTGTAGCGGCGGTACAGGCCGCTCTCCGGATCCATCGCCTCATCCGCGCTGATCTTCAGCACGCCCCAGTCGTGCAGGCCCTCGGCGATGACCCGCATGGCCGTCTGGTGGAAGTCGCGGAATCTCGCCCCCGGCCGGAGACCGGCGATCGCCGCGCTCTGGGCCTCGTAGACCAATTCGTAGACCTGGCGCTGGATCGGGCTGAAGCGCCCGGAGAGCGGCAGGGTCCTGGTGATGTCGGCGGTGTAGAGGTTGTCCGTCTCCACGCCCGCGTCGAGCAGCAGCAGATCGCTCTCGTTCAGCCGGCTGTCGTTGCGGATCCAGTGCAGCACGCACGCATTGGCGCCGGAGGCCACGATGCTGTCGTAGCCGACCGAGTTGCCCTCCAGCCGGGAGCGGAGGTTGAAGACGCCCTCCAGGTAACGCTCACCGCGGCGGTGGGCGAGGGCGGCGGGCAGCGCCCGCACGACGTCCTCGAACCCCCACGTGGTCGCGTCCACCGAGAACTGGAGCTCGGCGACCTCCCACGCGTCCTTGATCAGCCGCATCTCGGAGAGGAACGTCTCCAGCTCGCCGTCGCCGTCGTGCGGCGCGACCCGGCCGTCCACCGACGCGTCCACCCCGCGCAGCACCCGCGCGGGCCCGGCGAGCACGTCGTCCAGCTTCTCCGAGTCCGCGCACTCGATCTGGTAGAGCGCCTCGGCCTCGGCCAGATCGGGGCGGCGGCCCACCCAGAACTCGCCGTAGCGGCGGTCCCGGTAGAACTCCTGGCCGGCCGTTCCGGGCGCGGACCGCGGTGAGCGGGGCCGCACGAACAGCGTGGCCGAGCCGTCCGGCTCGATGACCAGGACGTCGTCGGGCTCCTGGTCCCCGGTGAGATAGGCGAACGCGCTGTGCGGCCTGAACCGGTGGTCGCTGTCGTTGCTGCGTGTCTTGAACGTGCCGGACGGGATGATCAGTCTCTCGCCGGGGAAACGGGCGGCGAGCACGCCGCGCCGCTTGGCGGTGTAGGCGGCCTGTGGCACCGAGGCCAGGTCGTCGCGGTGGGTGTCGGCCCAGCCCGTGTTCATGAACGTGGCGAGGGCGTCGGAGACCGGCAGGTCGTGGCTGCCGGTGTTGAGCTTCTGGGTCATCGTGTTCCCGGGAGCGAAGGTCTGTGGTGCCGCCCACGGTATCCCCGGGCGGTACGGCGCGCACCTCACCCCCAAGGTGCGCGCCGTACCCGAATCTCCGATCAGCCCACCGGGACCTGGTACTCCTTGGCCAGGTCGGACGCGGCGGCCTCCCTGTAGATCACCGAGCCGCCCAGGGCCGCCTTGTCGGGCTTGGCGACGTAGGACAGCAGGGACGCGGGCTTGTCGAACGTGGTGAAGTCCATGCTCGTGCCGAACGCCTCGCCCCAGGCGGACTGGCTGCGGTGCGCGGCGACCACGCCGGCGCGGGTCAGGTCCTTGCTCTCGCAGGCCTTCTTGAGCGCGTCGACAACGATGCCCGCGGCGGAGTAGCCCGCCGAGACGCCGCTGTCGATCTCCACGCCGGGATACTTCGCCGCGTAGTCGGCGGCCAGCTTCTTCATGGCGGGCTGGTCCGAGCTGATCGGAGCGCCGCCGGTCATGTAGTAGAAGTCCTTGAGCAGCGCCGGTCCGGCCGGGGTGGGAAGCAGTTGCGGGGAGTAGGCCGAGTTGCTGCCGACGAACGGCACGTCCATCCCCTTGGCCAGGGAGACGCCGACGAGCGAGGCGGTCTGCTTGGGGCCGACCGAGACCAGGATGGCCTTGACGTCCTCGGCCTTGAAGGCGGCGACCTGGGCGCTCATGTCCTGGTCGGTCGCCTTGATCTTCTGCTCGACGACCGTCAGGCCGAGCTTCTCCGCGGCGTACTTGGAACCGTTCAGCGCGCTCTCGCCGTAGTCGCCTTCGAAGTACAGATGACCGATCTTGTCGCCGGACTTGATGCCCTTCTCCTTGACCAGGAAGTCGACCCCGTTGATCATGTCGATGTCGTAGGTGGTCGCGGTGACCTGGATGGGCTTGCTGCCGAGCAGCCCGGTCGCCCAGGCCATCGGGATGGTGAGCATCTGGTCGGCCTCGATGCGCTGCTTGAGCGCGTTGACCATGGGGGAGCCCACGACGTGGGCGAGCGCCACGGACTTCGGGCCGATCTCGGTGTAGGCCGCGACCGCCTTCTGCACGTCGTAGCCGTGGTCGCGCACGATGGTCTCGAGCTTCCGGCCGCACACCCCTCCGGCCGTGTTGATCTGCTCGAAGTAGAGCTGCTGGGCCTGGGTCAGGCTCTTGCCGAACGAGGCGTAGGGGCCGGTGAGGTCGGTCATCAGACCGAGCGTGATCGTGTCGGCGGTGACACCGGGCCCGGTCTTCACCCCGTCGCCGCCCACGGCGGACGCCGCCGGAGCGCCCCCGGTGGCCTTCTCGCTGGCGCACGAGGCGACGGCCAGGGCCAGGAGGGCGATTGCCGCGATTCTTCGGGCGGGGCTTCTGGGAATTCCCATGATTAGTTCCTTGTGTCGGGAGACGGGGTTTTCGTCGCAAGGACGGGAGCGGCCCGGCGGCCCAGGGGCAGCCGGAGGCGGCCGGCGAGGCCGAACAGTCCGCCGGGCAGGAAGAGGACGATGACCACGACGGCGGCGCCGTACAGGATCCGCGCGGCCTCGGCGGGGGAGACCCCGCCGGAGCCGGGCTCGGCCACCAGCGGCAGGGCGTCGCTGTAGCGGGTGAGCAGCTGGGGCAGCATCGAGATGAAGACCGCGCCGATCACCGCGCCCGCGACCGACCCCAGCCCGCCGATAATGATCATGGCGAGGTAGTCGAGGGAGAGCAGGAGGCCGAAGTACTCCGGCACGGTCCGCTGGAAGACGAGGGCGATGAGGACGCCCGCCAGCCCGCCGTACATCGACGACAGCACGAACACGCCCGCGCGGTAACGGGCCACGGGCACGCCCATCACCCCGGCCGCGATCTCGTGGTCGCGGATGGTGTTCATGGCCCGACCCGGACGGCCCCTGAGCACTCCCCGGGCGAACAGGCCGGCGCAGACCACGACGGCCAGGCCGAGGAACCAGAGCCGTTCCAGCGCTCCGAACGGCACCTGGGCGACCACGAGCGCGGGGGAGTCGGCGAAGACGAGCCCGAACAGTTCCATGGGCGGCACCGCCCGGCCGTTGAAGCCGCCCGTCACGGGCTCGACGTTGAACAGCAGGTGCTGGCCGAGAAAGACCAGGGCGAGCGTGGCGATGCCGAGGTAGGCCCCCTTCAGGCGGCCGGCGATCGGGCTGAACACGCCGCCCGCGACACCCGCGACGACCACCGCGAGTATCGCCGCGACGGGGGTGGGCAGGCCCAGACCGGCCAGGGCGTGCCCGCCGCCCTGGCCGGGCTCCGAGGCGAAGTAGACGTACGCGTAGGCGCCGATCGCCAGGAAGAACGCGTGGCCCATGGACAGCTGGCCCGTCGCGCCGGTCAGCAGGTTGATGCCGATCGCGCCGACGGCCGCCGACATCGCGAAGAGCCCGGCCTGCAGCCAGAAACCCTCCAGGTAGAACGGCGCGATGACCGCCGCCGCGAGCAGGACGGCCGACCAGAGAAGAGTCCTCCTAGACACGGGCCAGCTCCCTCGTCCCGAAGAGCCCCGCGGGGCGGATGAGCAGGATCACGATCATCACGAGGAACGGCGCGACGTCGCCGATGCCCCGGCCGAGGAAGACCATGTCGTTCTGGTAGCCGCTCATCAGGGCCTCGGTGACCCCGATGATGAGCCCGCCGACCAGCGCGCCCGTGGTGGAGTCCAGACCGCCGAGGATCGCGGCGGGGAACGCCTTCATCGCGGCGAACGTCGTGCTGCGGTCCAGCCCCGGCGTGGGGAACACGCACAGGAAGAGGGCGGCGACGGCGGCGAGGGCCCCGGCGATCGCCCAGGCGCCCATCGACACCCGTCCGCGCCGCACGCCCATCAGCGCGGCGGTCTCGGAGTCCTCCGCGGTGGCACGCATGGCGATGCCCCAGTTGGTGTATTTGAACGCGAGCAGGAACGCGGTGATCAGGACGGTGGCGACGACCAGCGCGGCGACGCGGGTCTGGGCGATGCTGACGGCTCCCAGATGCAGCACCTGGTCGCGCCAGGGATCGCCGAGGGCGAGCACGTCGGCGCCGATCTCCCGGGTGAGCTCGGTCGTCAGCACGATGTCGATGCCGATCGTCGCGATCGCGAGGACGCTGTGGGAGGCGACGTTCGCCCGGCGGATGACCAGAAACTCGATCAGGGCGCCCACGAGGGCCGCCCCGGCGATGCCGATCAGCAGGGCGAGCCAGAAACCGACCGAGGCGTGCAGCTTGGCGATGATGAATCCGCCGACCAGCAGCAGCGAGGCGTGGGCGAAGTTGAGCACCTCGGTCGCCTTGAAGATGATGACAAATCCCAGGGCGATCAGCGCGTACACCGTTCCCACGGAGATGCCGTTCGCCAGAAGCTCGAGAAAAGTGATCACGAAGCGGTCTCCTCCTTCTCGCTCGCCGCGCCCAGGTAGGCGCGGATGACCTCGGGGTTGCTCTGGACCTCGTGGGGAGGCCCGTCCGCGATGCGCTTGCCGAAGTCCAGGACCGTCACGGCGTCGGCGAGCCGCATGACCATCCCCATGTCGTGCTCGACCAGCAGGATCGAGATGCCGAGGCTCTCCCGGACGGCGATGATCAGCTCGGCCATGTTGCGGCGCTCGCCGCCGCTCATGCCGGCCACCGGTTCGTCGAGCAGCAGCAGCCGGGGTTCCATGCACAGGGCCCGCGCCAGCTCGACCCGCTTCTGCACGCCGTACGGCAGGAGCCCGACGGGGGTCGCCAGCCGCTCGGTGAGTCCCACGAAGGCGGCGATCTCGGTCACCCGCTCGCCGTGCCTGACGGCCTCGCGCCGGGCGGACGGCAACCGCAGCCCGGCCGAGACGAACCCGGCGCGGGTCAGCCGGTGACGGCCGAGCATCAGGTTCTCCCGCACCGACAGGCGAGGCGACAGGGCGATGTTCTGGAAGGTGCGCGCCACGCCCAGGGCGGCGATGCGATGCGGGGGCAGCGAGGTCAGCTCCGCGTCACCGAATCGCACGCTGCCCGAGGTCGCGCGGTAGACGCCCGACAGCACGTTGAAACAGGTCGACTTGCCCGCGCCGTTGGGGCCGATGACCGCGTGGACGCTGCCCGGCTCGACGGTGAAGCCGATCGCGTCGAGCGCGGTGAGTCCCGCGAAGCGCACGGTGACGTCGCGCACCTCGAGCCTGGGGATGGAGGCGTCCATACCGGCTGGTTGGTATGTGTCGGTCATGCCGACCACCTCGCAAGGACCGGGCGCTCGGCGGGCGCCGCGGCCACGGAAGTCGCAGAGGCCGGGGCGATCTCGGGGTCGTCCTCGATCCCCAGGTAGCGCCGTCGCACCTCGTCGCTCTCGGCGAGCTCGGCGGCCGGGCCCGACAGCACCACCTCGCCGACCTCCAGCACGTACGCGTAGGAGGCGAGGGACAGGGCCATGGCGGCGTTCTGCTCCACCAGGAGCACCGTCGTCCCCTGGGCGTTGATCTCGCGGACGGTGTCGGCGATCCGGGCCGCCATCATCGGCGCCAGGCCGAGGGTGGGCTCGTCCAGCAGGAGCATCCTCGGCCGGGCCATCAGCGCGCGTCCGATGGCGAGCATCTGCTGCTCACCCCCCGACAGCAGCCCCGCCCGCTGCCTGGCGCGCTCGGCGAGCACGGGAAAGAGCTTGAGCACGTCCTGTCTGGCCCCGGCCGCGGACCGGCGGTCACGCGCTCCGAGCGCGCCGGCCCGCAGGTTCTCCTCGACGGTCATCCGCGCGAAGACGCGGCGCCCCTCGGGTACCTGGACGACGCCGCCCGCGACGACGGCCGAGGTGGCCGCGCCGGACAACCTCGTCCGGTCGAAGCTGATCTCGCCCGCCGTGATCCCGCCCCGCTGGAACCGGAGCGTGCCCGACACGGCGCGCAGCAGGGTGGATTTTCCCGCGCCGTTGCCGCCGAGTACGGTGACGATCGCGCCGCGCGGAACGTTCAGCGAAACCCCTCGCAGGGCAAGGACCGGACCGTAACTCACCGCCAGATCCCTGACGACCAGCCCGGAGTCTTCGGGCGGGCGAGGGTCGTGGACGTCCATGTGTGCCTCCTGACAACCGATGAACGCACCCAACCGAGGTGGCTCACCGGCGTCCAGGGGGCCGGGTGAAGTCGGGGCGGGCGCCCACGCGGGGAGGGTGCCGGCTGTGCGTCCGCACAAGGCCGGGTCACGAAACAGAACAGAATCTTGTTCGGTAGATGTATTGCTGACACGATCACCAGATGGGGACTCGGGTCGTCACGGATGACGAAGTGCGAAGGATCATGCGCCTGGCCGCCGGCCGGCTGCTGCAGAGGCTCCCTCAACTCACCGACGAGCTCGTCGCCAAGATCCGCGACACCGACGAGGCCTACCGCCGGATGGTGCCCACCGACGACCACTGGCAGAGCGTCTACGAGGCCATGCGGGACGGCATCGGCGCGATCCTGCTGCCCCGGCCGGAGCGGCGGGACCTGCCCCAGGCGGAGAAGACCGCCCGCCGCAGGGCGGAGCAGGGCCTTCCCATGGACTCGCTGCTGCGCAGCTACCGGCTCTCCGCGCAGGTGATGTGGGACGGCCTGATCGAGGTGGTCACCGACGAGGAACCGGAGAACCTGGCGGTTCTGATCCGCAGCGCGACCAAGGTGTGGCACGCCACCGACCGGCAGGCGATCGCCGCCGCCGAGGCCTACCGCAGACGGGAGGCCGAGATGTTCGGCCGCACAGCCGAGCGGGTCCAGGCCCTGCTCGACGCACTCCTGGAGGACCGGGCGGACGCCGCCCTGGTCCGCAGCGCCGCCGCCGCGCTGGACCTGCCCGAACTCGGCAGGTACGCGGTCGTCGTCACCCGCCTGCCGGGCCGTCACGACCACGGGGACGACGCCCTCCGCCCGACCAGCCTGGGCGTGATGCGATTACTGTGGCGGATGCGTTCCGACTACGAGGTCTCGGTCGTCCTGCTGCACGAGGCGGAGATGGACGATCTGACCGACGAGCTGCGCCCGCACATCACCGGGTGCGCCGGGATCAGCCCGGTGGTCGAGGGACTGGCCGAGCTCGGCCGTGCCCGCCGGCTCGCCGAGCTCGCGCTGCGGACCTGCGTGGGGGAGGGCCCGGAGATCGCCAGGCTGGAGGACCGGCTGCCCGCGGCACTGGTGGTGAGCCAGCCCGAGCTCGCGGGCCATCTCAGCGGCACTGTGCTCCGGCCCATCCTCGCTCTCGACCCGGCCGACCGGGAGGTGCTGCTCGGCACCCTGGAGGCATGGCTGCGCTGCGAGGGCTCCGCGATGCGCGCCGCCGGGCAGCTGTACTGCCACCGCAACACGGTCTTCAACCGCATCCGCCGGATCGAGCAGCTCACCGGACGTTCCCTGGCGCGACCGCTGGACATCGTGGAGCTCACCCTGGCTCTCGACGCCGTACGGTTGCTCCCCGTAACCTGAGAATTACGTGCGTTGCCGCTGATGGCCGCTTAGGCAGGGGCAACGTGGGGCAGTGGTTAGGGATACCCCAGCCAGGTTGAACCGAGGTGGTGTCGATGCTGATCGGTACGATTCTGCAAGGCAAGGGCACAAACGTGGCAACCATCCGTCCGGACGCGACGGTGACCGAGCTCCTGGCCGTCCTCGCCACGAACAACATCGGTGCCGTGGTGGTGTCGGAGGACGGCTCGTCGATCGTGGGCATCGTCTCCGAGCGTGACGTGGTGCGACGGCTGAACGACCGCGGCGCGGATGTGCTGGGAGCCCCGGTGTCGTCCATCATGACGACCGAGGTCCGCACCTCATCGCCCGATACCAATGTGGACGACCTACGACAGACCATGACCACGCATCGCATCCGGCACGTGCCGGTCGTGGCCGATGGACGGCTGGCCGGGATCGTGAGCATCGGTGACGTGGTCAAGAACGCCATCGAGGCGCTGGAGACGGAGAAGGCACATCTGGTGGACTACCTCCACCGCTGAGATCCGGGTGAGCCCCGCGGGTCCGCAGGCCTTCGCAGGTTCGTGAGCGCGTCGGTTCGCGAGCCTCCGCTTGTTTGCGAGCACGCCGGTCCGTGAACCTCGCAGGTTCGTGAGTTCCCGTGAAGTCCTGGTGAAGCGCGGGTGGGCTCGGCGTCGCGACGCCGGGCCCACCCGTCCTCTCCTGCCCTCCTACTGCACGGTTATCTTGTCGACCTCGATGGTGAGGCCCTTCACCTGCGGCGTCGACGTGCCCGTCGTCACCGTCCCGGTTCCCTTGGTCACTCCCTTGACCTTCATCGTGTAGGTCAGGGTGCCGCCGGGCGCTCCGGGCGTGCTGGTCACCCGCAGGTCCTCGGTCGGCGGGCCGGTGATCTGGCCGCCGGCCGTGCCTTCGGCGTTCTCGGCGCCGACGGTCAGGCCGTAGCTCGCCGGCGGTTCGCCGGGCAGGTTGCCCGGGTCATAGGTGTAGGTGATGTCCTCTGCCCCGTTCAGCCCGATCCACTGCTGGAACACCTTGGTGTCGGCCGTGCCGAAGAGGTTGAGCCGCCACTCGACGACGAGCCAGTCGTTCACGCCGTCGGTGAGGGTCCCGACGAAGACCCCCGGCGCGCCGGTGCCGTCCAGGTCGGTCCAGTAGGGAGCGAGCACGTTGTTCGGGGGTGCCGGGTTCGGCAGGGTCTGCGGTGCGAAGTCGATGTCGGTCGAGCCCGTACTGCCTCCCGGGATCGTGTAGCCGTTGGAGACGATGCCGATCCGGGTGTAGGTCTTGCCCGCGTACTGGAACGGCGGGACGGTGAAGTTGAGCGCGTCCTCGTCACCGATCGGCGTCGGCGCGATGCCGAAGGCGTCGAGCGGCAGGTAGGGAGCGGGTCCGCTGCCGCCGCTCGGGGCGATGCCCGGCCTGTCCGGCTGCCTGGCCGCGAGGGTGGTCTTCACCGTCGCTATCTGAGAGCCGATCTTGGTTGCGCCGGTGACGCTGTTCAGCCGCAGCTTGCTGTCCAGCGTGCTGAGCGCGGTCACCTCGGCGTCCTGGAGGGTGTCGTTCTTCACGCTGACCGTGCAGGTGGACTCACCGGTGTTGCGCGGGATGGTGGCCGGTGCACAGGTCTGGTCGATCGGGACGGCGCCTTCCTTGCGGACGAACGCGACCGGGAGGTGCAGGTTGCGCGTGCCGCCCACCTGCTTGAGGTTCACCTGGCCGAAGTACTGTCCTTCCGGCAGATCCGGTGCGGTGATCACCACGCTGAGGTTCGCGGTCTTGCCCGCCTTGACGCTGAACAGCGGCGGCAGCACCGTGATGTTCGCGCCGCTGACGGTCGTTCCGGTGGCGGTGAAGGTGAGCGTCTTGTCGGTGACGTTGGTGAACGTCCGCTTGGCGGTGATGAGGCCCGGCATGATCGGGGCGTTCACCGACGGCAGGTTGAGGTCGATGCGGTTGAGCTCGTCGTTGGCCGAGGCGGCGAAGTTCTCCGCGGTCTCGTTCAGGGTCAGGCCCGGGTCGCCGGCCTTGGTGAGGTCGATGCGACCGCCGCCGAAGTCGAACGGGTCGGCGGGGGTGACGCGGTCCTGCTTGGTGACCGAGGTCTTGGCCGTGGTCTCCAGCGCGGACTTCACCTGGCCTGGCGTCCAGGTCGGGTGCAGCGCGAACACCAGGGCCGAGGCGCCCGCGACGTGCGGCGACGACATCGAGGTGCCCGCGATGACCTGGTACAGGTTGCCCTGCGGGCCGCCCGCCGGGTCCTCCAGCGTCGGGGTCTGCCCGGCCAGGATGTGCAGGCCGGGTGCGGTGACGTCCGGCTTGAGGAAGTCGCCGCCGGGCCCGCGGGAGGAGAACGTGGTGATCACGTCGCCCTGCCAGGTGGCCTTCGCGCCCTGGGTGAGCTTTCCGGTCGCGCCGGGGTTGGCGGACAGGAAGGTCAGCAGGGTGTCGGTCTCCGGCTTGTCGAGATGGACCGTCGGAAGCCAGTGGTTGTCGGTCATGATGTCGAGCGGCGTGGTGTTGTAGAGGATCATGCCCGCCGCGCCGCCCTGCAAGACATTGAAGCTCTTCAGGATCCGGCCGGGACCGCGTTCACAGGCGACGATCTTTCCGACGAAGATTCCCGGGGGGGCGGGCGACGTGCACAGCGCGTTGTTGTAGGGCGGGGCCGAGGCCAGGACCACCGGCCGCGGCGAGGCGATGCCCGCCGTGATGGAGGCGCCCTTCACCGTGGCCGTCGCACCGCCCGCGCCGGACAGGGTGAGGGTGGACTGGAAGGTCCTGCTCTGGGTGGACGCCGCCACCGTGGTCACCCACGGGCTGAGGTGGTCGGCGGTCGCGGCTCCGGGACCCGCGTTGCCCGCCGAGGCCGAGACGAGCACGCCCGCCGCGTAGGCGTCGAGGAAGGCCAGCTCCACCGGGTCGCTGTAGGGGGAGCTGCCGCCGGAGATCGAGAAGTTGATCACACGGACGCCGTCGATGATCGCCCGTCCCACCGCCTGCGCGGAGTCGGAGGGGAAGCAGCCCTGGACGCCGCAGATCTTGTAGACCGACACGTGCGCCGCCGGAGCGATGCCGTGGATCGGGCCGCGGTCGATGCCGAGCGGGTTGGCGTGAGCCACCGGGCCGCCCGCCGAGGTGGTCGCGGTGTGGGTGCCGTGGCCGTTGGAGTCACGGGCGCTGTCGGGGTAGACCTCGCCGCCGAACACCGCGTTGTAGGTGTCGAGGAACGGGGCGCCGCCGATCAGCTTGCGGTTGCAGACGAACGGGTCGGCCGCCGGGGTCAACGGGTTGTCCCCGAAGTCGCAGATGCGCGGGCTGCCGTCCTTGGTGGCGGGTACGGCGGGCAGCGTGCCGGGGTCGGCGAACTGGGGGTGCTCCGGCCAGGCGCCGGAGTCCAGGATGCCGACGATGACGCCCTTGCCGGAGGAGGAGCTGCCGCCCAGCTTGTTGTAGATCGTGGGCGCTCCGATGAAGGCGGGGCTGGAGTCGCTCAGAAGATGCTCGGGCTTGTCCTCCTGGACGGCAGCCACGCCGGGCAGCTTCAGCAGCTCGGCCGCCTTGTTGGCGGGGACCCGCAACGCGATGCCGCCGTAGACGGTCCGCAGTTTCTGTCCCGCCCTGGCGTTGGGTACACGCTTGGCCAACTCGGCGAGGAAACCGTTCTCGACTTCTTCGATGTGCTTTTCGTATTTCTTGGCGTCGCCGCTCTTGATGTCGAGGGATTTGCCGGTCTTAGTCGGACTTGTAGCCGGAAGCCCTTCGAGTCCGCCTTGGTAAGCGGCGTACGAGTCGTAGTCCAGCTTGACCATCACATTGACGGTGGCGCCCGAAGTGGACTTAAGTAGTCCCTCGTCACTCTGGGCGAGCCTGCCGGTCGGCGACTTCGCGCCCTGGACCAGCTCACCCCCGGTCAGCGGGGTCGCCGTCCACTTGCTGGACGGGGCCGGGGTGGGGGATGGAGCCGCACCCGCCGGCGGCGCCATCGCCGCGACGAGTCCGACGCCGGCGGCGAGCACCGCCACGCGCCTGATCCTTGATAAGTAGGGCTTCGGTGACAACGAGACCTCCCTGTAGGACGCATGAACACGTCACAAGGCAGGGAGGGGAGAGCGTCACCGGGCATGCCCGGGCGGAGCATGGCGGAGAAGGCCTCGACCCTCCCCGTCGGGTGACGCACAATCGGCCACCCCGAGGGGCGGACGATCATGACAGGGAGCCTAACTAGGGATCATTTATTTGCCTAGATAGTGAAATTGCCATAATTGTCGGCTGAATTAGTCAAATCTAATTCCATGGCTGCCCAGCGCTCCAATGGGAGATCGTTTTGATGGATGTCAAGAATTCCCACCCGTTATGTCCCTTTGGGCGTTGACAATCACCGGCAAATGAGCTTGGGAGGGGTCGTCCGAAGCGGATCCGTACAGTTCGGTGCCGACCGGCAACGTGTCGCAGGCGCGTTCGGTGTCGGCATCGCGAATGTCTCACGTGATCCTTCGAGAGGCCGGCGAGGTCACCCGGGCGCGGGCCTCACGGGGAAGGGCCGTCAACCGGCGCGGAGATGTGAGGATCCGCTGTGCGTAAACTGGCCTGAAGCGACACGCGGGAGGCCTGGTTGAAGCTCAAGCTGGATCTGCACCCCCTCTACAACCGAGGCGGAGAGATCGACAAGGCGCTGCGGGGCATCATCGACGAGGCCATCAGGAAGAAGGCCACCGAGGTCGAGATCATCCCCGGCAAGGGCTCGGGCCAGCTCAAGAAGAAGGTTCTGCGCTTCCTTGAGCAGAAGGAGATCAAGGCTCTCTACCACCGCATCGACAAGGACGCCAAGAACCACGGCCGCCTGTTCGTCTACTTCCGCTACAAGTAGAGGCGCAACGCGCTGACCGGCGCGGACGACATGCTTGATCATGCCTGGGGCACACCAGGGGCACATGGCCCATCTGAGAAGAAGGCATCCATCGCCTTCCTGGCGCGGTCGGCGGCGTTGGGCATGAGGTGGGTGTAGGTCCGGAGCGTGACCGTGGTGTCCCTCTGACGCGTCTTGACCGAAACTCGCAAAGATCGACATAGTCGGGTAAATGACGTATGAGGAGTTGGCCTTCGGCGGTGGCGACCCCGATCGGGAGTCGTGGTTGCGATCCTGGGTGGCGGCGCACATCAGGCTGCTGATCGCATCATTGGTGGTGCTCAGCCTGGCTGGGGCCGGCGGCTGGTACTTGTACGAGCGATCCTGGCTGCCCCAGCCTCCACCGGATGTCGCACTCTCTCCGTCCCTTGAGTTCGAGGTGACCATGTGCGGGTGTGATGGCATAACTGCGGCGACCGTTGAGCAATGGCAGGAGGCCGAGGCCATGCTCCGGGCGATGCCCCAGGTGACCTCGGTCAAGGTGAAAAGCGGCCAGGAGGTGGCTGATCAGCGGCGCAGAAGCTACGAAGGGATCGGGGATACCAAATGGGTGGAGGGTTCGTCCCCCTATGGCGACGTCCTGCGTGGCGTACTCCGGCGCGCTCAGGACTTCCCCGCCATCGTCGAGAAGATGAGGTCAGCGCCGAGGGTTGCCATGGTGTTGCGGTCGGAAGTGAACTTCTGGGCGGGCAAGGCCGAGGCCGCAATCACGCTGTGCGGGCAAGACCTCTTGTCCCGACGCGCGCCCGGGTGCCGGCAAGGCAAGCGCGCGGGAGCCACGGGGACGGTCACCGAGGAGGAGAAGGCGGCCATCGTAGCCCGGCTGCGGGACCTGCCCGGAGTGCAGACGATTTACTTCCAAGACTCCGGCTACGCCCTGAAACTCGTGAAGCTCTCCCATCCGGACTACAAGCCGGATGAGCCCATGCCGGGTTCTTTCTTCGTCAAGTTCTCCGATCCGGCCCTCGCCCGCGAGATCGCCCCCGCCATCGAGCCGATGCCCGGCGTCGTGGCGGTGGGGCCGGTCCTGCCGAAGGAATGACGGACTCAGGCGACGGTGAGAAGGTTGCCACCTGTCGGAGGCAGCTCCACCGCCGCTTGCGACTGAGTGACCAACCGAGTGACAACGACCCCGAACGCTCGCGGACACCGATGGACGTCTGTCAGTTGACGGCTCTGTCTCTTCCGGCTGAGAACAGACGATGGCCGAACCCACGACCGCTTGGTGCGAGGACCGGCCTGTCACAGCCGGCCGGGCACCTTCCTGTGGATCTTCAGCGAGGCCGTCGAGTCGCGGTCCGGCTGTCGTAAAGGTGACGTGATGGGCCGCTTCGGCAGCCCACCACGCCACCGACTCAGACCGGATTCAGAATCTCGAAGCGTTCAGCCATGGCCGCGAACAGGGGGTCGTCCTCTTCGGGGATGAAAGAGCCGCAGCCGAGGGTGAAACGCACGTCGTCGTGGACGACGAAGTAGTGACGGACGGCCCAGACCCGGCCGGTGTCGTACTTTGCGCAGTCCAGCCGGGCACCGGTCCGTCCGGAGACCTGGGCGTCGGTGATGCGGAAGTCGTCGAATCCCGCAGCCCTCAGTGATGTCTGAACCTCTTCGGCGACCTCGGCGGCGGTCCATCCCGGCAGCGTCCTCGCGCGAAAGACGATGACGGTGTGCCGACGGTCGGTGGGGTCCCCGAACCTGGCGGTCTCCCATGGGCTGTTCTTCAGGTTCGGCGGCCGCTCGTCCCAGCTCTGCGGGACGTGGACGGCGTAGCCGAAGTCGGGTTTTTCGATGCGCTGCCACTGCACCAAGTGCTCCTGGGCGTCGATGCGTGCCACCTCACTAAGGCCCGTGGACCGGTGCCTGGGCCGCCGTTGACGACGCGCCGCCGAAGTACGAGCGAGTGGGCAAGGGATCGAGTCGTTGCCATACCGGGGATGAGGCGCCGAGGTCGCATCGATGAGTACAAGATTGCCGGTCTGAGGACCGAGGCTCGTCGGCTCCCTTTCCCGGTCCTGCCATGGAAAGGAACCCGGTCAGTGAAGCTCTTCGCGATGCCGCTCCACCCACGCGTAGGCGGCCTTGATCTCCTCGACCGCACCCGAGGCGCGCAGCCCTGCCATCGCCGGATCCCCGGCCTCGGCCGCCCGGTCGATGCCCCGCCAGCAGCGCTCCTGCCACCACAGCACCGTCTCGACCAGACCGGACCGGTCGGCCAGGCCGTACCCGTCGCAGATCACCGTGGAGCGCCGGTTCACCTCGGCCGGATCACTGCCTTCCCACCATCCGGCGTACTGCCAGCACAACCGGGCCACATCGTGGATCCGTTCACCGGGCGAGGCAAGGTCCCAGTCGATGAACGCAACCGGCCGCAGCCCCTGCCCAAGGTCGCGATAGACGATGTTGCCCGGCCACAGGTCGTTGTGGCAGACCACCTCGCTCTCTCCGGCAAGGGCCGTACCGGCGGTCAGGTCGTGCAGTTCTTTGGTCAGCTCACCGGCTCGGGCAAGACTGGCATCGCCGCTGACCGCCTCGGGTTGACCGCCTGTCCAGTCCCAGGCGACGTGCCCGTCCAGGAAGGTCAGAACCTGCCGCCCCTGCTGATCCGATCCCAGGAACCGGGGCGCGCCCGCCCATCCCGCCTGCTCCAGGAAGAGCAGCAGGTCGCGGACGAACCCCGGGTCGCCGTAGAAACCCCGGCTGACCGGACGGCGAACGGTGTCCCCGACCCGGACCGTGCTCGTGACCTGGCCGCCCGGCAACGCCTGCTCCTGCGTACCCGCCCTGCGCCGGTCGGGTTGTGCCTGTTCGCCCATGGCTGTCAGTCTGCCGTTCTTGTCAGCCCGAATCTCGGTTCGGTGTTCGTGGTCACCATCGCGCCGGCCACGGCGAGCAGTTCCGGACACGACTCCAAACACGGATCCGACTCTTCCTTACGCCATATGTGAGGACGCAACCCCTCTGACCTGTTTGTTCACGGGCAGAGAAGTCCTCAGCGTCGTCAGGTGACTGTCCTGTTCGTGCTCGTCCCCCGAGACGGGCCGGCAGGGGTCAGGCGACCTTTGAGGAGGCAGCCTTCCAGGTGTTGCACGCGCTCGGGCCTTGCGACCTGTAGCCCTGCTCGAACCAGTGGAGGCGGTTGGCGGGCTTGCCGTACCAGTTGAATCTGCCGTATTCCTTCGGCGTCTCGGCGGCGAGGAGGGGATTCCAGTTCTTGGCCGAGCGCCCCAGGACCTTCATGGACACGCCGCCCAGGCAGTCGGCCTGCAGGTAGTAGCGGTGCGTCTGCTCCTTGCCGCCGTCCTTCTGGTCTCTGGTCGGCAACGCCCACCAGGCCTCGCCGATGCCCGTCTGCCCCTGGATGACTCCGGCGTACGCGCGCGTGACCTCGATGAGAATGGCCTGGTCGGACTTGGCCTTGATCCAGTCGGAACCGAGCTGCACCTGGATGCCGCCGCTGCAACTGGCGGCGAAGGAGCCGGACACCTGCAGGCCGGTGAAGCACAGGCCGCTCTTGATCTTGTCCTTGACATCCACCTCGACAGGGGCGAAGTCCTTGATGGTCTTGCGCCAGGCGGAGTTCAGACAGCCGACGACCTTGTTGAGGTATTTCGTCGTGGAGGCCTTGGTGGTGCCCTTGGTCGCCTTGCAGGAGATCGCGGGAAGACGGCCCTGCTTGTAGAGCGGGTTGTGGGTCAGCTCGGGAACCCCGACGATGGGGTCGGCAGACACGGCAGACACGGTAGACGCGGTAGACACGGCGGTCGTACCGGCGAATAACAGGACGAAAACCCCGGCGGTGGTCGCTAATGCGCGGATAATCATGAAGCGTGATCATAGGGGTGGCGCAATCCGCAGGGCGTCTCATTATCCGGCTCCCGCCTCGGGGGATACGCGCCGGTGCGATCTGCGGGTGACCATTCAGCCAGGGACAGCCCGGCAGGGCATTTGATCTACGTTGTAAAGGGCATAGCCGTGGGGAGAAAACCTGGATCCTCCCTGCGGGGACGGTGGATCTGATAGCCCGGCTGCCGGGACCGCGCCGGTGCTCATCTCCCCGGTACGGCTGTCGCGCGACGGCGGTCACTCCGGACGCAGCCGCGCCGACAGCCGGTGGAGCGCCTCCAGGTCGGTGTTCGACAGCTCCGACAGGATGGCGGGTGGCCGGTGGAAGTCGTTCAGCAGCCGTGTCCGGAGCTGTTTGCCACGAGAGCTCAGGACCACGACCTTGACGCGCCTGTCGGTCTGGTGCACCACGCCGACGTCGCCCAGGCCCTGCTGCGGGCCGTCCGGGCGAACGGCGTGGACGGAGAGGCGTTCAACGTGGCCGACGACGCACCCGTCACCGCACTGGAGCTGCTGAACCTCAACGGCGAGCCGGTCTCCGAGGGGGCGGCCGGCCGGTCACTCGACGATCCCTGGGAGGGCATCGCGGACACCTCCAAGATCCGCCGAGAGCTCGGCTTCCGGCCGGTCTATCCCACCGTCTATACCGCCAGAGACGCCGGAGCCTTCTGAACGCGTCGATCCCGCACAGATCATCTCGTTCGCACGATCTTCACAATCCGTTTGGCTCACTGTTGCTGGGTGAGTCAAATGCCCTGAGATGGTCCTTTTGTCCCGCCTCGCCCCCTTGCCGGAGCACCCCTCTCCGGCCGAGGTCGCGGACAGAAGGGACGCGCTCGCATGCGCCGAGTCGTCACCATCGTCTCCGCCGCCCTGGCAGCGATCCTCGCCCTCTCCCTGAGCGCCGGCAGCGCGGAGGCCACCCCTCCCGGCATCCCGTCGGCGAGCACCGCCTCCTCCTACCTGGCCTCCCTCACCGTCGCGGCCGAGTCCCACGCCGGCACCTACAACCGCGATCTCTTCCCGCACTGGATCACCATTTCCGGGTCCTGCGACACCCGCGAGCAGGTGCTCAAGCGTGACGGCACCAACGTCGTGACGAGCAGCAGCTGCTCGGCCACCAGCGGCAGGTGGTTCAGCCCGTACGACGGCGCCACCTGGACCGCCGCCAGTGACGTCGACATCGACCACATGGTGCCGCTGGCCGAGGCGTGGCGCTCCGGCGCCTGGGCCTGGACCACCGCCAAGCGTCAGTCCTTCGCCAACTCCCTCAACGACGGCCAGCTGTGGGCGGTCACCGACAATGTCAACCAGAGCAAGAGCGACCAGGACCCCAGCACCTGGAAGCCCTCGGTGACCTCCTTCCGCTGCACCTACGCCCGGGCCTGGATCGGCGTCAAGCACAACTGGGGCCTGAGCCTGCAGTCCGCGGAGAAGAGCGCGCTGCAGAGCATGCTCGCCGCCTGCTGACCCGCATTCCCGGAGCACGCATGGAAGCCCTCGCGCTCCGAAGAGGGACACCGTTGGCGAAGTAGATCCAACGGAAACGGTCTCGTGATCACGTTAGCGATCACGAGACCGTTTCCGTGTTGGGAGCTGTATGCCGATCCAGCTTCACCGCTGAGGTCCGGATCGTGGTGGTGCTGTGAGGGTGCGGCCGCGTGCGACGGTCTTGCCGACGTCGTGGCGAGGCGCGGGTCGACGGTTGCCGGGATGCGGACGTGCGGTTCAGGTGGTCCGGAAGGCGTCGGCGTTGCGTGCGCACCAGGCGGCGAAGGTGCGGGGCCTGCGCTGGAGCAGGCGCTCCACGGTGTCGGTGCGAAATCCGGCTGTGTCGGCGCGCATGAGGTGGAACCCTTCGATGATGGCCTCGGCCAGCGCCGGAGGTGCCCCTTGGGGGAATCGGGAGGCGACGGCCTCCTCCGCGGTGGTCACTGCCCGGACCGCGATCTCCTGGCCGGCCGCCGTAGCAAGGATCTTGACCTGTTCGGTGATGGTGAACAGCTCCTCGCCGGTGAGGACATATTCCTGGCCTTGGTGACCGTCGCCGGTCAGAGCCAGGGCGGCGACGGCGGCGATGTCGGCGGGGTCGATCGGCGCGTACCGGCCGGGGCCGACCGGATCGAGGACATAGCCCGCCTGGCGGATGGTGGGCAGCCAGTCGAAGGCGTTGGTCATGAAGCCGCCGGGCCGCAGGAAGGTGGCCGGGATGTCGGAAGCTCGGATGGCCTGCTCGCGTTCGTGGTGCCAGCGCCCCATGGCGGGCATGGGGTCGCCGAGGACGTTGAATGAGGACTGGTGCACGATATGGCGCACCCCTGCGGACTGGGCGGCGGCGACCGCGTGCCTGGTGTGGTCGAGGCCGATGCCGGGGGTGAGCAGGAACAGCCGGTCGACTCCGGCGAAGGCGGGCGGCAGCGTCGCCGGGTCGCTCAGGTCCGCCACGACCCGTTCGGCCCGCTCGGGCAATGTGGCGGCACGGGCGGGGTCGCGGACCAAGATGCGGAACGGCACGTCGAGCTCGTCCAGTCGGTGGACGAGCTCGCGGCCGATATTTCCGGTGGCGCCGGTGACGAGTATCATGAAAATCCCTAAATCGTGTACCGGTTAACGAATGAAAAGAACGTTAACCGGTACACGATCTGCCGTCAATCGCACCCCGACATCACCGGAGGTCTCGAAGTGCCCGAGTTTTTGGACCTGCACGGCAAGATGTCCAAGGCGCTGCGGGCGGCGGCCGAGACGGCCGTGCGGCGGCACGGGCTGCACCTGGGGCAAGATCACCTGCTCGCGGTGCTGTGGCGGCAGGACGGCCGCACTCCGGGCGAGGTCGCCGCCATGCTGAACGTCACCACCCCCAACGTGGTCAAGGCGGCCACCCGGATGGCCGTGGCCGGCCTGCTCACCCGGCGCCGCGACGACCGGGACAACCGGCTGGTTCGGCTGTGGCTCACCGACGCCGGACGCGCCCTGCAAGCCCCCATCGAAAAGGAACGGCGGCTGCTCGAAGAGCAGGTCACCGCTGACCTCACCGAGGCCGAACGTGAACATCTCCTCAGCGCGCTGACGAAGATCCACCGCTCGGCAACCGCTCTGCGGGACGCCCCCGTTGATCAACGCAACTCGGCCATCACCTGACGCCACGATCTCCAGAGCCTTTCCCCGAACCCGGCCTGCCTGGGCATCGCCATGATCGTTTACTGGTTGGGAAGCGCCCTCGGCAGGACTCATCACGCTGCGGGTCATAGGGCGGCGAAGTGTGACGTGCGGGTCGGACAGCTCCTCGCCGCCGGTCGCGGGCGTCTGGATGCGGGGCGCCGGCCCGTTGCGGCCGGTTGGAGCACCGCTTCGAGATCGGAACTTTATGACTTCTTTATCCGTCCTTTTGTGAAACGGGAGGCTTTGACCTAAGGAAAGCGGGGCGCTGATCGACGCGCAGCGATGGGAACTACGACCACTCGCCGGGGCGGTCGAGGGCGCACCCCGCCCGGCGACCGTGCTCTCCTGGGACGGGGCAACGCTGGTGGCGGTCGATCCGATCGCCGGGCGTTCGGTACGGCTCGCGCCCGCCGCCCTGTATCACTACCGGTACAGGCGGATGACCCTCGTCTCCAGAGAGAAGAGGCCGCAGTCCGTCAACGGGCTCGCCGGGCTTGACTCCGACGGACTGGTGCTTCTTGATCTTCCCGGTGAGTGGCCGGCCGACGAGGTGACCGCCTTCGCGGCCCGCCGGGGGATACCCGTCGAGGATGCTCTGCTCACCCCGTCGAAGCGGGTGCGCACGGCGCTCGCCAGGCGGGCGCCAGGCTGGGAACGTCTGGTGGGGCAGTCCTCCTCGCGCATGTCCAGGAGGAAGAAGGCCGTGGCTCTCGGTGTGGGCGCCGCGGGTCTGCTGGCGATGGCCTACATCGCCACGACGGTCGGTCTGTTCGCGTGGCGAGGACTGTCCGCGATGGGGAGGGTGCTGCTGGATCTCGTCGAGGTCAAATGGCTGGCCGTTTTCTTCAGCCCTCTGGTCATCGTCCTGGGCCCCGCCTACCGGGCGCTGCACGCGAGGCGGAGCAGACGTGGCACCACTCTTGGGCCGCCCGGCGGTCCCTGCCTCGTGCTCAGGCGCAATGAGAGGCTGCGCGTCTGGCTTGGCCCGCGAATGGTTCCCGAAGACCTGGCCATGGGACCGAATCCGGACTGCGTGGGGGGCTTGCTGCTCTATCGCCACGAACGTTTATCCGGACTTTTCATCATGAGTGGTGATGGTCAGTTGATGCGCCACCTACCCGGCCCCTGGCCGCCCGAGGACGCGCATCGCTTCGCGGTACGGCTGGGCCTGAGTTTCGAGATCCGTACGCTGGGCCGCGAGGAGTATCTGGGCCTGACCTCGAAGGTCTCCGACGCGGCGCCCTGATTCACCCGCGGATCTGGGGGGCCGTCCCGAGCCTGCCGGCCGTACGAGACGTCGGCCGTGCGACGCGAAGAAGTCCCGCACTCCGGAGAGGGCGGGATTTCCTCGCGTTCCGGGAGCCCGCTGCGGTAGACGTCCCGGACGTCATGGGGGAGAGGGCGATCGCCGTCAGAATTTGCGAAAGGACCGGGACTCCATGGCCGCCGCGAGCACGTTCTTCAGCGACATGTCCGCGCCCGCCGACACGACCGCCGCGATGGTCCCCTCCACGAACGGCACGTCGGCGATCATCACGTCCGGTCCCACGAACAACCGGGCGGTCAGCACCGAGCTTCCCAGGTCGGGGATGAGGATCACCCCGTCTCCCCGGTCCACGTGCTTGATCGCCGCCTCCACCAGGCTGGGACTGGTGCCGAGGCCGCCGTCCTCGGTGCCTCCGGCCGCGGCCAGCGGGACGTCCTGGCCGCCGATCTGCGCGGCCAGGGCCGCGACCTCGGCGGCCAGCGGACCACTGTGGGAGATGAGAACGATGCCTACCATCGGGGGAGTTCGTTCATCGTGTCGTCACCGCATGCAGGGCGGCGAAGATGAGCGCGGTGGAGGCGGCGCCGGGGTCCTCGTGGCCCACGCTGCGCGGACCGAGATAACTGGCCCGCCCCTTGTGGGCAAGCATCGGGATCGTGGCCTCCGCTCCGGCGAGGGCCGCGGCCGCCGCCGCGCTGATCGCCTCCTCCGGTTTCACCCCGTCCTGTACGGACTGCGCCAGCGCCTGGATCGCCGGGGCGAGGGCATCCACCAGGGTCTTGTCGCCCTCGGTGGCGGCTCCCAGCTTCTGGATACCGGCCAGCCCGGCTTCCAGGGCGGTGCAGAGTTGCGCGATCGACACGTCGGGGGTGTCGCCCAGGACCCTGCCCATCTGCCGGAACGCCATGCCGTACAGGGGTCCGGAAGCCCCGCCGACGTTGCGGATCAACGTGCTCCCGACCATGGTCAGCATCGCTCCCGTGGTCTCCGGCTGCTTGGCGGCCAGCACCCGGGAGACCGCGGTGAAACCCCGGTCGAGGTTGGCCCCGTGGTCGGCGTCGCCGATCGCGGCGTCCAGCCGGGTCAGCCGGTCCTTCTCCGCGTGGACGGTCCGGGCGATCTCCTCGATCCAGGCGGCGAAGCAGGCGGTGTTCACGTCAGCGGCCCCAGCGCAGGGCGGGGGTCTCGACGGGGAAGTCCCAGAGGCGGGTGAGCTGGTCGTCCAGCCGGCAGGTCGTGATCGAGAAACCCTGCATGTCGAGGCTGGTGGTGTAGTTGCCGACGAGGCTCCGTGCGGCTCTCGCGCCCTTCTCGGCCAGATAGTCGACGACCTCCGCGAAGACGATGTACAGCTCGATCAGGGGCGTGCCGCCCATGCCGTTCACCATGACCAGGGTGTCCCCGGAGAGCGGCAGGTCCTCGTGGAGGGCGTCCATCGCGATCCAGGCCAGGTCGCGAGCGGGGCGCATGGTCGAGCGGGTCCGGCCGGGCTCGCCGTGGATGCCTATGCCCAGCTCGATCTCGGTGTCGCCCAGGTCGAAGGTGGGCTTGCCCACGGACGGGGTGGTGCAGGAGCTCAGCCCGATGCCGAAGGAGCGGCTGCGGGCGTTGACCTCCTCGGCCACCCGCACGACCTCGTGCAGCGGCGCCCCGGTCTCGGCCATGGCTCCGGCGATCTTCTCGACGAAGACCGTGGCGCCGGTGCCCCTGCGGCCGGCCGTGTAGATGGAGTTGTGCACGGCCACGTCGTCGTCGACCAGCACGGCCGCCACCTCTATGTTCTCCTCGGCGGAGAGCTCGGCGGTCATCTGGAAGTTCAGGACGTCGCCCGTGTAGTTCTTCACGATGTGCAGCACCCCGGCGCCGCCGTGCACCGCCGTGGTGGCCTCGATCATCTGGTAGGGCACGGGAGAGGTGAAGACCTCTCCGGGGCAGGCCGCGTCGAGCATGCCGTACCCGACGAAGCCGGTGTGCAGTGGTTCGTGCCCGGCACCCCCGCCGGACACCAGGCCGACCTTGCCGGGACGCGGCCCCGCGGCACGGTAAACGATCCGGTTCTCCTCGTCCACCCGCAACCCGGGATGCGCGGCCGCGAGACCGCGCAACGTGTCCGGTACGACCGACTCGATGCCGTTGATGAGCTTTTTCACAGTTCCCAAACTGTTCCCGTTCGCCGGCGATGGCAAGCTCTGACGTGGGAAAACCTCTTCCATTAGTTTGTGTACGACCTACTGCGACCGCTGGTTCGAGGCCGGGCTTCACGCCATGGTCTCCGGCTTCGAGCGCAATTTCGGGGTAGGCCGGGCGCGGTGACCGTTCTCCGTGAAGCCGCCCCGTGCGCCGGCTCGTCGCTCTCGCCGCGCGAGCCATTCCGGCTCCATGCGCCGTTTCGATCCGTGAGCCGTTCCGGCCTGTGAGGCGTTTTCGCCGTGAGCGATTCCATCAGAGTTGAACTAAACGGGCTGAAGGAGGAGTAATCGGATTAACGGCTCACCCGTGTGATTAGGGTTGAGGGTGGATGTCGCTGAAGTGCTGGGGCTGGCCGCGGTGGGGGCGCTGGCGGGAGTGGTCAGCACGGTGGTGAGCCTGGCGTCCGTGGTGTCCTACCCGGCGCTGCTGGCGTTCGGCCTGTCCCCGCTGAGTGCGAACGTCACGAACACGGTCGCGCTGATGTTCACCGGTCTGGGGGCGGCGGCCGGGTCGCGGCCGGAGCTCGCAGGTCAGGGGAGGCGAGTCCTGCGCCTGGGATGGGTGACGGCGCTGGGGGGCGCCGCGGGCGCGGTCCTGCTGCTGCTGACCCCGTCCCGGACGTTCGAGGCGATCGCGCCGTGGCTGATCGCGGCCGCCTCGCTGATGCTGCTCCGCCCGCCGAGGCTGATCGCCCTGGCGGGAAGCCCCGAGGCGGAGCGCGGCTGGATGGTGCGCGCCGCGCTGTTCACGGTCGCGATCTACATCGGATACTTCGGAGCGGCCGGGGGGATCCTCATGTTCGCGGTGCTGGCGGCCGTGCTGGACCAGACGCCGGTCAGGGTCAACGCCGTCAAGAACGTGGTGTCCGCGCTGGCCAACGCCGTGGCCGCGATCGGCTTCGCGTTCTTCGGACCGGTGGACTGGTCGGCCGTGGCGCCGCTCGCCGCGGGGTTCCTGGTGGGAGGCTGGCTGGGCCCGTCGATCGCACGGCGGCTTCCCGGACAGTCCCTCCGCGTCGTCGCCGCCGTCTGCGGCCTGCTCGTCGCGCTCAAACTCGGCCTCGACGCCTACCGGTGAGATCGTGTTCCCTCCCGGGGGAGATGGGGATGACGGGAAGCGTGAGGGTGTAGGAGGATCTGGCCAGATCTTTTTCAATGCTGGAGGCGTCATGTCGGTTTTGCAGAGCTTGGTGGAGAGCATCCGAAACGGCGGGATCGAGGTGATCGACCTTACGGCGCCGCTGTCGTCGGAGACGCCGATCCTGCAGTTGCCCGAGCCGTTCGGCAACACCGTCCCCTTCACTCTGAAGGAGATCAGCCGCTACGACGACCGCGGCCCGGCCTGGTACTGGAACGACATCTCGACCGGCGAGCACACCGGCACCCACTTCGACGCGCCGGTCCATTGGGTCACCGCCAAGGACGGCGAGGACATCTCGCAGGTGCCGGTGGACCGGCTGATCGCCTCGGCCGTGGTGCTCGACTTCTCCGCCGAGTCGGCCGAGGACCCCGACTTCCTGCTGGAGATCGAGCACGTCAAGGCCTGGGAGCAGGCCAACGGGCCGCTTCCCGAGGGCGGGTGGCTGCTCTACCGCACCGGCTGGGACGTCCACTCCCACGACCAGGAGCGCTTCCTGAACGCGAACGAGACGGGCCCGCACACGCCCGGCATCTCGGTGGAGTGCGCCAGGTGGCTGGCCGAGGAGACCTCGATCGCCGGGCTGGGCGTGGAGACCGTGGGCACCGACGCGGGCACCGCGCACGGTTTCGACCCGCCCTTCCCGTGTCACTCGTTCCTGCTCGGCGCGGGGAAGTACGGCCTGACCCAGCTCCGCAACCTCGACCGGCTCCCGGTCACCGGCGCCGTGATCGTCGCCCCGCCGCTGCCCATCGTCGGCGGCTCGGGCAGTCCGGTGCGGGTGCTGGCACTGGTCGAGAGGTGAACGTCGCCGAGGCCGTGGGCCGGGTCCTCGCCTCCCTCGGCGTGGACACCGCCTTCGGGGTGGTGGGCAGCGGCAACTTCCACGTGACCAACGCGCTGATCGAGCACGGCGTCCGATACGTCGCCGCGCGCCACGAGGGAGGCGCGGCGACCATGGCCGACGCCTACGCACGCCTCAGCGGCAGGGTCGGAGTGCTCAGCGTCCACCAGGGACCGGGCCTCACCAACGCGATGACCGGCATCACGGAGGCCGCCAAGAGCCGCACGCCGCTCATCGTGCTGGCCGGAGAGGTGACCGCGTCGCGGTCCAACTTCTTCGTCGACCAGGCCGCCCTGGCCACGGCGGTCGGCGCCGTCCCGCTGCGGATCGGCTCCGCCGGGACCGCCGTGGCCGACACCGCCGAGGCGTTCCGCGTCGCCCGCGACGAGCGGCGCACGGTTCTGCTCAACCTTCCGCTGGAGGTGCAGGGCCAGACCGTCCCGGACGGCGACGTCCTCGGCTCCGGCGTCTCCCTCCCGGCAGGGGCGGAGCCGGAGGCGGAGGCGGTCGCGCGGCTGGCGGAGCTCCTGGAGGCGGCGAGGCGGCCGGTGTTCGTGGCCGGGCGAGGGGGCCGTACGGCCCGGCGGGAGCTCGAAAGGCTCGCCGAGCTGACCGGGGCGCTGCTCGCCACCTCCGCCGTGGCCAAGGGTCTCTTCCGGGGCAGCCCGTGGGATCTGGACGTGAGCGGTGGCTTCGCCTCACCCCTCACCGCCGAGCTCATCCGCGGCGCCGACGTGGTCGTGGGCTGGGGCTGCGCGCTCAACATGTGGACCATGCGTCAGGGCACGCTGATCGGCCCGGACGCCAAGGTCGTCCAGGTCGACCTGGACCCCGATGCCCTCGGCGCCCACCGGCCCGTCCACCTCGGGGTGGTCGGCGACGTGGCCCTCACCGCGCGGGCCGTCGCGGACCTGCTCGACGAGGGCGGCCGTGACGGCGTCGGATACCGGTCGGCGGCCCTGGCCGGGCGGATCGCCGGGGAGAACCGCTGGCGGGACGTGCCCTACGCCGACGAGGGCGGGGACGGCCGGATCGACCCCCGGACGCTGACGATCGCGCTGGACGACCTGCTCCCCGCGGAACGCGTCGTCTCCATCGACTCCGGAAATTTCATGGGATATCCGGCGATGTTCCTCGACGTCCCCGACGAGTTCGGTTTCTGCTTCACCCAGGGCTTCCAGTCGATCGGCCTCGGCCTGGCCACCGCGATCGGCGCGGCCGTGGCCCGGCCGGACCGGCTTCCGGTGGCCGCGCTCGGTGACGGCGGCGCGCTGATGGGCGTCGCCGAGCTGGAGACGGTCGTACGGCTCGGCCTCCCGATGGTGATCGTGGTCTACGACGACGAGGGTTACGGCGCCGAGGTGCACCACTTCGGCCCGGACGGGCACTCCCTGGACACCGTCACCTTCCCGCCCGCGGACATCGCCGCCATCGCCCGGGGATTCGGCTGCGAGGCGGTGACCGTACGGGATCGAGCGGATCTGGCGGCGGTGGCCGGGTGGGTGAAGGGGCCCCGGGACCGGCCGTTGCTGGTCCACGCCAAGGTCAGCGCCGCGCGCGGCTCATGGTGGCTGGAGGAGGCCTTCCGAGGGCACTGAGACGACCGGGCACCGGTCATGACCTGCCGGGCGGCTGAGGTACGGTTCAGCCATGGCTGAGATCGTGTACCCCCCGGTCATCGGGGCTGCGCGGACCCTGTTCCGCGCCCTGGACCTCAAGATCCGTATTGAGGGCGCGGAGCATATCCCGCGGACCGGTGGAGCTGTGCTGGTCAGCAACCACATCAGCTACCTGGACTTCATCTTCGCGGGCCTGTCCACGCTGCCGACCAAGCGCCTGGTGCGCTTCATGGCGAAGAAGGAGGTCTTCGACCACAAGATCTCCGGTCCGCTGATGCGCGGCATGCACCACATTCCGGTGGACCGCGCGGCGGGCGCCGCCGCGTTCGGGGCGGCGTTGAAGTCGCTCAAGGGCGGCGAGATCGTGGGCGTGTTCGCGGAGGCCACGATCAGCCGGTCCTTCACGATCAAGGAGATCAAGAACGGCGCGGTCCGGATGGCCGTCGGCGCGAAGGTGCCGATGATCCCGATGGCACTCTGGGGCACCCAGCGGCTGTGGACCAAGGGCCATCCCAAGAAGCTGCTCCAGCGGCACGTGCCGATCACCATCCTGCTCGGCGAGCCCATGCATCCCCAGCGCGGCGACGACTACGACGCCGTCAGCGCCGACCTGCGCGAGCGCATGGCCGCGATGCTGGACCAGGCCCAGCGGAGCTACCCGGAGATCCCCCCGGGCGCCTGGTGGCAGCCCCGCCACCTCGGCGGCACCGCCCCCACGCCGGAGGAGGCCGCCGAGATGGACGAAGCCGAGGCGAAGGCCAGGGAGGCCCGGCACACGCCGTAGGCACCGGACGCGGGTCATGAGCGCCGGAGCGGATACCCGGGGTCGGCGACGAATGCCGGGGCCCGCGGTGGCCATCGTGTCATGACCATGACAAACGGCACGCCGCGGAGGGCGGCTCCTCGTGGGCGGGCGTCTTCACGGTGACTATCGGGCGACGGCCATGGCGAACGGCACGGGTCCCAGGGCGTGGATGAGATGACGGATCATCAGCGCGAACGCCTCGGGGACCCGGGCGGTCTCCACGTGTCCAAGATCGATGATCCACTCCGGGGACGTCGGCTCGGCGGCTCCGGCTCGGGGGTGATCAGCTCGGTGCGGCGGCCGCGCTCGATGTCAGGTCCGGTCCTTCGTCGGGTCGGTCGCCCCGGAGGCGAACTCGGCGCGGATGGCGTCGCTGTGCTGGCCGGCCGCCGGGATCGCGCCCATGGCCGCCTCCCGCCCCGTCACGGTGACCGGGGGCAGCAGGGAGCGCAGGGGGCCGACGGGAGAGTCCACCTCACGCCACCGATCACGCGCCTCCAGCTGCGGATGCTCGGCGAACTCGTGCATGGTACGCATACGGGCGGATGCGATGCCCACCTCGTCGAGGCG
The DNA here is from genome assembly GCF_900188345.1 of Streptosporangium subroseum. Lineage (GTDB taxonomy): Bacteria > Actinomycetota > Actinomycetes > Streptosporangiales > Streptosporangiaceae > Streptosporangium > Streptosporangium subroseum. Next base: position 690 of record NZ_FZOD01000004.1, on the reverse strand, counting down.
CTCGATGACCTGCTGAGCGCTCAGCCCGGACAGGGCCTCCTGAAGTATCACCCGCAGCTCGGCGTCGTGCTCCACACGGCTGGAGTTGCGGGCGAAGCGGGGCTCTTGGGCCAGGTGCGGCCGGCCCAGGACGTCGGCGCAGAGCGCCGCCCACTCGCGCTCGTTCTGCACGCCGATGAACACCTGGGCTCCGTCCCCGGCCCGATACGGCCCGTAGGGGGAGATGGAGGCGTGGCGGGCGCCGGTGCGGGGCGCAGGGGTGCCGCCGTAGCCTGCGTAGAAGTACGGCTGGCTCGCCCACTCGCCCAGCGCGTCGAGCATCGCCACCTCCAAGCCGGTGCCGGCGCCGGTGCGCTCACGCTCATACAGCGCGGTCAGCACACCGCTGTAGGCGTACATGCCGGCGGAGATGTCCGCGATGGAGATGCCGGCCTTGGCGGGTGATTCGGGCGTGCCGGTCACCGACAGCACGCCGGTCTCACACTGAATGAGCAGGTCGTAGGCCTTCTTGCCGCGGTAGGGGCCCTTCGAGCCGTAGCCGGAGATCGAGCAGGTGATCAGCCGCGGATGCTTGGCGCGCAGGCTCTCCTCATCCAGGCCCAGCCGCTGCACCGCCCCCGGCAGGAGGTTCTGCACGAACACATCCGCCCGCGCGAGCATCGCGTCCAGGACCGCGCGGTCTGCGGGGTC
>NZ_FZOD01000028.1 GCF_900188345.1 Streptosporangium subroseum | reverse complement strand
CGGCGCCATGCCGGTGGCGCCGGCAGGCCACGGGCACCCGATGCGATCGTGCGCCCGCATTCGCACAGGTGATACACAGGATGTGAAAAGGATGCCGACAGCTTCGCCGCTGATGATCGGGTGATGACGATGGCGAACGCGCAGACCCGCGGGCCGATGCGCCGGCCGGACGGCAGCCCCGTACGGGTGCTGGTGGTCGACGACGAGCCCACGCTGGCGGAGCTGCTGACGATGGCGCTGCGCTACGAGGGCTGGGAGGTGCGCAGCGCCGGCGACGGCCTGAGCGCCGTCCGGACCGCACGCGACTTCCGGCCCGACGCCGTCGTGCTCGACGTGATGCTGCCCGACATCGACGGCCTGGAGGTGCTGCGGCGGCTACGCGCGGAGACCTCGGATGTGCCGGTGCTGTTCCTGACCGCCAAAGACTCCCTGGAAGACCGGATCACCGGCCTGACGGCGGGCGGCGATGACTACGTCACCAAGCCGTTCAGCCTCGAAGAGGTCGTGGCCCGGCTGCGCGGGCTGATGCGCCGCACCGCCCGCTCGGAGCTGAGCCCCGGCTCCCAGCTCGTCATCGGCGGCCTGACCCTGGACGAGGACAGCCACGAGGTCCGGCGAGACGGCGAGCTGATCACTTTGACGGCCACCGAGTTCGAGCTGCTGCGCTTTTTGATGCGCAACCCGCGGCGGGTGCTCAGCAAGGCACAGATCCTGGACCGGGTATGGAACTACGACTTCGGCGGCCAGGCGAACGTGGTGGAGCTGTACATCTCCTACCTGCGAAAGAAGATCGACGCCGGCCGGGCACCGATGATCCACACGTTGCGCGGGGCGGGATATGTCCTCAGACCCGGCGAATAAGCCCCGCATCAGCCGCCGGCGCCCAGGCGGCCAACCTCATCGCCCTCCTCGTCACCGCCGTGGCCAACACCGCCCTCAACCGCCGGCTCACCTTCGGCATCCGCAGCACCGGCCGCCTGTGGCTGCACCAGGCCCAGGGCCTCGCCGTCTTCGCCGCGAGTCTCGGCCTGACCGGCGGCTCGCTGGCCCTGCTGCACACCGTCGACGATGCTCCGGCCCGGCCGCTGGAACTCGGCGTGCTGGTCGCGGCCAACCTGGCCGCCACCTGCCTGCGGTTCCTGCTGCTACGCACATGGGTCTTCGGCCCTCAACAGCGGCCGAGATGAAGGCCTGATACGTCCCGTCTTGTATGGAGTTGGAGCGTGCAGGAGACGACCGATGCCTCGGAGCGCTCCAGCTGATGCGACCCTTGCAGGCAGCCGCCACGGCCGACGGCCGAGAACGACCGATCATCTGACCCGTGGCGTCGACCGGCGCGCCACCGAGGCTGCTGCGGAAAACGGCACTGCGGTGGGTAGAAAGCACCACTGTGGAAGTTGAACTGGTAGCGCCCCAGGACGTTGATATGCCGGGATGTGGAGCGGGACCGGCTTTGCGCTGTTTGCTACGACGTCCACGACTGTGCCAGTGGAAAGTTCCGGCCGAAGGTCTCGGCCCATTCGTGACGGCCGACGAACCAGGGGGCAGGCCGATCACCGGCTGCCATGTCCCAGACCGGGCGGAGCCTTCAGAGGATTATCCACCCGCACGTAGAGTGCGGGTGGGAGGGGTGTCTGTCTCGGGCGTCACAAACTGAGCGTGGGCACCTTCGCCCTGTCTCCGCGGCCGCGTCTTCCTGCAGCCATGAATGTGGTACCGGGAATCCTGAAGATGGCGTTGCCACGGCTGCCGACCCGTATTTCCGTCTGCTCTACCCGGCGGATCCACCGGATGTCGGCCTGAGCGAGCCGCAGGCCTCAACGGCTTTAGCGATCTTCGGGTCGCTCTCGTCGAGCCCCTGGGCGCCCGCTCCCTGGGGCAGTTCCGCGCCGTTGTCCTTCATACAGGTGCGGAATGCCTGCATGGCCGAATTGTTGGAGCCACCACCCGTGGAGCCGGAACCGTTGGTGGGGCGCAGGGACGCGCAGGCCTGCATCGCCTTCTGCCTGTCGGGAGACACCCCCGCCCCGCCCCGGCCCGCACCGGGACCGCCTGACGACCCATCAGTCGGCCTGGGCCGGGCGGAGGGGTCTCCGCCCGGCCTGGTGGAGGGTGCGGACACCCCGTTCTTCTGCAGGCACTCGGCGTATGCGGCGTCTTGGCCTCCGGGGCCGGCCGACTGCGCCGGGGCGGCACTCGCAGGCGCCTCTCCGCCGCAACCGGTGGCGAGCAGAACGGCGGTGGCGACGGCAGCCGCGACACCGACGAACCGCGAAGAGATCAATTCCACGATGAGACTCCCGGGGTGAGACCTGCAGATTTACGGCTCAATACCAGCTCATGAACCTATGCGTGAGATAGCACGAACCTGAGAGCCACCTGGCAACGTCCGCGGCAGGAAGACTGACATGGGAAGGCTCCTCCCGAACCCGCGGTTCACGGGGCGGGCGTCCCTCCGTCTTGCCAGGTATGCGAATCCTGTGGGATTCCGTGCTCAGAATGCTGGGAAGTGGCGGGATCATCTGCTCAGCAGCGGAGCGCCGCCACCGGAAGCACCAGGGCGAAGATGGTGTCGCCCGGCACGCTGGTCACCTCCACCCGCCCGTCGTGCGCCGCCGCCACCGCGGAGACGATCGCCAGGCCCAGGCCCGCGCCTCCGGCCCGGCGGGAGCGCGAGTCGTCGCCGCGGGCGAACCGGCTGAACACCCGGGGAAGCACGTCCTGGGGAATTCCCGGCCCATCGTCCCGCACCCGCACCGTCAGCCTGTCCGGCTCGACGTGGATCGAGGTGGTGACGGTGGTGCCGGGCGGGGTGTGGGTGCGGGCGTTGGCGAGCAGATTGGTCAGGACCTGGTGGAGGCGGTCGGCGTCACCGATGACCAGGGCCGGTTCGTCGGGCAGGCTGATCAGCCAGCGGTGGCCGGGGGCTACCGTGTAGGCGTCGCCGACGGCGTCGACCACCAGCGGGGACAGGTCCACCTCCAACTGCTCCAGTGGCCGTCCCGCATCCAGCCGGGCGAGCAGCAGCAGGTCTTCGACGAGCGTCGTCATCCTGGTAGCCTCGGACCGGATGCGTCGCAGCGCGTGCGTTGTCTGCGGCCCGTGGATCTCGCCGCTCCGTGCCGTCAGTTCCGCGTAGCCGGCGATCGAGGCGAGCGGTGTGCGCAGTTCGTGGCTGGCGTCGGCGACGAACTGGCGCAGCCGGGTCTCGCTCTCGTGCCGCACCGCGAAGGCCTCCTCGACATGGCCGAGCATGCGGTTCAGCGCCGCGCCCACCTGCCCGACCTCCGTACGCGTGTCGGTGCCGATCGCCGGCACCCGGGCCAGCCGGACCGCGTCCCCATTGGCCAGCGGCAGTTCGGAGATGCGGGCGGCGGTGGATGCCAGGCGGTGGAGCGGGCGGACGGCGAGTCTGACGGCGACGGTGCAGGCCAGTGCGATCAGCGCCACACCGCCCAGGGTCACGGCCGCCTCCACCGCGACGAGGCGTGTCAGCGTCGCCTGCACCCCCTCGGCGGGCAGCCCGGTGACGAGCAGGTCGCCGTCCGGGGCGCGGGCCGCCGCCAGCCGGTAGTCGCCGAGGCCGCCCAGGGTCAGCGTGATCGGAACGTCGGTGACGTGGACGACCAGCGGGGGGGCGTCCACGTCCAGGACCGTGCCCGTCCCGGTCAGGATCGCCGCGCGCCGCACGGCGCCATGGTGGACCCGGGCCCCGAACGTGCCCTCCGCCTGGCCGGGGAAGAGCAGGAAGGCCACGCCGATGTCGGCGGTCGGGCCGGTGCCGGGCCGCCCCGCCGCCGTGGTGGAGCGCTGGGCTGCGGACGTCACCCGGCTGTCCAGCTGATCGACCAGGAAGACGTTGAGGAGCAGGGTGGTCGCCGTGGCGATGACCGCGGAGACCATGGCCAGGAGCGCGATCGAGGAGAGCACGAGCCTGGTTTTGAGCGACATGGTCATCGGGCTGGTCTGAGCAGGTATCCCACGCCGCGCACGGTGTGGATCATCGGCTTCCGCTTGGTGTCGATCTTGCGTCGCAGGTACGAGACGTAGAGTTCGACGACGTTGCTCTGCCCGCCGAAGTCGTAGGTCCACACCCGGTCCAGGATCTGCGCCTTGCTCAGAACCCGCCCGGGATTGTGCATCAGGAAGCGCAGGAGCTCGAACTCGGTCGGGGTGAGACGGATCTCCTCCCCGTCCCGCCACGCCTCCCGGGTCTCCTGGTCCAGGGTGAGGCCGCCGACCGTGAGCCGCGAATCCGGGCGGGCCTGCACCGCACCCGACCGGCGCAACAGGCCGCGGAGCCGGATGATGACCTCCTCCAGGCTGAACGGTTTGGTCACGTAGTCGTCCGCCCCCGCCCTCAGCCCGATGATCCGATCCTGGACCGAGTCCTTGGCGGTCAGGAAGAGAACCGGCACGGAGGGCAGCACGGCACGGAGCCTGGGCAGCAACTCCAGTCCGTCCATGTCGGGGAGCATGAAGTCGAGGACGATGGCGTCGGGACGGAAGGTGCGGGCTGTCTGGATGGCGTCGCCGCCGTCGTGCGCGCAGCGCACGTCCCAGAACTCCAGTTTCATCACCATCGAGAGGAGCTCCGTCAGCGGCGGTTCGTCGTCCACGACAAGGATGTTGATTGAGCCGCCGTCCGGCCGGCGCACGGGTTCGGACCGAAAGCTCGGGGTGATTGCGTGCATCCCGCCACGATGCCTCGCATGGATGTGGGTTTGCTTATTTTCGCATGTGAATCACCTATGACCTGCACAGAAGCGGTCCGGGGCCGCCCTGCGGCCCGGCGTAAGCGGGTATCCGAGGGTGGCGGGGTTCCGGCGGAAGCGGGCATGCGAGAGGGCCCGGCGGTGTGCCAGGCCCCCTCTATCCCTTTATCGCTTCCTCCGCCAAGAAGTACTGTCCTGGGCGTCCCTCCTCCCTGTCGTGTGCCCTGGGCCGGTTCTAGAGGAGGGTCCCGGACCAGAGGTTGGCGGCGGAGGCGTAGACGTTGTAGGTGTCGCCGTCGAAGTAGGGGGTGCTGAGGTAGTCGACGCGGTTGTTCTCGTCCTGGTCGTTGAAGGTGCTGGTGACACCGTTCAGGTAACCAAGCCGCTTGGTGTTGCTGTACTTGAGCAACCACGGGCCGCCGTCGGCTCCGGCGGTCATCGAGCACTTGATGCCGACGTGCTCCTCGATCTTCTTGGCGGCGTCACCGACGGTCTTGGCCGTGGTCTTGCCATAGCACCACTTCGGCGTGGCTCCGGTGAAGGGCTTGTTGCCGTCGGGCTGCGCTGCCTGGGGATAGCCGAAGACGAAGTTCGCCTGCTGCAGCTTCTGGTTCCAGGCGAAACCCTGCCCGGCGACATTGTCACCCAGGCGGCCGGCGTCCGTCACCGTGATGTCGCTGAACTGCTTGACGAAGGCGTAGTCGCGGTCGTAGTCCTCATAGACACCGAAGTCATAGTGGACGAAGGCCTGCTTGCCCACGTAGATGCCCCACGGGGCCTTGCCCTGGTAGTAGCCGGGGACAAAGACCCACTTGTCGAGCAGCTGCTCGTCGTTGGCGGTGTCGTACGTGCAGTGTCCGGCGGTCGCGACCACGTTCTGGTACTTGGACTGGACCGAGGTGGCGGAGCACCACTTGTTCTCGCCCGCGGCGTTGACGAAGAAGACCTTGCCGATGGTCCTGGGCAGATTGACGTTCTTCGACGTCGTGGTGGCAGTGGTGGTGGTCGGCGCGACCGAGCCGGGCTTGGTGTCGGCCTCCGCGGTGCCGGTGGAGGTCAGCTTGGAGACCTCGGTCGTGTCCTCCTCAAGGTAGGTGGCGGCCTCCAGCGCGGCGGCGTTGTTCCTCAGCCAGAAAGTGGCGATGCCCTGAGCGTCGGGGGTGCCGACGCTCTCGGAGTGCTTCACGATGTCCGTTGCCTGGGCGGTGCCGGGCATGGACGCGCCGAGGAGCGCAGCGACGGCGAGGCCGCCGCCGAGGGGAAGGAGGGTGCGCTTCAGTGGGGTGTTCAAGGATGCTCCCTGATCGTCGCGAGAACGCTTGAGGCGTTCGGTGCGTCTGTGGGGGAGAAGGTATCGACGTTGACGAAGAAACCTAAGTCCGCTTTGTCCGGATTTGATGACTCCCAGTCTGGCGTGACACCGCCGTTACCTCCGGCGGCCCCAAAAGTGCCGGCGAGAGCGGTCGAAAGGGGCCGAGTTTCGCGAGGTCAGCGCCGTTGCTGAAAATAACCTGAATGCATCTTAGGGGCGACATGTGTGTTTCTTTTGAGAGTTTATGTGTTTCAGATCACAGATCATAATGGGGTCAGAATGGCCCGGCGGATACGTCTAAGGATTTTTCTATGAAAATAGTAAGCGGTCTGTGGATTCTATGAGAGACGTTTCCGGGGTCCGGCCGCCATTCCTTTCCGCTCCCGGCGGACCATCGTCGCCCTCCATGGTCACCGCAGGTCAGAGAGGATTTTCGTGGGACGGGCGTAGGCCGTCGCACCGGCACCGGCGTGTCGGCGTAACGGTGGCGCGGATCTTGGTGCCCTGCGGCGCGGGGGCCGCCCTGACAAAAAATGCTTAGGGCAATCACAGATTGTTCTCAGCTTCCGGCTGCAGAGTGCTTCATGTGTAAGCGGCCTCCGTGAGCCGGGTATCAAAATCCGGTCGGGCCGTTCATGATTGGAATTACGCCATGCGTTTCGCTAAGCCTCTTGCGGCCACCGTCCTCGGCATGACCCTGATCGGCGTCCCGTTCGCGGGTAGCGCGCTCGCCGACAGCGGTTACAAGCCGGCCCCCACCAAGCACGCGGCGCCGGCCAAGCCCGCCAAGCCCGCCAAGTACAACTCCAGCGTGACCTCGCTCAGGGCCTCGGTCAGCCCCGGTGAGGTCAAGCAGGGTGGCTCCTACACGGTGTCGATCCTCGCCCGTGGCGCGGCAGACGGCGCCACCGCCACCGTGACGAGCCCGCAGGGCAGGAGCTACTCGGTGACCGTCACGGGCCAGAAGGCCTCGAAGACCCTCACCGTCGCGTCGGATGCCGAGCTCGGCGACAAGACGGTGACCGTCACCGTCGGCAACAAGACCGCCACGGCCGAGTTCACCGTCATCAGCACCAAGAAGCACAGGAATCACAAGTAGCGTGACCGTGTGGGCCGCTGACCTGCCCGCCGTCAGGTGAATCGTCGCATAGGCCGGCCCCTCCCCGGAGGGGCCGGCCTATGCGTTTCACCGCGGAGATTGGAATCGACTGGGCCGAGGAGTTTCATGTCGTCACCCTCGGCCGCCCCGATGAGGGAGGGACGACGGCGACGGGAAGATCCGGCGGGAGGGGTGTGTGCGTCCGCACGGGGTTCTCAGTCCGTGCCACTCGCGTGCCAGTAAGGCCGGGAAACAAGGGGGAATCACGGGGGCTCACGGGCAGGATAAGACCGCCTCTGACCTGGCTTGTAGCAGCTCACAGGGTCGCGTACCGAGATCTTCCAAACTGGCGGTCTAGGTCCCCTCAGATCCCACACCGCTACGCTTGCTAACGGGCTCTTTCGGACAGCAGTCCCGCCCACCCTTGGGCTGTCCTTGGGCATGACCCGCCCTGGCGATTCCCTTCCTCGCGCTGGAGTCCCTGCTCGGTTTCGCCGGCCTGGGCGCCGGAGCCGCCGTGATGATGCTCATCGGCAACCCGCTGTCCGGCATGACCGGCCCCTACTGGCTGCCCACCGGCTGGGCCACCCTCGGCCAGCTCCTGCCCCCGGCGCCTCCGGCGGCCTGGTCCGCGCCATCAGCTTCTTCGACGGCACCGGAGCCGGCATCCCCGCCCTGACCCTGGCCGAATGGTGTCGCCGACGGCGGCCTCGTGCAGCAGTGTGGTGAAGCCTGCGCGGTCGAGGGAGAGTTGCCGGCTGGAGGTGGCGGGATCTTCGTAGACGGGGGCGCCTGCGGCCAGCAATGCGGTGAGGGCGTGCCGCTGGCGGGCGTCGGTCTGCTTGTCGGTGGAGTGCCGCAGGTAGACCAGGTCAGCCACGCCCGGCATCCGCGGAGTGGTTGCTGGTGAAGGGGATCTCCGTGCCGTTCCAATCGGTCTGCTTGACCAGGGCCATCGTGTCCCCTTCCCGAAGGTCGGCCTTGTGGTAGCCGGTGGGTGTCTGCGCGACCACTTTAAGGGGGCGGAAAGGGGAGGCGGAAGTCTGTATCGGATTCCATTGGATCGACCGGCCGTTTCCGCAGGTGGCGGACGGCGGCTTGATTGGATCCGCTTATGGGGGCGAAATTGACTGATTCAGCCCCCCCGCTCTTCATTCGACAGGTATCCAGACGATCACCACCGTGCCGAATGCGGCGGGGTCGCGGGAGATCGCGGGTGGGTGGTCCTCATAAGTGCAGGCGATGCGGGCGGCTGACTGTCACCCGGTTCAGCCGAGGCGATGCCGACATCCAATCCGCTGAGTCGGGACATTCGGTTCACGCGGCGATGTATCGATCCCAGGCTGAGCCGTGGAGGTGTCCCGGCGGTAGCTTGCGGCCGTAGGCGACCAGCAGGAGGTCCTGGGCGGTGCCGGTTAGGGGTGTGCCGGTGCCGAAGGACCACTCGAGGTCGTCGGCGCGCAGTTCGACGCCGTCGAGATCGGCTCCGAAGAATTTAAGGGTCCGGGGAGTGACGTGCTCCAGGAGGACGCGCACGCGGTCTTCCGGGACGCGTCGGTCGATGCCGAGGGCAACGGTGATGTCCAGGCCGTGGATCACATCGTGGCCCAGGGCGGCCGTGATGCCGCCGACCGGTGGCTTCCAGGGGTGACCTGCGTTGTCGCGGATCGCGCTGACCAGTTCGGCCGTGGACAGGGTGGCCGCGTCCTGGAGGGCCCGCCGGTCTGCCATCCGGTTGATGTCACCCCGCGCCTTGATGAGTTCGAGCACCATCCTGGGCAAGGGATAGCGGAATCCCATCGACATGTGAGCCGCGACCTCTCGTACGCGCCATCCGGCGCACAAGGTCGGTGCGTCCCACTGCGCCGGTGTCAGGTTGTCCAGCATCGCCGCCAGTTCCCGGTGTTCGATCGCGATTGCGGTGGTGATGTCCATGGTTGTGCTCTTTCTTGGGAGTTCAGTGCCCCCGTTGGCCGCTCCGGGCCTGGGTCGGCTCGCCGCGATCAGGGGTGGCCAGGATCAGGTCGGTGGTTGATCAGCCATTGAGGAGAAAGGTCAGCGCGTCTGACACGAACCGCTTGTCGGTGAATGTCGCGGCGTGACTTGTGCCGGGGTAGCTGATCAGGCGCGCGCCGGGGATGCCGCGAGCGGTCTGGCGGGCCAGTTCCAGCGGGTAGACGAGGTCTTCCTCGCCTTGGATCAGCAACGTGGGAGCTTTGATGTCGTGCAGTCGCCCGCGCAGGTCGTAGGCGTCTTCGGCGTTGAGCATGGTGGCGGCGTCGGTGTGGTCCTTGCGGCCGTCGGCTACCCAGCCCAGAGCCTTGACGAGGGCTCGGCCGATCGCCGACTCGGTCACCAGTTCGGCCAGGGCGGGGCTCGGGCGTTGTCCGCGGCGTGCCCGGTCGACGTAGGCACGCTGGGCGCGTTTGCCGATCGGCCCGAGCGTGCATGCCGTTCCGCCCAGGACCAGGCGGGCGACCAGGTGGGGGTGGTCGGCGGCGAGCTGGAGGGCTATCGAACCGCCGGTGGACATGCCGAGCACGTTCACCGACTCGGAGAAGGTTGCCTCGATCGCCCCGGCGTAGTGGGCGGCCAGCTCGGCCATGGTCGTGGTCGGCGACAGCCCGGGCCGGCGGGTGAGGACGTGAACGGTGAAGTGCTCGGTGAAGGGCCCTACCGTTCGCATCAGGTAGCGGCGTCCCAGGCCGGTCGGGATGGCGGCCTCTGGCGTGAAGAGCAGGACGATCAGCGGCGGTCCGGCGCCGATCGACAGGCACGGCAGTCCGCTCATCATCATGCCGCCCCTTCTGCCAGGTGGAAGGCGGCGGCCAGAGCGGCACCCAGCTGGACAGCGACCAGCTTGCGCAACTCGATCGGCAGGCCGGGCGGGTCCGCTTCGGCCTGGCCGTACCACGTCTCGAACTGCTCGGCGAGCAGACGTCGTTGCTCGCGGACGGCCGACGTCAGGTTGCCCGCGGCGATCTCCGCGTCCAGCATGCGGAGGAAGGTCCCGAGCGGGCGCAGCCGCATCAGGTGCAGCATCTGGCGGTTGCCGAACTCCTCGGCGACCGTGGCCGGGCGGGCCAGATCAGGCATGGTCTCTTCGAGTTCGCCGAGCTTGCGGAAGGTCTCCAGCGTGTTCTCGGTCGAGCGGCGGAACGGCGAGCGCACGCTCAAGTCGCCGGCGACAGCCCGCATGCCCGCCAGGATCGTGTCGATCAGGTCGCGCCGGGCCGCCCCCTCGGCGAGGACCTGCCCGTAGGTGCGGCCCGTCGGGCTCTGGTCGGCCACGCGTTCGTCGGCCCAGGTCGGCACCTCGGTGACCAGATGCAGCGCGCCGAAGGCGGCCGAGTAGTCGGCGCTGCTGCCGCCCGAGCCGAAGGCCTTGCCCACCTGCGCCCCGGGCGGGGTCAGGTAGACGGCGGGGACGATCGGTTCGGCGCCGGGCAGCTCCGGCTCGCCATGGTGCAGCGGGAGACCTTCCAGGCCGGGCAGGGCGGCCAGCCGCCGCGCCAGCGTCGCATCGTGGCGGTTGAGGTAGAAGAACGCGCCCTGGTACTCACCGTTGTGCAGCGAGCAGACCAGCGACGGGCGTACCCCGTCCATGAGGCGCATCAGCGCCTGCGTTTCCGGCAGCGGCTGGTCGAAGCGGTAGGCGTCCGTGGTCAGCGGGAAGGTCCACTCGACCTGGTCGGCCAGGTCGGGACGGTAGAAGTGCTCGGCGTAGGCGCGTCGGTCGCCCGGCCTGGCGTACCAGCCCTCGTTCAGCCGGGCCCCGTCCGGGTCCGCGCACGCCACGACGTGCCAGCGAAGGCCCAGCTCTGCCTGGAGTTTCGAGTCCTCGCAGAGCAGTTTGATCAGCGTGAGGGCGGTCAGGGCCCCGACAGGCTCGTTGGGATGCGGCCCAGCGATCACCACCGCGTCCGCCGGCCCGTCGCCGACGGTGACAGCGTGCAGCGGCTCACCCAGCCGCGAGTCGCCGATGCGGCACAGCCGCACTTGGTCGGGGCGGGCGGCTGCCAGCTCCTGCAGCTCGGCCTGGAGGGCATCGACGGTCGGGAACACGGCACAGCCGGGGTCACGGCTCATGTGCTCAGCAGCATTCATAATGATATTACTGTAATAATAAGATTATGAGAATGACAAGAGCCGAGGCCAAGGAGCACAACCGGCAGGCCCTGCTGGCCGCCGCGCGCCTGATCGTCGCCCGCGACGGCCACCGGGCCAAGCTGGAGGAGATCGCCGAGCAGGCCGGCCTGACCACCGGCGCCGTCTACTCGCTGTTCGGAAGCAAGAACGGACTGCTCGTCGCTCTGGTCACCGACTACCTCGGCCCGCACTACGACGGCATCGAGCAGGCCGTCCCCGACGACATGAGCCTGGTCGAGGCGGTGGAGGTCTTCGCCCGCCACTACCGCCGCCTGTGCGACGACCCCGACGCGCTGCGCCACCTGTCGTTCGAGATCAGCATTCAGGACCTGGCCCTGCGCGATCCCCAACTGGCGCCCAGGCTTGCCACCTCCGTCCAGGCACATGAGGAACGCCTGACCGCGCTGCTGTCCGGCAGGCTCAACCACGGGAACGCCCTCACACCGCGCCAGGCGCAACGCCTGGCCACGGCGCTGCGAGCGCTCCTGGTCGGCCTTAGTCAGGGTGTCATCCTCGGCCTCGCCGACGCCGCCCCCGGTGACTATTTCGCCGCCACCGCCCGCGCCCTGATCACCCCGGACGTCCTTGGACCGCCCTGACATCCCCGCCCGGGCACAGGAAGCGGTCCGACGTAGCCGAATCGCCAATCACGCCGACGGCTTGCACTCTGTCCTCGTCCCCCGAAACACCGCAGCCGCCTCATAACAAACTCACCGTGGAGGACAGCAACCTGGCTGCATCGGAGTCTGACCCTCTGCCATCGCTCAACCCCATCCCCACGTCCGGTGATCAAGACCGATCACCCTGACACATCGGGACGGGCGGCGGGAGATGGATCAAAACTCCGGACACCTAGAGAATGTCCTCTTCCCAATCCGGCTCGTCGGGGTTGCGAAGCTGCCGGACTCCGGCAGGACCAAGGTCGGGCTGGGCGAAGGAGTAGGTGCCGATCACGTTGATGTGCTGGCGGACGAAGGGTGACAACCGCGCGACGTCTTCCCCTGCCAGCGGATAGCCCTCGGCCTTGAGCTGATCGAGAGCCCGGTCCATGTAGAAGGTGTTCCACAGCGTGACGCAGTTGAGCACCAGGCCGAGCGCGCCGAGCTGGTCTTCCATGCCCTTGTAGTAGCGCTGGTAGATCTCGCCTTTTCTGCCGTGGAAGATCTTCCCCGCCAGTGCATGGCGGGATTCTTGCAGGTTGCGCACGCCCTTGATGTCGCGCCGATAGGGCTCCTCCACGGCGTAGGTGAGGATATGGAGGGTCTTGAAGATCCGCCCGTAGTGGGCGATCGCCTCCCCGAGCGGAGTTGGGTTGCCGTCCCGCTGGATCATGCGCATCACGTCGTAGGCGCGGATCTCACCGGTGTAGATCGACACCACGATGCGCAGGATGTCGCTCCAATGCCGCTTGATCTTTTCCAGGTCGATCTTCCCGCGCGCGAAGCGGGACAGGCTGCCGTAGTCGGCGTCCTGGATGCGCCAGCCCTTCTGGTCGGGGATATCGGCCAGCGCGGGCCGGTACTGCATACCCAGCAGGTGGACCAGGCCGAACACGACGTCGCTGTAAGATCCGGTGTCGGTCACCAGAACCTCAGGGCGTGGTCCGCCGTCCCGCCGGAACGCCACATCGATCATGTGGAGCGAGTCGCGCACGGTCCCGGTGACGACCTTCGCCCCGAGCCCCACTCCACGGTCGTTGATCATGTTGAGCCACGTGACACCGCGCGAACGGCCGAAGAACTTCTTGTTCGGGCGGGTGTAGATCGAGGGCACCGGCACCACGAACCGCATCCCGTCGATCGCCGCGACCAGCCCACCGCCGAGCGCCTGGGCGAAACCGATCTTGCCCTGCTCATCAATGAGCGGACCGTTGCCCAGAGTGTAGGTCTCCGCCGACAAGCAGTTCTGCACCACATGCGACAACCGGCCGCGCTCCAACGCCGGCGTGCCCGCCTTCACCACCGGCGCGTACCCAATATTCAGGGACTGCGCCGTCAGGCAGGCCGCGACCGAGACGTGGAAGTCGGCGAGCTTGCTCACCCCGCCGGCTACCGAGGTGAACGCGGCCTCGAACTCCGGAACCCGGCCCATCACCTCCAGCAGTAACTCGGGCAGATCCACCCGCGGCAACATCGCGAGAACTCGCTTGCGCAGGTCGATCAGGGACGGCGGCTCCGGAAGGGCGGCCAGCTTGGCCACGTGCAGCCGTCCCTCCCCATCCACGCTCACATCCACACCATCCTGCCCGGCCCGGCCCGCGACATCGTTGAGCGCCAGATGCAGCACCAGCGCGTGCTCGGCAAGTAACCGCCCGGGATCCTCGGGAAGCTGGAGGTCGACCAGCGCCGGACCCTTGGCCGCCTCCCACTTCGCACCGTCCAGCAGCTGCCCGCGTGGATCCCGCCAGCGCGCCGAGGCCTCGGCATAGACGTCGCGGCGCTTGAGGTGCCGATGAAACTGGGTGAGCACGCACATGGTGTAGGCGTTCTTGTCCACGGTGCTGCCATTCGGCAAGCTCTTGAACACCAGCCGCTTCCAGGACCCAGTCACCAGCTCGGGGTCGATGTCGGCCTCGGTCACCTTCTTCTTGCGGCCGTCCAGCAGCCGGGGCAACTGCTTCATCGCCGCGAGCGCCCGCGCGCCCTCAGCGTTGGCACCGAACTCGATCACCGTGGTCAACGTCTTGAGGAACCCCGACACGGTGGCGATCCGCGAGGCCAGCAGCGCCCGCATCTCACCGTCGGCATCGACGTCGGGCGACGGCACCATCTCGGTCACCGCTGCGACCGCCTCCCGCAACTCCCGCCGGGGCACGATCGCGTCGATCGCCTCCCACACCTGATCCAGCCTGAGTTCCTCGCCGTACTCGGTGACCTCCAGCAGGGTTTCCACCGCTGCGGCCAGCGTGGCCGAGTGCTTGGCCAACTTCGGATGCTGGCGTACCCGCTCCTTGTCGGTCGCGGTCTCGGCCTTGCCGACCAGTTCGGTGGTGACCAGCAAATCCAGCATCTCCAGACAGTCGTCGACCGCCTTGCCCTCCAGATAGATCACCGTGGCCAGCAACGTGGCGAGCTGGCGAGAGGGGCCATGGCGGCGCAAAGTCGTCGCCGTGGCCTGCATGCCGTACCGCGCCAGGTCGACCATCCGCCGGTGCGGCACCTCCGGCGGCAGCGGCATGACCCCCAGCCCCACACCGAGGGTTTCCGCAGCGAGCTCCAGCGCCTTCTCCAGATTCCTGCGCGAGGGCGCCGCCGGGCCCTTGCGCCAGCGCTCCAGGTTCGAGGAGCGCCGGCCCTCGGGCACCTCCAGCAGCATCTCCAGGATCACCCGCTGCCGCGGCGACAGCACCCCGCGCAGCGCGCCATAGAGACGGTCGGTGGCCTCATCCCGCACCCGGGCGACCAGCCGTGCCAGCGTGGTCACACCCGGGAGCAGTACCTTGTTGGTGCGCAGCCACATCACCCCGTCATAGAAGATCGTCTTCTTGCCGTCGCCGGTGTTCCACGCCCTCGCGCTCGCCCACACGATGAAATCCGCCTCTGCCTGGGAGAACTCCTTCAGCGCGTATGCCTTGCGGATCGCCTCCTGGTGCTCGAACGGCGTGCTGCGCCGCTCGGTGTATTGGTTGGTCTGCGAGACATCCTCGATCCCGAGTTGCTCGCCGAGGTACACCAGCACCTCGTCGGGCACGTCCAGCGGGTCGGTCAGAAAGCGCCCGACGTAGCGGGCTGTCGTTAATTGGAGGGCGAAGCCGAGGCGGGCGTGTGTCCCACGCCGTTCGGCGATCAGCGCCCGATCCGCGTCGTCCAGGTAGAAGAACCGCTCCAGCTCCGCCTGCGACGGAGCACCCGAGAAGCGGTCATAGGCGGCCGCCTCACCATCACTCAAGAACTCAACCGGCATAGACGCCGAAGGTAGGACAGTCTCAGCAAGCAGGACGAGCGGAAGATCAAATAGTTAGCTGGAGCCACCCGCTAACGGGACTTTTCGTTCGGATGCTCGTCATGCCCCGGTGAGCCGGTCCACCACGAACTCGAACTTTCCGTCCATCGCCGGGCGCGCGATCAGCTAGTAACGGTCCTGCGACGACCGTTGGGCGAACCACTCGGACAGCACGGGATCGTCGAAGTCCGGATACGAGCGGAGCAGGATGCCGAGCGCGGCGGCATTGGATTCCACCTGGCGCGAATCCGCGTCCGCCAACGACACCAGGTCGGAGTAACTGCCCTGATCGGTGGTGATCACCTCGGGGTGCTCGACCGCGTCCAGGCGGTGGATGGCGTCCAGGATGAACAGCGAGTCCCGCAACGTGCCGGGCACCAGCAGACCCCCAGCTCATCACCTTGTCCGAGACGGTGTTCAACCAGGTCGAACCTCTCGCCGCTTCCTGATCCCGAAATAGAGAGGTGACGGGCGGGCGTACAGGGGGTGCCGTTGACGAGCGGCGATCCAGGTGACAAGTAACCCGCGAGTAGCTTTCGGATCGAAGATGGGGTCGCCGTAACATCCGCCGAAAAACAACACATATGCCTGCACTCGGGGAGCTTCCGAACGGACAGTCCGTTACGGAAGGTCGCCGCACCGGGCGCGTCCGTGTCCGCCGTGCACCGCGCTGCGCTCGCCTCCATCCCGTTCACCAGCGCCTCGCCAGCTAAATGGGACTTCTCGTTCCATTTCTACCCGTGGGCCGATTCGGGTAGGTACGTGGCGGTTCTCAGCCGGTTGGCGCTCCGCTTCAGATCTGGCCGTGCAGCATTCGCAGCAGGTGGTCGAGGACGCGTCCGCTACTGGCGCGAAGCCCGTCGTGCTCGTACTCGTTGGTCGCCCACAGCCGTAGGCCCCTGATGGTCTCAGCGGTCTGCAGCGAGTGAGTGGCATCGACGTACATGTCGTCGAGGTAGACGGCGGCGGCCACGGGGACGTCGTTCGCGGCCAAGCGCTGAGGATCGTAGAGGTCGGGCCAGTCCCCGCGGGCGAACAACGCCTCGGCCGGCTCGCGCAGGGGCGCGAGCCAGGGTTGGTCGAAGTGGAACCGGTAGGTCATCTCGCCGGTGAACAATATCGGGTCGCCCCCGGCCAACGCCATGCGCGCGTCAAACTGGGGAAACTCGCCGCGCACCCGCTGAGCCGCCCAGTTCGTCGCGCCGGTGCCGCGCTGGGCGTAGGAGAGTTCATGCATGAGCGGGTTCAGCGGCAGTTGGGCGTAGCTGAGGAAAGCCGCGGCGCGGGCGAGGAACCTGTCGGACAGCTCCGCTCCGGCCCAGGTGTCTTCGAGAAGGTAGTGCAGCACGTCCGCGCCGTCGCTCATGCCGAGCATCAGCCCGAGCGACTGGAAGGCCTCGACGGTGAGCAAGGATCCGTCCGGCATCGGTGCCGGACGCTCGATCAGGTGCGCGGCGATGCGGCGGACCGAGGCGGCGTCCTGCGGGTACCGGCGATAGTACGCGGTGTTCTTGCGGTGCACGCGCGGATAGGCGGCACGGTAGGCCTCGTCGGCGGTGACGCGCAAACCGGGAAGACCGCCGGTGATTATTGCCTCGCGCAGGCCCTCGGGCGCGAACGAGAGGTATGTGACGGTGCACATGCCGCCGAAGCTCTGGCCGAGCACCGACCACGGTTCGTCGGTCAGTTCGCGCCTGATCAGTTCGGCGTCGCGGACAATGGCGTCGGCGCGGAAATGGGTGAGGTAGTCGGCCTGCGCGGCGGGCTCGCCACGAGCCGAAAGCGTTTGACGGGTGATCGGACTGGAGCGGCCCGTGCCGCGCTGGTCAAGCAGTAGGACGCGGTAGTCGTCGAGTGCGCGGTCCAGCCAGGAGTCCCGGCCGACCGGACGCGGCGGCAGCATGCCGGGGCCGCCTTGCAAAAACAGCAGCCAGGGAAGCCGCTCGCGCTCGCGTCCGGTGGCCACCACCTCGCGAGCGTAGATCTCGATGTGCTCGCCATCCGGCCGATCATGGTCGAGGGGGACGGAGAAGAGATGATCGGTCAATGTGACACCGGGCATGGAAGGCTCCTTTGCGGCAATGGAGTGATCTTGATACGGGCACTGCTTCGGCGTACGTTAAACACCGTCGCGGCGTCAAGCGTGCCTCGGCTGTGCGAGGATGCTGATGGCGTTAGCCGCGATGCTCAACCAGGCGGCCACGTCGAGCTTCTGTCCCAGAACGAGCGCACCAACGGCTGCGGCGAGCACCGGGTTGACGCTCATGAACAATCCGAACGCCTCTGCGGGAACGCGGCGCAGCGTGAAGGCAAGCGACCCGATCGCGGCGCCGAGCTGGGTCGAAAGGCCGCTGGCGAGCATCGTGCAGACCCCGGCTATGGGCACGGCGCCCCGTTTCGTGGGCAGGACTGCCCGGTCTGCTGGGCGAGTGGGGGGCTGCTTGCATGCATCGATCCTGTGCCACGCCGGACCATGCGCAAAATGCATGGAGACCGCCCACTATACGATTCGGTTATGGATGTCGAGCTGCGTCACTTGCGCTGCCTCGTCGCGATCGTGGACGAGGGCACGTTCACCGACGCCGCGATCGCTCTGGGTGTCTCACAGGCTGCGGTCTCCCGCACACTTTCGGCGCTCGAGAAGCGCCTCGGCGTACGGCTGCTGCGACGTACGTCCCGCGAAACCTCGCCGACTGCGATCGGACTACGCGTCGTGGCGCACGCCCGGCGCGTGCTGGCCGAGGTCGACAACCTGGTACAGGAAGCGACATCGGGCCACGTCGAACTGCGTATCGGCCACGCCTGGTCGGCACTCGGCCGACTCACACTCGCCTTTCAACACCGGTGGCGGGAATCGCACCCGGAAACGCAACTGCACCTGCTTCGCATCAACTCCCCGAGCGCCGGCCTGGCCGAGGGCACCGCGGACCTTGCGGTCATGCGTAGGCCGCTGGAGGACCGCCGCTTCGAGGGCGCCATCGTGGGTCTGGAAGCACGCTGGTGCGCGATGGCCGCCTCCGACCCCCTGGCGCGGCGCCGCTCGGTGCATCTGGCCGATCTCAGCAGCCGCGTCCTGCTCGTTGATCAGCGCACCGGGTCGACCAATGCGGATTTGTGGCCCGCGGACGCGCGCCCCGCGACACAGGAGAGCCGCGAGATCGACGACTGGCTCACGGTCATCGCCACCGGTCGCTGCGTGGGGGTTACCGCGCAGTCCGTCGTTGACCAATATCCAAGGCCCGGCATCGTCTACCTGCCGGTGCGCGACGCCGAACCGGTCGCCGTACGACTGGTCTGGTGGCGCGACGACCCCCACCCGGCCACCCGCACCGTGCTCGAGCTTCTTACCGAGCTTTACCGCACATGACCGATCGAGTGTGCTTCGAACATGCAGAATCTTGTGGGTGCGCCTCTTTGACGGCGCGTTGGATGGGTATCAAGCCGTCGAGATGGCGTGAGGCGTGGTTGGGCTCTCGTTCTTGGTGAAGGTGGAAGTCCCAGCAGGGGTCGAAGTCGCCGTTGGCGTGCAGGGCGCGTAGGCGTACCCTCCAGGCCCCAGCGGGCGCCGGTGAAGTTCATCCTGTCTTTGACTAGGTAGCGGCAGGCGCCCTCGATCATTCCGGTGGCGATGGGGTAGCCATTGGTCAGGGCGGTGGGGTAATCGAGGTAGGCCCACTGCTCCCGAACGTATCCGAGGCCGCCGAGTATCCGCTTCGTGGCAGGTGAGAAGCCCGATCGGCAGATCGTTCGCCCGCATCCTGGGGGATGTACCGAATAATGTGCTCGATCCGTACACGGGGATCAGTAGCTGACGTGCAGGTCACACGGCCTGACGCGGCGTCATGTACGTGATAGCCAGTTATCCCGCACATCGAACTGGACGCGCTCGCTACATGGGACTTCAGGGGGTCTCCGTAGTACTCGCCGAAAATCGGGTGGATATGGCTGAGTAGGCTTCTGGGCTGGGAATCTGTGGGCTCACTGGAGGTCGTTCTTGGCTACGCAGGTGTTCGCCGACGGGGGTTTCCGGAGATCGTGAGCCGTCTTAGCGACTGAGAAGGACCAGAGGCGCATTCCAGCATGCAGGGCAAGAATGGGTCATAGCTGTGCGGCCGTGCGGATCAGCCCGGCGAGGGCGAGGGAGTGGCTGTGCGTGGGCCAGGCGATGTGGGTAACGATGGGGGGCGCGTCGGTCAAGGGGACGGCGGTGTGCTCGGCCCATAGCCAGGCTCGGGCGGAGTCGGGGATGACGGCCACGGTGCGTCCGAGGGCGATCAGCTGGGCCAGCTGCGTCTGGTCGTGGATCTCGGGGCCCGGGCCGGGTGGGTACGTGCCGTGGCGGGGCCAGCGGGCGAGCGGAAGATCGGGGACGTCGCTGACGTCGGCCAGGGACAAAGTCTTGCGCGCGGCGAGGGGGTGCCTGGCGGGCAGGATAGCGATCTGCCCCTCGGTCAGCAGTTCCTCGCTGTCGAACCCGGCGAGGGAGTTGTACGGCGCCTGCATGAGCGCCACATCAGCGCGGCCATCGCGCAGCAGCCCTTCCTGCTCACCAATGCCGCACGGCAGCACCTCGATCTCGGCGGCGTCGGGCTCGGCCGCGTAGGCGTCGAGGAGCTTGTGCAGCAGTTCGTGAGACCCGGCGGCCTTCACCGCCAGCACCAGGCGATTGCGGGGGCCACCCGGACCATCAGCGCCACCGGCGCGACGGGTGCGGCGAGCGGCAGCGGTGGTCGCGTCGAGGGCTGCGCGGCCCTCGTGCAGCAGCACCTCCCCGGCGCCGGTCAGGGAGACACCGCGGCGGTTACGTTCCAGCAGGGAGACACCGAGGCGCCGCTCAAGCTGCTGGATCGCCCGGGACAGCGGTGGTTGGGCCATGCCGAGGCGCTCGGCGGCGCGGCCGAAGTGCAGTTCCTCGGCGACGGCTATGAAGTACCTCAACTCGCGGGTCTCCAAGGTGTCCACGGCCACAACATATCTCAGTGATACCTACCGGGTATGACAGTGCACCGTATCGGTGTTGGATGCACCGCTCGTCCGTGAGCGAACATCAACGGCATGAGCGAAACGAAGATCGCGCTGGTGACCGGCGCGAACAAGGGAATCGGGTACGAAATTGCGACCGGGCTGGGCGCCCTCGGGTACCGCGTGGGCGTGGGAGCCCGCGACGAGGCCCGGCTCGAGACCGCCGTTGAGAAGCTGCGCGCCGCCGGGGTGGACGCATTCGGGGTGCTGCTGGACGTGACCGGCGACCAGAGCGTCACCGATGCCGCGGAACTGATCGAACGGCAGGCCGGGCACCTGGACGTCCTGGTCAACAACGCCGGCATCTCAGGAGAGATGGGTCCGGGGTGGGTGCAGGACCCGACCACTCTCGACCTCGACGTGGTCCGCACGGTCGTGGAGACCAACGTCATCGGTGTCATCCGGGTGACCAACGCGATGCTGTTGCTGCTGCAGCGCTCGACGTCGCCACGCATCGTCAACGTCTCCAGTGGCGTCGCCTCCCTGAACCGGCAGGCGGACCCGGACATCGAGATCGGCCCCATTATGGCGGCCTACGCGCCGTCGAAGTCGTTCCTCAACGCCGTCACCGTGCAGTACGCCCGGCAGTTCGCCGGTACGAACATCCTGATCAACGCCGCCTGCCCGGGCCTGGTCGCGACCGACTTCACCGGCTTCCACGGGCCCCGCACTCCTGAGCAGGGCGCAGCCACAGCGATCCGGCTCGCCACGCTGCCCGACGGCGGCCCGACCGGTTCGTTCTTCGAGGACGACGGCGTCATCCCCTGGTGACCCCGAACCTGTCGTGATCATGTTGTAAGCCCTACGGCTTGTCCAGCTCCATCCGCTCTCCCCGGGGCGCTCGATGTCGCCGGCGCCTCCGCCCTGGCGCGCTATCGCGCCGAGCTCGTCGCCGGGCGCCGTGCCCGGCTCATCTGACGCGCGGTCAAAGCGCTCGGCGCTGGCCTCGTGGTCTGGCTGCTGCTCTCGCTGTGGTTCGTCGCCATGGCGGCTGCGGTCAGCGTCGCCCCAGTCCGCCCCAACCAGACCCCCGACATGGCTCATGAGTCGCCCTCGAAGCGCCGACAGCAGAAAGACGGGACCACGAATCATCCGTGGTCCCGTCGTCGGCGGGGTCTCTCGTGCTGCCGCGGGCTCAACAGTGCTTCGACGCCGTCCGAGTACAGGGTCCACTTCGCACCTTCCACCCAGCAGTCGCCGCTGTTCATCTTGCCCCAGGAGAACGACTTGGAGGCCGTAGACGCGCTGGCCGCGCCGTTCGAGGCGCCTCTGGCCACCCGGCCGGCCGCGGCGGCGTTGTCGGCACGCACCTGCTGGCGGACGGTGGAGGTGACGCAGACGTCGTCGCCGGAGAACGCCTCGCGCCAGACGTATCCCTGGGCGCAGGTGTGCGCGCCGAACGCGCCGGAGACCCAGCGGGAGGCCTTCACCTGGTTGTCTCGCGCGGTTTGGTCCCGTACCGCGGGGGTGACGCAGACGTGGTCGGTGGGGCGGGCCCCGCGCCAGACATAGCCCTGAACGCAGGTATCCGGGGCGGCGGCCGACATCGTGGCAACGGACGCCGCGGCGGCCGAGGCCGAGGTGGCGGGAACGGTGACGGCCAGGCCGGCCTGGTGGGCGCGCAGCCGTGCGCCAGGCCTGGGAATGGGCGGCTCCCATTAAGGCGTAGCCGACAATTCCGATGCCCAGGGTGGGACAGGGAACTCGTCGTCATGTGAAAGGCCCGTCACTATCTCTGCTCCGGAGTCAGGACGTGTCGGGTCCGGTCCCCGGTCCAGGCCGCTTCGAGGATCGCGGTCAGGCTGGCGGTGTCGGTCGGGCCTGGATGGTTCTGGATCAAGCGGGTGACGCCACTGGCCATCTCCGCGAAGCGCGGGAGGTCGGCGCGTGCCACGCCGATGTCCGCCAAGGTGGTAGGGATGCCGATGTCGGCAAGGAGCCCGTCGAGCCAGGTGAGGAACGTATCTGCGCCCTCGGCATCCGAGGCGTCGGTCACGTCGAGCCCGCACACCCCGGCGAGGATGGTCAACCGGTCGCCGATGGCATCCCTGGCCGCGTCCAGCGCGTAGGGCAGCAGCAGCCCGACGCCCAGGCCGTGCGGTGTGTGGGTGGCTGCGCCGATGGGGTACTGGAGGGCGTGCGGAGCCGCGTTGCCTGCGTGGGAAAATGCGAGCCCGGCCAGCATGGACCCGTAGGACATGTCCGCGCGCGCGTCCTTGTCGCCTCCGTCCCTGACGACACGGGGCAAGCTGCGGGCGATCCGCTCCGCGGCCAGGAGCGCGTAGTGATCGGTGATCGGGTTGCGGCCGAGGAAGACCTGCTCCACCGGGTCGCGCGGTCCGTGGGCCCGGGGTCGCGCGGTGTAGCTCTCCACCGCGTGACAAAACGCGTCGATGCCGGAGTAGGCAGTGACGGTCGCAGGGCAGGTGTAGGTGAGCTCGGGGTCGACGATGGCGAAGTCGGGCACGATGTGGACGCTGGAGACCCCCACCTTCAGCTCGCGGTCCGGGTCGGTCAGCACCGAGACGGGCGTGAGCTCGGAGCCGGTGCCTGACGTCGTCGGGACCGCGACGAGAGGAATCGTCGGCCCCGGCACCTTCGACTCGCCGTAGAAGTCGCGCGGCGTCCCACCGTGGCGCCGGATGACGCCGACGATTTTGGCGAGGTCGATCACCGTGCCACCCCCGACGGCGAGGATTACGTCGGCGTCCACCTCTGCGGCGACCGAGACGGCCAGGGCGACATCGGCGAGTGGCAC
The DNA here is from genome assembly GCF_900188345.1 of Streptosporangium subroseum. Lineage (GTDB taxonomy): Bacteria > Actinomycetota > Actinomycetes > Streptosporangiales > Streptosporangiaceae > Streptosporangium > Streptosporangium subroseum. The sequence continues at coordinate 83,043 of NZ_FZOD01000028.1, read as the reverse complement.
GTCCGGAGTCGCGTCGGCGAACACCCCGACGACTTCGACCTTCTCCCGCACGGCGGCCACGATCTCGGCCACGCCCGGCTGCCCCAGAAGAACCCGGTCGGTCACGATGAGGACTCGCGAGCCACACTCGGCCACCACTCGTGGGATGTTCTGCGCGACCCCTTCACCCACTATCAGCTGGCGTGGTCCGCGGACGGTCTCAAGCATGTCAGTGCCTCTCTGGAACGTCGGCGGTGATTTGCTGGGCGGACGTCCAGGTCACCTGCGAGACCGGGACGGCGTCGGCAAGGTTGGCTGCCGGGTGGCGCAGGCGCGCGCCGGGCTTCCAGACTCGGTCGTGCCCGGGCGCCCTCTGGAGACCGGTCAGGTCATGTGTGCACAGGGCGCGGTGATCCTCGGCGGGCACCCGGAGCAGCGGGCCGGTCACGGTAGGTCGATCGCCGCGTAGGTGACGTCGAGGTACTCAAGGATGCCCTCGTGCGACCCCTCCTTGCCGATCCCGGACTGCTTCACGCCTCCGAACGGAGCTGACGGGTCCGAGATCAGACCACGGTTGATGCCGACCATCCCCGTCTCCAGCCCCTCGGTGAACCGGAGCGCCCGCTGGAGGTCACGGGTGAAGACGTATCCGACCAGGCCGTGCTCGGTGTCGTTGGCCTTCGCCATTACCTCGTCGTCGGACGTGAACGAGATGATCGGCGCCACCGGGCCGAAGATTTCCGCCTCCAGCATCCGCGCGTCTTCGGGCACGTCGACGAGGACCGTAGGCGGGTAGAAGTGGCCCGGCCCATCCGGACGCTCGCCGCCCACCAAGACACGGGCGCCGCGATTGACCGCGTCGGCGACGAGCTCGTCGATCTTGGTGACCGAGGCCTCGTCGATCAACGCCCCGACGTCCACACCGTCGTCGAGACCATGGCCCACCGAGAGCGCGCCCATCCGCTCGGCGAAGCGCGCCGTGAACTCCTCGCGCACCGGCTCCTCGACGTAGATTCGGTTGGCCGCGATGCAGGACTCCCCGATGTTGCGCATCTTGGCCACCATGGCACCGTCGAGCGCGACGTCCAGGTCCGCGTCGGCACACACGATCAAGGCCGCGTTGCCGCCCAGTTCCATGGAGGTGCGCAGCACGTTGTCCGCCGCCTGCCGTAGCAGCACGCGCCCGACCTCGGTCGACCCGGTGAACGAAAGCTTGCGGGTCCGACGGTCGGCTAGCAGTGCTGAGACCACCTCGCCGGCACGCTTGGTTGTCACGACGTTGACGACGCCCGGGGGAACGCCGACCTCCTCCATGATGCGGGCCAGGAACAGCATGGTGAGTGGCGTCTGGGCTGCCGGCTTGGTGATCGTCGTGCAGCCCGCCGCCAGCGCAGGAGCGATCTTGCGGGCACCCATGGCCAACGGAAAGTTCCAGGGCGTCACGAAGACGCACGGTCCGACCGGCTTCGGCACGGTGAGGATGCGATATCCACCGGCGGGAGCGGTGTTGTAGCGCCCCTCGACGCGCACCGCCTCCTCGGCGAACCAACGGAAGAACTCGGCGCCGTAGGCCGCCTCTCCCCGAGCCTCGGCGAGCGGCTTGCCCATCTCGAGCGTTATCAGCCGGGCGACCTCCTCGGATCGCTCGGTCAGTGCCCGGTACGTCGCGGTCAACAACTCTGACCGTTTTCGCGGCGGGGTCGCCGCCCACTCCGCCATTGCCTCGCTCGCCGCGTCCAGGGCGGCGAGCCCGTCAACGACGTCGGCGTCCGCCACCTCGGCGATGGTCTTGCCGGTGGCCGGGTCCTCGACGACAAAGGTGGCTCCGCCGGCGGCGTCGCGCCAGGCGTCGCCAATCCGGAGCCTCCGGTGCTCGGGGGCCAGGACGTTCATCGGGTCACTCATTGCGTCGCCTCCTGTGATGTTCTTGGTGATGTCCAGCGTGACCTCAGCGATCGCGCCACGCCCGTTGACGAACGGGTCACACGACCTCGCCGGGGTCGAGGTTGCCGAGCGGGTCGAACGTGGCCTTGGCCATGGCTGCAGGGCGACGCCCCGCGCCACCGATCGCCTTCTCGGGCCGTAGCTGCTTCTGACGGTCCGCCGAGGCTCGATTGCCACGTGCGGGCGAATGTTGACGTCGCCGCCCTGCGCGGTTACCTCCCGGCCTCGGACAGCGCCAGCCCGGTGCCCGCATCGAACAGGTGCGCACGGTCCAGGTCGACCGTGACATGCAGCCGCTCGCCCGGCGTACCGGTGACGGTGGGTCGTGCCTTGACCTTGAGGATCTCCGTCCCCACCCGGACGTCGACCACCGTTCGGTCACCGAGCGGCTCAAGGCCGTAGAGCTCACCCGACAACGACGCGTTCCCACGCTGCTCGACGGACAGGTCCTCCGCGCGAAGGCCCAGCAGCAGCGGACGACCGTCCTCAGCCGTGGTCCAGCGGGGCCGCGGCAGCGTCCAGCCTTCCGCACCGACCAGACGATCTCCCTCGGCGTGGCAGGCGAGCAGGCTGATCTGCGGGCTCCCGACGAATCCCGCGACCCACTGGTTGGCCGGCCGCTCGTACACCTCGGTCGGCGTTCCGACCTGTTGCACCTTCCCCTCCTTGAGGACCGCGACCTGGTCGGCCATGGACAGAGCCTCGACCTGGTCGTTGGTCACGTAGACGAAGGTTGCTCCGAGGCTCCGGTGGATGCGGGTGAGCTCGGTGCGCATCTCGACACGGAGCTTGAGGTCGAGGTTCGTCAGCGGCTCGTCCATGAGAAACGCGCGAGGGCTACGGACCAGCGCCCGGGCCAGGGCGACACGCTGCATCTCACCGCCCGACAACTGCGCCGGACGACGCTTCAGCAGACGTTCGATGTGCAGCAGGTTCGACATCTGCTCGACGGCAGCGGCGATCTCGCTCGAAGAACGGCGGCGTGCCCGCAGCGGCGAGGCGATGTTCTCGTACACCGTGTGTCGCGGGTAGAGGGCGTAGCTCTGGAAGACCATGGCCAGGTCGCGTTCGGCCGGGGTGTCACCGGTCGCGTCCCTCCCGTCCAGATGCACCGACCCGGCGTCAAGCTTCTCAAGGCCGGCGATCGCTCGCAGGGTTGTCGTCTTGCCTGCCCCGGAGGGTCCGAGCACGACGAAGAACGATCCGTCCGGCACGTCCAGCGTCACCCCGTCCAGGGCCTGGACTTTGCCGAAGGACTTGCACAGCCCGTGCGCTGCCACGGTTCCCATCAGGCCACCAGCTCTTCCGTGTTCACGTCGTAGACCACCGGGGGCCCGCCGGTGTGCCGCAGCCCGACCGGTGCGTCAGTGGCGAAACGGACAGTCAGTGGCATCCGAACCCGTACGTCGCGCTGGCCGCCGTAGTCGACCACGTAGATGATTTCGTCGCCCAGCCACTCCGCCGAGACCACGCGGGCCGGGACCGAACCTTCCGCCCCTGGTTCTGTGACTTCCAGCGCCTCCGGCCGGACGCCTGCGACCAGGGAACGGTCGCGCGGCAGGCCTGGCGGTGGCGTGAGGACCAGTCCGCCCTTACTGCGCAGCTTCCCGTCGGCCACCTCCACCTCGATCAGGTTCATCGGCGGGGAGCCGATGAATGCGGCGCAGAAGAGACTCGCCGGACGGTCGTAGACCTCCAGCGGCGTGCCGATCTGTTCGACGCGGCCCTTGTTGAGGATGGCGATTCTGTGACCGAGCGACATCGCCTCGACCTGGTCGTGGGTGACGTAGACCATCGTCGTTCCCAGCTCCCCCTGCAGGTGCTTGATCTCCGTGCGCATGTCCGCCCGCAGCTCCGCGTCCAGGTTGGTGAGAGGTTCGTCCATGAGGAACGCGCGCGGACGTCGCACCAGGGCGCGAGCGAGCGCGACGCGCTGCTGCTCCCCGCCGGACAACCGGTTCGGTCGCCGGTCCAGGAGCGGACCGAGCCGCATCAGCCGGGCGGCCTCGGCGACCCGATCCTCCACCTCCGGCTTGGGCAGTCCCTCGGCCCGCAAGGGGAACGCCAGGTTGTCGCGGGTTCTCAGATGCGGGTAGAGAGCGTAGAACTGGAACACCATGGCGATGTCGCGCTCGGCGGGCGGCAGGTCGTTGACCAGCGTGTCGCCGATGCGGATGTCGCCCGTCGTCTGCCTCTCCAGGCCGGCGATGGCCCGCAGCGTGGTCGTCTTGCCGCAACCCGAAGGGCCGAGCATCACGAACAGTTCGCCGTCGCCGATGGACAGGTCCACGTGTTCGACCGCGACCGTCCCGTCCGGGTAGCGCTTGTGCAGGGCGGTCACCTCGATGCCCGCCATCAGCGTCGCACCGCCCCGAGCGTCACACCGGCGATGAGGTGCTTGCGCACCAGGTAGGCGAAGACGAGCACCGGTAGGGCGAACACCACGGAGGCGGCGGCCACGAGGCCCCAGTCCACAGTGGTTCCACCGATGAGGCCGGCGATGGCGGGTGGGGCCGTCCGCACGGTGTCACTGGAGGTAAGGAAGATGGCGAACACGAACTCGTTCCACGAGAAGATGAGGGCGAAGACCGCCGTCGCGGCGATACCGGGCACGAGCAGGGGAAGGGTGAATTTCCAGAACGCCTGCAAGCGGGTGTAGCCGTCGAGCATGGCGGCATCCTCGTACTCCGCGGGCACCTCGTCGACGAACCCCTTCATCATCCAGATCGTGAACGGGACGTTGAAGGCGGCGTAGATGAGGATCAGGCCGAGCTTGGTGTCGATGAGTCCGACCTGGCGGTACATGAGGAAGATCGGGATAACGACCACCACGGGCGGCATGAAGCGGGTGGACAGGATGAAGAACAGTTGGTCCTTCTTGGCCTTCACGGAGAAGCGCGAGTAGGCCCAGGCCGCCGGGACCCCCAGCACGGTGGCCAGCACCGTGGAGACCCCGGCGACCACGACGGAGTTGAGGAACGCGACGGACAAGGTCGAACGACCGCCGCCGGAGGCGACGAACACGTCCTTGAAATGGTCCAAGGTGACCGTGAAGTCGAAGAACTTGGCCGGGATGGCGTAGACGTCCCGGTTCTCCTTGATGGACGTCTCGATCATCCACAGCACCGGGAAGAGCATCACGACGGCCAGCACGGTCAGCAGCGCGATCTCCAGCACGGAGCGGCCCCGGCCGCCGAAGCGGCGCGCGGCGGGCGTGCGATCCCGGACAGGACCTGTGGACACGGCCTCGTCGACGGAGACGGCCATCAGTCCTCCTTGAGCTTGTTCAAGTAGCGCAGGTAGAGCTGCGTGAGGACGATGACGATGAGGACCATGAGGATCCCGTACGCCGAGGCGGTTCCGGTGTTGAAGCCCAGGAACGCCACCTTGTAGACGTGGAACGACAACGTCTCGGTGGAGACCCCCGGACCTCCGCTGGTGAGGATGTAGACGAGGTCGAACAGCCGGAAGGCCTCGATGGCCCTGAACAACACGGCGATGAGGAGTAGCGGCCACACCAGCGGAAGAGTGATGGTGCGGAACCGGAACCACTCGGACGCCCGGTCGATCGAGGCGGCCTCGTACAAGTACTTGGGGACCGCGGTAAGGCCCGCAAGTGCGATGAGCATGATGAACGGCGTCCATTGCCAGGTGTCGACCACGATCAGGGAAATCAATGCCGTCTGCTGCCGGGTGAGCCACTCCACCTGCCCCAGGCCGAGCGAGCCGAGCATGCTGTTGATCACACCGAATTGCGCGTCGAGCATGAATTTCCAGAACAGCCCGACCACGACCTGCGACAGCATCATCGGAACCAGGAACAGAGTGGTCAGCAGTCCTCGCCCGTGCGTGCGCCGTGAGATCAGGTAGGCGATGGCGAAACCGAGCACGGTCTGCAGGGCGACCGCGCCGACCACGTAGATCAACGTCGTCAAGGCCCTCAGGTGGACCTGCGCCGAAGTCAGGATGGCGGTGTAGTTCTCGAACCAGACGAAATGGGCCGACCCTCCGCGGGTGGCCGAGTAGTCGGTGAAAGACAGGTACAACGCCCACAGCAATGGGAACACCGACATTGCGAGCAACAGCAGCAGCGCCGGGGAGATGAAGGCCACGGCGAGCCAGCGGTCGCTCAACCGGCGGGACCGACCCGGTGCAGGCGGCGTCGCGGACGCCACCTGCCCCGGGTGGTCGGTCGTCAGAGGGACGGGGCCACTCACAGTCCGCCGCCGCCCTTGCGGTTGCCGGAGTCGAGTACGCCCTGCTGCTCCTTGGCGATGTCGTCGAGCGCGTCCTTCGGCGGCTTCGCGCCGTTGAGAGCCGCGTTCACGTTGGTGTTCTCAATGTCGACGAGGCGCGCGTACTCGGGCACGTTCCACATGTCCCGCATCCGCGTAACCGAGTCGGCGTACACCTTGTTGAACGGCCCGGCGTTGAGGAACTCGGGCGACTCCAGGGCGTCCGTACGCGCCGGCACGCCACCGGCCGCGGCCCACTTCTTCTGGATGTCAGCCTGCTCGAACCACTTCATGAAGTTCAGGGCCTCCGCCTGGTTCGCCGCGGGAGAATAGGCCGACACGTGCATCCCCATGCCGCCGAGAGGCACCAGGTTCGTCTTCTGGCTCGGCAGGGTGGCGAAACCCAGCTTGTCGAGAATCTGCTCCCGCGTGGTGCCGAGCGTCGACTGCTTCGGGTCGAGCAGGCCGCCGCTCGCGGCGATCCAGTTGAACGCGATGCATGCCTTGCCCTGGGCGACCGCCGCGTTCACCTCGTCGATGAACCAGTTGCCGGAGCCCTTGGCGGTCAGCGGCTTCATCTTGTTGACCAGGACGTCCATCGCCTCCTGGCCCGCAGCGTCGTTCATGACGCCGTCGATCTTGCGCGTCTTGGAGTCCCAGAGGTTGCCGCCGTAGACGCCGTTGACCGTGTTGTAGGTCACGGCCGCGGCGTCGGAGCCGTTGGCCTGGTGGAAAGCCAGCCCGCTGACGCCGGGGTTGTCCGCCTGGCACTTCGCGGCGACTGAGATCATCTCGTCCCACGTCTGCGGCGGCTTGTCACCGATCAGGTCCTTGCGGTAGATCATCGTCCAGGTGTCGCCGAGCAGCGGCAGTCCGTACAGGCTGGCGTTTTCGTCGCGCTTCCCGGTCTCCGCCTGGGGGTACTGGCCATAGGCCGCCAGGAGGTACGGGTTGTAGGCCTTGACGTCGATGTTCTGCTTGACGAAGTCGGTGATGTCGAGGATGTTGCCGTTCGTCACGGCCTCGCCGATGTGCTGCGAGTCCAGGATCGGGATGTCGAAGTCGGTCTTGTGCGCTGCGAACTGGGTGAACATCGCGTCGTGCCAGTTCGCGTTCGGCACGGTGTTGACCTTGATGGTCACGTTCGACCGCTGCTTGGTGTACTCCGCGTTCGCGAAGTCTTCCAGCGCGTGGGCAGGGGGCCAGTCGAACCAGATGAAGCTGAGGGTCAGCGGGTCCTTGGTGAGCTCCGGGATGGTCGCCGGTGCCTTGGGGGCGCTCGCCTTCGCGCCGTCGTCCTGGCCGCCGCAAGCCGCCACGGTCGTGGCCACCAACATGGCCGCCGTCGCCAGCTGCACCTTTCGACCGGGAACGGACAGTCGTCCTATTCGCTTTGGATACCGCATCTTCTTGCCTGCTTTCTGGGGGGTGGACTTCTGAAGCCTTGCTGCGTGCATCGCCGAGCAGTTGCTGGGTTCAGGCGTGTTGACCGGCTGGCGCAGGGGCTGACCCGCGGACCGGCGTCACGAGTACGCCGCGACGCAATGGGGCTTCAGGCAGTCGAGAAGTCCTTCGGTCCTTGTGCGGCCCGGTGGCGAACCGAGTAGGACATCGAGCATGCTCATGGGAGCTCCAACTGATCGAAGCGGAGCGATGGCGGGCGGTTCCCCGATGAGTGAAGGATGGCTGGCATCCGTCACCTTTCCTATACGATCCGAGTGGGGGCGTCAATATCCCGCAGCGTTGCGACCGATGTCAACATGTTCTCGAAGACGCAAGAAAGGACCTCACGTCACGATGGACGACGAAGCGATGATCATGCGGCGCCGTGGGGCCACGACGGGCGGAACGCCGCCGGGAAGATCTCGCGGCCGGCTTGCCGACGAGGTGTACGACACGCTGCTCGGACAGCTGATGTCGCTACGGATCGAGCCTGGCTCCCGCGTCACGATCGACGCCCTGGCGCGAGAGCTGGGGGTCTCGCAGACACCGATCCGAGACGCTCTGAATCGCATGGAGGCCGAGGGCCTGGTCGTGCGTGTGCCCCATGCCGGATATCGCATTCCCCCACAAATCACCCGTGACCGATTCGAGGACATGCTTGAGGTCCGCCTGCTCCTCGAGTCGGCAGCGGCGCGCAGATCCGCCGAACGCGCATCCTCGAAGCAGGTGGCCGGTCTGCGACGAATGCTTGAGGAGATGGCGGAGCTGGAGGGGGGCGACGGGCCCATGGCCTATGGCGCCTTCGGGCTACGCGACGCCGCTTTTCACGATCTCGTCGCCCTGAGCGCGGAGAACCAGGTCATCCGCGAAGCGCTCGCTCGCCTGCACACGCACGTGCACCTGTTCCGGCTTCTCCACGACACCCAGGTCACTCACTTGGCCATGGCCGAGCACGAAGAAGTTCTGGCCGCGATCGCCGCGCGTGACCCCGACGCCGCCGCCTACGCCATGCGTCGGCACATCCTGCTGTCCGGCGAGCGGTTCCGACGATTGTTCGACGAGGCCAAGGGCGCGGACGGAATGACGGAAAAGGCTTGACGGGCGGACTGGGCCGAGGAATGCTAACCCGATCGGATCGGATTGGATCGGATTGGATCCACTTCACCCGCCCCAGATACGAGGAGAAGCAGGTGCCCAGAGCGCTGCTCCTGACCGGCGACGCCGCCGAGGAGCTCGACACCATGTATCCCTACTATCGCGTGCAGGAGGGCGGCTGGGACGTTGACGTCTCGTCACGCACGATGCGTGACGTTCAGCTGGTAATCCACGAGTTCGACCCCAACTCCGACGCCTACGTGGAGAAGAACGGCCGAAAGTTGCCGGTCGACGTGCCCTGGGCCGAGGTCGACGTCGAGCGCTATGACGCCCTCATCATCCCTGGGGGGCGTGCCCCCGAGTGGATCCGGGTCGACGCCGACGTCAGGCGCATCACCGAGCACTTCTTCGCGCGCGACCTCCCGATCGCGCTGGTGTGCCACGGCGCGCAGGTGCCGGCTGTGTACGGGCTGCTGAAGGGTCGAAAGACGGCGTGCTTCCCCCCCATCACCGGTGACATGGAGAACGCGGGCGCGACGGTCATCGACGCTCCCGACGTCGTGGACGGCAACCTCGTCTCCTGCCGGGGGTGGCCTGACATGCCGCAATTCGGCAAGGCGATGATGGAGCTCTTTTCGAAGTCCATCAACTCCGCATCGGCATGAGCACACCTGGCCTGTCTCGGTGACGGCACTTCGGACCGTCACCGTCGACGACTCCCCCGTCCACGTCCTGGAGAGCGGCACCGGGCCCGCGGTGCTGATGCTGCACGGCTCCGGACCCGGTACGACCGGATCCGGCGCCTGGGCAACGACGGCACAGGCGCTGGGCACGTCCTGGCACCTGGTGGCTCCTGACCAGGCGGGGTTCGGCCGTACACCAATCCCGGCGGGCTCCAGGAGTGGGCTCCGGCTGTGGGCGGAGCAGGCCGCGGGCCTGATGGATGCTCTCGGTGTCGAGTCCTACGCCGTGGTGGGCCACTCCATGGGCGGTGCCGTGGCGCTGGCGTTGGCGGCCGCGCGTCCCCAGCAGGTCACCCGTGTCGTGGCGGTCTCGACGATGGGCGCCCCCGGGGCGCCGCTGTCCTCCGAGCTCGACGCGGTCTGGGCCGCCCCCGCCGGCCCGCTCGGGGCACGAGACATGTTGAGTCGCCTCGTCCTCGACCAAGCGCTCGTGACCGAGTCGGCCGTCGCTGCCCGTGCAGCTGCGATGCGAGCGGGGGCGGCCGCATACGCGTCGTTGTTCCCTCCACCTAGGGCACGTTGGGCCGACGATCTGACCCTCTCGGCGCAAACGCTGGCAGGGGTCCGCGCGCCCGTGCTGCTCGTCCACGGCGCCGAGGACCGAGTCACCCCGCTCGGGATGGCAGCCCTGCCCCTGCTCGAACACCTGGCCGATGTCCGTCTGCACGTGCTCGGCCGATGCGGGCACGTGCCGGCGCTCGAGCACCCGCACGACTTCAGGCGACTCCTGTCGTGCTTCCTCGGCCGGGAACGAGGTCACTGATTGCTGCGACAGGTCCGCAGCCCGTGCTCAAGCAGATCAGCATGAAGCAGGCGTGATCCGCGCAGAAGCTAGCGCCCTCCCCGAGACCCGAGCCATGACGAGGCAGTGGCCAGGGCGGCGTTTCGACACGGGTCGCTGGCGATGCGGGTCCGTGATGAGTTGGGCGAGATGTTCTTCGATGGCGCGTTCCTGGACGGGTTCGGGATCCGGGGCAGGCCCGGGATCTCGCCCGGACAGTTGGCGATGGTCACCGTGTTGCAGTTCGCGGAACTCCGTTGCGTCGGCGCTTGCGGACCCGGGACAGAGTTGACGCATGGTGGTCATCGACAACGTCACTTCCTGCAGGGCGTCGCCACGACGGGCCGCCGCTTAGGGCCGCACCTGTGGATGGGTGAAGGCGTGCCTGAGCACGCCTTCACCTCAACATCATGGCCGTAGAAGGATCTTGATGGCGCCGTCGCGCTTCTTCTGGAACATCTCGTACGCCTCCGGGCCCGCCGACAGCGGCAGCGTGTGTGTCGTGAGGTCCAGCACGCCCAGCGGGTCGGCGTCGTCGGTGACCAGCGGCAGCAGGTCGTCGATCCAGCGCTTCACGTGGGCCTGGCCCATGCGCAGCGTCAGGCCCTTGTCGAACAGCTTCAGCATCGGCATCGGATCGGTCATGCCGCCGTAGACGCCGACGATCGAGACGGTGCCCCCTCGGCGTACCGAATCGAAACTGGCGTAGAGCGCGCTGAGGCGATCCACGCCCGCGGTGGACATCAGCGGCGCGGCGACCTTGTCCGGCAGGAAGCCGGTGACGGTCTGGGCCATCTTGGCGACGGGCGAACCGTGCGCCTCCATACCGACCGCGTCGATCGCCGAGTCGGCGCCCCGGCCATGGGTCAGGTCCAGGATCGACTGGGGCACGTTGCCGGCCTGGGACGCGTCGACGATCTCCACACCGTGCCGTCCGGCCATGGCCAGCCGCTCCGGCACCCCGTCGACGCCGATCGTCCGGTAGCCACGATGGACGGCGATCCGCGCGGCCATCTGGCCGATCGGGCCCAGACCGAAGACGACGATCGAGCCGCCCTCGGGGACGTCGGCGAACTCCACGGCCTGCCACGCCGTCGGCAGTACGTCCGACAGGAACACGAAGCGCTCGTCCGGCGGCCCGTCGGGCACCTTGATCGGCCCGAACTGCGCCTGCGGGACGCGCAGATACTCGGCCTGGCCGCCGGGGACCTGCCCGTACAGCTTGGTGTAGCCGAGCAGCGCCGCACCCTTGCCCTGGTCGCGGACCTGGGTGGTCTCGCACTGGGCGTACAGGCCATGGCCGCAGGTGTGGCAGTGGCCGCACGAGATGTTGAACGGTATGACGACCCGGTCGCCGGCCTTGATGTGGGTGACCTCGGGGCCAACCTCCTGGACGATCCCCATCGGCTCGTGACCCAGGATGTCGCCCTCGTCCATGAACGGGCCGAACAGCTCGTACAGATGCAGATCGGAGCCGCAGATGCCGCTCGAGGTGACCTTGATGATCGCGTCGTTGGGTTCCTTGATCGTCGGATCGGGAACCTCGTCGACGCGGACGTCACGCTTGCCGTGCCAGGTCAGGGCCTTCATAGTGGCTCCCTTTCGTCAACTTTGTCAGCCGGGAAGCGTCTCGCCGCCGATCGGCGCCAGGACCTCGCCCGTGTAATAGGAGGACATGCGCTCAGAGGCAAAGAACACGTACGACGGGGCGATCTCGTCGGGGTCGGCGGCCCGCTTCATCGGTACCTGCTCACTGAACTTCTCCACCTTCTCCGGCGGGAACGTCGCCGGAATCAGCGGCGTCCACACCGGGCCGGGCGCGACCGCGTTGACGCGGATCTTTCGCTCGATGAGGTTCTGTGCCATCGAGTATGTGAACGCGTTGACGCGCCCTTGGTCGCCGCGTAGTCGATCAGCGTCTTGTTACCGCGCAGCCCGTTGATCGAGGAGGTGTTGATGATGGCAGCCCCCTCGCGGGACCATGTCGTCGGTGTGACCTGGGTATCCCTGGTCCTGAGGGGGTGGCTTTTGGTGCTGTTCGTCTGGCATTCGCGTTCTGTGCCCGTGTTGAACATCAGCTAACGGCCTCTGGGGAGATGCGTTGGCCCGCGATCTCGAAGCGGTCGGCCTTCCGGACGGCGTCGAGGTCATGTCGGGGTGACCTGGCCGGTCCGGGCACTCTGCACGCACCCCCGAACGGGGTCGAGGCCGTTTTTTCCTCTGGCCGTTCGCTACGGCCGAGGGGATGCCCGCGGTTCTCGATGTGGTCGCCGCGTATGCCCGCCGCGTCGTCCACCTGCCTTCAGCGGCTGTGCGCGACGACGAACGACAGTTCTCGATGCAGGGCCTGCTAACTCTGCCACCGCGTCGCCCGCCTGAGCCCGCCTGAACCCGTTTGTGCTTGCCGAGCGTCGCCAAGGCCGGTTCCGGCGCGGCTCAGGCTGAAATCGCGGCTGGATGAGGTCGGGCCGGACGGTTGCGCCAAGGTCAGCGATGGTGGCCTTGCCGGGGCCGATAGTCGACGAGCCCGGTCGATCGTGGTGGCTCGACCGGGCTCGTCGGGTGGAAATGGATCAGGCGAGGTCGAACCGGTCGAGTTCCATGACCTTGGTCCAGGCCGCGACGAAGTCGGCCACGAACCTGTCGGAGGCGTCCCGGCCGGCGTAGACCTCGGCGAGGGCTCGGAGCTGGGAGTTGGAGCCGAAGACGAGGTCGACCGCGGTGGCGGTCCACTTCACCTCATCGGTGTTCACGTCGCGGATCTCGTACACGTGCTCCTCGGACTCCGATGCCTTCCACCGGGTGCCCGGGGAGAGCAGGTTGATGAAGAAGTCGTTGGTGAGCACGCCGGGTCTGTCGGTGAGGACGCCGTGCCGGGTACCGCCGACGTTGGCTCCGAGAGAGCGCAGGCCGCCGATGAGGACGGTCATCTGGGGCGGGGTCAGGCTGAGCATGTAGGCACGGTCGACGAGCAGCACCTCCGGCGGGGTCTTCACCCCGGAGGACAGGTAGTTGCGGAACCCGTCGGCGCGGGGCTCGAGGACCCGGAAGGACTCGACGTCGGTCTGCTCCTGGGTGGCGTCGGTGCGGCCCGGGCGGAACGGTACCGTCACCGTCACGCCGGCCTCGCGTGCCGCCTTCTCGACGGCGGCCGAGCCGGCCAGCACGATCAGGTCGGCAAGCGAGATCTTCGCGCCGCCGGCCTCGTTGAACTCACGCTGGATGCCCTCGAGGGTGTCCAGGACCGTCGCGAGCTGCTCGGGCTGGTTGACCTCCCAGCTCCGCTGTGGCTCCAGACGGAGTCTGGCGCCGTTGGCGCCGCCGCGCTTGTCGGTGGACCGGAAACTCGCGGCGGAGGCCCAGGCGGTGGAGACCAGCTGGGCGGTCGTGAGGCCGGACTCCAGGACCTTGGCCTTCAGGGAGGCGACATCGCCGTCACCCACCAGTTCGTGCTCGACGGCCGGCACCGGGTCCTGCCACAGCTGGGGTTCGGCGACCCACGGTCCGCGGAAGCGGCTGACCGGACCCATGTCGCGGTGCAGCAGTTTGTACCAGGCCTTGGCGAAGGCCAGCGCGAACTCGTCGGGGTGCTCCAGGAAGCGGCGGGAGATCTTCTCGTACGCCGGGTCGACGCGCAGCGACAGGTCGGTCGTGAGCATCGTCGGCTTGTGTTTCCTCGACGGGTCATGGGCGTCGGGGATGATCGCCTCGGCGTCCTTCGCGACCCACTGCTTCGCGCCGCCGGGGCTCGTGGTGAGCTCCCACTCGTAGCCGAAGAGGATCTCGAAGAAACGGTTGCTCCACTGTGTCGGCACGTCGGTCCACGTCACCTCGAGACCGCTGGTGATCGTGTCTCCGGCCTTGCCGGTGCCGTAAGTGCTCAGCCAGCCCAGTCCCTGCGACTCCAGCGGCGCGCCCTCGGGCTCCGGCCCCACGTGGTCGTCCGCGATCCCGGCGCCGTGGGTCTTGCCGAACGTGTGGCCGCCGGCGATGAGAGCGACGGTCTCCTCGTCGTTCATCGCCATCCGTCCGAAGGTCTCGCGGATGAAGTACGCCGCCGCGGCCGGGTTCGCGTTGCCGCGGGGACCCTCCGGGTTGACGTAGATGAGACCCATCTCGGTCGAGCCGACGTCCGGCGACATCTCATTTTCGGTGACGTAGCGCGCGTCGCCGAGCCAGGCGTCCTCCGGACCCCAGAAGATCTCCTCTGGCTCCCAGATGTCCTCGCGGCCGAAACCGAAGCCGAAGGTCTTGAACCCCATGGACTCCAGGGCGACGTTGCCGGCGAGCACGAGCAGGTCGGCCCATGAGATCTTCTGGCCGTACTTCTGCTTGACCGGCCACAGCAACCGGCGAGCCTTGTCGAGGTTGGCGTTGTCGGGCCAGCTGTTGAGCGGGGCGAAACGCTGAGAGCCGTCGCCGGCCCCGCCGCGACCGTCGTGAATGCGGTAGGTGCCCGCGGCGTGCCAGCTCATCCGGATCATCAGGCCGCCGTAGTGGCCGAAGTCGGCCGGCCACCAGTCCTGCGAGGTGGTGAGCACCTCGATGATGTCCTGCTTGAGGGCCTCGACGTCGAGTTGCTCGAGCTCCTTGGCGTAGCTGAAGTCCTCTGCCAGAGGGTTGCCCTTGGAGGAGTGCGCGCGCAATATCGAGAGGTCGAGCTGGTTGGGCCACCAGTCCCGGTTCGTGTGCGGACGACCGCCGGTCTTCGGAGTCGGCGAGTCGATGGCCGGGTTCTCGCTCTCGCTGCCATGCGCGGTCACGGAGTCGTGCGCGATCGGACAGCCGCCTGCTTCACTCCCGCTCTTTGTGTCGGTGACGATCGCGTCGTGGTTCTCGGTCATGGAAATCCTTCCGGATCAGCTAGCGGTGGAACAGTTGAGGCATATGCCCCAGTAAATGACCTCGGCCTCGTCGATCGCGAAGCCGTGATCGTTGGACGCGGTCAGGCAGGGCGCCTCACCGATCGCACAGTCGACGTCGGCGACCACACCGCACGATCGGCACACGATGTGGTGGTGATTGTCGCCGACCCGCCCCTCGAACAGGGCCGGACTGCCCGGCGGTTCTATACGGCGGACGAGCCCCGCGGTGGTGAGCGCGTGGAGGGCTTCGTACACGGCTTGGAGGGAGACCTGGCCGATACGGTCACGCACTCCCGAGGTGAGCGCCTCGACACCGAGGTGGTCACCGTTTCGGACGGTTTCGAGCAGCGCGACACGGGCCGCCGTCACCCGTAGGCCGGCACCTCGCAGCTCCTCGGCGGTGGTCGGGGGCTGGGATGCGGTCATAAATCCATGTATATCGTCACAAACATGAATAATTCAATATATTGACTAATTCATGTCTTAATAGGTCCCCTCTGATGTCCAGGAGCACATGCGTGTACGTGTTCATGATCAGCCCGATCCGGCTGTGACCCGGCGTCTTCGTCACGGCCCGAGGCGAGGCGAGGCGAGGCATGGCGCAGGTTCCTCAACCCCGGTCAGGTGGTCAGGGTGGTCACCGCCAGCGGGTAGACCCATCGGATGGTCCCGTCTTGGATCAGCCGCCGAAGAAGTCGCCCAGAGCGGCGGCGAGAGCGTCCGGGGCCTCTTCGGCCACATGGTGGCCGGAGTCGATCCCATGGCCACGTAGGTCACCGGCCCAGTGTTGCCAGATCTTCAGCGGGTCGCCGTACAGGTCTTCGAGGTCGTCGCGCAGTGACCACAAGGCCAGAGCGGGACACCGCAGTCGCACGCCAGCGGCCCGGTCGGCTTCCTCATGGCGCAAGTCGACGGTGAGACCGGCCCGGTAGTCCTCCAGCATGGCCCGCACCACGTCGGGATTCCTGGTGGCCGCACGGAACTCGTCGTAGTTCTCCCGGCCCATGCTCTTCGGGTCGCCGTGGTACCAGCTGTCGGGGTCGGCGTTGATGACGCGTTCGGGGATGTCCGGCTGGGCGAAGAAGAACCAGTGCCACCACTGGGTCGCGAACGTCGCGGTGATGCGAGACAGGTGCTCGCTGATGGGCAGACAGTCCAGCAACGCCACCTGAGACACCGCGTCGTGGTGATCCAAGGCGAGGCGGAACGCCACGGCGCCTCCTCGATCGTGTCCGGCCAGAGCGAACCGGGTATGTCCCAAGGAACGCATCACCGCCGCCATGTCGTTCGCGACGGCGCGCTTGGAGTGCCCGCAGTGGTCGGCAGTGGGTGCGGGGCCGCGCGAGCGACCGTATCCTCGCAGGTCAGGGCAGACGACCGTGAAGCCGCGCGCGACCAGGCGAGGTGCGACGCGATGCCATGTCGCGGAGGTCCGAGGATGACCATGCAGCAACAGCACCGGCGGCCCCTCCCCGCCGTAGCGAACAAAGATGGACGCTTCCCCGACCCGGACCGGTCTCGCCTCGAAGCCTTCAAACATCGCCTCGATATCCCCCAGGCGCGGCTCGATAATCATCGATCTGTGACGTGCGCCGCAGCGTGATCATGTCCGAGAATCGATCCTGGGTTCGATCGAGGAGCACCTCACCCCCATTCGCTGACGAAACCGAGCAGGATAAGTGCTACTCGACCTGCGAGAACATGGTGAACTCCTGCCACGGCCGAGTTCACGGTGAGGACAGCATCAAGAGGTCTACCGACTGCTGGCCGATTCGTGCTCGGGCAGAACGGGCTGACTGGAGAATGGTGATCGGCACAGCGAAGCGTCTCGCGGGTCACCATTGATCAGGCAACCTCGGGCCGGTCCATGCTTCAGTGCGAAATGATTTTGCCGCTAAAACCCTCGCTATGGCCAAGCTCTCAGTTATCGGGGCGGCATGGCACATCAGCAAGGATGTTCCACTCGGGCGGTTCACCTTCCGAAGGTGGCGGCGACGACCAACTCCCGGTGCGGCTGCATCCGGGCGAACAGCAGGGCATGGTCGAAGATCGGATAATGCGTGGCCACCACCACGTCTCCTGCCGTGATGGTCATCCCGGCGGACGTGGTGAGGCGGCAGGGATTGCCCTCATTCAGGCCGACGACACGTGTTCCCTCGAAGACGAGCGTACCGGAGGCGGTCATCGCCTCCGAGAGCGCGAGGAGGTAGGCGCGAGGATGGAACTGGGCCTGGTCCTCCACCCGCACCGCGCCGGCGATCGGGAAAGGTAGCGAACTCTCGGTCACGAAGGAGGCCGGCAACCCGGCCTGTGCGGCGGCCTCGGCCTCCGCCTGCAACCGGACAAGATCGTCGATTGATTCGGTGTAGGTGAGAGCGGGCACCCGTTCAAGGCCGCAGTCGATGCCGAGATCGGCGGCGGTGGAGATGAGGTGCTCGATCGCCTCCTGCTGGGAGCGAGCATAGAGGCCGGCCGCAACCGGCCCGATCAAGGAGACGAGCACCTGATGGGGTTCAGCCAAGGCATGCGGAAAAACGGCAGCGAGCACCACTGAACCGCGGCGCCGAGCTTGGTTGATCTGCCTGTTCATCACCGATCGGTAAAGCGCAAACCTGCGTCGATTTGATGTTTGCCCACGATAGGACGGGTAAGGGTCGGGTCGCATATGGAAATAGGCGTCGATCATGGAGTGTGGAGAGGCGGGCACGGCACGTTTGGACGAGCAATACCCGCACGCGTCTCACAGACCTGTCAGGAACGGATATCCCAGGGCGTGAACAGTGGGGTCTCCGTCCGTGACCATGTTGAAGAAGGACGATATGGCATCCACATCCCGTACGCCCGACCACGAGCCAGGTACGCCGCAAGGCATCAGCGCGCAGGGCGCGGAGGCTCGCAGTGATCTGGCCAGATGGATCAGCGGCGCCGGTGTCTTCCCTACTGACCGTGCCACTCTGCTGGCCCGTGCCGAGGAGCAAAACGCGCCCGATTCAGTGATCGACGCGCTCCGGTCCCTGCCGGAGCGGACCTTCACCAATATGGCGGACGTGGCAGAGACGCTCGGATACGGCAAGGAGGAGAAGGGACAGGGCTGAGGCCGGCGGGTGGTTAGCGCGGCTCCGCCGCGTGCGCAGGCCGTGCTCGCCATCGCCGCAGATACATTCACTGGCCGACTCCCGATCCTGTCCTGACCGGAAGACCGCTCGATCGTGTGAGGAGCGCGACCGTCGCGATGTCCGGGCGCGTCGCGGGCATGAGATGTACGCACCTCGGCCGCATAGGTCGCGGGCAGCGGCCAGGACGTCGCCCGCGACCTATGCGGCCTCGCTTAGGTCCTTCGGTGAGCGCCGGGCCTCGGCCATGTGCCGAAGCAGAAATGCGGCGCAGCGCCACCGCTGGTTTCCGATGGTTCGGCCTGCGCTCCCAGCGCCTCGGCGTGCTGAGAGCCGAACTCGATTCTCGATAACGGTGACAGTCTCCTGTCGCCACAGCTCAAGGGGGAAACGATGGAAGAGTCTCATCCGGTGAAGGAAACGGTCGACAAGGTCATCGACACGGTGGTCGATGCCGTGTCCGGCGGTGGACCGTCCGGCACGATTCCCGGTAGGCCGGGCAGCGAATCACCATCGCTGGATGAGCCGACCGAGCCCCGGGAGCCTCCGGCGCCCAAGCCCGATCAGAGCGGACCGCAGGCGTTCACCGCCACGGGGCAGGCCACCGACGTGCCACCGGCGGCACGGGCGCAGACAGGCGAGTATCTGACGACGGCTCAGGGCCTGCGGCTGGCAGACACCGATCATTCGCTCAAGGCCGGTCCGCGCGGACCGGTGCTGCTGCAGGACCATCACCTGCGCGAGAAGATCATGCATTTCGACCACGAGCGCATTCCCGAGCGCGTCGTGCACGCCCGTGGAGCCGCCGCACACGGCGTCTTTCGCGCGTACGGCACGGCCGCGACGGTGACCAAGGCGGCATTCCTCGCCGAGGACGTCCAAACCCCGATCTTCCTGCGTTTCTCGCCGGTACTGGGGTCGCGGGGGTCGGCCGACACCGTGCGTGACACGCGTGGTTTCGCGACGAAGTTCTACACCGGCGAGGGCGTGTTCGACCTGGTGGGCAACAACATCCCGGTGTTCTTCATCCAGGACGCGATCAAGTTCCCCGACGTCATACACGCGGGCAAGCCGCACCCGGACCGGGAGATCCCCCAGGCCCAAAGCGCCCATGACACGTTCTGGGACTTCGTCTCCCTGCACACCGAGGCCACCCACCACACGTTGTGGAACATGTCCGATCGCGGCATTCCCCGCTCCTACCGGACGATGGAGGGCTTCGGTGTCCACACCTTCCGGCTCATCGACGCCGCGGGGGCGACGACGCTGGTGAAGTTTCATTGGAAGCCCAAGGCCGGGGTGCATTCACTGCTGTGGGAGGAGGCGCAGCTGATCAACGGCGTGGATCCGGATTTTCACCGGCGTGATCTGGCCGACGCGATCGAGGCCGGGGCCTATCCGCAGTGGGAGTTGGGCATCCAGGTCTTTCCCGATACCCCCGAACAGACCTTCGAGGGTATCGACCTGCTGGATCCGACGAAGATCGTGCCCGAGGAGCTGGCACCGGTCCAGCCGGTCGGCCTGCTCACTCTCAATGCCAACCCGGTCAACTACTTCGCCGAGACCGAGCAGGTCGCCTTCCATCCGGGCCATCTGGTGCCCGGCATCGACATCACCGACGACCCGCTGCTCGCAGGACGCCTGTTTTCCTATCTGGACACCCAGATCACCCGTCTGGGCGGCCCCAACTTCGCGCAGATCCCGATCAACCGCACGCACGCCCCGGTCAACGACATGCTGCGTGACGGTTTCCACCAGACGGCGGTGCACTCCGGTGTCGCACCCTACAAGCCCAACTCGCTGGACGGCGGTTGTCCCTTCTTCGCCGGGCAACAGGAGGGTGGGTACCGGGAGACGCCCGTGCAGGTGCCCGCGGCAGGGAAGGTGCGTGAGGCTCCGGCGTCGTTCGCCGACCACTTCAGTCAGCCTCGCCAGTTCTGGTTGAGTCTGACCCCGGTGGAGCGCGAGCACGTCATCGCCGCGTACGCCTTCGAACTCGGCAAGGTCTACGAACAGGCGATCAAGGAGCGCACCCTGAGGGTGCTCGCCGAGATCGACCCCTACCTGTGCCAGCAGGTGGCCCAGGGCCTGGGCCTGCCGGCCCCCACGTCGGCGGGCCCGCTGCCATCGGTCGAGCCCAGCCCCGCGCTGTCGCAGCTCGGGCGGACCTGGCCCACCACGGGGCGGATCATCGGCATCGTCGCCGGCGACAGCAGCGATCTGGAGGTGGTCCGCGCCGTCCGCCAGCAGGTCCTGGACGGCGGCATGGTGCCGCTGGTCATCTCCGCGGCGGGCGGCCTACTCGGCGCCGACAGCAGTGATCCTGTCACCGTGCAGCGCACGTTCGCCACAGCCCGCTCCGTCGAGTTCGACGCCCTGCTGCTGGCCGGCGCGCCCGCACCGGGCAAGGACGCCTACGGCGCCCGGGACGCCAAGGCCGGCAACGGAACGCCCGCCGGAGCGCTCATCGACCCGCGAGTGCTGCTGATGCTCAGCGAGGCGTTCCGCCACGCCAAGCCGCTCGGCGGCTGGGCGGACGCCGAGCAGGCACTCACCGCCGCGGGGATCGACACGGCGGCGCCCGGCGTGCTCGTCGCAGACAGCGGCGAGGCGGCGCTGCAGGAGGTCGTCCGGCTGCTGGGACGGCACCGGGTCTGGGAACGCTTCCCCACCGCGGCCGACATCGTCTGACCGCTGCGCAGCGCGGGTTCCGGCCCCTGGTGAGGGAAAACGGCCGGGACCCGCCATCCCCGCCGCTCGACCGGTAGGGATGACGGCCTGTTCATGCGACTGGTGGCCCGCCGAACCAGCACGTCGATCAGCTGCCGGAAGCGACGTGGCCGGAGGGTCAGGTGCCACAGCAGCTGCACTTGGACTTGACCGTGGACTCGGTTGAGAGCTTGCAGGTTCAGCATGAACGTGTCCTGCGCCTCGGCGGTCGGCTGCTGTTGGACCGCAGCGACGATCCCGAGGAGCCCCTCCGCGTGTACGCCGACTTGGCTGGCCATCCGTTCTGCATTTTCGTTACCTAGTGCTCTGACCGCATACGTTCACCGGCTTTGGGATCGGTGACGTGGTTGGGCCTGAGTACCCTCGGCTTGTGGAAGATCGCGAGCAGTATGTGAGGTATCAGCAGGACCGGACCGTGCCGGCGGCGATCGGGGCTCATCTCGATCCCCAGATCAGTCGGATCCGGGTGCGGTTGCCCCGGTCCGTGGCTGAGCCGGCGGTCGCTGCCTGGGATCGCGAGGAGTCGGGTGGGATCGGGAGGAGAGCCGCGAAGAGTACGAACTGCGTGACGATGCCGCCGAGCTGGCGTTGATCGGCCTGGCGATCACCTCGCGCGGTGTATGGGATGGCGAGGAGGTCGTCGACCTGGATGTCACCCAGATCTCGGCGGCGTTGCGGGCCACGCGGTAGGTCAGGCTGCGGCAGCCAGAGGTCGTCCTCCCCAGCGCAGTCCCTTCTCGCTTCGGACGCGGGCGCGCTCGCGGCGTTGGGCTGTGAGGACGTCGGGGTGACGGGCGCCTGCGTTGCGCCAGCGCAGGTAGGCGTGCAGAGCCCGGGTCTGCACGGGGTGGTTGGGGTGATTGGAGTTGGCGATGGTGAATTATCTCAGCGGTCCGAAGTGCGCCTCGATCGGGTTGGCCCAGGAGGCGTAGGTCGGGATGAAACAGAGCTCGACCCGGTGCTTGTTGGCCCGGCGACGGATCCGCTCGCCCTTGTGCGCGGACAGGTTGTCCGGGATGACGTAGATCGGGGCGCCGTCAAACGCAACGTTTCTGCAGCTCAGGAAGGTATTCCTTCATAGCGACTGGTGCCACGGTTCTTAGTCGCTGAGCTGCGTTCGAGGGGATGCTTCGGGGTTGGGGCGGTAGCCTGCACTGGCCGGTGCTGTCGATTTCCGGTTTTGTCCACCTTGAAAGGCCAACCAGATTATGACGTCGGTATCGGACCAGGGACCGGATGCGGCGGGGCCGGCAGGTACCGGGCAGGCTGGCGAGGAGGACTTGCGGGCGCTGTTCGGGCAGTCCATCGCGGTGTTCGCCTTGCTGGCGGGACCGGCGCATGTGGTGGAGACGGCGAACCCGGCGTTTTTTGCCGCCTTCGGTCAGAAACGGGCGCGCACCGGGGTCCCGGTCGTCGACTTGGTGCCCGAGCTTGCCGGCCATGGCTTCCTTGAGGCGCTGGACCGGGTCTACCGCACTGGTGAGTCGCGTACCGGCCGGGACGTCAGGATCGTGCTGGGCGCCGGCCCGCAGGCGCGGGAGGTGTTCTTCGACTTCACATACGAGCCGCGGCGCGACGCCGAGGGCACCGCGACCGGGGTCCGGGTGATCGGTGTGGAGACCACTCAGGTGAAACACGCCCAGCGGCTGATGGCCGAACATCGGGCTCTGGTGGAACAGATCGCCCGCCAGGTGCCCCTGGCCGAGGTCCTGGAGGGAATGGCCCGCTGCATCGAGGACCTGGCGCCGCACCGGGTGCTGGTCTCGGTGCTGCTGGCCGATTCCGATGGCCGGCATCTGCGCCACGGCGCCGCCCCCAGCCTGCCCGACTTCTACAACCAGGCCATCGACGGCATTGCCACCGGCGAGGGCGTGGGCTCGTGCGGCACCGCCGCCTACCGGCGCGAACAGGTCATCGTCACCGATATCGCCACCGACCCGTTCTGGGCCGACTTCCGTCACCTGGCCGAGCCCGCGGGCCTGGCCGCCTGCTGGTCCACGCCGATCCTGGCCCGCGACGGCAGCCTGCTGGGCACCTTCGCCATGTACCACCCCGTTCCCCGCGCACCCCAGGACGCCGACCTCGCCCTGGCCCGCCTGTTCACCGACACCGCCGCTCTGGCGATCGAACGCCACCACATCGAACAGGCCAAACTCGCCGCCGAGGCGAGCGCCCGCTCAGCCCTGGAGGAACTGGCCAAAGCGGTCCGCGCCGAGCAGCAGTTGCGCGCTGAAGCCGAACAACGCGCCGGCTCCGCCGCCGAACTCGCCGCCCGCATCCGCACCGCCGCGGCCCTCCAGGCCACCGCCCCCCACCCCGAGAAGTGCCAGCTCGGCGGTGCCGCCGGATGCACCGCACCGGCCGAGATCAAGGTCGCCGACTCATGGGGCGACTCGGCGTGGGGCTGCATCGCCCACGTCGATGAAGCCCTCTTCAACGTGAAGCCGGTGTTCATCGCCAACGAAGAGTCCGGCGGGCTGGCCGCCTATCTCAACCGCTGACCTGGGCTAGCCCGAGACGGGCGGTACGGCGGGTGGGAAGCAAGATGGTTGGTGGAAGGTCCTCTTCGTTGAGGTTTTTGTCGTGGTGGTGAAGCCGAGGAGTCGCGTGCCGGCCCCGTTCGAGGATGGCCCGTCCGGCGCTGGGCGCCGCCTTGGCAGAGAACGCCTGCTCATGCGGGGGGCAGTGGCTCCCCGGCCGGCGATGTGGTCTTGGGGTCGCCGGCCAGGACGGCTTGCACCGCCGGAGTTCAGCTACCCGTCCAGATGGTGTGAGTGTCGATGTCCTGGAGCTGATCCCAACGGCCCGGCCCCCGGGTCGTCCCCTGACGCCCTTCGGCCGGTGCGCGGACCAGACCACCGCCCGGCTCCTTCGGGAAGGCGGCGGAGCATGGAGCCGCTACGCCGCAGGGGAACACGGAAGGTCACCATCAGACCCAACGGGAACGACAACTCGCGACAGCTGAATAGGAGACCTCACCAGTACCAAGGCCGGTAACGCTCTCGGATGAGGAGCGGGTGATCCTGGAGCGCTGGGCGCGGCGAGGTAGGTCCCCGCAGGTCCTGGCGATGCGATCCAAGATCATGCTGGCGTGCGCGGCTGGTGGGGACAACATCGAGATCGCCGCGCGGTTGCGGATGCACCGCGACACGGTGTCCACTGGCAGAAGCCTGCGCCTGCTGACTTGCGGTCGTCAGTCGTCGGTGGTGTGTTCTTGGTGTCGCTGGTTGGCGCGGTCGACCTCGGCCATGTGTTCCTCGGCCCATACGCGGACCGCAGCCAGCGGCCCTTCCAGTGACAGGCCGAGCGGAGTGAGCCGGTAGTACACACGTGGCGGCACCGACGGTTCCACCCGGCGGCTGACCAGGCCGTCACGAGTCATCCCCTGGAGGGTGACCGACAGCATCTTCTGTGAGACTCCGGTCATCCTGCGCTGCAGTTCCGCGAATCGCACCTCCTCCGGGACCCGGCGTCGAACTCCGGCGGATCAGGGTCAACGGCGTCGACCTCAACGTCGCCCTGGCCGGCGAGGGCCCGGCCGTCCTGCTCCTCCACGGCTTCCCGCACACCTGGCAACTATGGACCGCCGTCCTGGACCGGCTCGCCGGGCGATACCGCGTGATCGCATCCGACCTGCGAGGACTCGGCGCGAGCTCACGAGCGGAAGACGGCTACGACGCCGGCACGCTCGCAACCGACGCCGAAGCCCTCCTCGACGCTCTCGGCGAGGACTCCGCAGCCGTGATCGGCATCGACGCGGGCACACCGCCGGCCTTCCTGTTTGCCATGCGCCGCCCCGGCCTCGTCCGACAGCTCGTGGTCATGGAGTCACTCCTGGCCACACTGCCAGGCGGTGAGGAATTCCTCACCGCGGGCCCACCATGGTGGTTCGGCTTCCACACCGAACCCGGCCTCGCGGAATCCGTACTCACCGGGCACGAAGAGCAGTACATCGACTGGTTCCTCAACGCCGGCACCCTCGGACAGGGCGTAGAACCCGCCATCCGTGAC
The DNA here is from genome assembly GCF_900188345.1 of Streptosporangium subroseum. Taxonomy (GTDB): domain Bacteria; phylum Actinomycetota; class Actinomycetes; order Streptosporangiales; family Streptosporangiaceae; genus Streptosporangium; species Streptosporangium subroseum. The sequence goes on along the minus strand of NZ_FZOD01000028.1, from coordinate 58,104 downwards.
GCGTTCGTCCACGCGTACACCGGAACCGAGGCCCTGCGCTGCGTCTTCTCGTACTACCGTGCGCTGCCCTCCAGTGCCCGGCAGATCCAGGAAGCCGCCCGTACGGGCCGGCTGACCGTACCCACCATGGCCATCGGCGCCCACCCCGTGGGCAGGGCACTCGAACAGCAACTACGGCCGATGGCCGACCATCTCGTCGGCCACACCATCGAGGACTGCGGCCACATCATCCCCCTGCACCGCCCCGACGCACTGCTCGGCCTTCTGGAACCATTCCTCGCCTTGGCGGGGCCCACGGTCGATCCTCACCCGGGCCACGTGTGAATCCTCGGCGCGCACGGACCCGCGGCGGTTGCCGGAAGCGGGGCCGCGCACGCCAGCACTAGAAGCGGAACCTTCGCTACCGCCAATGGCTGCTCGAATGTTCCTCAGCCCCGTGGAGGGCGGGTCGGGTGCGTCGGGAGTGGGAGCCGGAGGAACCGATCGCGGCGTGGACTCAACTCGCCCCGAGCAACTCGGTGATCTGTGCGTAGAACGCGGCGGGGTCGCCGACGAGCGACGCCTTCACCATTGCGGTCCAGTCATCGACGATCACCTCGATCGAGCCGGCGGCCAGGCCGTCGAGCGAGCGGCGCGGCACGTCGCGGGGATCGATCTTGGGTCCGTCGTATCCGGCCATGATGTCCGTGTCGGCGGCGCCGAGGAGGACGCCTTGGACGAGCGTGCCCTGAGCCGCGAGCTCGAGACGGACGCCGTTCGTCATGTTCCACTCCGCAGCCTTGGCAGCGGAGTACGAGCCGGTACCCGGGCCGGCGAACCACGACAGCGCCGACAGGACGTTCACGATTGCACCTCCGCCGTTGGCCGCGAGGACGGGGCTGAACTCGCGGATCACGTCGAGCGTGCCCCAGAAGTGCGTGTCCATCTCGCGGTGGATCTCGTCCAGGTCACCCGTGACGAGGACGGCACCGGTCGCGATGCCGGCGTTGTTGACGAGGAGGGTCACATCCCGCGCGGTCGCCGCTGCCGCGATGACGGACTCGTGGTCGACAATGTCGAGTCGCAGCGGCACCACCCGGGTGTCGTCGAAGTCGAGGCTCTCGGGGCGGCGAGCCGTCGCGTAGACCTTGCTCGCCCCACGCTCGAGCAGTTCGAGCACGAACTGACGGCCGATACCGCGGTTGGCTCCGGTGACGAGGGCGATCTGGTCGGTGACGTTCATGGGTTCCTTGCTTCCTGCGTAGATCTCTCGGGTTCGGCGGGCCGCATCCGGCCCGGCATCGGCTACCCTAAAACCTCACATTGACGTCAGGGTCAAGTCGAGAACCGCGAAGCCGGAATCAGAGGAAGACGCAGATGCGGATAGGCGAGATCGCACACCAGGCGGGGGTCAGCACCAGAGCTCTCCGGTACTACGAAGAGCAGGGTCTGCTCACCTCGGAACGCACCCCCAGCGGCCAGCGAACCTACCCCGAGTCAGCCGTCGAACGTGTCCGGCTGATCCAGCAGTTCTTCACCGCCGGCCTGCCCAGCCGGACCATCCTGCAACTGCTGCCCTGCGTCGATACCGGGCACGCCTCCCCCAAGGCCTTCGAGCTGCTGGCATCGGAGCGCAACCGCATCACCGCCGCCATGGCCGACCTTGCTGCCGCACGCGACGCTCTCGACCGCATGATCGACATCGCGAACCATCCAACTCCCGAACACTGCCCTGCCCTCCGTGAGCCCGCCTGGGCGCCGTACAACCCTGCCGACGCAACGCGGACTGCACCTGGCCCGACTGAGGCTCTCGTTGCGTCAGCCACGCTCATCACCATGTGACCATGGCACAGCGGAGACCAGGCCTGCCTTGTCGCTGCCCCCGCCCGGCGCACTCTGCGCGTACGCCGGGACGACTGACAGCAGCAGATAGAAGCTCGCCGAGGAGCCGACGACCGTCGCAAAGCGCAACAGCAGCGGGCGGATCACCAGACGCGGCCGCGCCTCGGCAACTCGGTCTTGGCGTCCTCCTCCCGAACGCGGCCTCAGCTCCAAGGTAAGCCGATCCGCGCAGGTCACCGAGCTGCCGAGAAGATCGTGTTCTCGGAAGCGGAGACGGCCATGACTTCCGAGAACACGCACGGCTGAGAGGCGAAACCTCAGCTCGGCACTTCCGAGAACAGGACCGCACCGCTAGTTGGCGGCTGGGGACATGTTCGGGAAAAGGACGCCGTTACGGTGGCCTGTGAGGAGGATTGGAACGGTGGGTAGCGGTTGAGGCCGCTACCTGCGGTGATGCGCACGACGAATCAGATGGAATCGGTGTATTTTCTGGTGATCTCTCCCCGCGATGACATCGCGGGGTGCCGCAACGAGGGTGGCTCCCGGCCCCGATCGGGGCCGGGAGCCACCCTCGTGCTTGGACGAGCCATGACAATGGGCTGGCGTCCGGCTGGGCTCAGCGCCTGGCCACGAAGACGTGCGCAGCGCTCTGAGCAGGAAGTTCGGCAGTCTCCCCGCCGCTGCCGACCGTCACGCCGCCCGGCGACGATGTCACGCTCACGACGGCGCCGGGCTGTACTCCGGCGTGCCGCAGGGTGTACATCAGCCGAAGGTCGGTCTGGATCGGCTCCCCGATGCGCCGCACGACCACGCTCGTGCCGTTGAGCCCGGGCTTAAGGTCTCTGAGACTGACCGTGCTCTCGTCGGGGAACGGATCGGTGATGCTGTTCTCGCCGAGCTCCTCCAGGCCCGGGATCGGGTTGCCGTAGGGCGACTGTGTCGGGTGCCGCAGCAACTCCAGGACGCGGCGTTCGACGGCCTCGCTCATCACGTGCTCCCAGCGGCAGGCTTCGGTGTGAGCCTGCTCCCACTCCAGCCCGATCACGTCGACGAGCAGGCACTCGGCGAGCCGGTGCTTGCGCATCACCCGTGTGGCGATCCGCCGGCCCTCCTCCGTCAACTCCAGGTGCCGGTCGCTGGCGACGTGCAGCAGACCGTCGCGCTCCATGCGGGCGACGGTCTGGCTGACGGTGGGGCCGCTCTGGTGCAGGTGCTCGGCGATACGGGCGCGCATGGGGACCATGCCTTCCTCCGCGAGCTCCAGGATGGTGCGGAGATACATCTCGGTGGTGTCGATGAGCTGGGACATGTTGCCCGTCAGGCGGAGGTTTCGGCGGTGGCGGTCAGGACCGCGCGGCCGAGGATGTGGCCGGCCATGGTGAAACCGAGGACGGCCGGGGTGGCGTCGGCCGGGACGCCGATGGTCTCGACATCGAGGGCGTGCACCACGATGAAGTAGCGGTGCAGGCCGTGCCCGGCCGGCGGGGCGGCGCCGATGAAGCGGGCCGCGCGGGCGTCGTTGGGCAGTTGGAAGGCGCCTTCGGGTAGACCTGAGCCGGTGTCGTCGCCGGCACCCTCGGGCAGCTCGGTGACAGTGGCGGGGATGTCGGCGACCGCCCAGTGCCAAAACCCCGACCCGGTGGGGGCGTCGGGGTCATAGACGGTGATGGCATAACTCTTGGTGCCCTCCGGGGCACCGCTCCACGACAGCTGAGGGGAGAGGTCCTTGCCGCCGGGGACGCCGGAGGAGAACTGTTCCGGTGCCCAGGGAGCACCATCGGTGACGGTGGTGCTTGTCGCGGTGAAGGACGCCGCCTTGGGAAGACGGGCGAAGGGGTCGTTGGCGCTCATATCGCGTCGTTCCTTTCATGTCGTACCGGGGGTGGTGGTGATGCGGTCGACGGAGGGCCGCAAGCACGGGTGTGTCGCCCTCTTTCGTCCGCCATTAATCGACCATAACACAAATAATCGATTATCAAATCGATCGTCTATGATGTCCGACATGACCCAGACGACCCACTCCTCAACCTCGCCGGGCAAGCAGATGCTCTCCGAGCAGGTCTACGCGCACCTGCGAGACGCGATCATGCACGGGGACTACGCCCCCGGCGCCGCCCTCAAACCGCAGGACCTCGCCAAACAGCAGGGCGTGAGCCTGGCCGTCGTGCGCGAGGCACTCGTGCGGGTGGTCGGCGAGGGCCTGGCCGACCGGCTGCCCAACCGCGGTTTTGCCGTCCCGGCCTTCTCCGACCGCCGCTGGCAGGAGATCGCCGAGGCCCGCCGGACCATCGAGCCGGTCGTGCTACGCATGTCCATCGAGCACGGCGACGTCGATTGGGAGGCCCGCGTGCGCGCCGCCCACCACCGCCTGGCCCGTACCCCGACGCACGTGCCACAGGAGGGCGAGTACTACAGCGACGCATGGGCCGAAGCCCACCGGGTCTTCCACCGCACCCTGCTGGAGGGCTGCGGCAACCCTGTCCTGCTGGAGACCTTCGACCGGATGTGGACCGCGAGCGAGCTGGCCCGCCGCTTCTCGGGACACCGCGCCCCCGGCCGGGACGGCGCCGGTGAGCACCGTCAGTTGGAGGAGGCGGCGCTGGCCCGCGACGCCGACACCGCGGCCGAGGTACTGGCCCGGCACCTCACCCAGACCGCCGCTGAACTGACCGGCGAGCAATGCTCAAGACTTGTGGATCAACCCTGAGAGGCACAGGGAGGGCGTACCTTCCCGAATGAGCCTTTGATGGTCACCGAGTAGGCCGGCGTTCGCAGCGCCGACCGGGAAGGCACACCCGTGCTCACGGCACGCTGCGAGCTGTCGAGATTGAGCTTGGATACCAGGGCTTATCCAGGGTCAGTCGGACGTCTGACGCAGGACCAGGGAGACGAAGCCCCAGGTGTCCCGGTAGACGCGCAGCCATTCGGAGCGGCGGGTGGTGGCTGTCGCAGCAGGCGCCGTGGGTCGAACCCTCATACCTGTGTCGACCGGTTGGCGGCGCGGTCGCGGTAGGTCTGCACGAGTCCGGCCAGGATGGCGATACCCGCGCCGATGGCGAAGGCGTGTTGGACCAGCGTGACGACAGGGTGTTCTGGGGGCATGTAACCACCTGGCCTCAGCACCGCCATGGAGAGTTTCCAGCCGCTCCAGGCGAAAAGCGATCCTGACGCGGCGAAGGCCAAGGACATCGGAACCCACAGTGGCAGCCGGGCGGCATGCTGACGGGTGGTGACAACCCAGATGCTCCAAGCGCCGATGAACGCCCAGATCCCCGAGTTGCCGCTCAGCAAACGCTCATTCAGGTCCATTTCGCGATGTGCGAGGTCCAAACCGAGCGTCCCGCCGATCGCCCAGTACAGCCACAACAGTCCCAGCGCCGAACTCACCGCCAGCACCGCCCGCACCATGCACAGGTCCCGCGGCGAGCGGGCCGGGGCCACTGTGATCAGGTCGTTCCCAAGACGGCCCACGAATGCGTCCGGCCAGCGCTCCCGCATATAGATCGGCAGAGCGATCGCCAGCCCCACCGCCATCCCGGCGAACCCCACCGAGATGAAGACCATCTCCCACGCCGGCATCACCTGGCCACCGCCGGACGTGCCGCCGTCCTCGCCGCCAGCGCTGATTCCGGCCGCGCTGAGCACAGCGCTCACCACCATGTACGGCACCATCGGGATCAGGAAGCCCGCGCCCGTCCACGCGAGAAAGATCAGCGGCTGGGCGGGGATTCGACGTCCCCATTGCTGTGCCAGCGCTAGTCCCAGCGCGACCCCGATCGCTGACATCCCCACTGTGACCATGTTGAGAGTCACCCAGTCGGCGGTGCTGGTGCCGGGATCCTTCGGCCCATTGCTCAAGAGGGCGCTGAGAACCCAGATGACCTTGACGACAAGATAGAGAGACATCGTCGAGGCCGCCCCATAGCCCGCGAGCTTGCGCGCGGTACTCCATCGTGTGCCAAGACCAAGGTGCGCCGAATCAGCCGCCTTTTGGGTCATGTCCGAATCATGTCGAACTCATCCTGAGATGGCGCTGAATGCCTCTCAGGCTTTTCACAGGATGCCGGATCCGCTGATGTCCCTGCGGTCCAAAGAGGTGAACTTCCTGTCTCGAAGGCCGGCCGATCCCTGCCTCTTCCGTCCTTACCCGTCAGCCCTCAGTCAGCCGGTGTCATCTGGTGTGGTTCCGTTGGATCGACCCGACCCACCCGGCCCGACGAACGGCCTGGTGTCAGCGGCTTCACCGATCAGATTCACCGATCAGAAATCCTCCGCCACGTCGTCAGTTCTGGTAGCCCCTCGCACCGGTGAAAGGATTGATGACTATGACCGACGCTAGACTGCTGGGCGCCGACGAGGCCACGTTCATCGCGGCGGCCCGCTCAGACGACACGGCGAGGTTCGCACTCCTCACGGAGCGCCACCGCCGTGAGCTGCAGGTGCACTGCTACCGGATGCTCGCGAACTACGAGGACGCCCAGGACATGACGCAGGAGACGTTCCTGCGAGCGTGGAACAAGCGGGAGTCGTTCAAGGGTCATGCCGCGCTGCGGACCTGGCTGTACCGGATCGCGACGAACGCCTGCCTCGACTTCCTGGAGAAGCGCAACGACCGCACACCCATACCATCCGAGCTGCCGGACCCCGGCTCCGAGGTGCTGTACCTGCAGCCGTACCCCGACCGGATGCTCCCCGAGGACCCGCAGGAATCGGTGGTGGCGCGGGAGACAATCGAGCTGGCGTTAATCGTCGCCGTTCAGCACCTGCCGCCGCGGCAGCGGGCGGTGTTCATCCTGCGCGACGTCCTCGGCTGGCCGGCGTCGAAGGTCGCCGACGCCCTCGATCTGACCGTCGCATCGGTGACCAGCGCACTGCAGCGGGCGCGCGTGACGATGCGCGAGCAGCTACCCGACCGCCGCCTCGACTGGCGGAGCCCTACCACCCACGAGCTGTCGGATGACGAGCGCGGCGTGGTGAAGTCGTATATCGACGCCCATGAGCGCAACGACCTCGACGGGCTGATGTCCCTGCTGCGCGACGACCTGCGCTTCGTGATGCTGCCCGAGGCGGGCACCTTGGTCATCACGGCCAAGGACGCGGTGGACGGCTGGGTCTCCGGTGGGCTCTTCCAGCCCGGCCACGACGACTGGCGCTGTATCACCACGACGGTCAACCGCATGCCTGCCGCCGCGCTGTATCTCCGCACCCCCGACGACCCGGAGTACCGGCTATTTACCATCGCGGTCCTGCACATCGTCGACGGGAAGATCGCCGAGCTCACCGGATTCGACGCCACCGACAAACCATGGCTGGGCCTGCCCCCGACACTGTGATCAGACAAGTCCCCATCGTCGACGAATCCAGCGCACGGGCCGCCGTCACCGAAGTCACCGCGCAATGAGCACCCCGGCCAGCTGAACATCAACGCGACAACTCGAACACCACCGCCCCGCCGGCGTTGCCGGCGGGGCATCCGAAGAACATCATCATGATCAACGACGCCGTCGTCCTCATCTCCAGCGAGTCGGTCAACAGCTCACTCGGAACGCAAGGAAGGGGCCGGGGAAGGTTCCCTCATAGCCGAGGGTCACGGTGAGCACGCCAGGAAGGATTTCGACCCGGCCTCACGAGCCGAGCATCTGGCCCGTGCTCATCGCCTCGTCTCGTATCGGGTCAGCATCACGCCGCCGGGAAACGTCCGCGTCTCCACCAGGGTCAGGTTCACCCGGCTGTCCAGCGCCGTGAAGAACGGCGTGCCGCCGCCCACCAGGACCGGGTTGGTGACCAGCACGTACTCGTCGATCAGCCCGGCCCGCATGGCCGCCCCGGCGAGCGTGGCGCCGCCGATGTCCATGGGGCCGCCGTCCTCGGCCTTGAGCCGGGTGATCTCGGTGACCGCGTCGCCGGTGACCAGGCGGGTGTTCCAGTCGACCGTGCTGGTCGTCGAGGAGAACACCACCTTCGGCATGTCCCGCCAGCGGCGGGCGTACTCGATCTCCGCCGGTGTGGCGCCGGGCTGCTGGTCGGCGGTCGGCCAGTGGGAGCTCATCGTCTCCCACAGTTTGCGCCCGTACAGCGCCAGGCCGGTCGCCCCCACACGGTCGGACCACCACTGGAACAGCTCGTCGCTCGGTACGCTCCAGCCGAGGTCGTCGCCGGGCGCGGCGATGTAGCCGTCCAGGCTCAGGTTCATGCCGAAGATCAGTTTCCGCATCGTGCCAGCCTCTCGTGAGTCGATCTCACACGTACAGACGGGCGCGGCGCGGAAACCTAATCGGTGCGCGATCTGCGTCCGCAGATAGTCCCCCGGGTTCTGGACTCAGTACGGCGTACTCGGCTGGGCTCGAGCACCACTCACCGGATCTCGATTTCACCCTCGCACGGGCAGCGGCGCACCCATGGCCAACTCTCCCCGACCGCTGCTGCCGTCGGACGGGAAGGCCTTCCCCACTATTGAGGTTGAACTCGCGGCGTCGTGAAGGGCTGACGTTCCTGGCCGAGTTCGGTGACGGCCGCTTTGGCGGCTCGCTCGATCTTCGTGTGCTGGGCTTCCCAGAAGGCCGAGTCGTGCCGCGGAGTCGCGTGTGGGGCTGTTGTCCCCGTCGCACCGTCGACGTGTTCGCGCAGGATGTCGGCGTGTCCTGCGTGCCGGCTGGTCTCGGTGAGCATGTGGACCAGGATGTTGAACAGCTTCACGTTGGGGCGGGGCCACCAGGGCACGTATCCAGGGGAGTCGATGGCGAGGGCGGTTATGGTCGCGGCTGAGTGCTCCCAGACGCGACAGTAGCGGTCGGTGATCTCCTCGCGCGTCTCGTTCTCGGTCGCCCACATGTCGGCGCCGCGCTCTCCGGCGTCGTCCCACCGGGGCAGAGGTTCGGGGAACGGTCGGTCGAACACCTCGCCGAAGTATCTGGACTCCCAGATCGCCAGGTGTTTGACCAGGCCGAGAAGGTTGGTACCCGTCGAGGTCAGGGGCCGGCGGATGTCGTACTCGCCGAGCCCGTCGAGCTTCCAGAGCATCGTCTCGCGTATCTCTCGCAGATCGCTGTGCAGGTACTCTTTCGCGAAATCATCGATCATGGTGCACGAGCCTGTCACGCGCCGCCGGTGGGCTCAACATGCGACCAGTACTCCCCAAGTGGCACGCACGTCCTGATAACGGCTGTCAGCTGAGAGCACCGGTTTTTCCCTCCCCGTGTTCGGCATGCCAGCGCAGGCGGTCGGCCTGCTTCTTCTTCTCGGAGATGTGCCGCAAGCTCTTCTTCAGTGTTGCGACCTCGCCCACCGAGCCGAGACCGGTAGCTGATCTGGATCAGCTCGCCGCACGCCACCCGGCCCGCTGTGACCGGGCGCTGACCCAGCCGAGCTACGGCAAGCCCTCGCTGCCGACGGGTATCGGGGCTCGGCTGCGGGACTCAAACGTGCAATGAGAGCTCACCCCGCTTTCGTGCGCCATCCCGGTGATGCCCTACAGCATCGGCCACCTAGTGTCCTGCGCCTGATGCGTGATGACGCTCTGGCCTGCGCACTGACACCTCGTGGCAAATCCCAGCCGCGGACACGGGATGTAGCAGGCTGGCGGACAGCGGTTCTCCCCGGCTCGATTCAGGTTGATGGGGGGCGATGGGATGGTGACTTGGTGGGGCGGAGGGTCTGCTCGATCAGAGTTTCGGTGGCTCGATCGAGCAGATCGCAGAACTGCCTGTGCTCGGCCGGGGTGAACGTGTCGACGAAGGCTTTTTCAAGCACGTTGACTTCTTGGTATGCCTCGTCGAGGAGGTGCTGGCCGACGTCGGTGAGGGTGGCGATCATGACCTTGGCGTGCACGGGTGATGGCTGCCGGTCGATGAGGCCCTTGGCCTGCATACCGGTGAGGACCGTGGCCATGCTCTGTTGGGTGACGCCGCAGGCGCGGGCCAGTTGGGCGCCGGACATGCCTTCCTCGCGGGAGAGGGTGAGCAGCACCGTGTACTGGGTCATGGCCAGCCCGTAAGCACGCAGGACAGCTTCGTGATGAGCCATCAGAGCCTGTTCGGCGCGGCGGATCCTTGAGCATAGGTATTCCTGGGCGGACACCTCGACCATACTTGTCACAGCTTTCTCACTTGACTCAGCTTCCTGAGACTCACTATCGTCCGAGTATCAGAATACTGAGTCGACCAAGAAAGTTGTGAATTATGAAGGCTGCCGTGCTCGCCACCGACAATCAGATGCGCGTGACCGAGATCGCCGAGCCCACCCCTGGGCGCGGGGAAGTAGTGATCCGCGTCGCTTACGCGGGTGTTCAGTGGGGGGATGTCCTCATCCTTAATGGCCACTTCCCGACTCCTCGTCCCTTCGTGCCCGGCTTCGAGGCATCCGGGCAGATCATCGCGGTTGGCGAGGGCGTCGATCCAGCACGTGTCAATGAGCAGGTCATCGCGCTGACCAGTTCAGGTGGCTTCGCGGAAGTCGTCGTCGTTGCCTCGGTCCTGGCGATCGCGGCGCCCACCGTGGACTCACGGACCGCCGCCGCGTTCGGCTGGGTCACCTCCACCGCCTACGACCTGATCAACACTGTCGCGGGTGTCCGACCGGGCCAGAGCGTCCTGATCCACGCGGCAGCCGGCGGAGTCGGTACGCTCGCGGGGCAGTTCGCCCGGGCCGCCGGTGCGGGGCGGGTCGTAGGCATCGTGGGCAATCCGAAACAGGTCGACTACGCGCGGCAACTCGGCTATGACCAGGCGCTCAGCCGCGAAGAATTCCCCCAGGCACTGGACGGGGAGCACTTCGATGTGATTCTCGACCCCATCGGCGGCCCGGCTCGGCTGGCCAACCTGAAACACCTGGCCCCGCACGGCCGGACCGTGGTCTACGGCAACATCGCTACCTTCGAGCCGGTCTCGGTCTCGGTCAACGATCTGCTGACGCAGGGCACGTCGATGCTGACCTACAACAGCAACCTACTCAGCCAGACCCACCCCGAGCGGCTCGCCGACAGCGCACGCCGCGCGCTGGAACTGGTCGGGAACGGCAAGGTCAGCATCGATATCACCGCCGAATACGAGCTGGCCGACGTCGAGACCGCCATCGCCGACCTCGCCGGCGGAGCGACCCGCGGCAAGAGCATCGTCCGGATCGGATGACGTCAGTCCGGGTCTGCCTGGGGTGCTGTCGGCTACCGCAAGCACCCCGGAGCGCCGGACGGATTCGATGAAGACCGACCTGGACATCATGGAGATTCTGGCTGCCTACGATCTGACCGGCAGCTACCACAAAGCCGCCGAACTCGTCGGCTGCGATCATCACACGGTCCGGCGCTACGTCGCACTGCGCCGGGCCGGAGCCTATACCACCGCCGTATGGGCGTCCATCCTGGGTAACGTCCTCGTAGCCGAGTACTTCATCGTCCAGCGCATGCTGGCCCCCTTGGCCCGTCGTCAGCAGCGCAGGGACGCCCCGCTGGTCTCCACACCGGTATGACAGCCTCGCCGGGCGGTTCGTGCGGTCGTCGCCGATGGCGGGGACGGCACCGCGCCGGGGTCAAAGCCAGCTCTTGCTGATGTGGCGCGGGAACGTGCTGCACCGCCGCAGCCCTGCTACCCGTCGCGGCGGTCCAGGTCTGGCAAGCCCATCTGGCCGAGCAAGAAAGCGAGCAACGCCGCCACGTCATGTCAGCGCTAGCAACCATCGCTTCCCGATACCCCACCATCGCGGAGATGCTCCGCGGCGAGGCCGACACCGACGCCTCACTACGACAAGATCAGCACTTCCTCCTGTGGGCCAAGAAGATAACCAGGCGGCGAAGGAGCCCTCCGAGCGCTCATGGCCAAGCTCAGCCCCAGGTCGCCGCAGACCCTCTAACCCATCACCAGCAAGGACCTGATCGACCCCGACCTGAATCAGCTCATGGCGCGCATCTCCCTACACGCCGAAGATCTACAGCGATAGCTCTGTTGTTTCTAGAGGTCTTTAGGCCTTTTTGTTGTTAATGATCTTGAAATCAATCCAGCGCCTTTACAATGTAGATTAATAAGGGGACTTTGTTCAACCACACCACAGGAAACCCGATGGCGCTTTTCTGCTCCGAACCAAGAGCCTGCGGATCGCAGGCGACGCCAACTCGGCCACAGGTATCCTCGCCGGATCACCTTCCACTCCCCTGCCCCAGTTATCAGCCGTGCCCGCTGTAGGACAAGCGAGCTGACGGCCTGGCGCACTCCTCCAGCACCCGCAGGAATCAGCACCGTGAAAGCTCTCCCCCAACCGGCCGGCACTCGCGATCGAGCGGCGCAGCAGACAACGTAGGAGCAGTTGGTCACGGCGTCCTCCTCCCGAAGATGGCCCAAGCCGCCATGTAGCTGTACGTGACCGGGCATTCCCGGCCGAGTTGATGAAGAGCCCTTCTCAGGCAAGCCGACCTGGGCAAACACCGCTCACGCTCGCTATCGAACGCTACCGACACCGCCTGGGGAGCGTGCTTGAATTGCATCTACGGGATGCCTTCCCGACAGTGAAAACGGAACCCTAGACAAGTCCCATTTTCCCCGGTCAGAAAGGCATTCTCACTTCAACTCACCGACATTCTCCTGCTCGTGCTCGTGCTCGCGCTGACCGTTGACTGAGTGCGACCGGCGCAGCCCGTCCAGCACGAGGGTGATGACACCGTCGGCCTCGGCCCGCCAACCGGGGCGGTCATGGGCCGCACCGATGCCATGCAGTGCCATCATGACGGCACCGGCACCCACGTCGTCGCGGACGGCGCCGTCCTTCACGGCGGCGGCCACCAGGTCGGTGACAGCCTGCTCCAGCGCCCGACTACCCTCGGCGAGCGCACCCGAGCCGGTGGCCATGAGCGTGGCCAGCGTCCGGGCGAGGCCCTGGTGGGCATCCATGTAGCCGACCATGCCACGCAGGAAGGTCGCCAAGGCCTCCTCCGCGGGCAGCGTGGCCTGCAACTGGCGGGCGCGGTCACACAGCGTGGCGACCTCCTCGTGATAGACCGCCTCGGCCAGCGCCTCCCGTGTGGGGAAGTGGCGGTACAGCGTTCCGGTGCCCACACCGGCCAGGCGGGCGAAATCATCGAAGCGCAGGTCGAAGAAGCCTCCGGCGTCGAAGACCTCCCGGGCCTTGGCGAGCAAGGCCTCGCGGTTGCGCCGGGCGTCGGCGCGCAGCGGCTTGTCGGCGGTCATGCACTACCTCGCGTTGACAAATGGAGATGACCTCCATATTTTGGGAAGTGGAGATGGTCTCCAAATCGATCGTACCCCACGAGGTGCAGCGTGAAGATCCTGATGTTCGGCCGAGGCGTGATCGCCACCATGTACGGCTGGGCCCTGCACCAGGCGGGACATGACGTCGAGTTCTACGTCCGGCCGGGCCGCACGGCGACGTACGGAGACGCAGTGGACCTCGACCTGTTCGATATGCGGCGCCGGGTGTGGGGGCAGCGCGTCGTCCAGAAATGGCCGGTGCGCTACCGCGAGGCGCTGGAGCCAGACCACGACTTCGACCTGATCGTGCTGAGCGTGCCGCACCACCGCCTCGCGGAGGCGACGGCCTTCCTGTCCCCACGTGTCGGCCAGGCCACGGTGCTGGTCTTCGGCAACATCTGGACCGAGCCGCTGACCGCGATCGGCGCACTCCCTGTCGACCAGATCGCCTGGGGCTTTCCCCAGGCCGGTGGAGGTTTCGGCGCGGACGGCGTGCTCCGTGGGGCGCTGCTGCCGTCGGTCATCTTCGGCACCTTCGGCCAGCCGCCGACCGAACGTGAGCGGGCCGTGCGCCAGGCGTTTCGCGAGGCCGGGCTCCGGCTTAAGGAACAACCTGACTTCCGCGGCTGGCTGTGGGTCCATTTCGTGTCGGATGCCGGCCTGTTCTCGCAGGGCCTGCGGCTGGGTTCCTTGTCCAAGCTGGCCGGGGCAACGGGCGACCTGCGCGAGGGGCTGCTGGCTGGCCGTGAGCTGCTGCCGCTCCTCAAGGCGCGCGGCGTTGACCTGCGACGTCACCGGGGCGGTGTGCTACCGTTCCGTGCGCCCACCTGGCTGACGGCCCCCGCGCTCGCCTGGCTGCTCACTCATTTCGCGCCGGCGCGCGTGAATTTTGAGGCGCACTCCGACCCCGAGGCCGAGGAGCCGCGTGAGATCTGCCGAGACACCCTGGCGGAAGCACGCCGGTTGGGGGTCGCGGTACCGCGACTGGAGGCGGCGGAACCGAGCTTCGCCCGCGAGGTGACGCCGCCGTCGGGGAGAGCGGGGATGTCGGGGATATCGCCGAGCCGCTGATGGCGCACGGGTGCAACGTCGGCTACACCCCGGTCATCGGCTCCGGGGACGCGCTGAAGTACAGCCGTCTGTCGCACGTCGACCAGACCTATCTGCGGCTCGCGACGTACCGGGCCGCGAACGCCACCCTGATCGACTACCAGGCGTCGATTCCGCTCGCGCAGGCATGGGGCGGCGGCCTGGTCGCCTCCGTGGACGGCATGCGGTTCGTCGTCCTTGTCCCGTCGGTGTAGGGGCGTAGATCGACAACGGAACGGTCAGTGGCGTTAGCGAGCCGACACGGGCGGAGTTGCCCTTCGTTATCTGAGGTTGTCAAGCGAACTGGCTGGTCAGCCACTTGAAGGTCGTTAAGCCACGTTAGGCAAGTAGGTGGCGCCGACGTCAGGTGTGGCGGGCCATCTTGATGGCTGAGATCAGCAAGACGATGGCCAGGATGGGGATGAGGACCAGGTCCGGGATGACGCCGAGCAGCAGTCCGCCGAGCAGAGCGCCGGTGATGGAGCCGGCGGCCATGACGGCGACGAAGCGGAGGTTGGCGCCCAGGACAGCGAAGCTGCCGTCGCGACTGTAGCGGGCGAAGGCGACCAGCATGGTAGGCAGGGAGACGACTAGGGACAAGCTGCCAGCGGTCTTGATGTCGACGGCGTACAGCAGCACGATCGTGGGGATCAGCAGCTCGCCGCCGGCCACGCCCATGATGGCGGCCACCACGCCGATGCCGAATCCGGCCGCGGCCCCGGCGATCGTCTGTGCCGGGCCGGGCAGGGTCAGGGTGGACAGGGTGGCGGTGTGGGTGAGGACCAGCGCCGCGGCCATGCCTACCATCAGGGCCGCCAGCACCTTGTACAGCGTGGTGGGGCGCATCCTCACCGCCCAGGAGGCGCCCGCCCAGGCGCCGATCAGGCTGCCGGCCAGCAGGTTGACCGCGACGGTCCAGTGTGTGGCCAGCTCGGCGAGGGGGACGGCGGCCAGTCGGGCGGGCAGCGCGGTGAGCACCACGATCAGACTCATCGCCTTGTTGACGATGACCGCGGCCAGGGCGGTGAATCCGAACAGGCTGATCAGTAGCGGCAGCCGGAACTCGGCACCGCCCAGGCCGATCATCCCGCCCAGCACGCCCACCGCCGCGCCGGCGGCAAACGCCAGTGGCAGCGAGCGCACCGCGCGGGCGGGCATGGCGGCTTCGTCGGTGCTCATGCCCTGCCACCCTCCATGCCCTGCCACCCTCGCCCTGCCCGTGGCCCTTGGGTGGGCGCGGCCGATCTCTACCATCTCGCACTCCCGCGACGGTTCCCAGCAGCGGGGGCCAGCCTTACGGCAGCAGGATCGTGCCGATGCCGAGCAGGGCGCAGATGCCGAGGATGCGTAGCATCGGCCACTTCAGGACGAATGTCATCACGAGCGCGGCCACGGTGATCGCCGCAGCGACGGCGCTGAGCGTGCCCAGGTCAGGAAGCTGGATGTTGAACGGGCCCCACACCCAGGTGAAGGTGCGCCCGAACAGGGTGTGCTCGGCGAAGTAGAGCGCCAGGTTGGCGATGACACCCACCACGGAGGCGGTGATGCCGGTCAGCGCCGCGCTGATGGCCGCGTTGTGCCGCAGCCGCTCCACGTAGGGGGCGCCGAGGAAGATGAACAGGAAGCACGGCACGAACGTCACCCAGGTGGTCAGCAACGCCCCCAGCAGTGCGCCAGCCCACGGGGCCAGGACTCCGGGGTCGCGGTAGGCGCCGAGGAAGGCGACGAACTGCACCACCATGATGAGCGGGCCCGGCGTGGTCTCGGCCAGGGCCAGTCCGCGCACCATCTCTGCCGGGCTCAGCCAGCCGTAGACCTCCACGGCCCGCTGGGCGACGAACGCCAGGACCGCGTACGCGCCGCCGAAGGTGACCAGTGCGGTGCCGGAGAAGAACAATCCCTGGGTGGTGAACACGCTGTCGGTGCCGAGGAAGAGCGCCACCGCGCCCACCGGCAGCCACCAGGCGAGCAGCCCCACGGCGAGGATCTTGCCTGCCGAGCGCCAGCTGGGCTGGGCGTGGTGCAGGGCGTCGTCGGGGATCAGCGGGGCCGGGCCGCCGTCGCCGCCGTGCCCGTTGCCTTTCGTGAGGACCTGCGGGGCCAGCTTGTGCACCGTCCAGCCGATGAGGGCGGCGACGGCGATCACGATCGGGAACGGCGCCCTGAACAGCGTCAGCGCGCCGAATGCGGCCACCGCGACGGCGACGAACAGCGGGTGGGTCAGCGAGCGCTTGGCGACCCGAATGACGGCTTGGGCGACGATTGCCAGGACCGCTGGGGCGATCCCGGCGAACAGGGCGGTCACCACGCCGGTGTCTTGCCACAGCACGTACACCGCCGACAGGGCGAGCAGCGCGAGCATGCCGGGCAGCACGAACAGCGTGCCGGCCACCAGGCCGCCGCGAGTGCCGTTGAGCAGCCAGCCGACATAGATGGCCAGTTGCTGTGCCTCCGGTCCCGGCAGCAGCATGCAGTAATTGAGCGCGTGGTTGAAACGCTGCTGGCCGATCCAGCGTTTCTCCTCCACCAGGGTGCGCTGCATGACGGCGATCTGCCCGGCCGGGCCGCCGAAGGTCTGCAGCGAGATACCGAACCAGGCCCGTACTGCCTGCCGGAACGGAATTACATCGCGGGTGACTTCAGTCGTCATGACGGGCCTCTATCGGGAGGAGTGCTGGTCGGCGGGCAGGCGGACGGATCGGAAGATCCGCCACAGGGTCAGGTCGTAGGCGGTCTTGACGGCGCCCGCGATGACGAACGGGAGCGCCAGCCCGAAAGGCAGCATCAGTCCGGCCAGGGCGGGCCCAGCGGGTCGGGTGAGGTAGCGGGCGGTGTTGGTGACGGCCGCGGCCGCGGTCCGCTCATCGGCGGGAACCAGAGCCATCACGTAGGCCTGCCGGGTGGGCACGTCCATCTGCGACAGGCAGGCCCGCGCCATCAGCAGCGCGATCGCCCCGCCCAAGCCGGGCGCGAACGGGACGGCTGCCAGCAGCAGGTTGGACGGGATGTGGGTGAACACCATCGTGCGCAGCAGCCCTACCCTCGCCGCCACCAGAGGGGCGGCCAGCAGGGACGCGGTCTGCAACACTCCGAGCACGGCGAAGGTGATGCCGATGGTCTGCGTGGTGGCGCCGTAGCGCAGGCTGAGCCAGTAGCCGAGGTAGGCCTGCACCACGAAACCCCCGGCGAGGCTGTCGACGGCGAACAGCGCGGCCAGCCGCGCCACCGGTCCGCGCGAACGGGCCAGCATCCGGCTGCGCGGCAGCCCCGGTTGCGCGGCGGGCGCTTCGACGCTCGCGGGCAACCGGGCAGCCAGCACCACCCCGGCCGCCCCCACAACGGCCAGGACCCCACCGAGCAGCCGCCGATCCGCCGGCAACGCACCAAGCAACGCACCCACCGTCCCGGCCACGGCGGCGACCGCGTTGTACAGGCCAAACCCCCGCACCAGCTCGCGCTGCGGACGCCCGGTGCTGGCCAGCATGACCTGTTCCAGCGTGGTGAACGGCCCGGACTCCATCACCTCCACCGACAGCGCGCCGGTCATGGCCACCACCGCCAGCAGCCAAGGGGGCGCGCCGAACGCGATGACGATCCCCGCGCACACCAACGCCCCGTACAAGGCGGCGTAGGTCCGGCGGCGACCGGCACGGTCGCCCCACCGCGCCAGTGCCAAGCTGGCGGCGAGCGTGCCGACCAGGATGGCCGCCAGCATCAGCCCGACCTCAGCCGGTGTCAGGCCGTCAAGCCGCAGGATCGCGCCAAGCTGGACGGCCGCGATGCCGTACCCGAGACCGCGCAGCGCCTGGGAGGTCAGCAGCAGGCCGACCACGCGGCCGGCCGGGCTCATGCCGGTTCCCGCCCCAGCAGCAACGCGCGCCGGTGGAACTCATACAGGCCGTCGAAGATCGGCCCGGTGATCTCCAGCACCCGCTCGTCGTCGCAGATCATCGACAGCCCGCGCAGGATCACGTCCACGCCACGCGCCTCCGGGGCGTCGAAGCGCTCGTCGTCGATGTCGGCCTCGTGCACGATCTCGGCGAGCTTCCACAACACCGGGTCGTCGAGCTCGTAGCGGCGCAGGATCGTCTCGAAGCTGCAGTCGTCCCCGTGATGCGACAACTCGGCCCCGCGCATGTCGAACGGCGTCGCATCCGCGGGCGCCCCTGCGGGATCGTCGACGAACACGAACTCCGGCTCGGAATCGAGGTGGCGGCGGATCAGCCAGGCACACGCGGCCCGGTCGATGTGCACACCCGCCCGCGTCGCCCACCTCATCGCACGACCTCCGGGCTGGCTTCGGCCAGCGCCCGCACCGCGCGCTGCGCGGCCTCACGCTCGGCGGGCGGGAAGTAATCGCGGCGGCCGATCCTGCGCAGCTCGGCCTGCAGCCGCTTCAGGGCGCGGCTGCGCTCGCCGGACCGCGCCCGCTCCGCGGCCTCGGCCTGCTCGAGCACCGCCCGGTACTCGGCCGCCCGCGCGGCGCGCATCTCGGCGGCGATGGCCTTCTCCTGCGCCGCGCTGCCGGCGGCGGCCAGCCACACGGTGGAGCTGCCACCCATCTCGCCGATCTCCTCAGCGATCCAGTCGATCTGCTCCCGGGTCCGGGCGTCGGCGGGCAAGGCCACCAGCCCGTCGCCCAGCCGCGCCACACCGAGCCGGTCCAGCTTGCGCCAGATTGTGATCCGCAACGTCGAGGGCTGGCGTGGAATGCGGTACGCCAGCAGCACCCATTGCCCGGCCGTACCCGTCACCGTCGCCTCCACGGCATACCGCACCTCCTGAGCGTAACTACAGTTACAGTAACCATGGTTTCACTTCAGAGGCAACCGGAGAGATGACGCCCTGGGCGAGCTCGCGAAGCGGTCCAGGCTCAGCTTGCACTCGGCCGTCAGTTGCAGGACCAAAGTGGCGGTGAACGCTTTGGTGCTGCAACTGACGCGGAAGCGTTCCTACGGCGTGCGCCGGCGGCCGGTCTCGGTGTCGGCTACTCCCGCCGCGGCGGGGAGCCTCGCTAGCCGTATGCACCAACGATGCGACAGAGAACTCGCCGGACGCCGGGCCAAGCCCGACTCAGTAACGTTATGTGTCACATCAGCTCGGCGTGTGTCGCCGGGTGCGAGCAGGCTGGTGAGTTCGGCGATGGCGTCCGGCGACGGCACAGAGCGTGCATAGCGAGCGGTCCCGCCGCCGTGTTTGTGGGGGCTGAGTCTTTAGTTCTTTATGGAATGATCTTGAATCCGACCCGACGCCTTTACAATGTAGATTAATAAGCAAGCTTTGTTCAACCACACCCAAATGGAACCTGATGGCGCCCTTTCACTCTGCAGCAAGAACTGGGAGATCGTGGGCAATGCAGGCTCAGCCACGTGGATCCTCGCCGAAGGCTCCATCATCGCCAGACCACCTCCACTCCCCTGCCCAGCCGTCAGCTATACCTGCCGGAGGACAAGCAAGATGGCGCTCTGTAGCGCTCCCCCAGCACCCGCGGAATTAGCGCCCCGAAGGCCCTCCCCCAGTCGGCTTCCCCTTGTCCTCAGCCATCGCAATATCCCATCTCACCAACCCTCCTGAAATTAGCGGCGCTGAACAGGAGGGGCATCTTGCCGCTCTAGCATGCCGAGTGGTCGATTGACCGACCATGCCGCTGGGTCAGGGCGTTGCGAGGGACGTCGGCTTCCTGGGCAAGAGCGACGATGCTGAGGGCACCGTTGGAGGTGTGGGGATGCCCTCCAGGATGCGGTAACCCCATGTGATCACGGCAGATCTCACGTGATGTGGAGAAAGCCGAGTCGCGGAAGATCATTTTCTGGTTGCTCCGGCGATGAGCAGTGCCACTCCCTGCAGGACCACGACCAGCAGGAGGGCTCGGAGCACCGACGCATGGTCGCCGATCCATTCGGTGAAGTCGCCGACTCCAACGACTACCAGCCCGATCGCCGCGAGCATTCCGGTGGCGGCGACCGTGCGCCGTTGTCCGAGCCGGATCACGATCGCCCCCGACAACGGCCGGGAGATCAACGCGCCTGCGGCGGCTCCGAGCAGGACCCATCCGAGTTGTGTGGAGTCGAGGTTCAGATGGTCGCGTAGCTGGGGGGATGCGGGCCACCCAGCTCGCCAGCAGGAAGCCGCAGCAGGCGAACACGATGTTCGTCGCCCGGACGGCGGCCGCCACAGGGCGTGGACGGACATGTCAGCAGACGGCCGCGGTCGGATCAGTGCTCTGTCGGGTGATGAGCTGGACCGCGGCGTTCTGGATGAGATCAAGGTGACCGTGCCGGCGGCTGGTCGCGCACGCGTTGATCGAGGGCCCATGGATCGCCGCGATTCGGCGACAGCCGATATCGTGAAGATGAGCGACGGCGGTGTACGCGCCTTTGGTGTTTTCGGACGCCACCAGCGGCACCAACGGCGCCGGAGTGTTGAGCGAGACCACTTGCGGGCACCGTTGCCGAAAGCGCGCCGCCAGGTCGGGGGTGACGTTGACGAGCACCGCTCCGGCCGTCGTCTTCCGCGCCACCGAGTCGATGAGTTCTGCCGCCGTGTCGAGCTGGGCCACGTGGATCTGCAGATGGACGGCGGTGCCTTCGAGCGCCGCCATCATCCCCGCGATGACCCGGCCGAAGTAGGGATGTCCACCGATCCAGTCCAGATGAGGGTCATAGTTGATCACTATGAGATCGATGCTCATCTGACGACCGGAGGCCAGCGCTCGCGCGGCTGGGTCGGGCCGGTATCCGAGCGTTTCCGCCATCTGAGTGACCCGGGCCCGCGTTCTCGCGGAGACACCGGGCGTATTGTTCATCGCCCGGGAAGCCGTGGCCCGCGACACGCCGGCCTGGCGTGCTACGTCCTCAATGGTCGGTTTGCGGTAATACATGCCTCGGGACTGTATAAGAGAGAGCGCTCTCTATTCCATGGGCCGGAGCGTGGAGCCAAAGGCAAGACGGGCGGCACCCAAGCCTTCAAACGGTGGGCCGCACGATGGCCCTCATATGAGGTGTGATTTCAGCGCGTTGCCACCTCAGACCGAGCGCTTCCCGGCGAGGCGAGCGCGCGACCACCATCCACCAGGCACTTCGACCAGCATCGAAGAATTCCGCTTTTATCGTGGGCGAATGAGACGCTCGCCGATCGAATCCGTCTCATTCCCTGCGAGAGGTCCGGCGCCCATAGTCGTCGATTGCCGCGGGACCGGTGATGGCGAGCAGCCATCCTGTCCTGTTCGGGGCCAAGTGCGACGGCTGTCCGTCGTCCGCCCGCACTCCGACCACTACGCACTGATTCACGAGCCGGGCTGGGAGCAGACGACCGACCTCGTCGTGGACTGGCTCGATCGCGTTGTCCGCCGGCCCCTCGACTACCATGCTCAGCACCACATCCGGCAACCGAGATGAGGCTCGCGCGTGAACCTGCCCCGGCATGTGTACCACCTGGCCGAGGCGGCGAACTGGCCGTCGATTGAAAAGCATGGCCTCCTCCCGGCGACCGAGCTGATCACCCGCGCCGGGCTGAGCGGGGCCGACCGCCAACAACTGGAGCGCTCGCAGCGCCCGGGGCACACGGTGCTGCCGGGCGGAGTCGAGATCCGCGACCAGCGACCGATGCCGGCGGCCGCCCTGAGTGCCTGCCTGGTCGACCTGGATCCGGCCGATTGGTACGTTCTGATCAACGCCCGGGTGTTCTTCTGGCTCAATCCGGCCCGGCTCAACCTGCACCGGGCGGCGTACGCGTCGCGCCCCCAGGTCGTCCTCACCCTGGACGCGGCCCATCTGGTGGCCGACTACGGCGATCGGGCGGCGGTCAGCCCCATCAACAGCGGGAACGCCCGCAGGCGGCCCGCACGCCGAGGAGCGGCGACGTTCGTCCCCTACGCGGAATGGGTCCGGTCGGGATGGGCAAGCGAGGCGGCCGCGCTCGGCACCAGGGAGCGGAGCAGATCGCATCCTCCGGCGGAACTGACGATCACCGGTGCGATCCCTGACGCGATGCGGTACGTGATCGCCACATCCCGGCTCGCAGCCGATAAGCAGTTCGAAGAAAGGTGATGATGGGCCCTTCCCCTTCCTGACCCCCATCGCTGCGTCCACCCTGATCACCGGCTTCTACGGCCAGAACGTGCCCTATCCCGGTGACGCCCGCCCGTCTGAGGGGCGGATTCCGGCTGTCTCATAGGACTAGATTAAGCCCGTCTCTATTTGACGGTCATCAAAGCGTTTGGCCGTTAGCGTCGGGGTATGACAGCCGTTGCGAAGACCGAGCGCCTCCTCAAGGGGAGGGATCGCGACCAGCCCGTGGTCTGGGGGCTACAGGGTTTCCGGTCGCGCCTCAAGGCGTGCGCGTTTGTGGAGATCGAAAATGCGGCGTCGAGATCGCTATGACCGCGTCGTGACCCTTCGAGGTGCGATCTGCATCGCCATACCGACCAAAAGGGACTCGTTGCCATGAGTGAGCGCACCATGAGTGACCACACGCCGACACCGAAACTGGTCACCGAGCATTCCGAGGAGATTCCGGGCTACACCTACGGCACCGATGAGGCCGCCGCCTCACCGTTGACGCTGGAAGACCTGGAGCGGCTCAAGGCCGTGGTGGGACTCACCCCCGACGACGAGCAGGCTCTGATCGAGGCCGCCCACGTGCTGGCCGACCAGGCCGACGACATGGTCACCGCCTACCGCAAGCGGCTGGGCGAGCTGCCGTTCATGCGGGCCTACTCCGGCTACCCCGACGGCACGCCCAACCCCGAGTACGGCGCCGCGTCCAAGCCGCGCTTCGACCGCTTCATCATCGACGCCTGCACCCGGCCGCTGGATCAGGACTGGCTGAACTACCAGCACGAGATCGGGCTGCGCCACACCCGCGACAAGAAGAACAAAACCGACCACTCCGACTCCCTCGACCACATCCCGATGCGCTACCTGCTCGCCTTCACCGCCGTCGTCATCGCCACCGCCCGCGACTACCTGGCCGACGGCGGCGCCTCGACCGAGCAGGTCAATCGCATGCACGCCGCCTTCACCAAGTCCGTGATGCTGCACGTCACCGTCTGGACCCGGCCCTACGTGGACGCCGCCGACTGGTGATGAAGACCTCGGAGCCCCATGCCGGCCTTGTCATCGGGGGCGCGGGCGAGGCCCGGGGCCGCCGATCGCGCGACAGCCGATCCGGCCGAACAGACAATCAGACAACCGAGAACGGGCGGTTGACCGCCTGAAGATCACTCAACAGGGGGAAGTGAAACCATGAACCGCAACCTGGCGACAGCCACAACGCAGCAGAGGTCGAACGGCGCCGAGTGGATCGGCGGGGAACCCTCGGTGCTCGTGTTCGACGTCAACGAAACACTGATCGACTTCGAATCGATGAACCCGCTCTTCGAGAAGATCTTCGGCGACAAGCGGGTGATGCGCGAGTGGCTGGGTCATCTGATCATGTACTCCATGACGATCACCCTGTCCGGCCTGTACGAGGGGTACTTCACCCTGGGCCAGGGGCTGCTCAAGATGGTCGGCGACATCCACGGGGTGCACGTCACCGACGCCGACATCGAGGAGATCAGGCAGGCGATGCTGACCATGCCCGCCCATCCCGACGTGGAGGAGGGGCTGAGCCGGATGAAGGACGCGGGTTTCCGGCTGGTGACGCTGACGAACTCCCCGTCCAACCCCGGCGGTCAGAGCCCGCTGGAGCACGCCGGTCTCGCGCACTTCTTCGAGCGGCAGTTCACCATCGAGACCGTCCGCGCCTACAAGCCCGCCCAACTGGTGTATCACCTGGTGGCCCAGGAGCTGGACGTGCCGCCGTCCACCTGCTTCATGGTCGCCGCGCACGTCTGGGACACCATCGGAGCGCAGAGCGCCGGCTACACCGCGGGTCTGGTCACCCGGCCGGGCAACGCTCCGCTGCCCGTTCACTCCCTGCCGCAGCCCAACCTCATCGCGCCGGATCTGCCGGCCCTGGCCGGGCAACTGATCCGGGTCTGGCGCTCGTGAGCCGCACGAGGGCACCGGTGAAGGTCGCACGGGTCATCTCGAGGTCCTGAACCGCTCCCATCGGGTTGCCCGCCGCGCCGGAAAGACTTTCCGGCGCGGCGGGCAACCTCGGCATCGGCCGTGCGTGGCGATGTTGTGGTGCGCACCTGCGCCGATACGCGGCCCGCGCCGATGCGGCACACGATGCTTCGAGCGGGCTCGAAGCATGACGACGCTAGCGTGGTCATGCAGAGACAAGCCGCCAAAGCCGCAGCGCAACCACACGCGCGCACCACCTTGACCGGTCACGGGGGACGCAGGCCGTCAACGGCCGCCTCTCTCATCAGATCCCGACCGAAGAAAGGAAGGCAGAGCCATGTCCGAACTGCGAGTGATCGCCCGCCTGACGATCTCCGACGGGAACCAGGACAAGGTCCTCCTGCTGCTGAGGCAGATCACCGAGGCCGTCCACAGCGAGCCGGGCAACATCTCCTTCGTGCCCCACCGGCAACTCGACGACGATCGCGAGGTCGTCATCCTGGAACGATACGTCTCACGCGAGGCATTCACCGCGCACCAGGCGGCACCGCACTTCCAGCACATCGTCGTCGACCAGATCTTCTCGCTGCTGGACAAGCGCGTCGTGGAATCCTACGACGTCGCGGAATGACCACGACGCCGACCGGTGCCACAGAAGGAGGAGTCATCAGCGCGTTCGAGCACCAATACCGCTACCTCGCCGAGCGTGAGCCGGTCTTCGCGCGCCTGCTAGAGGAGTACGACCGGCCCGATCCCTTCGAGTGGCACGACGGCGGACGCACCGGGTCGAGTTACTTCGCCGCAATGGCATTGCACGTCATCGGGCAGCAGATCTCCGCCACCGTGGCGTTTGTCGTCTTCGACCGGATCGCCGCGGCTACCGGCACCATACCCTCTCCCGACGGCGTCATCGGGTTGGGCGCCGAGCGGTTGCGGGCGTGCGGCCTGTCCCGGGCCAAGGCGGCCTACCTCCTGGACCTGGCCCAGCGGCAGAAAAGCGGGCTGATCGACATCGAGAACATGGCCGCGCTCGACGACGATAAGGTGATCGCCGCGCTCACCGCGGTGCACGGCATCGGCCTGTGGTCGGCGCAGACGTTCCTCATCCACCAACTCCACCGGCCCGACGTGCTGCCCGCCGGCGACGGCGGCATCCGCCGCGCCGTCCGCGAGGCCTGGAAACTCGATGAACTGCCCGCCATAGGTCAGGTGCGCGACATGGCGACCGGATGGGCGCCGTACCGCTCTTATGCGGCCGCGCTGCTGTGGCGATCGCTGCGGCCCGCCGGTGAACCCTCCGACCCCAAAGCCCGCGCCCTGGGCCGCGAGGGGAAGACGACCGGTTCACGCACGTCATCAGCGGCACCGTCGCCGCGGTCCCATCCGGGGCAGGCGTGACGGGCCGCCATCTGGATGAACCACAGCACACCGCGATAACCACACGTCTTCCCCGGATTCCCCGGGCGAGCGCGTCGTCGAGTGGCCCTATCGGGTGAAAGGGAGAGCAGTGATGAAAAGGGAAATCATCCGGGTCGAGCCCTTGTCGACCTATCTGGAACGATGGAAGGCGCCGACCTCGGCCGTCACCCGAAGCGGCGACACCCTTTATGTGTCGGGCTTTCCCCCGTTCGACCCCGGCACCGGAGAGGTCGTCCAGGGCGCCTCCGTCGAACATCAGACCGAGCTTGTCTTGGAGCAGATGAAACTCTGCCTGGAGACGGCCGGGTCATCGCTGAACAACGTGCTCAAGTGCACCGTGTACTGCACCTCGGTCGAGAAGTTCGCCGCGGTCAACGCGATCTACGCGCGGTACTTCCCCACCGATCCACCCGCCCGGATCTTCGTGGCCGTTCCCGCCTGGCCGGGACCCTTCGACATCGAAATCGACTGCGTCGCCGCGGTGTGACCCATCCGCATCACACCGCGCACCGCGATTCATCCACGCGGCATGGACACCCGAGCCGCGTCCCCTCGCAGCGCCCGGGTGGCACGCGGGGATGCCCCGGCACCCACGTGGCCCACGCCCGACCGATCGAACCCAGCCCCAGGAGAAGGCAGGTACGTCATGTCCCGCATCATGACCGTGAGTGCGCCGGTCTTCTTCGGTGGGCAGATCCATTCGGGCGATGTGTTCGGCCGCGCCCTCCTCCGGTCTCTCCCCCGCCTTCACCAAGCAGGTAACGCCGCAGTACAACCCCATCCGGATGGCCGGGACTAACCAGATACCGTGCGGTTCGGCCCTGAGCCGGTCGCGGCCCACCAAAGATCACCAACAGCATCCGGAATGTGCGCCAGAACCACCTCCAGCCAACGTGATCAGAGGACCTTCCGGTGATGGTCACGTCGTAGTCGATAATGGGTGTGTAGGCGTATAGGGAAAGAAGCCGCCGGTTGGTCCGGTCGGCGATCCGGTCAGTGACCGTGCCTGAGGCATCGGCGCGTCGGGCCGTCAGTAGCTCAGGCCGATGAGCTCGCGTACCGGGGCGAGCCCTTGCTGTCGCGCCTTGCTGTAGGGGCGTCCGCAGTAGGGGAACCGCGCGCGGATCCGGTCGGTGTCCGGAGTCACGCCATCGGCGATCGCCAGCCCGGCGCCCACGGTCAGCATGACGTCGAAGGCGTCGACGCCCAGTGGCCGGCCGTTGAAGACGTGCGGGTCGAACCTGGCCTGCGTGCCGATCTCGTAGGGCAGCATGGCGGGGCAGAGCCGGTAGGCGACCTGCTCACCGTAGGCGTCCGGATCCGGTACGGCCCCAGCATGGCGGGCCAGCTTCGCGGTGAACGCCGCGACCGCCGCACCGAAGTCGGCCACGTCGTCGGCAGGGGCGCTCACGTGGAAGCGATCGGCCAGCTCGCCGGTGGCGGGATCGGACAGGAACAGGTGAGTGAACAGGGGCAGGCCCCACCGGTAGACCTGGGTCTGCGGCGCGTGCCCATGCAGCGAGGCGGTGGCCCAGGCA
This sequence comes from Streptosporangium subroseum, assembly GCF_900188345.1. GTDB lineage: Bacteria > Actinomycetota > Actinomycetes > Streptosporangiales > Streptosporangiaceae > Streptosporangium > Streptosporangium subroseum. Next base: position 31,032 of record NZ_FZOD01000028.1, on the reverse strand, counting down.
TGCATCCCGCCCTCGCCGATCATGGAGTTGGGTACTTCCAGCACCGTGGCCAGCACGTTGCGGTTCTTGAACAGGTTGTTGCGGTTCTCGAACGCCTCGGTCGCGAAGCGGTCCTGTTGATGCAGCGCGTTCACCAGCGTGAAGAAGCCGAATGCGTCCGCCGCCCACAGCTCGGCCGCCACCCCAACGAAGGCCTGCACGCCACGGGCACAGGCCGGCTCACCGACCTGACCTTCGAGGAGAAGCTCGCCGCTGCCGGTTTGGCCGGCCTCGACCCGGAGCACCTGGTAGCGGTCGCCCTCGCCGCTGGGCCGTACTTCGAAGACCACGTCTTCCTGGGCGTCACCGTCCACGTCGAACCGGAACGCGTAGATCGCTTCCGGATGCGGGGTGCTGGGAGCGAACACGCCCGCGTCGGGGTTGGTCGTGAGGACCATGGCCGTGGTGTCTGCCCGAGCACCCTGGAACAGGTACATGTCGCAGACGTTCAGCCGTGCGTCCGCACGGGCGCGGGTGGTGTCGAAGTGGTGCGACATCGGAATGCTCCTCTCCGCGCGCCTGCCACATGACGGCGACGCAGTCGACTTCGATGTCGAAAAGGGCCGGGCCGACATGGATCGGGCTCCAGCAGGTCGCCTGCCCATACAGCCAGGGTAGAACACCATGACTTCGACGCTCGTCGAAGTGTCACGCGGGGAGCGCCGCGCGACCCCTCACCGAGGATCGTCGGCTTGGTCCAGCATCGAAGCGGTGCCGGCGGTAGTCTGCTAGCGTTTGGGACGCCTGTCCCATTGCTGAGTATGGTAACGGCATGGCCGATGTGAAGAACCAGCCACCACGGCTGACCAGTAAGGGGCAGGCGACCCGGGCGCGAATCCTCGGCGTGGCCGCCGATCTGATCCTGAAGCGGGGCGTCGTCGGCACCCAGATCGATGACGTCCGCAGGGCGGCCGAGGTCAGCGGGTCGCAGATGACCCACTACTTCAAAGACAAGCGTGCCCTGGTCAAGGACGTCATCGCCTGGCAGGCGCAGGCCACGCTGGACAACCACACCCAGCCCGAACTGGGCCACCTCGACAGCTTCGCGTCCTTGCGGCTGTGGGCTCACCTGGTGACCGAACGGCAGAAGCAGGTCGGGCTCGAGGGCGGCTGCCAGTTCGGCTCACTGGCCGGCCAGCTCGTGGAGTCCGACGCCGAGACGCGCGCGGACCTGGCCGCCGGCTTCGAGCGGTGGCTGGAGCTGTTTCGCAAGGGTCTGCTGGCCATGCGCGACCGCGGTGACCTGCGCCGCGAGGCCGACCCCGAGGCGCTCGCATACGCGTTACTCGGCGCCCTGCAGGGCGGGATGCTCCTGGCCCAGACCCTGCGCCGGATCGAGCCGCTGCGCGACGCGCTCGATGCGGCCGTCACGCACGTCGAGTCCTTCGCGGCCGACACCGCTGACGCGGCCGACGTGGTCTGATCCGCGCCCGGCGGGATCCATGGGTGTCTGGTGCACCAAAATTGGGATTGACGTCCCAGTTTTGGTGCACTAATTTTTGGGTTGCCCATCCCAAAGAGGCGTGGATGCCTCATCCGTCTTCGACACCAACGTCAAGGGCACCCTGCTCAGCCTCAAGCATGAGTTCCGCGCCATGCGGGCCACTGGCGGCAGCATCATCAACGTCAGCTCCACCTACGGCCTGATGGGTTTTCCCGACGCCACCCTCTATGTCGGCAGCAAGCACGCCATCATCGGCATCACCAAATCCGCCGCCCTCGAAGGCGCCCAGTACGGCATCCGGGTCAACGTCGTGGCCCCCGGCTTCACCCCAGACCGCCATGTATGAGCGCGTCACAGGCAACGACGCCGTCCGCGACGCCGTCAACTCCGTGCTGCCCCTGCACCGCCCCGGCACCCCCGAGGAGATCGCCGAGGCCGTGCTCTACCTCGGCTCCGGCAAAGCCACCTACGTCAGGGGCATCCGGGTCAACGTCGTCAGCCCCGGCCCCATCGACACGACATGAGTCGACGGCCTCGCGCCCGACCCCAGGCAGGTCGACACATTCAAAGCGGCAGCCACATCCGGCTGGGTTGACACGACAGGAACCTCGACATGACACTGCTCCACCCCGGCGACCGGTTCCCCGAACTGGCCGTAGCCCCCGGCGCGCCTGGGAATGGGCTCACCAGTCTGCTTGCCCGGACAAGGCGACAAGCTCCCTGGTCATGACGCTGCGCATGGAGATCTCCAGGTACCGCAATGGTCCGTAGATTATCTGTAGCCGCGGGTCCCCAACGTCCAGGTCGAGCAGGTGGCGGGTACACCCGGGCCCGGTGAGCAGGGCGTAGCCGATGTGCTGATGCTCCTGGCCGGCAGCGGCGGGATGCTGGCGGTCGCGATCAAGACCTTGCCGGAGTTCATCCGCTCGCGCCGCTCCGACATCGAGCTCACCCTGAAGACCGAGGGCAAAGAGATCACGGTCAGCGCCAAGAACGCCGACGACATCCAGACCATCGTCGACACCTTCCTCAATGCCTGAAGCGCCGGGGGACTTCTCTCGATCCCGAGCCGTGCTGATCGGAGTGGGCACCTACACCCGTCTGCCCCCGGTGGGAGCCGCGCTCAACAGCCTGGCCCGTTTCACCTCCGTGCTCACCGGCCCGCTGTGCGGCTGGCCCGCCAACCGCATTTCGGTGCTCCCCGACGTCGGGCAGCCCGGCGACGTATGTGTTCACCACCGCGGAGGGTGCACCGCTTCCGGCCGGACCATCTCACCGGCGGGTTCCGCCGACTGGTGGCTGCTTCCGGATCACCCCCGATACGGCTGCATGACCTGCGGCACGGCGCCGCGCTCCCAGCGCTCGCCGCGCAAAGTATTTTCAAGAGAAAGGATCATCGTTACGCTCGCCCCCATGAAGATCATGCACCCCCCACGATGGCTGGCGGCCGTGGTACTCACCGCAAGCTTATCCACGGCAGTTCCGGCCCATGCTCAGGACAGGGCACCGCGCCCCTCCGACACCTTCCTGCGTGAGCTCAACCTCGACCGCGCCACCGTCCTCGACATGCAGCACGCCATGGATCGGGGACGCTTCGACTCGGTGTCGCTCACCCGCTTCTACCTCGACCGCATCCGCACGGTGGACCCGATGCTGCACGCGGTCGTCCAGACCAACCCCATGGCGCTGAAGGAGGCCGAGAGCAGCGACCAGCGCAGGAGGCACGGCGCGCGCAGCGCTCTGGAGGGCATCCCGGTCCTGCTGAAGGACAACATCGACACCACCGGGCAACTCCGTACGACCGCCGGCTCGGAGGCGTTGCTCGGCTCCCGGCCCGCCCGCGACGCGTTCCTGGTCCAGCGGCTGCGCGACGCGGGTGCGGTAATCCTCGGCAAGGCCAACCTCTCCGAATGGGCGAACTTCCGCTCCGGCCCCTCCTCCAGCGGATGGAGCGCGGTCGGCGGCCAGACCAACAACCCCTACGTCCTGGACCGCAACCCCTGCGGTTCGAGCAGCGGCTCGGCCGTCGCCGCCGCCGCGAGCCTGGCTGCGGTGACCATCGGCACCGAGACCGACGGCTCCATCGTTTGCCCCGCCGGCGTCAACGGCGTCGTCGGCATCAAGCCCACCATCGGCCTGGTCAGCCGCTCCGGAGTGGTCCCGATCTCGGCGCAGCAGGACACCGCCGGCCCGATCACCAGGAACGTCACCGATGCCGCCGCCGTGCTCTCGGCCATCCAGGGCGTGGACCGGCGCGACCCCGCGACCGTGCCCGGCGGCAACCGCGACTACCTCAAGGCACTGAAGCCGGGCGCGCTGGCCGGCAAGCGCATCGGCGTGTGGCGCTCGGTCGCGGGAGACAACCAGGACGTGCTGGCCACCCTGGACGCCGCCGTCGCCACGCTGCGGGCCAAAGGCGCGACCGTGGTCGACAACCTCGAATTGGAGGGGATGGACCAGGTCGGCGAGCCCGAGTTCACGGCCCTGCTGACCGAGTTCAAGCACGACCTGAACGCCTACCTGGCCGCCACTCCGGGACGGCACCCGCACGACCTGGCCGGGCTGATCGAGTTCAACCGGCGGCACGCCTCGACCGAGCTGCGCTACTTCGGTCAGGAGCTGTTCGAGCAGGCGCAGGCGACCACCGGCGACCTCAACGACCCCGAATACCGCGCGCTCAGGAAGAAGGCGACCACACTCGCCCGGCAGGCGATCGACTCCGCGGTGTCCGCGAACCGGCTCGACGCGGTGCTCGCCCCGACCAACAACGGCGCCTGGGTTACCGATCTGGTCAAGGGCGATGACTTCACCGGATTTGTGTCCTCATCCGCGGCCGCGGCCGTCTCCGGCTACCCAGCGATCACCGTCCCCGCCGGTTATGCCAGGAACGTCCTGCCGCTCGGCGTCACTTTCTTCGGCGGACGCTTCTCCGAATCGACCCTGATCGCCCTCGGATACGCGTTCGAGCAGGCAGCCAAGGTACGCAAGCCGCCGACGTACCTGCCGACGCTGCCCTGACCCGAGGGCCTCGCCTGCTGTGAGGCCCGTCGTCCTCTGCGAATGTGCGAGCAAGCCCTCCAACGGCACGCTCGTCTGGGCGTTCCGGCGGGCGCCGCGGCACCGTGCCGCCCGCCGGGACGTGGTCACTTCACCCGTTCGCGGTGGGTGACGACAGTTGCTCGCCGTCCTCACCCACCAAGCCGGGAGGGCTTGGGCTCTCGACATCTCCGACGACCTCACACGGGCCCTGAACGCCCATGCGGACATCTGCACCGACGGCAACGCGCGAGATCCGCAAACCGTTCGGGGTGACGAAGACCTCCCACGCCCGCCAGACCGCAGGCCAGGAGCGAAACGGCCGCCGGCCGACCCTCACCGACCTTCGCGCCCTCACCGCCGGCGACATTCTGTATCGCAATGCCGCCCGGAACCCGCCACCAGTATTTGCACGCAGGTCAGGGGCGATGTTCTCACCGCGGGGACATGGGCGTGGGCGCGTCGCGCGGCTTCTACCGGTATTCACTGGCGCATACTGAATCGAACACCTATTCGATGCGGGATGTCTTCTCCCGACCCGCTCAGGGAAAGGCGCCATGAGAGGCGTTTTCCGGCGCCGATCAGCCTCGCCTGCGGCATCATCTGCTGGCGCCGACCAGTCAACCTCCAACCTTGTTAGGAGTTGTTAGTAACATGGACCTGTGACGACGACCGCTGACTCGCACAATGGCAGACGCCTGACGGCGCGCGGTGCAAAGACGCGGGCAAGGATCGTCGCCGCAGCGGCCGACCTGATGTACATCAAGGGAGTCGGGGCTACCACGCTCGACGACGTGCTCGCGGCGAGTGGAGTGAGCAAGTCGCAGTTGTACCACCACTTCGATGGCAAGGACGCGCTCGTGCGGGCCGTCATCGACCACATAGGAGAACGCGTCATTGAGCGTGAACGCGATGCCCTCGGCCATGTCTCGACGATCCCAGGCCTGCGACGCTGGCGGGATGCGTTAGTACAGAACAATGCTTTACGGCATGGCGCATACGGCTGTGCGCTCGGCGGGCTGGCCACCGAGGTCTCCGATCACGACGATCTCGCACGCCAGGCCCTGTCTCAACTTTTCACCGAATGGCAAGGACTCCTGGCAGGCGTGTTGCGCAGGCTTCAAGACGGTGGTGTGCTCGCTCCCGAGGCGTCGATCGACCAGCTCGCGACCGGGCTCATGGGCGCCGTCCAGGGCGGGTACATGCTGGCCCAGACCGCGCGCGATGTCACGCCGATGGCAACATCAATCGACATGGCGCTTGCGCATATCGAGAGCCTGTCCGCTGGTTGAGTTCACCGCGGACCAATCCACAGGCAGCGGCCTGTGACCCTAGCCCGGGTCGAACCTTCGCGTCGATCCGCGCGGCGATCGACGGGCGCGGGCGGCATCCTGCTCAGGGTCGAGTGAGGTTTGGATGACGGTGAGGTTCGTCATGATTGCTCACCGTGCTGGTTGTTCCCGGTCGTGTCGGTGTGCGGGTTGCGTGCAGCGAGGACGGTGAACAGGGTGGCGATGAGGGCGAGTCCGCCGTACCCGAGGGCGATGCGCGGTAGCGAGAAGGCGTTGGAGAGTTGAGCGGAGATGAGGCTGGGAATGGTCGCGCCGCTGTAGCTGAGGAGATAGACCACGGCGAAGATTGGTGCCCGGTCGGCCAGGGCACTGCCATGCAGCAGGCCACGGGTGGCGGCGCTGATGGCGATGCCCTGAGCGGCTCCCGCAACGATGGTTGCGGCGATGAACAACGGCAGTGCACCGGTGGTGATCGCTGTGATCAGGCCGATCCATCCGGCCAGGAAGGCGATCATGCCGATGCGTTGAGCTGCGGCCGGTGAGAACCGGCCGCCAAGGGGAGCGCCCAGAGCGCTGGGGCCCATGTAAGCGGCGAACACCAGTCCGAGGACGAGCGAGCTGTTGGTGTGAAGTTGGTCTTTGACCAGTGCGGGCACAAAGGCCTGGTAGAAGGCGCCGGTCGCCCAGGTGGCCAAGAACACCGCCGCCGCGACGGGGAGCAGATGCCTGACTCGGACCGGTACGCGAACGCTGGGTCGCAGTGATCGCCAAGCGCCCGGCGTCGGAGTCACGGTCTCCGGGCTGATGGCGACGAGCGCGGCGGACAGCAGGAGCATGCCGACGACAACCAGGTAGATGAGGTCACGTGGCCACGGGCCGAACTGGACCAAGGCACCGGAGACGATGGCACCGACGGCGAGACCGAGCATGACTGTCTGGCTGGAGGCGACGGAGGCCAGCCAGGTCGGCCTGGCCGGCGCGGCGTCAACGATGTAGGCAGTGACGTTACTGCTGGCCAGCCCGGCACCGAGGCCCATCAGGACCCGGCCGGCCAGCAGGGTGCCGACGTCGTGCACGTTCAGCAGCACCAGACAGCCCAGCAGGAGCAAGCCGAGGCTGGCGACCGAAGTGGGCCGTCGGCCCACATGATTGGACAGCCGTCCCAGCACCAACAGTGTGCTGAGAGTAGCGGCGGAGTAAGCGACGACGGTCAGCGAGATGTCGGCGTTGGTGAACCCGTCCTCGGCCCGGTAAATGTTGAAAAGAGGAATCGTCGAGCCCACTGCGGCAAACACGGCCACCAGGGAGACCACCGCGGAAACGAACGTCAGGCGGAGCGTTCTGCCGCTGCGAGTCGTGTTGACCACTGGTGCCATGTTTTGCATCAAGTCGTGCCTTCCTATTGTTCTTAACCACCCCGGAGTTCTGCAGCGGTTAGCTGTGCGCGGGCATGATGGCCGAGGTCACGTCGACGTTCAGTCAAAGGACCTGAGGCACAACTGCGAGCATGTCGGTGGGCTGGTGGGTAATGAGCTTGTTGCGCACGTCGACGTAGCCGCGTGCCGTGGAGGTGTCGGTGGGCCAGGTCCCCACTGGGATTGCTCTTGGGTGTGGCGCCCTACCCGAGGGCCGGGGTATCTCGCGACCAGCAGCCTCGCGGGCGCGGGTTAGGCACCGAGAGCGATCGCGCAGGCCGAGACGCAGACCCAGGTGCCTTCACGCTTCTGATACACGTCGGTGTACAGAGCTTCCTGCTCCGCGTCATTGGCCAGCAGGGTGTACGTTGCGCGGCCGTGGATCAGAGCAACGTCGCCGAGGACTCAGATCTTGACTTCGCGCAGTGCGAGATCCTTGAAAGGTCGCGGCTTGGCGATGTATTCGAGGTACTCGTCGCGGTTGCGGGTGACACCCGGTGTCTGCACGATGAAATCGTCAGCGACGAAATCGCTGAAGCGCTTGGCATCGCTGGCCTGGTCCGCATTGTTGTAGTCAAGGTTGAGCTGCTCGAGGATCGCCAGATCTTCGGTGGACTGCTTGGTGTCATTCATTTTCTTGCTCCTTCTCTGTGTGGTTCGGCGTTCCCTGCAGGTGGGTTGTCGTTTCGGTGCCGTGTACGCGGTGCCGGCGTGCAAGGTTGTCCCGTCTGATTGATGTCAGATCCGTCGCACCGTCTTACCGACGTCGCAATCTCGCTCGCGCCTCGACGCCCTCCTGCCGTAACCCGCGCCGGTCAGCGGGGTACGACGTCGAGAGGCGGTGCAGCCAAGGATGGTGAGCCGACGAGGAAACACGCCCTCGATCAGAAGAATGACCCGTCGGCACCAGCCTTCCGGCCAAGCTGTGGTGAACATGTCGCACGCTTCGGATGCCGTGACAGGCAACCGCGTCTGAACGCCGGACGGTTACGCCAGGTCGCGCTGGAACGCGGTGAGCTCCTCGTCGTGGCCGACTTCCGCGGGTTCGTGCTTGGGGTAGGCGCCGGATCCGGGATGGACCTTGTCGATGAGGTCGGCGTACTCGGGGTTGCGGTCGATGAACTTACCCACGACCGGGCAGATGATGGTGATCTTCTTCCCGCTCTCGCGGATCTCTTCCAGCACGCGAGCCACGAGCTCCGTGGCCACCCGATTGTGGCGGTACGCGGGATCGACCCAGGTCGTCAGCAGCACAACACGGCCGCCCACGAACCGGTACGTGAGCTCGGCGATCGCGTCGGCGCCGAGGGCGGCGATCCATCGGCCGTGCTCGGTGTCGTTGATGACATCGAGCTCCCAGCTGGATTCCACTTCGCTGAGACCTGTCTGGTCCAGAGCAGCGATGAGCGCCGCGTTGTTCTCTTCGCGGGTGGCCGCCTCGGCCTCAAGATTGATCGTCATTGTTACGCTTTCTGTCGGGGAGCCAAAAGATGGGCTTTAGGCAACGGGCGTGGCCTCCGCGTCCTTATGGACGAACGCGGATGATCGTCTTCCCCTTGCGCCGCTCGGTCGGGTTGAGGGCGGCGACGGCATCGTCGAGGGTCGAGACGTTGCCGATGTTCGTCCGCAGTCGTCCGTCCCGCACCCGCTGGACGATCTCACTCAGTTGGGCACGATCGAACTCGACAACAAAGTCGACCACCAGGCCGTCGGTGGGCCGCGCCTCGGGCGGCCCGACGATGGACACCAGTGTTCCTCCGGCTCGAATCAGGCCTGCGGACCGCTTCCCGATGTCGCCGCCGATGACATCGAAAACCAGATCGACGTCGCCGACGTCTTCCAGCGCGTCGTTCTCAAGGTCGACGAACTCCCGCCCGCCGAAGTCGAGCACCGTCTGACGGTCGGCGGCGCGTCCGGTGCCGATGACGTAGGCGCCGGCCTCTCGTGCGAGTTGCGTCACCATCGACCCGACCGCGCCCACCGCGCCGTGCACGAGGACGCTCTGCCCCGCCTGAAGGCGGCCGTGCTCGAACAGTCCCTGCCACGCGGTCAGGCCCGAGATCGGCAGGCTCGCGCCCACCGTGAAGTCGACGTCGCCGGGCAGCGGCGCCAGGTTGCGTGCCTCGACGGCCGCGTACTCCGCCAGGGTGCCGTCGCGAGTCCAGTCCGTGAGGCCGAACACCCGCTGTCCCACAGACAGTCCCGTCGTGCCATAGCCGAGAGCGGTGACCACTCCGGCCAGCTCGTGCCCAGGGATCGACGGTGTTCGGTCACGGTCGAGGCGATCGGTCCAGGTCGAGGGCCACTCCATCTCAGTCGGGACGAATCCCGACGCATGAACCTGAACGACGACGTCGTTCAGCGCTGCCTGCGGCTCGGGCCGCCCCACCAGCGTCATCCCGGCCGTTCCCGCGGCCTGGTCCGTCACCACGATGGCTTTCATGGGAATTGTCTCCTCCGTCGTTCGTCATCCAATGCCCGGGGCCATAGGACGCAGCCGGTCGATCTGGACAGCGCCGGCTGCTGTGATCTTGGATCGGCCGTCGAGACCGCTACTACCTTCCTATCGAAAAAGGACGTAAAAGTCCAAATATGTTTCTGGAGACGCCAGAGGAAGACGGCGAGCGATCGTCCGCACCGACGAGCACAGGCCGACGGACGCCCACCCTGACCTGCCATGTCCGGAGACTGTCACAGTTCCCGGACTCTCAGCATCAAGCGCAGACGTTTGCCGAGCAATGCAACGACATCCTATTGTGGACGTAATAGTCCTGTTTCGTCACGGTCAACGGCTCGACCGACCTCATCGGGCCAACCACCCACCGCAACTCGAGAACGGGAGCACGCAGGAGCCATCGGCCGCAGAGCAGACTGCGGCGATGCTGGAACGCCCACAACAGACGGCACACTCACCGGATTGGACTTCTACCGGGATGGACATGGATTCCTCATCGTGGCTGACCGCGCTCCACCGCTCCGGAAACAAACGAGACACGGCGCCGGCCCGCCTGCACGAGACGTTGCTGAGGGTCGCGACCCGTGAGGCGCATCGGCGCGGGCCCGCCGCCCGCATCGGTGGGCCGGACCTCGATCGTGCCGCTGAGCCGGCTCCGGCCGCCGGCCGCCGCCCGTTTCCAGCCGTACCGCGAGTGCCCGCCGAACGACCGGTACGTCCTGCTGCAGGCCATTCGCCCGACTCCGGTGCCGGACGCGTGCGTCCGGGCGACCGCTGCGGCCGGGGACGGCAGCCGGTTGACGCAGCCCGAGCGAGCGCACATCCGCCCCGTATCGGGATCGTTCGTGCTCACTTCGAAGGCTCCAGGTGAACCGTTGTGATTCGGTAATTCATGGTTCCCCTGCGCGGGACGTCGAGAGCCACGCGGTGATCCTGAAAATAGCGCGCTCGTATTTTCTGCGGTCAGCCGGTGCGGCGGGAGCGGGCCAGCACCAGCCCGCCGAGGACCATGGCGATCAGCCCAACCACCAGGGCTATGTAGCCCCCGACGATTCCGTAGCCGGTGCCGGGACCACCGTCAGCGGCGGCCACAACCAGTCCGCCGACGACCGCGCCGGCCAGCCCCACCACCAGGGCTGTGATGGCGCCTCTTCTGCCGGTGCCGGTGCCGATACGACCGGCGGAGCGGGCCAGAGCCAGCCCACCGATGACCACGCCGACCAGCCCCAGCAGTGCGGCCACCAAGGACCACAGACGCCCGGCGGTCATGGCGTAGACACTGGCTGGGGGCGGCTGGACCAAGACGTGCGCGGCCGCCGGTGCGGCAAGCGCGAAACCTGCGATCAGGGCGGCTGAGGCCACGGCAAGCACAGATCGGACTGACATGGGAGTGCTCCTTTTCTCTTCCTGCGACGGGGACGTTGCCTGATAATGTCCGCCGGACCCGCCGCCGGTCGTCCAGCGCAGGCAGGCACTTCGCGCTGCCGCCGATGCCGCAGCCGGCTGCCGCGGGAGCCGCAGGAATCGCGAAGGTACCGCGTGTGCAGTAGCCGGCCGGTAATCCGTGCGCAGGATTCGCCCGCGTGAACATCCGGCTAGGGTGCGCGCATGAGCACAGGACGGTTCGGTGTTCGGGCCGGTGTAACAGACTGGGCGATCGCCCTCGGCGTGGCGGCGACGCTGCTGGTCACGGGGCTGTCCGGGCAGCACTCCGCCACCTACCTCGACCTGTTCGGCTATGCGCTGCTGGCGGCCGGCGGCCTGGTGCTGGTCGCGCGTCGCCGGGCTCCGGTTCCCGTGCTGGCCGTCACCGGGCTGTGCGCGGCGGGTTACCAGGCGGCCGGTTTCGACGTGCCTGCCGTCGCCTTCCTGTTCGCGGTGTACGCGGCCGTGCGGGCGGGACACCGCACCAGCACGGTGGCGGCGAGCGTGATCATGCTGGCAGCTCTCCCGCTCGCCGCCCTGGCCGCGGGTCTGCACGACACGGGTGAGGCGTTCGCGCAGGCCCGAGGCGCCCTTGAGCTGGCCTGGCTGATCGCGGCCGGCGCCGCGGGTGAAGCGCTGCGGCAGGCCGAACGGCGGGCCGACGAAGCCGAGCGCACCCGGGAGGAGACCGCGCGGCACCGCGCCGCCGAGGAGCGGCTGCACATCGCACGGGAGTTGCATGATTCGCTGACCCACCAGATCTCCGTCATCAAGGTGCAGGCCGAAGTCGCCGTCCACGTGGCCCGCAGGCGGGGTGAACCGGTGCCGCAGGCCCTGCTGGCGATCCAGGAGGCCGGACGTGAGGCGACCCGGGAGCTGCGCGCGACCCTGGAGGCGCTGCGCGACGACGACACGAGCCCGCCGCGGGGGCTCGACCATGTTGCGGAACTGGTGAAACGGGCTCGGACGACCGGCCTGGACGCGACGCTGACGATCGAGGGACAACGACATGACGTGCCGGCCGCGGTGGATCGGACCGTCTACCGGATCGTTCAGGAGTCGCTGACCAACATCGCCCGTCACGCCTCCGCCGCGACGGCGTCGGTCCGGATCGACTATCGTCCCGAGGTCCTCGCGATACGTATCGACGACGACGGCAGGGCCACACCGGACATTGCCACGGTGCCCGGCGTCGGGTTGCTCGGGATGCGCGAACGCGTCACCGCCCTCGGCGGTCGGCTGCGCGCGGAACCACGCGAGGAGGGTGGCTTCACCGTCCACGCTGAACTCCCTGTGGAGCGAACGTCATGATCCGTGTCCTGCTGGTCGACGACCAGCCGCTCCTGCGCAGCGGATTTCGCGCGCTCCTGGACCTGGAAGACGACATCGAGGTGGTGGCCGAGGCCGCCGATGGGAAAGAGGGATTGGCGCTGGCCAGGGAACATTTACCCGACGTCGCGCTCATCGACATCCAGATGCCGGTCATGGACGGCATCGAGGCGACTCGGCACATCGCCGCGGACCCGGCTCTGGCCGGAGTGCACGTCGTCATCCTGACCAACTACGGCCTTGACGAACACGTCTTCAACGCGCTGCGCGCCGGCGCAGCCGGATTCCTGGTCAAAGACATCGTGCCGGATGACTTCCTGCACGCCGTACGCGTCGCCGCGCGCGGTGACGCGCTGCTCGCCCCGTCGATCACCCGCAAGCTGATCGACCGGTACGTCACCCAGCCGGTACACATCGGCGCCGGGGTGGGGCTGAAAGAGCTGACCAACCGTGAGCGCGAGGCTGTCGCCCTGGTCGCTCAGGGCCTGTCCAACGACCAGATCGCCGACCGCATGGTGATCAGCTCACTGACCGCGAAAACCCATGTCAATCGGGCCATGGCCAAGCTCCATGCCCGTGACCGCGCTCAGCTTGTGGTCCTCGCCTACGAATCCGGCCTGGTAGCCCCGCGCAACTCCTGACATCCACGGTCCGGGTGTGAGTGAGCCCCTGGGGTTGTCGGAATCCTGGGGTATCTGGCCTGTGCGGCTGCGGCAGGTCACCTGATTCGGCCCTCCGCTCGTCGGGTAGCCGGAGCGTATCGCTGCGCCACGGCTACCCGACGATTACTGGGCCGTGAGGTGGCGGCGGATGGCGTGGGCGGCGCGCTCGGCGTCGGCGGGGTCGCTGTGCTGGGGGGCGGCCAGGAAGTCGGTTCCGCGTAGGGGGTGGGAGGCTGGGCGTGGATACAGCCAGGCGTGGAAGTGCTGGACGCGGTCGCGGGTGGAGACCAGGTGGACGCGTTCGGCGTCGGTGGCCTGCCGTAGCGCGGCATCCAGCCGGGTGAGCAGGGGTCCGAAGGAGGCCGCCTCCGGCGGTGTCATCTCGGCGAAGTCGATGAAGTGCCGCCGTGAGGTGATTTTCAGGGCGCCGGGCATGGTGGTCTCGGCCGGGCCCTGCGCGACGAGCCAGTGCTCGTCACGGTGGATCCATCCGTCGATCGGTTCTTGATCGCCGCCCTCTGGCGGGCAGTAGGGGCAGTCGCTGTTAGCTGTCATGGAGGGTCCTTGTCGGTGGGTGTTCGGCGGGGGCGGTGCGAGGCTCAGGTGGCGATCGGGGCGCCGATCAGCGCGGCCGCGGCGCCGAGCGCGCCGGCGCCGATCAGCGCGGTGACCACGCCGCGACGCAATGCCAGCAGCCATAGGGCGGACGCGGCCAGGATCCCGGCCTGCCACAGGTGGCTCAGGGCCAGCGCGAGCGGGAGCGTGGAGCCGGCGATCGCGCCGATCGCCGCGGCGCCGGCGCCGGTGAGGAAGGCCTGGATGCGGGGGGCCTCTCGGAGCCGGTCGAAGTGGCGGCCGCCGATCAGTACGAAGGCGAACGACGGGGTAAAGGCGAGCGCAGCGGCCAGCAGGCCGCCGCCGAGTCCGGCCGCGGCGTAGCCGACGACCGCGACGGTCTGTACCACCGGACCTGGGGTGATCTGCCCGAGCGCCACGGCGTCCAGGAACTGGGCGTTGCTCATCCAGTGGTAGGTGTGCACGGCGTCGTGCTGCATCAGCGGGATGATCACAAATCCGCCGCCGTAGGACAGGGCGCCGACCTTGGCCGCCACCCAGGCCACCGCGAGCAGTCCACCGGTCGCCGCGGCCGGAGCGGCCAGTGCCGGCAGCGCCGGTAGCAGGGACAGCAGTGGCAGGGACGACATCGCCGACAGGTGCGGTGAGGCGGTGGTGGGCCGGGTGCGGGCGGCGATCTCGATGAAGCCGCAGCCGATGAGGACGAGTACCAGCCAGGGGCCGGTCAGCGCGGCGGCGAGCCCGCCCGCCAGCAGGTAGGCGAGCCAGCGCAACCGCGCTCCGCGTCCGGCGCCGGCCCGTTTCCAGCTGGCCGGGATCAGGCCGGCCGCTGCGTGGGCTGCCACCGCGGGTACGGCGGCGCCCGCTCCGGCGGCGGCGCCGGCCGCCCACAGCGGCGGGCGGCCGGACAGGAATAGGGCGGCCAGGGCGAGAATGACGATCAAGCCGGGCACGATGAAGCACAGTCCGCCGATCAGCGCGCCGGGCGCGCCGCGTAGCCGCCAGGCGCACCAGATGGCCAGCTGGGTGGAGGCCGGCCCCGGCAGCAGGTTCGTCGCGGCGATGCCGTCTTCGAAGTCGGCAGCCGACAGCCACCGCCGCTGCTGCACGCACAACCGGCGCAGCAGCGCGATGTGGGTGGGCGGGCCGCCGAACCCGATGCACCCGATGCGGCCCCACTGCTGCGCGATGACGGCCAGGCTCACCCGCTCGGAGGCGATCGGTGCGGTGGCGGAGTCGGCGGCGGGCTTGGTGGTGAGCTCGCCCTGGCCGACGACCGTGGCGCGGGTGGGGTCGGCTCGATCGTGGTGTCCGCCGGATCGTCCGGCCACATCGGCGCGACGCCGAAGCCAGCGGCCAAGGCGCTGCGCAACCGGCACGGATGGCTTCAGCATCCGGCGGGCAGGACGATCGCCGGGCCGAAGATGAGGCCGCTGCCGCCCACGCCGGGCTGGACGGTGATTTGACCGCAGCAGACCTGCAGGTGCCGCTTGGAAATCGGGTCCATCACGCATGAATCCTTATCTGTGACAGGCGAAGGTGGCACGGCCGGTGCCAGCGACCTGCTGATGAGCTGGCCCATGGGCGCACAGCGTGGCGGCGATCGCCACGTGGAGATCGCCGCATGAAGGGCGCGATAGGGGTCACCGCGGGCGGGGGCGGCCGGTGGCGGGCTCGGGTCGCGCGTCGGGGACGCCCGCTAGGGCGGCCAGCCGGTCGACGCGCTCGGTGAGCTGGGCCAGGACGTCTTCGAAGATCTCGTCGGTGTCGACGGGGCCGGGGTCGGGGACCGACCAGTGCACGTGCTGGGAGGCGGGGCCGAGTTTCTCATAGGCGGTGTCGCAGACCGCGACGACCAGGTCGCCGGGGCTGAGCACGTCGCGGATGTGGGCGGTGCCCCGAGGGTCCAGGCTCAGCCCGTGACGGCCGGCGATGCGGATCGCCCGCGGATTGAGGCGGGGGCCGGGATGGGTTCCCGCGGAGGTGACCGGGATCTGGCTGCGTGCCGCCCACAGCGCGGCGGCCAGCGGAGAGCGGGCGGCGTTGCGGGTGCACACGAACAACACCCGGGGCGCCGTGACGGTTCTGGCGATCCTCAAGGCGTCCAGGGCCGCGGGAATCAGCCGCACGTAAGCGCGGCGGCGATCGGCGTGCGAGCGACTGCGGGCGATGAGACCCACGTTCTGCAACGCCCGCAGATGGTGGGCCAGCAGATTGGACGGCAGGTCGAGGAAGCCGCCCAGCTCTCCGGGCGACAGATCGCCGATCAGCAGGGCGTCGACGATCGCCAGCCGGGCGGGATCGGCCAGCGCGTGATGCAGGGCGACCCGCCTCAACCGTTCATTCGTCTCAACATCCATTGAGTCAATGGTGGCTGACATATTCTCATGCGTCAACGCCCCGGCACGGCGACCCCGCCGATGCCGAACACGCCGCCCCGGCTCGGCCTGCTGATGGTCTACCTGGCGACTGGATGTCTCGGGGCCTTGCTATCGGGGCTGGGGTAGTAGCCCGTCGAGGATGATCCGGGCGAGGTGTGCGGAGCGTTCGCGGCTGGCGTCCGCGTCGGCGTGGCGGATCGCGGCGAAGGCGCCGGCGACGATTGCCATCACCTCGTCGACGGTGACGTCGTGGCGTACGACGCCGGCGCGATGGGCGCGATCGAGCAGGCGTGCGACCTGGTGCGTGAGGTCTGCTGCGGCGTCCGGAGCGGCGTCGCGCAGGTCGAACTCCGCAGCCGTGAGTGCGCTCTTCACCGCTGCGTTCTCCGCGCCCGAGGCCATCATCCGAGACAGCAACGTGAACAGGGCGGCCGGATCGTCGGTGCCGGCGAGCGCCTCTCCCTCCGTTACCAGCTGTCTGATCTGGTCGATCGAGACGGCGAGGTACAGCGCTTCCTTGGTGGGGAAGTGCCGGTGGACGGTGCCGGGACCAACACCCGCGCGGCGGGCGATCTCGTCGAGCGAGATACCGAGGCCTTGTGAGGCGAACAGGTGCTGCGCGGTCCGCAGGACCTGCTCACGATTGCGGCGCGCGTCGGCCCGTAGCTCCCGGTCGTTTCCGGGAGCCGTCGGTGGCTCGGCTGAAGGGTGTTTAGGCGTTCGGCTGGACATCTCACCCCTAGCTTAACCGGGGCGACGCCCCGTATGCTGCTTCATATAAGCGGGGCGACGCCCCGCTTATATGAGCGCGTCGTCTCACCATGACCAGGCCCGACCGAATACGAGGAGGTCACTCCGATGACCACACGCGAGGAAGCCAGCGCCTTGGTACTGCGAATGCAGGAATGCTTCAACACCCGGCAGTTCGACCAGGCCGCCGACCTGTTCACCCCCGACTTCCTCAACCACCCGCTCGGTGCCACCGGGTTCGAAGCGGGCAAGGAGGCCTGGCGCCAGGTCGTCGCCCAGTTCCCGGCCATGCGCGTTCTCGCCGACGACATCCTGATCGACGGCGACAAGGTCGCCGTACGCTCGTCCGTCGAGGGGATGGCAGCCCAGGGCAGCGACATCCGGCCCATGCTCATCGAGATCTTCCGCATCGACAACGGCCGGCTCGCGGAGACCTGGGGCATCACCGAGGGCCCGGACCCACGTCGCTGAGTCCCCGCTGCCTCACAAGGTCGCCGGCAGATCAGCCCACCGCGCCGGTTTCCCCAGGACGATTCCGCGGTGACCACACCGAGGACCTCCGCGCCGTAACAAGCGCAAATGTCGACTCCCGTCACCTCATGCCCGGCTGCGGTGAGTGAACGCGCGACGGGGATACCGCAGCCGCAGCCGAGATCGAGAACGGATGCCCGGGTGGGCAGGCAGGATTGGAGAGCCTCAAGCCAGGGGGCATACTCGCCTGCCGCCGGCGTCGTCACTGCGATAGCCGTACGACAGTGCGTTGTAGCCGCGTCGGACGAGATCATTTTCCTCGCTCATGCAGGCCAGGCTATGGATCGATGTGATTGACCGGCGAGCGGATTGAGCAATCGTCAATACCCGTGGATCAAATGAGCCTGGTCATTGGCCTCGCTGAGCGAATCCGAGGAGCACGACGTTCAGTGGTGCGGGCGCAGCCCGTCGAAAAGGATGGCCAGCGTTCGGGCGCGTAACTCATGGCTCCACTGGTTGCGTTCCGCGGCCATGCAGGTGGCCGCCAGCAGGGCCAGTAGCTCTGGCATGTGCAGGTCCTGTCGGACCGCGCCAACCTTTTGGGCACGGACCAGTAGCTTATTGACGGCGTTTCTCATGTCTCGACTGATGTCTGCCATGCCGGCTTTGGGGTCGATGTCGGCCTCGGCCAGCACGTCGGCCAAGGTCTTCTTTTGTGTCGCGTTCACCACGATGCGGGTGAAGTACTCGAAGAACGCTGCCCCCGGATCATCTGCGGCCGACAACGCCTCTGCCTCGGCGATGAGCCGCTGCGTGCGGTCGATGATTACGGCCTGGTAGAGGGCCTCCTGGGTGGGGAAATGTCGGTAGATCGTGCCCAGTCCCACTCCGGCGTGTTGGGCGATGGTCCGCATCGACGCGGATAGGCCGTCACGGGCCAGGATGACCTCGGCCGCCTCCAGAACCCGCGCCCGGTTGCGTTGCGCGTCGGCGCGCAACGGTCTGGCTTCGCCGAGCATCGTCCTCCTCCTCACACATTGACAACCGGAACAGAGGTTCCGTATGTTCCTTGAACCGGAACGCTTGTTCCGATCCTAGCCGGTCGATCCGGCCACCCCACCAACGAAGGACACCACGATGCAGTACACCACGCTCGGCCGCTCGGGCCTCACAGTCTCCCGAGCATGCCTGGGGACCATGAACTTCGGCACTTCCGGCGGTGCGGCCAGCTGCGACGAAACCGAGGCGACCCGTATCGTCGACGCCTTCCTGAACGTCGGCGGCAACATCATCGACACCGCCGACGGCTACACCGGCGGCCAGTCCGAACAGATCGTCGGCCGGGCCATCAAGGGCAAACGCGACTCGGTCGTGCTGGCCACCAAGGCGTTCCTCCCACAGGGACCAGGCCCCAACGACAGAGGACTATCGAGGGCCCACCTGACCAGGGCGCTGGAAGCCAGCCTGCGCCGGCTCGGCACCGACTACATCGACCTCTACCAGTGCCACCAATGGGACGACTCCACCCCCATCGACGAGACCATGGCGACCCTGGACGGCTTCGTGCGCTCCGGCAAGGTCCGTTACCTCGGCTGCTCGAACTTCACCGCAACCCAGATCGTGGAGTCTCAATGGGCGGCGCAGCGCACCAACGCCACACCATTCATCAGCCTCCAGCCGCAATACTCGTTGCTGGCCCGCAGCATCGAAGCGGAGATCCTGCCGACCTGCCGGCGGCACGGCCTGGGCACGCTGGTCTGGTCTCCGCTTGGTGGCGGAGTGTTGACCGGCCGCTACCGCCGAGGCGCCGCCCCCGAGGCCGACACCCGAATGGGTCGGCTGAAGGCTTCTTCGCTGCCCATGGCCCGCGCCTGGGCCGACGGCCTGCTCAACGAACCGAACCTCGACATCGCCGACCACGTCGTCAAGACCGCCACCGAACTCGACACCACCCCAACGGCCGTGGCCCTGGCGTGGGTGTCGCAGAGGCCGGGCGTCACCTCCGTCGTCATCGGACCCCGCACCCTCGACCAACTCCACGGCAACCTCACCGGACTCGCCGTCGACCTGCCACCCGAAGCCACCAACCACCTCGACGAAATCTCCCGGTCCTCCAGCGTCACAGTCGTCAACGGCATGAACACCCAATGGCCCATTCGGCGAGGTCCAGGTAGAAGGCGCGGACGATGGCCAGGTGGTTGAGGCCGCGGTCCGCCCGCGGCCTCTCGACCTCGATGACCTCGCCGGTGGGCGTCGTGCTGCGGGTCTTCTTCATCGTGATCCGCTGTTTCCAGGCGGCCGCGACGTCGGGTGCCAGCCGCAGCGAGTCGATGCCTGGATGGTGGGTCTCCAGGTCTTTCCAGAACAGCTTGCCCAAGCGAGAGCCCGCATGGAGGCGCAGCCGAGCGAGAGCCGACGCTCGCGCAGGTAGTCGACCAGGAGGTCCCGCATCGGCCGACAGGCGATGTGGTATTGGTCGATCATCTGCTCGATGCTGCTCTGCCCCTTGGCCCTGCCGGCGAAGAAGCGGACGGTGGGCGGGGCAGCTTCGGGGAAGATGCCCAGGGTGTGCAGCAGCGCTCGACCATCCGCTCCTGCTCCGAGGCGGTACGCGCGTTCTGCCACTTCGTCACCGATCCCCTCTACGAGTGGGCCGCGACGTGTTGTGAAGAGCGGTTCGGAACCCACCGGCGACCCCACCAGTACCGAAGCCGTTCTGGGCGGCCTGACGCGTGAGCGGCCCCCGTCCTTGGACGGAGGCCGTTCACCGGCTGACGAACTCGCCTCTCGGGGCGGCCGTCACCCCTGCCCGGCGGCGGGCGTTACTCGCCGCCGGCTTCCACGATCATGAACTTGGCCGTGCCCACCGACATGTTCCCGGCCTTGTCGGTGGCCCGGTACGACAGGGTGTGCGCGCCGGGCTGGTTGACCGACAGCGGCTTCGTGTACGCCGCGAACGGCTGGCCGTCGAGCGAGTACTCCACGGTGTCCAGCCCGGAGCCGACGTCGCTCGCCGTCAGCTTCACCGTCGCCGAGCCGACGTAGTTCCAGGCCCAGTCCTGGGTGCCGGTGATCGCGGCCGACACCTGCGGCAGCGTGGTGTCGTCCTCCGGAGCCACCACGGTGAACCTCAGCGTCGCCACCGGCGAGGTGTTCCCGGCCTTGTCGGTGGCCCGGTACGACAGGGTGTGCGCGCCCGCCTTGTTGACCGACACGGGGGACGGGTACTCGGTGTAGGGCCCGCCGTCGAGCGAGTACTCCGCCGTGGCGACCCCCGACTCGGTGTCGTTCACCGAGATCATCACGGTCGCCGAGCCGACGTAGTTGCCCGCCGAGTCCTGCTCGCCCGACAGCTGCGCCGAGACCTGCGGGGGGGTGGTGTCCTCCTCCTGCGAGGCCGCCACCGTGAACTCCACCGAGCCCACGGGCGAGGTGTTGCCCGCCTTGTCGGTGGCCCGGTACGACAGGGTGTGCGCGCCGGGCTGGTTGACCGACAGCGGCTGCGTGTACGCCGCGAACGGCTGGCCGTCGAGCGAGTACTCCACGGTGTCGACCCCGGAGCCGGTGTCGCTCGCCGTGACCGTCACCGTCGCCGCGCCCACGTAGTCGCCGTCCGCGTCCTGGTCACCGGTTACCTCCCCGGTGACCTGGGGCGGAGTGGTGTCCTCCCCCTGCGGAGCCACCACCGTGAACGCCACCGAGCCCACCGGCGAGGTGTTGCCCGCCTTGTCGGTGGCCCGGAAGGTCACCGTGTGCGCCCCCACCTGGTTGACCGAGACCGGGGCCGAGTAGGCCGCGAACTCCCCGCCGTCGAGCGCGTACTCCACGGTGTCCACCCCGGACTCGGTGTCGCTCGCCGAGACCGTGACCGTCGCCGCGCCCACGTAGTCGCCGGCCGCGTTCTGGTCGCCCGCCACCTGCGCGGAGACCTGCGGTGCGGTCGTGTCCTCGCCCCCGCCTTCGGTGACGACGAGTTCGCCGATCATCTGGCCGTGACCGGGGATCACGCACTGGTAGCGGTACTTGCCGGGGGTGAGGTTCACCTGGGCGACGTGCCGGCCGCCGTCGGCGTCGAAGGGGCTGGCGATGATGTTGAGGCTGACGTCGTGGTTGTAGCCGGGGGTGGAGGTGTCGAACGTCAGCGTGTGCGTCATGCCGGTGGTGTTGCCGGTGGCCGCGCTGTTCTCGAAGACGATGGTGGCGGGACCCGCCGTCGCCGATTCCGGCGTCGACTTGTACGCGGTCATGCTGTTGTCGGCGTTCCAGGTGAGCACCTGGTCCGCCGCCTGCGCGGCGGTGAGCTGCGTACGGGGCTGTGCGGCGGCCTGGACCGACGACAGGAAGAGGGCGGGAAGCGCCACGGCGAGCAGCACCATGGCGAGGCGCGGCGCCGTCACCGCTCCGGACGCCCGCCGTAAGGCTTTGATCACGAGGGAGGGGAGAGATTCGACATGCATGTGTCGATGAACCTTTCCGAGCTGGGGTGGAGTGCCGGGCACGGGGAACGCTCCCCCGGCCCGGCACCCGGCCGGTGTACCGTCCTAGAGTTCGCGCACGCGGATGTTGCGGAAGTCGGTCACGTCGTTGTTGCTGTGGTTCTGCAGCCCGATGAACCCGCTGATGAACTGGCGCAGGTCCGTGGGCGGGTCACCGGCGCGGGACGACGCCTTGCCCGGCGTGTTGTCGAACTCGCTGATCACCGTGCCGTTGCGGATGATCGTGTAGTGCTGGCCGACCACCCGGACCTCGTAGTCGTTCCACTGGCCCTTCGGGGTCACCCCGGCCCGGTTCAGGCCGTTGGGCGAGAAGTTGTAGACGGAGCCCGTCTTCTGCGGCTCGCCCGTGTCGCCGTCGTAGATCTGGATCTCGTGGCCACAGAAGATCGCGACCCAAGCGGGTGACGTGCGCGCCGCGCCGACCGTGCCGCAGCTTCCGGCGGGACGCTGCTCCAGCGGGGTCCTCGGGTCCGGGAACCGGACGAAGACGCCGGTGTTGGCGCGATACGGGTCGGGCGCGCTGTCACGGAACTGCAGCCGGACCGAGAAGTCCGCGTACGCCTTGTCGGAGTACCACAGCATGCCCAGACCGCCCGAGCTGCGGATCGTGCCGTCCGCCTGGAGGGTGAACCGCCCGGACGGGGCCTGGCTCCAGCCCAGCAGCGACGACGCCGTGCCGTCGAAGATGGGCTGGTACCCGTTCACCCTCCCGACCTCCGACTTGGCACCGGCGGTGCGCAGCGCCTCCGCCTCCTGGGCGGTGATGACACCGTCCTTGAGGAGCTGCTTCACGACGGTGTCGAGGTACTGGACAAACTGGTTGCGGTTCTTCCAGTCGCGCTCGTCGTCGATCAGGTCGTTGATCGTGCAGCCGCCGCCGGCCGCCTTGTTGCGCACGCCGGTGAGGGCGTCGAGCAGCTGCACCGTCGGCCGGGCGTCGGGCGCGGCGCAGCCGACCGTGACAGCGATCTTCCCGGTGGCCTGCTCGCCGTCGGCGTAGGTGACCTTCAGCGTCGCCTCGTAGGTGCCGAAGCCGGCGTAGGTGTGCGTCGGGGCGGCCTCGTTCGACGGCGCGCTGCCGTCGCCGAAGTTCCACTCCCACGCCACGCCTCCGGCCTTGGCGCTGGAGAACGTCATCGTCTTGGGCTCGGCGTTCTGCCGGGCGGGACGCGCCACGGCGGCGTCCGGGTTCGGCGTCGCCGGGCCGCCCTTGTAGGTGACGCGGACCAGTTTCTGGTTCGCGTGCAGGCTGAAGAAGCCGCTGCCGTAGTCGAGCATGTAGAGCGCGCCGTCGGGGCCGAACTTCGCGTCCATCCACGACTGGAGCTGGTTGGCGCCGTTGCCGCCCGGGATGATGTTCCGCAGGTCCTCGGCGAACGCCGGTCGGCCCGCGTCCCGGGCGGTCTCCGGGTTCACGGTCACGGCGATGCGGTTGTTGCCGTTGGACTGGTCACCGATGAGCCACTTGTCGTCCCAGTACTCCGGCCACGCGACCCCGCTGTCGGTGTCGGTCTGGGAGCGGTGGTAGGTCGGGCCCGACATGACCGCCTGGCCGCCGCCCTTGAGGTAGGGCATGGTGAGGGTCTCCTCGCCCTGCTTGTACGTGGGGAGACCGCTGCCGTCCTGCCGCTTCGGGTAGACCGGGCCGCCGCCCTGCGGCGAGTACCAGATCATGTTGTCGCGCGCCGGCGGGATGTCGACGAGGCCGGTGTTGCGCGGCGAGGTGTTCTTCAGGTTGTCGCAGTCGTACCACTCGGCGGGCTGGGTGGCGTTGCCGTTGCTGCGGTCGCGGTAGGGCTGCTTGTTGCCCATGCAGTACGGCCAGCCCTGGTTGCCGGCGGAGGTGAGAACCGTCACGGTCTCGTACTTCGCCGGTCCCCACGTCTCGCTCGGGCCGCCGGCGTCCGGACCGACCCAGCCGGCCGTGATCCAGTCGTTCTCCTTGTCCCACTGCAGCCGCGCGATGTTGCGGACGCCCATCACCCAGATCTCCGCGCGGGTCTTGCCTCCGCCCTCTTCCTCACCGGTGAACAGGTTGTCCTCGGGGATCGTGTAGGTGCCGTCGGGCTCCGGGTGGATGCGGAGGATCTTGCCGTTGAGGTCGTTGGTGTTGCCGGCGGTACGGCGGGCGTCCTGGAACGAGGTGCCCTTGTAGTCCTGGGTCCAGTTGTTCCCGGAGTAACCGCCGGATCCGCCGGAGGAGTTGCTGTCACCGGTGCCGACGTAGAGGTTGCCGTCCTCGTCGAAGGTCATGCCTCCGCCCGCGTGGCAGCAGCTGTGGATCTGGGTGTCCCACTGCAGGAGGTCCTTGCGGCTGCTCTGGTCGATCGTCTGGGTCCGTGAGTCGTAGTCGAACCGGGAGACCGTCCGCTTGCCGATGCGCCTGTCCCGGTCGATCGACGCGTGCGGCATCCAGTACGCGTAGATCCAGCCGTTCTCCGCGAAGTCCGGGTCGAGGGTGATGCCGACCAGGCCCTCCTCGTTCTTGACCAGCTCGTCGCCGCTGCCGCGGTTGCCCATGACGGGCAGCGTGGTCAGCAGCTTGACCTGCTTGGTCCTCGGGTCCCACTGGTGGATGGTGCCGCAGCCGAGGCCCACCTTCGGGTCGGTCCAGGCGGGGATCGGGCCGGTGGCACATGCCGCCTTGCCGATGTAGAACACCTTGCCGTTCGGCGCGATGGTCAGGCCGTGCGGCTCGCCGATCTGGTCGAGCTGGCCCTGCGCGTTCGGCGCGGTCAGCCGTTCCGTGGTGTAGTTGGCCGCGATGGTCGCCTGGCAGTCGCCCCGGACGATGCCGGTCGCCCACCGGATGGCGCCGGCGAGGTGCGTGCGGAACTGCTTGTCGCTGGTGTAGCTCGCCGCGGTGCCGCCCATGCCGGTGTAGAAGGACCGGCCGCCGTCGTAGTCACGACACCAGGAGACCGGATGGAACGGGCCGTTGCCGTTCATGCTCGGGTTGTAGGTCCACTCCTCGACCTGCGCGATCGTGTGGACCTTGCCCACCGGATTGGGGTTCCAGCTCAGCCACTTGTCGGTCCGCGACAGGGTGAGCGGAAGTCCCTCGTTCGCCGGATGCCGGCGGTCGAGGATGTCCACGACGGCCTTCTGCTCCTTCGCCGCGGGGGGAGGCGCGGAGTCGGGCCCGAACAGCCGCAGCTCGGCGAGCTGGGTCAGGGGCTCACCGCCGTTCGCGGTGACGTTGAGCCGGTAGTACTGGTACGCCGTGGTGTTCTCGAACTTGTATTCCTTGCTCTGGGACCGCTGGGGGAAGGTCTCCCCGCTGCGCTTGTCGAGATCCGTCCAGGTCGTCCCGTTCTGCGAGCCCTGGAGGGTCCAGTCCTTCGGGTCCCGGCCGGCGGAGTCGTTGGCCGACGTCAGCGCGTAGTGCGCCACCGCGACGGGCTTCTCCAGCTTGCCCTGCACCCACCCGGTCCGCGTCCGGGCCAGCCACTTGGTGTCGTTGTCCCCGTCGAAAACCTTGTCCTTGGTCTCGTTCGGCGGGTTCTCCGCGCTCGCCGCGGCCTCCGTCACCTTCTCCGCGATGGGGAGGGCGCCGACAGGACGGGTGCCGATCAGTTCGGTGAACCAGGCCGAGTCCACCTGCGCGCGGGCGGCGTCGCGGATGCCGACGAACCCGCCGCCGCCCCTGATGTACGCCTGGAAGGCGGCGAGCTGCGATTCGTCCAGGTTCACGCCGGCGGCGGACAGGAACACCACGCCGCGGAACCGCGCCAGGTTGTCGGCGGTGAAGACCGCCGGATCCTGGGCCTCCTCGACGGAGAACCCGTTCTTCTTGCTCAGTTCCCTGATCGCCGTCGCGGCCGCCCGCACCGGGTCGTCC
Source organism: Streptosporangium subroseum (assembly GCF_900188345.1). Taxonomy (GTDB): domain Bacteria; phylum Actinomycetota; class Actinomycetes; order Streptosporangiales; family Streptosporangiaceae; genus Streptosporangium; species Streptosporangium subroseum. The sequence continues at coordinate 5,420 of NZ_FZOD01000028.1, read as the reverse complement.
TGCTGCGCGGCCTGACCGCTGAAGACCAGCACGTTGACGGCGGGCTTCTTGGCGGCCGGGGCGGGGGCCTGTGCCTGTAGCCGGGCCTGTGCCTGGGCCGGCACGGCGGTCGGGGTCGCCAGTCCGAGCACCAGGACGGCACTCGACATTGTGATCAGTACGCGTCGCCAGGCGGGTGGTCGGGGCGGGAGATAGCCTTTTCGACCCATCATTGCTCCTTGGGATCGAGGGTGGTTCGGGACCATTTGCGGACGAGTTCGGGGGTCGGCCGCGGTCCGGGGTGTCGACGTCTGCGTAGGGCCGTGCTCGTACGGCATGAGGCGACCGGATCCGGTCTCGGGGGCGCCCGGGGCCGGGCCGGCCGTGCGCGGCCGTCAGTGGCCCGCGTGGTCACCACCCTCGTGATCACCGCCCGAGTGACCGCCGCCCTGTTGACCCGGCACGTTCCCGTCCGCGTCCGTCACCGTGAAGATGCCGGCCATCCCCATGTCGGAGTGGCTCTGGACGTGGCAGTGGTACATCCACGCCCCCGGGCCGACGCGCTCGCCCGCGATCAGCTGGAAGCCGAACGACTCGGCAGGTCCGGTGATCTTGGTGTCGATGATCCGGCTCGGGTCCTCGAGGCTCTCCAGCATGCCGGTGCGGTTGTCGGCCCAGCGGTGCCCGTGGATGTGGAACGTGTGGTAGAACTCGCCGTGGGTGATCACGATCCACTCCACCCGCTCGCCGACCTTGGCGACGAACTCCGGCGCGTGGTGCGCGGGGTGATTGTTGATCATCATGTCGTTGAAGACGACGGTGAACGTCTTGTCCGGCCTGACGTCCTTCTTCCGCCGGACCACCAGCGGGCCGTACAGCCCCTGCCGGATGCCGCCCGTGCCGTGATCGGTCCCCACCACGTGGTCGTGGTAGTGCCAGTAGCCCGCGCTGCCGGGCTCGATGCCGGCGCCGTTCCCGCGCCTGCCCTGCGCGTGGGTGCGCCAGATGTAGGTGCGCCGGCCCCCTGGCTCGACCACGCTGTCGTTCAGTCTCGTACCGTCGCTGGCCACGTCGTAGTCCACCCCGTGGACGTGCAGGCTCGCCGTCACGCCCAGGTTGTTGACCATCTCGATCTCAAGCGTGTCGCCCTCGACCATCTCGATGAGCGGCCCGGGAATCGTGGCCTTGCCGGGCTCCAGGCCGTAGCCCAGCTGGCCGTCCTCCAGCCGCTCGGCGTACAGGGTGATGCGGCGGATCGCGCCCATGGTCGTACCGGCCTGGGCCGACGCCGCGGTCTGACTCGCTGTGACCAATGGCGCTAATGCGGCAGCCGCCGCGGACGCGGTGAAGGCACGCCGGGAGAGCAGGCCTTTCGCCATGCCTCTGCCTACCTCGGTCATGGTTCCCCAATCGGTGACGCTTGCGTGAGGGTGACTTGCGGGTGCTCGGGACACTGCTTTCGCGCGCGACGTTGGTCTAGGCCTGGACCGGTCGCGCTGTGATCGGTGGTGCGGTGGGGGGTAGTGGGATCAACATTCGATGGAAGTACGCGTCATTTTCGGCGAAATGTCAAGAAGTATCGCTGGAAGAGTCAGAACTTCTGCTCATATCTGGTCAAAGGTGGATGCGGCTGTTACGGTGATCCCAAGATCGAACTTCCCCGCATCCCCCACGTCCGCGCCTACCGCCCCACAACCCCCGTCGCCCCTCCCGGTGATCCACATGATGAATCCGCTCATGTCCGCACCGACTCGGCCACCCGCCGCCGTCCTGCCGCCGCCCCTCGGCGGCCCCCTTGCCGACGGTCCGTCACTGCCCGTGCCGGCCATCGGCTCGTCCCCCGCCGCACCCCGCCACCTGGCGCGATTACCGACTGCGACCCATGCGCCCTGGACTTTGGGCGGATAGCGCGGGAACGCCGAGGACTCGCGGGGGCCGAACACGGCACCCAGCCGCTCCGATCCCGTTGTGCAGCGATTCAAGGCTTATGTCGAATCTCATGCAAAAGGTGCCGAGGGTCGTGTCGGAAGTGGCCATCGTGCTCCCGCTTGGAGCGGGCGAACTCGGCGTTTGTCGCCTTCATCTCCGCAACCAGGTCCTTCAGCGTCTTCCCTCCGCCGGCCGCCGGGAAGACCACGGAGCGGACCGAGCCGTCGGGGGCGCCGAGCGAGGCGGCGGCGATCTTTCCGAGGAGTCCGGACTTACCGCGGACCTTGGTGAACTCGGCGACAAACGTCTTGGTCACCTTCTTCTCCGCCCGCGCGCTGATACGGTGCACGGTGGAGTTCAGCAGCTCCACGAGGGTGTCGGTGATCTCCCGCTGACGCTGGAACAGCAGCGCGGCGAGCGGGCGGCGGACCCGGTGGTGACGCCCGGACGAAGGCCGTAACTCTCCCCGTCCGGACGCCTGGAGCGTATGGCCCCGTCAGGGCCTGGCGGTGACCTGCTCCGGTGACCAGCCGTCGTTCTCGGTGGCGTCGATCACCGGCCCGGTCTGCACCGGGGGGCCGGCTCGATCGCCGCCTCGTGGCGAGCCACGAACGCTGCTTCGTCGCCGTTCTCGGTGCTGGGAAGTTCGTCGATGCCGGGGATCACTGCGGACAGCGGTTCGGACACCGTGTCGGCGTACATGGCCGGCTCCCCGCCTCCATGGGTGAGCACGTATCGCCCTCCGTCGTCGCCGCCAGGGCGGGCCGGGCCGTCCGCGGACAGCCGACCTCGGCGGGAGAGCGCTGAGTTCGGGACGATTACCGCTCCCGGACGGCGTAGGTCAAATGCGCCACCTTCGGGGAGGGCTCCGCGCGGACCTGCTCCAGGGCCACGCGGCCGGCGTCCACGCCCTCGAACAGGCGGATTCCGGAGCCGAACAGCACGGGTGAGAGCGCGATCGAGAACTCGTCGATCAGGCCGGCGTTCACGTGCTCCAGGATCGTCGCGCCGCCGCCCGCGATGCGGACGTCGCGATCACCGGCGGCCTCGCGGGCCTGGTCGAGGGCGGACTCGATGCCGTCGTTGACGAAGTGGAAGGTGGTCCCGCCCGGCCGCTCCCAGGGGTCACGCTTCTCGTGCGTCACGACGAAGACCGGCGTGTGGAACGGCGCCTCCTCCGGCCACATCTGCTCGCCGGCGTCGAACATGCGCTTGCCCATCACGCTCGCGCCGGTGCGCTCGAACGTCTCCCGCGCGATGTCGTTGTCGCGCCCTTCCTTGCCGCCCTTGCCGAGCTTCAGGTTCTCCCGGAAGAACCGCTGCGGGAAGATCCACTGCTGCAGTTCCATCCACTGCCGCCCCATCAAATCCTCGGAGAACTCGGGCGCGATGAACCCGTCCAGCGACATCGACACGCTGAAGAACACCTTTCCGGCCATCAGTCCTCAGCCCCCTTCCGGACGATCTCGGTGACGTAGGCAGCCAGGTTGCCCAGGGTCTGCCGGCCGCCCTCGATCGCGTGGTACTTCTCGACCGCCTCGTCGTGCAGCTCCTTGGTGGGGAACACCGTGCGCATCTCGATCCGGGTCGCCGCGCCGTCGGGCGCGAACGTGAGGACCGACTCGAAGGCGTTCGGGTCGCCGCGGGACTCACCGTGCAGCAGCGCGATCCGCTCCGGCGGAGTGAGCTCGGTCCAGGTGATCCACTCTTGGTAGTCCGTCCCGTCCGGTCCGTGCATCACGAAGTCCCACTGTCCGCCGACGCGGAACTCGAACGCCCGCGTGGTGGTGGTGAACCCCTCCGGTCCCCACCATCGCGACAGGTGCCGGACGTCGGTGAACGCCTCGAACACCAGCTCCCGTGGGGCGTCGATGATCCGGGAGATGACGATCTCGCGGTCGGCTGTCGCCGACCGCTCCGGCGTTCCTTGTTCTGTCGTGCTCATCGGTTACTCCGCTTTCCTTGTCTGCTTCAGGTCCTGCACGTAGGCGTCCAGTCGGTCGAAGCTCTCGTTCCAGAACTGCTCGAAACCGCCGGTCCACTCGTGGACGGGCCGCAGCCCGCTGGCGTCAAGGCCGTACAGGCGCTGCTTGCCCGCCTTGCGGTCGCACACCAGCCCGACCTCCCGGAGCACCCGCAGGTGTTTGGACGCCCCCGGCTGGGTCATCCCCAACTCCTGGGCCACCTCGGTCACCGACCGCTCACCCGCCCGCAGCAGTACCAGGATCTCCCGGCGCTGCGGCTCGGCGATCGCGTTGAAGACGTCCGACGTCGTCGCTGCTCGTGCCATGGGGCAATCATATGCCGATATCGGTATATGTAAAGCCGAAAGGGATCAGGCGGGCCCTGTCAGCGTGGCCACCGGCCCCCATCCCGGGGGCAAGCCGATAGATCGCCAGGCCATCGGCAAACCGATTCGCCGGATCGCCAAAACCACGGCCATCCCCTCCTGGAAACGGCTCACCCCGCACTCGCTGCGGCGCCCCTCCGTCACCCTGTCCCTGGACGCCGGCACCGCGCTGCGCGATGTGCAGGACACCGCCGGAGCTCCGTCGACGGTATTGCCCAGACCGCGGCCATCGCCTGGGCCGGGTCTTCGGCTGCTGCCGGTGCCGGCGACTAGCCTTGATCGTTTTGTGATGTGTGGTGCCGGTCGGCCCGGGCAGAGGGCGGCCAGCCAAGCGAACAGAGAGTGTGGGACATGACAGTCACCGGCATCATCACCGCCATCGTCATCGGAGCCATCATCGGAGCCCTGGGCCGGCTGGTCGTGCCAGGCCGCCAGGGCATCCCGATCTGGCTGACCATCGTGATCGGCATCGTCGCCGCCCTCATCGGCACCGCCATCGCCAGCGCCTTCGGCGTCGCCAGCACCGGCGGAATCGACTGGATCGAACTCCTCCTGCAGGTCATCGTCGCCGCCGTCGGCGTGATCGCGGCGGTGAGCCTGTACGGCAGGCGCGGCGTCCGATAAGAGTGATCACCAGCTTGCCGGCATCTGCGCGATGACCATGCGGTACCCGTGACGGCCTCGCCCTGACAGACAGGGCGAGGCCTGCGGCTTTTCACGGCCGAAGGCGCATCGGCTGATCGTGCCCCAGGCCTGGCGCGCCGGTGATCCGGCTGGTGCGCAGCCCGGTTGCCTCCTCACCCCGGGCGACCGGCCGTTTCCGGTCTCCGTCCAGGGAGCGCGAACGGATCCCGGAAATGAGCGCGCCAACCAGCGCCTCCCCCTCGGCGCCGACCTCACGGTGACCGTGCAGCGGTGGCCGCCGTCCGCGCTCCGGCCCGCCACATTTGTTTACCGCGAGCGCGACGGGTAGGGCGATGGGTGCCCAACCATCGCCGAAGAAAAGAGTCTGGCCATGACCGAAAACGTGTGGGACTACCGTTCCGAGGCCCGTAGCGGCGACCAGGCACTGGATCTGGTCGGGTTCGACGTTGAGGCCACCGACGGCAAGATCGGCTCGGTGGACGAGGAGAGCAACGCCGTGGGCGACAGCTACGTCGTC
>NZ_FZOD01000073.1 GCF_900188345.1 Streptosporangium subroseum | reverse complement strand
GTGCTGGCCGTCGATGAACACCTCGACGTACGGGGCGTGACTGGATGTGATCTTGTGTTCGACCAGGCGGACCAACTGCGTGCTACCCGGATCCTCGACCGTGCTTTGGGCGGCCAGGCGCAGCTCACGGTACTTCGACCAGCCGCCGAGCAGGCACGTGCCCAGATCCAGGCCGCTCAGCAGTTCGCTTCCCGCCCGTGCGACGTTGCCGTTGAGCGCGTCCCTGAAGGCGGTGTCGGCGCGCCGGGCGCCGTCTTCGACCGTCTCCAGCATCCGCTGCGCGTCGATGGCCTCGCCCAGGGCCTTTACGGCGTAGCGGGGATCGCCGAAGAGCAGCAGATCGGCCGTGCTCGGATCGGTTTCGATGGACACTGTCACGTGAGGACCTCTCTGATCTCCTGACGACCGGGGTCGGCGTGCGGCTCGACGCGGATGCCCGGTGAGCTCACCGAGCCGCTGCCGTGAATTTCCACCCGGGGCGTGAGGTCGGGGTGGGGGACGCAGCGGATCGCGAAAGTGCGGGGTCTGCTCTGCCGAATCTGCTGGCGGGAGCGGCGACGGCGGATCAGCAGCAGACCGGTGAGTGCCGCCCCACCGGCGAGGGCCACCCCGCCTGTCAGGCCCAGCCCCCCATCGGGGCTAGGTGTCTGTGGGGTATCCGGCGGCGCTTTGAGCCACACCCTCACGCTGGTGTTTCTGGTGACCTTTCTGTCTTTTGGTGGGTCTTGGCGGGCGATCTTGCCCACGCGAGGAGAGTCTGGATGCAGCTGCAACTTCAGGCCCACGGCGGCGAGCTTCTTCTTGGCGCTCGCCTGGCTGAGGCCCTTCAGCTGCGGCACGACCACCTTGGGCGACGGCCGTGGGGGAGTCGGGGTCTCGGGGTCGGGCGTCAGCGACACCAGAGGCGAAGAGGTGACCGGTGCCATCGCCTCAAGGTCCACCCTCGTGCCGTAGGGAACGACCTTTTCCGCGCCGGGTTCCTGATGCACGACCGTCCAGTCGAGGCCTGCCTCGGCCGAGAGGACCCTGGAGGCCAGATCGAGCCCCTCGAGCTCTTCGGTGGCCTGCTGGAGAGTGAGCTCGGCCAGATCAGGCAGGCGGACGCCGTGTTTGAGCGTGACCTGGTCGCAATTTCCTGAAACGCTGATCGCGAAGGGCGGCGGCATGCCTGGAATATCAACAGGGTCCAGCTTGATGTGGATGCCCCGGGCGCGGAGCAGCTGCTGAGCTTCCTCAAGAGACAGTCCCATCACCTCCGGCAGCGAGCAGCCGGTGCCGTCCGGGGGTTCTTCCACAGTGGGTGACGGGGAAGAGATGAACGCTGCCAGTGACATCACGAGAATGAGAAACGGGCGAACCATCTTCCACCTCACGGGTCAATCGGTGACACCGGTATTCAGGGGCTTGGTCCTGCGGGGATACAGGACGGTAGGGTCAGTCGATGGACGGCGATCACGCGAATGTTGTTCGTCTCGGCATGATCTCTCCTTGGTAATTTGGGTGTTGGGGCGGGAATCTGCAAACATGGCGGTCCTGTACGCGAGCAGGTCTGGATTGCCGTACTGGTGGCTTCGTTCTACGCGCATCGTTGGAACGTGACATCCCCTTCGTTCCAATGAGGAACCGGGTCTTGACAACTGCCGGAGACTTAAAGCAGCGACCACTGATTGACGTCCCTGACTTCGGCGTCGTGGGTCGGTTGCCCGGCTCATTCACACCGCAGGGGTGCGTATGGATCTGGATCTCGGTTTGGTCGCTAATTTTTTGGTGTTAGTGCAGGAACGGCATTACGGGCGGGCGGCCGTGCGGCTGCATTTGACCTCATCGGCGTTGACCAAGCGCATCCACCGTCTGGAAGGACAACTGGGGGTCGCTCTCGTTGAGCGGGACCCTGCGGGGGTGTTTTCGGTGACCTCCGCGGGCCGGCGGTTCGCGATCGCCGCCGGGCCTTTGATCGCTCAAGCTAGCGCTGCTCGCGACAGTGCCCGGGCCACCCCTGCCCGCTGCACGCTGCGGGTTGGTATCCCCGCCGGCCTCGGCGCGATCCTAAGCCACACCGATATGACCGGCATCGCAAAAGAGGTCCGCCTCAGCTTCCCCGAGGCCCGACTGGTGCGCCAAGACATCCCCTTCCCCGCACTCACCGGCTGCCTACCCGAGCATCGGGTGGACGTCTTATGGACCATGGCGCCCGTGCGACATCCCGCCGTGGACTCCTACCCCCTGGCCACCAGTGCGCGCATCGGCGTGGTCGGAGCCCGGAATCCCCTCGCCGAGGCGAAGACGATGACCGTGGAGGACTTCAGCGAGCACCCCATCCTGTACAACCCGGCCGTCGCCGACGAGTGGATGAACCAGTTTTGGCTCGGGGATGTGCGGCCCCGCCGCGAGGCGCACCTGATCGAGATCGACGCCGGGAGCCTCACCCGCCTCCTGCGCCAAACCGCCGAGAGCACCGCCGTGATAGCCACCTTCGCGGAGATTGCTCCGCTCCTGGGCTCCGACTTGCGGGCGGTGACGCTGACCGGCGCCGCCCCGGTGCTCTTCCATATCGCATGCCGGCGCACCGACCGGCGTGGCGCCGTTCACGCCCTTGTGAAAGCTTTCCAAGCCCTCGGCACCCGCCCGCTGTAGGGGTGCCGTTAAGAAACGTGTCGCCGACCCCGAATGGCAACCTCTTCGCAGGTCGGGCAGAGCTGCCTTACGCAGAGACATCAACTTGCTGGAAGGTGACGTTCCCGTGAGTTGTCAGCCACTCAGGTAAATCGGACATTCTCGCCCGCGCCGGGGCCCCCGGTGGCCTCGGGTGCCGGGCGTTCACCCCCACCCGGTGCCGCCCACGCCCCGGACACCAGTCCACGATCGTCGGCCGCTATCCGTCCCGAGCCACAGGTCCTCGAAGAGGGAATTCAGATTCCCTGAGGGAGGCGGAACAGGCGGCCGGGGTCGCGGGCGGCTTTGATCTGGGAGAGGCGGGCGGCGTTCGCGCCGTAGTAGGCCGTGCGCCAGCCGCTGAGTTCGGAGTCGATGTAGTTCACGTAGGCGTGGTCGCCGAAGTGGGGGCGCATCGCGGTGTGCGCCTTCTTGGCCCAGGCCGCGGCTCCGGCGCGGTGGGCGTAGTACTGCACGCTGTAGAGGGCGGCCCGGTGCGGGAAGGCCGTGGCCTCGGGGCGGACCCGGCCGACGGCGCCACCGAGGGCGTCCAGGAGCACGGTGTGGTTGCCGGGACGGGCGACCTCGGCGACCAGGGCCTTGGCGCCGGCCTCTGAGAGCGGGCGGTAGGCCATGTGCGACTTGGCGCGGGAGTCGTCCCTGGACAGCTTGCCGCCGCGGGCCTGTCCCGGCAGGGATCCGGGCTGGTGGCACTGGGCGACCGAGAGCGTGGAGCAGCCGGCCATGACCATCATCGCGTGGCTGTAGGAGGTCTGCCGCACGGAGGAGGAAGAGGTCGCGCCGATCGCGTCCGCCAGCCGGTCGAGCAGCTTCTCGCAGGCCGCCCTGCCACCGAGGTAGAGCCCGACGATCTCCACGTCCAGCCCGTTCTCACGGCTCAGGTGCATGCCGGACCACATCGCGTCCGGGGTCGTGGGCGACCACGCCTGCCAGGCACGCAGGGCCTTGGCGGCCTTCGCCCACGGCCAGTGCAGGAAGAAGGTCGTGACCTCCCGCGTGGGGTGGGTCCGGAAGCCGAAGGAGACCGCCACGCCGAGGTTGCCCCCGCCGCCGCCGCGCGAGGCCCAGTACAGGTCGGGGTTGTGGTCGGCGTCGCAGGTCAGCAGCCGGCCGTCGGCCGTGACCATCTGGACCGACTCCATCACGTCGCAGGTCAGACCGTACTTCCTGGACACCACGCCGATCCCGCCGCCCAGCGCCAGCCCGCTCATCCCCACCGTGGCACAGGTCCCGGCGGGGATGCTGACCCCGCTCGCGGCCAGCCTGTCGTAGACGTCGACGAGCTTGGCTCCGGCCCCGACGGTCGCCCGGCCCGACGCGTGGCTCACCTTGCTCATCCGGGAGACGTCGACGACCAGGCCGGTCCCGGTGGACCAGCCCGCGTAGGAGTGCCCGCCGGAGCGTACGGCCAGCGGCACGTTCATCCGGCGGGCGAAGTTCACGCACTCGGCCACGTCGGAGGGGTTGGCGCAGTAGGCCACACCCGCGGGGCGCACTCCGTCGAAGGCGGGGTTGAACAGCCGGCGGGCGCTGTCGTAGGTGGCATCGCCCGGACGGATGAGCTTGCCGTCCAGCCCTCGTCCCAGCGCGTTCCAGTCCGGTGCACCGGGGGCGGTCGTCGCGCCCAGGCTCAGGGCGGCCATGCCGCCGATCCGAAGGAACGTGCGTCTGTCCGGAACGGTCCGCATATTTTTCTCCCGAGGGTCAGGTGTCGCTGCCCGTTGAGACGATCGGCAGGCTGCTTTGGTTGGTCACAGTCGCGTCACTTCGAGGGGTGAGCGTCCTGACCGCTTCCGAGGAGTGGGCGTTCTGACTGCGTTCGAGGGGTGAGCCTCCTGACCGCTTCCGAGGGGTGAGCGTCCTGACCGCTTCCGAGGGGTGAGTGTTCTGACCGCGTTCGAGGGTGGGCGTTCCGACGGTGGACGCCAAGAATCCGGCTGACGGTCCGCGGCGTCTCCGGGGCGGGAATTCACCCGTTCTTGGAGACGGCCCGAGACTCACCAACCGGCCGGTTCAACTGATCATGGTCGAGTCACCCCGTGGCGACTCGCAGGGCCAGGGCGGGGCACATCTCGACGGTTCTGCGGGCCATCCGGCGAAACTGGTTGGGGATGGCGTCGCGGCTGAGCACCGGGTAGCCGTGCTCGTCGAGGTGGATGAGGTCGGGGGCGAGCTTGGCGCACAGGCCGTGTCCCTGGCACCGGGTCCAGTCCACGGTCAGCCGTACCTCGGGGTCGTTCTCCTGCGGGGGCAGGGGAAGCACGCCCTTGACGGGACGGCCGCACGTGCCGTTGAGGATGTGCTCCTCGATGTCGTCGGGGAAGGCGCCCAGCGCCGACAGCACGAACCTGGACGTCCCGTCGGGGTGGAAGCAGGCGCCCCTTCCCTTGACCCCGGCGGCCCTGTGACGCAGCTCGTCCAGGGCGGCGGCCGACCCGTTCACGATCTCGGACATCGACCGCGCGATGTCCGGGAGCCCGAGCCTGCATGGCCCGCACTGCCCCGACGACTGCTCGGCCAGATATTTCGCGACCCTGGTCGTCTCACCCAGCGGGCAGGTCTCCGTGCCGAGCGGCACGATGATGCCGGCTCCGAGCTGCCCGCCCGCGTCGGTGATGCCCTGCCGGGAGACGGTCGCCACGACGGCGGCGTCCGGGTGGAGCCACCCGCCGTGATACCCGCCGAGCAGCACGCCCTCGCCGAGCGAGGCCTGGCACGCGTCCAGCACGGCGTACAGCGGCGTGCCGGTCGCGACCTCCACCACGGCCGGGGCCTTGGCGGACCCTCCCACGGTGAGCAGGACCGTCCCGGGCTCGCGGGCCGTGCCGACGTCGGCGTAGCGCTCGGCGCCCAGGGTGGCGAGTACGGCGAGCTGGGCGAAGGTCTCGGCGTTGGACAGCAGAGTGGGAAGCCCGTTCACCCCGCTCTCGACGGCCCGGACCTTGCGGCCCGGGGGCTCGCCCACGAGTCCGTTCACCGACCGGACCAGCGCGCCGCCCTCGCCGGAGATGAACCGTTCGACGATGCCGACCACGCGGACCCGGTCGCCGACGCCCCGCTCCTCGACCGCGGCGGCGACCGAGGACTCGCCCATCCCGCCCTTGACGGTCGCGATCACGACCTGCTTGGCGTTGATGGCGCCCGCCGCGAGCAACGCGCCCTCGATCACCAGGTGGGGGGTCCGGGTGAGCAGCATCGTGTCCTTGCTGCTCGCCGGTTCGCCCTCAGCCGCGTTGACGAGGACGACCTTCTCCGCACGCTTGTCCATCACGGCGCGGAGCTTGCGGGCGAAGGGGAACGCCGCGCCGCCCCGGCCCCGGAGGTCCACCTCGTCGGCCAGTGCCGCGAGTTCCTCCGCGCTCATGCTCGCCGCCGTGCCGTGCATGGCCCGGTGTGCGGCGAGATCCATCCTGCGGCAGTCCTCAAGCCCGGCGGTCAGCCGAGCCGGTCCCAGTTGCCGCACGGGGGGGACACGATAGGGAATCATCCAACGCCTCCGATCCGGTGAAGCTCGGGCGGATCCTCGCGCACCTGGCGGGGGATGCGGCCGACGATGCTGAGGGGTGGTGCGACATCCGCGGCGACGGGCTGTTCCACCGGCGCCTCGATGTGTACGACGACGTTCCTGGGCTGGAGAGCGGAGATCATCCTGATCAGCAGGGCGGCACCCACGGCGGTCAGGCAGACCACGTAGCTCCAGGTCACCCACTCGGCGGGCTGACGGCCCGCGGTGAGCCCGTGCAGGATGGACATCGGCCACGCCAGGTAGGCGGAGCCGTGCAGGAGCCTCCAGAGCCACGGCCTGCGGTTCGCCGCGAAGCTCGCCCTGGCGATCCCGGTCGCGAAGACCAGGAGCATCAGGTCGGAGGCGATCGCGCCGAAGCCGACGTAGAGGCCCGGACCGGCGGTCGCCGTCGGGACCACGGCGGCGGCGGGGGAGGCCCTGTCTTCCACGATCTTCATGAGCACGTGGGTGGCGATGAAGCCCACGCCCACCATCGCGGCGGCCCGGTGGGCGAACTGGGTACGGATCCTCCCCAGGGCGGGAAGGACGACACGATCCGCGGAGAGCAGCCCGAGCGCCACGGTGATGGTCAGCGCGACGAGGGCCACCACGCCCGCGAAGAACGAGAGAACTCCACGGACGGCCGCGGCCATGTCCATGCCTACCGGCGTGCGGGCCAGCATGAGCAGGGCGACCACGGAAACCGTGGTCACGACGCCGAAGGCGATCCGAGCGGGCCTCTGATCGAGGCTGGTTCCGTCCTCTGACCGGGTATGACGTGGAGTCCGTCGGTTACCCACTGACGCCTCCTTTCTGGATTTTCTGCGAATCGGCTCGATGACGTGTGCGGGTTGAGAGCGAGGTGCCCTCGGGTCCTGCGGGAATGCCGCACCCCCGTCTCCGCTGGGACTTGGGTGAAGGACGCGGAGACGGGGGAGCGGCGGTCTGGGGGTGGGTCAGCAGCGACGTCCCCGGTTGATGCAGTCCACGGCGGACCTCATCAGCTGGTTCGACATCACGTTCGCGAAGTCGGCGTGGTCGGTGACGGGGTTGTGGAGCTGTTCGGGGAAGGCGTCCACCGCGAAGGACGCCGTCCGCGGCGTGGTGTAGGTCAGGGTCATCCGGAGCTGCGGGATCGCCTTGGTGCCGGAGGGGCAGGCGCCGCGCGCGTCGGGGAAGAGCACGTGGGTGCGGTGGTTGGCGCTGTCGGTGTTCTGGCCGTCCCAGCAGCTGGGGAAGTCCAGGATCCGCAGGAGCTGGCTGCCGCGGGGGCAGAGCGGATACTTGGTGGTCACCCGGTTGGTGAATCCCGTGCAGCTCCACTGGGCGCGGCCGTTCGCGCCGCCGTTCGTGGCGGCCTTGGCGTCACCGGTGATGATCCGGATGAACCTGGGCATCGCGGTGACCTTGGACACCGGGTTCCCCCGGAACTGCAGGCTCACCTGGCGGGCGGTCAGGACGGTGCCGACGTTGCCGTCCGCGTCGTCGACGTTGGCGTCGGTCGTACGGTCGCGCAGGACCGGCCAGAAGTAGGTCGAACGGTCTCCGAGCGCGCACGTGGTGCCCGCCGCGGCCAGGGACTGGTCGGTGGAGAACCCGTCGGTGGAGAGGTTGCCGACGTAGTCGTGCAGGTGGTGGGCGCCGTTGCTCACGCCCGGGGCCACGATGAAGTTGTCGGGGTTGTTGTGGCGGTTCTCGTTCCTGCCGCACCGGGAGGTGAAGGTGCCCGAGGAGCCGGCGCGCTGGGTCCGGACCGTCTGGACGTTCCGCTGGACCTGCCTGATGTCGACGAAGTCCTCGGCGAAGGGCCCGAGGTCGGCGCACTCCGCCTCTTCGCCCTCGTCATGCCCGGGGGTCGCGGAGGGCGTGGGAGTGGCGGAGGGGGTCGCGGAGGGAGGCGCCTGGGTGGGCGTACGGCTGGGCTGAGTGGGCCTGCGGCGGGAGAGCGACTCGTTGGCGGGCTCATCCTCGGACGCCTGCGTGGGGGAGGGCTCGGGGGACTCGGGGGTCTCGGGGGAGGGCGACTCCGCGGGATCCGCGGGGGAGGCCTGGTTGACCGCTCCTCCGGCGGGGGGGAGATCCTGCGCGGCGGGGTCCTGCGCCGCGGGGTCCTGGCCCTGTTGGTTTTGCTGGTCTTGACCCTGCTGGTCCTGGTTCTGCTGGTTCTGGTCCTGACCTTGCTGGTCCTGGCCCTGCTGGTCCTGGCCCTGCTGGTCCTGCTGGTCCTGACCTTGCTGGTTCTGCTGGTTCTGCTGGTTCTGGTCCTGACCCTGTTGGTCCTGGGTCTGCTGCCGTTGAGCCTGGGCCTGACTCTGTTCGGCGGGGTCGCAGTGGTCACCGAAGGCGGGAACCGTACTCACCGTGAACGTGATGGCGGTGAGTGTGCTGGCCGCCAGTGCCAGTGCGGACATGGTGACGAACGCGCGTTTCAAGAGATTTCTCTCCTCACAGGTGTGTCGAGAGCAGCCGTGGCGGGCGGCGGCGACGGCGCCGGAGGTTCGGGCAGGATCGAGTAGTCGACCAGGCCCGTGCTCTCCAGCAAGGTCATGTGCTTCATGACCACGTTCACTGCCCGCTGGGCGAAGGATCGGATCAGGTCGTTACGGGTGCCGGCGCGTACGCCGGCGACGACCCCGAAGACCTTTCCGTGGGCCTGCCGCAGCAGTTGAGCGAAAGTGCGGTCGTATTCGGGGCCGGACAGGCCGGAGAGCTGTGCCATCCAGCCCTGCTGGTCGGCGTTGGGCTGGCTGGGCAGCACCACGTTCAGCCGGGCCGCGACGTCGCGGACTTCCTCGTCGAGCTTGAGGTGGTCGGTCATCAGGTGCATGCCGACCTCCTTGACCAGCTTGTTTCCCGATCGCTGCTGGGCCTGCTGGCCGGTGGGTATCTCCCAGAGACCGGCTTGGCGAACCTTGGCGAGGAAGTCGCGGTCGGCTGGACTCAGCGGCCCCTGGGGGGTCTGGGTCCAGCCCTGGAGGGTGGCGGAGGTGGAGGAGCCGCCGGGCGGCGTCAGCACCACGACCGCCACGGCGGCGATCGCGATGAAGATTCCGAACAGCAGGAACTCTCCGGTTCCGAAGCGGCGGCGCAGTTTTCTGAGCATGGTCCGGCCCGGTCGCCTAGTAGCCGTCCGTGGCCTGAGACGTCCCAGCGCGCGGCCTACTGTCCGGCGCGCCGGTGAACCACGTGCCGCAGACCCTCTGGCCTGCGCCTTCCTCCGCGTCCTGAATGGTGATGGGAATCGCGTAAGCCTCTCCTACGGTGGCACCCCCGCCGCGTCCGGCGAGAAGGGGGAGGGCGAGGACAGTTCCGACCGGCCACGGGATGTGCCGCTCTGCCATGGTCTTTCCTTCCCCGAGGACCCGCTGGTGCGGGTGCACTTGGTGGGAGATACGCGGCGCTCCCAAGGGAGGTTCATAGGAAGTGATGAGATAGTTAGAAATGACTGGAGTTGCCAGAGTTGCAGACGTGACTGATAACGAAGGTGTAAAGATGTGCCCGTGCGTCGTCAACTCGACAGTCGGTTCGAGAGCACGGACACCGATGTCGTCCTGGTAGAAGGTCTGTACCGGGAGTTCGGTGTCCCCCTGCTCCGACATGTACGTAAGGCCACAGGCAACGATCTGCAATGGGCCGAGGACGTCGTCCAGGAGACGCTCGTCCGCGCCTGGCGCAACGCAGGGAGGTTGCACAGAGAGCCGGGACTTCTATGGGCCTGGCTGCTCACCGTCGCCCGCCGTATCGTCATCGACGGTCGTCGCAGGCGAGGGGCGAGACCGCAGGAGGTCGAGCCCCCCGACGCGAACGCCGTTCCCGTTCCCGACGGATCGGATCGAGCGATCGAGGCGATGATCGTCGCCGATGCGTTACGCGAACTATCTCCAGAACACCGCGAAGTCATCGAGCACACTTACCTACGGGACCGTACGATTAACGAAGCGGCGGAAATCCTTGGGATCCCGCCGGGTACGGTCAAGTCCCGGCTCTACTACGGGATCCGGGCTCTCCGAAAGGTCCTGAAGGAGAGAGGTGTCGCGAGCTGATGGTCCCCTCCCCGCACTTTGACGTGGCTGCATATGCCCTCGGGGTACTCGATCAAGAGGACCACGAGGTGTTCGAGCGCCACCTCATGGCGTGCGAGGAGTGCCAGATCGAGCTCCGGGAACTGAGTGAGGTTCCCGGATTCCTCGATGTGGTACGGCGGGACCGCTCCAAAAGTCTGGACGACGACCGGACGCCACATTGACGTTTTGCC
The DNA here is from genome assembly GCF_900188345.1 of Streptosporangium subroseum. Lineage (GTDB taxonomy): Bacteria > Actinomycetota > Actinomycetes > Streptosporangiales > Streptosporangiaceae > Streptosporangium > Streptosporangium subroseum. The sequence goes on along the minus strand of NZ_FZOD01000073.1, from coordinate 36,614 downwards.
ACTTTTCGGGTGGTATCAGGAGCGGTGCCGTGGCTCGGTCAATGGGGATCGAGCCAGGTTGCCGCTGGAGGTGTCGTGCCGCGGGCCATGCCCGGTGGGCGGAGTATCGGTACCGGCGAGACCGAACTCGCTCGGTTGTGCCGCGACCTTTCCGACCCCACCCTGTGGGATGCTTGTTCCACCGCCTCCCCCCAGCAGGAACTCGCCGTCTCCGACCACGAGATCGCCGGTTCTCCGCCGGTAGTGGCGAGGGGCCGCGGGTCACATGCCGACTCGCGGCGATCAGCCGGACATCCGTTCACGCATGGCGAGACAGCCGCCGCGCGACGGGTCTGCCGTGCCCGGACAGCCGGGCTGTGGAGGGCTGAGTGGCTGAATCGGGCCGAGTACGGGTAATTCGTTCCATAGAGGCGCCGTACCTCGGAGGATTTTCACCCCTTATGACCTTCCTCACTATAGGAATCATGGGCTTAGCCATGGTTCCTCACCAAAATGTGCAACAACCCCTCACAAAGGAGTGAGAGCGACATGCCGCTCGACGAGGCGAAGGACGAGCTGCTGAGGAGTGCCGCCGAGATGTGCGCGCACACACCGGGCAGCGACCACGTGAGTGATGAGGAGGCACTCGCCTTTCTCAGGCTCTATTACCGGCATGTCGCCCCAGAGGACCTGCTGAGCCGTAACCCGGTTGATGTGTACGGCCCGGCGATGGCTCAGCGGCAGCTCGCCGAGAAGCGCCCCCAGGGACGTGCGCTGGTGCGGGCCTACACGCCGACCCTGGAGGAGCACGGCTGGGATCCGGGAGGCTCGGTCGTCGAGGTGGTCACCGACGACATGCCCTTCCTGGTCGACTCGGTGACGATGGAGTTCAACCGGCACGAGATCGGCACCCAGCTCGTCGTCCACCCGCAGATGCGCGTCCGCCGCGACATGACGGGCAAGCTGCTGGGCCGCGGCGAGGAGGACATCACCGGGCAGATGCTCGCCGAGTCCTGGATGCACTTCGAGATCGACCGGCAGAACGACCCGGCCGTGCTCAAGCAGCTCGAGACCGACCTGCAACGGGTCCTGGAGGATGTGCGCAACGCCGTCGAGGACTTCGTCAAGATGCGCGCCCTCGCCCTGCAGACCGCGGAGGACGTGTCGGTCAACCCACCGCCCCTCGACCCCGCGGGGGTGGAGGACAGCCTGGAGCTGATGCGCTGGCTGGCCGACGGGCACTTCACCTTCCTCGGTTACCGCGAATACCGCCTGGAGGAGGGTGAGGAGGGCGACAGGCTGCATCCGGTGTTCGGCACGGGTCTGGGCATCCTCCGCCACGACAAGGTGGGCTCCGACAGCTTCGCCGCGCTCCCTCCCGAGCTGCGTGCCAAGGCCCGTGAGAAGCAGCAGATGCTGATCATCACCAAGGCCAACACCCGCGCCACCGTTCACCGCCCGACCTATCTGGACTACGTGGGCGTGAAGCTCTTCGACGCCTCGGGCGAGGTCGTCGGCGAGCGGCGTTTTCTCGGCCTCTTCACCCACGTGGCCTACAGCGAGTCGATCTCCCGTGTCCCGGTGCTCCGCCGCAAGCTGGCCGAGGTCCTCGAACTCGCCGGGCTGACCGCCGACAGCCACGACGGCAAGGACCTCATCGAGATCCTGGAGACCTTCCCCCGCGACGAGCTCTTCCAGACCTCGGTGGAACAGCTGCTGCCGATCGCGCTCGGCGTGCTCCTGCTGCGCGAGCGCAAACAGGTGAAGGTCTTCCTCCGCCCGGACGACTACGGTCGTTACATCTCGTGCCTGATCTACCTTCCGCGTGACCGTTACACCACCAAGATCCGCCTCAAGATGCAGGAGATCCTGCTCAAGGCGGTCGGCGGGGCCTCGTTCGACTACAGCGCGATGATCGGCGAGTCGGCCCTCGCCCGGCTGCACGTGGTCGTGCGCGGCGAGCGGGGCAAGCCGCTGAACGCCGACGCGGTGAACGTGGAGGAGCTGGAGGCGAAGCTGGCCGCGGCCACCCGTTCCTGGGAGGACGACCTGGCCACGGCCATCACCGAGCTGAGCTCCGAGGATGAGGCGCCCCAGCTCATCCGCCGGTATGCCTCGGCGTTCCCCGAGGGCTACAAGGCCGACTTCCCGGCCCGGTTGGCGGTCGCCGACCTGCGTCGCCTGGAGGCGCTGGCCGGATCCTCCGACGAGATCGGGATGAACCTCTACGAGCCGTACGACTCGCCCGAGGGCGAGCGCCGGTTCAAGCTCTACCGGATCGGCGGGGCGATCTCCCTGTCCCGCGTGCTGCCGCTGCTCCAGCGGATGGGCGTCGAGGTGGTCGACGAGCGGCCGTACGAGATCGACCGTGACCACCGTCCGGAGACCAAGGACGCCTGGATCTACGACTTCGGCCTGCGTTACACCCCCTCTTCGGAGGTGGACAGGGATGAGTTCAAGCGGCTTTTCCAGGACGCCTTCGGCGCCCTGTGGTACGGCCAGGTCGAGAGCGACGGGTTCAACGGGCTCGTCCTGGCGGCCGGACTGACCTGGGAACAGGCCGAGATCCTGCGCGTCTACGCCAAATACCTGCGCCAGGCCGGGACCACGTTCAGCCAGGCCTACATCGAGCGGGTGCTGCTGGGCAACGTACGGCTCGCGCGGCTGCTGGTGCGGCTGTTCGAGGTCAGGCTCGACCCCCGGCGCTCGCAGGAGGTCCGCTCGGAGCTGTGCGACGCGCTGCAGGAGGAGATCCTGGGGGCCCTGGACGAGGTGGCCTCCCTGGACGAGGACCGGATCCTGCGGGCCTACCTGGAGATGATCAACGCCACGCTGCGGACGAACTACTACCAGACGACCGCGGACGGCAGGCGTAAGCCGTACATCAGCCTGAAATTCGACTCGCCGTCGATCAGCGTGCTGCCGCTGCCCCGGCCGAAGTTCGAGGTGTTCGTCTACTCCCCGCGGGTCGAGGGCGTGCACCTGCGCTTCGGGAAGGTCGCCCGAGGCGGCCTGCGCTGGTCGGACCGGATGGAGGACTTCCGCACCGAGGTTCTCGGGTTGGTGAAGGCGCAGATGGTGAAGAACACCGTCATCGTTCCCACCGGCTCCAAGGGTGGCTTCGTCGTAAAAAATCCGCCTAAGTCGGGCACGCGGGAAGACACGCTGGTCGAGGGCATCGCCTGCTACCGGATGTTCATCTCCGGCCTGCTGGACATCACCGACAACCTCGTGGACGGTCAGGTGGTCCCGCCCGCCGACGTGGTCAGGCACGACGAGGACGACACCTACCTGGTGGTCGCCGCCGACAAGGGCACCGCGACGTTCTCCGACATCGCCAACGGCGTGTCCAAGGAGTACGGCTTCTGGCTGGGCGACGCCTTCGCCTCGGGCGGCTCGATCGGCTACGACCACAAGGCCATGGGCATCACGGCCCGGGGCGCCTGGGAGTCGGTCAAATATCACTTCCGCACGATCGGCGTGGACGTGCAGACCACCGACTTCACCGTGGCCGGCGTCGGGGACATGTCCGGCGACGTGTTCGGCAACGGCATGCTGCTCTCCCAGCACATCCGGCTGGTCGCCGCCTTCGACCACCGGCACATCTTCGTCGACCCCGACCCGGACGCCGCGCGCAGCTACGCCGAGCGTGCCCGGCTGTTCGCCCTGCCGCGGAGCTCGTGGGCGGACTACGACGCCTCGCTCATCTCCAAGGGAGGCGGCGTCTGGCCGCGTACGGCGAAGGCGATCCCCATCTCCCCGCAGATGCGCGCCGCGCTCGGCATCGCCGACGGGGTGAAGTCGCTGGCTCCCAGCGACCTGATCAGCGCCATCCTGCGAGCTCCGGTGGACCTGCTCTGGAACGGCGGCATCGGCACCTATGTCAAGGCGTCGAGCGAGTCGAACGCCGCGGCCGGTGACAAGGCGAACGACGGCCTGCGGGTCGACGCCTCCGAGCTGCGCTGCAAGGTGATCGGCGAGGGCGGCAACCTGGGCTTCACCCAGCTCGCCCGGATCGAGTTCTCGCTGAACGGCGGGCTCGTCAACCCCGACTTCATCGACAACTCCGCCGGGGTGGACACCTCCGACCACGAGGTCAACATCAAGATCCTGCTGGATCGGGCGGTCCGCGACGGTGAGCTCACCGACAAGCAGCGCAACCAGCTCTTCCTCGACATGACCGACGAGGTGGCGGATCTTGTCCTGCGGGACAACTACGACCAGAACGTGGTGCTGGCCGCGGCCCGCGCGCAGGCGCCGGAGATGCTGCACATCCACTCCCGCCAGCTGCGCAGGCTGGAGCGGGCCGGACTGGTCAACCGGGAGCTGGAGTTCCTGCCCTCGGACAAGACGCTCGCCGAGCGGCGTCAGGCCGGGCTCGGGCTGACCCCGCCGGAGTTCTCGGTGCTGCTGGCGTACACCAAGCTGGTGACGGACGCGGAGATCCTCGCCTCCGACCTGCCCGACGACCCCTATCTGGCGTCGTGGCTGGTGTCCTACTTCCCGTCGGCGCTGCGCAAGCGGCTCCGCACCTACATGGACGCCCACCCGCTCCGCCGGGAGATCATCACGACCGGCGTGGTGAACGACCTGGTGAACTCCAGCGGGACCACCTTCATGTTCCGCATCGGCGAGGAGAGCGGCGCGTCGGCCCCGGACATCGTCCGCGCCTACCTGGTCACGCGCGAGGTCTTCGACCTGCCGAGCTTCTGGCGGCGGATCGAGGAGCTGGACAACAAGGTGGACACCTCCACCCAGATCGCCATGGAGCTGGAGGCCCGCAAGCTGGCCGAACGGGGCAGCCGCTGGCTGCTGGGCAACCGGCGCTCGCCCCTGGACCTGGCCTCCACGGTGAGCTTCTTCGCCAAGGGCATGAACGGACTGGTGCCGCACCTGCCCAAGCTGCTGACCGGGTCCGACCTGACCGCGTTCGAGGACCGGCGAGACAGCTTCATCGCGCGGGGCGTCCCCGAGGACCTGGCCGAGCGGGTGGCCGCGATGGTCCCCGCGTATTCCACGTTCGACCTGGTGGAGGTGGCCTCGCGCACCGGCCGTCCGGTGAACGAGGTGGCCGAGGTCTACTTCGATCTGGCCGACCGGCTCCAGCTCTCCAGGCTGCGTGAGCGGGTCGTCGCGCTGCCCAGGGACAACCGCTGGAACTCCATGGCGCGGGCGGCCCTCCGAGACGATCTCTACGCCTCGCACGCCTCGCTCACCCACGACGTCCTGGTGCACAGCACACCGGGACTGACCCCCGAGGAACGTCTGGCGCGCTGGACCGAGGCCAACGCGGCGGCGGTGGCCAGGGCCAAGCAGACCCTGTCGGAGATCTGGGAGAGCGACAACTTCGACCTGGCGACGCTGTCGGTGGCGCTGCGTGCGATCCGCACGCTGGTGGCCACCACCAACCTCCCGCACAGAGAGGCCTGACCCTCGCGGGCTGGGCCCTCCCGACCGGAGGGCCCAGCCCGGTGACAGGTCAGGACCGGCGAGGAAGACTCAGTCAGACCGGGATTCGGCCCCGGACAGGATCCGGGCCGAGGGGAGAGCCGGCCGGGCCGGGATTCGGCATGGCCGGGAGTGCGGGCCGACGGGAGGATCCGGCCTGGCCGGGTCCGGTCCCCGGGTTCAGCTCACGGTCACCTTGGTGATGCCGCCGAGATAACCGATGACCTTGGCCGGCCCGCCGCTGTTCTTGGCCGGGACCGTGCTCACGTACAGCTGCGTCTCCACGGTGCGCAGCTCCTCGCGGACGAAGCTGTCCGAGGTCAGCTTCGCGACGTCCGGCGGGATCCTGAAGTCCGACGCGCACGGTTCGACCTTGACCGTCTGGGTCGTCGTCCTGATCAGCGAGTAGAGGACCAGCGCGCCGCCGTCGGCGGTGCGCAGCGCGTGCACCGGATAGTCGCTCGCGGCGAAGATCGAGTCGTAGCCCAGGCAGGCGTTCTTCTCGGCCGGGCGCTTCTCCGCGATCTCGTCGGCGTAGCCGGTGGTGTGCGGGCCCTCCTCGATCAACCCGGCGGCGAAGCCCTGAGCGCCCTCCTCGGCGGAGGTGGCGTGGAGCGGGGCCATGAGCCGGGGGCTGATCTCCACGGTCGTGTCCTCCTCGCCCAGCGCGGTCGCGTAGCCGTCCGCGTCCTTGACGATCGCCGGTGCGCGCGTCCCCACGTCGAGCAGCGAGGTGGAGCTGAGCCGCCAGTCGTCCCTGCCCTGCCTGATCACCGTCAGTACGGCGGAGCGCGCCTTGCCGGCCGTGTCCTCACGTCTGACGATCGCGGCGAACCAGGGGGCGCTCCCCTGGACCCTCGGGACCAGCAGGTCGGGTGCTCCCCAGGTGTAGTGGGGGAGCGCGTCGGATGAGGAGCTGAAGGCGGCCGCGGTGAGGGCCTCCTGCCCGTCACGGGTCTGTTCCAGGATGTTCTTGCGGTCGGCGTCCAGATGGGGCGTCGCCGCTCCCAGCACCCCGTCGGCGCTGATGATCCCCGCCAGCACCCTTCCGGCCTCTGTCAGCGTGACCTGGGGCACGGGAGAGGGAGGAGGGGAGGGGGTGGAGGCGACGGTGGCCACGGGGCTGCCGGTCGTGGGGGTCGGTTTGGGCGAGGCGTCGCCGCCCCCGCACGCCGATGTGCCGATCAACACGGCCAGGGCGAGCGAGAGCAGACCTCGTCGCCCATGTCCCCGCACGTCCGCCTCCCGAGTGGTCCCCGCGCGCCCATGCTAGCCATGGCGGAGGTGCTTGCCGTACACAATGGGGCTTGGTGGTCGCGTACCCTTTACAGACGTGGCACTCATCGACCCGGCAGAAGAGATAAACGAGCTTAGAGGCACGCTGAACAGTATTCAGGACGTGCTCGACCTCGACGCGATGCGCAAGCAGATCGAGGAGCTGGAGGACCAGGCAGCCGCACCGGACCTGTGGAACGATCAGGACCGGGCGCAGAAGGTCACCAGCAAGCTCTCCTTCCTGCAGGGCGAGGTCAACAGGGTCGAGTCTCTGGGACGGCGGCTGGAGGACGCGACCGTCCTCTACGAGCTGGCCGCCGCGGAGGACGACGAGGAGACCCGCGAGGAGGCCGACCGCGAGCTGGCGTCCCTGAAGAGCGACGTCGGCGCCCTGGAGGTCCGCACCCTGCTCTCGGGCGAATACGACGCCCGCGAGGCGGTTGTCACGATTCAGTCTCAGGCGGGTGGCGTGGACGCCGCCGACTGGGCCCAGATGCTCCAGCGGATGTATCTGCGGTGGGCCGAGCGCAGGGGCTACCCGACGGACGTCTACGAGACCTCCTACGCGGAGGAGGCCGGGATCAAGTCGACGACCTTCACCGTCAAGGCGCCCTACGCGTACGGCACGCTCCGCGGCGAGCACGGCACCCACCGCCTGGTCCGGATCAGCCCGTTCGACAACCAGGGCCGCCGCCAGACCTCCTTCGCGGGCGTGGACGTGGTGCCGGTCGTCGAGACGACCGATCACATCGACATCAACGAGGACGACCTGCGCGTCGACGTCTACCGGTCGTCGGGGCCCGGCGGCCAGGGCGTCAACACCACCGACTCGGCGGTCCGCCTGACCCACCTGCCCACCGGCATCGTGGTCTCCTGCCAGAACGAGCGCTCCCAGCTGCAGAACAAGGCGACCGCGATGGCGGTCCTGCAGTCCAAGCTGCTGGAGCGCAAGCGCCAGGAGGAGACCGCCGCGCTGAACGAGATCCGGGGCGAGTCCACCACCTCGTGGGGCACCCAGATCCGCAACTACGTGCTTCACCCCTACCAGATCGTGAAGGACCTGCGGACGGGCGCCGAGGCGGGTAACCCGAGTGCGGTGCTGGACGGCGACCTCGACGGTTTCATCGAGGCCGAGATCCGGTGGACCCGTCGCCAGGAGTCGGGCGCCGACGACGCGTAGGCGGGCGCTGGAAGGCAGGCTGACGCCGCCTTGAGCGGCCGTGAGGCCCCCTCACGGGTGTTCGTGTACATCGTGAGGGGCGTCTCCGTGTCAGGCGCTCGTAAGGTGCTTCAGGGCGAGGGTGAGAAAGAAGAGCGCGATCAACGCCAGCGAGATGAGCGCCGGCGTCATCCCTCCCAGGCCGTTCTGGTGCAGCCGCTCGCGGTTGGCGCGACAGCGGGGACAGCGGCCTTCGGCGACGGGGTGAGCGCACCCCGCGCAGACCAGGTCTTCACAGCTCATGAGGTCCTCCCTCTTCGAGGTCAGAACTACTTTATGCGGTCGTTACCGGGCGCCGAATCGTTTTGTTTCCGTTATGGACGTTCCATGCCAGTCTTCCCCCTAGACTGGGCTCCGGCCAACCGGAACGTCGATCCAGAGTAAAGACCGGCGCCCTCCGGCCGGCGCGAGGCGGAAGTGGACCTCTGCCACTCCCGAGACCGTCCTACCCCCTAGACTGGCATGCCGTGATGCGCCTGTGATCCATTTTGATAATGTCACCAAGGTCTACGTGAACCAGAACCGGCCCGCGTTGGACCACGTCAGCGTCGATGTCGACAAGGGCGAGTTCGTATTCCTCGTCGGCCCCTCGGGGTCCGGGAAGTCGACCTTCCTCCGTCTGGTCCTGAAGGAGGAGCGCCCCAATTCCGGCGCGATCCACGTGGCCGGTAAGGACCTTGCCCGACTGTCCAACTTCAAGATCCCGCACCTGCGCCGTCGGATCGGGTGTGTGTTCCAGGACTTCCGACTGCTCCCGAACAAAAACGTGTACGAAAATGTCGCGTTTGCTCTGGAGGTCATCGGCAAGCCCAGGCGATTCATCCGTAAGGTGGTCCCCGAGGTCGTCGAGCTCGTCGGCCTCGAAGGCAAAGCCCACCGGATGCCCGACGAGCTGTCCGGTGGTGAGCAACAGCGGGTCGCGATGGCCCGGGCGTTCGTCAACCGGCCGATGATCCTGCTGGCCGACGAACCGACCGGAAACATCGACCCCGCGACGAGCATCGGCATCATGAAGGTGCTCGACCGGATCAACCGGACCGGCACCACCGTCGTCATGGCCACTCACGACGCAGCCATCGTCGACTCCATGCGCAAGCGCGTAGTGGAACTGGAGGACGGCAAGATCGTCCGAGACCAGTCGCGTGGCGTGTACGGCCAGGCGTACTGACACCAGGACCGGCAAAAGCGACAGGAAGAGCATGCGGGCAAACTTCATCTTCTCCGAGGTCTGGATTGGCCTCCGCCGTAACCTCACGATGACGATCGCCGTCGTCGTGACCGTGGCGATCGGCATGGCGTTGCTGGGCGTTGGCCTGATGATCAGCTCTCAGATCTCCAGCATGAGGGACTTCTGGACGGACAAGGTCGAGGTCTCGGTCTTCCTGTGCAAGAAGAACGACGCCTTCCCGCAGTGCAAGACCAGCGGCGGCGTCAATGAGCAGGAGCAGGCGGATCTCAAGGCGGAGATCGAGGCCATGCCGCAGGTCGAGCAGGTCACCTTCGAGAACGCCGCCGAGGCCTACAAGAACTTCCGGACCCAGAACGCCAACAACACCGTGCTGCTCTCGGCGATCCAGGTCGATGACATGCCCGAGTCGTTCCGGGTGAAGCTCAAGGACCCCAATACATACGCCGCGGTGATCGAGGCGCTCAGCGGCCGTCCAGGGGTCTCGAACGTGATCAATCAGAAGGAGCTCCTGGAGAAGTTCTTCGGATTGCTGGAGAAACTCCGCTGGGCGGCCCTGATAATCGCGATCATCCTGGTGTTCGCCGCGACGCTTCAGATCGGTAACACGGTCCGGCTCTCGGCCTACAACCGAAGACGTGAGACGGGCATCATGCGCCTGGTCGGTGCCTCCAATCTCTACATCCAGCTCCCGTTCGTGATGGAGGGCGTGATCTCCGGCCTGATCGGCGGTGTGGTGGCCGCGATGCTGCTGATCGTCAGCAAGGTGTTCCTCTTCGACGCCGTGCAGGTCGCCCTCAACAACAACAGTGAGCTCGCGTGGGAGACGGTCGCATCGGTGATCAGCCTCACGATGGTCGTCGGTGTGATCATCTGTGTGCTCGCATCCTTCTTCACGCTCCGTCGTTACCTACGTGTCTGACGCGCCGGTGACTGTGCCCACGGCGCCCGTGGTGTCCGTCGCGCGCCCGCGCCGGGTTCGTGTTTCGCGCTCGGCGCTGATCTCGTTTCCGCTTCCGGGCGCGGCTCACGGCCCCGGTCCCCGGTAGGCTCCAGGCATGCCACGTGAGATCGGGCGGAAGGTCATCGCCCAGAACAAGCGTGCCTGGCACGATTACCACATCGAGGACACCTACGAGGCTGGTCTCGTGCTGCAGGGCACCGAGGTCAAGTCGCTGCGTCTTGGCCGGGCCTCCCTCCTCGACGGCTATGCCGTCATCAAGGACGGCGAGGCCTGGCTGATCAACGTCCACATCCCCGCCTACACGATGGGGACGTGGACCAACCACGCCGCGCGCCGTACCCGCAAGCTGCTGCTTCACCGTAAGGAGATCGCCAAGCTGGTCTCCAAGACCAAGGAGGGCGGCCTTACGCTGGTGCCGCTCGCCCTCTACTTCAAGGACGGCAAGGCCAAGATCGAGATCGGTCTCGCCAAGGGTAAGAAAGACTGGGACAAGCGGCAGACGCTGGCTGAGAACCAGGCCAAGCGTGAGATGGCACGCGAGTTCAGGCACAGGAACAGGTAATTGTGACGGGGAAGGCTCGGCGTACCGCCGCCGCGGCGCTCGCGCTGGTGGCGATGGCTCCCATGCTGTCGGGGTGTTTGGAGGAGCCCTCGGCCCACGAGGCGGTGCGCGACTTCCTGGTCGGCTGGCAGACGGGTGACTACACCGCGGCCGCCGAGCGCACCGACGGGGACGAAAAGGTGGTCCGAAAGGCTCTGGAGGACGCCAAACTCCAGCTCGACGCCGCCTCGTTCCGCTTCAACCTCACGGGAATCCGGGGCACCGGCGAGCAGGTCGAAGCCGACTTCAGGGCCGAGGTCGACCTGGGGGAGAACAACCCCCTCTGGGAGTACGACGGCAAGCTTCCGCTCCACCTGGTGGACGGCAGCTGGAAGGTGCGCTGGTCGCCCGGTGTGCTCCACCCCCAGTTGCACGAGGGGCAGCGCTTCGCGGTGGACGTCACCCCCCAGGAACGCCAGCCGATCCTGGACCGCAAGGGCGAAGCCCTCCAGGAGGAGGCCACCCTGTACGTGGCGAGTGTGATCCCGGCCACGTTGAAGAACGCGGAGGAGGTCTGCGAGCGGATCTCCAAGATCACTGGATTTCCGCAGGACCGCCTGCTGAGCCGGATCCGTTCCGCCCGGCCCGACATCCCGGTGCCGCTCGTCACCTTCGGCCGCATCAAGTTCGCCCAGCTCGGTAAGCAGATCGAGGCCATTCCCGGCGTCACGATCACTCCGCAGCAGCAGTCGCTCAACCCCGACTCACCCACCCAGATCGTCGGCAGCGTCACCGCGGTCACCCCGGAGCTCGTGCAGCAGCTCGGCGGCCCGCAGCGGGCCGGAGAGACGGTGGGCCGGACCGGGCTGCAGAAGGTCTACCAGGAGCACCTGACCGGCTCGACCGAGACCAGCGTGATCACCGTGGACCTCAAGACGATGGCGGTGACCGAGCTCAAGAAGTGGAAGCCCGACCGCTCCACCTCGCCGGTCCACACCACGCTCGACCGTACGGACCAGGAGACCGCCGACGCCGCGCTGCTCGGTGGAGGGGTCCCCGGCATGCTGGTCGCGGTCCAGGCCTCGACCGGTGAGGTGCTGGCCGTCGCCAGCACCAAGGGGAAGTACGACCAGGAGAAGGACGCGCTCGCCGGGAGGTTCCCCGCCGGGAGCGCCTTCTCGATCATGTCCGTCGAGGGTCTGATCAAGGCCCAGATGAACCCCAAGCAGAAGCTCGCGTGCCCCAGCGAGCGGAGTGTCGGCGGCGCCCGGTTCCGCCAGGCGGGACCGCCCGCCGGAGAGACGCCGAGCCTCCAGGCCAACTTCGCCACCGGGTGCGTGACCGCGCTCGCCTCGCTCGCCCGCAAGATCGGAAGCGCCGATCTGACGACCAGCGCCGCCCAGTTCGGCATCGGGGCGCCGTGGACCCTGCCGCTGAAGTCCTTCAGCGGTTCGATAAATTCGAAGAAGCCGCTGACCACGGACGCGGCCACGGCCAGGGCCATCGCGGGCCAGAACGTCCTGGTCAGCCCGCTGTCCATGGCGCTGGTCGCGGGAGCGGTCGCCTCGGGCACCTGGCGGCCGCCCGTCCTGGTCACCGCCCCGAAGACGCTCGACCCGTCGGTCAAGGCCGCTCCGTCCAAGGAGCCGGACCCGATCAAGATCGATGAGAAGACGGTCGAGACCCTCCGTACCTTCATGCGCTCCGGAGTGGTCGCGGGCTCCGCCCGTGCCGCTGCGGCCCCGGGCGATCCGGTTCACGGCATCACCGCGGTCGCGACCCGGGATCGCAAGCCGCTGGCCTGGTTCGTGGGCTGGCAGGGAGACGTGGCGGTGGCGGTGCTGACGGCGAGTGAGGATCCCACGGCGGGGGCTGCCGTCGCGGGCCGGTTCTTCCGGGGCCCGCACGACAAGTTGTGACTCTTCGAAATATTCTTTTCACCCTGAGCAACCATTGAGCACCTTGTTTGCGTCTTTCTTAGTGACTGGGCACCGCTTGGGGGGTTGCGGACTCAGTCGCTGTGATGAGGTCAGGGCTTCGATCTCGGGGGAGGCCCTGCCGTCCGGGCCGGCTCGACCCTGCCGGTCACACCCCGGGGACGCGGGTGAGTTCGCCGCGTCCCCGGGGTTCTGCCCCCGGGTCCCAGCGCGCTCGTGCCTCCTGCAGGCTCTCGTCCACCGGCTGCCGTCCTACGATCCCTGTCGTCTCTTGTGATCTCGCGTCGTCTGGGGGCTGATTCCGCCTCGTACGGCGCGCCCGTCGGGAATTCAGTTGGCGTTACCACCGTTGTAACGGGTATCTTCGGATAGCTCGGCCCCCCGGGGTCGGGTTGAAAATTCAACAGGGGGGTGACTGGTTTCGACTTTGGCTTTACAAGTCAGGTGAAGCGGGTCGAGGACTGCGGACATAACCTCGTTAACACTGTGACCGCGACCAACAAGTGCCAATAAGACGCACTCCGAAGTCAGCCAGGGCAACCTGGCACTCGCCGCCTAAGCAGCGAGTGACTTCTGCCAGCCCGGGAGCGCCTCCGGCCCGGATCTGGCATCGCTAGGAGGCTCAACCGATCGACCCGGCCACGGGGAAGATCGGGAAATCAAACAGTGGCTGAGCCTGTCGGCGTCTTGCCTGTGTGATCGCCGGGGCTGAGAAAAGCACAACAGGCTCCACCCGGAGAAGCCCTGTCTTGAAGTTGAAGGACGCGGGTTCGATTCCCGCCACCTCCACCCCCGTTCCATATTCGAAACGTATGGAACAGATCGCCCGAGGGCGGTCGGTAGGCGACATCGCCCACCGACCGCCCTCGGTTTTTTACTGCCGCGCCCGTCCTCTTTCGAGTACGCCGCGCCGACCTCGGAGATACGTAGGTCCGGGCCGGTGTGCGCGGAACGGCGGCTATACGCCGACGAGGTCGTCGGGCTCTTTGCTTGTCATGCCGACGGCCGCGGTGGTCCTGCGCCGGGCAACGCGTCCCGACACGCGGTAGCCGGCGGCCATGGCGGCGATGACGAGGAGAGTCTCGGCGGTGCCCCACGTCCAGGTGGATGCGCTGACCTGCTTGGCGGGGATCTTCGGCAGCTCCGCCGACACCGACGTGGCGTGTGCGGCGGCTTCGGCCTGGAAGGCCTGGTTGCGGGCCGAGCCGTGCAGGAAGGGTGCGACGAACAGCACCGTCATGCCGAGCAGCAGCTCGACCGCGAGCAGGGCGGGGAACTGCCGGAGGAGGATGGTCCGCAGGCGCCGCTGGTCACCGCCGGCACGCAGGGCCTCGATGCGGGGATGCAGCCAGAACTGGTTGAAGACGCCGAGCAGCAGCATGGTGCCAAAAATGAGGATCTTCACGCCCAGCACCCGGCCGTACATCGTGGTGAACAACTGCGAGGGACCGTCGACATGCCCCCAGTACAGGAACAGGCCGGACAGCACGATCGCCGCCACACAACTCATCGCCAGCACGGAGAAGCGGCGGATGACCCCCGACCAGAACGCGCCCCGCGCGGTCTCCGGAACTCCGCCGGGCAGGGCGAGCAGGAGCAGTCCGGCCAGCCCCCCGATCCAGGCCGCGCCGCCGAACAGGTGCGCCATCCATATCACGGTCTCGAAACCGGTCCGGCCCCAGTCGTCGGGTACCTCGGACGGGAACTTGGTCGTACCCAGCGCCACCGCGCCCGCGGGCAGGCCGATGCCGAGCAGCCACGACCGGGCCCGGCCGCCGGACACCGCCCTGAACGCGAGCGGGGCGACCAGCGCGGCACCGACCAGTGCGAGGGTGACCTCCAGGCCGGACAGGAGCCCGGTGCCGCTGCCGTCATACAGCGAGTTCCAGGCCGCGGCGTAGTCGTATCCGCCGGACTCCGATGCCCCGTGCGCGAGATCGGTCAGCACCGCCGGCACCGCCAGCACTCCGAGGACGACGGCGGCTCGCGCCAGCCGCGTCGTGACGGGGGCGAGCACGCCTGCGCCGATCCGCCGGGCCACGGGTCCCGCGGCGAAAAGAGCCAGTGCGATCAGGCCGGCGAAGCCCATGAGCGTGATCCATGTCGCCCATGCCACCGCGGAGTCTGAGAAGGGTCCGAGCGGCGTTGGGGGCGGCGGAACCGCCGCGAGAGTCGGGAAAGACACGGTTCACCTCAGGTATGGCATCGCCAGAAGACGGGAGAAACTTAGGTTAGGCATAGCTAACTTTTGAGTCAACGTGACGATTTTCACCGCCGATCAGTGATCCGGCGGCGGCCTGATTGCGTGGAACCTGCCTGATTACGTAGAGTCAGCCCGATTAAGTGGGTTCGACCTGATTGCGTGGAGTCCGGATCGTCGAGCAACGAGCCAAACCGGCCACCAGGAAGCGCCCGGCCGCCACCGTCGGCGCGATCATCGGCGCCTCCTCGGACCGTCGCAAGCCAGCTCACCGCTACTTTGCCCCTGGCCGTAGCAGCAGGAGTTCAGGGCCGAGCCGTCGTCCTGGGTGCCGTCCAGGGCCAGACTGCAAGGGGCGTATCATTTATGTTACGCTCTCTGTGGGAGGTGAGTTCGATGGCTGGTCTGTTCTGGGAGGACCTGCGGCGAGATCTGGAAGACCCTCGGTTTCTCCGCGAGTACGTCGCTGAGTCGGTCAGGATCATGGCGACCGATGCGATCATCAACGCGCTCGATGAGGCTCGGGTGTCGGCTGGCCTGTCGAAGGCCGAGCTTGCGCGGGCGATCGGGGCTGAACCTGCGACTGTGCGGAGGTTGTTCTCCTCCGGCAACGCCAACCCGACCTTGGGCACACTCGCCGCCATGGCGGCGGCATTGGGGCTGCGTATCTCGGTTGAACCATTGTCTGTAGCGGATCGGGAGGCTGTTACCGAACCCCTTCTCTCGGGAAGCACGACGGAGGAGGGGGCGCACAGAATCGCCGAACTGCGCAATGACCGACGGCGGAAGCCCATCCCTCTGTAGCGGGACCTTCAGGCGATCGAGCGTGGGTTGCAGGACAGATATTCCTTACCGAGGCCTCGTACGGCGTCGTATTGACGAATGTCCGGTGCCGGGCAGGCCGGTGCCGGATCCTCGCGATCCGGCACCGGGCCTCGCCGGATTCCGTCAGGACACGTCGACCCAGTCGAGGGTCCGGTTGACCGCCTTCTTCCAGCCGGCGTAACCGGTGGTGCGCTGCTCGTCGGACCACTCCGGCTGCCAGCGCCGGCCTTCCTGCCAGTTCTGCTTGAGTTCCTCGATCGACTTCCAGAAACCGACGGCCAGCCCCGCCGCGTAGGCGGCGCCCAGCGCCGTCGTCTCGGCCACGACCGGCTTGGAGACGGGCACGCCGAGGACGTCGGCCTGGATCTGCATGCACAGCTCGTTGGCGGTGACGCCGCCGTCGACCCGCAGGACGTCAAGGGTGACTCCCGAGTCCTGCCGCATCGCCTCGACCACGTCACGGCTCTGGTAGCAGATCGCCTCCAGCGTGGCCCGCGCGATGTGCGCGTTGTTGTTGAAGCGCGACAGGCCGACGATGGCGCCGCGGGCGTCGGACCGCCAGTACGGTGCGAACAGTCCGGAGAAGGCGGGCACGAAGTAGACGCCGCCGTTGTCCTGGGCCTGCCGCGCGAGCGACTCGCTCTGCTCGGCTCCCGAGATGATGCCGAGCTGGTCGCGCAGCCACTGAACGGCCGAGCCGGTCACCGCGATGGAGCCTTCGAGCGCGTACACCGGCGCGTCCTCGCCGAAGCGGTAGCAGACGGTGGTGAGCAGTCCGTGGTTCGACCGCACCAGCTCGGTGCCGGTGTTGAGCAGCAGGAAGTTGCCGGTGCCGTAGGTGTTCTTGGCCTCGCCCACTCCGAAGCAGACCTGCCCGACGGTGGCCGCCTGCTGGTCGCCGAGGTCGCCGGAGAGGGCCACCTCACCCTTGAGCGGGCCGTTTCCGCGGGTCATGCCGTACAGGCCGGGGTGGGAGGAGGGCTGGATGCTCGGCAGCATCTGCCGGGGGATGTCGAAGAACGACAGCAGTTCGTCGTCCCACTCCAGGGTCTCCAGATTCATGAGCATGGTACGGCTGGCGTTGGTGGGATCGGTGACGTGCACGCCGCCGTCCGTGCCGCCGGTGAGGTTCCACAGAAGCCACGAGTCGGTGTTCCCGAAGATCGCCTCTCCGGCCTCGGCCGCCTGGCGCACGCCGTCGACGTTCTCCAGAATCCACTGGATCTTGCCGCCGGAGAAGTACGTCGCGGGAGGGAGACCGGCCTTGTGGCGGATGACGTCGCCCCTGCCGTCACGGTCGAGCGCCGAGGCGATGCGGTCGGTGCGCGTGTCCTGCCAGACGATGGCGTTGTAGTACGGGCGGCCGGTGACCCGGTTCCAGACCACGGTGGTCTCGCGCTGGTTGGTGATGCCGAGCGCGGCGAGGTCGGACGCGGCCAGGCCGGCGCTGTTCAGCCCCGTCTCGACGACCGCCCGCGTGCGCTCCCAGATCTCCGTCGGATTGTGTTCGACCCAGCCGGCCCGCGGCAGGATCTGCTTGTGTTCGAGCTGGTGGATGGCTATCTCGTTGCCGCCGTGATCGAAGACCATGAAGCGGGTGCTCGTCGTTCCCTGATCGATTGCTCCGACAAAGTCAGGCATGGATGGTGCCTCCTCTTGAGGGTCGGCTTGAGGGAGAGGCTCGGCCCGGCTGATTTCAGGTGGGTTTGTAATCGGTGGGGGGAGCCACCCGCCCCGCCTCGGGTTCCTTCTCCTCCGGCAGGAAGCGACCCACCAGGGCCTGGTAGAGGCCCGCGCCGATCAATGCCCCGATCACCGGTGCCACGATCGGTACCCAGAAGTAGAGCCGGCCATACTGATCTCGCCAGGCGTTCTCGTAGCCGGTGAGGAACGAGGCGAGCCGGGGCCCGAAGTCACGGGCCGGGTTGATGGCGTAGCCCGCGTTGGTTCCCCAGGCCATGCCGATGCCCACGACGATGAGGCCGACGATGAAGGGGGCGAGGTTCGCCAGGGGAGCCGAGTTGCGGGTGTCGGAGACGGCGAGGATGAGCAGGAGCAGGATCGCGGTGCCGATCACCTGGTCGCGGAACGCGCCCCAGGTGCCGATGGGCAGGGTTCCGTTGCCGGGCAGTGTGGAGAAGACGAGCTGCGTCTTGGTGGTCAGCCCGGGGTCGACCTTCTCGAGCACTTCGCCGTAGTTGAAGCGGACGATGATCGCGGCCACGAACGCCCCGGCGGTCTGCGCCAGGGCGTAGGGCAGGACCTTGTACCAGGGGAAGCCCTTGAACGCGGCGAGGGCGATCGTGACGGCGGGGTTGAGATGGGCGCCGCTGATGCGAGCCGCGACGTAGACACCCATCGTGACGCCGATGCCCCACGCCCAGGCGATGCTGTCGTGGTCACCGATGCCGCCCGCCACGACCTGGGCCACGACACCCGCGCCGAACAGGATCAGGATCATCGTTCCCGCGAACTCGGCCGCCATCTCGCCGAGCAGGCCGTGGGCCTTCAGTCGTCCGAGCACTCCGCGGGCTTCCAAAGATTCCGCCATGTCTTCTCCTCCCGGTGCAGTGCCGCGTCAAAGCCCGTGCCCGATCCCCGGGCTGGCCGGGGGTGCCGACGGACGGGCCGTCGAGGGAAGCCGTCAATAAGGGACGAACCTCTCGGCTGCCCGGGACGTTAAGCGCGAAATGGGACGCGGTCAACGGCCGAGTGAGGTTTATGTCAAATATTGGTCAGAAATATTGGTCATTAGTAACATTTCCTGACCATGGAGGGGGCAGCTGCCTTTGATCGCAGGTCGGCGGGAGGTCTCACTGTCCGCGTCGGCATCGTCGGGTAAAGGCCGCTTCAGGAAAAGGTCGATCGTCGCGGTTGACGCCCCTGCGCGCGGCGGGGCCAGGGAGCCGTCCATGCGGATCGGGGCGCGGGACCGGAACCCGGCCGCGAGGGGTGCGATCCGCCTCTGAGCGGTGGCCGGCCGGCCGTCGGGAGCGGTGCGGGCCTGATTACTTCGCTATTTCGGTAATGGGTGATCCGACCCCTGTCGGGGTACGAAGCTTTGCTTCGGCTGGAGATCGACCTGCAGGTCAAAGGGGGATGAGAAGCGTATCGCCGGTGCGCTTGGAGGATGATATGGGCCGTCTTAAGGTGGTCACGGTCGGTACGATAGTCGTTACGGCGGGTGCTGTACTGTCCGGGTGCGGGGCTCAGGATGATGCGCAGGACAAAAACCCCAAAGTTAATGCCGCGGCAAAGGCGTCGGCGGCCGCGGTCACGCGGGCGAACCTCATCAAGACCAAAACGGCGGCCGCCGCCAAGGTCAAGGCCAACGAGCTGGGCCAGATCCCCGTTCTCATGTACCACCGGATCGTGGACAAGCCGGGGAACCAGGACGACCGCACTCCCGCGCAGTTCCGCACGGAGCTCGAACGGCTGGCGGCGGAGGACTACGTCCCGGTCACGGCGGCCGAGTACGTCACCGGGCGCATGGACATCCCGGCGGGAAAGCACCCCGTCGTCCTCACCTTCGATGACTCCTCCCCCTCGCAGTTCGCGCTCGACGGGACGGGCGCGCCCAAGGCGAACACCGCCGTCGCGATCCTCCAGGACGTCGCCCAGCGCCACCCGGGGTTCCGCCCCGTGGCCACGTTCTACGTGACACGCGACATGTTCGGGATGACCAAGCCCGAGGAGCGGGAGCAGGTGCTGCTCTGGCTCGCCGGCAAGGGGTACGACATCGGCAACCACACGCACGACCACCTGAGCCTGCGCGGGAAGCCGGAGAAGGAGGTCGACGCCGAGGTGGCGAAGGGCCACCGGCTCATCACCAGCCTGATCAACGCGGTCCCGGTCACGATCGCCCTGCCGTACGGCAACCAGCCCAACACCAAGGAGTGGGCGCTCAAGGGCAGTTCCGGGGGCGTCTCCTACAACTACGGCGGTGTGTTCCTCGCCGGATACACCCCGGCCATGTCGCCGTTCAACAAGGAGTTCGACCCGCTCGGCATCCCGAGGATCCGCTCGATGGACAAGAAGGGCGACTGCGCTCGCTTCTGCTCCGTGGCCTGGCTCGACTGGCTGAAGGCCAACGCCGACGATCGCTACACCTCTGACGGCGATGTGAAGACGGTCGCCTACCCCAAGTTCAAGGCGCCTTTCATGACCATGCGCTTCACCGACCGCGCCCTTCCCTACTGATCGCGTCTCGGTTTCATTTCCTCTCGTGCGGCCCCTGGAAGAGCCTTCCAGGGGCCGCACGACTTCCAGGGGCCGAACGGGGAGACGATCAGCTGCTGGGAAGCTCGCCGAGGGTGACCGTGACGGTCGAGGTGGAGCCGTTGGGGCGCAGGAGCTGCACCTTGGCCTGGTCACCGGGGTTGAGGGTGGCGAGCAACTCCGACAGGGCCTGAGTGCCCGTGATGCGGACGTTGTTGATCGATATGATCACGTCGCCGACTCTGACGCCGGCCCTCGAAGCGCCACTTCCCCTGCTCACCCGCACGACGCCGACGCCCACGGTCCGGCCGTCGATGCCGATCACGGTCTGCACGGTGACGCCGAGGGCGGCCCGGTGGGTGTTGGTGACCTTGCCGTCCTTGACGATCTGCGTGGCGATGTCGGTGGCGGTGTTGGACGGGATCGCGAAACCGATGCCGGGCGCCGCGCCGCCGCCGAGCTCGGGGTTGAGGGCGGCCAGGGTCGGGATGCCGATGACCTCGCCGGAGAGGTTGACCAGGGCGCCGCCGCTGTTACCCGGGTTGATCGCGGCGGAGGTCTGGATGGCGCCGGTGATCGTCGCACCGGGTGAGCCTTCGTCTTCGGGATCGTCGTCCTGGGGTTCGCTGACCGTACGGCCCAGCGCGGAGACGATGCCGTTGGTGACGCTGCCGGACAGCCCCAGAGGGTTGCCCATGGCCAGCACGATCTGGCCGACGCGCAGCTTGCTGGAGTCGCCGAACACGGCCGGGGTGAGCCCCTCGGGGTCGTCCACCTTGATCACGGCCAGATCGCCGAGGCCGAAGGACTCCACCAGCTTGGCCGTCCGGGGGGTGCTGCCGGTGGCGAGCGTGACCTTGAACTGGTTCGCCCTGCCGACCACGTGGGCGTTGGTGATGATGTGGCCCGACCTGTCGTAGACGATGCCCGAACCGAGGCCGTTCGCCGTGGTGATCTGCACGATGGACGGCAGAACCTTGGCGATGACCCGTTCGTAGGCCGTCTCCAGGGCGACCGCTCCGGGCGCGGCCTCGGCGGAACGGCTGGGCGAGGTGCTGGGCGAACCACTGGGCGAACCGCTGGGCGAGGCAGTGGGTGTGACGGTGGGTGTGGCAGTGGGCGTGCCGAAGAATATGTCGGCCGGTGGAGAATTCACCCCCGGACCGCAGCCGGCGAGCATCATGGCGGCTGCGGCGAGTAAGGCGACACGTGACGTTGATTCCCCCATATGGGGATATCTTCCCAGCTCAGGACGGAAGATACGTCTCGCGTAGGCTGCTCCGGCTGAGCTTGCCGGTGGGTGTGCGCGGTAGCTGCTCGCGGTATTCGATCACGCGGGGATGCTTGAGGCGGGCCAGCCGGGGCACGCAGTGGGCCAGCAGGTCGGCGGTGAGGCCGGGTCCGGGGTCGGCGCCCGGCGCGGGCTGGACCAGGGCGACGACCCGGTGTCCCCACTCCGGGTCGGGGACGCCGATCACGGCCACGTCCGCCACCGAGGGGTGTTCGAGGAGGGCCGCCTCGATCTCGGCGGGATAGATGTTCACGCCGCCGGAAATGATCAGGTCGGTGCGCCGGTCGCAGAGGAACAGGTATCCGGCCTCGTCCAGGTAGCCGATGTCACCCGGGGTGTAGAGGCGGCCGAGCATCGCGGAGGCGGTTTTGATCGGATCCTGGTGATACTCGAACCGGTTGATGCCGCCGATGTAGACCAGGCCGGGCTCGCCGGGCGGGAGTTCGGCGCCGTCGTCGTCGACGATCGTGAACGCGAGGCCGTCGACCGCCCGGCCGACCGTGCCGGGCCGTTCCAGCCACTCGGCCGAGGAGACCATGGTCGCCACGGCGGCCTCGGTCGAGCCGTAATATTCCCACAGCACGGGACCGAGCCAGTCGATCATGGCCTGCTTGGTGGCCGGCGGGCAGGGGGCGGCGCCGTGATACAGATGCGTCAATGACGATAAATCATGCTTTTCCCTGATGGCGGGGGGCAGGGCCAGCAGCCGGTGGAACATGGTCGGCACCATGAACGCGTTGGTGACCCGGTGCCGCTCGACCAGCGCCAGCGTCTCCTCCGCGTCGAACCGCTCGGTCACCACGAGCGTGTGGCCGAACTGCAGTGCCATCATCGCCTGGCCGTACGGGGCGGAGTGGTAGAGCTGGGAGAGGAGCAGGTGCACGCCGTCGAAGGGCAGCGCGAAGTGACGCCAGCTCTTGCGCATCAGGATCGGGTAGAGGTCCTCGGGGCTGACCTCGATCAACCGGCGCCGCACGCCCTTGGGCTTGCCGGTGGTGCCCGAGGTGTAGAGCATCATCGACCCGGCCCTGCGCTCCGCGGGCGAGGTGACGGGCTGCCCGTGGGCGAGCTCGTCGACCTCCAGGAACCCCTCGGGCACCGCCTGCGCGTACCGCTGCGAGCCGACCACCACCCGCGCGGCGCAGTCGGTGATGATGTAGCCGACCTCCTCGGCGGTGTAGTGCCAGTTCACCGGGACGTGGTACGCGCCGATCTGGTAGGTCGCGAGCATCATCGTGATCGCGTCGGCCCCGTTGGGCAGGACCGTCACCACGGCGTCGCCGGGGCGGGTGCCGCGGGCGACGAGGCCGTGGGAGACCTGATTGACCCGGTCGTGGAGCTCGCCGTAGGTCACGGTGGCACCCGCGATGACGGCGATGCGCCCGGGATCGGCCGTTGCGATCTCATAGAAGCCCCTCATAGGCGTGACCATACAGAACGACATTCTGTATGTGGAAGGGGGGGCGCCATTGCCTGGGCTGGTGCACAGCTCGTGGCCGAAGCGTGATACGAGGGGGTTCACCGTTTGGGCACGGTGACATAACCTGACGCTCATGGCGGATGCTGGCGGCAACGCCTCCGGGCGCTCATACGAGAGATACATCCCGTCCTACGACGCGCCCACGGCGCCCATACCGGCCATTCCAGCCGAAGACGGCTCGATCGTCAGCCCGCGAGTGCCTCGCCGGTTCCCCATCGGGGACGGTGAAGAGGTTGTTCTGGTTCCCCGGCCCAAGCCCATTGGATCGTTCCCTCCGGCCGCCGCCGTATCTCTGTCATTCCCGCCGGGCGCGGAGACGTCGGGGACATACCCGCGGGGCGGCGACGCCTACGGCGCCGGAAGGGCGGGCGTGACCGGCAGACCTCGGAGACCCGGCGCTCTCGGCAGGCTGCTGATGAGGATCGGTGACACCCCGATCCGGACGGTCTACAGCGTGGGCGCGGCCGGTCTCGCCGTCGGCGCGGTCACTCTGATCTTTGTCCTGTTCTCCGGCGACGAGCCCGTCAGGCAGGTGGTGGTCCCCCGGGTGGAGGGACCCGCCGCGGCGGCCAAGCCGACGGTGCTTCCCATCAAGCTGCCCAGCCTGCCCAAGGCGACCACCCTGAGGACGTTGTCGGGCACGCTCAGCCCGGTGGTGGGCACGGTGACCGACGCCAAGGCCGCGATCGCCTACTCGAAGCTGGGCGGTCCCTGGTCGATCAAGGCCGCCCCTCCGTTCTCCGCCGGCCAGCGGGTGGGCGCGGCGCGGTTGCCGCGCACGACGATCGCCTCCAGCCTGCTCCCCGGCGCCACGCCGGTCGCGGCCCTGAAAACCGACGCCGACTACCGCAAGGCGGCGCTGACGGCGGTGAGGTGGACGATCCGCAACCACCACCCCGCGGGCAGCAAGGTCGCCTGGACCGCCTCGCAGAAGCTGGCCACCGGCAAGGGATGGGTGCTCGGCTACCGGGTGACCTATGCGATAAGGGGCCGGAAGCACACGTCCCAGGCGGCGCTCGCGCTGCTCGACATCGGCCGTCGCAAGCCCGCCATGCTCTTCGTGACCGTGCCCGACATGCACAGGAAGCTCTGGGCCGACATCGCGCCCCTGATGGCGGGCGCCCGCGCGCTGTGACCTCCCCGAAGTCGTGGCGGCGGGCGTCCGCGCACCGCGATGGGAAGCCGGTGAGGGCGAACGCCTGCACGTTGCGGTGGGGAATGGTGTGATGGTGGGCATTCGCGCCTTTGGATGGAAAGCGTCGTGATCGTGAATTTCCGTGCATTACGGCGGGAAATGTTGGGATGGTGAATGTCTTCCGCGTTGTGATGGAAGCATCTTCTAGAATATGATTCTGCCACTGAATCGTGTCTGGAGGCTGTTATGGCGATCGGGTTGAGCGAAGAGCACGAGGCGCTCCGGGAGTCGGTGACCGGCTGGGCGGAACGAAACATTCCGTCCGGGGTCGTGCGTGCCGCCATCGCGGCCGAGAACGAGGAGCGCCCCGTTTTCTGGTCGGGGCTGGCCGACCAGGGACTGCTCGGCCTGCACATCCCGGAAGAGTACGGCGGCAGCGGGTACGGCCTGCTGGAGACCGCCGTCGCCGTCGAGGCTCTCGGCGAACGGGTGGCCCCCGGCCCCTATGTCCCCACCGTGTTCGCCGGCGCCGCGATCCTCGCCTCGGACGGCAAGGCCCACGCCGAACTGCTTCCCGGCCTCGCCGACGGCACGCTGACCGGCGCGGTCGCGCTGGCCGGTTCGATCACGGGCGCCCGGGGTGAGGACGGCGCCCTGACCATCGGCGGCGTCGCGGAGCTGGTCCTGGGCGGTGCCCTCGCCGACGTCCTGGTGCTCCCGGTGAACACCGATCGCGGCGAGGAGTGGGTCGTGGTGGACGCCTCGGCGGCGACCGTGACGCCGGTCAAGTCGCTGGACCTCACCCGCGGTGTGGCCAAGGTCGAGCTGGAGGCGGTGGCCGTACCGGCCGGACGGGTCCTGGACGGACTGGAGGGCCCCGGCGTCCTCAACCTGGCCGCGATCCTGTTCGGGGCGGAGGCCGCGGGCGTCGCGTCGTGGTGCGTGAACGCCGCCTCCGAGTACGCCAAGGTGCGCGTGCAGTTCGGCAGGCCGATCGGGCAGTTCCAGGGGGTCAAGCACAAGGCCGCCCGGATGCTCGTCGCGCTGGAGCAGGCCCGCGCGACCGTGTGGGACGCGACCCGCGCGGCGGAGGGGAAGGGCGGATCCGAGGCGAAGGAGATCACGGCCGACGAGCTGGCCTACGCCGCCGCGATCGCGGGCGTGGTCGCCCCCGACGCGGCCGTGCTGTGCGCCAAGGACGCCGTCCAGATCTTCGGCGGCATCGGCTACACCTACGAGCACGACGTCCACCTCTACTACCGCCGCGCCCTGACCCTGCGCGCGCTGCTCGGCTCCTCCGGCGAGTGGGCCGAGTCGGTGGCCGAACTGGCGCTGAACGGCGTGAGCCGGGCCATGGAGGTCGATCTCCCGGACGACGCCGCCGCGTTGCGCGAGGGGATCCGGACGGAGATCGCCGAGTTCGCCAAGCTGGAGGGCAAGGACCAGAAGCGGGCGCTGGCAGGAGCCGGTTACGTCATGCCGCACCTGGCCAGGCCGTGGGGGCGCGACGCCAAGCCGCTGGAGCAGGTGCTCATCATCCAGGAGCTCAAGGCCGCCCAGGTCAAGCTGCCTCAGATGATCATCGGTGCCTGGGTGGTGCCGTCCATCGTCGCGTACGGCACGCCCGAGCAGCAGGAACGCTTCCTGCCGGCCACGCTGAGCGGTGAGATGATCTGGTGCCAGCTCTTCTCCGAGCCAGGCGCCGGTTCCGACCTCGCCGCGCTGCAGATGAAGGCGGAGAAGGTCGAGGGCGGCTGGAAGCTCAACGGCCAGAAGGTCTGGACCTCGGTGGCGCACTTCGCGGAGTGGGGCATCTGCATCGCCCGCAACTCCTCGGAGGGTTCCAAGCACGAAGGCATCACCTACTTCCTGGTGGACATGAAGGGCCCGGGCGTCACGGTCAGGCCGCTCACCGAGATGACCGGCGAGAACCTGTTCAACGAGGTCTTCCTCGACGACGTGTTCGTCCCGGACGACCTGGTCGTCGGCGAGGTGGGCCAGGGCTGGAAGGTCGCCAGGAACACCCTGTCCAACGAGCGGGTCTCGCTCTCCTCGGGTTCGGGCGGTACCGGCTCGTCGGTCTCCGACCTGGTCGGCCTGGCCGGACGGCTCGGCCGGGAGCTCACCCCGGCGGAGCGTCAGGAGCTGGCCCGGGTGGTCTGCGAGGGGCATTCGATCAGCGCGCTCGGCCTCCGGGTGACGCTGAAGCAACTGACCGGGGTGGAGCCGGGCGCCGACGCCTCGGTCCGCAAGCTCCTGTCCACCTCGCACGCCCAGCACGTCGCGGAGTGCGCGGTCGAGCTGCTCGGCACCGCGGCCCTCATCGCCGCCGACATGAAGCTCGGCGACGCCGGTTACTGGAACCGCGCCGTGCTCTCCACCCGCGCCATGACGATCTACGGGGGTACCACGGAGGTCCAGCTCAACATCATCGGCGAGCGCATCCTGGGCCTGCCCCGCGACCCCGAGCCGGGCAAGTAGCAGGGGCGGCGCTGAGCGCTTCGACGGAGGTTCGGCTCGACGTCGCCGACGGGCGCGGCCCCGGCCTGCCGGGAACCGGTTTCCGGCAGGCCGAGGCCGCGCTCTTTTTGAAACAAGTTCTTGTTGTTTTTTCGTACAGACGAAAGGTTCTAGACTAGAACACGTTGCAGTTTGCTGGGCGTGAGTCGTACCGTGGGCGCATGCGGACACGTGTCACGGACATGCTTGGAATCGACCTTCCGATCTTCGCGTTCAGTCACTGCAGGGACGTCGTCGCCGCGGTCAGCCGCGCCGGCGGGATGGGCGTGCTCGGCGCGCTCGGCTTCAGCCCGGACGAGCTCGAGACGGAACTCAAGTGGATCGATGACCACGTCGACGGCAGACCGTACGGCGTCGACGTGGTCATGCCCGCCTCCTACGTGGGAGGCGACCTGAGCGTCGACTCTCCCGAGGATCTGGTGGGACGGCTGCAGGGGATGATCCCCGACGGTCACCGGAAATTCGTCGACGATCTGCTGGCCGCGCACGGCGTCGCGGAACTGGCCGGTGTGGACGCGGGCAAGGTCCTGCTCGGCTGGACCGACGCCACCGCCCGGCCGCAGGTCGAGGTGGCGCTCAGGCACCCGATCGCGCTGCTCGCCAACGCCCTCGGCCCGCCCCCCGCCGACGTGGTCGAGCTGGCGCACGCCCAGGGCGTGAAGGTGGCGGCGCTGGCCTCCACCCCCCGGCACGCGATCAAGCAGGTCGAGGTCGGTGTGGACATCGTCGTCGCCCAGGGCACCGAGGCGGGCGGGCACACCGGTGAGATCTCCACGATGGTGCTCCTCCCGCAGGTCGTGGACGCGGTGGACGTGCCGGTGCTGGCCGCCGGCGGCATCGGCAACGGGCGCCAGATGGCGGCGGGCATGGCCCTCGGCGCCGAGGGCGTGTGGACCGGATCCATCTGGCTGACCGTCGAGGAGGCCGACACCTCCGAGGTGGTCAAGCAGCGCATCCTGAAGGCCACCTCGCGCGACACCGTGCGCTCGCGGTCGTGGACGGGCAAGCCCGCGCGGCTGCTGAAGAGCGAGTGGACCGAGGCCTGGGAGGCCGCCGACTCGCCCGGCACCCTGCCGATGCCCCTGCAGTACATGCTGATCTCGCCGGCGCTGCGCCGGATCGGCCGCTCCGACGCCGCCGAGCTGGCGACCTTCCCCGCCGGGCAGATCATCGGCGCCATGAACTCGGTGAGGTCGACCAGGGACGTCGTGTTCGGGATGGTCGAGGAGTACATCGAGGCCACCGAACGCCTCGGCCGTCTGACCCGGGACTAGCCGGGGCCGATTCCGTGAACGGAACGGCTCCCGTGTCGCCTCCGCGAGAGCCGTTCCCCCTGATTGCCGCCGATGCCGACAGTCAGCGGGGCGAAGCGGAGCGGTAGCGCGACCGCATCGGTGAGGAAGTGCTACCTTGAAGACAGTTGCAGTTGTGGTACCCATGAAACTTTGTGTGCACCTGACGGGATGTAACCTTCAGGTGCATTTTTGTTTGCCGGTCATCTCCGGATGGGCTCAACGCGGCGACGCGGGATCCGTACAACGCGGATTCCGGTTCTGCCCCCCTATCAAAGGAGATCGACATGGCTACTGGAACCGTGAAGTGGTTCAACGCGGAAAAGGGTTTCGGCTTCATCGAGCAGGATGGCGGCGGCGCTGACGTCTTCGCCCACCACTCGAACATCGCCACCCAGGGTTTCCGCGAGCTGCAGGAAGGCCAGAAGGTGACCTTCGACGTCACGCAGGGCCAGAAGGGCCCGCAGGCCGAGAACATCGTTCCCGCCTAATCGCAGCGCACTGACACGAGGCCGGGGCCCGCACCTGTACAGGTGCGGGCCCCGGCTCATTGTGCGGGCCGGGCCCTTCGGGACCGGTCTGCCGAGCTCCGAAGGCCCGCCCTCTTCGCCCCCCATCCGATTCATCCGATGACGAGCCCGCGCAGGAGCTCATCGAAGGCGCCGGGCGGCAGGGTGGGCGGGCGGCTCATCGAGCTCTACCGCCTGCGGCGATCGAACCTCGTGAGGGCGGAGCCGTAGACGAAGTCGCGTGACTTCTCGATGAAATCCTGGGGAAAGCCGAGGTCGATCCGGCTTGCCTCGTCCAGTCGCCGCACCGCCTCCTCGGGCAGCTCCAGTTCGAGCGAGGCGAGGTTGTCGGTGAGCTGGTCCAGGGTGCGGGCGCCGATGATCGGATGCACCCACGAATGGTGTGCCCGGATCCAGGCGAGCGCGACCTGCGAGGAGGTGACGCCGAGGTCGTCGGCGACGGCGTCGACCTGCCGGGCGATGTCCAGCCCACGTTCGGAGACGTCGGCGCGGTTGATCCGGGATCCGGTGGTGGCGTCGGTACGGGTGAACCTCCCCGCCAGCACGCCACGGGCCAGCGGCGCCCATGCCGCGACCGACAGGTCAAGGGCGTCGGCCATGGGGAGCAGTTCGCGTTCGATGTCTCGCTGCATGAGGCTGTAGGACAGTTGCAGGCCGATGAATGAGGTCCAGCCGCGCAGCTCCGCCAGGGTGTTGGCCCGGGACACCACCCAGGCGGGTGCGTCGGAGATGCCGATGTAGAGCACCTTGCCGGCCCGCACCATGTCGTCCAGGGCGCGCATCGTCTCCTCGATGGGAGTGTCCCGGTCCCAGATGTGGACCCACAGCACGTCGATGTAGTCGGTGTTCAACCGCTGCAGGCTCTGCTCCACCGAGTGCTTCAGGTTCTTGCGATGGTTGCCGGAGGCGTTCGGGTCGTCGCCGTCCATCGACACCGTGTACTTGGTCGTCAGCACGAACCGGTCGCGATCGGCGCCGAGCAGTTCGCCGATGATCCGTTCGCTGGATCCTTCGGTGTACTTGTTCGCCGTGTCGATCACGTTGCCGCCCGCCTCGGCGTACGCGGTGAGCATCTTGCGGCATTCCTCCGATGACGAGCCCCAGCCCCAGTCCTCTCCGAAGGACATCGTTCCCAGGAACGCTTCGGAGACCCGCAGTCCGCTGCGGCCGAACGTGGTGTATCTCATGCCGATCTCCTTTTATTCGATCTCAAAAGGGGACCATACGCCGTGTCTATACGGAATGTCTATACACGATGTCTATACAGAGGGTTCAGCTGGCGCGTTACGATGACGCCATGGGGGATCGAGACGAGTCGCCGCAGGCACGCCGCCGTTCTCACCGGGCCGGGCGCGACGATCGGGATCTTCGCCAGGTGATTCTGGACGCCACCCGGCGGCTGCTGGACGACCGTCGTTTCGACGAGCTCAGCGTGGCCGACATCCTGACCGCGGCCGATGTCTCGCGCGGCAGCTTCTACTTCTACTTCGCCGGCAAGCACCAGGTCCTCGCCGAACTGGTCCGCCGGGCCGTCGACCAGGGGCATGAGGCGGCCCAGCCGTGGCTCGGGCACGCGGAGGAGCAGGAGCAGCGGGCAACCGTCCGCCACGGCATCAGCCAGGGAGCCAAGCTCTGGCGCGACGAGGCGCCCGTGCTACGAGCGATCGTGGAGAACTGGCGCAGCGACCCCGATCTGAGCGCGCTCTGGCTCCAGTTGATGAACGGCTACACCGTCGCCACCGCCGAGCGCATCGCCAACGACCGCGCCTCCGGCGCCATCGCGCACACCGCCGTCGACGCCACCGCTCTGGCCACCGCCCTGACCTGGCTCGGCGAGCGGCTCTACTATCTCGCCACCATCGACGTGGCCCCGTTCGATGACCAGGACGCGCTCGTCGACGTGCTCACCCACATCTGGATGACCTCTCTCTACTCCGCCCCGCAGGCCATCGGAGATCACACGACGGGCTCGGACCTCGTTTGAGCTCAGGTGATCACCGATGGGTGGCCACCTCTGCCCCGTGCGCCCTGGCGACGACCTGGCGAGAGTCCCGCCCCGGACGTCCCCGCCCGTCCGTGGCGGGCGACAGCGGCTCGATCCGCCGCCAGGCCCTATCGGTCGGCTCACCCTGTCTCACCGTCGTCCGGCGGCCCCAGGGCGAGCCCGTCCGGCCCACCGGCCATTCCCAACGGGAAGATTCCGAAAACCATGGGCGCGGTCATGTCCCGATCTTGGATCGCCTTCTTCCAGAGATCCGGGGGGAAGGCCGGGCGCTGGAATCCCCGGTTTTCAAACCGGGGAGGACGTCAAACGGTGAGCCACTCGGTAGTGATCACTACGCCGTCGGCCTTGCAGCTGAGACTGAACGGTCCGGTGGCCACGTGCTCGCAGGTGAAACGGCCGAGGGTATCGGTCGTGATCGTGATCTGTCGTGATCCCAGAATCTCGATCTCCGCGGTCTGGGGCGGGATCAGCTGGCCCACGAGACGACCGGCCGTGATCTCCAGATCGAGGGTGAGCCCATGTCCCAGGAACGTGAGCATCCGCGGCTGGCCGGCCCCTCGAACGGCCGCCGACTGGTCCAGGGAGTCGAAGGTCAGCTCGGCGAGTTCGGCGTCGAGCGTGTTCAGCGCGTAGGCCTCGACGGCCGTCTGGAGCAGATGCGCGGGGACGGGGTCGATGATTCCGGCGGCGTGGCGGAGCATGTCCTCCAGCGCGTCCTCGTCGTTCACCGGATCCCTCGCCCGGTGCTCGTCGTTCACCGGATCCCCTGCTCGGCCAGATGGGCACGGAGTCGCCGTAGACAGCGCTGCCTGATCGGGCCGATGCTCCCGACGGCGATGCCCAGCGCCGCCGACACCTCCTGGTAGCTGGGTGGCGGGGACGCCATCAGCACGCGCAGCAACCGCTTGCAGTTCTCGCCGAGCTCCTGGAACGCACTCCAGACCTGCCGGACCCGCTCAGCCTCCGCCGCGGCCTCCTCCGCGTCGATCACCGACTGCTCGGGCGTCCGGTCGTCGCCGGCCCGGTCGAGCACCTCCGGATCGTCGGTGGGCGCGAGGCGGCGCGTCGCCTTGATCACCTTCAGGCACTCGTGCCGTGCCGTACTGGCCAGCCAGGATCCGGCCTTTTCCGGCTCACGGATGCGGCGCAGGTGCTGCGCGAACCGGAACCAGGTGGTCTGGTAGACCTCCTGCCCGTCGGCCTCCGTCAGCCCGTGTGCCCGGACGACGGACCACACCAGCGGGCTCAGGCCTTCCACGAGCGCCTTCCAGGCCGCCGCGTCTCCGCCGACGGCGGCCTGGAAGAGTTTGCCGATCGAGTCGCGATCCACGGCCTCACCCCTTGTATCCGGGATGTCATCGTATGTCGCGGGACCAGCCCGTAGATGTGTCATGAGCGAGAAGGAAGCTTCACCACCGGGGTGGGGCTCCAGGTGGTCGGCCGGAGCGCGGGAACGCAGGCGCCACGGACCTCGGCGAATCCGGTATTGGCCGTGAAGAGTTCTCTCGCGGCCGCCCGGGGATCGGTCTCCTTGTTCGCCGTCATGTAGTCGGCGATCATGCCGACCACCAGGGGGGTGGCGAAAGAGGTGCCGCTCCACTGCGCCAGGCCCTCGAACCGGGTCGTCTCCACGTCGGCCGGCGTCGGGTGGCGTTTCTCGCTGAGCGCGCCGACGTGCTTGGGCCGCTGGCAGGTGCAGGCATAGGAGAAGCCGTACCGGCACGCGTCGTAGGTCGAGTGCTGGTACTCGTAGCGCACGGGCTCCTGGATGCCGGTGAAGGTGCTGACCAGCCCCTCTCCGGGCGCGTACACCTTGACCCATGACCCGTGGTTGCTGAAGCAGGCCCCGAACTCGCCGTCGCCCCTCAGCGCCCCCACCGACACCACCGCGTCCTCGTATCCCGGCAGCGCCGCGTAGGCGGCCGGCCAGAACGGCGTGGCGCTCGAGTTGTTGCCGGCGGCGGCCACCAGCAGGGTCCGGTCCTGCGCGCGCAGGGCCTCCATGAACGGCTCCAGCCCCTTGAGGGTGCTGTGACATCCGTTCGGCGTCCCGGCGGAGAGACTGATGATGTCGGGCCATCCTCCGGAGACCGCCTCGAACAGCTTCCCGCCGAGTGCGTACTCGCTGATGGCGCCGGCGTTCTGGAGCGTGTTCCGGACGGTGATCCTCGTGTTGGGGGCCACCGCGGCGACCAGTCCGGCGATGAACGTGCCGTGGCCGACGTACTGCTTGAGGATGCCTCTGTCGTCGATCGGATCCACCCTGCCGTCGCCCCCGATGGACCCCCCTCCCCGGTTGAGGTCGCCCTCGATGGACGACCCTTCCTCCCAGTAGGCCTTGTAATCCTTCACGAGCCCGGTGTCGATCACCAGGATGGACACCGGGTTGCCCGGGGACAGGGCGTTCTGGACCACCTCCGGATTGCGCGGCAGAGCACGCGGCACCGGTTCGTCACCCGGGCAGCAGTTCACGGCGATCGACACCATGTGGTTGCGGCTCACCAGCCGGCGCCCCGCCCGATGCTCCTGGTCGCGCATGACGCGCAGGGCGTCCGACACGTTCCGGTCGCTCCACCCGCCGCCCTCGCCCGGGTCTCCGACCTGGATCCGGGAGACGCCGCCCGGGTTGACCTCCGGCCCGGCCCGGCGCACCAGTCTCTCCCTGCCGGGAGTCTCCCGGAATCTGTCGGCGACGGCGTCGACGACGAGGTGGGCCTCCTCGTCGCGGGCCAGGACGTAGCCCTTCTCGTAGAGGAACTCGGGGGCGTCGTCCGGTCCCGCGGAGAGGGGGATGTCCGCCATCGCTCGCTGGATCTGGTCGAACTGCTCCTGGAATCTGTCGGGCGCCATGTCACGGTCCTTCGCGAAGTGGATTCGTCGTCAGCAAGAGCCCGCCGATCCCTGGCTGATACACCTTCCTCACGTCTAACATCAATCCGTGACCGGGGGAAGCCCACCGATTCTCGACCTGCTCCCCCTCGTCTTCGCCCGGCCGAAGGACGCGCTTTCGGGGGCGCGGGCCGTGCTGGAGGCCGGGCCGACGGCTCACGACGCCTCCGTGGCCCACCAGGTCATCGGGATCTGGGAGCGCGACTTCGGCGACCTGGGCGCCGCGCTCACTCACCTGCGGCGTGCCCGCGCCCTGGCCGCCCGCTCCGGCTCTCCCGATCGGGAGGCCGACGTGCTCGCGACCCTCGGTGCGGCCCTCATGCACGCGGGCAGGACGCGGCACGCGATGAAGGCGCTGGACCAGGCGGTCGAGCGGGGAGCGGGTACGACCCTCGCCCGCGTGCTGTTCCGGCGCGGCTACGTCTGGTGGGTCCTCGGGCACCACCGGCAGGCACTGGACGACCTCAGGCGGGCCACCCCCGTCCTGCGGCAGGCCGGCGACGTGATCTGGACGGCTCGCGCGCTCACCCTCCGCGCCACGGTCCACCTGGCGATGGGTTCGGTCGAGCGGGCCGAGGCCGACTTCGGCAGCGCGGAGCGCCTGTGGGCCACCACCGACCAGGAGCACGACAAGGCGGACGCCGTCGAGAGTCGCGGCCTGGCGGCCTTCCGCTCGGGGGACATCCCCGCGGCGCTGCGCCTGTTCGACGAGGCCGCCCGGAGTTACGCGGCGCTCGGCACCCCGATGTTCATGCTGAACATCCGGCGCTGCGAGGTCCTCATGGCGGCGGGGCTCGCGCGCGAGGCGCTCGACGAGGCCGACGGCGCGACGAACGCGCTGGACGGCATCGGCGGGCAGAGCACGCGCAGGGCCGAGCTCCTGCTCGCCGCCGCACGGGCGGCGAACGCCACGGGCGACGCCGCGACGGCGATAGCGCGGGCCACGGCGGCCATCAGTCTGTTCTCCAGCCAGCACCGCGAGTGGTGGGAGGTGCACGCCCGGCTGGTGCTCGTCGAAGCCCGCGTCGCCGGGGGACGGATCTCGGGGCGGCTGGTGGGCGATGCCGCCACGGTGGCGGCGCGGCTGTCGGAGCTGGGCTCGCCGAGTGCCGTCGAGGCGTCGCTGCTGGCGGGCCGTACGGCTCTCGCCCTCGGATGGGCGGACGACGCCGAGCGGCACCTGGTCGCCGCCGCACGCGGACGGTCCAGGGGACCGGCGTTCGCCCGGGTGGGAGGCTGGGCGGCGCAGGCCCTCCGGGCCGAGGCCGCGGGATCCGTCAGGGGAGTGCTGGACGCCTGCCGGCGCGGCCTCGACCTGCTCGACGAGCACCGGCTGACACTGGGCGCCTCCGAACTGCGGGCACGGGCGACCGCCCAGGGAGCGGAGCTGGCCGTGCTCGCCCAGCGGGCGAGCCTGCGGTCGGACCGTCCGCGGCGGTTGCTCGTCTGGAGCGAGCGGTGGCGGGCCACCGTACTGACCGCCCCTCCCACGCGCCCGCCCGCGGACCCCGCGCTCCTGCGGGACCTCACCGCCTTCCGGGAGATAACCAGCCGGGCGGAGGCCGCGCGGTCGGCGGGCGCGTCGATCCCCGCACTGGAACGCGAGCGGCGCCGCCTCGAACGGGAGATCCGCTCCAGAACGCTCCACATCCGCGGCGAGGGGAGGAGCGACGGTCGCCGGCTCGACGTGCGGCGGCTTCTCGACCGGATCGAGGACGGCAGGCTGGTCGAGATCGTCGCGGTCGACGGCGAGCTGCACGTCCTGCTCTGCGGCAACGGGCGGGTGCGCCGGTTTCCCGCGGGACGGTTCGCCGACGCGATGGCCGAGGTCGACCACCTGTCCGCCGGCCTCCGGAGGCTCGCCCACACCGGTGACGCCGGCCGTCTCGCCCTCCTCGAAGCCGGTGGCCGCCGCCTTGAGGAGATTCTGCTGGGCCCCGCCGTAGGGCACCTCGGGACGGGCCCGGTCGTCGTGGTCCCGCCGGGCAGGCTGCACGGCGTGCCGTGGGCGCTGCTGCCCGCGCTGCGCGAACGCGCGTTCAGCGTGGCGCCGTCCGCGAGCTGCTGGCTGCGCGCCCGAGAGATCGAGCCTCCCCCCGAGGGGCGGTTCGTGCTTGTCCGCGGTCCGGACCTGGCGACGGGCGGCGCGGAGGTGCCGCGGCTGGCGAGCCGGTACGGCGGGGCGACCGTGCTGGAGAACGGCACGGCGTCGGTGCCCGCCGTCCTCGAGGCGATCGACGGTTGCCTTCTCGCCCACATCGCCGCGCACGGGACCTTCCGGGCGGACAGCCCGATGTTCTCCTCGCTCCGGATGGACGACGGCCCGCTCACCGTGCACGATTTCGAGCGCCTGCGCCGGAGCCCCCATCAGATCATCCTGTCGAGCTGTGATTCCGGCAGGCTGGCCTCGGTCGGGTCGGACGAGCTGCTCGGCCTCGCCGCGGCGCTGCTGCCGCTCGGCACCGCGGGGATCGTGGCGAGCTGCGTCCCGGTCAACGACGAGGCCGTGGTGCCGCTGATGCTGGCCCTCCACGAGGGGATGCGGGCCGGGCTGACGATGGCCGAGGCCCTTCGCGACGCGAGGCGGGCGCCGCCGCACGACGCCGTCCACCAGGCGGCCGGATGGGCCTTCTCCGCGATCGGAGCTGCCTGACGGCACCGCGCGGGGAAGCGGACGTCCCCGGTCCGGGGAGAAATTTCCCGGCCCGGGGGAACCGGCGGGGGCTCGGATGAATCTCGATCTGGGGAAACCGGCGGGGTTCGGAGGAGCGCAGGTCCGGGGGGACCGGCAGGGGGTCTCGGTCCGGGGGGAACCGGCAGAGGTTCGGAGACGTGCCGGTCCGGGGGGAACCGGCGGGGTTCGGAGGTGTTCCGTCAGAACAGGCTTCCCAGCCCGGTCCGGTCACCGCTGCCGAGGCGCTCGTAGGCGCCGTACAGGTGGTTGGCCACCGTACGGATGGACAGTGTGAGCTGCTCGGCGATCTGCCGGTTGGTCAGGCCCGTGGCGGCCAGGCCCACGATCTGCCGCTGCCGGGGGGTGAGCTCTCCCAGCGTGGCGTCGACCAGGACCGGAGTGCGTGCTCCCTGGCAGCGCCGGGCCAGCGTCGAGGCCCTGTTCCGCGAGGTGCGCGCGGCCCGGTGATCCCGGTGGATCATGGCCGCCTGCGCGGACGCCTCGGCCGCGTGGAGCAGCAGACCACGCTGTTCGAGCCGGCTCGCCACCCGGTCCAGGGCCTGCCCATCGCGCGAGATCAGCGCGGTCGCGTGAGCCGTCAGCAGCGAGGCGAGACCGCCGGGCCACCGCCTGAGCCGCTCCACGACCAGACCGGGAGCACCCAGCCGCACGGCGTCGTGCAGCGCGAACACGTCGTGCGAGGCGAGCGCGTCGTGCGGGACGGGCACCTTGTACGGAGCGAACACGTCATGCGAGGCGAACATGTCATGCGAGGTGGACGCGTCGTGCGGGACGGGCACCTTGTACGGAGCGAACACGTCATGCGAGGCGAACATGTCATGCGAGGTGGACGCGTCGTGCGGGACGGGCACTTCGTGTGGAGCGAACACACCGTACGAATCGAACGCGTCGTGCGAGGCGAGCACGGAGACCTCCGTGAGAGATCGCAGTGCCCCGTCGAGGTCCCCCTCGGCCGCCAGCAGCCACGTGCGGGCCGGGGTGGACG
>NZ_FZOD01000121.1 GCF_900188345.1 Streptosporangium subroseum | reverse complement strand
TGTCACGGTCACCGACAACCTGCTGATCGGCGGGACCTACACGGTGCAGATCAGGACCGCGCCCGGCGCGGTCGCCCGGAACAACGCCGTCGTGGCCGACTCGTGGAACTACGGCCCGGCCTCGATCGACTGCGCCAACACCGACTGGTCCGGCAACTCCCTGGTCACCATCGACAACAACTACAACGTCACCTCTACCGTCGGACCGCTGCCCTGTCCCAGGTAGCCACGGGTGACGCCGTCCGGTTGTGTTCGTCCTCGACAATCTCTCGATTGTCGAGGACGAACACGGCGAGATAGCAACAGATCAGCCAATAACCGAATTAAGTGTCGATTTAAGGTCGACCTCGATTTACTCGTGGACCTCGCGGACAGGGATATTCAGGACCTACCGTTGTCGCGCGCCGCGCGACAACGGTAGATTCTCTGCATCGTTCCAGCCGATTCGTGGAGGCGAAGTGACCGTTCTGCTGGATGCTGTCCCTTTTCTGGAGCTTTCCACCGAAGAGGTCGGCGGGGCATTCAGCGGTTTACTGGTTGGCAATATCCGGTCGGCCCGCCAACGGATGAGCCGCCTGCTCTTCGACCGGCGCTACGGCGTCGAAACCTCGGAGTTCGCCCACCTCGACCAGTTCGGGCTGGCCCACCACGAGCGCGTCTACTACTCGCCCGCCAACTGGGGCACCCTCCGTCGCGCCCTCCCGGCGCACGAGGTCTGCGCCGACGACGTCTTCGTCGACCTGGGCTCGGGCAAGGCCCGAATGGTGCTGGAGGCCGCCGCCCGCTTCCCGTTCCGCAGGGTGATCGGCGTCGAGCTGACCGCGGAGCTGACCGAGGTGGCCCGGGCCAACCTCGCGTCGACCCGGCTCCGGGTCCGCAGCGACCGGGTCGACCTGGTCCAGTCCGACGTGCTCGACTACCAGATCCCGGACGACGTCACCGTGGTCTTCCTGAACAACCCGTTCCGAGGTGAGATCTTCGCGGCCGCGATCACGAACCTGCTCGCCTCGGTGGACCGCAACCCGCGCCCGGTCAAAGTCATCTATTTCAACCCGGTCGAAGAGCCGTTCTTGCTGGGAACCGGCCGATTCCGGCATCTCCGTACGGTCGCCCGGGGCCGGGCAGCCAGGACCGAAATCTTCGGAACGACGCGAATTTATTCAATAACTGCGTAACGGAACCCGTACACATCTAGATAAAAGAGGCATGACGCGCGTGGGGAGGGTCATCAACCTGACAGTGCACGGAATCGGACCGGCCGAGCGGGAGCTCGATCCGTGCGAGGACGGCACCTGGGTGAGCATCGAGCAGTTCGAGCGGGTGCTCGACGCCGTGGTCGGCCGCGACGACGTGCGGGTCACCTTCGACGACGGCAACACCTCCGACGTCAAGATCGCGCTGCCCCGGTTGCTCGATCGAGGCCTGACCGCCGAGTTCTTCGTGCTGGCCGGGCTGCTCGGCAAGCCGGGACGGCTGACCCCGGACGACGTGCGCCGCCTCATCGGAGCGGGCATGCGGGTCGGTTCCCACGGCTGGTCGCATCGGGACTGGCGGTGGATCGACGATCGGCAGGCCGAAGAGGAGCTGACCGAGTCACACCGGAGGCTCACCGAGCTGACCGGGCAGCCGGTGTCCCGGGTGGCGATCCCGTTCGGCTCCTACGACCGGCATGTGCTGCGCCGCCTGCGGCGGGCCGGGGTGACCCGCGCCTACACCAGCGACGGCGGCCAGGCCCGGCTCGGGACCTGGCTGCAGCCGCGCACGAGCCTGGTGCGCGATCTGGACGCCGAGTGGACTCGGGGACTGCTCGACGTGCCTCCCTCTCCGGTGCTGGTGGCCAGGAAGCTGGCCGGCCGGACGGTCAAGCGGGTGCGCGGCTGAGATGCGCGATCTTCCAAGGGTCGCGGTCGTGATCGTGACCTACAACAGTGCCGACGTGCTCTCGGGCTGCCTGGCCTCCCTCGTGGAGGGGTCGGACGGTGTGGAGCTGAGCGCCGTTGTGGTGGCCGACAACGCCTCCAGGGACGACTCGGCCCAGATCGCCGCCAGGGAGGGCGCCGACGTCGTGCGGCTCGGCCGCAACGCCGGATACGCCGCCGCGATCAACGCGGGCGTGGCCTCGCTGGATCTGGCCGGGCTCGACGCGGTGTACGTGCTGAATCCGGACTGCCGCCTGCCCCCCAAGTCGATCGCGACGCTCATCCCGGCGCTGCGGAGGCCGGGCGTGGGCATCGCCGTGCCCCGGATGGTCAACCCCGACGGGTCGCTGCAGCCGTCGCTGCGGCGGATGCCGACCGTGGGCCGGGCCGTGATCGAGGCGGTCATCGGTGGCGACAGGGCGGGCCGGATCGGCCGCCTGGGCGAGCTGATCACCGATCCGCGCGCGTACGAGCAAGCCGGCCCCGTGGCCTGGGCGACCGGGGCCGCGATGCTGATCTCGGTGCCCGCGATCCGCGCGGTCGGGCCGTGGGACGAGTCGTTCCTGCTCTACAGCGAGGAGACCGAGTACGCCCTGCGGGCCGCCGACCTCGGCTGGTCGCTCTGGTACGAACCGGACGCGCTGATCGAGCACATCGGCGGCGACTCGGGCGTCAACCCGACGCTGGCCGCGCTGCTGCTGGTCAACAAGGTGAAGCTGTTCCGCCGCCGCCGCGGCCCGCTGGCGGGCGCGGCGTACTACCTGGCGGTCCTGCTCGGCGAGTCCGTACGGGCCGTGGCCGGGCGTAAAGTCTCCCAGAGGTCGGTGGTCTGGTTGCTGCGGCCGTCCCGGCGGTGGACGACGCTACCCACATGATCATCAAGGACTTCGCCGACCTCTCCGGCGCGGAGCTGGACGCCTGGCACGCCCTCCGGGCCAAGAACCCGCTGCTGGACAGCCCGTACTTCCACCCCGGCTTCGCAGCGGCGGTGCACGTGTCGAACCCCGTCCAGGTCGTGGTGGAGCGCGAGGCCCACAAGGAACACAACGGGGTGACAGCGCTGCTGCCCTGCCACCGGGACGGTTCGACGCTGCGACCGGTCGGCTGGCCGGGCGCCGACTTCCAGGGCCCGATTCTGGCCCCCGGCACGACGTTCGACCCCTGCGGCCTGCTCACCGGCGGCGTGCGCGCGTTCGCGTTCGACCACCTGGTGGACGGCCTGGCCGAAGCCGAGCCGTGGATCCTCTCCCGGCGGCCCTCCCCCTTCATCGACGTCACCGGCGGCCTGGACGGCTACCTCGGCCGGGCCTCCCGCTCGGGCAAGGACAACATGGGGCAGGCCCGCCGCCGTACGGCCAAGGCGGGCCGCGTCCACGGAGAGGTGCGCTTCGCGGCCGACGCCGTCGACGCGGAGTCGCTGGCCAGGGTGATCGAGCTCAAGCGCGCCCAGTACGAGGCCACCGGGGCCCTGGACTACTTCGCCGAACCGGGCAGGGCCGAGTTGCTGACCCGGCTGATGCACACCCGCGACACCTCCTTCGGCGGTGTGCTGTCCACCCTGCACGCGGGGCCGCACCTGCTGGCCGCGCACTTCGGCATGCGGGCCGACGGCGTGCTGCACTGGTGGTTCCCGGTCTACGATCCGGCGTTCGGCAACCTCGCGCCCGGCTGGATGCTGCTCCGCGAGCTGATCGCCGCCGCACCCGAGATGGGCATCACCCGGATCGATCTCGGCCGGGGCGACGACGAGTACAAGCGGCGGGCCAAAACCGGCGAGACGATGGTCGCCCAGGGTTTGGTCACCCGGAACCGGGCCAGGCTGCTGCTGCGCCGGACGCGGGAGTCACTGGCGTCCACGGTAAGATCATCGGCGGTGGGGCCCGCCCTCCTGCGGAGGGTCAGGCGGTTCAGGAACCGATAGAAACCGGCCGGTCACAGAAAAGATATCCGATGGGCGCTGACCAGGCGTTTAGCAGATTTCCCTTCAAAGGGTGATTCGAGAAAGCCGCCATTGGTAACGTTCCACACGCCTCAGACGAATTCAGGAAGTGGAATCGGGGGCTGCGCGAGGGATTGCCCGCTGCCCTGTCGTACGACGAAGGGCATGACCACTTTGAAGATGAGCATTCTAGGGCTGGCACGCATTGCGATCGTGATCGTGACATACAACAGCGCAGCCGTTCTGGCCGAGTGCCTGGGCGCGCTGCCCGAGGGCTCCCGCGGGGTGAATCTCACCAACGTCGTGGTGGCCGACAACGCGTCGCAGGACGAATCAGTGCGGATCGCCAAGGGCGCGGGCGCGGAGATCGTGCAGACGGGCCGTAACGCCGGGTACGCCGCCGCCATCAACGCCGGAGTCGCCTCGCTGGACCTGTCCGAGCTCGACGCCGTGCTCGTGCTCAACCCCGACTGCAAGATGCATCCGGGTGCGCTGGCCGTGCTGGCCGGGACGCTCGGGGTGCCGGGGCGCGGCATCGCCGTACCGCGCCTGACCAAACCGGACGGGACGCTGCAGCCGTCGCTGCGACGGGCCCCGACCGTGCACGGCGCGTTCGCCGAGGCGGTGATCGGTGGCACCCTGTCCGGCAGGATCGGGGCCTTCGGCGAGGTCATCACCGACCCCCGGCGTTACGAACAGCCGGGCACGTTCGCCTGGGCGACCGGCGCGGCGATGCTGCTGGACACCGAGGCGATCAGAGCGCTCGGCCCCTGGGACGAGTCGTTCCTGCTCTACAGCGAGGAGACCGAGTACGCGCTGCGCGCCGCCGACCTGGGCTGGTCGCTGTGGTACGAACCCGAGGCCGTCATCGAGCACGTCGGCGGCGAGTCCGGGACCAACCCGATGCTCGCCGCTCTTCTCATTGTGAAC
The DNA here is from genome assembly GCF_900188345.1 of Streptosporangium subroseum. Lineage (GTDB taxonomy): Bacteria > Actinomycetota > Actinomycetes > Streptosporangiales > Streptosporangiaceae > Streptosporangium > Streptosporangium subroseum. Next base: position 4,241 of record NZ_FZOD01000121.1, on the reverse strand, counting down.
AAGGTGCGGCTGTTCCGCCGCCGCCGGGGGCGGATCGCCTCGCTCGCCTACTACCTGTCGATCGTGCTGGGCCAGTCGGTGCGGGCGCTCGCGGGCAGCCGTACGGCCAGGGCCGCGCTCGCGGCCCTGCTTCTCCCATCACGCCGGATCCAGGAGCTACCACAGTGAAGATCAGTGTCTTCGGACTCGGCTACGTCGGCTGCGTGTCGGCGGCCTGCCTGGCGGCCCAAGGTCACGAGGTCGTCGGCGTCGACGTGAACCCCGTCAAGATCGAGCTCATCATGAGCGGCAGGGCCCCGGTCGTCGAGGAGCGCATCGGCGAGCTGACCGCCGAGGTGGTCGCCTCGGGCGCGTTGCGTGCCACCTCGGACGTGGCCGAGGCGATCCGGACCAGCGACGTCTCGCTGGTCTGCGTCGGCACCCCGTCGGCGCCGAACGGCAGCCTGTCCACCGAATACCTGGAGCGGGTGGCCGAGGAGATCGGCGCCGCGCTGCGCGATCGCGAGGACCGCCACACCGTGATCTTCCGCAGCACGATGCTGCCCGGCACCTGCGAGACGCTGCTGGTGCCGATCCTGGAGAAGGCGTCCGGGCTGACCGCGGGCGTGGACTTCGGGGTGGCGGTGAACCCGGAGTTCCTGCGCGAGGGCACCAGTGTGAAGGACTTCTTCGACCCGCCCAAGACCGTGATCGGCGAGCTCGACCCGGCCAGCGGCGACCGGGTGGCGGCCCTGTACGACGGCCTGCCCGGCGAGGTCTTCCGGGTCCCCATCGCCGTAGCCGAAATGACGAAATATGCGGATAACTCGTATCACGGAGTGAAGATCGCGTTTGCCAACGAGCTGGGGGCGATCTGCGCCGCGCTGGGGCTGGACTCGCACCGGGTGATGGACATCTTCCTGGCCGACACCAAGCTGAACGTCAGCGCCGCCTACCTGCGCCCCGGGTTCGCCTTCGGCGGCTCCTGCCTGCCCAAGGACCTGCGGGGCCTGGTCTACGCGGCCAGGCGCGCCGACGTGGCGGTGCCGCTGCTCTCGCACGTGCTGCCCTCCAACGAGGAGCACCTGCGGCGCGCCTTCGACCTGGTCGCGGTGACCGGAAAACGCAAGATCGGGCTGTTCGGCCTGTCGTTCAAACCGGGCACCGACGATCTGCGCGAGAGCCCGCTGGTCGAGCTGGCCGAGCGACTTCTCGGCAAGGGATACGACCTTCGGATCTATGACGCGAATGTCTCTCTTTCCCGGCTTATCGGGGCGAACCGCGACTACATTGAGGGCAGGTTGCCCCATCTGGGTGATCTACTGAGCAATTCGGTCGAGGACGTGCTGGACCACGCGGAAGTGTGCGTGGTGGGCTGCAAGGACCCGGCGGTGCTGACCGCCCTGGCCGGCAGCGAGGACCGCGCGATCATCGACCTCGTCCGCCTGCCCGACGCGGAAGCGCGTCGGCAACGACCTGGGTATGTGGGACTTGGCTGGTAAGGCGCTCATTCTTGTCGAAAACCTGTCCGTACCGTTCGACCGGCGCGTGTGGCAGGAGAGCACCGCGCTGCGCGACGCCGGGTGGGAGGTCCACGTCATCTGCCCCCGTGGCGCCAAGCGGGACACCGAGGCGTACGCGGAGATCGACGGGATCCGGATCCACCGCTACCCGCTGCGGGCCGCCACCGGCGGCCCGCTCGGCTACCTCAAGGAGTACGGCTCCGCGCTCTGGCACACCTACCGGCTGGCCAGGCGGGTCGGCAAGGTGGACGTGGTGCACGCGTGCAACCCTCCGGACCTGTTCTTCCTCGTCGCCCGGGCGATGCGCAGGCGCGGGGCGCGGTTCGTGTTCGACCAGCACGACCTGGTGCCGGAGCTGTACCTGTCGCGGTTCAGCCGGGGCGAGGACTTCCTCTACCGCGCGGTCTGCCGGATGGAGCGCGCGACCTACCGGGCCGCCGACGTGGTCATCGCGACCAACGAGAGCTACCGCCAGGTCGCGCTCAGCCGGGGCGGCAAGTCGCCGGACAAGGTGTTCGTGGTGCGCAGCGCGCCCGCGATCGAACGGTTCCACGAGGTCGAGCCGGACGAGTCACTCAAGAAGGGCAAGCCGTATCTGCTCTGCTACCTGGGCGTGATGGGCCCGCAGGACGGCGTGGACTACGCGCTCAGGGCGCTGGCCAGATTACGCGACGAGCAGGGGCGCACCGACTGGCACGCGGCCTTCGTCGGCGGCGGGGACACCTTCGACGCGATGGTGGAGCTGTCCCGCGAGCTCGGCCTGGAGGACTCCGTGGACTTCACCGGGCGCATCCCGGACGAGGACCTGGTGCGTTACCTGTCCAGTGCCGACGTGTGCCTGTCGCCGGACCCGCTCAACCCGCTCAACGACGTCTCCACGATGAACAAGGTCATGGAGTACATGGCGATGGCCCGCCCGATCGTCTCCTTCGAGCTGCGCGAGGCCCGGGTCTCGGCGGGCGAGGCGGCCGTGTACGCCCCCGCCAACGACGAGTCGGAGTTCGCCAAGCTGATCGCCCTGCTGCTGGACGACCCGGACGAGCGCCGCAGGATGGGCGAGCTCGGCCAGTCCCGGGTGCGAGGCCCGCTCTCCTGGGAGCACTCAAGGAAGGCCCTGATCGCCGCCTACGACTCCGCCGTCGAATGACGCCGGTGGCCGCCGTGGTGATCCCCGCGCACAATGAGGAGGCGGTGCTCGGCCGCACGCTGGACCGGCTGCTCGCCGGTGCCGCGCCGGGCGAGTTCGACGTCGTGGTGGTCGCCAACGCGTGCGCGGACGGGACCGCCGAGGTGGCCAGGCGCGCGGGCGCGCGGGTGGTCGAGACCGCCGTGCCGGGCAAGGCGCACGCGTTGCGTCTCGGCGATGCCGAATGCCGGGCGTTCCCCCGCGTCTATCTGGACGCGGACGTGGAGCTTTCCGCCGCCTCGGTGCGGTCGCTGGCCGCCGCGCTGGCCGGACCCGGGATGATGGCCGCCGCTCCCGCGCCGGACTGGGAGCTGGCCGGTGCGGGTCCGGTCGCGCGACGCGTGCACCGGGTGCACGACCGGCTGATCGGCCCGCGGCGGGCGCTGGCCGGAGTCGGCGCGTACGCGCTGAACGAGCGAGGCCACGCACGGGTCTTCCCGATGCCCGACGTGGTCGCCGACGACGAGCTCGTGCACCGCAACTTCGCCCCCGCCGAGCGGGCCGTGGTGACCGAGGCCAGGTCACTGGTCCGGCCCGCCAGGACCGTCCGCGCGCACCTGCGCCGCAGGGTCAGGGTCAGGCAGGGCAACCGCCAGCTCACCGAGCTGGGCTTCGCCGCCCCCGATGGCAGGCTGGGCCTGGGCGCGCTGGCCGCGCTGGTCCGGCGGCGGTCGGTGAGCCCGCTGGACGCGGCCTGCTACCTGGCCGTGCTGCTCGCGGACAAGGCGCTCGCCCGGCGCGGGACCCGAGTATCGTGGGCGACGGACGCCAGCAGCCGGTGAAGGGATCGCACATGCGGAGGCCGTTGATGGCCGCACTACTGGCCGGCGCGCTCCTCGCCACGGCCTGCACCCGGACGTCTCCGCCACCGACCACAAGCCCGCCGGCGACCCCCACGGTCACGGCGACTCCCTCGCCCAGCCCCAGTGCCGGCTGCGGCAAATATCCGACCCCGGCGTGCACCGGCGTGCCGCCCGGCACGAAGCTCACCGAGCTCAAGCTGAACATGGACGGCGAGACGCTCAGGATCACCAAACCCGGAACCGTCCTCGACGCCGTCCACGTGCCCGGCAACCTGCTGATCACCGCCAATGACGTCACGATCACCAACAGCCAGATCGACGGCCAGATCATGGGCGTCTACGACAACAAGCGCTACTCCTTCGACGTCAGCGACTCCACCGTCGGCCCGACGGACCGCTGTGACACCGCGCCGGGCATCCTGGACGCGGGTTTCACCGCGACCCGGGTGCACATCCGCGGCCACGGCGACGGATTCAGCGTCTCCGGCGACAACGTGACTATCAAGGACTCCTTCGTCCTGCTGTGCAGCAACTCGGGTGACCATTCCGACGGCATCCAGAGTGTCGGCGCCAGCAAGAACCTCACCTTCCACCACAACACGGTCGATCAGCGCAAGGCTCCGTCACACACCGCCCCGGTCTTCCTGGTCGATCCCACCCAGGGTGTCACGGTCACCGACAACCTGCTGATCGGCGGGACCTACACGGTGCAGATCAGGACCGCGCCCGGCGCGGTCGCCCGGAACAACG
>NZ_FZOD01000061.1 GCF_900188345.1 Streptosporangium subroseum | reverse complement strand
GTCGCGGTCGGGGTGAAGGTGACGCTGACCGTGCAGGAGGCTCCCGCGGCCAGGGTGGTGCCGCAGGTCTTGGTCTGGGCGTAGTCACCGGTGGTGGCGACCGTGCCGAGCGTCGCCGACGCGGTGCCGTTGTTGGTGATGGTGACGGTCTGTGCCGGGCTGGTGCTGGCGACCGTTCGGGCGGCGAAGGCCAGGCTGGTCGGGGAGGCCGACAGGGACACGGTCTGGACGGGGCCGCCGGTGCCCGGGAAGATCTGGAACTCCGCGATCTGGGCCGCGCTCCAGCCGGTGTTGGCGGTGATGTTGAGCCGGACCTGGCGCACGGTGGCGGAGGTCAGGGGGATGGTGACGGTGTTGCCGGTGGAGGGGTTGAAGGTGTAGCCGGCCGAGGACTTGAGGGTGGTCCAGGTGGAGCCGTTGGTGCTGCCCTCGACCGACAGGGTCTGCGTTCTGGTCGCCCACGCGGCCGGCGGCGGCAGTTTCAGGGTGATGGAGCCGATGCTCTGGGTGGAGCCGAGGTCGGCCTGCAGCCACTGCGGGAAGGCGCCGCCGGCCTCCCAGTAGGTGGCGGTGTTGTCGTCATTGGCATTGCCCGGCGGGAACCCGCCGTTGGAGCTGCCGGCGGTCATCGTCGCGCCGAGCGCCAGGTTGGTGGTCGAGCTGACGCCACTGCCGGACAGGCCCACCGACAGCGGGCTGTTCGGGTCGTTGCTGGCCACCGTCAGGGTGCCAGGACGGCTGCCCGAGGCGGTCGGGGTGAAGGTGACGCTGACGGTGCAGGAGGCTCCGGCGGCGAGGGTGGTGCCGCAGGTCTTGGTCTGCGCGTAGTCACCGGTGGTGGCGACCGTGCCGAGCGTCGCCGACGCGGTGCCGCTGTTGGTGATCGTCACGGTCTGCGCCGGGCTGGTCGTGCCGCTCTGACGCGCTCCGAAGGACAGGCTGGTGGGGGAGGCGGTGAGGGCGACGCCGTTGGTGCCGCTGCCGCTGAGGCTGACGGTCACCGGGCCGCCGGGGGCGCTGCTGGCGAGGGTGAGCGTGCCGGTGCGGGTGCCCGTCGCGGTCGGCCTGAAGGTGACGTTGACCGTACAGGTCGCGCCCGCGGCGAGGGAACTGCCGCAGTTGTTGGTCTGGGTGTAGTCACCGGTGGCGGTCACCGAGCTGATCGGGGCCGCCGTGGTGGCTCCGTTCGTGATGGTGACGGCCTGCGCCGAGCTGGTCCCGCCGACCTGGAGGGCCGGGAAGGACAGGCTGCCGGGGGAGCCGGACAGGCCGCCCGTGCTGCCACCGCCGCCGGGGTAGATGTAGTTCGGCGCCGGCCAGGTGCCGGTGCAGGTCGTGGAGGTGGGGCTCCAGCCGGTGTTGCCCGTGCCGAAGACGGGCGTGAAGCTCGTGCCGACGCAGTTGTGGATGGCGACGCCCGCGCCGATGTGCGCGGCCTTGACGTTGTTGAACGTCATGTTGGCCCCCGACTGGGCCTGGATCATGTAGGTGCCGGTGCCGTCGATGTTGACGTTGTTGAAGTTGACCGTGCTCGTGCTGCCCTCGATGACGTGGATGGCGGCGTAGGAGCTGTCCAGGATGTCGGTGTCGGTGACGTTGATGGTGGCGTTGACCGGCTCGTTGAGCCCGCTGAACCAGATGGCGCCGACGCCGAAGTGCCAGTTGAAGTCGTTGTTGCCCGCCCGGAGCAGGGTGTTGCGGGCGACGGTGTGGGTGCCGGCGACCGCGGTGCCCTGGCCGGAGTTGACACCCGGATAGCGGTTGGCGATGTGGATGCCGCCGCCGTTGCTGATGGTGTCGGCCACCACGTTGTCGGTGATCTGGATGTCCCTGCCGCCGTACGTGACGATGTTGTTGGCCAGCAGCGTCACGCCGACGGTGTTGAAGGTGAACTTGTTGTTCACGTTCGGGATCCGCTCGGGCCACATGGCCAGGCCGTCGTCACCGGTGTTGCGGACGAACGTGTTGGTCACGGTCGAGTTGGTGACCCCGGTGTGGAAGTTCACGCCGTCGGCGGTCTGGTCGAGGATGCGGCTGTTCTTGATGGTGAAGTTGTTCATCGGGCCGTCCATCCAGGCCCCGACCTTGGTGTGCTGCATCCACACGTTGTCCACGACCGAGTCGGTCATGGCGCCGCCCAAGGCGTTGATCTGGTCGTTGTCCTCTCGCTCCATGACCTCGCCGATGATGGCGAAGTCCTTGAGCGTGACGTTGCGGCTCGGGCCGCCCGCCTCGTGGGAGCGGATCTCGCCGCCGTAGCCGCCGCCCTGGACGTACTTGCCGTAGACGCCGACGCCCCTGTTGCGCTGGGTGGGGTGGCGTCCGCCGAGCACGCTGTACCAGGGACCGGCTCCGCGCAGGGTCACGCCGTCGACGACCACGTGGTCGTAGAGGTTGTAGGTGCCCTCGGGGATCCAGACCTCCTTGGCCTGCGCCTTGCCGGCGTTGACCGCGGCCTGGAAGGCGGCCGTGTTGTCGACGCCCGTGTTGTTCTTGATGGCGCCGAAGTCGTCGACCGACAGCGAGCCCGAGGGCCGGGTGATCGGGTCGGGAACGACCTCGAAGTCGGCTAGGTCAACGGTGATCGGGATGCCGCCGGTGGACTGGACGCGGACCTTGGCCCCCGCGGCGAGCGTGGACCCGAACAGGGTCCGCGTCTCGTCGTAGAAGTGGTGGGGGTTGGTGTCGCCGGGGTTGTTGTTGAACGGATAACCGCCGTAGTACCAGCCGTACTTCGAGGTGAGGGACAGGTCCTTCAGGTGTGCGCCGTTGACCCGGAGGTCGGCGGTGGTGTTCTGGCCGGTTCCCGAGCCGCTGTCCGGCACGCTGTAGCGCAGTGACATCCCGTTGGCCGGCCTGGTGAGCGTGAACTCCACGTACTCACCCGAGGAGTCGAGGGTCACCGCCCTGCGGCCGGAGGCCTCGGAGGGGAGGTGACCATAGATCCTGTCGGGGCCGATCACCTGGCCTGAGGTGAGGGCGTCTTCGGCTTCGATCTCCACGAAGGGCACGGTGGCACCGCGCCCCGCGAAGTCGAACGGGGAGTCTGCTCGCGCGGCGGCCGAGGCGGAGGTGGCCGGTATGCCGGCGAGCCCTCCCGCTGTCAGCACCACGACAGTGGCAATCGTCCAGGCCTTAAGCCTGCCGGACTTTTTCATCGACTGACCCTTCAATCCTGCGAAGAGCCGGACGCTTCGCGGTCAGAGACACACAGACCGGTGGTGCCCGGGGGGGTACCCACACCTTAAAATGACAGACAGATGTCTGCAAGGTTTCAGCTGTTCTATGAAATGTATCGACTGCGTTGCGTTCTTTCTCTTACCGCAATTTCCCTGCAAAGGTCTGTCCGACCCTGGAAGCCGCTTGCGCCACAGTGAAAGTGGCAGTCCGAAAAAATCACTCGGCGGTGTCATCGTCGGACCCCTGTAGTGGCGATCGAGGCGCTGTCTCCCACGGCAGGCGGGTCGTAGGGTCGCCTGGGAAAAAATGGGTACTTTGACCCCACATGTCGACTCTTGACACCGGGGTTTTTTGAGTTCACGCTGTTGCGTATAGCGCTTATCGTTCCGTCTTACGAAACCGGGGTTGGTAACGATGATCCCTGCGTGCCCCCTGGCGGCCCTCCCACGGGGTGAGGCCTATCGACTCGACGTCGAACCGCCCATCGCCCTCTTCCACACCGAGGACGGCGAGATCTACGCCATAGACGACACCTGCACGCATCAGGACGCGTCGCTCGCCGATGGGTGGCTGGAGGGCTGCGAGGTGGAGTGCCCGCTGCACGCCTCACGGTTCGATCTGCGGACGGGAAGGGTGGACGCCCCGCCGGCGAAACTGCCGGTCCGCACCCACCGGGTGGTGGTCGAGGACGGAACCGTCTACGTCGTCCCATCGGAGGAGCCTCCCAACCTGCCGCCCGGCATCCGCGCGGGGACGGCGTGAGGTCGATCGCCGTCGTCGGCGCCTCGCTGGCGGGCCTGTCTGCCGCCCGCGCGCTGCGCGGCCAGGGGTTCGAGGGGCGCCTGACGCTCATCGGAACCGAATCGCACCGCCCCTACGACCGGCCGCCCCTGTCGAAGGAGTTTCTCGCCGGGCGGATGAGCGAGGCCGACCTGGCGCTGGAGGCCGACGACGAGGACCTCGGAGCCGAGTGGAGGCTCGGGGCGACCGCGACCGGTCTTGATCCGAGCGACCGCAGGGTGCTCCTTGACGACGGCACCTCGGTGCGAGCCGACGGGATCGTCGTCGCGACCGGCGCCTCCGCCCGCACCCTGCCCGGAGGCGGCGGCCTCGGCGGGGTCCACACCCTGCGCTCGCTCGACGACGCCCGGGCCCTGCGCTCCGACCTCGTCAAGGGGCGGCGTCTCGTGGTGATCGGCGCCGGTTTCATCGGGGCCGAAGTAGCGTCGACGGCTCGTGATCTGGGACTCGACGTGACGGTCGTCGAGACGGCCCCGACACCGTTCGCCGGCGCGCTCGGCGCCGAGATGGGCGCCGTGGTGGCCTCGCTCCACGGTGACCACGGAGTCCGCCTCATCTGCGGTGTCGGCGTGCGAGGGCTCCTGGGAGCGGGCCGGGGGCTTGCAGGAACGGACCGGGCGGACGGTGTACAGAGGTCTGAGGGAGCGGGCCGGGTGGATGGCGCGAGTGGGCCCGAGGGAGTGGATCGGGTGGAGGGCGCGCGTGCGCCCGAGGGAGTGGATCGGGTGGAGGGCGCGCGTGCGCCCGAGGGAGCGGACCGGGTGGAGGGCGCGCTGCTCGACGACGACCGGATCCTGCCCGCGGACGTCGTGCTCGTCGGCATCGGCGCGCGGCCCAACGTCGAATGGCTGGCGGGAGCGGGCTTCCAGCTCACCAACGGAGTGGTGTGCGACGCCGGGGGAGCCACCGGGGTGCCCGGGGTCGTCGCCGTCGGCGACTGCGCGGCGTGGTTCGACCCCGCCATGGGATACCACCATCGCGTCGAACACTGGACCGGGGCGCTGCGACGGCCCGCCGCGGCGGCGGTCACGCTGCTCTCCGGTGGGGCGACCGCGCCCGATCCTCCCAGCTCGCCGTACTTCTGGTCCGACCAGTACGGCATGAAGATCCAATTTGTCGGTCACGCGCGCCCGGGAGACACGGTCACCGTGGAGGAGGGTGACGTGGCCGACCGCAGTTTCCTCGCCGTCTACCGGCGGCAGGATCGGCCGGTCGCGGTGCTGAGCCTGAACCAGGTCCGTCTGTTCACCCGCTGGCGTCGCCGGCTCGACGCCGTCCCGAATCGTACGGATTCCACCCTGAGGAGCGAACTGTGAGCACGCGAAGCCTGCCCCCCAGCGTGATCTCCACCCTGCCCGGCGGTTACTACACCGATGAGGGCGTCTTCGCCTCGGAGCAGGCGCGGATCTTCGAGTCGATGTGGTTCTGCGTCGTCCGCTCCTCCGACCTGGGGAAACCCGGCGCCTTCAGGACGGTTCAGGTGGGGCGGGAGAGCGTCCTTGTCACCCGGGCCAGGAACGGTTCGATCCGCGCCTTCCTCAACGTGTGCCGCCACCGGGGAGCCCGGATCTGCACCGAGGAGTCCGGCGAGGTGAAGCGGGCGTTCCAGTGCCCGTACCACGCCTGGACCTACGACCTCGAGGGCAAGCTGATCGCCGCCCCGAACCTCACCAAGATGCCCGACATCGACCGGGTCGAGTTCGGGCTGGTGAACGTCCACGTGCGGGAGTGGCTGGGCTACGTGTGGGTGTGCCTGGCCGATGAGCCGCCGTCGTTCGAGGCGGACGTGACCGGCGAGGTGGTGACCCGGCTGGGCGACGGGGACCTGATCAAAAACTACGACATCGAAAACCTCGAGGTGGGGCGCAGGATCGTCTACGACGTGAAGGCGAACTGGAAGCTCATCATCGAGAACTTCATGGAGTGCTACCACTGCGCCACCATCCACCCCGAGCTCACCGAGGTGCTTCCCGAGTTCGCCGACGGCTACGCGGCGCAGTCCTTCGTGGGGCACGGCGCGGAGTTCGGCGAGGAGATCCAGGGGTTCACGGTCGACGGGTCGGAGGGGGTGGACCGCATCCAGGGCGTCAGCGAGGACCAGGACCGCCGCTACTACGCGATCACCATCAAGCCGCAGGTGTTCATCAACCTGGTGCCCGACCACGTGATCATCCACCGGATGTTCCCCCTGGCCGCCGACCGGACGATCGTCGAGTGTGACTGGCTGTTCCGTAAGGACGTCGTGGAGGGCGGCAAGGATCTCGGCCCGTCCGTCGAGCTCTTCCACCGGGTCAACGTGCAGGACTTCGACGCGTGTGAGAGATGCCAGCCGGCGATGAACTCCCGCGCCTACGCCGGGGGCGGGGTCCTGGTGCCGAGCGAGCACCACATCGGGGCGTTCCACGACTGGGTGCTCGAAAAGCTGGGATGACGTCCGTGTGATCGGGAGGGCGACGTCCCGCGACCGGAGGAAGCGCGGGGACGCCGGAAAGGTCCCGCGACCGGAGGAAGGCGCGGAGAAGATGATGCCTCTCGACCGGAGCGAGGCGCGGGGACGTCACCGAGGGCGTCGTTGGCCGGCTCAGCCGACGTAGCCCAGGCGGTGGCTGATGTCCTCGGCCCCCGCGATCAGGGCAGGGGCGAACTCGTGCATCCGCTCCTCGCTGAAGCGGTAGGCGGGACCCGAGGCGCTGACCGCGGCGACGACCTCTCCCTCGTAGGAGCGGATGGGCGCCGCGACGGCGTTCAGCCCGATCTCGAACTCCTCGACGGTGACCGCGTAGCCCTTGCCGCGAGCCTCGTCGAGCTGCTTCTCAAGGACGGGGAGCGAGGTGATCGTGTTCGGGGTGTATTTCTCGAAGCCCGCGGCGTCGAGCAGCTGCACCCGGTACCGGTCGTCGAGATGGGCCAGCAGGATCTTCCCGCTCGACGTGGCGTGCAGGGGGGTGAGCTGCCCGACCCAGTTCTGCGTGGTGACCGCCGCGGGTCCGCGCACCTGGTCGAGGTTCACCGCGTAGTGGGATCGCAGGACGGCGAGGTTCACCGTCTCGCCGATCTCCTCGGCGAGACGACGGCAGACGGGACGGCCCTGCTGGGTGAGGTCCATCCGGGCGGCCACGCCGCCCGCGAGACGGACGATCCCGAAGCTGAGCCGATATTTCCCGCGGTCCTCGGCCTGCTCGACCAGCCCCCGGGACTCCAGTGCCCCGAGCAGCCGGAAGGCGGTCGACTTGTGGACCGCGATCTCCAGGGCGATCTCGCTCACTCCTGCCTCACGGCGCTGGGAAAGGATTTCCAGAATGCTGATGGCCCGGTCGACGGACTGGACCCCCCCGTTGCTGTCGGTGCGACCACCGGTGGAATCGTTGCCCATAGCGGGACTGTAAGCGCTGTGAGGAACATGCGTCCATGGAGGGGCAACAATCTTGGTTGCGAATAGCACAACAGATTGCGCTATTCGCTACGATTAGCGGCATTAATCTTGCTTGAGCGAGACGAGGCATACATGTACGACTTCGTCATCGTTGGGGGCGGATCTGCTGGAAGCGCCCTCGCGAACCGGCTGTCCGCCGACCCCTCCAACCGAGTGCTGGTGCTGGAGGCCGGTCGCCCGGATTATCCGTGGGACGTCTTCATTCACATGCCGGCCGCGCTGCCCTTCCCCATCGGCAGCCGCTTCTACGACTGGAAGTACGAATCCGAGCCCGAGCCGTACATGAACGGCCGCCGGATCTACCACGCCCGGGGAAAGGTGCTGGGCGGTTCCAGCAGCATCAACGGGATGATCTTCCAGCGGGGCAACCCCATGGACTACGAGCGCTGGGGCGCCGATCCCGGCATGGAGACCTGGGACTTCGCCCACTGCCTGCCGTACTTCAAGCGGATGGAGAACTGCCTCGCCGCGGATCCCGACGATCCCATGCGGGGGCACGACGGACCTCTCACGCTCGAACGCGGGCCCGTGCGCAATCCGCTGTTCGCGGCCTTCTTCGAGGCGGTGCAGCAGGCCGGATATCCGCTGACCGATGACGTCAACGGATATCGCCAGGAGGGTTTCGCCCGTTTCGACCGCAACATTCGCCGGGGACGCCGGCTGTCCGCCGCCCGGGCCTATCTGCACCCCGTGAAGAAGCGTCCCAACCTCGATATCAAGACGCGGGCGTTCGTCACGAAAATCCTCTTCGAGGGAAAACGCGCCGTCGGCGTGGAGTACAACGGCCAGACGGTCCGCGCGGGCGAGGTCATCCTCTGCGGCGGCTCGATCAACTCGCCGCAGCTGCTCCAGCTCTCCGGGGTGGGCAACGCCGCGGAGCTGGGCGCTCTCGGCGTCGACGTCGTGCACGACCTGCCGGGAGTCGGGGAGAACCTGCAAGACCATCTCGAGGTCTACATCCAGTATGGCTGCAAGCAGCCGGTGTCGCTGCAGCCCGCGATGAAGTGGCGCAACCGGCCGTGGATCGGCGCGCAGTGGCTGTTCACGCGCTCCGGGCCCGGAGCGACCAACCACTTCGAGGCCGGCGGCTTCGCCCGGAGCAACGACGACGTCGACTACCCGAACCTGATGTTCCACTTCCTGCCCATCGCCGTGCGCTACGACGGCTCCGCGCCCGCGGGCGGGCACGGCTACCAGGTGCACATCGGGCCGATGTACTCCGACGCGCGGGGCTCGGTGAAGATCAAGAGCACGGATCCCCGCGTCCACCCGGCGCTGCGGTTCAACTACCTGTCCACCGAGCAGGACCGCAGGGAGTGGGTGGAGGCCGTCCGGGTCGCTCGCGACATCCTGACCCAGAAGGCCATGGACGAGTTCAACGAGGGGGAGCTGTCGCCGGGACCGGAGGTCCGGACGGACGAGGAGATCCTGGACTGGGTCGCCAAGGACGGCGAGACCGCGCTGCATCCCTCGTGCACGGCCAGGATGGGTGTCGACGACATGGCCGTCGTCGATCCGCTGTCCATGAGGATCCACGGCCTCGAAGGGATCCGCGTCGTGGACGCCTCGGTCATGCCGTACGTGACCAACGGCAACATCTACGCGCCGGTCATGATGGTGGCGGAGAAGTCCGCCGACCTGATCCTGGGCAACACCCCGCTCGCGGCCGAGCACGTCGACTTCTACCGGCACCGCAACAGTCCGAGCCGGTGACCGTTTGGCAAGGTAGGGGTCAAGGAGCGGTGCGTAGCCCGCTTAAAGTTGTGCCATGAGCAACGAGTTGGAAAAGGACGGCGCCGCGGTGCAGTCCGTCGACCGGGCGCTGTCCGTCCTCGCGTTGCTCGCCCGGCACGGAGACCTGGGGGTCAGCGAGCTCGCCGCGGAGCTGGGGGTTCATCGGTCCACGGCGTTCCGGCTGGTCATGACGTTGGAGATGCACGATCTGGTCGAGCAGACCGCCGACCGGGGAAAGTATCGGCTGGGTGTGGGCGTCATCCGGCTCGCGGGTGCCACGACCGCCAGGCTTGACGTGGTCCAGGAGAGCCGTGCCATCGGGGAGAGGCTCGCGGCGGCGGTCGGCGAGACCGTCAACGTCGCCATCCTCGACCGCGACGAGGCGCTTTACGTCGATCAGATGGCGGGCCCCTCGGCCCTCCAGGCCTACAACTGGGCGGGCCGGCGCGTGGCGCTGCACGCCACCTCCAACGGCAAGGTGCTGCTGGCCCACGCCCCCGCCGGACGTCTGAAGGAGCTGGCCGCCGGGCCGTTGCGGTCGTTCACGGAGCGGACCGTCACCGACGTCCGGCGGCTGGGGGAGGAGCTCGACGGCGTCAGGGCGCGTGGCTACGCGATCGCCGTCGACGAGCTGGAGATCGGCCTCACCGCGGTGGCGGCGCCCGTCTTCAACGTCGAGGGTGTCGTCGTCGCCTCGATGAGCGTGTCGGGCCCGACCTTCCGGCTTCCCGCCGAACGACTTCCCGAGGTGGCAGGGCAGGTGATGGCGGCGGCGGAGCGAATTTCCTCACGGCTCGGCTGGCACGGTAATGAAAACGGCAGACCCTTGACTGCATGAACACAAAGGGTCGATTCTGTTCCTCGTTAAGCATTCCAGTGCGTGATACGCAACGGATCATGCGGTAACTCGGAAGGACGGCTCGTTCGTGACAGATCTCTATCTGGGTGGCAGCTGGAGGGATCCTGTCGCGGGCGGGCGCAGGGAGATCCGTTCCCCCGCCGACGGCAGCTTGGTGGCCACGGTGGCCGAGGCCACCAGGGCCGACACGGAGATCGCGATCTCCGAGGCGCGCAAGGCGTTCGACGAGGGCCCCTGGCCGACGACCCCGGAGCGCGAGCGCGGGGCCCTGCTCCTGCGAGTGGCGGACCTGCTCGAGCGCGACAAGAAGGACTTCGCCCGGGCCGAGTCGCTCGACACCGGAAAGCGGCTCGTCGAGAGCGAGTACGACGTCGACGACGTGGTGGCGTCCCTGCGCTACTTCGGCGGCATCGCCGGGACCGAGGCCGGCCGCGTGGTCGACACCGGCCGGGACGACGCCATCAGCCGGGTGGTCTACGAGCCGGTCGGCGTGTGCGGCCTCATCACGCCGTGGAACTACCCGCTGCTGCAGACCTCCTGGAAGATCGCTCCCGCGCTGGTCGCCGGAAACACCTTCGTCCTCAAGCCCAGCGAGCTCACGCCGTCCACCGCGATCATGCTCATGCGCCTGCTGGAGGAGGCCGGCCTGCCCCCGGGCGTCGCCAACCTCGTACTGGGCGCGGGCGCCGAGGTCGGTGCGCCCCTGGCCGAGCACCCCGGCGTGGACATGGTGTCGTTCACCGGCGGCCTGGCGACGGGCCGGCTCATCATGGCGTCGGCGGCGAAGACCGTGAAGAAGGTCGCCCTGGAACTCGGCGGCAAGAACCCCAACATCGTCTTCGCCGACGCCGACTTCGAGACCGCCGTCGACTTCGCGCTGACCGCGGTCTTCCTCCACTCCGGCCAGGTCTGTTCCGCCGGCGCCCGCCTGCTGGTGGAGGACTCCCTGCACGACGCCTTCGTCGACGAGGTGGTGCGCCGGGCCGGCCGCATCAGGCTCGGCGGACCCTTCGACCTGGAGGCGGAGACCGGTCCGCTCATCTCGGCCGCTCATCTGGCCAAGGTGGAGGACTACGTCGCGGCCGGAGTCGCCGAGGGGGCGGTGCTGCGCTGCGGCAGGCAGCGGCTCCCCGGGAAGGGCCACTTCTACCCGCCAACCGTGCTGGACGAGTGCCACCGGGACATGCGGGTGGTCCGCGAGGAGTCCTTCGGTCCCGTCCTCACCGTCGAGCGTTTCATCGGCGAGGACGAGGCGGTCCGCCTCGGCAACGACACCGACTACGGCCTGGCCGGAGCGGTGTGGACGCAGGACGCGGGCAAGGCGCAGCGGGTGGCCAAGCGCCTCCGGCACGGTACGGTCTGGATCAACGACTACCACCCCTACGTCCCGCAGGCGGAGTGGGGCGGGTTCAAGCAGTCAGGTGTCGGTCGTGAGCTGGGGCCGACCGGCCTGGGCGAATACCGCGAGATCAAGCACGTGTGGCAGAACGTCCGCCCTCAGCCGCAGCGGTGGTTCCGCGGCTGAGGGGAAAGTCCCCCAACAGGACGGCTTCCGTAGACGGATCTCCACGAACGGACCCCCATCCCAGACGACCATGAGGTGGTCATGACCATGACGTCACCGACCAAACAGGTACAGCCGAGCGTCGACGCGTACGTCGAGGACCGGGCCGTCCTCGACGTACGCGGTCTGTGGAAGGTCTTCGGCCCGCGTTCCGACAAGGTCGTGGGAAGCCCGCTGGAGGAGCTTTCGCGAGCCGAGCTGAAGGAGAGGACCGGATGCGTCGCCGCGATCCGCGACGTCTCCTTCACCGTGCGCCCCCAGGAGGTCTTTGTCGTCATGGGCCTGTCCGGATCGGGCAAGTCCACGCTCGTGCGCTGCCTGACGCGGCTGATCGAGCCGACGGCGGGCGAGGTGCTGCTCGACGGGGAGGACATCCGCAAGGCGAGCGACAAGCACCTGCGCGAGCTGCGCCGCCGCCGGTTCGCCATGGTCTTCCAGCACTTCGGGCTGCTGCCGCACCGGCGGGTTCTGGACAACGTCTCCTACGGGCTCGAGATCGGCGGGGCGAAGAAGGAGGCCCGGTACGAGCGGGCGCGGGAGGTGATCGAGCTCGTCGGGCTCTCCGGTTACGAGGACTCCTACCCCGACCAGCTCTCCGGCGGCATGCAGCAGCGCGTCGGACTGGCCAGGGCCCTCGCGGTGGATCCCGAGGTCCTTTTCTTCGACGAGCCGTTCTCGGCGCTCGACCCGCTGATCCGGCGGGACATGCAGAACGAGGTCATCCGCCTGCACCGCGAGGTCGGCAAGACGATGGTCTTCATCACGCACGACCTGAGCGAGGCCCTCAAACTCGGTGATCGCATTCTCATCATGCGCGACGGCGAGCTCGTCCAGGTGGGCGCGCCCGACGAGGTCGTCGGGGCGCCCGTCGACGACTACGTGCGCGAGTTCGTCCGCGACGTGCCCCGCTCGCACGTGCTCACCACCCGATGGATCATGCGCCCGCCCCTTCCCGACGAGCCGCTGGACGGACCCGAACTCGGACCCGACATCGTCGTCCGCGACGCCGTGCACACGGTCCTGCGCGCGACGCGCCCGGTCAAGATCGTCGCCGGCGGCGAGCTTCTGGGAGTCGTCACCAGCGAGGAGATCCTCGCGGTGATCGCCGAGTCTCCGGGGAAACCGGAGGAGGGGAAATGATGGCCGCGCTGTCCACCCTGTCCGGTGGTCTGCGCAGGCCGCTCTGGCCCCGTCGCTACCTGCTCGCCGCCGTCATCGTGGCGTGGGTGCTGGTCTGGCTGTTCGTCCGGGGCCAGGACACCCTCCAGCTCGGCGGCGCCGAACTGACGCCGCTGCACGCGCGGCTCAACGAGGGCAGCGAGGCCATCGACAACAGCAGGAACGACAACCCGCTGTTCCTGTACTTCATCAACTACATCCGCCTGTTCCTCGACGAGTCCATCACGTTCGTCCAGGGGCTGATCAGCCAGCCCTCCTTCGGCAGGCCGCTTCCGGTCATCGGCTGGCTGGGCGTGGTCGCCATCGCCACGGCCGTCGCGTGGCTGTACGGCAACCGCAAGGTCGCCCTGCTGACCCTGGCGGGCTTCGTCTCCTTCGGCCTGCTCGGCCTGTGGGAGGAGAGCATGGACACCCTCGCCCTGGTCCTGGCCGCCGTCGCGCTCTCGCTGCTGATAGGCATCCCGCTCGGGATCTGGGCGGGTGTGAACGACCGGTTCAACCGGCTGGTCACCCCGGTGCTCGACTTCATGCAGACGATGCCGACGTTCGTCTACCTCGCCCCGCTCACCCTGTTCTTCCTCATCGGACCGGCGAGCGCCACCGTGGCGACGATCATCTACGCGGTCCCGCCCGCGATCCGGATCACCGCCCACGGGATACGGGAGGTGCAGCCCGAGACCCTGGAGGCCAGCACGTCACTGGGCTCGACCCCGTGGCAGTCGCTCAGGAAGGTGCAGCTCCCGCTGGCCAAGCGGACCATCGTCGTCGGCATCAACCAGACCATCATGGCCGCGCTGTGCATGGTCACCATCGCCGCCCTCATCGACGCCCCGGGGCTGGGCAAGAGCGTGCTCAAGGCCCTGGAGACGCTGGACGTCGGCACCGCCTTCAACGCGGGCCTGGCGATCGTCGTCATGGCGATCGTGCTCGACCGGTTGACCTCGGCGGCCGGCCGGCGCGTCGAGACCGCCCACCGGGCCGGCCGCGCGCAGAAGCCGGGCCGCCGCCGTATCGAGGTCGCCGCCGTCCTGGTGGTCACCGCGGCGGCGGTCTACCTGTCCCACGTCTACGTGTGGGCGGCGGAGTTCGCCGGTGACGCGAACGTGGGCCCGTACGTGCGCCGCGGCGCCGACGCGGCGAGCCAGTGGGCGCAGGACAACCTGTTCGTCTACACCAGCGCCTTCAAGAACCTCATCACCTACAGCCTGCTGAATCCGTTCGAGGCCCTGCTGACGGGCTCGCCGTGGTGGCTCATCGGCATCGTCGTGATCGCGTTCGCCGCGATCCTGTCGAACATCCGGGTCGTCATCATGTGCGCGGTGTCGCTCGGCCTTCTCGTCGGGCTCGGCCTGTGGCAGGACACCATGGTGACGCTGGCCTCGACGCTCGTGGCCACCGTACTGGTGATGATCCTGGGGGTGGCCTTCGGCGTCTGGATGGGGCGGAGCGGCCGGGTCGACCAGGTGCTGCGGCCGGTGTTGGACGCCGGGCAGACCATGCCCCCGTTCGTGTATCTGGTGCCGATCCTGGGCCTGTTCGGCGCGACCAGGTTCACCGCCATCATCGCGGCGGTCGTCTACGCCGCGCCGGTGGCGATCAAGCTCACGGCGGACGGTATCCGGGGCGTCTCCAGCGCTGCGGTGGAGGCCGCGACGGCCGCCGGGTCGAGCACCTGGCAGGTGATCTCGAAGGTGCAGCTGCCGATGGCGCGCAGCGCGGTGACCCTCGCCACGAGCCAGGGGCTCATCTACGTGCTCGCCATGGTCGTCGTGGGCGGCCTGGTGGGGGCCGGGGCGCTCGGCTACGACGTGGTGGCCGGCTTCTCCCAGCTGCAGTTGCGCGGCAAGGGTCTCGCGGCCGGGGTGGCGATCGTCGTGCTCGGCATCATGCTCGAGCGGATCACCAGGACCGCGGCGAGACGGGCGGACACCGTGGCGCGCGGAACGCGCTGAACGACGTTGAACGGCGGAGCCTCCGAGAGGAAACCCCCTGAACCGGAGCCCGTCGAACCGCGGAACGCACCCACGAGAAGACAAGGGCCCCTCACCGTTACCGGCGATGGGCGACGACCGCCGAAGGCGGCCCCGGACAACAGGAGGACCTCAGTGACAGTCATAAGAACCGGGCCGCCGAGGGCGATAGCGCTCATGGTCGCCACCGGTCTCTTCGTCTCCGCCTGCGGCGGGGCGAAGGTGGGTGAGAGCCCGTCCGCGGCGCAGCAGACCGGTGACGCGGGGAAGAAGGCGTGCGGCGCGGTGAACCTCGCCATCAACCCGTGGGTCGGCTACGAGGCCACCGCCGGGGTGATCGCTTACGTGGCCGAGAAGAAGCTCGGCTGCACGGTCACCAAGAAGGACCTCAAGGAGGAGGTGGCCTGGCAGGGGTTCGCCACGGGGCAGGTGGACGCGATCGTGGAGAACTGGTCGCACGAGGACCTGAAGAAGAAGTACATCGAGGAGCAGAAGGTCGCCGTCACCGCGGGCTCGACGGGGAACAAAGGCGTCATCGGCTGGTACGTGCCGCCGTGGATGGCCGAGAAGTACCCCGACATCACCGACTACAAGAACCTCAACAAGTACGCCGACCTGTTCAAGACCTCGGAGTCGGGGGGCAAGGGACAGCTTCTCGACGGCGACCCGTCGTTCGTCACTAACGACGCGGCCCTGGTGAAGAACCTGGACCTGAACTACAAGGTCGTCTACGCGGGCAGCGAGGCGGCGCTCATCACCGGGTTCAGGCAGGCCGAGAAGCAGAAGACCCCGATGCTCGGTTACTTCTACGAGCCGCAGTGGTTCCTGTCCGAGGTGAAGCTGGTCAAGGTCAACCTTCCCGAGTACACCGAGGGGTGCGACGCCGACGCGGAGAAGGTGGCCTGCGACTACCCGCTCTACGACCTCGACAAGATCGTGAGCAAGAAGTTCGCGGACTCGGGCAGCCCGGCGTACGACCTGATCAAGAACTTCTCGTGGACCAACGACGACCAGAACCTGGTGGCGAAGTACATCTCCGAGGACAAGATGACGGCCGAGGAAGCGTCGGAGAAGTGGGTCAACGACAACCCGGACAAGGTGAAGGCCTGGCTCCCCGCGTCCTGAGCCTCCGGGCCGGCGCTCTCGCGCGCGGGTTGGCGAGTCCTCGCATCGGGCACGGCACGGACAGGACGTCCGTGCCGTGCCCGATGTCGTTTCCGGCGCGGCCGGGCGCGTTCCGTACGGTCACCGAGGCATCGGCGCGGACGACGGTTCGCGTGCGCCCGGTGATCCTTCCCGAGGGCGGGAGATCGTTCCGTACGACTGGCTGATCTGCCCCGGTTCATTCTTGACAGCGCCACCCGGAGGAAGACACTCTGTTGCGATAAGCGCACTTTGTTTCGGACTGCGCAACGACGGAGGTGTGTATGACAGGCCAGCGCGTCGTCATCATCGGAGCCGGAGTCGTCGGGGCAGCCCTGGCGGACGAGCTCTCGGCGAAGGGCTGGAACGACATCACCGTCGTCGACCAGGGCGCTGTGCCGTCCACGGGCGGGTCGTCGTCCCACGCCCCCGGACTGGTGTTCCAGACGAACCCCTCCAAGACGATGACGGAGATGGCCCGCTACACCGTCGAGAAGCTCGTGGCACTCGACTGCTTCCTCCAGGTGGGCGGCCTGGAGGTGGCAACCACCCCCGAAAGGCTCGTCGAGCTGCGCCGCCGTCACGGCTGGGCCACCGCCTGGGGCGTCGAGGCGCACCTGCTCACAGCCGAGGAATGCCTGGAGCGGCACTCCCTGCTCGACCCCGAGCGGGTCCTGGGCGGGCTGTACGTTCCCACCGACGGCCTGGCCAGAGCCGTGCGCGCCGTCGAGGTCCAGCTCCGGCGCGCCCAGGAGCGGGGCACGCGCCTGCTGGAGCGGCACGAGGTGCTGGACATCCGCGTCGAGGACGACCGGGTCGCCGCCGTCGTCACCGACCGGGGGGAGATCCCGGCGGACATCGTGGTGTGCTGCGCGGGCATCTGGGGCCCGAAGGTCGCGGGCATGGTGGGCATGTCCCTCCCGCTGACCCCCCTGGCGCACCAGCTCGCCTGGACCGGTCCCGTCCCCGCGCTGAGCGGGCAGACCGAGGAGGCGCTCCGGCCCATCCTGCGCCACCAGGACGCCGACCTGTACTACCGGGAGCGGTTCGACCGGTTGGGCATCGGCTACTACGGCCACCGCCCGATGCCGGTGAGGCCGGAGGAGATCCTCTCGGTCGACGCGGCGGAGGTGATGCCGTCGGTGATGTCGTTCACCGAGGACGACTTCGCCCCGGCGTGGACCGAGACCAGGGCGCTGCTGCCCGCCACGCAGGAGGCCAAGCTGGAGGAGGGCATCAACGGCCTGTTCTCCTTCACCACCGACAACATGCCGCTGCTCGGCGAGTCGCCCGAGGTCAAGGGCTTCTGGGTGGCCGAGGCCGTATGGGTGACGCACTCGGCGGGGGTGGGCCGCGCCATGGCCGAGTGGCTGGCGGACGGCCGCTGCTCGTCGTTCGACCTGCACGAGTGCGACGTCAACCGCTTCGAGCCCCACCAGCTCTCCCCGGAGTACGTCCTCACCCGCGACTGCCAGAACTTCGTCGAGGTCTACGACATCATCCACCCGCTGCAGCCGCCGGAGAACCTGCGCCCGCTGCGCACGAGCCCCTTCTACACGCGCCAGCGCGAGCTCGACGCGTACTTCCTGGAGGCCGGCGGCTGGGAGCGCCCGCAGTGGTACGGCGCCAACGCGTCGCTGCTGGAGGGCCGGGACGTTCCCGAGCCCGGCGACTGGGCCGCCCGTCACTGGTCGCCGATCGTCGCCGCCGAGGCGCAGGCGTCGCGGGAGTCGGTCGCGCTGTACGACATGACGGCGCTGAAACGGATCGAGGTCGGCGGTCGCGGGGCCGTCGCCTTCCTCCAGCGGCTCTCGACGGGCGACGTCGACAAGTCCGTCGGCTCGGTCACCTACTGCCTGCTGCTCGACCACGACGGCGGCATCCGCAGCGACATCACCGTCGCCCGGCTCGGCCGCGACCTGTTCCAGGTCGGCGCCAACGGCAACCTCGACCTCGACTGGTTCCACCGCCACCTCCCGGCCGACGGATCGGTCGTGATCCGCGACATCACGGCGGGCACCTGCTGCGTCGGGGTCTGGGGCCCCCGCGCCCGCGACCTCGTCGCGCCGCTGGCCGGCCCGGACTTCGCCACCGGCGGCTTCCGCTACTTCCGCGGCAAGCGGGCCCACGTCGGTACGGTGCCCGTCACCGCACTGCGGCTGTCCTACATCGGGGAGCTCGGCTGGGAGCTCTACACGACCGCCGACATGGGCGCGAAACTGTGGGACACCCTCTGGGAGCAGGGGCAGCGCCACGGGATCATCGCGGGCGGTCGCGGCGCCTTCAACAGCCTGCGGCTGGAGAAGGGCTACCGCTCCTTCGGCACCGACATGACCTACGAGCACGACCCCTACGAGGCGGGGCTCGGCTTCGCCGTACGGAAGGTCGACAAGGGCGACTTCATCGGCCGCGCGGCCTTACAGGAACGCGGCACCGTACCGCGCCGCCGCCTGACCTGCCTGACGATCGACGGCCCCGCCGCCGTCGTCATGGGCTCCGAGCCGGTGTACGACGGCGAGGACTGCGTCGGATACGTCACCAGCGCCGCCTACGGCTACACGATCGGCCGGGGCATCGCCTACGCCTGGCTGCCCGCCGAGCTGTCCGTCCCCGGGCGGACGCTCCACATCGGCTACTTCGACCGGCGCCTCGCCGCCGTCGTCGTCGAGGAACCGCTCTACGACCCGGCGATGGAGCGCCTGCGTGGCTAGGGCACGGCGGAGGAGAAGACTCATGACCGTACGGACTCTCGACAGCGCGAAGTCCGCCGCGACACGCGCGATCTCGTTCACCGGCGTTGCCGGGATCGCGGAAGGATGACGATGAGCACCGACGAGCTGCCCGAGCACCCCGACTGGCTGTGGAGCAGTCCCGAGCCGAAACGCTCCTACGACGTGGTGATCGTCGGCGGAGGCGGCCACGGCCTGGCCACCGCCTACTACCTGGCCAAGAACCACGGGATCACCAACATCGCCGTGCTGGAGAAGGGCTGGCTGGCGGGCGGCAACATGGCCCGCAACACCACCATCATCCGGTCCAACTACCTCTGGGACGAGAGCGCGGGCATCTACGAGCACTCGCTCAAGCTGTGGGAGGGGCTTGAAGAGGACCTCGGCTACCCGATCCTGTTCAGCCAGCGCGGCGTGCTCAACCTCGCGCACAGCATGCAGGACGTCCGGGAGAGCGTGCGCCGCGTCAACGCCAACCGGCTCAACGGCGTCGACGCCGAGTGGCTCGGCCCCGAGGAGGTCAAGGAGGTCTGCCCGATCGTCAACGTCTCGCCCGACGTGCGTTACCCGGTGCTGGGCGCCACCTACCAGCCGCGCGCCGGGATCGCCAAGCACGACTACGTCGCCTGGGGGTTCGCCCGCGCCGCCGCGGCGATGGGCGTCGACCTGATCGAGCACTGCGAGGTCACCGGGATCGACGTGGTCGACGGGCGGGTGCGGGCCGTACAGACCACCAGGGGCCGCATCGCGGCGGGCAAGGTCGCCCTGTGCGCGGCCGGGCACTCCTCGGTCGTGGGCCGGATGGCGGGGGTGGAGCTTCCCGTGCAGAGCCATCCCCTGCAGGCCCTGGTGTCGGAGCTGCTGGAGCCCGTGCACCCGACGGTGGTCATGTCCAACGCCGTGCACGTCTACGTCAGCCAGGCGCACAAGGGCGAGCTGGTCATGGGGGCGGGCATCGACGCCTACAACTCCTACCGGCAGCGCGGCGCGTTCCACATCATCGAGCAGCAGATGGCGGCGGCGCTGGAGTTGTTCCCCATCTTCGCGCGGGCGCACGTGCTGCGGACCTGGGGCGGGGTGGTGGACGTCAGCCCCGACGCCTCGCCGGTCGTCGGGCTCACCCCCGTGGATGACCTGTACGTCAACTGCGGCTGGGGCACCGGCGGTTTCAAGGCCACGCCGGGGGTCGGGTGGTGCTACGCGCACACGATCGCCCACGGCGAGCCGCACCCGCTCAACGCCGCCTTCTCCCTCGAACGGTTCACCACGGGCGCGCTCGTGGACGAGCACGGCGCCGCCGCCGTAGCCCACTGACCATGCGCCGAGCGCAGCCACCGGCCAAGCACCGGCCGACGGAACGACTCATCGACCATGCGCCGAGCAGCCACCGGCCGAGCACCAAGCGGTCGGCGGAACAACGAACAGACCGACCACCGAGCAGTCCGCAGACCGACCCGCCGAACGACTCCTTCGAAGGAGAGCCCGCCAGATGCTGTTGATCCCCTGCCCGTGGTGCGGGCCTCGCGACGAGGCCGAGTTCCACTACGGCGGGCAGGCGCACGTCGTCTACCCCGACAACCCCGCCGCGCTCTCCGACACCGAGTGGGCCCGCTACCTGTTCTTCCGTGACAACCCCAAGGGGCCGTTCGCCGAGCGGTGGAGCCACGTGGCCGGTTGTCGCCGCTGGTTCAACGTGGTCAGGGACACGGCCACCAACGAGATCCACGCCGTCTATCGCGTGGGCGAGACAGGACCGGTGAACGCATGACCTCCCAGCCGTTCCGCAGGGACACCCGCCGGGGAGAGGTGCTGCGGTTCCGGTTCGACGGCCGGGACCTGGAGGGATACCGCGGTGACACGCTCGCCGCCGCCCTGCTCGCCAACGGCGTGCGCACGGTGGCGACGAGCGTCGGGCTGGGCCGTCCCCGGGGCGTCTTCGCCGCGTGGACGGAGGAGCCCAGCGCGGTCGTCCAGATCGAACACCCCTTTCCCGAGCCGATGCTGCAGGCCACCACCGTCGAGCTGTACGACGGGCTGGTGGCCAGGGGCCTGCCGGGAAAGGGGAGGCTGAGTGACGAGCCCGACCCGGCGCGCTACGACGCCGTTCACGCCCACTGCGACATCCTGGTGGTCGGGGCGGGACCGGCCGGGCTCCGCGCGGCGCTGTCCGCCGCGGACTCGGGCGCCCGGGTGATCCTCGCCGACGACCGGCCGGTGGCCGGCGGCAGCCTCCTGGACACCACCGAGACGATCGACGGCGCCCCGGGGGCCGACTGGGCCGCCGCGGCCCTGGCCGAGCTGGAGAGCCACCCCGAGGTGCGGGTGCTCGGACGCACCAGCGTGTTCGGCTACTACGACGACAACTACCTGGTCGCGGTGGAGCGCCGCGGGGAGCAGGCCTCCTCCCGCGAGCGGGTCTGGCGCATCCGAGCCCGCCGCGTCGTGCTGGCGACCGGCGCGCACGAACGGTCGATCGCCTTCGCCGACAACGACCGGCCGGGCGTCATGCTCGCCGGGGCCGCACGCGCCTACGTGAACAGGTACGGAGTCCTGCCCGGCCGCCGCGCGGTGGTGTTCACGACCAACGACAGCGCCTATGACGCGGCCCGCGACCTGGCGGACGCCGGTGTCGAGATCGCCGCCGTCGTCGACGTACGGCCGGGCGGCGGGCAGGGATGGGACGGTTCCGAGCTGCTCGCCGGGCACGTCGTCACCGGGGTGGGCGGGAAGGACTCCGTCACCTCGGTGACCGTCTCCGGCCGTGAGGGCTCGGAGCAGCGTGAGATCGAGGCGGATCTCCTGCTCGTCTCGGGCGGCTGGAACCCCGTGGCCCACCTGTTCAGCCAGGCGGGAGGCCGGCTCCGGTACGACGAGGAGCTCGGCACGTTCGTTCCCGGAGCCGTCCGTCAGGCGGTGGAGGTGGCGGGATCCGCGCGAGGGGTGTTCACCCTGGACGCCTGTCTCGCGGACGGCGCCGCCGCCGGAGACCGGGCGGTGGAGTCGGCCGGATTCCACGCCGTCCGGCCCAGGCCGGCTCCCCGTACCGCCCAACCCGGGTCGGTTTCCGGTAGCGCTGAACCCGGGCCGGTTTCCCGAGCGGTTCGATCCGGACCGGTTTCCGGTGACGCACAACTCGAACCGGATTCCCGAGTGGGGAATGTCCCCGTGCTCCCGGAGGAGCACGTGTGGCTCGTGCCCGCCGACGACTACCGGAGCCACTTCGTCGACCTGCAACGGGACGTCACCGTCGCCGACGTCATGCGCGCGACCGGCGCCGGGCTGCGCTCCGTCGAGCACGTCAAGCGCTACACCACCGCCGGGACCGCCCATGACCAGGGCAAGACCTCGGGGGTGCTGACCAGCGGGATCGTCGCCCACGCCCTCGGGGTGGATCTCGCGGAACTCGGTACGACCACCTTCCGGGCGCCGTACGTGCCGGTCTCCTTCGCCACCCTCGCCGGGCGTGACAGGGGAGTGCTGCACGACCCCGTCAGGGTCACCTCGTTGCACGATTGGCACGTGGAGCGGGGCGCGCCGTTCGAGAACGTCGGGCAGTGGAAGCGCCCCTGGTACTACCCCCGGCCGGGCGAGGACATGGAGGCCGCGGTCCTGCGGGAGTGCGCGGCCGTACGCGAGGGCGCGGGGGCGATGGACGCCTCCACGCTGGGCAAGATCGACGTTCAGGGACCGGACGCCGCCGAGCTGCTGGACCGGCTCTACACCAACATGATGAGCACGCTGAAGGTGGGCGCGATCCGCTACGGCGTGATGTGCCGGCCCGACGGGATGGTCTTCGACGACGGGACGGTGATCCGCCTGGCGGAGGACCGGTTCCTGCTGACCACGACCACGGGCAACGCCGCCGCCGTCCTGGACTGGATGGAGGAGTGGCTGCAGACGGAATGGCCGTCCCTGAGGGTCTACTGCACCTCGGTCACCGAGCAGTGGGCGACGGTGGCACTCGCGGGACCGGGTTCCCGGGACGTGCTGGCCGGGCTCGCCCCGGGACTGGCCATCGACAACGCGAGCTTCCCGTTCATGACGTGGCGCGACACCCGGGTGGCGGGCATCGAGGCGCGGGTGTGCCGGATCAGTTTCTCCGGAGAGCTGGCCTACGAGATCAACGTCAGCGCCTGGGACGGGCTCGCGCTGTGGGAGGCCGTCCAGGCGACCGGTGCGGTCACGCCGTACGGAACCGAGACCATGCACGTGCTGCGGGCCGAGAAGGGTTATCCCATCGTCGGCCAGGACACCGACGGCACGGTCACCCCCTCCGACCTGGGCATGGACTGGGTGGTGTCCAAGAAGAAGGCCGACTTCCTCGGCAAGCGGTCCTACGCCCGCGCCGACAACGTCAGGCCCGATCGCAAGCACCTCGTCGGTCTGCTGCCGGCCGACCCGGACCGGTTACTGCCCGAAGGAGCCCACCTGGTGGCCGCCTCCGTACTGCCCGAGCCGCCGGTGCCGATGCTCGGCCACGTCACCTCCAGCTACCGCAGCGCGGCGCTCGGCCGGACCTTCGCCCTCGCGCTCGTCAGCGGCGGGCGCGAGCGGCTCGGCGAGCGGCTCTACGTACCCGTCGGGGCCGAGATGATCCCCGTCACCGTCACCCATCATGTTCTCTACGACCCCGAAGGAGCGCGTCGCGATGGCTGAGCCGATTGCCGTGCGGCAGAGCCCGCTGGCCCACCTCGAACCGGTGTCGGGCAGGGACCTGTGCATAGCGGAGATGCCGTTCCTCACGCAGGTCAACCTGCGGGTGAACCCCGAGGGCCGCGCCGCCGCCGAGATCGGTCTCACCCTCGGCGTGCCGCTCCCCACCGAGCCCGGCACGTACGCGAGCGCGGACGCCGACGTGCTCTGGCTCGGCCCCGACGAATGGCTGGTCGTCGGTGAGGCGGACGAGGTCGGCACCGCGGACGAGCTGGAGGCCCGGCTGCGGTTCGCGGCCGGTACGGAGCACGTCGGGGTCACCGACGTCTCGGCGCAGCGGACGGCGCTGCTCGTGTCCGGGCCCAGGGCGCGCGACCTGCTGGCCCATGGCTGCGCCCTCGATCTGCACCCCCGGTCGTTCGGTCCCGGCCGGTGCGCCCAGACCATGCTGGCCCGGGCCCAGGTCCTGCTCGTCGCCCACGAGGGCGACGAGTTCACGGTGTTCGTCCGCTCGTCGTTCGCCGGCTACCTCGCCACCTGGCTCCTCGACGCCGCCGCCGAGTATCTCGTCGAATGACGCAGGGCCTTCCTCGGCATTGGATGATCTGTCGGATCCGCATGGCAGGGTTCCGTCCATGCTGATCGTGATGAGTGGCCTGCCCGGTGCCGGCAAGAGTTCCGTGGCCCAGGAGCTGGGGCGTCTGCTTCCGGCGCCGGTGCTGTCGGTCGATCCGGTGGAGGCCGCGATGTGGAGAGCGGGAGTCGACCGCGGCCAGCCGACCGGGCTGGCGGCCTATGTCGTGGTGGAGGCACTCGCCTCCGACGTTCTCGCGCTCGGGCAGACGGTCATCGTCGATGCGGTGAACGACGCGAAGGAGGCACGGGAACAGTGGCGCGGCCTCGCCCGCCACCGGAGCGTGGCGCTGCGCCACATCGAAGTGACCTGCTCCGATCGCGCCGTGCACCGGCGACGACTGGAAGGCCGCCGGCGCGACATCGACGGCTTCGCCGAACCGACCTGGGCGTCGGTGGAGGCGAGACGCGCGAGCTTCGACACCTGGCACGAGGACCGCCTCGTCCTCGACTCCGTCGCTCCGCTGACCGGCAACGTGCAGGTCGCCATGGCCCACCTCCGCGATGCTCGGTAGAAATCCCTCACCGAGCACGTCGCAATGACATCCGTAACCGGCGGAAGCAAATGATCTCGGCACGCCACGCTCCTAGCGCAGGAAGGTAAGAGCCTGCTGGAGGTTGTGCTCGGCGATTCCCGTCATGGCGTCGCGGTCGGGGATGACCTGCTCGCACGAGTGGCCCTGGGAGATGCCGCCGTTGTCGATCAGTGCGACCTTGCCGAAGCCCGGTCCCCGGTGCCGCCGCATCGCGCCGAGCGCGTCGGCAAGCCGTGACAGAGGTGCCTTCACGCCGTGCGAGTCCTGCTGGAGCAATGCCTCCAGCGTTGCGCCGGGCACATCCTCGACCACCGCGGTGTCGACGGCGAAGCCCCTGCCGGAGGCGGGGCAGGCAACTGCCGCTCAGGCGAACCACCGCGTAAGCGACTGACCTCAGGCGATTGGAACCGCTGACCGTGGGCTGCCGGACCGCGTAGGCCCGGTCCGGCGCCTCGCGGCGTGCCGCCCATCTCCGGGCTGACAGGGCGCTAGGGTGAGCGGGTTAATGCGAGGGAAACAACACATGGCCAGACCGCATCGCCCGCCCTCCAGCACGTGGCACCGCTCCTACACGCCGAGCGCCTCACCCCGTCCGGGAGACGTGATGACGAGCCCGATGACCACCATCGACGTGGTGGTCCTCACCATGAACGATCGGCCCGCCGCCTTCGGGCAGGCGATGGCCTCCCTCCTCGCCCAGCAGGACGTCGAGCTGCGCGTGGTCATCGTGGGCAACGGAGTCGAGCCCGACCATGTGCCGACCGGGGTGAGCACCGTCACCCTGCCCGCCAACGAAGGCATCCCCCAGGGCCGCAACGTCGGCGCCGACGCCCTGACCGGGCCGGACTGCGGCGATTTTGTGTTCTTCTTCGACAACGACGCCGTCCTCCCGACCCCCGACATCCTCGCCCGGCTCGTCGCCGAAGCCCGCCGCCACCCCGAAGCCGCCTACATCCAACCCCGCATCGCCGACCCCGACACGGGCGTCACCATGCGCCGCTGGGTCCCGCGCCTGCGCGCCGGCGACGCCACCCGGCCCGGCACCATCACCGTCATGGCCGAAGGCGTGGTCCTCGTACGTCGCAGCGACTACGAGCGGGCCGGCGGCTGGCCCGGCCACTTCTTCCTCTTCCACGAGGGCATCGACCTGAGCTGGAGGCTGTGGGACGTCGGGCGCACCGGCTGGTACGCGCCCGGCATCGTCATCCACCACCCCGCCACCGACCCCGCCCGGCACGACACCTTCTACCGCCTCGTCGCCCGCAACCGCGTCTGGCTCGCCTACCGCCGCCTGCCCGCCGTCCTGATCCCCATCTACCTGACGATCTGGACGCTGCTCAGCATCGTCCGGATCCGCTCCCGCGCGAACCTCGCCGTCTGGTTCGCCGGTCTGCGGGAAGGCCTCAGGGGCGGACACGGCCAGCGCCGGCCGATGTCCTGGACCACCGTGCTGAGGCTGACCCTCGCCGGCCGCCCTCCCATCGTTTGAGCGTCTCCGTATCCGGTGTGAAGTGGCGAGGATGTCACCGCGCCTTGGCATCATGAGGACCGTGACTGCCCTCGGCGCATCAGACATTCCCGATCGACCTCTTCGGGCTCGGCTGGCGGAGCTGCTGAAAGGTATCCGTCCCTGGGATGACCAGGAGCGCGTTCACCTCGCCGCGGCGGCGGAGTGGATCGCCGGCGGAGCTCCGCTGCATCGGGTCCAGAAACCCGATGTCCCGGCGATGCACCTGGTCAGCTACTTCGTGGTCCTCGATGAGTTCGACGGGCGGCTTCTGCTTGTCGCCCATCGCAAGGCCGGCCTGTGGCTTCCCAGCGGCGGCCACGTGGAGCCGGGGGAGGACCCGTGGGACACGGTGCTCCGTGAGTGCCGGGAGGAGCTGCGTATCGAGGCCGTCCCGTCAGCGGTCTCCGGTACCCGCCCGTTCTTTCTGACCATCACGCCAACGCGCGGCCAGGGGCGGCACACCGACGTGTCGCTGTGGTACGTTCTGCGATCGGCGATCGACGACATCACCTCCTTCGACGAGGGTGAATTCGAAGCGATCAGGTGGCTGTCGCTGCAGCAGGTCCTCGCCGAGCCCGAGGACATCCTCGACCCCCATATGCACCGGTTCACCCGCAAGCTCATGGCGGCCATCGCCCATGCGTGACCACGCCCGCCGCACATCGTCGAGGTCGCCGACCCTGTGAAGGAAGCCGGTCAGCGGCGGCGCAGGCGCTTGTCTCCGATCGCGGGTGACGCGGAGAGGTAGTTGTCCGCCGGGTTGACCTCGGTGCCGGGAGGCACGATCTCGTCGATCCGGTCGAGCACGTCCTCGCTCAGCTCCACGTCCGCGCCTGCCAGGAGATCATCGAGCTGCTCGGGGGTGCGGGGGCCGATCAGGACGGAGGTGACGGCCGGGTGCGACCGGACGAACGCGGTGGCCAGATGGGAGAGCGGCATTCCCGCCTCGGCGGCGAGTTCGGTGAGACGCCGTACGGCCTCCAGCCTGACCTGGTTGGCCGGGACCGACAGGTCGAAGGCCTGGGGAGCCGTCGCCACGCGGTGGCCCCGCGTCGGGTCCGCGCGCCCGGACAGCCAGCCGCTGCTCAGCGGCCCGTAGGTCAGGACTCCCATGCCGTAACGCTGCGCGGTGGGCAGCACGCCGCCTTCGATGGTTCTCGTGAGGATCGAGTATCGCGGCTGCTCCGTGCGGAAGCGGTGGTGCCCGCCGCGATCCGCGGCCCACTGCGCCTCGACGATCAACTCGGCGAGAAACGTCGAGGAGCCGATCGCGCGCACCTTGCCCGAGCGAACCAGGTCGGAGAGGGCCGCGAGTGTCTCGTCGATGTCGGTGTCCGGGTCCGGCCGGTGCATCTGGTAGAGATCGATGTGGTCGGTGCCGAGCCGCCGCAGGCTGTCCTCCACGGCGCGCTTGATCCACAGCGGTGAGCCTCCACGCTGGTTGGCGTCCGGGCCCATAGGGAGGGCGAACTTCGTCGCGAGCACGACGTCGTCGCGCCGGCCCTTGATCGCCTTGCCGACGATCTCTTCGGACTCGCCCCGTGAGTAGACGTCGGCCGTGTCGACGAAGTTGACGCCGGCGTCCAGCGCCGTGTGGATCATGCGGATCGACTCCTCATGATCCGCGTTGCCCATGGCTCCGAACATCATCGTCCCGAGCGCGAACTCGCTGACCGATATCCCGGTCCCGCCGAGAATCCTGCGCTTCACCACTGTCCTCACCTTTCCGGCACCGACCCCGCCGGCCTGATCACCGTCGGTGGCCGTACCTCCAGCCAACTACGGCACGGCCTCCTCCGGCGCCACGGGAGGGGGCCGTTCCTACCAGGGGTCCAGCAGAACCCCCCTCGTGGGTCGCCCCCTCTTCGCCCTCTCCTAGTCTGAATACCATGAGTGACCACTCCTCCGGCGCCGAGGGCAATCCGGAGCTCCGGGAGTTCCTGCGCTCCTGCCGGTCGCGGATCACCCCCGAGGAGGCCGGGCTGCCGGTGCGGCCGGGCACGCGGCGGGTGCCGGGCCTGCGCCGGGAGGAGGTGGCCCAGCTCGCCGGGGTGAGCGTCGACTACTACGTACGTCTGGAGCGGGGCCGGCGCCTGAACGCCTCCGAGAGCGTGCTGGACGCCGTCGCGCGGGCGCTGCGTCTGAACGACACCGAGCGCACCCACCTCTTCGCCCTGGCCAGGCCCACCCGCGCGCGGCCCCGCCCGATGCCGCCGCAGCGGGTGCGGCCCGGGCTGCGCCGGGTGCTGGAGACCATGACCGAGACCCCGGCCATCATCACCGGCCGGCGCCTGGACGTCCTGGCCATCAACAGGATGGGCCGCGCGCTGCTCACCGACTTCGACGCGCTGCCGCACCGCGAACGCAACATGGCCCGCTTCATCTTCCTCGACGAGGCCGCCCGCGACCTGTACGCCGACTGGGAGACGGCCGGCCGCGGCGTCGCCGCCACCCTCCATCTGTACGCAGGAAGCCATCCCCATGACCCGCAGTTCGCCGAGCTGATCGGTGACCTGTCCATCCGGAGCAAGGACTTCCGCCGCTGGTGGGCCGACCATGACGTCAACCACGGCACCCACGGCACCAAGAGCTACCATCATCCCCTGGTCGGCGACCTGACCCTGGAATACGAGGCGTTCGTCCCCACCGGCGATCCCGAGCAGACCCTTGGCCTGCACACCGCCGAGCCCGGCTCCCCGTCCGAGCACGCCCTGCGCCTGCTGGCCGCCTGGACGGGCGAACAGGCCATACCGGCGCCGCCGGACTCCGGCTACCACAGAGGCTGATCACTCGCCGTCCTGCGGACACGATGAAGATCCGGTCAGGCAGCGAACCCTCGGATCGTCTCCGTACTCCCGAGACCGGCACCGGCCACGGAGCCGGGATTCGACGGGTCGCCTACGGTGTGGTTCGCGTTGTCGCGGAGGGTGGAGATCATCTCAGGTGATCGCGGCGCTCGGCCGGGCCTGAGAGAAAGATTCCCGAACGGCCTCAACGGGCTCATGAGGGCCGGCCGTCACGGAAAGTAGTCCGGGATCACTGAAAGCACCGGGGTGGGGTCACCCGGTGTGCTACCCCTGCCGATCCGCCTCGGGCCTCTGGCCACGGGATGGGCGCGGGGTCTGCTTCGGCCCTTCCGCGCCCAGGGGGCGGCGGTGGGCGGCACGTTGAGTTTTAGGCGGGCAGGAGGCCTCCGCGACGGGCCATCGAGATGGCGAGGGACTGAACGATGCGCATGACGAGCGCCTCGAGGAGAAGAAAAACCGCCTTGGCAAGAACCGAGGACAGGAATCCAGACATAACAACCTCACTGTGAGAAACGGTCTCTTAGTGGGATGTTTTAGCAGTAAGTTGTATGAAACGGCTAGTCCTAGTTTCCAATCAGTGAACACTCGGTGACATCTCGCGCGTCATCGGCTCGATCACCATGCCAACGAGCGTGGCGGCACCGGCGCTTCCGAGGGCGATGCTCCATCCCACGGGCCCGAGCGGACGGCAGCCGAAGAACCGGCAGAGAACCGGCAGCGAGACGGTCGTGCCCAGGGCGACAAGAGATCCAAGGACGGCCAGCACGACAAAACGGTCCCTGCTGCCCATGGCCAGGGTCTGGAGCAGCTGGGCCGACACCAGCGCGACCATTCCGATCGTGTTCGCCCGCACCTGCGTGCCGGTCATCCGCCCGATCGTCCAGCCGACGCCGGCCGCGGTCGCCGTGACGGCGGCGCGCAGGTAGATGTCGCGGGTCAGGGAGGCACCCAGCGAGGCCTCTGGGCCCTCGGCGAGCAGCTTCTCCGGGCTGGTCGACGCCGGAGGCCGTACGGCCACCGCCATCGACGGCAGCATGTCGGTGAGAAGGTTGATCAGCAGTAGCTGGCGGGCGTTCAGGACGTTCTGCCCGGCGATCAGGCTGGACGCGACCGTGAAGACGATCTCGCCGAGGTTGCCGCCGAGCAGGATGCTCAGGGCGTCGCGGACCGAACCCCACATGGCCCGGCCCTCGATGATCGCATCGACGATCGTCTCGATGCGGTCGTCGGTCACCACAACGTCGGCGGCCGCCCTGGCCGCCTGGGTGGCACGTGATCCGAGGGCGATCCCCACCTCCGCGGTGCGGATCGCGGGAGCGTCGTTGGCGCCGTCGCCGGTGACCGCCACGACCTCGCCGGCCCGGCGCAGGCAGCTGACGATCCGGGCCTTGTGCGCCGGGGTGGTCCTGGCGAAGACCGACACCTCGGGCAGCACCTTGATCAGGCTGTCGTCGTCGAGAGCGTCCACCTCCGGGCCGGTCATGGTCCGCCCGTGGTCCAGGACGTTGAGCTCGGCGGCGATCGCCTCGGCGGTGCTCGGGTGATCGCCTGTGATCATGACGACCCGGACGCCCGCCCGCACCAGACGGCCGACGCTCTCCGCCGCCGTGGGCCGGACGGGGTCGGCCAGGCCGAGGAATCCCAGGAAGGTCAGCCCTTCGACGCGGGACTCGTCAAGATCACTCCGGTTGGAGGCGGGGCGCTCCGCCACCGCGAGCACCCGGTATCCCTGATGGGCGAGCCTGTTCATCTCCTCGTCGAGCTCCGCCCTGAGGGCGTCGTCGAGGGGAATCGTCTTGTGGTCGCGAAGCATGTTCTTGCAACCGGTGAGCACGATCTCCGGGGCGCCCTTGACGCTCAGCAGCTGCCCCGAGCCGCCCTGGCCGAGCACGGCGTGGTAGCCGCGTCCCGGTTCGAAGGGAAGCTCGTCGACCCGTTCCCAGGTGTCGGAGTCCAGCCCCTCGTCGGGCGTCAGACCCAGCTTCTCGGCTCCCTTGATGACGGCCCGGTCGGTGGGGTGAGGGATGGGCCGTTTGTCGTATCGCGGGCTCGCGCGCAGCCCGGTGATCACGACCTGCTTCAGCTCGGGCGACAGGTCCTCGACGGTGCCTCCGGTGTGCCCGTCCGAGACGTAGCGCAGGGTGATGCGCCCTTCGGTCAGCGTTCCCGTCTTGTCGAAGCAGAGCACGTTCACCCGGCCGAGGGCCTCGATCGTGGAGGGGTTGGGCACCAGGGTGTTGCGGGTCGACAGCCGCCGGGCGGCGGCGAGCTCCGCGACCGAGGCGACGAAGGGCAGGCCCTCGGGGACCGCCGCGACGGCGAGGCTCACCGCGGGTGCGAGCGCCGCCGAGATCGATCTTCCGCGGAGCAGCTCGGTGACGAGCAGGACGACCCCGGCGCCGATCGAGAGCGGAAGGATCCGCCGGCTCAGCGCCTGCAGCCTGAGCTGCACGCCGGTCTGCGGGTGCTGGTCCACATCGAGGTGGGCGGTCCGTGACGCCTCGGTCGCCGCGCCCGCCGCGACGACCACGGCGAGTCCGTGACCGGCCGCCACCGTCGTGCCCTCGTAGACCATCGAGCTCCGGTCGGCGAGGGCGGACGCGTTGACGGGAGCCGGCGACTTGGTGACGAGCATGGACTCGCCCGTCAGGCTCGCCTCGTCGACCTCAAGCCCGACGGCGGTGAGCACGCGGCAGTCGGCCGGTACGGCGTCGCCCGCGCGCAGCTCGATGACGTCGCCCGGTACGAGGTTGTCGGCGGTCGCCTCCTCGTTCTCACGGGGGCGGCGGAGCCGTACGCGGACCGCGACCGACTCGGTCAGGCGGTGCAGCGCCTGGTCGGCGGCGTATCGCTGGCCTCCCCCGATGAGCGCGTTGATGAGCATGACCGCGGCTATCAGCACGCTGTCGGAGATCGAACCGACGACGGCGGACACGCCCGCCCCCGCTCCCAGAACCGGGGTCAGCGGGTTGGCCAGTTCCTCGACGGACGTACGGAGCAGCGAATCGGGGCCCCGGGAATCCTCGGGATCCGAGTATTTCCTGCGCTTCGAGGCTTCCGCCGCGGTAATTCCCTTAAGCGATGAATTGAGCCAGGAGAGGACATTTTCGGGGGACATGGCGTGCCAGGGGGTACGGTCGGCGGGGACGGGGAGATTTCCGCGGCCGATGTTCCGGGCCCCCCACTCGCCCATGCCGATCGCGGTCAGGGTCGTGCAGTCGCTCACCAGGCTGGCCCTGTTCACCGCTGTCGCCGGAGCTCCGACGGTCGTCAGCGTGATTCCGAGGGCCGCTCCCGCCGCGCTGAGCCATACGCACTGCTCACCCGTCTTCCTCGCCGGTACCAGGCAGCTCAGGAGCAGATGGACCCCGTCGAGCTCGGTGATCACGTCCCCGTCCCACGGCATCCGGCCCGACGCGTCCAGCACGCCGATGCCCAGATCGGCCTGGACCAGCGCGGATCCCGAACGCTTCGACACCACGGCGACCCCGTGACCGTCGGCCTGGAGCGCGCGGATCGCCGTGGCCAGCCGTCTGCCGCTCGGCAGGATCTCGTCGATGGCGAGTCGCCGGCCGAGTCCTTCGTCGCCGCCCGCCAGCATCACGGTGCACCCGGCTCCGGCCGCGGCGACGATGGCCTCCGCCAGAGGTTCGATCGCCGGTGCCAGGCCGACCAGGGCGATCGGGTCGCCCTGCCTCATCACACCGATGGGCCGAAGTCCCCGGGCCTCCCATTCCCGGGCGTCCTCCGGGGTGAGCCTGTCCAGGTCCGTCAGCGGCTCGGCCACCCACGAGTCGTTCTCCCGCCGCTTGCCCGGGTCGCTGAAGTCGATCAGGGCATAGAGCCGCGCGTGCAACTTGTCGGAGTCCAGATCGTCGGCAAGCGGCACGACGCGGTCGATCGTCCAGGAACCGGTGTTGAGCATGTCGGCGTCGAGGACGACCGTGTCGATGCCGTCCAGATGGCGCAGGACGGCATTGTTGAGAACGATCGTGCCCCGCTTGGCCAGAACACGTCCGACCGCGGCGGCGAAGGCCTCGGTGCCGCTTCTGGCGGCATTGGGCGTCGCCGTGATCAGCATGGCGAGCCCCTGCTGCCTGCTGTTGCTCACGAGATGCGTCACGATGGAGGCACCCAGCGCCGCCGGGCTCACGAAGCGCTGGAACCGTTCCACGGGGCTGTGGGCCAGGGGAGCCGGACGCCGTTTCCTCGCCGGCCGGATATGGCGATAGGTCCCCTTCGTGGAGGCCAGCTTCTGCTCGTGCAGCTCCCACGCCTGCCGCATGCCACGTGCCTCCACGTAGCGGCTGGCGGCGGTCACCGACTGGACGAGCAGTCCGGTCGGGCGCAGTGCGAGCGTATGGGTGACGACGTTCGCCGTCGCGAACAGGGCGCTGACGGCCGGGCGACCGAGGCGGTGCTCCAGTTCGTGACGGATGCGCGGGGTGGACTCTGCCAGTTGCAGCAGGGCGGGGACGGCGGGGGAGAGACGTGGCGCCTGAATCGTGCGCCCGGCGAGCGCCAGCCCGGTCCCGATCAGGCTCGCGCCGAGGCGGATGCCGGCACGGGTGTGATGCCCCACCATGCTGGACAGCCCCGACCCCTGCGTCTGATCCTTGTCGGCCTCCTCGCCGTCCTCCTCGTCGAACTCCTCCTCGAAGTCCTCGTCGTCGTCACTGTCTTCGTCGATGTCGAACTCATCGATGATCGACAACAGCTTGTCGAGGTCGATCGAGTCCGTCTCACCTCCCACGAAGATGGAGCCGAGGGCGCCGTTGACCTCGGCTCTCTCGACTCCCTGCAGCGTGAGGAGCACCTCTTCGAGCCGTCGTGCGACCCGACCGGTGCCCGGGCCACCGACCGTGCTCAGCGCGATATGGAGTCCCCCGGCACACGTTCGCATCTCACGAGGGCGCGGAAGGAGGTTCCGGATGGCGTCGGGCATGACGCCCCACACCGCTGCGGTGGAAAGCGTGAGCACACGCGACAAAGACATTCGGTTCTCCAGTGACAAACATTCAGATCAAGCCGTGATGACCCGTGGCCCGGTCAGCCGTGTCACCGCGAGCATGTGATCACTTGGACGCGCTCCTACTGCCCGTACCGGCCTGCGCTCGGGGAGCAGAACTCGCGGTACTCGCCCGGGAACCGGCGGACCTCGTGGAACCGGTAGACCTTGTGGAACCGGCGGACCTCGTGGTGGAGCCGGCAGACCTTGCGGTGGAGCCGGCGGACCTTGCGGTGGAGCCGGCGGACCTTGCGGTGGAGCCGGCAGACCTTGCGGTGGAGCCGGCAGACCTTGCGGTGGAGCCGGCGGACCTCGTGGTACCCGCCCGGGAAGACGAGGACCTCGCGGTGCTCGCCCGGGAAGTGGAGGACCTCGTGGTGCCTGCGGCCCGACGGGTGGACCCCGTGGTGGCAGACCCCGTGGTGCCCTGTGACGACGCGCCGGACCCCGTGGTGCCCTGCGACGACGCGGCGGATCCCGTGGTGCTCTGCGCCCGGGAAGAGGACCTGGCAGGCCCGTTCTTCCCGCGGGCACGCTGGGCGATAAGCGTTCCCACCCCGATCGCGGCGGCCACCGGCCATTCGATCAACCCCGCGACCGCGAGCGCGCCGAGACCTCCGTAGTAGGCAATGCGCTCCGGCGGCGGAAGGAACGACTTGGCGGCGTCGACGGCCTGGCCGACCTCCTGCCGGTTGACGTGTGGCATGGGGACGTGCGGCATGGAGGGCATGGAAGGCATGGAAAGGTTCGGAGGCCGGACCTCTAGGGTCATCATCGGCAGATTCAGGGTGAGCGGATGCCCGGCGCTCTTCCGCCCCGTCGCCTTCTGCCCTGCCGTCGGCTTCTGCTCAGCGGACATCTGGTCCGTGACCTTCGGCCTCGTGGACTTTGACGCGGTCGCCGCCCTTGCTCGCTGGCCTGCGGGCTTCGGTGTGGCGGTTGCCTTTGCCTTCTGGCCTGCGGACTTCAGCGTGGACGTCGTCTTGGCTTTTGCCGACGAGGCCGCCGCTCTTACTCTCTGGCCTGCGGCCTTCGGCGTGGCGGTCGCCTTCGCTCTCGACGATGCGGGTTTCGGTGTGGCGGTTGCCTTTGCCTTCTGGCCTGCGGACTTCAGTGCGGACGTCGTCTTGGCTCTCGCTGACGAGGTGGCTGCCTTTGCTCTCTGGCCTGCGGGCTTCAGTGCGGACGTCGTTTTGGTTCTCGCTGACGAGGTGGCTGCCTTCGCCCTCTGGCCTGCGGCCTTCGGCGTGGCGGTCGCCTTCGCTCTCGGCGACGCCGGCTTTGACGTGGTGGCTGCCCTCGCCTTCTGGCCCGTGGGCTTCGGCGTGGCGGTCGCCTTCGCTCTCGGTGATGTGGTCTTCGCCGCCGCGGACGCCTTGGCTTTCTGGCCCGTGGGCTTCGACGCGGCGACCGTCTTCGCCTTCTGGCTCGCGGGCTTCGGCGTGGTGGTCGCCTTGGCTTTCTGGCCCGCGGGCTTCGCCGCGACGGTTGTCTTCGTCCTCGGCGACGCGGGCTTCGCCGCGGCGGTTGCCTTCGCTCTCGGCGACGCCGGCTTTGACGCGGTGGCTGCCCTCGCCTTCTGGCCTGCGGGCTTCGGCGTGGTGGTCACCTTCGCCTTCTGGCCCGCGGGCTTGCGCGTGGCCGCTGCCCTCGCCGTCGGTGGCGACGGCTGCTCCTTTCCGGCCTTCCGGTCAGCGGGCATGGTGGACTTCGGCGGCGTACGGGTGCCCCGCCTGCTGGTGGTCGTCTCACTCGCAGTCATTACCCCTCCTCGCAAGAGTCGAGAAAACAGTTCAAGGGGAGTCTGCGGGAGGTTGATGATGCCCCCCACCTGCTGTTTGTGGCCCAAGAGCCATTTTCCTAACCTTCCTGGAGCCGAGGCTGTCGAAACTCGCCCAAACCTTTAAATCGGACATTGGGTCAGAATTGTCCGCTGCGAGCGAGACGGGTGTCCGCGGTCGGCGTGTGCGGGGTTCGAGGTTGGTGCGCTCGGAGTTCGGGACCGCGGCGGAGGATCTCCCTTGGTTCTCCGAGACCGGTCACCTTCCCGCGGCGAGTCGGCCTGCGCTCCGGGATGTTCCTGCGACGGCAGGCGCCGGAGGTCAGCCGTCGGCCAGCACGATCACCATGTCGCCGGCCCGGAAGGTGAGGCACTCACTCTTCGGCGGGTTCAGGACGATGCCGGTCTCGCCCGCCGTACGGCCGCTGCGGTAGCCGATCGCGACCTCGCCGTACGCTCGTGCGGCCGCCACCACGGTCGCGTAGCGGACCGGGGCGGACAACCGCACGTAGTCCGCGGCGGGCTTGATGTAGATCTCCTGTCCCCCGGCGTCGAACAGGTCGGCGAACAGCTGGCAGCGCTGCGGGTTCTCGGCAATCTGGATCATCAAAAGGCTGGTGATTTTGGAGCTGACGATGAAGTCGTCCACCTCGGTGACCTCCACGAGACGCCTGTCGCAATCTCTGACGATCTCCGTCACCAGGGTGTGCTGCCATCCGTGCCTCCTGCTCATGTCCCTGACATGCAGGAGGGTGAGGAACGTGCGTGAATCCGCGACCTGGGCACCGAGTCGGTCATCGGCCAGGATCAGAACGTGGTCGTAGGATCCGAGGTCCAGCGATTCGAGGGTGCAGCGCAGCGTGACGTCTCCGGTCTCGTGGCGGAGGGTCAGATTGTTCGTCCGGGCCGACAGGGCGCTCATCTCGGATGTCATCCGGGGGTCGTCGGCCACGACCGTCAACTGCGAGCCCGGTGACATGTAACGGTCGAACTCCGCGACGATCGCGGCACCGCGGTTGTTCCAGTCGAGAACGATGACGCGGCGGGCCACGGGACCGCGCTCGACCGCGGTGCGGATCGCCTCGAGGTCCACCTCGGCGGTCGAGCGGATCGGTTCTGTGCCGTCGTCGTCCGCGATCACGATGAGCAGGTCGTCCGCGCCGATCCGGGTCTCATGCGGGGGATTCAGGAGAACTTTCCCCTCTCGCACCAGACCGATGAGGGAACAGTTCTCCAGGGCCGGCAGGGCGGCGCCGAACCTTTCGCCGGTCAACTCCCGCGACGGGCCGATGTAGATCTCGTCGCCGTCGAAGCTGAGAAGGTCGTCGTAGACCGCTGACAGACCGGTGTGCAGGCAGGTCTGGACCATGATCCGTGCGGCGATCTCGTCGATGTCGACGACCTGCGCGCCGCTCCCGCCCGCGAGGCGAGCCGGGGCGAGATTGTGCGGATCGCGGATGCCGGCCACCACCTGAACCTCCGGGCGCACCCCCGCGGCGTCGAGGGCCAGGAGGCTTTTGATCGTCCTGGCGTCGGAGTCGTCCTCGGCGCCGAGCACGATGACGGCCTTCGCCCGCTCCGGACTGACGATGGGCACGTCTATCGGATCGGTGGGGTTTCCGGTGCGGCACACGACGCGCAGATGCCGGGGCAGGTCGAGCCTGTCCCTGATCGCCTCCTCCATGGCCACCCTGTCCTGCTCGGCGAGGATCGCCACGCAGGTCCTGCCCCGGCTGACGTTGGCGGCGGCGAGCTCCGCCAGGGTCAGGAACACCTGCTCGGACCAGCCGAGCATCACGGTGTGACCATGCTCGATCACCCGAGACCGGCCCTTTCGCAAGGTTGCGAGCTTGAGGTCGAGCCCTGTCTGGATCAGCCCGATGAGCGTGCTGAAGATCACGACTCCGGCCAGGGCGAGGAGCAGCATGCTTGCGAGGAACACCGGGGAGCCGTTGTCGTTGGTCACCATGGAGGGTGCCATCGTGCGCATCAGGCCCGACCACAGGGCGGACGGCAGATCCATGGCCCGTGAGGAGAGGGTGAGGAGGGCCGTCGCACCGATCGTCGCCATGGTCAGCGCCACGAGGCAGAGCAGGCCGGTCATCGCCACGGCTCCCCGGGCGATGAGGTTGTCAAAGCGGTATCGCAGACGCTTCAATCGCCAACCCCTCCCATGACCATGACTGTGAGTCAGTAAATCATTGCTTTAAGTGATTATTGCCCGGCCGTTGGAAGATGGGGCGGAAAAAGCTCCGGTCGGGCCTTGGGGGAGGTCTGGCCGGAGCCGATGGTCTCGCATGGGCGTGACGGGATATGTCGGAAACAGGGGGCGGGGCGCCTCCGGGCGCGGGCGTCCTGCAAGGGCCGATCGGCGATGGATGCCGTCGGTTGAGAGAGCGCTCTCAGATCAGGGTACGGCTATCGCGCGCTGATTAGCCAGGGTCATGGTGTGATGGCGGCGGATGCCGGCCGCGCTCATCGCGTGTCATAAACCCCTGTTCTGCATGGAAATGCACTCCTGCCTGCATCTCTGGGGTTTACTTATTCGTTACCAATATGAAACATTGACGCCCGCCGAATGGGCCATTACTTTCTCGGTCAGAGAGCGCTCTCTCAGATTGGTTCGCCGAAGATCCCGATTCCTCTCCCCGGAGGCACCCCCCAATGGATCCCTCGATCCGGACCACGGGTCCGGACAGCGCGTACCCCCGTGAAGGACGATTCATCCGCCGCTCCCGGAACCACCGGCGCGGCCTCGCCGCCGGAGTGGTCATCGCGATGGTGGCCGCCCTGTTCGGCTTCGGCGTCGCCCGCTCCGCCGAGGCGGCCACGCTCGGAGCCGGCAGCTACGCCGACACCCTGCCCGCGGGCCGTTCGCTGCCGAGCGGCTGCGGCTCCGTCTCCACCAACCCCCGCCAGTGGGTGACCGCCAACGCGCCGGCCGGCGCCGTGCCGACCAACGACTGGTGGTCGTCGATCCTCTTCAAGAAGACCGACTGCGCGTACGGTGAGCCGCTCTACGCCCACCCGATCTCCTACGACACCTTCGGCAACGGTCTCGGCTTCTCCTACAACACCACCGCGGCGATCAGCGGCACGGCGACCGGGGTGAGCGAGTACCACTACCCCTACGTCCAGGACATCCGGGTCGGCGTCGCCGGGCTGAACTCACCCGACGTCAAGGTCGACGGCTGGAGCGACTGGACCGTCACGCCGTACTGGAGCGGCGGCGGCCGGACCATGAAGGCCACCATCGGCCACGGCCTGCCGTTCAGCTACTTCCAGGTCACCGGCGGAGACGCGCAGATCACCACCTCCGGCACCCCGGCGGTCTGGTCCAACAGCGGAGCCACCATCGGCTTCACCGCCAACGGGCACGACTACGTCGCCTACGCCCCGACGGGCGCGACCTGGACGGTCAGCGGGACGACGATCAGCTCGGCCCTGGCCGGCCAGGGCTTCTTCTCGGTGGCGGTGCTGCCCGCGGGCGGCGACCGCGCCGCCCTGGCCGCCACCTACGGCCAGTACGCCCACGCGCACGTCACCGGCACCCGCGTCTCCTACGTCTACAGCCAGTCGGCGAGCACGCTCACCACGACGTACGCCTTCACCACCACGGCCAGGCAGGGCACGGCGACGGGCACGGTCATCGCGCTCTACCCGCACCAGTGGAACTACCTGACCGGCTCGACGCCGCTCGCGCAGACCTACACCTCGGCGCGCGGCCAGATGAAGATCGTCACGGGCACCCAGTTCAGGACGACGATGAAATACACCGGCGTGCTGCCGGAGGTGCCCGCCGTCGGTGACAGCAGCGGCGCCGACCTCACCACCATCACCAACCAGCTCAACGCGGAGCTGGCCAACCCGGCGGACATCCGCGGCGACGACACCTACTGGACCGGCAAGGGCCTGGGACGCGCCGCCCGCATCGCGGAGATCGCCGACCAGCTCAACCTGACCTCCGTACGCACCTCGGCGCTCAACGCCATCCGTACCCGTCTCAACGACTGGTTCACCGCCTCGCCGGGCAAGACCAGCCGGGTCTTCTACCTCAACCCCACGTGGGGCACCCTCATCGGCTACCCGGCCTCCTACGGCTCCGACCTGGAGCTCAACGACCACCACTTCCACTACGGCTACTACGTCGCGGCCGCCGCGACCCTCGCCAAGTTCGACCCGAACTGGGCCAAGAGCAGCCAGTACGGCGGCATGGTCGACCTGCTGATCCGCGACGCCAACAACTACGACCGCGCCGACACCCGGTTCCCCTACCTGCGTGACTTCGACATCTACGCCGGCCACGACTGGGCCTCGGGACACGGGGCGTTCGGCTCCGGCAACAACCAGGAGTCCTCGTCGGAGGGCATGAACTTCGCCAACGCCCTGATCCAGTGGGGACAGGCCACCGGAAACACGGCGGTCCGCGACGCGGGCATCTACATCTACACGACCCAGGCGGCGGCGATCCAGGAGTACTGGTTCGACACGCGCAACCAGAACTTCCCCACGACGTTCGGCCACAGCACGGTCGGCATGGTCTGGGGCTCGGGCGGCGCCTACGCCACCTGGTTCAGCGGTGAGCCGGAGATGATCCAGGG
Organism: Streptosporangium subroseum; assembly: GCF_900188345.1. GTDB lineage: Bacteria > Actinomycetota > Actinomycetes > Streptosporangiales > Streptosporangiaceae > Streptosporangium > Streptosporangium subroseum. Next base: position 19,093 of record NZ_FZOD01000061.1, on the reverse strand, counting down.
CATCAACATGCTTCCGATCACCGGCGGCCACTTCTACCTGGGTGACAACCCCGGCTACATCACTACCAACTACAACGAGCTGGTGACCAACAACGGCGGCCCACCGACCGTGTGGCAGGACGTCATCTGGGAGTTCCTCGCGCTGGGCAACGGCGACACCGCCCTGTCGAACCTCCGTGCCAACCCCGGCTACACCCCCGAGGAGGGGGAGAGCAGGGCGCACACCTTCCACTGGATCCGCAACCTGGCCGCGCTGGGCAACGTGGACAGCTCCATCACCGCCAACCACCCGCTGACCAAGGTGTTCAGCAAGAACGGAGCCCGCACCTACGTCGCGTCCAATATCTCCGGCAGCGCGATCACGGTGACCTTCTCCAACGGCACCGTCCTCAACGTGCCGGCGGGCAAGACGGTCGCCTCCGGCGCCCAGAACTGGAGCGGCGGCAACGCGGGCGGCGGCACTCCTCCGACCGGCAACCCCACCCCGACCCCGACTCCGACCCCCACGCCGCCCACGGGCACCTTCACCGCGACCCGCTACCTGCAGACGGGCGGGGCGCTGCCGGGCACCTCCGGTACGGCGGGCAACCTCACGCTGGCCGCCGCCACCGGCAACTCCAACGGCACACCCGTCAACCCACAGGTGTTCGTCGCCACCGGCCTCACCGCCACCCACAACGGCGGCTCCGCCACCTTCGACCTCTTCCTGGACGCGGGCGCCACGGTCGCCAACGGCAGCCAGATCCGGGTCTCCTACGACCTGACCGGAAACGGCAGCTGGGACAGGGTGGAGACCTACAACTACTTCGCCACCGACCCGGTGCCGGGCTGGGAGCACTACACCCAGGCCGCCGGCCTGCAGTCCTCGTCGGGAACGCTCGGCAACCTGTCGGGCGGTCAGGTGAAGGTGGAGGTCTGGAACGCCATCGGCAACGGCACCACCACCCTGGGCATCGGCAACCAGTCGCTGATAAGGCTCCCGTTCAGCTGAGCGTCTGACGCGCGGGACCGACCGGTTTCGCGACACGTGAGGCCGGTCGGCCCCGGAAGGTCCGGGGCCGGCCGGTCTCGTGACGCGTACGGCGGTGCGTCCCGCGGTCTTCGGAACCGGCAGGTTCTGCGTGCCCTGGGATCAGCCGGTCTCGTGACGCGCACGGCCGGCCTCGCGAGGTGCGTGGCCGGTCGCGGGTCTCCGGGGTCAGCCGCTCCGGTGACGCGCGGAGGCGGCCGAGAGTGAGGGCTCCAGGTTGTCCTCGCCCGAGGGTGGCCACCGCAGGCCGATCGGGCTCGCGACCGGGAACGTGCCCGACTCGACGATCGTGCCGGCCAGGGGGCGGAGCAGCCGGGCAAGCGTGGTGGTGAGCTCGTCCCCGAGGGCCCGCCAGGGACCGGCCGCCGCCTCGTCGGTCAGCTGCTCGATCCGGTTCCGCTCTCGCACTCCCACGGCGGTCAGGCGGTCGGAGCCGTCGAGCCACCCCCGCTCGCGCAGGGCCTCGGCGCCGGAGATCCAGTCGGCGTCATCCCACTTCCGCCCCTGACGCAGGAGCTCCAGGTCGGTCTCGTCGGCCGCTGCCTTGAGCAGATGCGCCTGGACCGGAGACACGCCGTGAGCCACGAGGGCGGCCACGTGCCCGTCTCCCCGGTGTTCGCGCAGCGTGGTCGCGGCCTGCCACAGCCGCAGGTGCGGCTCGACCGGCGCGGGAAGGGCCTGGTTCGCCGCGCCGAGCACCCGGCCCGCGGTGTCGGCGTGCTCGGCGGCCTTCCAGGCGAGCGCGGCGGCCGCGCGCAGATCATCGGAGTCGAGCGTCGTGTCCGTGAGCAGGCGCTCCAGGGCGGCTCCCGCCCCGTCGAGCCGGGCTCGCAGCACGGAGGAGGGGGCCGCGAACGTCCAGGCGTCGGGAAGCGCCCGGTGCACCCGTGCCGGATGGAAGCCGTGGAAGGCGGCGGTGACGACGTCCGGGCCCACCGGCCCGAGCGGGGCCGCCCTCATCGCGAAATAGCCCATCCAGAATCCGCGCATGCCGATCGCGTCCGCTGCCGCCCGCGCCTCCGGGGCGAAATAGGTGACGGCGTGTAGGGGCTCCAGTAATTGCCACATGACACGTGGGACGTTCGCGTTCATCGTCGGCACGTTCTCACCCCTTTTCGTGGATCTTGGTTGATGGGCCTGTGCGTTTTCACCCGGTAAGCATAGATATTTCGTGACGTCATGTCTGGTCAGAACGCTGACCCAATGTGTTTGGGACAGTCAGATCTCCTTGTGAGATTGGGTCTTCTCAGAGGTCGGCGGGCGGGTTATCAAGAGCAGGAACGAAATTGTGAGCCAGATATCCCGCCCACCCGCTACGGCCCTGCCGTACGGCTCCGCTGTCGTATCTGGCTGCCCATCCCCTCGATTCGACGGAGAGCGACATGCGTCAGTTACGAAAGGTAATTTTACGGATCCTCTGCGTCACCCTTCTGCTCGTGTCGGGCCTCGCCGCCACGGCCGCGAGCGCGCAGGCCGCCGTACCGGACCGCTGGGGATTCGCCTACGTCAACGCCTACTCGGGCATTCCCAGCCCCGCCCACCAGGCGGGCAGCTGGTCCGTCGGGTTCAACGTCTCCGTCACGCCCGGCGCCGTGGGCCAGTCGTTCGTGAGGTTCCCGCAGATCGCGACGACCGGTGGCGTCGTGCACGTCACGGCGGTCGCCCAGGAGGCCTACTGGTGCCAGGCCCAGAACTGGGGGCCGTCGGGGCCCGACCTCGTCGTGGCCGTGCAGTGCTACCGGTACGGCGGGGCTCCCGTGTTCGCCCAGTACACCGTCGTCTTCGAGACGAGCACGGGCACCCTGCCCGTGGCGCAGGGGTTCGGCTACGTCCACTACAACGGGGCCTTCATCACCAGCCAGTTCAACTCGGTCGCCGCTCCGAACAGCGTCGTCGGAGGCGGCGGAAGCTGGACGGTCTCCCTGCCGGGCCTGGGCTCGCCGGCGGCCGCGGGCAACATCCAGGTGACCGCGGTCAACCCTACGCAGCCCGCCCGCTGCAAGGTCGCCGGATGGACCCCGACAACGAGCGGCCAGACGATCCAGGTGCGCTGCTTCAACGCGACGAACGTGCCGCTCAACACCGGCTGGACGCTGACCTACCAGCGTGAGCGGGCGATCACCGGGGCGGCGATCCCGCCGAAGAACTTCGCCTACACCTTCGACCTCTCCAGCGCACCCGGCCCGTACGCGCCGACGCCCGTCGGCATCAACTACAACTCCCAGCTGGGCGTCAACACCGTCCAGAACTCCGGAGTCGGCCTGCGCATGGTGCTCTTTCCACAGGTCGCCGCCACGCCCACCCACGTCCAGGCGACCGCGTTCGGACCCGGTCCCGAGTTCTGCAACCTGCAGACCCTGTGGACCCTGAGCGGAACCACCGTGTTCGTCCGCAACGTCGCCTGCTACAGCGCCGTCACCCGGGTGAGCCACCGCTCGATGACCACCTACACCTCGGCCTTCTGATAACACCCGGGCCCGGCGCACGCCGTCGATGCGGCGTGCGCCGGGCGGAAGCCGTACCGTCCGCGCGAAGTCGTCGGCGTCGAAGGGGAGGTGGACTCACCTCCTTGGGGGCGCTCGTCTCCGGTGTCGGGGAGCCTTCTCGAAACGAGGACGCGCCTCGGAGAACGTTCGCGCGGGTCCCACCTCCGGCGTGAAAACCGGAGTACGGGCCCGCATCTCGGGCAGCCGGAGACGATGACGACTTATGGGTTTCACTCCTCACACGAGCAGATTCATCCGGCAGAGCTGCTGAAGGCGGTGACGCGGGCCGAGCAGGCGGGGTTCGGGGCGGCGATGTCGTCGGACCACTTCTCCCCGTGGAGCGAGAGACAGGGGCAGTCCGGCTTCGCCTGGTCCTGGCTGGGCGCGGCCCTGCAGGCCACGGAGCTTCCGTTCGGCGTGGTCAACGCCCCCGGCCAGCGCTACCACCCCGCGATCATCGCCCAGGCGATCGGCACCCTCGGGGCGATGTTCCCCGGACGCTTCTGGGCCGCACTCGGATCGGGCGAGGCGAGCAACGAGCACATCACCGGCGATCGCTGGCCGCGTAAGGAACTCCGCATGGCGCGCCTGCGGGAGTGCGTCGGCGTCATCCGGGCGATGCTGGCGGGGGAGGAGGTCAGCCACGACGGCCTGGTGACCGTGGACCGTGCCCGCCTGTGGACCCGTCCGGACGTCCCGCCCAAGCTGGTCGGCGCGGCGGTGAGCGTCGAGACGGCGCGGTGGTGCGCGGAGTGGGCCGACGGCCTGATCACGGTGAACGGGTCCCTGGAGAAACTGCGCGAGGTCGTCGGGGCCTATCGGGACGCGGGCGGGAAGGGTAAGGCGGCCCTTCAGGTCCATCTCAGCTGGGCCGAGAACGACGAGGAGGCCATGGCGATCGCCCACGACCAGTGGCGGAGCAACGTCTTCTCCCCACCGGTGAGCTGGGACCTCGAAACCGCCGAGCTCTTCGACGTGACCTCCGCCGGCGTCTCGCCGTCCCAGGTCGCCGAGGTGGTCAACGTCTCCTCGGACCTGGGCTGGCACGCGGCCCGGCTCAACGAGTACGCGGAGCTGGGTTTCGAGGAGATCTACCTGCACCACGTCGGCCAGGAGCAGAGCGCCTACATCGACGCGTTCGGCGCGAAGGTGCTGCCCCAGCTCCGCTGACCGCGCGCGGGGTCTTCTCGAAGGTGATCTCCAGGGAGGTCGAAGTTTCACCTGGTGACATGACCTCCCCTCACCTTTGCGACATTTGGTGGAAACAAATATTTGGCAATCAATTCACACGGCTGGGGTCAATGTTCTACATTTGGTGGTGGGAGCGCTCCCATTGAAAGGAGGCGCAGTGTCTCGCCATCACAACTCATCCGCGGTGTCCGCCGACGCCGCTCCCGAGTACGAGGCCGAGCGCCTGCTGCCTGCGGCTCCCGCGAGTGTGCGCGAAGCCCGCTCGATGGTCCGCCGCGAACTCTCCCTGTGGGGCGCCGACGACCTCGTCGACGATTGCGTACTGATCATCAGCGAGCTGGTCACCAACGCCGTCAGGCACGGTGGTGCCGCGTGCGCGCTCAGGATCTGCGGCGGTGAGAGCTTTGTGTACGGCGAGCTCTTCGACCCCGGAGCGGGCGCGCCCCGGATCTGCGAGCGTGACATGGACGCCACCGGCGGCCGGGGCCTCCAGATCGTCGACTCCCTGGCCGGAGACTGGGGCGTCACCCGCCCCTCCTCCGGGGGCAAGGTCGTCTGGTTCACTCTCGGCCTGCCCGTCTCGCACCGCCATCCCGCCGTCGCCCCGGTCCTGCAGCTCAAGTAGGCGCCCGGCCCTCGAACGAGCTGACGGGTGGCCGTGGAGGAGGCCGTATCCGCCGCACCCGTCGTACACGGATCCGGAGAAGGTCGCACCGAGGGCCTTCCACGTGATCACCCGGAGACGGCGTCGGATCCGGACGTTCGATGGGTGCGTTCTCTCCGGAGGCGAATGCGGGACATCGCCGTGGCGCGAGTTTCCTGACGGCGGTGACCGGGGGTCGTAGGGTGGTTACAGGTACCGGATCATCAGATGGTTCCGTACCGCTCTCACCGGATCGCGGCGTGCTGAAAGGATCACGGACGGCGTGCGAACCCATTTCGAGGTCGAGGAACCCGAGGAGTACGAATCAGCGAAGGAGCTGTTGCTCCGCCGCTGCAAGAACTGGGCCGCGGATCACGGCGTGCGGGCCGACGAGGGGATGATCTCGGCCGCCCTGGACTCACGGCACCTCAGCTCGGACGGGCGCCTCGGTTACTGGACCCCCGTCGAGGTGCGGCGACTGCTGCTGGAGTGGATTCCCCAGCTCGTGGTGGCCGACTCCGACACTCTGAACGCCGCCCCGGAGAGTCTGCTGACGCTCCTGCGCTATCTCGCCGCCTCCGGGCTGCGCGACCCGCGAGGCGCTTCGATCGCCACTCTTGAGAAGGCCGTCGCCGAAGCGGCCGCGGATTACCCGGCCGCGCTGGCCGACCCGCTCCAGCAGGGAGTCGGGAAGTTCTGGACGCTCGCCGCGCTGGACAACGGGGTCGATCTCAGCGACGGCGAGGCCCTGGAGAGGTTCCAGCGCGACATCGACGCCGGACGAGCCCGGTACGACGGCGAGTTGCTCGACCGCCTGATCGAGGTGAGCCTCACAAGGGCGCCACTCGATCAGGCGCGGGCATACGCGCAGCTTCCCGTCGGCCTACCGCCCCGAGAGGAGCTCGCAGCGGCCGCCGCGGACAGTGAGACCGTCCGCCGGCTGGCCGCCCTCACGGACTGGGTGGGCGCCGACGGCCGGGAGCTGACGGCCACCGGCGACCTCCGGCCGGTCGACGCCCGCGAGCTGGCGAAACTGCTGGGCATCGGCGAGCAGGCCTCCAAGGCGCGCGGCTCGACGGAGATGCCCCTGCTCGACCTGCTGTTCGCCTGGGCGAAGAAGGCCCGCCTGGTGCGGGTGAGCAAGGGGCGGGTGCTGCGGGTGGCCAAGGCCGCGCCGCTGCTCCGTGACCCGGAGGCGCTGTGGCGGCGGGCGTTCGAGACGTTCTTCGACCTCGGCGGGGCCGTGTGCGCGCCGGACGTCTTCTGGGGCAGATCCTCGCCGATGACCCTGACGTTCGACGAGATCCTGCCCGACGTGCTGAACACGATCTACAGCATTCCGCACCCGACGCCGGTGGTGCGGCTTCAGGAGACCGTGTGGCTGGCATGTCAGGAATACCTCTGGCTCGATGACGAGGAGGACCCCTCGACGGAGTCGCTCCGGCCGGGGGTCGATAGAGACCTGCTCCGGGCCCTTGAGGCGCTGGCCGGGCTGGGCGCCGTGGAGTTGAGCCACGGCATGGCGGACGAGATGTTCTCCGCCGACCTCGGCGACGACTTCGAGGCGGAGTACGGCGAGGAGCGCCCGCTGCCGGCGGAGGTGTGCGCGCGGCTCCTCACCCGGCTCGCCGAGCCCGGCCCGCTGGTACGGCTGACGCCCCTGGGCGTCCGGGCCGTGCGCGAGCGCATGCTCGCCGGGGGCCGTGACGTCCCCCTGGTCGGAGAGCTGGCGGACGAGGCACCGGCCGAGATGCTCGGCGTGGTCGCCCAGCACTACACGCTGGAGACGGCGAAGGAGGAGGTCGAGGGCTGGCTGGCGGCGCACGGCGGGGACGTCGAGCCGCTGCTGGAGGCCGTACGCGAATGCCCGTTCCGCATCCGGTCGGCGGCCATGCTGAAAATCCTCGTCGAGACGCTTCCCGGTGGCCGGTCGATCCTCAGCGGGCTCCGCGGCGACGCGAAGCTGGGGCCCCTGGCCGTGATGACCCTCGTCGACGAGGGGATCCTTCGGCCAGAAGACCTCACCGACCGCGAGCACCTGTTCCTGATCACCGAAGGACTGCTCACGCTCCTGGAGCTGGGCGGGCCGGAAGCCGTACGGGAGCAGCTCGCCGCCCTGCCTCCCGGCCAGGCATCGGAGATCGCCGCCGGGGTGCAGAACTCGGGGCACCCCGACAGAGTGGCCGTCGAGGAGTTCCGTACCCTCGTGGCCGAGCAGATGCGGAACCTCGGTCGTCCGCTGCGACTGGTGCGAGGTCAGGCCCCCGGCGCGCGCGGCCGTCCCAGCGGGCACGGCAAGAAGCGCAGGCGCTGACCTCCGTTTCGGGGCCGCCGCCCCGGAGCCGGAGGGCGGGTGTGATGCCTGGTCGTCTCGCCACATAGGGTGCGAGACGGCCAGCCCCCGCCAGGAAGAGACGCGCATTCCCTCATGACGATGACCTTCGACCACACCCGCCGCGCCTGTTACACCGGTTACGTCACCCAGGCCATCGTCAACAACCTGGCCCCGTTGCTGTTCATCGTCTTCCAGACCCGCTACGACCTGCCGCTGGAGATGCTCGGGCGTCTGGTGCTGCTGAACTTCGCCACCCAGCTGATCACGGACATCGTGGCGGTGAGGTTCGTGGACCGGCTCGGTTACCGCGTCCCGCTGGTGGTGGCCCACATCCTGTCGGTGGCGGGGCTGGCGCTGCTGGCGGTGGCCCCGGCGGTCTCGCCCTCCCCGTACCTGGGACTGTGCGTCGCGATCATCGTCTACGCCGTCGGCGGCGGCCTGCTGGAGGTGCTCGTCAGTCCCGTCGTGGACGCTCTGCCCAGCCCGCAGGAGGGCAAGGCCGCGGCCATGAGCCTGCTGCACTCCTTCTACTGCTGGGGTCAGGTCGCGGTGGTGGCGGGAAGCACGCTGCTGCTCGCTCAGATCGGCCAGGACGCCTGGCAGATCCTGCCCCTGGCCTGGGCGATCGTCCCCCTGATCAACCTGGTGGCCTTCCTGAAGGTGCCGCTGCCCGCCACCGTCCCCGACGAGCACCGCACCTCGCTGAGAAAGCTTTTCAGCGTCCCCGCCTTCGTCGCGGCCATGACGCTGATGCTCTGCGCGGGCGCGGCCGAGCTGACCATGTCGCAGTGGTCGTCCCTCTTCGCCGAGGAGGGCCTGGGCGTCTCGAAGGTCTGGGGAGACCTGGCGGGCCCGTGCCTGTTCGCCGTGCTGATGGGTATCGGCCGCATTATTTACGGCCTGTGGGGAGAGAGGATCCCGCTGGTGCCCGCCATGGCCTCCTGCGGCGCCCTGGCGACCGTCTGCTATCTCGTCGCCTGCCTGTCGACCAACCCGGTGGTCAGCCTCATCGGCTGCGCGGTGTGCGGCCTGGCCGTCAGCCTCCTGTGGCCCGGAACCTTCAGCCTCGCCGCCGGCCGCTTCCCCCTCGGCGGCGCTGCCATGTTCGGTGTCCTGGCGGTCTTCGGCGACGCGGGCGGCGCCGTCGGCCCCTGGATCGCCGGAGCCGTCGCCGACGCCTCCACCACCGGTAACGCGCTGCTGAGCGGCCTCGCGGATCTGCTTCCCGACGACGGCGGCTCCGGCCTGCGCGCGGGCCTTCTTGTCGCCGTCGCCTTCCCCCTCGTCATCGTCGTCATCACCCTCCTGTACAACGCCCGTACCCGGCGCGCGCCGGGCGCCGCGTCCCAGGAGGCCGAGAATCCGATCGGCGCGTGACACCGGACAATCACGTCACTCCGGTGGCCGGAACGGATGATCAGGTCACGGCGCGTAATCCAGGCTTTAGTCACTTACCACCCCAATCTTGTCTTGGAGAACAAGGCAAGAGCGTGTTACCTGGGGCGATGGGGTAGTCAACTATCCATCGTGGCGGCAACGGGGCGATATCGCCGTCCAAATCATGTAGTTCTTCAGAGGTACAACGGGGTAACAAGGGGAAGCACATGAAGCGCAATACTGTCGTGCGGACCATGCACGACGTCGGGCTGGCCGTATGGTTCGGTGGCTCGCTGATGGGCGCCGTCGGCCTGAACGGTGCCGCCTCCGTGATCGACGACAAGCGCGAGCGCACGCGGATGGTGAACGCCGGATGGAACCGGTGGACACCGGTCAACTTCGCGGGCATCGCCATGCATCTCGTCGGCGCGGCCGGCCTGCTGATGGCCAACAAGGGACGTGTGGCCATCCAGCAGGGCGTGGGCGCGAACACCGCGCTCAAAGCCGGGTTGACCGGCGCGGCATTGGCCGCGACAGCCTACAGCAGAGTACTCGGCGCCAAGATCGAAAAGGCGGGCGACGTGCCCTCGGAGGACGGAGTGAAGCCCGACGAGGACACCCCCCGCGACGTCGCGATGGCACAGCGGCAGCTGAGCGTCATGCAGTGGGTGATTCCCGGCGTCACCGGGACACTCGTCGCTCTCACCTCCCTGCACGGAGAGCAGCAGCGGCCGGCCGAGGTGTTCTGGGGCGTGCTGAAGAAGGTGTTCCTCAGCCGAAGGGCCGCCTGACGCGAGGCTCCAGCCCGGTGGGCCCGGAATCGGGGCCGGGCCCACCGCTGGAATAGGGCGCCCGACCTTCGCGTTTTCAACGTTGTCCAAGCAGACGGCATTGATCGGCGCACTTGGGCCGGAGCCGGCCCGCGGGCTCGGCGGGCGCCTGACCGCAGCCACCTCCTATGTCGCACGTCAAGTGGGCCGAACCAGCCTCACCGGAAGACACGGAGCGTTGCCGGAGGATCGCCGATGTTCACTGAATCCCCCGAGCCCTTGGTGCAGGTCGAATCCGTGGAGCGGGCGGGGCTCCACGGGAGGTTGAGTCCGTGAGGCGGGTCGAGCCCATGACGGGGGAGTCGCTGGGACGGGTGATCGAGGAGATCCCGCTGGTGGATCATCACGTCCACGGCGTCCTGGCCGGCGAGGTGTCTCGGCGGCAGTTCGAGGAGCTGATCACCGAGTCCGACCGGCCGGTGCCCGCCTGGATGACCCAGTTCGACTCCCAGGTCGGTTTTGCCATCCTGCGGCACTGCGCGCCCGTCCTCGGCCTGGACCCGCATCCGGATCCCGAGACCTACCTCGCCCGCCGTGTCGAGCTCGGGACCGAGGAGGTCAACAGGCGCCTGCTCGCCGCGAGCGGGATCGGCCACTTCCTGGTGGAGACCGGCTACCGCGGGGACGAGATCCTCGGTCCGGACCAGATGGCCGCCGTCACCGGCAAGCCCGCCGGCGAGATCGTCCGGTTGGAGGCGATCGCGGAGCGGGTCGCCGCGGAGGGGACCGACGCCGCTGGGTTCGCCGCCCGTTTCGAGGCGGTCCTCTGGGAGCGCAGCCGTACGGCACGTGGGCTGAAGACCATCGTCGCCTACCGCCACGGGCTCGACTTCGACCCCGGCCCGCCCACTGCCGCCGAGGTGACGGAGGCGGCCGGCCGCTGGCTGCGGGCATCCGATCGGTCCGGACCGGCCCGCCTCGACGACCCGGTGCTCCTGCGCCACCTGATCTGGACGGGCATCGAGCGTGGCCTGCCGCTGCAGTTCCACATCGGGTACGGCGACCCCGACATCGACCTCCGCCGCTCCGACCCGCTGCTGCTGCGCGGCCTCATCGAGCTCGCCGAACCCCGGCACGTTCCGCTGCTCCTGCTGCACTGTTACCCGTTCCACCGCCATGCCGGCTACCTCGCGCAGGTCTATCCGCACGTCTACTTCGACGTCGGGCTGGGCGTGAGCTACACGGGGGCGCGTAGCGTGGCCGTCGTGGCCGAGAGCCTGGAGCTGGCACCGTTCGCCAAGATCCTCTTCTCCTCGGACGCCTGGGGCCCCGCCGAGCTGCACCATCTGGGCGCCCTGCTCTGGCGCCGCGCGATGACCGGCGTCCTTTCTGGCTTCGTCGCCGAAGGCGAGTGGAGTGAGGACCAGGCGGTTCGGGTAGCCACGATGATCGGCGAGCGGAACGCCCGCCGCGTCTACGGCCTCGGAGAAGATGCATGACAGAGATCCATGAGCGGCTCCGTGCCGCACTTCACGCCAAGCTTCCCGCCGCCTACGCGCTGCGACGAGAGTTGCACGCGGAGCCATATGTGTCCGGCAGGGAGGAGCCGACGCTCAAACGTGTGCTGGACGCGTTGCCCGACGGCACCGTGATGGAGCGGGTGGCCGGGACCGGCGCGCTCGTGCGCATCGGGGGCGAGGGCCTGGCCGTCGGAGTGCGTGGAGAGCTGGACGCTCTGCCGATCGTGGAGGAGACGGGTGTTCCGTGGGCCTCGGGCAACGGCGCCATGCATGCCTGCGGCCACGACGTCCACCTCGCCGCGCTGGTCGCGCTGGCCAGGGCGGTCGAGCGCGTGGGGGCGCCCGCTCCGATGGTCGCGGTGCTGCAACCGCGTGAGGAGAGCTACCCTTCCGGTGCCCATGACATCGTCGAGTCCGGCGCGCTTCACCGGCACCAGGTCGGCGCGATGGTCGCGGCCCACGTCCAGCCGGTGCTCAGCGCGGGCGAGACGGCCTGCACTCCCGGCGCGGTCAACGCCTCCTCCGACGAGTTCACGCTCACCGTGCGAGGCCAGGCCGGGCACGCTGCCTACCCTCACCTGTCCCGCGACCCGGTCCTGGCGCTCTCCCAGATCGTCGTGTCCGCTCAGCAGATCGTCAGCCGTGACTCCGACCCGATGACGCCGACCGTGGTCACCTTCGGGACCGTGTCGGCCGGCACCGCGCCCAACGCCATCCCGGAGACCGCCGTCGCCCGCGGCACCCTCCGCACGATGTCGGAGCCCTGGCGCCACCAGCTGCACGACCGCTTCCGCGCGGTCGTCGAGGGGGTCGCCCGCGTCCACGGCTGCGAGGCGGATGTGCGGATCATGCCCGGGGAGCCGGTGCTCGTCAACGACGCTCGCCTCGCGGAGGAGACCGGCTACATCCTCGTCGACACCGCTCACCACATGCCCGTCATGCTGCGCTCCTGCGGGGCCGACGACTTCGCCCATTTCGCGTCGGTCGTGCCGTCGCTGATGCTGTTCGTGGGCACCGACACGGCGTCGGGCCTGCACAGCCCGTACTTCCTGCCCGGAGACGAGACGGTGGCGGCGGTCGCCGAGAGCCTGCTCGCCGCCTACCTCGGCGCAGCACGCGTCATCGGCGCGGACGGTGGCAAAACGCATGACCGTCAACCGCGATGAAGGCTGAACTCGTCCACGTGGCCGCCTTCCGGCGTGTGACGGCGGCCACCGGCGAGGCACGGTCCTGACGGAGGCCGAACCCGTCCGCTCGGGAACCTCCGGCGGTACGGTCTCGCTCTTGGGGACGACTCATCGGTCACCCATGCCGCCGAGGCGATCGCAACCCCGCACCTGTCAAGGCGGTGTCCTGCGAGAACGGACCCGTCATGCCGCCGGGGAACCACGGCAAGATCGGGTCCGTGACTCCCTGTAACTTCTTGATTACAGTGATCTTCGTCGTGTTTCCCACATGAACGAGGAGAATCATGCACACCCTTATTCGCAAGGCGGGCACTGCCCTGGCCGGTGTCGTCCTGGCCGGTGCCGGTCTGATGGTCGCGCTCCCCGCGACCAGCGCCCAGGCCGCATCGTCCGTGGCCGCGGCGTCCCAGGCCGCGCCGGCGACCGCCTGTACGCAGACGGCCAGGGGCTGGATCTGTTTCCTACGCTACTGCGACCCCTACTACTGCTACTACGACTGCTATCCCACCTGGGACGCGCGCAACAAGGGCGAGGCGCCCTCCATGCAGCACAAGGTTCCCGTCACCGCCGGCAAGGCTCCCGAGAAGCAGATTTCTCTGCCCTGATCGGTGAGGGCGTGAGGCGGGTGTGGACGACGGAGCTACCCGCACGACATCCGCACCTACGGCGAGGATGAGGGCTCCGCGGCGGAGCCCTCATCCTCGAAATCATCGAACGGAGACGCCAACAGCGGCTCCGTCTCCGGCCGCTCGGCCGGACCAGATCGACGGCGCTTCCCACAGATCATGACTTCCGTGGACCACGCCTAGGTGTCCACCAGCCCTGCCGACACGAATGCGAACAATTCAGCCCCGCAGTCGTGGGTGTCCTCAGCCGGATGCCCGACCCTTGACCCGGCGCACGTGATCGTTACAGTCAAGGGTGAAGACGGGACGAAAATGTCCGTGTGACGACCGGTGACGTGGTGAAGATGGACGAGCTGGACCGTGCACGGATCTTCGATCAGCATCGGGACCTGCTGCAGGCGGTGGCCTACCGCGTGCTGGGCCGGGCCGGCGACAGCGAGGACATCGTCCAGGAGACGTGGTTGCGCTGGAGCGGTGTGAACCCCGTGGAGGTGGTCAATCCCGAGGGCTATCTCGTACGGGTTGCCACCAGGCTGGCGATCGACCGGCTGCGCAGCGCCCAGGCGCGCCGCGAGTCCTACGTCGGGCCGTGGTTGCCGGAGCCCATACTCACCAGCCCCGACATCGCCGACAGCGTCGCGATGGCCGATTCGGTGTCGACGGCGATACTGCTGGTGCTCGAAGCGCTCTCACCGTTGGAGCGGGCGGTCTTCGTTCTCCGCGAGGCTTTCGGTTACTCCTACGCGGAGATCGGCGAGATCGTCGACCGGAGCGAGACGGCGGTGCGCCAGACCGCCCGGCGAGCCCGCGAGCACGTGGAGGCCCGACGCCCTCGTTATGACACCGACCAGGCCATCCGGCAGAAGGCGACCGAGAGTTTCCTGGCCGCGGCCGCCGGCGGTGACCTCAAGGCTCTGATGGAGGTTCTGGCGCCCGAGGTCATGCTGATCAGCGACGGAGGCGGGCTGGCCCCGGCGCCGCGCAAGGCCATCCGCGGAGTGGATCTCGTCTCCCGCGCCCTGGTCATGTTCGCCGGCCGGATGCCGGAGGACCCGAGCCTGAGCATCGTGCAGCTCAACGGAGGACCGGGAATCATCGTGCGTTCCGGTCCCACTCCCGTCGCGGCGATGATCCTGAACCTCGTGGACGGTGTCGTCGAGAGCATCCATCTGATCACCAATCCCGAGAAGCTCACCGGCCTCCGCTTCTCCTGATCACCAACGGGTCGTGACGTGCCGGGAGCAAGCGGACCCGGAAGTCATGCCCGACGAGGGTCGCGTTCATGGCGGCGCAGCCTCGCAGCATCCTTTCGTGATCGATTCATTGAGTCGTCGAGTCGAGTTTGCACAGCCGAACGGTGCGACCGGGAAGGTTCCTGAGGGACTGATCAAGGCGTCTGTCACGCGCCGTCCGCGCCGGTCATCGGCGCGGTCGTGTGATCAGCCCGAAGTATCCCTCACTTCCACATCCCTCATAGGGGAAATGATGCTCGCTCGAACCAAGATCGCCACCGGCCTGGCAGCGTCGATCGCCGCCGGAGCACTCGCCCTGAGCGCGGGCCTCGTGCCCGCCCAGGCATCCGCGCCGACGCGCGCCGGCTCCGCCGCGGGATCGGCCGCCGCCGTCTCCGAGCCACCGGTGTTCGCGGCCACTCTCGCCAGGTCCTACGACACCTTCGACGCGAACCAGGCCGTCGCCGTCGACAAGAAGTATTTTTATGTGGTCGACAACCGCAGCATCACCAAGCACGACAAGTCGACCGGTCAGCCGCTGCTGCAGTTCGCGTCCAACGCCGACGGCCCGCTCATCCACATGGACAGCGGCGCCGTGGTCGGCGACAAGCTGTACGCCGTGCACTCCAACTACGACGAGTCGCCCATGGAGAGCTCGATCGAGGTGTTCGACACCAAGACGATGCGGCACATCGACACGTACAGCTTCGGCATCTACCGTGGCTCGCTGACCTGGCTCGACCGGCACGACGGTGCGTGGTGGGCGGGCTTCGCCAACTACGACCAGGTGCCGGACGGCGAGACCGAGCCGTACGGCGAGACGTACAACACGCAGGTCGTCAAGATGGACGACAAGTTCCAGGTCGTCGAGTCCTGGACGATTCCGAAGACGATCCTCGACCGGTTCAAGCCGATGAGCAACTCCGGGGGGTCGTGGGGCCCCGACGGCCGGCTCTGGCTCACCGGTCACGACCTCGGCGAGGCCTACGTCATGAACGTCCCGTCCGCGGGCTCGGAGCTGGAGTGGGCCGCCACCGTCACCCTCCCGAACGTCGAGGGCCAGGGCATCGCGTGGGACCGTTCGAGCAACAGGCCCACGCTCTGGGCGATCAAGCGCTCCACCAAGCAGGCGCTCAGCTTCACCGTCCCCTACTCCTCGATCAGCGACCCGAAGACCGTGAACTGGCAGGTCCTCGGCCCCGGTCACTTCCAGCAGTGACCGCCGACCGCTGACTTCGCCGACCACATCATGGGCGTCCGGGCACGTCGTTCACCAACGGCTCCGTCTCGGTTGTGATCGGTTCCATCGGGGGCCGAGCTCGGCCGACCCCCGAAGGTGATCGCGAGGGCCTCGGTCAGGCGCCGACGTAGGCCGCGAGGTGCTCACCGGTGAGGGTGGAGCGGGCGGCGACGAGATCGGCGGGTGTGCCCTCGAAGACGATCCGGCCGCCGTCGTGGCCGGCGCCGGGGCCGAGGTCGACGATCCAGTCGGCGTGCGCCATGACCGCCTGGTGGTGCTCGACGACGATGACCGACTTGCCGGAGTCGACGAGCCGGTCGAGCAGGCCGAGCAACTGCTCGACGTCGGCGAGGTGGAGGCCGGCGGTCGGCTCGTCGAGGACGTAGACGCCGCCCTTCTCGGCCATGTGGGTGGCCAGCTTGAGCCGCTGCCGCTCGCCGCCGGACAGCGTGGTGAGCGGCTGGCCGAGGCTGAGGTAGCCGAGCCCGACGTCGGCGAGCCGGGTGAGGATGGTGTGCGCGGCCGGCACGCGCGACTCGCCCTCGCCGAAGAACTCCTTGGCCTCGGTCACCGACATCGCGAGCACCTCACTGATGTCACGGCCGCCGAAGCGGTACTCCAGCACCGATGCCTCGAACCGCTTCCCCTCGCACTCCTCGCAGGTGGTGGCGACGCCGGCCATCATCGCCAGGTCGGTGTAGATGACACCGGCGCCGTTGCAGGTGGGGCAGGCGCCCTCGGAGTTGGCGCTGAACAGAGCCGGCTTCACGCCGTTGGCCTTCGCGAACGCCTTGCGGATCGGGTCGAGCAGCCCGGTGTAGGTCGCCGGGTTGCTCCGTCGCGAGCCGCGGATCGCACCCTGGCCGACCGACACCACACCCGCGCCGGCCGGGATCGACCCGTGCACGAGCGAACTCTTGCCGGAGCCGGCGACGCCGGTGAGGACGACCAGCACCCCGAGCGGGATGTCGACGTCGACGTCGCGCAGGTTGTTCGCCGACGCGCCGCGGATCTCCAGCGCGCCGGTCGGCGTGCGCACCGTCTCCTTGATAGAGGCCCGGTCGTCGAAATGGCGGCCGGTGACGGTGTCGCTCCCGCGCAGCCCCTCGACGGTGCCCTCGAAGCAGACGGTGCCGCCGGCGGTACCGGCGCCGGGGCCGAGGTCGACGACATGGTCGGCGATCGCGATCGTCTCGGGCTTGTGCTCCACGACGAGCACCGTGTTGCCCTGGTCCCGCAGTCGCAGCAGCAGACCGTTCATCCGCTGGATGTCATGGGGGTGCAGGCCGATGGTGGGCTCGTCGAAGACGTAGGTGACGTCGGTGAGCGCGGAGCCGAGGTGGCGGATCATCTTGGTGCGCTGCGCCTCGCCCCCCGACAGCGTGCCCGCCGGCCGGTCGAGGGAGAGGTAGCCCAGCCCGATCTCCACGAACGAGTCGAGAGCGTGTGCCAGCTTGGCGAGCAGCGGTGCCACCGACGGCTCGTCGAGGCCGTGCACCCATTTGGCCAGGTCGCTGATCTGCATCGCACACGCGTCGGCGATGCTGATCCCCTTGATCTTGGAGGACCGGGCCGCCTCGCTGAGCCGGGTGCCGTCGCACTCGGGACAGGTCGTGAACGTCACCGCCCGCTCCACGAACGCCCGGATGTGCGGCTGCATCGCGTCGACGTCCTTGGCCAGGAAGGACTTCTGGACCCGCGGGATCAGCCCCTCGTAGGTGAGGTTGATGCCGTCGACCTTGATCTTGGTCGGCTCCTTGTAGAGCAGGTCGTGCAGTTCCTTCTTGGTGAACTTGCGGATCGGCTTGTCCGCGTCGAGGAAGCCGCAGCCGTTGAAGATGCGGCCGTACCAGCCCTCGGTGCTGAAGCCGGGGATGGTGAGGGCGCCCTCGTTGAGCGACTTGCTGTCGTCGTAGAACGCGGAGAGGTCGAAGTCGGTGACCGAGCCCCGGCCTTCGCAGCGCGGGCACATGCCGCCGGTGACACTGAAGCTGCGCCGCTCCTTCGTGGTCTTCCCGCCGCGCTCCAGTGTGACCGCGCCCGCTCCACTGATCGAGGCGACGTTGAAGGAGAACGCCTGGGACGAGCCGATGTGCGGCGTGCCGAGCCGGCTGAAGAGGATGCGCAGCATCGCGTTGGCGTCGGTGGCCGTGCCGACCGTGGAGCGGGGGTTGGCGCCCATCCGCTCCTGGTCGACGATGATCGCGGTCGTCAGGCCGTCGAGCACGTCGACGTCGGGCCGCGCCAGCGTCGGCATGAAGCCCTGCACGAAGGCGCTGTAGGTCTCGTTGATCATCCGCTGTGACTCCGCGGCGATCGTGCCGAACACCAGAGAGCTCTTGCCCGAGCCGGAGACGCCGGTGAACACCGTCAGCCGGCGCTTCGGGATCTCGACGCTGACGTCCTTGAGGTTGTTCACGCGCACACCGTGCACGCGGATCAGATCGTGGCTGTCGGCGACGTGCGGTGCAGGCGACTGCGTGTCCGGCCTCGTGGCCATGCTCATCATGTCTCCATCTGTTACGCAGGGTCTGTTACGCGGGGCCTTACGCGGGATCTGCTACGAAGATCCGTCTTCGGGATCTCCGTCGGCGTCGCCGGGCTCGATCTAACCAGTTTCGAGCGACATTTCTGCTTCTTCTCCGTTGTGCGCGGGCTCCTGTACGGTGCCGCCCGTGCAGGTCGTGGCCGCGATCGACGGACGTCTCAGCGCAGTTCCTGGATGCGGATCAGGTTGCCCGCGGGATCGCGGAAGGCGCAGTCACGCATCCCGTACGGCTGCTCGGTCGGCTCCTGGACGACCTCGGCGTCGCCGGCCTGCAGCTTCTCGAAGGTGCCGTCGAGATCGGGGGTGGCCAGCAGGATCCAGCCGTAGGTGCCCTTGGCCATCATCTCGGCGATGGTACGGCGCTCGTCATCGGTGATGCCGGGGTCGGCGGCCGGCGGCGCCAGCAGGATGGAGGTGCTCGGCTGGCCGACGGGGCCGACCGTGATCCAGCGCATTTTGCCGCGCCCGACGTCGTTGCGGACCTCGAAGCCGAGGATGTCGCGGTAGAAGGCCAGGGAGGCCTCCGGGTCCTCGTGGGGAAGGAAGCTCGTGTGAATGGTGATGTCCATGACGGTCAGGCTAGGCGCGGCTCGGGGGCCGGCGCTTCTCGATTCCTGATCGGTCTGCTCACCTGCTTGGCCACGCACGAGGGCATCCCCGCCGTCGCGCGTGCCGCCTGATGCCGGTAGGTGCTGGGTGACATCCCGACCAGCTCGGTGAAGCGGGTGCTGAAGGTGCCCAGTGACGAGCAGCCGACCGCGAAGCAGACCTCGGTGACGTTGAGGTCGCCCCGGCGCAGCAACGCCATCGCCCGCTCGATCCGGCGCGTCATCAGGTAGCTGTAGGGTGACTCACCGTAGGCGAGCCGGAACTGGCGGCTGAGGTGCCCGGCCGACATGTGCACGCCG
>NZ_FZOD01000174.1 GCF_900188345.1 Streptosporangium subroseum | reverse complement strand
CGGGGTCTTGCCCTGGTAGTAGCCGGGCACGAAGACCCACTTGTCCATGACGCTGGCGTTGGCCTTGTCGTCGTAGACGCAGTGACCGGCGGTGGAGACCAGGTTGCGGTACTTCGACTGGATCGAGGTGGCCGAGCACCAGCGCTGCTTGCCCTTGGAGTCGAGGAAGAACACCTTGCCAATGGACTTGGGAAGGTTGACGTTCTTGACCACCGAGGTGGACTTCTTCTCCTCGCCGATCGGGGCGACCACGCCGGGCTTGCCATCGGGGGTGTAAGCGCCCGAGGAGTTCAGCTTCGAGGCCGCGACGGTCTCGGTGGTGTAAGCGGTCGCCTTGGCGAAGTTGTTCGTGGCGTCCTGCGCCTCGAGCCAGTAGGCCACGGTCTGCGCAGCCGTGGGGGCGTCCTTGGCCATCGTGTCCGAGGCCCAGTCCGGGTTGGCGTTGGCGCTAGCGGTGCCGACCAGGCCGGCAGCCAGCAGACCGGTGGCGAGCAGTGCGCCACCGGCAGGGAGGAGAATGCGCTTCAAGGGGGAGCTCCTTGGTCTGATGTGGAACGCTTCATGCGTCCCATGCGTCAGTAAAGGGAATGTCAGAAACATACAGTGTCGATCTTGGGGACCGGAAGCCGATTCGACAGGCAAAGAACCGGTACATCCAGCAGAGATCATTTCGTGACGTTTGGCGGTCCCTGAAGCTGTTGCAACGGTTGAGGCTAGATGCGGTGTTTGCGCAGATAGACGTAAGTTTGTTGCGAAAGTGACCGATGCGGTGTGAGCAGTTCGGCATGTTAGGTGATGAGCCTTATGTGATGTAGATCACATAAAATCGATGGCACCGATTCGACCGTGGGTACGTCTAAATTCTCCATAAGCGCTCCGAATCGAGTGGTGGCAGCCTGCGAGATGGGTTGCTGGAGGGCCTTACGGTCCCCGCCGGGATGCTGGAGTTGTCAATACGGCCAGCCGGTGCGCGGTCGTACGCCGGTGACCTTCATCGGCCCTTGATCCTTTGACTGTCACGCCGTCGGTGACGGGGCCGGGCATCCCGAGCACAGGTGCTTAATCTCGTCTGACGGCGCAACGTAGCGCTTCAGAGGGGGAGAGAACGCAGTGCTATGTAAGGGGAGAGCCGGCGTGCGCAGATCTCGCCGTTTCCGCTGAAAACCGTTGAAGGGCCCGGCGCATGCGCCGGGCCCTTCAACGGTTTTCACTCTGCCGGCGATGGAGCTTTGCCGGTGAAAAGGCCGAGGGCCCCGGCTTGCGCCGGGGCCCTCGGATGATGCTGGGGTGAGCGTGA
>NZ_FZOD01000009.1 GCF_900188345.1 Streptosporangium subroseum | reverse complement strand
GCTCAGGGCGCCGGTGCGGGTGCCCGTCGCGGTCGGGGTGAAGGTGACGCTGACCGTGCAGGAGGCTCCCGCGGCCAGGGTGGTGGCGCAGGTCTTGGTCTGGGCGTAGTCGCCGGTGGTGGCGACCGTGCCGAGCGTCGCCGACGCGGTGCCGTTGTTGGTGATGGTGACGGTCTGTGCCGGGCTGGTGCTGGCGACCGTTCGGGCGGCGAAGGCCAGGCTGGTCGGGGAGGCCGACAGGGACACGGTCTGGACGGGGCCGCCGGTGCCCGGGAAGATCTGGAACTCCGCGATCTGGGCCGCGCTCCAGCCGGTGTTGGCGGTGACGTTCAGCCGGACCTGGCGCACGGTGGCGGAGGTCAGGGGGATGGTGACGGTGTTGCCGGTGGAGGGGTTGAAGGTGTAGCCGGCCGAGGCCTTGAGGGTGGTCCAGGTGGAGCCGTTGGTGCTGCCCTCGACCGACAGGGTCTGCGTTCTGGTCGCCCACGCGGCCGGCGGCGGCAGCTTCAGGGTGATGGAGCCGATGCTCTGGGCGGAGCCGAGGTCGGCCTGCAGCCACTGCGGGAAGGCGCCGCCGGCCTCCCAGTAGGTGGCGGTGTTGTCATCGTTGGCGTTGCCCGACGGGTAACCGCCGTTGGAGCTGCTGGCCGTCATCGTCGCGCCGAGCGCCAGGTTGGTGGTCGAGGTGACACCGCTGCCGGACAGGCCCACCGACAGCGGGCCGTTCACGTCGTTGCTCGCCACGTTGAGCGTGCCGGGACGGCTGCCCGAGGCGGTCGGGGTGAAGGTGACGTTGACCGTGCAGGACGCACCCGCGGCCAGCGAGGTGCCGCAGGTGTTGGTCTGCGCGTAGTCACCGGTGACGGTGACGCCGCTCAGGGCCGCCGCCGCGCTGCCGGTGTTGGTGACCGTGACGGCCTGCGCCGGACTGGTCGTGCCGGTGTTGCGCGTGCCGAAGGACAGGCTGGTGGGGTTGGCGCTCAGGGTGACGCCGTTGACACTCTTGGCGATGAAGTCGGTCCAGTTGACGTTGATCAGCGAGCCGTTGTCGCCGCTGCCCGCCGGCTTGCGGACGACGAAGTACAGCGGCCCGCTGGAGGTCGGCGGGTTGGTCAGCGTCACCGGGAAGTTCTGGTAGGTCTGCCAGCCGCCGGTGCCGGTCACCGTGGCCTTCCCGACCAGCGGACCGTCCACCGCGCCCGCCCGGACCTCGATCGTGCCGCCGGCGGAGCCGGAGGCCGCGCGGAAGCTCAGGCGCTCGATTCCCGACAGGTTGACCGGGTCGTGGCTCCAGTAGTCGCCATCCTCGATGAAGGCGATGTTGTTGAAGCCGCCCTGCGGGTCGGAGGTCGTCTCCACCCGCACCCCGGGATCACCGGTGCCGGTGCCGCCGGGGACGCGCCCGGTCGCGGTGAAGAACTCGGCCTGCTTGTGCTTGGGCTGCAGGAGCGTTTGGGCCCTGCCGGTCAGCGGTGCCGAGGAGCCGGCGCCGCCCTTGTCGGTATAACTGGCCTCCAGCACGTAGAAGACGTTGTCGCCCTCGCTGTGCCCGGAGGACAGGGTGGTCTGGACGGTGCCCGAGCAGCCGGTGTACTGGTCGAGCGGGTGACCGTGCGTGTCGTGGCCCAGGATCGCCTGGATCTTCACGTTCGCGCAGTCGATCGTGCCGTCCTCGGGGTCGGTGACCGTGACGGTGAAGTTGACCCGGTCGCCGAAGGTGAACAGGCTGCCGTTGGGCGGCAGGTTAATCGTCACGGTGGGCGCGGTGTTGCCGACCACGATCGGCACGTTGGCGGTGGCGGTCTTGCCGCCCGCGTCCTTAACGGTCAGCACGGCGGAGAAGTTGCCCGCCACGGTGTAGGTGCGGGAGGGGTTCGCCTCGGTGGAGTCGACGCTGCCGTTGCCGTCGAAGTCCCAGGCGTAGGTGAGCGGCGTGCCGTCGGGGTCGGCGGATCCGGCGCTGGAGAAATTCACGGTCAGTGGCGCGGGGCCGGAGGTCTTGTCGGCCTTGGCCTGGGCGACCGGCGCCCGGTTGCCCCGCGTGTAGTCGATCCGGTAGATGCCGGAGTCGGTGTTGTTGCCGCCGAAGCCCGAGCCCCACTCGATGAGGTAGAGCGCCCCGTCAGGGCCGAACTTCATGTCCATCGGCTTCTTGAAGCTCATCGAGCCCAGCATCGGGTTGATGTCGGTCAGTTGTGAGCCGTCGGCGCTGAGCTGGAAGGAGTACAGGTGATTCTGGTTCCACTCGCCGAAGACGGCCTTGCC
Source organism: Streptosporangium subroseum (assembly GCF_900188345.1). Taxonomy (GTDB): domain Bacteria; phylum Actinomycetota; class Actinomycetes; order Streptosporangiales; family Streptosporangiaceae; genus Streptosporangium; species Streptosporangium subroseum. The sequence goes on along the minus strand of NZ_FZOD01000009.1, from coordinate 230,641 downwards.
GTCCCAGTAGGCGGGCCACTTGCGGTCCGACACCAGCGCCGGGTCGAAGCGGTAGGCGGGCCCGGCCATGGGCGCACCGCCGCCGCCCAGTTCGGGGAACGCGGGGTCGGCGGCGTAGTGGTAGTAGACCGTGGCGGCCTTGACCGCGGGCAGGTCCGTGATGCCGGTGTTGTTGGGCGAGTCGTTCTTCGGCGCCGCGCAGTTGTACGCCTGCTTGGAGGTGTTCGTCGCGAAGTCGAAGTCGATGTAGGGCTTGTTGTTGCCGACGCAGTACGGCCAGCCGTAGAAGCCCGGGCCGTTGACGAGGTTCCACTCGACGGTGTTCTCCGGACCACGCGTGGGGCTGGCGTTGCCCGCGTCCGGTCCGTAGTCGGCGACCAACGGCTTGTGCGTCTTGGGGTCGATGCCGATCCTGAACGGGTTGCGGAAGCCCATCCCGTAGATCTCCGGGCGGGTCTTGGCCGTGCCCGGCGGGAACAGGTTGCCCGTGGGGATGGTGTACGTGCCGCCGGGCTCGGGGTGGATGCGCAGCAGCTTGCCGCGAAGGTCGTTGGAGTTCGCCGAGCTGCGCTGCGCGTCCCAGCTGTCCCGGCCCGCGCGCTCGTCGATCGGGGCGTACCCGTCGGAGGCGAAGGGGTTGGTGTTGTCGCCGACGGCCAGCCACAGGTCGCCCGTGGCCTTGTCGAACACCATGCCGCCGCCGTGGTGGCAGCACTCGGCCCGCTGCACCGGCACCTCCAGCACGACCTTCTCGCTGGTGAGGTCGAGCGTCAGGTCCGACCTGATGGTGAAGCGCGACAGCCGGTCCACGACCTTGTCCTGCGGGGAGTAGTACAGGTACGCCCAGCGGTTGGTGGCGAACGCCGGGTCGAGGGCCAGGCCGAGCAGGCCGCCTTCGTTGGCGGTGAAGACGTTCAGGTGACCGGAGGTGACCACACCGCCGCCCGGCTTGACCGCCTTGACGTCCCCGACCAGGTCGATGTAGAAGACGGTGCCGTCCGCGGCGACGTCCAGCACCATCGGGTTGGAGGTGTTGTCGTCGAGCGTGACCTTGGCGAACGCCGAGTCCAGACTGGCCGAGCAGTCGGCCGGCACCACACCGGCCGCGGTCTGCAGGCCGCCCAGCAGCATATTCAGGAAGTTCGGCTCGGCGAAGGACTGGTCGTCGTGGCCCAGCGCGGTGTACCAGGAGCGGCCGCCGTCGTAGTTCTGGCACCAGCTGTTGGGGTGGTCGGCGCCCATCGTGCCGCCGCTGTAGCTGGTCTCGTCCATGGAGGTCAGGACGTGGACCGTGCCCCGCGGGTCGGTGCGGAAGTCGTACCACTCGTCGTTGCGGGTCCAGCGGGCGGGCAGCCCCGCGGTGGAGGGGTGAGCGGGGTCCTCGACCTTGACGACGGCCTGCTGGGGCGTGGGGTGCTGTTTGAAGTACGCGCCGACCAGCTTGCCGTACCAGGGCCAGTCGTACTCGGTGTCGGAGGCCGCGTGCACGCCCGCGAACCCGCCGCCGCCCTTGATGTAGCTCTCGAAGGCGGTCTGCTGGGCGGCGTTCAGCACGTCACCCGTGGTGGACAGGAAGAGTACGACCTGGTACTTGGCCAGGTTCCCCACGGTGAAGGCGCCGGCGTCCTCGGTGGCGTCGACGGTGAAGCCGTGTTCCTGTCCCAGTTGCTTGATCGCGGCGATGCCCGCCGGGATGGAGGTGTGCCGGAAGCCGGCGGTCTTGGAGAAGACCAGCGCGGAGAACGGCGCGTCCGCGGCGGCCGAGGCTTGCGCGGGGACCGCGAGAGAGGGGACTACGAGGGTGGAGAGGAGCAGCAACAGGGTTGCGAGCATTCTTCTCATGCCGCACCTCGCGCGCTGCATGGGTGAACTCCGGTATGCATGTGCATTTCGACCTGACCTCATGCCTCAGTCAGGCAATGCGCGCGCCGACGCGTGTTGCCGGGGGGTGATGTGGGAGAACCGGAGGGGTACTGCCTCCGTTGTGCTGTCGAACGGGATGGAGACGTGCCAGCAACAAGCCTTTTATGGCTCGACGGTTAATTGTTTTGGTTCTAACACGCTTGCGTCCGGCACGTATAGACACAGAATGATCACGAAATGCCAGAGCTCCGGAGGTGACCATTCACGTCCCTTCTTCGCGTACGGCTTACGCGACGGCATGTGCATGGTCCCGCTCGTGGGATCTCCTTTGAGAACCGCCGTAATCGGGCTCATTGCTACCGCGGAGTATCCGAGGCGATTTTCGGCGCGATCGACGCCCATACCCGCCACTCGCCGCCGACCAGCAGATCCGTGGGGGCGAGGGCGAGTGCTTCGGCGCTCATCACTCCATCACCTTCCGTACGGTGTCCACGATGCGCGTGACCGAGGGGATCGTCGCGTCCTCGAGCGTGTCCGAGGACGGAAGCGGGACGTGCGGGGTGGTGATCCGGATCGGGGCCCCGTCGAGGTCGTCCCAGATCTCCTCGACGACCACCGAGACGATCTCGGCGCCCCAGCCGCACAGGCGCGGGTTCTCCTCCACGGTGAACAGCTGCCCGGTCCTGGCGACGGCGTCGAGGATCGTCGCGGTGTCGAGCGGGACCAGCGAGCGGACGTCCACGACCGTCGCGTTGATGCCTGCCGCGGCGAGCACGTCGGCGGCCTTCAGCGCCCGGGGCACCATCGCGGCCAGCGCGAGGATGGTGCAGTCGGTTCCCCGCCTCCGCACCTTCGCGGTGCCCAGGGTGTCGACGATCTCCCCGTCGGGAACCTCACCCTTCATGGAGTAGAGGCCCTTGTGCTCGAAGAACATCACGGGGTCGGGGTCGCGGACCGCGGCCGCGAGCAGGCCGATGACGTCCTCGGGGGTGGACGGAGCCACCACCTTCAGTCCGGGAACGGCCATGGCCCAGTTCTCGAGGCTCTGCGAATGCTGGGCGCCGAACCGCAGCCCGCCGCCGTTGCCGGTCCTGATGACCAGCGGAAGCGAGATCTGCCCGTTGGTCATGTAGCGGGTCTTGGCGATCTCGTTCGCGATCAGGTCCCAGCACACGGCGAGGAAGTCGGAGAACATGATCTCGGCGATCGGGCGCAGCCCGGTCATCGCCGCGCCCATCGCGGCGCCGAGGATGGCCTGTTCGGAGATGGGCGTGTCGGCGACGCGCAGCGGTCCGAACTTTCCGAGCAGCCCTCCGGTCGCCTTGAACACGCCGCCCGCCGCGCCGATGTCCTCGCCGAGGAAGACCACGCTGTCGTCACGTTCGAGCTCTTGCGCGATGCCCCGTGCCACGGCGTCGCGGTAGGTCATCAGTGTCATGCCGGGCTTCCTTCGGGGCGGGTGTCGCGGTCGATGGGGGTCGTCAGTTGCGCCATGCCGAGCTCCCGTCAGCCCACACGTCGCGCTCGATGAGGGTCAGGTCCGGCTGCGGCGCGTTCTTCGCCGACTCGGTCGCGTCGTCCACCTCGCGCAGGACCTCTTCGTCGATCGCCTTCAGCACCCCCTCGTCCACGCCCTTGCGCACCAGGTGCGCCCGGTAGGTCACGAGCGGATCCCGCAGGAGCCACGGCTCGACCTCCTCGGCGGGGCGGTACTTCGCGGGGTCGGCCCGCGAGTGCCCGCCGTGCCGGTAGGTCAGCGCCTCCATCAGCACCGGCCCCCGGCCCGAGCGCGCGTGCCGGAGGGCGTCCTGCGCGGCGCCGTACATCTCGGTCGCGTCGTTGCCGTCGACGACGACCGGCTCCAGGCCGTACGCCGACGCGCGGTCGGCGGCCGGACGGGGTACGGCGGTGACGCTGCCGATCGGGGTGTACTCCATCCACTGGTTGTTCTCGCAGACGAAGACGACCGGGAGCTTCCAGGTCGCCGCGAGGTTGAGGGCCTCGTGGAACGCCCCGATGTTGGTCGTGCCGTCGCCGAAGAAGCAGACCGCGACCTGGTCGGTGCCGCGCAGCTTCGCCGACCAGGCGGCTCCGTTGGCGATGGTCAGGTGAGCGCCGATGATGGCGTAGGAGCCCATGACGCCGTGCTCGACGCTGGTCAGGTGCATCGAACCGCCCTTGCCGGCCATCAGGCCGGTGCCGCGTCCGAGCAGCTCGGCCATGATGGGCGCCATCTCCACTCCCCGGGCGAGGGTGTGCGCGTGCCCGCGGTAGGTCGCGAACGTCCAGTCGCCGGGGCGCATGCTCGCTCCGAACGCCGCCGCGATCGCCTCCTGCCCCAGGGACAGGTGGCTGGTGCCTTTGACGAGGCTCTGCAGGAACAGGTCGTAGGCACGCTTCTCGAACCTGCGCAGCCGTTCCATGGACCGGTAGAGCTCGAGCTCGGTCTCCGCGTCGACCTCGTGTCGGAAGGCGGGCGTCTCGGGCAGGCCTAGATCAGTAGGGGTTGGCAACGAACAGCTCCTCTGCCGGGAAGAGAGTGATGACCCGCGGGCCGTCCTCCGTGACGACGATTTCTTCCTCGATCCGTGCCGCGGAGTAGCCGTCGGAGGCGGGACAGTAGGTTTCGAGGGCGAAGACCATGCCCGCCTTGAGCTCGACCGGGTTCTCCAGCGAGTTCAGGCGGCTGATGATCGGCCGCTCGTGCAGCGCGAGACCGAGACCGTGGCCGAACTGCAGGCCGAAGGCCGACATCTCGTCCTCGAACCCGAAGTCCTTGGCCTGCGGCCACAGTCGCGCGATCTCGTCGGTTCCGACGCCGGGTTTCACGGTGGCGATCGCGATGTCGATCCACTCCCGTGCCCGCTTGTAGGCGTCGCGCTGGGCGGGGGTGGAGCGGCCGACGGCGAAGGTGCGGTAGTAGCAGGTCCGGTAGCCGTTGAACGACTGGATGATGTCGAAGTAGACCTGGTCGCCGGGCCGGATGATGCGGTCGGTGAAGTTGTGCGGGTGGGGGCTGCAGCGCTCGCCCGAGACCGCGTTGATGGCCTCCACGTCGTCGGAGCCCATGTCGTACAGGCGCTTGTTCGCCAGCGCGACGACCTCGTTCTCCCGGATTCCGGGCTTGAGCGCGTCGACGATCGTCTGGTAGGTGCCGTCGACCATCGCGGCCGCCGTGGACAGCAGCGCGATCTCGTCGGCGGACTTGATCTGGCGCGCGTCGAGCATCACCTGCTGGCCGTCGCGAACATCGAGGCCGAGGCGTTGCAGCGCGAAGAGCATGGGGGGCTCGACGACGTCGACGCCGACGGGCAGGTGGGCGACGCCGGCGTCCTGGAGCATGCCCTTGATCTCGCGGGCGGCCCGGTCGAACAGTCCCGCCTCCGGTGCGACGGAGCCGCGCAGGCCGAGCATCCCGGCGCGTGAGTTCTCCGGCCGCAGCCAGGGGGCGTACAGCTGGTGGTGTTTGGCCGCCGAGCCGAAGTCCCACAGGATCGGCTCGGCGTCACGGGGCAGCAGGGCGTAGCGGGCCATCTTGTCCCGCGCCCACTCCCCGATCATCGTCGAGGTGATGTAGCGGATGTTGTTGATGTCGAACACGAGCATCGCGCCGAGCTCGGAGGCGTCCAGCGCGGCGCGCGCGCGGGCCAGGCGGTAGTCGCGGAGCCGGCCGAAGTCGACCCGCTGCTCGAAGTCCACGCCCATCCGCCCGGGGGCCGGCACGAGTGGCCCTGTGTCACTGCTCATCGCGTCTCCTCATGTGCCCGGGTCACTTTCCTGAGCGCCGTCTGAGCGTCTGCCGGGGCCGCCGATCCGGGCGCCGTCCGGGCATTTGCGCCGGTCACCTGCCCGAGGGTCGTCCGATCGCCTGCCCGGGCCACCTGTCCGAGCGCGGCCCGGGCGCGTGCCCCGGTCATCTGCCCGAGCCGAGGCCGTCGTCGACCTCGGCGGTTTCGGGCTTCAGCTCCAGGCCCGCGGCGGCGGCCATCTGGTCGAGCAGGACGGAGAAGTCCTCCTCGCTCCGGCCGCCCCCGATGGTGGCCTGCACCAGCTGCTGGGTCAGGGCCGCCACGGGCATCGACACCCCCAGCTCTCGCGCCGCCTTGAGCCCGAGGTCGAAGTCCTTGCGCAGCAGGACGGGCGTGAAGGTGGGGGTGTAGTCGAGCTTCACGAGCGCCGGCGTCTTGTAGCGGGTGAACGCCGAGCCCATGACGCTGTTGTTGAGGAAGTCGAGGAAGGCCGCCCGGGAGACACCGCCCTTCTCGGCGAGCACGGTGATCTCGGCGAGCGACTGGGCCACGACGCCGAGCAGCAGGTTGTGGCAGATCTTCACCAGCCTGGCCGCCTCCCCCTCCCCCACGTAGGAGGCCGAACGGCCGATCGCGCCGAGCAGCGGCGCGACCCTGTTGTAGACCTCTTCGGGACCGGAGACGACAAAGCTGAGCTTTCCCGACGCCACGACCTTGCCGTTGCCGCTCACCGGGCAGGCCAGGAACTCCGCCCCGTGCCGCTGAGCGGCCGCCCGCATCGCCGCCGACGCCTCCGTCGACACCGTGGAGCAGTCGACGATGATCGAGGGAACGGGGCCGCCGGCGGTGAGGAGGCCGCCCTCGCCGACCAGCACCTGCTCGAGGTCCTCCGATGAGGACACCATCGTGAAGACCACGTCGCGGTCGGCGAGATCGGCGATCGACTCGGCCACCGACGCGCCGTCGGCCACGAGTGCCTCGGCCTTCGACGACGTCCGGTTCCACACCGCCACGTCGGCGCCGGTCTGCGCGAGCCGGCGTGCCATGGCCGCCCCCATCCGGCCGGCTCCGATCCACCCGACGCGCAGCGGCGGGAGTGGTTCAAGGCTCATGCGGGCTCCTTGCAATCGATTGCTATGAATTTACTGAGACGCCGATCGGGTGTCAAGGTTCACTCACCCGCTCCGAGCTGGGCCGCCATCCAGTCCGCCGTCTTCTGGCGGTGCTGTGCGGCGACGTTCATGCACCCGTGGTTGCCCTCGTCGAGGAGCAGCAGCCGGGTCTCTCCCCCCGCCTCCTCCGCGAGGCGGGCGGCGTGCTGCCACGGGATGAGCCGGTCACGCCTGCCGGTGACCACGAGCAGCGGGCAGGTGATGGAGGCGGTCCGCCCCTTGAGGCTGAGCGTGTGCGCGATCTCGCGCGCGTGCTCGTCGCTCTCCGCCCTGGAGCGGGCGCGGAACGCCGCCCGCGTGAGGGCCGGCAGCTCCCCCCAGCCCTCGCCGAAGTCGTAGGGACCGGCGAGGGCGACGCAGGCGCGCACCCGGCTGTCGCCGCCGGCGATGCGGGGGGCGTAGTAGCCGCCGAGGCTGACCCCCCAGACCCCGAGCCGGTCCGGATCGACGTCCGGCTCCGCCGAGACGGCGTCGAGGATCGCGGCGCCCGGGACCTCCCAGTCACCGCGAATCGCCAGGTCATACTCTGCTTCGCCCTGCCCGGGGCCGTCGACGCTGAAGGTTCCCACGCCCCGTTCGAGGAAGAGCGCCTCGGTCGATCTGAACTCCTCCTTCGCCGAGTCCAGGCCCGGGACCATGACCGTCAAGGGGTGCGGGCCGGGGCCGTGGGGCAGGCGGAGAACACCGACGAGGCGTGATCCGTCGAACGGGATCTCGATCCGCCGACCCGGCGGGTCGAGGTGCGGGAGCGCGGCGTCGAGGCAGCGCACCGCGGCCAGGTGCGCCTCGCGCATCTGGTCCGGATCCTGGACGAAGAGGAACTTGCCGAAGTGATAACAGACGGCGGCCTGGACGTAGTGCTGGCCCGCCGACCGCAGGCGACCCTCCCGCACGGCCTCGGCGCCGAGAGCCTCGTGCTCCGCTCCCACCTCCGACCACGCGGAGCACCAGCCGTCCCAGTCCTTCAGACCGGACGTCACGCGCTCGAAGTCCGCGACCGCGACCCCGTTCGTCGTGAACCTCGGGGCCCAGTGCGAGACCGCCGAGGCGACAAGTTCGTCCATGATCTTCCCCTCTCATTGCAATCGGTTGCATACTGCTCGATCATATGAGCCATGTCAACGCTGCTCTCTGGATCACCGCTCATCGCTCCCGCCCCTTTCAGCACCGGGGAGCTGCATTCCCGGCGCGCGCTCGTCCGCGCCGCCGCCACGGCGCACGGCGCGGACGTCGTCCTCGCGTACGGCGCGAACCGGGCCGGCAGTGCCATCCCCTGGCTCACCACCTGGCCGGTCACCCGGGAGGCTCTTTTTGCGCTGCCACCGGACGGAGCGGGGCATCTGCTCGTGGGATTCCACAACCACGTGCCCGACGCCCGGCGCACCGTTCTCGGCTCCGGCCTCGACGACGAGGTCGGCCCGATCGGTGACGACCCGGCGCATGCCGCGCTGCAGGCTCTGCGGCGGCTCGGTCCCGCGTGCCGGGTCGGCCTCGTCGGTCCGGTCCCGGCCCGGATACGCGACGCCGTCGGCGAGTGGGCGAGCGCCGTCGTGGTGCTGGACGAGCACTACACCCGCCTCCGCATGGTCAAGTCCGGCGAGGAGCTCCGGTGGCTGGAGCACGCGGCGGCGCTGACCGACCTGGCCGCCGCCGCCCTGCTCGACGCCGCCGGGCGGGGGGCGAGCGAGCGGGAGATGGTCGCCGCCGCGGAGCACGCCTACCGCGCGGAAGGAGGCACGCACCACATCTGCTACGTCACGACGACGTCGATGAGCGCCCCCGACCGCTGCGTTCCGGCCCAGTGGCCGGGCGAGCGCGTGACACGGCCCGGTTCCGCCGTGGTGTTCGAGCTCAGCGCCGGATGGGGCCAGGACCACCCGGCCCAGCTACTGCGCACCGCGGTGGTCGGCGCCGAGCCGACCGCGCTCTACCGTCACCTGCACACGGTTGTCGAAGCCGTCCGCGACGAGGTCATGGGCCGCCTGCGCGCGGGGGTCCTGCCCGCCGAGCTGCTGGCGAGCCTGCGGCACGTCCGTGCCGAGGGGTTGTCGACCGTCGACGATCTCCTTCACGGACTCGGCGGCGGATACCTGCCCCCCGTGCTGAGCGGGCGCGATCTCACACCGCGCGGCCTGCACGCCGAGCCGCTGCGCGCGGGGACGACGCTCGTGGTGCAGCCCAACGTCTGCACCCCCGACTTCACCGCCGGCGTGCAGACCGGCGAGATGGTCGTGGTCACCGACACCGGCCACCGCTCCCTGCACCGGTTCCCGCCCGGCCTGCTCACCCTTCCCTTCGATGGTCATCAGCCCGTTTGACGGTTATCGGTGTCTCACCGTTCAGCCCGGGCCGCGGCGCTTACAGCTCGCCGGGCTTCAGCTGGCGCCGTGACGTCACGCCCAGCTTGCGGAACACCTTCTTGAGGTGATAGTCGACCGTGCTGGGTCTGATGAACAGTTCCTCCGCGATCTCCTGGTTGGTGGCGCGGGCGGCGGCCAGCTGGGCAATCCGTCTCTCCTGCGGGGTGAGCTCTCCGGGCTCCTCGGCCACCCAGCCGGGAACTCGCTCGCCCGTCGCGATCAGCTCCATCCGGGATCGTTCGGCGAACGCCGCCGCGCCCATCTCCACGAACATCTCATAAGCCGTACGGAGGCTGAGGCGGGCATCGTTGCGGCGCTTGCGCCGCCGCAGCCATTCGCCGTGCACCAGATGAGCGCGGGCCAGATCCCCCGTCATGCGCGTCCCCTCAAGATGCCGTACGGCCCGCAGGTAAAGTTCCTCAGCGCCCGCCTGCTCCTCGAGCAGGGCTTGCGATCTCGCCAGGAGTCCCAGTGCCCATGGCGTCCCGGCCACGACGGCCTTCGTCTCCAGCAGCCCCAGTGCCTCCAGCGCCCGTTCGCGCTCTCCACAACGAACGCCGGCCTCGATGAGATCGGGAAGCAGGTAATGGTCCAGGTTGAGCACGTCCTGCTCGCAGAACTGGCAGGCCGCCTCGAAGGCGTCACGATAGCGGCCGCGGCCGAGCGCCAGAACGGTGCAGGCGGTCTGTGCCAGGCCGGCCGCGGCTCCGGCGAACTCCTCGGCCATGCGGTCGAGGTGCTCCGCCGCCTTGAGAGTCTGGTCGTCGTCGCCCTGCCAGGCGAGTATCCCCGCCATACCCAAGGAGTCCCAGGCTGTGCCATCCCCCGGCGGCCTGCTCGGAGCCGAGATACTCGCTGTCTGTTCCGTTATGAGAGCCGCGCGGAGCCGGTCGAGTGCGCCGTCCCTACCCGCGCCGAAGGACACCCGTCGCGACAACTCGTGCTGGGCGGCGTCGTCCCACACGATCCGGGCCGCGACGGTGCCGAGCGCGTACCACTCGGGAACGCCGTTCTCGAGCATACGGGGGTGGGCCAGGGCCTCCAGTGCCGCGCGCAAGATGGGAACGGCCTCGGCGTAACCGACCGCGATGAGCGTGGCGCAGCCTCTGAGCAGCAGGTCCGCGGCCGCCTCCGCGCCGGACACGGAAGGCTCGAGTGCGAGCGCCTCCTCTGCTATCTTCCGCGGGCTCACCCCACGTGTGACGTGGCGCGTGAGGAAGACCATTTCCATGGCCGCAAGGAGCTTGTCGCGACGCCGGACGTCGATGTGCTCGTAGGAGCGAGCCCTCGCCAGCAGCAGCGCCGGCAGGCCGGCCGTCGAGCCGCCCGCCTGCGCCCGTGCTGTTTCCTGTATCTCCGCGACCAGGGCGCGAAGAAGGGGATCGCTCACCTCTGGCTCCGCCGCGTCCACCAGCGAGCGGGCCATCACGGACGCTCCCGGGGTCTGGATGCCGAGGCCGATTCTCACCTTGGCCATGACGGCGAGATTGTCCGCGACGACCTGCGGCCCACCTGCCATGCTGGTGATCTGATCTTCGTCATAGCCCGTGAGGTAGGTGTCCCACCGATCGTGAAACTCGCGTGCCCGCTCGCGGTTGCCGGTTGCCAGATGGGCCAGCGCCAAATCGGGCAACAGCCCGAACTCCAGGAGGAACTCCGTGTGGTCACCGAGCAGGTGCAGGACCCGCTCTCCCGCCTCTACGGCCTCACCGAACCGGTGGAGCGGGACCAGCGCACTGGTGAGCGCGGACAACAGGTATATCTGGTAGTACGTCATGCCTTTGGCCTCGGCGATGGCGAGCCCACGCTCGGCCTCGGCGATCGCCTCCGCCATCTGATCCCGCCCCTGCAACATGTACGACTTCTCCGCCAGGACCGGAACCAGCAGCTGGGGTCGCCCGGCGCGTTCGGACACCGCGATCGCCTGGTCGAGATACTCAATAGCTCCGCCCAAATTACCGGAAAATCGGGCATTCTTGGACATTGAGCGCAGGGTGTTGCTCTCTCCCTCCGGATCCCCAGCGGACCGGAACAACTCCAGTGCCCGCATGAAGTGCGATTCGGCGGCGGCATTCCCCATCCGCGCCCACATGGCCCCGACAGTCCGCTCCAACTCGGCGATCAGGACGGCTTCGCCGGTGCGCAGAGCCGCCTCCAGGGCCACCTGGGAGTGCGGAAGGCTGTCTGCCGCAATGTCGGAAACCGCGCTCATCGGACGCGAGTCCAGGACGATCAGCGCGGCGGCACGGTCCAGACCCGCAGCCGCGGCCTGGCGCAGCACTGCGGTCAGTGTGCCACGCTCGCGCCGGTACCAAACCCCGGCGGCCGCGATCGTCTCGAACGCCTCCGGGGTGATCCCCTCCTCCGGGGCCTCCAGCTCAGCGATGGGCGGTCGCCCGTACAGCAGGTAGGCGTTGCGAGCCGAGTGTCCGTAATGCTCGGTCAGGCGCTGCCGTGCCAAGGCGGACTCGCCCGCCTGCTCCAGCAGCTCGGTGGCGAAAGCACGGATGAGGTCATGCATGACATAGCGGCCGGCGGCGTGCTCGGTGAGCAGGCTCGCCGTGCACAGCTCCTGCGACACCGTCCGAGCCCGGGCGTGCGGCACACCCAGGAGGGAGGCCGCCGAGGCCAGAGAGATCTCCGGCCCCGGGTGAATCGCCAGCAGCCGCAGCAGACGTGCGGCCGCAAGGCTGAGCACGCGGTAGGAGGCGGTGAACGCCGCTCGCACATCTGCCCGCGGTTCACCCAGATCCAGCGCGTGCAGCCGCTCACCGGCCGACGACAACTCGACCGCGATGCCGGCCAGGGGCAGGTGCGGGCGGGCTGCGGCGCGCGCGGCCACGATCGACACGGCCAGCGGCAGCCGCCCGCACAGCTCGATGATCTGCTCCACCGCCTCCGGCTCGGCCGCCACCCGGCGTGGCCCCAGGCGGCGTATCAGCGCCTCCTGCGCCTCGGCGCCCGACCACACCTCGAGGCTCACCAGATGAGCGCCCTCGCTCGCGACCAGACCGCCCAGTTGGTTACGGCTGGTCACGATTGTCAGACAGTCCGGGCCGCCGGGCAGCAACGGGCGGACCTGCTCGCTGTCACGCGCGTTGTCCAGCAACACCAGCATCCGGCGCCTGGCCAGCAGGCTACGGAACAACGCCGACCGTGCTTCCACCGACTCGGGCACCTGCGCAACGCCCAACGCCTCCAGAAAACCGCTCAACGCCACCGATGGGTCCAGCACGCTACCGCCCTGGTCGAACCCGTGCAGGTTCACATACAACTGTCCGTCCGGGAAGCGGCCGGCCACCTGATGCGCCCAGTGCACCGCCAGCGTCGTCTTGCCCACTCCGGCCATCCCGCCGATCGCACTGATCGCAACCGTGGCTCCCCCTTCGGTCCGCTCATCCAGCAGCCGCAACGCCTCGGCCAACTCCCGATGTCGGCCCGCGAACACCGGCAGGTCCGGCGGCAACTGCGCCGGACCCGGCTGCTGAACTACCCGTTCGGATCCGGCGGCGGCCACCAAGGCGGCCTCATCCGCCTGCGACAGCCCCAGCGCGGCCGGTGTCCGCCGTTGAGGCAGACGGCTGTGGCCCCGCTCCAGGTCACCGATCAGTTGTGCGCCGACCCCCGACGCCTCGGCGAGCTCCTCCGTCGTCATCCCCGCCCGCCTCCGCAGATCACCCAGCAACGCACTAAAAGGCCGAGTCTCCGCCACCCCATGTCACACCTTTCCCGCCAGCGCCCACGTTCCCCCTGCCGATGATGAGGTAGCGCTCACCAGAACGGCTCACCGGGGACATATCTAAGCCAAACACATAGCAGCACAGCGCCGAATGGCACGCGATGGCCCCCTTCGCCCAAGGTCCACAGATCACCGACCGCAGGACGTGTCGGGCGGCGAACCCCATGAAACGCGTAGTCCTCGAGCCCCCCTCCTTCGGACATCCGGCCCCTGATGACCTTCGGACAGGCCCGCGCGCACGAATCGAAACACCCCGGGCATGACGGGTCGGGCGGGCGGCCCGGTCGGACTATGAGATTCACATGATTCCCGACACTAACGCTCGGGTTTAGCGTCTCCGGTGGACGGCGACCGAAGGCAGACGAGGTGCACGCCGACCGCCTCGGTGACGGGGAGGGCTGTCGCGACGCGCGGGGATGCGCACGCCCGACTCGGCGAACGGCGGCCGGTTCGGTCTGTCCGTCCCGCGTGGCCGAGTCAGAGGCGAGGCAGATCGAACTGCGCTCATCAACGTCAGGACGAACCGATCGATGGCTCACAAATCGGTACCATGCTACCGTATTTGCATGCCGATTACGTGGTGGCCGGCGTGGGCAAGCCCCTTTGCGGGCGGCTGCGCCGACACTCGCCGACACCGTGACCATGGCGCCCTTCGCGCGCATGGCTTCCATTGCCGATGATCCGACCGAACCGGGCGCCGCCGTGGAGCTACCGGGCGTCGCCGTCATCACCGACCAGTGCCGCATTCCTCAACGGAGGCAGCGAATACAAGGTGGAGAACCCGAGGCCATTGGGGACCCCCTCTTTCTTCCCCTGGTCAGCGGATATCCGCACCTCCGATGAGAAACGGCGCAATAGACGCATACAACCGCCTTCTCACAGTTAGTTGAATGCGCCGACAATGTGGCTCCGATTTTCGGACACCAAGTCTTCAACATAAAGCCATCCGGCCCCTATAACACGCCTTGCATTTGATATGTCTAAATTCCGTAAAACTTTATTTGATAGTACGGAGATATGTCTTCTTCTTCGACAGGTGCGTCCTCATCGCAGCGCTCTTTCGACGTGGTCTTCGTCGGAGCCGGGCACAACGCCCTCGTCGCTGCGGCCTACCTCGCCAGGGCCGGCCGCAGCGTGGCTCTGCTGGAACGTGCCACTGAGCCCGGCGGCTTCGTACGCACCGAGGAACTGACCCTGCCCGGCTTCCTGCACGACACCTATTCCGCGTTGCATCCCCTCCTGGCCAACGGGCCGGTCTTCGCCGAACTCGGCGGCGAGCTTTCCGAGCTGGGCCTGCGCTACGTGCAGGGCGGGGTGTCCACCGGGGCGTCGCTGCCCGACGGCCGCAGCGCGGTCATCGCCACCGATCCCGGCGAACTGGCCTCGGAACTGGACCGCTTGGGCGAAGGGGAGGCATGGACCGGGCTGCTCGCCGATCTCGCCCCCCACCTCGGTTCGCTCTTCCCCCTGCTGGGCATGGAGCTGACCACGCCCGCGGCGACCTCGTTGCTGGACACGCTGTACGCGGACGGCACCACGAGCGCGCTGCCCTTTCAGGAGCTTGTCGCCGGCAGCGCATACGATCTGATCACCGACCGGTTCCGCTCCGAGGAGCTGCGCTCGGCATTCCTTCCGTGGCCTTCGCACGTGGGCCTCGGGCCACACGACGCCGCGGGTGCGCTGTGGGCCTCGGTGTTCGTTGCCATGCTGACCGCGGGCAATCCGGTGCCCGAGGGCGGCGGCGGCCGTTTGATCGCCGCACTCGTCGCACTCGTCGAACGGCATGGAGGGGTGGTGGTGACCGGAGCCGAGGTGGATGAGATCCTGACCGGCGAGGGACGCGCCACCGGGGTGCGCACCACGGACGGTGCGGTATACATCGCCGCTCAGGCTGTCGTCGCCACGACCGCCCCCGACCAGCTTTACGGCCGGCTGTTGCGCGGCGCCCCCGGCATTCCGGCAGGCGTGCGCAGTCAGGCAGCGCGGTTCCGCTACCGACGTGGCTGCTTCCAGATCAACCTGGCCCTGTCCGGCAAGCCGCACTTCGGCGATCCCCGGCTCGACCTTGGTGGCGCCATCAACCTCGGCCGTGGCATCGCGGAGCTGGTCACGTCCGCGCGCCAGGCCGAGGACGGTCTGCTGCCCGCGCGCCCCTCCATCTCCTGGCACGAGCCCAGCGCGGTCGATCCCGGACGGGCGCCGGCCGGCTCGGCCGTCGTCCGTCTCCAGGTCATGGACCTGCCGTTGCATCCGGTGGGTGACGCCGCTCATGCCATCGCCGCCGAGGGAAAGTGGACGCACGCGGTGGCCGAGCGATTCGCCGACCGTGTGATCGCGGAAGCGGCCCAGCACGTGGCCGGGTTGGAGGAGATGATCCTGGCCCGCCACCTGCTCAGCCCCGCGGACATCGCGGCGGCGAACCCCAACGCCGGGCCGGGCGACAGCAACGCCGGGCACAACGCCCTGTCCCAGGGCTTCACCCAGCGCCCCATGGCGGCTCATCGCGGCGGATACGCCACCGCCGTACCGGGGCTCTACCTGATCGGCGCCGCCACCTGGCCGGGTCCGGGCGTAACCGGCGCGTCGGGCCGTGCCGTCGCCCGCAGCCTCCTCACCCCTTACCGACCCAGATGAATGAGTCGATGTCCTCAGCGGTCCTGACCGGCCGATGCCCCCGCGCGGCGGCCGCACGGCTGATCAGGACTGCGAGCCCGTCTGCGCGGTGACCGGAGCCGTCTGCCGCGTCGGCCGAAGGCGCGCCGCTGTGCTTATGAGCATGACAACCAACGTGTGGAGATAAATATGTGTGGAATTGTCGGCTGGGTGGACTTCGCCCGAGACCTGCGGCGAGAAACCGCGACCATCCGCGCGATGACGGCCACCATGGCCCTTCGCGGCCCGGACGCCGAGGGAATCTGGCTGGATCAGAATGCCGGCCTCGGCCACCGCAGACTGGCGGTCATCGACCTGGCGCACGGCGCGCAACCGATGACCGTCGAGCGGGATGGCAAGGTCATCGCCACGATCACCTACAGCGGCGAGGTGTACAACTTCGCGGAGTTGCGCGAGGAGTTACGGGGACACGGGCACCGGTTTCGGACGACCAGCGACACGGAGGTGGTCCTGAACGCCTACCTGCAATGGGGCGAATCCTTCGTCGACCATCTCGTCGGCATGTTCGCCTTCGGGCTCTGGGACGCCGTCGAGCACAGGCTCCTGCTGGTACGCGACCGGCTCGGCGTCAAACCGCTCTACTACCGTCCCACCCCGGACGGCGTGATGTTCGCCTCCGAGCTCAAGGGAATCCTGGCCCATCCGGCGGCACCGGCGGAGATGGACAGCGACGGACTGCGCGAGCTGATGTCCTTCGCCGGCACACCCGGCCACGCAATCTACCGGGGCGTGTACGAGGTGCTGCCGGGAGAGCTGATCCGAGTCGACGACCGCGGACTGCACAGGCGGCGATACTGGCAGCTCACCACCAGCGAGCACCAAGACGACCTGCCGACCACGATCCGCACCGTCCGCGACCTGCTCGAGGAGATCACCGCGCAGCAGCTCGTGGCGGACGTACCCCTTTGCGTGCTGCTCTCCGGCGGGCTGGACTCCTCCGCACTGACCGCTCTCGCCCAGCACTCATCCCGCGGGACCGACGGCGGCGCCGCTGCGCTGCGCTCCTTCTCCGTCGACTTCGCCGGGCAGACGGACAACTTCCGCCCCGACGACCTGCGCTCGGCCCACGACCTGCCCTTCATCCGGGACATGGTCGCGCACGCCGGCACCGTACACACCGACATCATGCTCGACGCCGGCGACCTGATGGACCCGATCAACCGCAGCCGCACCTTCATCGCCGGCGACCTACCCTCTGCCTTCGGCGACATGACCGTGTCGCTGTACTTGCTGTTCCGCGCCGTCCGCGAGCACTCCACGGTGGCGCTGTCCGGCGAGTCGGCCGACGAGGTCTTCGGCGGCTACCGGTGGTTCCACGATCCCGCCCTCGTCAACGCCGACACCTTTCCCTGGATGGCCGCGCTCAACCCGAGCGACGAGGGCGGCAGCCAGAGTTCCATGAGCCTCTTCGAGCCGGGTCTGACCAAGTCTCTCGACCTGGTCGGCTATCGCGACGCCGCCTACCGTCAGGCGCTGGCGGAGGTCGAGCACCTGCCGGGCGCCGATGCGACCGAGCGCCGGATGCGGGAGATCTCCTACCTGAACCTGACCCGGTTCCTGAGGGGGATGCTGGACCGCAAGGACCGCACCAGCATGGCGAACGGGCTGGAGGTCCGGGTACCGTTCTGCGATCACCGGCTGGTCCAGTACATGTACAACGTGCCGTGGGCGATGAAGACGTTCGACGGCCGGGAGAAGAGCCTGCTGCGCGCCGCCGTGGCCGATCTGCTGCCGGCCTCCATACTGGAGCGCCGCAAGAGCGCCTATCCGACGGTGCAGGACCCGGCGTATGACCCCGCCCTGAGGGTCCGCCTCAACGCGGCGCTCGACGACCGGGACTCGCCGCTCCTACCGCTCCTCGACACCGACATGACCCGGATGCTGGGCTCCTTCGCGTACGAGGAGACCGAGCTCGCGACGATCGCACGCCGCGGCGTCGAGATGGTGCTCAGCCTCGAGGAATGGCTGCGCCGGAGCCCGGTGCGCATCATCCTGGACTGAGTTCGGCCGACGCGGCGGCCGGGGTCGCCATGATGTGTGATCCGGCGGATCAGCTTGGGCCAGGCGCCAAAGGGTTGACGGGACGGGGCAGGGTTTCGGATGGGAAGAAATCGTCGCTGGTTTCGGTGATGGGAGCGGGCTGGAGGTCTCGTCGCCAGGGGCGGCGGCCCGAAGGAGCATGTCTACATCAACGCGGCGAGCTCGCCCCCGGGCTCCAGGACGAACAACCCTCCGTTCGTGCGGTCGGTCACCCAGACGAGGCCGTCGCGATCGACGAACAGGTCGTTCGCCTGCGGAGCGGCCTGACCGGGTGGCGTCTGCGAGACCCAGTGCGCGATCTCGCGTGGATGGCCGGGATCCTCCAGGTCGTAGACCCGGACACCCGCGCTGAAATACGTCGCGAAGATCAGACGCCCGCTCTGGAACGACCCCTCACGGTTCTCGTGCAGGCAGTGCGGCCCGTAGCGCATGGGCAGCCCGGCGAAGTCGCCCCTCGGCTCCGGGAGGGCGGAAAGATACCGCGGGTTCGCCGGGTCGAGGACGTCGATCAGGTGGATGCGCCGGTCCGGCGCGTGTGGTCCGTCGTGTTGCTGCTCGTCGGTGACGACGAGCAGGTTCCGGCCGGGAAGAGGAAGGCACGTGTGCGTGGCGCCGCCCTCCCACCGGCAGAACCCGATCGCCCGGGGGCGGGAGGGGTCCTCGATGTCGAGGACCACAAGATTCGCGTCGTCGTAGCCGAGGTAGGCGAGGTCGCCGTCGAGGAGCGCGTGATGTGCGGCGTGCCGCCGTCCGTCCGGCCACGCCGGCTGTTCGCCGCCCGCCGTCCACTGACCGGGCCACCACCACCGGCCGGCCTCCACCGGGTGGCGAGGGTCCGACATGTCGAGCATCATCCAGATCCGGTCGGTGAAGCCGTCCGGTGTGACGGAGACGTGGGCGAACCGCCCGCCCTCCCAGACGATCCGGTGGACGCCCTTGCCGGAGGACTCCCAGAACCCGATCTGCCGCGGCGCCGACGGATCGGCGAGGTCGTACACCGCGAGACCCGCCGAGTGCGGTCCCAGCGGCCCGGTCGGCCGGTACGGAAAACGCTCGTGGTTGACCAGGAGCAGGCCGTCGGCGACCTGCACCTTGTGCGTGTGCGTGTTGTCCGGCGCCGGCCACTGGTCGACGAGCTTCGGATGCCGGGGGTCCGAGACGTCGAGGATCGAGGTGCCCGCCCTCGACGTTCCCGCGTGGCCGACGTACACGACGTCCTCGTGACGCATCACCTGCATCCCGTCGCCCTTGCCGCCGAGATCGTGGTGCGCGAGCAGTCGGAGGTTCTTCGCCTCAGCCGTTTTCACGCGCATCGGTCACATGTCCGCGAGCGCCGGGTTGAGCGGCAGGCCCAGGGCCTTCTGCGCGCGCCAGAGCGGGAGGAGATAGGTGTACTGGCGCCAGTCCGTGCCTTCGGGAACCGTCTTGTACGTGATCTGGTCACTGATGAACTTGTCCATGTCCGCCGGCTTGAACCCGCCGTCGCTCACGTGGTAGTCCGGTGCGTTCTCCGCCGCGTACGCGTCCGCGTACTCGGTCGGGATCTCGAACTTCTTGTCGCGCATGATGGTGAGCACTTCGTCTTTGTTGGCCTGGTCGGTGATGAACTGACGCGCCTTCAGCGTGGCGGCGAGGAACGCCGTCACGGTTTCCGGGCTCTCCTGGAGCAGCTTGTTCGCCGACCAGCCGCTCTGCGGCACCTCGCGGGTCTCCTCGAACAGGACCTTGCCGCCCGCCTTCTCCAGCACCGTGCGGTGGCGCAGCTGGATGCTGGCGCCGTCGACGGTGCCGGCGATCACCGACTGCAGGCGCTCGTTCGACTGCCCGCCGGTACTGACGATCTTGACGTCCCTGTCGGGCTCGACGCCGTTGTCCCGGAGCAGCTGACGGATGATCGCGTCGTTGCGGCTGCCGAACTGGCCGCCGGTGATGGTCTTGCCCTTCAGGTCGGCCCCGGTGTTGATCCCCTTGCCCACGCCCAGGACGTTCGCCTCACCACCGAGGTAGACCGAGAGGAACCGCAGGCCCTGGCCGCTCTTCTTGGCGGCGGCGATCGCGGTGTCGGTGTCGTACAGGGCCAGGTCGAGTGAGCCGCCGATGAGCGGCGGCAGAGGGTCCTCGATCGTCTTGATGTCGACCGAGTCGATGCCGAACTCCTTGAAGTAGCCCTTGGCGAGCGCGACGTCGATGTCGTGGTGGAAGAGGTAGTACGGGTTGTCCACCCCGACCACGAGGCTTTTCTTGACCTTGGTCTTGTCGATCGTCCCGCTGACGTCGTCGGCGCTCTTCGGCAGGCCGGCCTTGGTGGCGTCCATGGGTCCGCTGCTCGCGCCGCCGGCGCCGCCGCCGCCGCTGTCGCCACCGCACCCGGCCAGCGAACCCGCGAGGAGGAGCGACACGCCGGCCGCTCCGATGCGTCTGGTGAATCTGTTCATTCGCTTGACTCCTGCTCTGCCGATGCGAGGTCTGGGTCAGGGGGTTACATCGCTATGTGCGTGCGGTGTCTCTCCACGGCGCGGCGCGTTGCTCCAGCCAGCGCATGGACTGGATGAGGCCCACGGACATGATGGCGAGAAGGATCAGGACCGCGTACAGCATCGGCGCGTCGAACTGGTCGCCGGCCCGATCGAGCAGGAAGCCGAGGCCGTTGCCGCCTCCGCCGAGAAGCTCGCCGATCAGCATCCCGACGAGGCCGCGAGCGATTCCCTGGTTCACCCCCGCGATCACGAACGGCAGGGTGAACGGAAGGATGATCTTGGAGTACGTCTGCAGGCGACTGGTTCCGAACACCCGTCCGGCCCGTAACAGCGAGGGGTCCACGGTCTTCACGCCCGCCATGCAGTTGACCATGATCGGGAAGACGGCCGAGAGGACGATGATGGTCAGCTGCATCGAGTTGTCGAACCCCATGATGAGGATCAGCAACGGGATCAGGGCGACTCGGGGCAGTGACGCCATCGCCCAGACGTAGGGGCTCAGGATGAGGTCCGCGATCCTGCTCGCGCCCATCAGAAGGCCGACGGGGATCCCGATGACGATGGAGATGACCAGCCCGATCATGAAGTTCGAGACGCTGTGCGACAGTTCGGGCCAGATCGTCCCGTCGGCGAAGCCGTTGTAGATGGCGGCGAACATGGCCGACGCCTTGGGGAAGAACAGCGCGTTGATCAGCTCGGCGCGCGCGATGAGCTCCCAGATCAGGAAGAACACCGCGAGATTGACGATGGTGATCGCCGTGCTTCTGAACGGTGCGTACCTGCTGACAGTGATCGTCTCGGTCTGCGCGGCCCGCTGCGTGCTCTGATCGGCCGGCACGACGTGCGTCATCGGGTCTCACCTTCCTGCTGCGTGACGGATCCCGACTTGGCGCCGAGCGCCTCGTCCGAGAGAAGTGCCCAGAGGTGACTGCGGATCTCACCGAACCTGGCCGACCGCTTGACGTCGTTGCGCTCGTCGAACCGGGGGCGCGGCAGGTCGACGTCGATGATCTCCCGGATCGTTCCCGGACGGTTGGACACCACGACGATGCGGTCGCCGAGGGTGATGGCCTCGTCGATCGAGTGGGTGATGAACACGACCGTCTGCCGGGTCTCGGCGATGATCTTCTCCAGCTCGGCCTGCATGGCCTCTCGCGTCATCGCGTCGACGGCGCCGAACGGCTCGTCCATCAGCAGGATCTCGGGCTCGCCGACCAGCGCCCTGGCGATGCCGACCCGCTGACGCATGCCTCCGGAGAGCTCATGCGGATAGGACTTTTCAAAACCGACCAGTCCCACCAGCCCCAGGGCGTCGGCGATCCGGCGCCGGCGTTCGGCCTTCGGGACGTATCCCCGCCGGTTCTCGATCGCGAACTCCACGTTGCGCTCAACGGTCCGCCAGGGCAGCAGCGCGTAGTCCTGGAACACCATCGCGCGATCGGCTCCGGGGCCGTTGACCTCCGCGCCCCGCACCCTGACCACTCCGGAGAGGGGTTTCACAAACCCGGCAATCATGTTGATCAAGGTTGTCTTGCCGCACCCGGACGGGCCGACGATGGCCAGGAACTCGCCCTGCGTCACGGTGAGGGAGATGTCGCGCAGCGCGATCAGCCGGGTGCGCTCGCGCCGGTTGTCATATCCCGCACTGACCTCGACCGCCTCGATCAGCGTGGATCCGACGGTACTCGCGCGCTCCTTGGCCGGATGATCGGTTTGATGAGACCCGACGTGCACCATTTCAGCTCCTTGCCCAACCAGTGCGCGGCGCTTGGTGTGTGCCGGCGCGAACGGCTGTGACGCGATTCACACTGCAATCGTTTGCGGCACGTTATCGAATGATGACGATGGCGTCAATAACTTCGCACTCGACGGCTTCGCCGCCCGATGCGGCCGGATCCCGACCGCCGACGACCACCTGACGGAGGGGTGATCGCTCACGCCCCCGAGGTGATACTTGGTAACATCGCCCGGAGCGGCCGGATCTTCGAAACGCCGCGACTCCCGTCTTTCAAGCTCGGCGACTCGTATCCTCATTGAGCAGCAATCGTTTGCTATACCCTGTTATCGAGGAGGTGGAACCATGCGTACGTTGCGGATCGGCACGTTCAGCCCGTCCGTGGTGCTCGGCGTCGCCGCGGCGACCGGAGCACTCGACGCCGCCGGGCTCACGATCACCCAGGTGCCCGCACGCAACTCCCCCGAGCAGTTCGCCGCGTTGCTCGCCGGCGAGCTCGACGCGGTCATCACCAGCCCGGACAACGTCCTAGCCTACCGGTTCGTCGCGGACAACCCCCTCGGGCACACCAGCGACCTGCGGATCCTCGCCGCCGTGGACCGCGGGCTCGGGCTGTCGCTGTTCACCGCCCCGGGAGTGGAGGACCTCGACTCGCTGCGCGGGGGCGTCCTCGGCGTCGACGTCCCCACCTCGGGTTTCGCCTTCGTCGCCTACGAGCTGCTCGCGCGGCGGGGCATCAAGGCGGGGATCGACTGCGAGGTCGCCGCGCTCGGGTCGACCCCCCGGCGCGCCGAGGCGCTGGCCGGGGGCCGGTGTGCGGTGACCGTTCTCAACGCGGGAAACGACCTCCGCGCCGAGCGGGCCGGCTGCCACAGGCTCTCACGGGCCAAGGAGATCGGCCCGTACGTCGGGACGGTCCTGGCGAGCACGGCGGAGCGGCAGGAGGAGTGGCTCGCGGCGCTGGTCGGCGTGATCGTTGACACCTCGGGCCGGCTGGCCTCCGGGCAGTTCCGCGAGTGCGCGTCATCGGTCACCGCGCGGCTCATGGGGCTGGGCGACGACGACGTCCAGCGGTACGTCGAGCTGCTCGCCGACCCCGACGAGGGGCTCGTCGCCGACGGTCGCGTGGATCGGGAGTCGCTCGACACGCTGGTGACGCTGCGGACGCGCCACCATGCCGGCTCGGCCGGCCTCGCCGACGCCCTGCGCCACGACACCGGGCTCCTGGACGAGCGCTTCCTGCCCGGAGCCGCGCCGTGACGCCTCCCCCGCCCCCCGCCACGGAGCCCGGCGTCCACGCCGGGTCCGCAGTGCGGCGGCCGACACTCAAGGACGTGGCCAACGAGGCGGGCGTCCACCCGGCGACGGCCTCCCGTGCGCTGAATCCCGAGACGCGCCACCTGGTCAACGACGAGACGGCACAGCGGGTGCACCGCGTCGCGGACTCCCTCGGCTACCAGCCGAACCCCATCGCCCGCAGCCTCAAGACGGCGCGTTCCTCAAGCATCGGCCTGGTCATCCCCGACCTCACCAACCCGCTGTTCCCGCCGATCGTCAGGGGCGTCGAGGACGTGCTCGGCGGCGTCGGTTACAACGCCTGGATCGTCAACACCGACAACGACCCCGCCCGCGAGACGGCCGCCGTCGAGTCCCTCCAGAACCGGAGCGTCGAGGGCTTCGTCTTCGCGACGGCACGCCTCCATCACCCGCTCCTGGAGCGGCTGGCGGCGATCGGGACCCCCACCGTCCTGGTGAACCGCAGGCTCGCGATGTCGGACATCCCCTCGGTGACGGGCGACGACGCCGGCGGGGTCGCGATGGCGATGCGCCATCTCGTCGACCTCGGCCACCGCAAGATCGTCCATCTCGCCGGCCCCCAGGACCTCTCCACCGGGGTGAACCGCCTGCGCGCCTTTCGGCAGGCGCTGGAGGACCACGGCCTGGAGAACTCCCCGTCGCGCCTGAAGCTCTGCTCCGCGTGGGCCGAGACCGCGGGCGCGAAGGCGGTCACCGAGCTCCTCGACGACGGGGTCGAGTTCACCGCCGTCCTGGCGGGCAACGACCTTCTCGCGCTCGGGTGCTACGACGCCCTGGCGGAGCGTGGGCTGTCGTGCCCGGACGACGTCTCCGTCGTCGGTTTCAACGACATGCCCTTCGTCGACAAGCTGAGCCCTCCGCTCACGACGGTGCGCATCCCCCACTACGAGGTCGGGGCCGAGGCCGCGCACCTGCTCCTGGAGCGACTGCGAGCCCCGAGCCGATCGGCCCGGTCCATCCTGCTGCCGCTCACACTCGTGAACCGGAAGTCCACCGCCCCTCCCCGCCGGCTCTAGGTCCTCGCCGGCGAGGATCCGACCATTCCCGCGCCCGGGGGCGGCTCAGAGACGCGCCGCCGGCGGTGATCTCGTCCGACGGCGTGCACGGCCCGGACCGATGATCATGTGCGGGCGGGCAGGTCGCCATCGGCTCGTCGGCCATCCGCACCCACCGGGGCCGGGTCTTGCTCATACGGTCACCTTTCGGCTCCGTGACGCCCCGGGCTGGGGCTGTCATGAGACCGGACGCACCGTGATCACCTCCGTCTTCGCGCACGATCATCGGGACCGGAAGCGACGTCGCCGCTCAGAGAGACTGATTCCGACGCTACCGCGAGCCGCAGGAGCGCGCGTGGCCGAGCCGTTGGCACGGGTGATCGGCGCATTGCCTAACGGGCGAATAAATACTACGTTTTCCTACTGGAAATACAGGGAATTATGGAGGGCGTCACATGGCCGATCACCCGGTGAAGTCACCTGAGCGCGCGGCCGAGCCGAGCGAGTGGGGGGTCGTCGGCGCCACCATCGCCTGGGCTGATTCAGGAGATCGCATGGGCCGCCGACCGATCCTGGAGGACACCGTCGAAGAGCACCCGTGGAAGTACTGACGACCCCCACCGGCGCCTGGAGCCGCCCTCGGACCGGGCGAGGCGAGGAAACCGACAAGCACGGTGCCCTAACCACGAGGCCTCCGAAGGAGGGCTCGTGACCACTGGTTTCGATGCCGCTGGGCGCCGCGTGCTTGTGGTCTGTGCGCTCGGTGGGTTCACCACGCTGCTCGACAACTCCGTTCTGAACGTCGCCATACCGGCGTTGCGCGGTTCTTTGCACGCGGATACCACCCAGGTGCAGTGGATGGTGGCCGGATACTCCCTGGCCTTCGGCCTCGCTCTCATTCCCGGCGGCCGGCTCGGCGATGTCCGGGGCCGCAAACCGTTCTTCCTCGCAGGAATGACGATCTTCACCGTGGGTGCCGCGCTGGCCGGATCATCCCCTCATCCTTGGGCGCTCGTCGCGGCGCGACTGCTCCAGGGGCTCGGCGGCGGTCTGGTCAACTCCCAGATGATCGGCACGATGCAGGACACGTTCACCGGACACGCCAGGACGCGGGCACTCGGCCTGTACGCGATGACGGGCGGTGTGGCGGGCGGGCTCGGACCGCCGCTGGGCGGCGCCGTCATCGCGGCCGCCGGCCCCGACGCCGGATGGCGGCTCATCCTCCTCCTCGCCGTGCCGTGCGGCATGGTCACGCTGGCCCTCGCTGCGCGCCACCTGCCTCCCGCGCGAGCCCGGGCCGGCTCTCCCGACCTTGACGTGGTGGGGCTGCTGCTGATGGGCGGCCTGACCTTGTCACTGATGCTGCCGTTCGTCCAGCCCTCGACCGGTACGGCCGGACTCCTCTGGCTTCCCGTCGTGGGTGCCTTGGCCGTGTCGTTCTTCCTGTGGCAGCACCACTACGCGCGATCAGGACGCCGCCCACTGGTGCCTCCGGCGCTGGCACGGTCGGCTCCGTTCGCGGCGGGCACGGTGGTGGCGATGGGGTACTTCGGCTCCGGGCTGGCGTTCTCGCTGGTCCTGGTCATGTTTCTGCAGGAGGGTCTCGGGCTGTCAGCCCTCGCGGCCGCCGCCGTCACACTGCCCTCGGCGCTGTCGATGGTGGTCAGTTCCGCGCTGGCCTGGCGCGCGGCGCGCCGGTTCGGCCGGTACGCCGTCTCGGTGGGGCTCGCGCTGTCGGCGGGCTTCATGCTGGCGAGCGGCCTGGTCGGCCTGCTGGCCTCGCGATCCCACCTGCCCGTCCTGCTGGCGCTGTGCGGCATGTGCGCGAGCGCCGCCTCGGGACTCGTCATCTCCCCTCTCCAGGCGGCGGTCCTCCAGCACGCGCCCGCGGAGGCCGCCGGGGTGGCGGGGAGCATCCTGCAGATGTCCCAGCGCATCGCGGCCGCGGTCTGCATCTCGGCGGTGTCGGGAATCTACTTGCACGGCTCCTCCGCGGGCGCGTCCGGATACCGCCTGGCCTACTGGAACGCGGTCCTCACCTGCGCAGGCGTCGCCGCCTTCGCGCTGCTCGTCTCGCTCCTGGGGACGCACGGACGGCCGGGTCGTCCATCTCCCGGCATCCGGACCGTGGCGAAGACATCCGCGGGCAAGGGTTCCGGCGCGTGAGGCGGGAATAGATTGGCTTTTTATAGTATTCCTACCAATAATGAAGGTAATTGCCCCGACATGTCTTCGGGGCCGTGCCGTACGAGAGAGGGGAGGGCCGACCGATGAGTGACCACCGCACCCTGTTACTCGCCGTCGACCTGGACGGGGATGGCGCCCATCCGGCCGCCTGGCGCCATACCGGCCGTAGGCCCGGGGATGTCTTGACCGCCACCGCGTTGCGCGGTGCCGTCGGCGCGGCGGAGGCCGCGGGCTTCACGCTGGCGACCTTCGCCGACGCACCGGTGCCGCCGAGCCGTGGGCTGGATCCCGCCGGGCGGCTGGAGGCCGGCACCCGTGCCGCGTTCGCCGCGCCGCTGACCGATCGGATCGGGCTGGCGCCCACACTGCACGTGACCACGACCGAGCCGTTCCACCTCGCCACCCAGCTGGCGAGCCTCGATCATGCCAGCCGGGGCCGCGCGGGCTGGGTGGTCGGCGCGGCGCACGACATCGACGATCTCGCGACGATCGGGGCGAGCGCGCTGACCGACGATGCCGCGCGGCGCGAAACCGCCGACGTCGTCGACGTCGCGCGCCGGCTGTGGGACTCGTGGCAGGACGACGCGGTGATCAAGGACGTCGCCTCCGGCCGCTATCTCGACCCCGACCGCGTTCACCACGTGAACTTCACCGGGGCCACCTTCTCGGTCACCGGACCGCTCATCACCCCGCGCCCACCGCAGGGGCAGGTCGTCGTGCTCGCCCCGGCCGAACTGGAGATCGACGCTCGCGCCGACATCGTGCTCATCGGCGAACCCGATCCCGACGCGCTCGCCCGGCGGGCGGAGAGGGCCAGGAACTCCGGCGCGGCACTCGCCTTCGCCGAGGTCGAGGTGGTCCTCGACGCCGGCGAACCCGGGGCGCGGCGGCTCGCCGCCCTGGACGCGGCCACGCCGTGGCCGGACTCGGGACGGCTGCGATACGTCGGGCCGGCGCGCGGGCTCGTGGAACTGCTCCGGTCACTGGCGCCGGTCGTCGACGGGGTGCGCCTGCACCCGGCGGTGCTCGCCGCCGACCTGCCGGTGCTCGCCGGGCAGGTGCTGCCGGCGCTCGCGGCGGACGGGCTGTACCGAGAGCCCGAGCCCGGCGCCACGCTGCATTCGACGCTGGGCCTGTCCCGCCCCGCCAATCGCTTCGCCGCCCCGGCGAGCACGACCGCGTGAGGTGACACGACCATGACCACCACGACATCGCCCGGCCCGACCGGCGCCCCGTACGACCCGAACGCCCAGGTGCACCTCGGCGTGTTCTACACCGGAGTCGGCCCGCAACTCATCTGGACCGGCCCGGCCACCGCGCCGCACGTCGCCGTCGAGACCTTCGTACGGCTGGCGCAACTGCTGGAGCGAGGGCTCTTCGACGCCTTCTTCCTCGGCGAGGGCCTGCGCGTACGCGAGAACCACGGCCGCGTCTACGACCTCGACGTCGCCGGACGTCCCGACGCGATCACGCAGCTGTCCGCGCTCGCCGCCGTCACCGAACGCATCGGGCTGGTCGCCACACAGAACACCACGTACAACTTCCCGGCAGACCTCGCGCGCCGCCTGGCCAGCCTCGACCTGCTCTCCGACGGGCGGGCCGGCTGGAACATCGTCACCACCGACAACGCCTGGACCGGCGCCAACTTCCGCCACGGCGGCTGGCTCGCGCATGAGCGGCGCTACGAAAGGGCCACGCAGTTCGTCGAGGCCGCAAAAACGCTGTGGGCGTCCTGGGAGCCGGACGCCATCGCCGAATCGGGCGAGGCCAAGTCCTGGGCGCGGCCCGGAGCGATCCGTGACGTCGAGCGGGACACCGACCTGGTTCGGCTGCGCGCACGTGCCACCGTGCCGGCCAGCAGGCAGGGCCGTCCGGTGCTGTTCCAGGCCGGCGACTCGGGCGGCGGGCGCGAGCTCGCGGCGCGGCACGCCGACGTCGTGTTCTCCGCCAACACCGAGTACGACAAGGCCGTCGCCTACGCCGCCGACCTGCGAGCCCGGCTGGCACGCCACGGCCGCTCGCCGGACTCACTGCGGATCCTGCCCGGCGCCTCGGTGATCCTCGGCGACACGCCCGAGGAGGCCCGGGAACGCGCGGAGTGGGTGCGAAACGAGCAGATCTCGCCGCCGCGGGCGATCGCGTTCCTCGAGCAGTACTGGGATGCCGACCTGTCCGCCTACGACCCGCACGGTCCGCTGCCCGACATCGAGCCCGGCGAGGCGGAGCTCGACCCGTCACGCGGCACGATCCCGATCGAGCGGCGCACCGGCAAGCTCGCGCTCATCGCCCAATGGCGCGAGCTGGCCGCGGCGGAGAACCTGTCGATCCTGCAGCTCGTACGCCGCGTCACACCCCAGCACCGTTCGTTCGTGGGCACACCGTCGCAGGTCGCCGACGAGTGGGTGCATTACGTCCGCACCCGCGCGGTCGACGGTTTCAACATCACCCCGCACCTGGTCCCGTCGTCGCTGGAGGACATCGTCGACAAGCTGGTACCGCAGCTGCAGGAGCGCGGCGCCTACCGCACCGCGTACGAGGGAACGACGCTCCGCGACCACCTCGCCCTGCCCACGCCGACGTCGTGACGGAGCCGTCCGCTCCAAGGCGGCGGCGATCGTGGGGAACGCGCTTCTGTCGTCGGCCCGGCAGGCACCGGTCCATAGCCGGGTGGGGCGCGTAGCCGCATCCGGCCCGGCGAAGCACATCTCGTCGCCGGGCCGGACGCGGACGGCCCACGGACAGACCTGGCGGGGGGAGGTCAGTCGACGACGGGCGGGCGGTTCAGCGCGAAGCGCGCGTCGGGCCGCTCACCGGTGAGGGCGAGGTCGGCGAGGATCCGTCCGACCGCCGGAACGAACTTGAAGCCGTGCCCGGAGAAGCCCGCCGCCACGACGACGGGACCGACTCGGTCCAGGACGAAGTCGGAGGTCGGCGTCGTGGTGTAGGTGCAGCTGATCGGGGTGAGGTCGTCCGCGTCGACACCGGGCAGCCACGCACGGGCGTACTCACGCAGGATGCGCAGCTGGGCGGGCTCCGGCCGGAAGTCGCGGTCGTCGGGGTCGACCACCGGACCCGTGCCGTGAAATCCGGCCTTGACACCCTCGCCGGGCGTCCAGAGGCCGTACACACCGCTCAGGTACCCCGTGGCCTTCAGCGACTCGTCGTCGAGGTGGTGCACGAAGCTGGGCCACGCCACGTCGTCGCGCAGCGGGGTGAAGTGCGCGGGCTGCTCCTGCGTGATACGCAGCGGCGGCAGCCGCACGAGCCCGCCAAGCAGCTTCTCCGCCCACGCCCCGGCCGCGACGACGACCCTCTTCGCGTGGTAGACGTCCTCGCCTGCCACCACCTCGACGGCGTCGTCGCCGCGTACCACGATCGAGGTGACCGGCGTCTCGTGCCGGACGACGGCGCCCAGCCGGACCGCCTGCGCCTGGAGCGCGGACAGGGCGTCGTCGGCGTGCAGCCGCCCGCTCGCCGGATGAAAGAGCACCCTGCCGTCATAACGCAGGCCGGGCCAGCGCTCGGCGGCCTCCTCGGGGGCGAGCCACTCACCCGGCGCACCCTCCGCCTCGACCGCCTCGGCCAGCAGGCCGAGATCCGCCGTCCGCCCATGGTCGACTCCGCCGGTACGGGTGAGCAGGGAGGCACCCGAGGCGGCCTCAAGCTCCCGCCACAATCCCTCGGCCTCCTGGGCGAGCCTGATGTAGACGGGCTCGATGTAAGAGACGCGGAAGATCCGGGACGCTCCGTGCGAGGCTCCGCGCACGTGCCCCGCCTCGAATCGCTCCAGCAGCACCACGTCGGCCCCGCGACCGGCCAGCCGCCACGCGGCCGCCGACCCCATCCCCCCGCCGCCCACGACGACGACGTCCACCTCGTGCCTGGTCATCCACAACTCTTTCCGATTTTCATACCACTCAACTCATGCCACTCGACACGGACGGCGAGGCTCTCGCGGCGACACACCCCTGCCTCGGCCGCGCGGCCTACGGGTCACCTCGACCGACACTCCGAGTACGTTTCCGGTAGAAGAAAAGTCAATAATACCTACCTGTTTTACATAGAAAGACCATCCGCGGGCGCGGGCGGGCCGCCCTCGGGTCCCCGTGACAGGCGATTCACGGCCTGGACGATCACTTCCTCGGCCTTCGCTCGTGGTTCCCAGCCGCGGACGTTGGTGCTCTTGCCGGGTTCGAGGTCTTTGTAGACATCGAAGAAGTGGCCTATTTCCTTGAGCACGTAGGGCTGGACATCCTGAATGTCCTGGACGTGCGCGAAGCGGGGGTCATTGGCGGGCACGCACAGGATCTTGGCGTCGGGACCCCGTTCATCATGCATCCAGAAGACCCCTACGGGACGGACACCGATCACACAACCCGGGAACGTCGGGGTCTCACCGAGCACGAGAGCGTCGAGCGGATCGTCGTCTTCGGCCAGGGTGCCGGGCACGAATCCGTAGTCGTACGGGTAGGCGGTCGAGGTGAACAGCAATCGGTCCAGCCGGAGCCGCTGCTTGGCCTGGTCCATCTCGTACTTGTTGCGTGACCTCTGCGGCGTCTCCACGATCATGTCGAAGCGCATCTCAGGCCCCCTTTCCGGCGGCGCGGCCTCCGTGCTTGCCGGCCGGCACGCCGTCCTCATCATGATAAGGCGTGCCATTTCCTATGGTCAGCGCCCGGGGCGCGTGTTCACGGTGTGGTCGAGCTGGACCAGCGGCAGGGGCGCGGGCGTGTCGGACCCGGCGGTCGCCGAGGTGAAGCGCCACGCGGTCTGCGTGTGGGTGGAGTACGGATACAGCGAGGCATCGCGTTCGGTCGTGGTGACGAGCCGGTAGGAAAGCGTCTTCGATTTCCTGTGGTTGACGGTACGAACCCTCGCCTGACGTTCAGGTCCAGGTCATCCGGGGGTCATCGCCCGGGTGAAGGGTGGACCGGTCCACCTCTCCTCCGAGGCAGGACGTCCCCAACCAACAGACGGAGAACACATGCGCATCCGCGCGCTGTTCGCTACCGCCGCCGCGGGCGCGCTCGCCCTCATAGTCGCCGCGAGCCCCGCTCTCGCAACCCCCGGCGCGGCAGACGACACTCATACGGCGAAGGCCCCGGTCGTCACGACCCAGCACCCCGGTGCGCCCCGCGAGCGCGAGCTCATCGGCGCGCTGCACGAGCACAGCGGCTACTCCGACGGATGGCCCGGCTCCCGGCCCGCCAGCTACTTCGAGTCCGGGCGCGACAAGCACGACCTGAACTTCGTCGGCTCGAGCGAGCACACCTCGAACGTCAACTCGCCGTTCACCTTCAACGAGGAGTGCCTGGACCCGCGGGTCGCGCCGAGCTGCCAGAACGCCGATCCGGTCAACCCGCTCGACGCGCTGCGCAAGTGGGACGCGGAGCTCGAGCAGGCCAAGGCCGCGACCGACCCCGCGAAGGACTTCGTCGGCTTCCGCGGGTTCGAGTGGACCTCGGACCGCATGGGCCACATCAACGTCTACTTCTCGCGCGAGAACTCGCTGCCCGAGACCGACGGCGGCACCATCGCGATGGACCGCTTCTACGACTGGCTGACGACCACCGGCAAGGACGGCCTGGCGGTGTTCAACCACCCCGGCGACAAGACGCTGTGCGGCCCGCTGAAGTGCGACGTCCGCAGCGACCTCGGCTTCGGCTGGGAGGACTTCAAGTACTTCCCGAAGGCCGACGACCAGATGGCCGGCATCGAGGTCTTCAACGGCGGCAGCGACTTCGGCTCGGCGCCCGGGCACAACGCCCCGCCCGAGGGCTGGTACGCTCACGCGCTCGACAAGGGCTGGCACGTCGGCGCGATCGGCGCCGAGGACAAGGGGCACGACCGCACGGACGACTGGGGCGGTTCGCAGTACGCCAAGACCGTCGTCCTGGCCAAGGCCAACACCGAGAAGGACATCAAGAGCGCGATGGCCGACCGCCGCTTCTACGCGGTGCTCGACAACGCGCTGCGACTGGACTTCACGGTCGACGGGCACGCCATGGGCGAGCGGATCCACGCCAACGGCAAGCGCCCGCTGGCGATCGACGCGCACGTCCGCGGGTCGAGCACGCCGCTGCAGCTGGAGCTTGTCAGCAACGGCGGCAAGGTGGTCGCCGGCGCGACCGGTGACCGGCTCAACGCCTCGCTGAAGGCGGGCGACGACACCTGGTACTTCCTCCGGGTCCTGCGCGACGGGCGTCCGGTCGCGTACTCCAGCCCGATCTGGGTCAACGACGGCAAGCAAGCGGGCGCGCCGAAGGCGCCCAAGGGCGACCTGAGCACCACGGGCGGCCGCTGGCTGGCGGGCGACCTGAACGTCCACAGCTGCTTCTCCAGCGACGTCTACTGCGCCGGGACCGACGACGCGAGCACGGCCGACCCGTTCCGCCAGGGCGTCGACGTCCGCTCGCGCTTCACCGAGGCGGGCAGCCGCGGGCTCGACTACCTCGCGGTCACCGACGACAACGACGTCCGCTCGGCGAAGGCGCCGGGCTCCGGCAGCCACGGCGTGCTCGCGATCCCCGGCTACGAGGACAAGGTCAAGGGCGACGCCCACGTGCTCGGCGTGGACAAGCTGCTCGGCAACGGCGACGGTTCCGCCGCCGCGATCAACGCGCTCGCGAACGAGGCGCGCGCGAAGGGCGGCCTCTTCCAGATCGACCACCCCGGCTCCAAGATCACCAAGAAGTTCGCCGGCTGCGACGCCTCGACGCTCACCTGGGGCTACGGGTTCGACGTGCAGCCGGACACGATCGAGGTCTGGAACCCGAGCTCGAGCATCCGCACCGCCGAGGACTACCTCGACTGCTGGCTGCAGCGCGGCGCACGCGTCGCCCTGACCGGCGGCAGCGACGCCCAGACGCAGTACGGGCAGCCTCAGGGCGCCGGCTATCCCACCACCTGGGTGCTCGCGCGCAACCGCTCGCAGGGCGCCGTGCTCGAGGCGCTGCGTGCCGGTCGCACCAGCGTGTCCGTGCTGCCGCCGTCCGTCGGCGGGCGTCCGCTCGTGATCGAGGCCAAGCGCGGCGGGCGCTTCGTACCCGTCATCGGTGACAACGTCCGCCCGGGTGAGAAGCTGCGCGTGCGCTCGCTCGACCCGCTCACCGACGGCTCGCTGCGCGTCCTCGCCAACGGCCAGACGCTGCTCGACCAGCACCTCACGCGCGACAAGGCGATCGAGTTCACCGCCCCGGCCCAGCCGGGCTGGTTGCGCGCCGAGCTGCGCCTCGGCAACGACCTGCTCGAGCAGACCCCGCTCTGCGGAGCGATCGACCTCGGCGCGAACCTGTGCCCGTACGACGCGGCGATGGTCGCGATGACCTCTCCCGTCTACATCCGCTGATCCGTCGATCTCGGTAACGACGGAGGCCCCGGTCCGATGGACCGGGGCCTCCGTGCCATGTGGGAGGTCTCGCAATCCGTGGAGTCCGCGGCTTGCCCGTGAGGTCCCCTGTGCGGTGGGTGCGGGCCGTCACATGTCGCCGCGGGCCCGCCGGGTTCGGCTCCGCCTGGCCCGGGGGTCACGACGAATACCTGACCGGCGCCTACCGCTGGACTGACCCTTCAGAGGGCACAGCACAGGGATGAACGGCGGACGTCTCGGTCTCGGAGCGGTAAGACGCGCGATCCGGAGGAGGCCGTCCCCGGACGACCCGCGAACCGCGGACACCCCGCGAGTGGCAATCGCCCCGCGGGCGGCAGACGGTCCACGAGCGGCGTACGGCCTGCGAACGGCGTACGGCCTGCGAACGGCGAGCGGTCGGCGAGCGGCGTACGGCCTGCGAACGGCGAGCGGTCGGCGAGCGGCGTACGGTTTACGGGCGGCGAGCGGCCTGCGAGCGGTCGGGGATCCGCGACCGGCGAGCGTGCTCGGCGGGGCGCTGCTCCTCACGATGGTCGCCGCCCAGGTCGCGACGGGGCTTCACCCGCAGCCGATCCGGCTGACCAGCACGGTCGTGCTCCTCCTGGCGGCCGGTGCCCTGGCCTTCGCCACCACGGCCCACACCTTCCCCAGGGCGGTCGCGGCGTTCGGTGCCGTGGTCGCGACCGGCTACGCGGCCGAGTGGATCGGCGTCAGAACGGGCCTGCCGTTCGGCGACTACGGCTACAGCGGCCTGCTCTGGCCACAGCTCGGCGGGGTTCCGGTGATCGTCGCACTGGCGTGGGGCGGCATGGGGCTGGCGGCCCACGCCACGGCCGCCGCGGTGGCCCCGGAAAGCCGGGCGGGGCGGCTCGCGCTGGGGGCGCTGGCGCTCACCGCCTGGGACCTGTTCCTGGACCCGCAGATGATCCGGCTGAACCTGTGGACCTGGCACGACCCCGGCCCCTACCGGGGCGTTCCGGTCGGCAACTTCGCCGGCTGGCTGCTGGTGTCCCTGCTGGTCATGGCCCTGGTCGATCACCTCGTGGCCGATCCCGCCGCGAGAAGCACCGGGCTGGTCTCGATCTACACGGTGATGGCGGCCATGGAGACCATCGGCTTCGCGGCGGTCTTCGACCCGCCGGACCCGCTGGTCGCGACCGCCGGAGGAATCTCCATGGGCCTGTTCGCCCTGCTCGCCTGGAGACGCGGGTGGCGAGGACACCGCGATCGCTGAAGGGACCGGCGCCCGCGTTGCCGTCGCGGCGTAAGATCACAGGAGTGTTGCTGGGGAGAGACCCGGAGCTCGGGGTCATCGATCGACTGGTGGATGAGGTACGGGCGAGCACCGGCCGTGCCCTCGTGCTGAAGGGCGAGCCCGGAATCGGCAAGTCGGCCCTGCTGGACCACGCGAGGCGGGCCGGGCGGGGAATGCGCGTGCTGCGGGTGACGGGTGTCGAAGGTGAGGCCGAGCTGCCCTACTCCGCCCTTCATCTTCTGCTGCGTTCCGTCATCGACCGTATCGACGTGCTGCCCGAACCTCAGGCCGCCGCGCTCCGTGGCGCCTTCGGGATGGAGCCCGCCGCCGGCGCGGATCGGTTTCTGGTCGGGCTCGCCACGCTCACCCTGCTGTCCGAACTGGCCACGGAGCTGCCGCTGTTGTGCCTGGTCGACGAAGGTCACTGGATCGACACCGCGTCCGCCGACGCGCTGCGTTTCGCGGGGCGACGCCTTGAGCACGACCCGGTCGGCCTGATCGTGGCGACCAGGGAACACAGGGAACACGACCGCTCACCTGACCACGCGCGGTCCTTCACGGACCTGCCGGTCATGGAGCTCGCCGGGCTGCCGCACGACGCGGCGACGGCTCTGCTCGCCCAGGAGGCTCCGGGGTTGCCGGCGCGGCTCCGCGACCGGGTGCTGGCCGCGGCGGGCGGCAACCCGCTCGCGCTGCTGGAACTGCCCAAGACCGTGGGCGACGAGGACCCGTCGGGCACCGATCCGCTGCCGATCAGCGAACGCCTGCAACACGCCTTCACCGGGCAGATCGACCGGTTGGAGGAGACGACCAGGAAGCTGCTCGTCATCGTCGCGGCGGAGGGCACCGGTGAGCTGGGCACGGTCATGCGGGCAGCCGGCCGGCTCGGTGTGCCGACGACCGCCCTGGCCGAGGCCGAGCAGGCCGGGCTCATCGTCGTCGCGGCCGGCTCGGTGCGATTCCGGCATCCGCTGGTGCGGACCGCGGCCTATCAAGGCGCCCTGTTCACGCAGCGGCAGGCCGTACACCAGGCCCTGGCCGAGACCATGGAGGGGAACGATCCGCACCGGTGGGCCTGGCATCTGGCCGCCGCGGCGTTCGGGCCGGATGAGCGAGCCGCCGCCGCCCTGGAGCGTACGGCGGAGAGCTCCGTACGGCGAGACGGCCAGGCCGCGGCCGTCGCGGCCTACGAGCGGGCGGCACAGCTCAGCCAGGACGGTGCGGCGCAGAGCCGGCGGCTGTCGGCCGCCGCGGTGGCGGCGATCGAGGCCGGCCAGTTCCAGCGTGCCGAGGGATTGTGCGACGCGGCCGAGCGGCTGACCGGCGAGCCGCTCGTCCTCGCCCGGCTGGCCGGCACCCGCGGCCGGCTGGAGTTCGAGCGCGGCAGCCCGCGCGTCGCCGCGCGCCTCACGATCGACGGAGCCGCCAAGATCGCCGTTGAGGCGCCGGAGGACGCCGCCGGAATGCTGGTGGTGGCGACCTACTACGCCGGGCACGGCGTGGACCTCCCGCTGGCGAGCGAGGCGGTGGCGCTCCTGGACACGCTCGATCTGCCGGCCGACCACGACTTCCAGCCGTACATGAGCCAGGCACGCGGCTTCCATAAGATCATCACGGGTGAGGCCGCCGATCATGCCATGTTCTTCGCGCTCCGCCCCACCTCGGTCTGGGAGCAGACCTGGACGGCGCGGGTGCTCAACGTCGCCGGACACGCTTCGGCGGCGCTGGAGATGTCCACGGCCATGGTCGCCGAGACCCGCGCGGCCGGGCTCATCGGGCACCTGGCCAACGCGCTCTTTCACCAGGCCTGTGCTCAGGCGCTGCTCGGCCGGCACCAGGCCGCGGCCGAGTCGGCCGAACAGGCCCTCACGATCGCGGACGACACGGGTCAGGGCTCGGTCGCGACCTACCTGCGCGGGTTGCTCGCCTGGCTGGCGGCGCTGGACGGGGACGACCAGCGCTGCGTCGCGTACGCCGACGAGGCGATCCGCTACGCCGAAGACCATCGCGCCCCGCCGAGCGCG
The DNA here is from genome assembly GCF_900188345.1 of Streptosporangium subroseum. Classification (GTDB taxonomy): domain Bacteria; phylum Actinomycetota; class Actinomycetes; order Streptosporangiales; family Streptosporangiaceae; genus Streptosporangium; species Streptosporangium subroseum. The sequence continues at coordinate 193,686 of NZ_FZOD01000009.1, read as the reverse complement.
GCGGACGCGACCTGGGCGCTGGCCCTGCTCGATCTCGGTCACGGCCGGTACGAATCCGCGCTGAGCCGCATGGAGAACCGGTGGCGGTCCTGGCTGTACAGCACCGCCTGGGCCCGGAGCACCGCCGACCACGTCGAGGCCGCGCTCCGGGCCGGGGAGCCCGGCATCGCGGCCCGGCTGGTCGGTGAGCTCGAAGCCGACATCGGGCAGCATCTCGACCCGTGCGGCCCGTCCATCGTGTCCCGTTGCCGTGCCCTGGTCAGCCCGGCCGAGGAGGCCGAACACCACTTCACGACGGCCCTGAAGCCGGGGGCGTGCGAGGACCGGCCGTTCGAACGGGCGCGCACTCTGCTCGCCTACGGCGAGTGGCTCCGGCGTGAACATCGCAAGACCGAGGCGCGGGTCCAGCTCCGGGCCGCCCTGGAGCTCTTCCAGCGCACCGGCGCGAAGCTCTGGGCGAGCCGCGCGCAGGCCGAGCTGCGGGCCACCGGCGACCGTTCCGTCACCCGTGTCCCCGTCGAGTCCAGCCTGATCGGCCGGCTGACCCCCCAGGAGCTCCAGGTCGTACGGCTCGCCGCGACCGGCGCCACCAACCGCGACATCGGGGCGCAGATGTTCCTCAGCCCGCGCACGGTGGCCCAGCACCTCTACCGGGCCTTCCCCAAGCTCGGCATCACCACCCGTACCGAACTCGCCGCCCTCGACCTCGATCTGTGATCGGCACATCCACTGTCGATCAGCGCCGGGTGCCGACCCCGGTGTGGCTGCGGGGCTGCTGGGCGCGATCGCCGGGTTCGTCTGGCAGCCGCCATGCGGCGAACGCCCGGCCGGCAGGCATGAGGGCCGTGAAGATCAGCCGACGGATGCGGGTGAACGCTGCGGCCACGTCCTGGCAGCGATCACCCTGGATGACGACCCGGTCCCGGTACTCGCCTGATCCGGCGACCCGATTGTGACCGAGCGTTTCAGTTGGCGGGAATCGCCCGCTGAAACGCTCAGTCACCGCAATTGATCGTTACGAGGCGCCGTTAACCGGCTTCGAGAACCGGGATTCCTCAACACCGGCACCGGCCTCGGCTACAACACGTACGCCAACCCATTCGTGTGCAAGCCCGCCTACAAGCAGTCGGTACGGCAGAAATACACCGGCCGGGAGTTCATCGTGCCGAACATGACCTTCAGCCGGCTCCCGAGCATCGTCTCCATCGAACTGGACCTGGGCACCCTGTCCGAGCGCGGCTTCCTGAAGGCCGGCTACTGCTGCTGATCGCCTGCCCTACGTTCGCGGCCGCCGTCGAGGACGTTGTCGCGGTGAGCCCGCTACCGGCGACAACTCATCGGAGATCACTAAGTACGGCCGGCGTGTTAAGTCATCTGACGCAGCTCTTCGGTCGCGGTCGAATTCAAAACATCGACCAGATGAATCAGCCGCAAATTACCGGTTAACGGCCCAAATTTCCCTTGAGCCGATTTAAGCAATCCGTCGGATTCATCCAAAGATCGCGTTCCCATAACGTTTCCCATGGATGACGACCCATGCATTCGACGAAAGGTCCCCAGTGAAAAACATATTGAAGCGAGCCGGACTGCTCGCAGGCGCCATGGCCATGTCCGCCGGGATGGTCGGGGCGATGACGTCGCCCGCCTCCGCCGCCACCCCGGCCAGCATCTGCGGCGCCGGTTACTCCGTGATCGACTCCAATGCCGTCGGCGCCTACGCGACGGTCTACCTGCTGTACAAGAGCGGCGGCGACAACTGCGTCGTCACCCTGCTGAAGAAGCCTGACGGCAAGAAGCACCAGCTCGGAGCCTACCTCCGGTACCAGGGTGGCCCGATGGTCAAGGACGTGAACAACTACACCACCTACGCCGGCCCGGTGCGGGTGCACGCGCCGTCGAAGTGCATCGAGTGGAGCGGCCTCTCCGGCATCGACGACGGCACCTACGTAAGCCCCTGGGAGCACTGCGGCTGACCCGTCGCCCGGTGTACGGATCCCGCTCCCCGGCGAACGGGGGGCGGGGTCCATTCGATTTTCCGCCCGCCTGGCCTGGACATCAGTTGTGTGGCGTATGGCAAAAAGGCAAGAGGCGCTTCGGGTTACCGGCCGCGTTGTCGGGCGTGACGACGCTCGCGAGCATGCTGATCGGCTCGCCCGTCCAGGCCGCGCGGGCGGATCCGATCGAAACGCCGTCGGCCCGGACCAATGATCCGGGCCGACGGGAGATCTCAGCTGGTGATCATCCGAGCGCGCGGGGCAGCTTGATGACGAGCAGGCGGCTGGGCACGCCGGTGTCGATCAGCTTGCCGTTCTCGTCGAACTCGCCGAGACCGAAGTCGTTGTCGTTGGCGACCGCGATGGTGGTGCGGTCGAGCACGGCGACGCCCTCCAGCTTTCCGGGGACCTTGGAGATGGCCGCCAGGTCGACGGTCAGCTTCTTGGCCAGCGGCTTGACCTTCGACGGCAGCGCCGTCTCCAGGCTCGGCTTCGTCCGCGCGAGGTCGTACTTGCCCCAGAGCAGGTTGGTGGCGCCGCGCAGGTCCGCGGTGTAAAGGCGGGCGACGTTGTCGGTCCGCTCCTCGACGAGGAGCTTGCCGCCACCGAGACCGACCACGGAGGAGATCTTCATCGCGCTCTGGTCACCCTCGACCTTGGGGTCGAACTTGGTGACGTCCTCGAAGACGTAGGCGTACTCGCCGACGGGCTTGCCGGTCCGCAGGTCGACCGCCAGGATCCGGGTGACCTTGGAGGTCTTGCTGATGTCCTTGTCCGGGTTCTCCAGCGGGCTCTGCAGCGCGACGTAGAGCCGGTCGCCGGAGATGCCGAGTCCTTCGAAGCCGCGGTTCTGCTGTCGCTTGAGGAAGATGCTCGGCAGCGTCTCGTGCACCGGGTAGCCGGTGTGGGTCAGGTGGAGCCCTCTGGGCACGTAGCGGGCCAGGATCCGGCCGTTCGCGGCGACCCGGACCAGCGACGGGCTGTACTCGTCGACCAGCCAGAACTCACCCTTGGACGTGCGGATGATGTCCTCGGTGTCCAGGCCGTTCGGGTCGTACGGGAGGGTCGTCTTGCCGTCCCAGCCGTACGGCTTCTCGTCGTGGTCCTTCTGGTTCGACAGGCCCGTGATCGGCTTGCCCGCCGAGGTCTTCAGGGTGATCGTCTGTGCGATCTTCGCCTTGCCGTGCTGTACGGAGACGCGGACGATGGCGGGGGCGAACCCCGGAGCCGGGAAGGTCCGGCGCTTCTCTCCGTCGATCTCCGGCTGACCGTTGGGGCCGCGGTCGGTGACCATCCAGTACTCACCGGAGCGTCCCGCGGGGTACAGACCGCTGCCCACTCCGCCGAGCTTGACACCGTGATCGTCCTTGACGAGGTGACGCTCGAAGTCGGCCAGTGCGGGCGCGGGCAGCGTCACGTCGCTGATCACGCGCGGCGCCCCGGAGGTCGCGGTGGCCGTGGCCGGTCCGGCCGCGGCGAAGGCGAGCGCCGCGGCCATCGAGGCGGCCAGGGCAGCAGGTACAACTCGCATCAAGGATGCCTTTCTGGCGTATTCAGGTATAGCGGTGCACAAGCTAGCGAGAGCACCTAGACATCGGATGGCCCCGGTATGTCCAGATCATGAACACGGGCGCGAGCGAACACGGTCATGGACACGGGCATGGACACGGACACGGACACGGACACGGACACCGTCAGGCCACCGGCGACGTCGCCTCACGTCCGCCCCCGCCGAAGGCGCAGGCGTGCCCGGCTCCGGGACGTCAAAGCGAACCTGACCGGGACCGGCCGATCCGATGACCCGTCGTCGGGCACAGCAGTGACGTGAACAACGGCCGGCCCGGCAGGAACGCGTCATCACCGGGGACAGAAGAGTGCTGCGCGAAGGCGCGGATGCCGAGAATGACGCGCCCGTCCGTCCCGCCTACACGGATGACGGAAGTAACGCGCCTGTCCTTCCCTCTGACGCGGAGGCGCAGGTGAGGGAAGTGGCAGGCCCGTCCTTCCTGCTCGTACGGAGGCACGGATGGTGGAAGTGATCGTGATCGGCGGCGGGGTCGGAGGCATGGTCTCCGCCCTGCTGCTGGCCCGGCAGGGACATCGGGTGCGCCTGTACGAGCAGCGGTCCCGGCTGGGCGGCAAGCTCGCCGAGCACAGCCGCGACGGCTTCACCTTCTCCCTCGGTCCCTCCCTGCTGACTCTGCCCGAGGTCTTCACCGGCCTGGGCGTGGAGCTCGATCTCGTCGAGCTCCCGGAGCTGTGCCGCTACCGCTTCGCCGACGGCTCGACCCTGGCGGCGTATCGCGATCCTGCCAGGATGGCCGCCGAGGTGGAACGTCTCGCGCCCGGCGAGGGCGGCAACTGGCTGGCCTTCCACGACTGGGCGCGCGGGTGCTTCGACGCGTCGCGCCGCACCTTCTTCTCCGGACCGCTCACCCGGCCGTCCGCCGAGGCCCGCCTGCCCGACCTGCTGGCGGTCGCGCCCGGCCGGACCCTCGACGGCCTGGCCCGCCGCTTCTTCGACGATCCGCGCCTGCGCCAGTACGTCGACCGGTACGCGACCTACGCCGGCTCCAGCCCGTACCGGGCGCCGGCGGCGCTGGGCTGCATCCCGGCGATCGAGCACGGCGAGGGCGGCTGGTACGTGCCGGGAGGGCTGCCCCGCATCGCCGACGCCCTGGCCGCGCTGCTGGAGAAGGCGGGCGTGGAGGTCGCTCTCGGCGCCGAGGTGACGGACGTGCTCGCCGACGGCCGTCGCGTCCTGGGCGTACGGCTGGCATCCGGCGAGCGCGAGCGCGCCGACGTCGTGGTCGCCAACACCGACGCGGCGGCGCTCTACGGGCGGCTGCTGCCCGATCGCCGGCGCCTGCGGCGCATCGCCGGGCTCGGCGCCTCCTCCTCGGCCTTCCTGCTGCTGGCCGGTGTGGACGGCAGGACCGAGGGGCTGGCGCACCACTCCATCGTCTTCTCCGCCGACTACCGGCGGGAGTTCGCCGACATCTTCGACCGGCGCAGGCCGCCGGATGACCCGACCGTCTACATCGGCTGCTCGGCCGTGGACGACCCCTCGCAGGCGCCCCCGGACGCCGAGAACTGGGTCATGCTGGTCAACGTCCCGGCCCGCGACCCGGCCAGGTGGCCGATGTCTCCCGAGGCGTATCGCGACCTGGTGCTCGACCGCCTGGCCGCCCGGGGCCACGACCTGTCGGGACGGCTGCGCTTCGTCGACCTGTTCACCCCGGCCGATCTGCGCGAACGGTACGGCGCGTGGGGCGGCTCGATCTACGGCGGCGCCTACTCCGGGCGGCTGGCTCCGCTGCGTCGTCCGGGCAACCGCGGCCCCCGGCGGGGTCTGTACCTGGTGGGAGGCTCGGTGCATCCCGGCGGCGGGCTGCCGCTGGTGGCGATGGGCGGCCGCATCGTCGCCTCTCTCGTTCAGGAGGACCTCTCGTGAAGGAGGACCTCTCCCGCCCTGGCCGGTTCCGCCCCGGCGGCGAGTCCTTATTCCCGCCCGTGAGACCGCTCACCGCGCGCCGGTCCGTGAACCCGCTCGCCGCGCTTCAGGCCGCCGCCGCCCTCGCCGTGGGGGTACGGCTGGCCCGCGGACGCACCCGCCTGCCCGCGCTGACCCCCGTCAAGGCGACGACCGCGCGGATCTCGGTGGTGATCCCCGCCCGCGACGAGGAGCGCCGCATCGGCCCCTGCCTGTCGGCCGTGCTCGCCGATCCCGCCGTCACCGAGGTCATCGTCGTCGACGACGAGTCGGGCGACGGCACGGCACGGCTGGCCGCGGAACTGGGGGCGAAGGTCGTCTCGGGCGCGCCCCTCCCCCGAGGCTGGGTGGGCAAGCAGTGGGCGTTGCGACAGGGGGTCGAGGCGGCGGACGGCGACGTCGTCGTGACCCTGGACGCGGACACCCGGCCGGTGCCGGGCCTGTTCGGCGCGGTCGCCGCGGCCCTGGACCGCTACGACCTGGTCACCGTGGGTCCCAGGTTCGTGTGCGACGGAGCCGCGGAGCAGGCGCTGCACGCCTCGTTCCTCGCGACGCTGGTCTACCGGTTCGGTCCGATCGGGCCGTCCACTCCCCCGGCTCCGCACCGTGTCGTGGCCAACGGCCAGTGCATGGCGTTCCGCCGTACGGCGATGCTGGCCGCCGACGGGTTCGCGCGGATCCGCGGGTACACGACCGACGACGTGGCTCTGGCCAGGGCACTGACCGCGGACGGGTGGGCAGTCGGGTTCCTGGACGCGGGCGGCCTGCTCGAGGTGGACATGCACGAGTCGGTGGCCGAGGTGTGGCGGGAGTGGGGACGGTCGCTGCCGCTGCGCGACGTCACGGGTCTCCGCTGGCAGGCCGCCGACCTGGCCGTCGTCTGGCTCACCACCGCGCTTCCCATCCTGCGGCTGGCGGCCGGGCGGCCCACCCGGCTCGACCTGGCACTGCTGGCCGTACGGCTTCTGGTGACCGGCGCGCTGCGCGGCAGCTACACCCGGCCGGGACCGGGCGTGCTGCTCTCCCCCCTGCTGGACCCGCTGACGGCCGCCCGGCTGACGCAGGCCACGTTCCGTCCGGTACGCACCTGGCGGGGCCGTACCTATCCCCCGCTCACAGCCGATGCCGACCTAACGGTCACGGCCGACGCCCATCCGGCGACCGCGACCGGCACCCGGCGTCCGGCGACCGCGACCGATGCCTGCCGTCCGGCGGTCACGGCCGACACCGACCCGACAGCCACGACCGATGCCCACCCGGTGGTCACGGCCGACACCGACCCGACGGTCACGACCGGTGCCCGACCCGCTCCAAGCGGCCGGTCCGCGCCGCCTGACCGAAGCGCAGCCCGATGAGGCCTATCAGCAGACAGGTCCACGCCACGTGTTCGACCGGTGCGAAGAGCAGGTGGAGCGGCGGAATGCCGAACACCCCGGTTCGCGCTCCGATCGTGAAGGAGCGCGCCGCCATGCTGATGGCGACCACGGCGGCGACCCCGAGCAGGAAGCCCTGGGGGCAGATGACGGCGAAGCCGCCCACGAAGGTGAGGATCGACCGGCCGCCCCTGAAACCGGCGAACACCGGCCAGGCGTGCCCGGCCATCGCCGCGGCCACCGCCAGATACACCGGCACCACGCTGTCGCCGCTCACCCCGCCGGAGTCCGTGGTGTGCAGGCCGCTGACCACCAGGGCGAGCAGCCCGGCGAGCGTGCCCTTGAAGACGTCGCCCACGAAGACGGGCATGGCCGCCTGCCAGCCGATCCGCTCCTGGACGTTCCAGAATCCGGGATTGCGGTCCCCCACCTCACGGGGGTCGAAGCCGTACACGCGGCAGACCGGCACCGCGACCGGCACGGATCCGAGAAGGTAGCCGCCGATGACCGCGACGAGCAGAGGAACCATCGCTTCTTTCCACCTCACCAGGTATACGGATGTGGGAGCCATGCGCTACATGGCGTTCGACCGGCCGGTGCTGAGGAGCACGCCGGGGTTGTCGTTCTGGCGGTTGCTCGGCTCTGGCCGCGGGACGTCGATGAGCCTGGGCGCGGACCTGCGCCGCTGGGCGCTGCTCGCGGTGTGGCGCGAGGAGCGGGCCCTGGAGGAGTTCCTGAAAAGCTCTCCCGTGGCGGCGCGCTGGCGGCGCGAGGCGCGGGAGTCCTGGCAGGTACGGCTCACGCCTCTGACCTCGCGCGGCCGGTGGGGCGGGGTGGAGCCGTTCGGCCCGGACATCGGGGGGACGCCGGGGCCGAACCCCGGCGGGCCGGTCGCCGTACTGACACGGGCCTCGATCCGGCCCTCCCGGTTGGTGCCGTTCTACCGTTCGGTCCCGGAGGTGGATCGCCTCCTGCGAGAGCAGGACGGCTGCCTGGCCTCGGTTGGCGTCGGTGAGTGGCCGCTGGCCCGGCAGGCCACGTTCTCGCTGTGGCGCGACGCCGGAGCGGTGCGGGACTTCGCCTACCGAGGGCACGCGCACCGGGGGGTGGTCGGCAGGACGCGGGCGGAGAACTGGTACTCCGAGGAGTTGTTCGCCAGGTTCGTCCCCTACGGCAGCGAGGGAACGTGGAACGGGGCCGACCCGCTCGCCTGACCGGTCCGCCCCGCCCGCTCGGCTCACGGCGCCCGGACCGTCATCCGGCGCTCGGTACGGTCGGCCACGGACGCCTCCAGCAGGTGCCGCGCGAAGATCGCCAACTTGCGGCGCCCCGACACGGTGACCCTGGTCCCGAGAACGTCGTGACCGCCTGCCTCGATCCGATCGAGGATCCCGCCGTACAGCTCGCAGGCCGCCCTGACGCACGGCCGCGAGGAGGGGGTCAGCAGGTCGACGCCCTCCGTGGCCAGCCGGTAGTGGCCGCGCGCCCGCCTGACCTCGAAGGCCAACAGCTCGCGCAGGGCCGGGGTGAGGCCGCGGCGCCCCAGGTCGGCCTCGCGCACCCCGAACGCGTCCAGGTCCTCCAGCGGCAGGTAGATCCGGCCGCGCGCCAGATCCTCCGCCACGTCACGTAGGAAGTTGGTCAGCTGGAACGCCAGCCCGAGCTGGCGGGCCGGCTCGCGGGCCTGCTCCTCCCTGCCCGGCAACGGTTCGAGTACGGGCAGCATCATCGTGCCGATGGCCGCCGCCGAACCCTCCATGTAGCCGAGCAGGTCGTCATAGGTGGCGTAGCGGCTGACGGTCAGGTCGGCCCGCATCGACCGGAGGAAGGCCCTGATGTCACCGTGGTCGATGCCGAACGAGCGCACGGTCTGCGCGAACGCCGGGAGCACCGGGTCACCGCCGCCGGAGTCGCCGGCCAGTACGCGGGTGAGCCGGGCGGTCAGGCCGTCGAGGGCCGCGGCACGGTCGCCCGTCACCGTGAAGGAGTCCACGATCTCGTCGGTGTAGCGGGCGAAGCCGTACAGCGCGTGCACGTGTGGCCGCTTCCAGGCGGGCAGCAGCAGGGTGGCCAGGTAGTAAGAACGGCCGTGGCGGGCGTTGAGCCTGCGGCAGAGCTCGTAACTGCCGGTCAGGGTCATCGGGATGTTCCCAGGACGCGTTCCGCGGCCAGCTTGCCGGAGATCAGCACCGGTGGCACTCCCACCCCCGGCGCGGTGTACATGCCGGCGAAGTGCAGCCCGGGGACGCGCCGGGCCACGCCGGACGGCCTGAACCAGGCCGTCTGGGTGAACCGGTGGTCCAGGGCGAACGGCGTGCCCGCCGAATGGCCGAGCCGCGCCCAGGCGGGTGGGTCGAAGGTGAGCCTCGGGGCGGTCGTCAGGTCGCCGTAGCCGAGGTCGGCGAGCCTGCGGAACAGGCGGTTCTCCAGTTGCGGGGTCAGCCGGTCCCAGTCGTTCGCGCCGTGCAGGTTGGTGGTCGGCTCCAGCACGGTGAGGGTGGCGTGGCCGTCGGGGGCGGCATCGCCGTCCGTCTCCGGATAGGTGACCAGCAGGTTCGGGTCCGGCTGCGGCCGGCCTTCCTTGAGCGCGGCGAAGGTGGCGGCCCACTGCCGGCCGATGTGCAGGGTGTGGTGGGCCTGACCGGGCAGTCGCCGGTCGAGCCCGAAGTGGAGGACCAGGCAGGAGGGTGAGTAGCGGGGACGGCGGAGCCGCCAGTCGTAGGCCGTCTCGGGGAGCAGCCCGGCGTGGGCGCGGGGCAGGTCGCAGGCGACCACGACGTGCCCGGCGGCCAGGCGCTCCCCGGTGTCGAGCCGGACCGCGCAGACCCCGCCGCCGGGCCCGGTCTCGACCTTGGCGGCCCGCACGCCGTACCTGATCTGCGCCCCCGCCTTCTCGGCCACGGCGGCCATGGCCTGGGGGATGGCGTGCATGCCGCCGTAGCGCGGGAAGAAGACCCCGCCGACCGTGTCCATGTGGGCGACCACGGCGTAGATCCCGAGTGCCTGCCGGGGTGCCAGGCCCACGTACAGGGCCTGGAAGGTGTGCGCCTTGACCAGCCGGGCATCGGTGAGGTGGCTCTCCACGAGAGACTCCAGCCGCCGGAAACCGCCCAGGGCGGCCAGCCGCGCCAGAACGCGCGGCCGGGCCAGGTTGCGCAGCCGTGTCATGTCACGGTCGATGAAGGCGGGCCATTCGGCGGCGAACAACTCGCCGAGCAGCGCCCGGAACCGCCGGTACCTGTCGGCCTCCGCGGCGCCGCACAGCCCGCGTACCTGCTCGATCATCGCGTCCTCGCCGGGCACCACGTCCAGGTGGGAGCCGTCGTGGTAGCGCAGCCGGTAGTACGGGTCCAGCCGCCGCAGCGGGAGGACGCTCTCCATGTCCTCTCCCGCGGCGGCGAAGACATCGGCCAGGACGTCCGGCATGGTCAGCACCGACGGCCCGGTGTCGAAACGGTACTCACCCGTGTTCGCGGTCCCGCAGCAGCCTCCCGGCACCTGCTCCGCCTCCACGATCGTGACGTCCCGTCCGGCGGCGGCCAGCCGGATCGCCGTCGCGAGGCCGCCGAGCCCGGCTCCGATCACCACGATCGGGCTCACGAGCTCCTCCTGGCCGCCAGGCCCGCGAACGCGGCCTCCGGCTTCGCCGTCTCCCCTGTCTCCCGCCGGATCGTCCCCTCGGGCCGGCGGTCCGTCCGCCCCCGAAGACGATCCGCCTTTTGGGTGACGGCGACCATGGGCATCGCTCCTCCGCGTCGTTGGAGAGAAATTCGCAGGCGAGATCACGTTCGGACACGACCGTCCCGGCGACGGGCCGGGCAGGTCCGCAGTCGATCTACTTCGCGCGATCCATCCCCACGCTCACCTGCCGGTAAATCAATTCACGGCGCAAGAAGACGTAAAAACGATCACGGAATCGGCCGTATTTGTCGAATGTCTGATGGTTCGTCCCACGCCGGCGGAAGGAATGGGCACCGACTACGCGACCGACCTGTACAACAACGTCTCCTGGCAGTCGTCGGCCGAGAAGATCAGCAACTCGACCTTTCGATTTCGGTGAGTCGGGGCTTGAGCTGCAACCGAGCGGAAAACGGCGTTAGTGGGTCGGGCCGGGCGGGCCTCCGCGAGGTGACGTGAACGAGATCGTCATCCGGCCTGCCGCGAGCGCCCGGTAACCCGCCGCCACATCCCCGGAGGCCGTCGATCCGCTCTCACCAGAACCGGGCTGTACGTAACAGCCGGTCGCGGACGAGCGCGACATGGCGACGTTCCGGCGCGCCGGCGCGGTGCGCCAGGCCTCGTGGACATGCGGATGTTCGTCCTGCGGTCTGTGGCATTCGCCAACCTGGCGGGCGTCCTGCTCGGCTTCGCGATGTTCTCGCAGTTTCTCGGCATCTCGGCAAGGGCTGCGTCATCGCGGCCGGTATGCTCGTCGGCGTCGCTGTGAGCTTTGGCTTCGCCACGCTTCCGGCCATCCTGGCCGGTGCCGTGCCCGGGAACCGGACCGGCATCGCCAACGGAATCAACTCGGTCGCACGCTCGGTGGGCAGTTCCATCGCCAGTGCCCTGGCCGCGACGCTGCTCGTCGTCGAGCCCGTGGAGCGCCTTGCCTTCCAGGCGTCCGCCCTGCCCGCCGAAGACCGGTTCACGGTGTGCTTCGCCCTTGGCGGAGGCGCGTTCGCGCTCATCGTGCTCGTGGCCCTGGTCGGGCTGGCCGACGCCCACCCCCGCGTACGACCACGGCAAAACCAGATATCAGAAAGGTGAAACCATGGCACTGATTCTCATCACAGGCGCCTCGGACGGACTCGGTCGTGCGCTGGCCGAGGACCTCGCCGCCGGCGGGCGGCACCGGCTGCTGCTGCACGGACGAGACGCCCGGCGACTCGCCCAGATCACCGGCCGTTACTTCGACGGTGAGAAGGAATCCCGCGCCTCCGAGGAGGCCTATGATCCGGGCTACCGTCGGCGCCTCAGCGAACTGACACAAAAGCTGCTGGCCAACGTCTGACCCTTACCGTCCGGTCCAGGCGGAGGTTTCCACCGGTCGAGGACCGTACGGTTTTTGATCCTCACCCGTCGAGGGTGAGGACCAGAGCGCCTGAGCGCACGACGAGCGGGGCGGGAAGGTCCTCGGCTGCCTCGGCCTCCGACGAGGCGATCATGGCGCGCAGGGCCTCGACGTCGAGGGGCGCGTCGTCTGAGCCGTCCTCCGTCGCCGGGACCGCGGTCAGGCGGGCGTACTCCTCCGACTCGGTGGGCGCCTCGTGCACAAACGTGGGGCAGTCCGGCATCATCCCGGTGATCCCGGCCTGGATCCGGTAGTCACCCGTGGTCAGCCAGCGGGGGTTGACCAGCGTGACAAACGCGAAGGCCGGGCTGCCCTGCGCGGGCAGCGGGACCAGGACGCTCTGGATCTGCTCGTCCCTCGCGAACGTGACGGTCCGGCGGGCGGCGGTGCACGTGCCGGAGCCGTCGGGAGAGCCGCGGAAGGCGACGTTCACGTCCACGGCGGCCGTCGCATGGATCATCTCCGGCCCGAGCAGCACGTCCTTCGGTACGCGGTTGGCATACCTGGCGCTCTTCGCCTCCGGGCTCGCCTCCCGCCATGCGACGTTCCCGTCCTCGTACCGGTCGAGACACCAGTCGTCCCGAGTCACGATCAGCAGCAACTCCCTGTCGGGCGTGACGAAGCCGCGCTTGGGGTCGCTCTTGTCGAACACCGTGACGGTCCCGTGGCTGCGGGACCCGTTGTGGGCCAGTCCGAGCACGGTGACGAGCACCGCGCGCCCCACGCGGTTGACCATCTGGTGGACGTCGGTCAGTTCGAAGGGCTGGTCGATCATCTCTCCCCCTTTCCCCAGGTGGGATCCTGTTAGGTGCATGCCCACCAGAGGTCCCGTGGACCTCCTGCGCCAGCCCGGAGATAGCCAAGACATCCCGCACGACTACGGAAGTAAGGCCCCGGCGGAAGCATCGGCCCCCTCGACAACCGCCGCTCCGCCGATCGAGGAGCGAACGCCTGCCGTTCGCGAACGGGCGTGGTGGTGTCGAGCCCACTCGCACCCTGGACGCGGACACCGGCCGCCTGTCGCGCCGGTAAATTCCTGCTTCTTTCTCTCCGTCGACGCGCGCCGAGGCTGGTGTTCGCGGCGGCTTCCGAGCAGTATCCGGACGGGACCAGGCAGACCACGGGCGTAGAGGCATCGTCGAGGGGGTCCCGATACCGCCGAGCGGATACGAATCCCCGGTGGAATCCCGCTCAGACACTCAGACACTCAGACACTCAGACACTCAGACACTCAGACGCTCAGACAGGAACCGGCGAACCGGGGCGAGGGGCGGAGCCCGGCTCGTGTCCGGCCGAAAAGTTCGAGTAGGCGGAGGCCCACTCGATGATCTGGGGGTGAGCGCGGCATGACGATACTTCCGGTGATCTCGGAGGTGCGCGGGCGGCCGGTCGTCGCCCCCATGGCACGGCCCTTCACCACCGCGTCGGGGTCGGTGCCGGCGGCTCCGCTCCTTCTGCTCGATGTGATCACCGAAAGCGGTGTCGTCGGGCACTCCTACGTCTTCGGATACACCCCGGCGATGCTGCCGGCGATGGCCTCGATCGTCCGCGAACTCGCCCCCGAACTGATCGGAGAGCCGATCGCGCCCACGCGGCGGACACAGGAGCTGCAGGGGCGATTCCGGTTGCTCGGCATGCAGGGGTTGCTCGGCATGGTCGTCTCGGGGATCGACATGGCGCTCTGGGACGCTCTCGGCAAGCTGACCGATCAGCCCGTCGCCGGCCTGCTCGGTGGCGAGCCTGTCGCGCTACGGGCCTATGACAGCTACGGCATGGTGGACCCGCAGCGGGACGAGCGGGCCCTCCGGGATTCCATCGAAAGTGGATTCCAAGCGATCAAGATCAAGATCGGCTATCCGGACGCGGCCCGTGACGTGGCGGTCGTGCGGTGGGTTCGCGAGATCATAGGACCCGACATCGAATTGATGGTCGACTACAACCAGTCGCTCAACCCACCGGAGGCCTGCCGTCGCGTCGAGCGACTCCGTGAGTTCGACCTCTACTGGGTGGAAGAGCCGGTCGCCGCCGAAGACCTCGCCGGTCATTCCTCCGTACGGCGAGCGACCGGCGCGAGAGTTCAGACCGGGGAGAACTGGTGGTTCCCGAGGGGGTTCCAGGCGGCGATCGCGGCATCGGCCTGTGACTTCGCCATGTTCGACATCATGAAGATCGGTGGTTTCACCGGTTGGATGCTCGCGGCGGGACAGGCGCAGGCCGTCTCGCTGCCCGTGTCCAGCCACTTCTTCGTCGAGGCGAGCGCGCACGCCATGGCCGTGACTCCTACCGCTGACTGGATGGAGTATCTCGATCTCGCGGGGGCGATACTGCTCGACCCGTGCCGGCCGGTCGACGGTCACGTCACGGCGGCCGGCCCAGGCCTCGGGATCACCTGGAACGAGAAAGCGATCGCCCGGTACGCGGTATGACCGTTCGGCCCTCTCTCCGGCGCATGCCGGAGATGTTCGCGGCCACACGGTCCCTCCTGATTGCCGGAGATACTCATGACCACATGCCCATGCCGGAGATGCCCGTGGCCACGCGGTCCTCTTCCGATGCGCATCGCCGCCCGTGGGTGAGACCGGAGTCGATGCCGCGGAGCGGGAGGCCGGTCCCGGGCCTCGGCCGGATCATCCGGTGACGGGGGCCGCGAGGGGGATCGGTTCGGGCGATCGCCAGGGTCGTATCCAGGCCTCCTCCTCGCGACGCACGGGTTGCCCGCAGTGGTCGCAGTGCCCGCCCGGGGTGGTGGCGTGTCCGCAGGTTCGGTGGACGACCCGCATCGGCTCGGCGGGCTCGTCGGGCGTGGTGTGTTCGTGGCCCCAGGCGGCGAGCGCGTGCAGCACCGGGAGCAGGTCCGCGCCCGCGGCGGTGAGGCGATACTCGTTGCGGGTGCGTCCGCCGTCGCGGTAGGGGACGCGGGTGAGCAGGCCGAGGTCGACGAGGCGGGCAAGCCGCGTCGACAAGATGTTGTCGGCGATGCCCAGATCCGACCGGAAGTCCTCGAAGCGGGTCATGCCAAGCGTGGCGTTACGCAGGATCAGCAGCGCCCACCGTTCTCCCACGGCATCGATGGCGCGGCCGATCGGGCAGGGCACGCCATTGCGCACCCTTCGGTCGGTTGCCAAGGCTTTAACTCCTTTCGCCCATTGCTGGCTTGCGATAAGCAAGTCTGCTACATACGGTTTATCACATATCTGACTACTAATTCGCAGGTCAGAAGCTCGTCCACCACTCCTGGGAGGCGAGAGCCGGGCTCACGGCGGTGACATCCGCCGCCATCGGCGTCCAGGCCCGCCCGTCACGGCTTCGAGGACGAGTGCCCGCACCGCCGGCGCCTGGCCGTACAGGCCACCGACCGCGTCGCCGGTGCGATGGCCCCGGCAGGAAGGAGCAGCCACCATGCCAGATCAGAGAACCGAAGCGGGTCAGACCTTCTCACCCGCCGCGGAGAGGTCGCAGACCCCGCCGGCCGAACAGGAGTCGCCGGTCGGCCGCCGATTCGACGGTTCGGTCGCGGTGCTGACGCTCCGGCGCCGGCCGTACAACCTGCTCGACGCCGCCTTCGGCCGGCAGATCGTCGAGGCGCTCCACTGGGCGCGGACCGAGGGCGCCCGGGCGGTGGTCGTCGAGAGCGGGCTGCGCCATTTCTCCGCGGGCGCCGATCTCGACGCGATGGTGACCGTCACGAAGGACGGGGACGGTGTGCGCGGCTGGCGGTTGACCGACGTGCTGCGCGCCTTCGACGAACTGCCGCTCCCGATCGTGGCCAGCGTGCACGGAATCTGCGTCGGAGGGGGGCTGGAGGTGGCGCTCGCGTGCGACCTCATCGTCGCGAGTGAGTCCGCCAAGCTGGGCTTGGTGGAGGCGACCGTCGGCCTGCATCCCCTGATGGGCGGGATCCAGCGGATCACGCAACGGGCCGGCGCGGCACGGGCGAAGGAGATGGTCATGCTCGGCCGCCGCTACGACGCGCGCACGATGGAACGCTGGGGGATCGTCAACCGGGTCGTCGCGGACGAGCGGCTGAGCGCGGCGACGATGACGCTGGCCCACGAGCTGGCGGCGGGGCCGACGGTGGCGCACGCGGCGACAAAAAAGCTGGTGTCGATCGCCGTCGACCAGGGCGTCCGCGCGGCCGACGAGGCCATGCCGGAGATCCAGGAGCCGATCTTCCGCTCCGCGGACTTCCGCGCCGGGGCGGACTCGTTGAAGCAGAACGGTCCCGGCCTGGCGCGCTTCAGGGGGTGTTGACCATGTCCGCACCACTGACCGGCATCCGGGTCGTCGATTTCTCCCGCGTGCTCGCCGGACCACTTTGCGCGCAGACGCTGCTGGAGCTCGGAGCCGAGGTCATCAAGGTGGAACCACCGGCCGGCGACCTGTCCCGGCGGGCGTTCCCCCGCGAAGCCGAGATCTCCGGCTACTACGCCCAGCAGAACGCCGGCAAGCGCAACGTCTCGATCGATCTCAACGCGCCGGGCGCGCGGGAGGTCGCGCTGCGTCTGTGCGACCGCGCGGATGTGATCGTGGAAAACTTCCGGCCGGGCACGCTGCCCTCGTTCGGGCTGGACTACGACACCGTCTCCGCACGCAACCCGCGCGTCGTCTACGTCTCGATCAGCGGCTACGGCCAGCACGGCGCGTGGCGTTCCCGGTCGGCCTACGCCCCGACCATCCAGGCCGAGAGCGGGATCACCGCGATCACCATGGACCAGTTCGGCGCTCCGGAGGGACGACCGCGCACCGACTCGCTGTCGCACGCCGACGTCTACTCCGGGCTGCACGCCGCCGTCGCCGTCCTGGCCGCGCTGGACCATCGCGACCGCACCGGTGAGGGACAGTACATCGACGTGGCCATGGCCGCGGTCATGCTGTCGGTCAACGAGCGCCTTCACGCGGATCTGTCGGGACAGGACCTCGGGGCGGAGACTCCGATCCTGGGCGCCACGGACTGCCCGTTCTTCGTCAGTCCCGAGGGAGCGACCTTCGTCATCCCGATGAGCCTGGTGGGCAGCATGTCGTTCCCCCTCTACCTCGCCGCCATGCGGCGCGCCGACCTCGCCGACGACCCGCGATTCCGAACACCCGAAGCACGACGGGAGCATCTGGACGAGTTGCACGCCATCGTCCAGGAATGGATCTGGACGTTCGACGACATGGCCTCTCTCGACGTGCAGTTCGACGAGGCGAAGATCCCCACCGGGCAGCTGCGCACCGTCGGCGAGTTCGCCGACAGCCAGTGGGTACGTCAGTGGACGGCCACCCGCTCGGTTCCCGACCGCAACGGCGGCCGGATCACGGTGCCCGGACCGCCCTGGCACTTCAGCGCCGCCGGTGAGCCCGGCTCACCGGAGAGAGTGCCCGCCAGACAGGGCGAGCACAACGACGACATCCTGCGCGAACTGGGATTCGACGAAGACGAGATCGGTTCGCTGCGGCGCCTGGGCGCGCTCACCGAACCCAGCCGGAGCCTCGTCGAACCCAGCCGGAGCGACGGCAACGGGCGCGAGCGGGCGAACGACCCGAGGCGAGCCCACACGGAGGAAAGGAGCCCTGACCAGGCAGACCGTCACACCGTCCCTCGCACTCGCCGGAGCGCGAACAGCCACGAAACATCATCGGAGAGATCATGACCCAGCGAACAGAGAGCAGGATCCACACCGTCCCGCACGAGGTGAACCGCCTGACCATCGGCGTCTCCGCCCCGTTCCAGGAGTTCCGTGAGCGTTACGAGCGCGCCGTTCCGCCGTTCGACGCCGCACGCTTCGAGGAGCTCATCAAGGACAACGCCGACTGGGACACCGTTCTGCGGGCGACGACCCAGAACGCGCCGCACGATTTCATCATCTACTGGAGCCACGACTTCTCAGCGCTGATGGGGCTGGCCGGCGAACGGTGGCGCTGTGTCGAATACCTGATGGGGAACCACACGATCGCCCAGCCGATGTTCCACCACGACCCCGCCGTCCTGCTCTACGCGCCGCTGCGCACGGTGATCTACGAGAACCCGGAGGGCACGACCTGTTTCGCCGTGGACCAGCCCAGCACCCGGTTCTCCAGCTTCGGCAACCCGGACATCACCGAGGTCGGCGTCAAACTGGACCGCGAGCTGGCCGCCCTGCTGGAACACCTCGACGCACCCGTACCGACCGAGCTCGTCCGGGGACGGGTATCCCATGGGTGAGGGCTTCGCCGCCTCCTCCCCGGCTGTCGCCCACGGGTTCGCGCCGTCGCGGCAGAAGTGGCAGGGGTGAAGGTGCGATGAGGATCCTGGTCGTGGGCGCCGGCGCGGTCGGCGGCTACTTCGGGGGCAGGCTCGTCCAGGCGGGCCGGGATGTGACGTTCCTGGTCCGGCCCGGACGGGCCCGCCTGCTGCGCGAGCGCGGGCTACGGATCGTGGGTTTGGGCGAGAAGATGACGCTCACCCCCCGAACGATCCTGACCGGCGACATCGCCTCGGCCTTCGATCTGGTCCTGCTCTCGGTCAAGGCCACCGGGCTTCGAGGGGCGATGGAGGACCTGGCGCCCGCGGTCGGTCCGGACACGCTGATCCTGCCCGTCCTGAACGGCATGCGGCACATCGACGACCTGGTTGAACGGTTCGGTGACCGCGCCGTGCTGGGCGGGGTGGCGAAGGTGGCCACCACGCTCGACGCCGACGGCGACATCGTCCGCCTCGCCGAGCTGCAGAGCCTGACCTACGGCGCCCGCGCCACGCCCGCCCCGAAGCCGCCGGCCGACGCGCACCGCGCGCTCGGCGGCGCGGGGTTCGACGCCAGGCTGTCCGGCGACATCATCGGCGAGATGTGGGCCAAGTGGGTGTTCATCGCCGCGACCGGCGCGGTGACCTGCCTGATGCGCGGAACGGTCGGTGAGGTCGCATCCGTCCCCGGCGGCATCGAGTTCGCCGAAGCGGTGGTCGCCGAGTGCGCGGCCATCGCCGCTGCGGCCGGCCACGCCGTACCGGAGAAGGAGCTCCAGAACACACGCGACACGGTCACCGCTCCGGACTCCTCCTTCGCCTCCTCGCTGTATCGTGACCTGATCAGCGGCCGGGGCATCGAGGGAGAGCACATCTTCGGCGATCTCGTCCTCCGGGCGCGGCGGCTCGGGGTCGCGGTTCCCCTGCTGGACCTGGTCACGCTGCACCTGCGCGTGTATCAGGGCCGCCTCGAAAAGGACTCGGGGCAGACGCTCGCCGGCTCCGTCCCATCGCCGGAGTCTCATCCCCCGAATGCTCGTGAGAGCCGTACGGCGTGAGCCATCGACGTCCCCCACCACCCCGGCCGGCCATGTCCCGGAAAGCCCGGACCCACGGCGGCATTCCGATCCCAGTGGAAAGGCACCCGCATGACCCCCCAGTTCGGTGACTACCAGAACGAGATCTACTTCGACGGTCTCCGCGGCGTGGTGCCGGGGCTGCCGATGACCTTCACCGAGCTCGAGGCCAGGGCCGAGGCCGTGATGTCACCCTCGGTGTGGTCATACGTCGCGGGAGGCGCAGGCGACGAGCACACCCAGCGTGCCAATGTCGCCGCCTTCCGGGGCTGGGGTCTCATCCCCCGAATGCTCGTGGGAGCCGTACGGCGTGAGCTGTCGGTGGAGCTGTTCGGCATGAAGCTGCCGACCCCGCTGCTCATGTCCCCGGTGGGGGTGATCGGCCTGTGCGCGCAGGACGGGCACGGAGACCTGGCCACGGCCCGGGCGGCGGCTCGCACCGGGGTTCCGATGATCGCCTCGACGCTCTCGGTCGATCCGATGGAAGCCGTGGCCGGGGAGTTCGGCCAGACCCCCGGCTTCTTCCAGCTCTACACCCCCACCGATCGGAAACTGGCGGAGAGCCTGATCGGTCGCGCCGAGGCCGCCGGGTTCAAGGGCATCGTCGTCACCCTCGACACCTGGGTCACCGGCTGGCGCCCCCGCGACCTGAGCACCGGCAACTTCCCCCAGCTGCGCGGGCACTGCCTCGCCAACTACACCTCCGACCCGGTCTTCCGCGCCCAGCTCGCCCGCACCCCGGAAGAGGACCCGCGAGCCGCCGTCGCATACTGGGCCAGGATCTTCGGCAGCCCTCTCACCTGGGATGATCTGCCCTGGCTGCGATCGCTCACCGACCTGCCCCTCATCCTGAAGGGCATCTGCCACCCCGACGACGCTCGCCGGGCCAAGGACGCCGGCGTCGACGGCATCTACTGCTCCAACCACGGCGGCCGGCAGGCCAACGGCGGTCTGGCCGCCCTTGACGCCCTCCCCGCCGTGGTCGACGCCGCGGACGGGCTGCCCGTCATATTCGACTCCGGCGTCCGCTCAGGAGCCGACGTGATCAAAGCCCTCGCGCTCGGCGCCACCGCCGTCGGCATCGGCCGCCCCTACGCCTACGGCCTCGCCCTGGGCGGCACCGACGGCATCGTCCACATCCTGCGCGCCCTCCTCGCCGAAGCCGACCTGATCATGGCCGTGGACGGCTACCCCACCCTCGCCGACCTGACCCCCCAGTCCCTCCTCCGAACACCGGGCACCGGCACCCCGCCCCGGTAGCCCCGCCACCGCCGCGCGTCTACTCGCCCTGCTTCCGGTCATGACGCGAACCGATCGGGGTGAATCGCCCCTTTCACCATGCCGTGGTCGGCCACACCACATGATCGCTTAGAGATAGCATCGGCCTCCCTCGTCTGCCTCACACCAAGGACGTCGATGTCTCGTCTGATTGAATGCCTCCCTGACGCGGTCACGGTCTGGTCCTTCAACTTTATGATCATGGACCTTGATGGAGCCAACGGGCAGCCGGAAGGTGCCGAGGATCTTTGGGAGCTCTCAGACCGAGCCAACCGGACCGACTGGTTTCTCACCACCGCGAATGTCGCCGTCGTCACCAGCCAGGCGGATTCCTGGCACGTCGTCGATGTCACGCTGGAGCTCTGGGACGGACGACCGCCCGCCGACGATGACCGGTGGAGCAGGAGCGAGACCGCAGAGCTCTACTCCAGCTCGGGCAGATTGCAGGTGGTCGGAGTTTACGGTCACTCCTCCGGCAACCTCATGGACCTCCGCGATCAGGCTCGCAACTGGTTCGTGCACGCAAGCGTCCGCCCCGGCCCCGGTGCCCGTTACCGCAGGGAGCAGCCTCCCGAAGGGCTGGAGACCTACCGGCTGCAATTCTGGCCCACACAGCCCTCACCCTCTGTTCCGTAGCAAGGCCGAGACCGTCCAAGGAGGGCGCAGTGCTCGCCCGAGAGGAAGCCGAACGGGCTGGCCGTGCCCGCCAGAGCCGCAGCCTCCGCGCCAGGCCCGGAATTCAGGCGGACAGTTGAGCGCCTGGCCCCGCATGCTCTGACCTGAGGGGTCCACGGGGTTGCCCGCATGCACGGCTGAAGGGTTCCTGGACGGCCGACCTTGAGGTCCCCGTGGAATGGTGCGGGGACCTCGTCGCCTCAGTGGTGGAACAGGCGGAGACCGGTGCGGGCCAGAGTGATCTGGTGCTCGCGGCAGGCGTCCCGCACCTCCGCGGATCGGATCGATCCGCCTGGCTCGGCGATGTAGCGGACGCCGTGGCGGTGGGCGTGATCGACGTTGTCGCGGAACGGCAGGGCGCCATCCGACACGAACGCGACCTTGTCCAGGCCCGCGAGCCACGTTGCGCGCTGCCGGCCCGTCAGCTCGGGCGCGGGGGTGGACAGTGCCGTGGACAGGCGCAGGCTCTCGTCAGGGGTGAGGTCGCCCTCGATGAAGCGGATCTGCCAGTTGATCCGGTCCTGGCGCCGGATGCCGGGGTGGAAGGCGAGTGCGCGCACCGCCGGGTGGCGTCGCAGCCACCAGGTGTCGGCCTTCGCGCCGGCCAGGCGGGTGCAGTCCACGCGGGACTGCTGACCGGCGCCGATTCCCAGGGTGGCGCCATCGCGCAGGTAGCACACGGAGTTGGACTGGGTGTAGCGCAGGACGATCAGGCCCAGCAGGAGGTCCTCCGATGCGGCGGTCGGCAGTGTGCCGCACACGACGTCGTCCAGGAGTGCGGTGGAGAGCGTGACCTCGTCGCGCCGCTGGGTCAGCCGCAGGCCGAACACCTCCCGTGCCTCGCGGCGCGGAGGCGTGTAGGTCTCGTCCGCTTCCATCACCAGGAAGCGGCCGTTCTTCTTCTTGCTGAGCGCCGCAACGGTGCCCGGGGCGTAGCCGGGGGCGATGATGCCGTCGCAGACCACGCGGGTCAGCAGCTCGGCGAGTTCGGCGTCGACCGGGTGTGAGACGGCGGCGAAGTCGCCGTAGGAGGATTTCGGATCAGCGTCGCGGGCCCGCAGGTAGGCACTGGTGAGCGCCCCGACACTGGCGCGGTCGATGCCGTAGAGCTCGGCGGTGACGTCGTCGACGGGTCCAGAAAGGGCCGCTCCGGCGGGCGAGACGTGCTTGAAGGACGTAGCGGCCGGCCGGCTCAGGGCCTTGCCCGCTTCGCTCACCAGTTGCCAGCCGTTGAGCGCGTCGAGCATGTTGATGTAGGACGGGCTGCCGTGCAGCACCCGGATCGGCCACCGGCCGGGGTGCGTCGGTGCGGCGGCGGCCGCTCGCTGCTGCGGGTTGATTCCGTAGCGCAGATCCACGTCGTGGCCTCCTGTGTCAGTTGGACATCACTGACGCAGGCGCCCAGGCGGTCGACGCTCACGCGAGAATGCGGTCGCTCCCCGGTGGTTGTCCACCTTCGCCAGTCGCGGCCCAGGCACGATCCTATTGAGAATCGATCGGAAGTCCACTCCCGGTACGGGCCCGAGCGACCGGTCTCATGCTCGACCACCGTCAGACCTTCTGAAGCACCAGGATCTCGTGGATCACCAGGTCTTCCCCGTCGAGGGACACCGGTTTCAGGACGAGGTCGTCCTCGTGGAACCGGCTGTGGCAGCTGAAACAGACCGGGCCTCCCCCGTAGCCGACCGCTCGTTCCTGCAGCCACCGGAGTAGCTGGGTCAGCAGGGTGAGGTCGTCACCGTGGAGGACCTGGCGGGAGGACAGGGCCCAACCGGCGTCGGCCGGCGCATCGCGACGCGCCAGCTCGGAGAAGACCACTCCGCCGACCCTTGGGTCCGCGGGCCCCCGCCCTGTCAGCAGCGGATACGCGTCGATCTCCCACCGGTCTTCGGGCAGCGGTTCGCCCTCGTCGTCGACGGTCACCAGGGGAAGGCGATCCGTCACGATGGTCAACTCCTCCGGCTTCGGGCCGTGCCCGAGGTGCCAGCGGAGTTCTGAGATCTCAGCTTCCGAGAGCTCGGCTGAAAGTTCGGCGGTTATGAGCACTTCATGTAGGTCTGCCATGCCGGGACATGTTAGCCAGAGCCAAGCGCGGCGCGGGTGGTCTTCCCCCGCTTCACCGACTACTCGCGGACCAGCGACAGGGAGTGGTTCGCCGAGACCGTCGCCCTGTTCGGCACCGACCGGGAGCGATTCTGGGAGCTCAACCGGCGGATGTTCCGGTGGATCGAGGATGGGTTCCCCCGCCTGGACGGCTACGTTCCGAAGTCGTAGCCTCTGGAGGCAGGCGCTCAGGAGCCGGCCTCCTGCCGGGCCGTCACCGTGGCCTCGGTGCTGCCGGCCAGGAACCTGCCGATCACCTGGCGCTCCTGCGGGCTGAACTCCTCGATCACCGAGGTGAGGTGGCGGCCCAGCGGGGCGAAGAACTGCCCGGCCAGGCGGATCGCCTGCTCCCGCAGTACGACCTCGACCTTGCGCCGGTCGGTGGTGCTGCGCCGTCGTTCGACGTGGCCGACCTGCTCCAGCCGGTTGATCAACGCGGTGGTGGCCGGGGGGCTCAGGTTGAGCTCGGCGCCGAGCTCTCCCGGCGTGAGCGGCCGACCGGCGGTGAAGGCGTCCAGGATGACCACCACCGCGTTCAGGTCGGTCCGATGCAGGCCGTGCTCGACGGCGAAGCGCTCGACGAATCGGTCGCTCTCCACGTTGAACCGGCGCATCGCCAGCATCAGCTCGAACGCGTCCGGTGTGTCTGCCGTCACGATCCTCCTCCGTATTGCCCCCGGGGGCGCGATCCCCCTACTCTTTCCATCATAGAAATATTCCATGATGGAAAGAGTTTCCCATGTGGCGAGCAGATCATAGTGGGTGGGACCTCCTGTGGAGCCGCTCCGGCAGGTGGGTCGTCATGGCTCTCGCCCTCACGGTGTCCGGCCTGGCCCTGGCTTTCGGCGGCGCGTCCACGGTGAGCACCGATCCGGCCGACGCGCTGCCCCGGGGGTCCGAGTCGGCGGCGGTGGCACGCCTGCAGCAGGATCTTCCCAGCGGGGAGGTGCTCCCCGCTCTGGTCGTCTACAGCCGGGAAGGGGCGCTGACCGGCGAGGACCGCGCGGCCATCGCGGCGGACGCCGAGCGGCTGGCCGAGCGCGCCGTGGGCGGGAAGGTGCCGCCGCCGGTGGTGTCGCCCGGCGGAGACGTCGCGATGCTGACCGTGCCGCTGCCGGGTACGCTGCCCAACGCCGAGCTGACCGAGACGGTGGCGGAGATCAGAGCCGAGGCGCGTGCCGGCCTGCCGTCCGGGGCACGTGTGGAGGTGACCGGCGGCGCGGGCTTCAAGGTCGACCTGTCGGCGGTCTTCGCCGGGGCCGACATCACGCTGCTGGCCGTCACCGCGAGCGTCGTGGCGCTGCTCCTGCTGCTGACCTATCGCAGCCCGTGGCTGTGGCTGGTGCCGCTCACCGTCGTCGGGGTGGCCGACCAGGTCGCCGCCAAGACCGTCGCCCTGCTCACCCGCGTGACCGGGCTGACCGTCGACGACTCCACGTTGGGCATCACCTCGGTCCTGGTGTTCGGGGCGGGCACCAACTACGCCCTGCTGCTCATCGCGCGCTATCGCGAGCAGCTCCGCGTACACGACGATCGCCACCGGGCGATGTCCGGCGCGGTGCGCTCGGCCGCGCCCGCCATCCTGGCCAGCTCGGCCACGGTCGCCCTGGCGCTGTGCACGCTGCTGTTCGCGCTCTCACCTTCCAGCCGCGCCATCGGCGTGGCGGGCGCGATCGGCATCGTGGTCGCCGTGGCCTACGCGCTCCTGGTACTGCCGGCCGCGATGGTGCTGTTCGGCAGGGGGCTGTTCTGGCCCTTCGCCCCGAAGGCCGGCCAGGCCGACCCCACGCGCACCGGACTGTGGTGGCGTGTCGGCACGGGAGTGTCGCGCCGCCCGGTGGCCATGACCCTGCTGAGCCTCGGCGCCCTGACCGTACTGGCGCTGGGAGCCTGGGGCGTGCAGAGCGGCCTGTCGCAGACCGAGCAGTTCCGCGAGCGGGTGGAGGCCATCGCCGGACAGGAGACCCTGAGCCGGGCCTTCCCCGCGGGAAGCGCGCAGCCGGTGACGGTGATCACCAGAGGCGTCGCCCTCGATCGGGTGCTCCAGGCCGCCAGGGCGACCCCCGGGGTCACCGCCGCCGCTCCGGGCGAGCGCACCCCGGAACTGGCCAGGATCAGCGTGGTGCTGAAGGCCGAACCTGGCAGCGAGGCGAGCTTCGCCGCCGTCGAAAAACTGCGCGAGGCGGTCCACGCCGTGCCCGGCGCGCAGGCGCTCGTGGGCGGCCAGGAGGCGGCCGACCTGGACGAACGCCGGGCCGCCACCCGCGACCAGCTCGTGATCATCCCGCTGGTGCTGGCCGTGGTCATGCTTGTGCTGCTGCTCCTGCTGAGGTCGGTCGTCGCGGCCCTCACTCTGGTGCTGACCGTGATCGTCAGCTTCGCGGCCGGCTTTGGCGCCGGCTGGTTCGCCTTCAGGACGTTCCTCGGCTTCCCCGCCATGGACCTCGGGGTGCCGCTGCTCAGCTTCCTGTTCCTGGTGGCGCTCGGCGTCGACTACAACATCTTCCTCACCCATCGGGCCCGCGAGGAGGCCGCGCGACAGGGCACACGCGCCGGCATCCTCACCGCCCTGGCGGTCACCGGCGGCGTCATCACCAGCGCGGGCATCGTGCTCGCCGCGGTCTTCGCCGTCCTGGGCGTGCTTCCGCTGATCACCCTCACCCAGCTCGGCGTCATCGTCGGCTTCGGCGTCCTGCTCGACACCCTCCTGGTGCGCAGCGTCCTGGTACCCGCCCTGATCACCCTGCTGGGAGAGCGCTTCTGGTGGCCCGGCGGGGTGGGTACGGCACGCGGGTCCGAAGAACGGAAAGGGGCGCCGGCGGACCGGCGCCCCTGAGAGAGAGACCACCGACCGGCGGCTCACCACCGCGATGACGGAGGCCGCCCTCCCCGTCGACGGTCCGCTATAGGCGGCTCGCCACCGCGGTGACGCGGACGGCCCTCCCCGTCAGGAGATGACCGTCCGGTCAGAGTGCTAGCGGAGCTGGACGAAAACGGGGTTGGAGTAGAACCACAGGTCGTCCCAGGGGCTCTCCTTGCCGTCGGCGAGCGGCTCGGCCTCATCGGTGCTCGTGCCACGCACGCGGGCGTAGAGGTCGCTCTCCACGTTGCGCAGGGTGTGGCGGATGACGTACTCGTCGCCCTGCTTGCGCCAGTCGCGGGGGCCGAACCGCGCCACGACCTTCGTGGTGGGGTTGGTGTCGGCGTCGGGGTTGGCGTTCGGGCCGGTGACCTGACCGGTGATCAGGTCGACGCGCCGGACCTCCGGACGCTCGCCGTTGCCGTTCTTGCCCTGCAGCGGCCGGAACCTGATCTCGATGTCGACATCGGTACGGTTGCGACGGTTCACGGTGAGGGTCTCACCCGTGGTGGCGTCGCGGCCCTGGTTGCTCAGCGTGACGTCGAGGCTGGTGATCAGGTCTCCGGTCCCGACCCAGATGCGCCCGTTGCGGAGCCCGTCCATGATGTCGGCGTAGTCCTGCCTGGCGTACACGTAGGTCTTGCTGTACTCGCCCGGCCAGAAGTCGGAGCCGCCGCGCGTCCAGTGCACGTGCGAGTCCGAGGTCGCGGTGATCCACCAGCGCCGGCCCTCACCGAGCAGCGAGTCCCAGAGCCCGCCGACGCGAGCCGTCATCTGGTCGAAGCCGCCGTAGGTCGGGTGGCTGCCGTACGACCCGCGCGCGCCGCCGTTGAGCGGGGCCGCCTGGTGACCGGGAGCGCCCTCGAAACCGACGTAGATCTCCGGGGCGGCGTTGTTGCCGTTGCGGAACTCGCGGGGAGTGTCCTGCCCGTAGACGCCGAGGCCGGTCGCCGAACGGGAGGCGTGGTGAGCGATGACCAGCGGCTGGCGCGGCATGCCCTTCGCGGCCTTCAGGAACTCGACCATCTTGGCCTCGGTGTCGCGGCCCGGGTCGGCGGGGAAGGGGTCGAGCTTGGCGAAGCGGCTCTCCAGCTCGAACAGTTGCTGCGCCTCGTCCGCGTGGTGAGGGATCATCAGCGTGTGGTGGTCAAGGGCCGGGGCGTCGAACTCCATCCCCCAGAACTGCAGCACCTCGGGTACAAGGATGCGCGAGCGCAGCAGGTCGGGGTAGGCCTGCTCAAGGTTGATCTTCGAGTGCGTCGGCCCACCGTGGTCGGTGCACATCGCCCAGCTGAGACCGAAGTTCTTCGCCATGATCGCGTTCGTGACGATCGGGTAGACGGCGTCGCCACCCTTGGTGAACTTCGGCGGCGTCGTCTTCGTGTCGAACGAGCCGCTGTACTCCGAGTGGACATGGTGGTCGCCCGCGCGCCATGCTCGGTTACGGGAATCGCCGGGCTTGCCCTGCTTGCGCTCGTCATCGTCAGCCCACGCCGGTCCACCGGTCGCCAGCGGACTCGCGGCGACCAGCGTCGCTCCGAGACCGGCGTACTTCACCAGCTGGCGCCGCGAGACCGCCGAGCGCTCGCGATCTTCGGTGTTCTTGTCCTTCACGTGAAGCCCTTCGTCCATCTGTCAGGGGTGCCAACGGATGAGTTTCGACGGGCAAGCCAAACGCGGCATGAACAAAGATCGGGATGACCGAGAACAATCAATACCAACATGCTAAAACCGCCTGCGCGTGACTTCCGCAGATCATCGGTGACGGCCGGCGGAGCGCCAAATCGCCCTACGGACGAGAACGAGCCGCTCAGCCGCCCGAGGTCGCCGGGCAAGATCGGCCACACCCGGATGCGCCGTGCTCATCCACGGACTTTTAATCCGCGGATAACCGTGACATGGATCCGCCTCACGGCGTCCGCGACGCTTGGCTCGGCCGAGAGCATTCGCTGACCAGGGAGTTGTCATGAAGGACGTATCCGTACCCGATCTGACCGGGAAGCTCGCCGTGGTGACCGGCGCGAGCGACGGTGTCGGCCTCGGTCTGGCCGTACGGCTGGCTCGGGCGGGCGCCGAGCTCGTACTGCCGGTCCGCAACCCCGTCAAGGGAAGCGCCGCCGTCGCCCGGATTCGCTCGGCGGCTCCCGGCGCCGTGGTCTCCCTCCGTGAGCTCGACCTGGCCTCGCTGGACTCCGTGGCGGCGCTCGCGGACACGCTGAACGGCGAGGGCCGGCCGATCGGCATCCTGATCAACAACGCGGGCGTCATGGCACCGGCCACCCGCCACACCACGGCCGACGGCCTGGAGCTGCAGTTCGGTACGAACCACATCGGCCACATGGCACTGGTGGGACGGATCCTGCCGCTGCTCCGAGCCGGCCAGGCCCGGGTCACCACCATGTCGAGCAGCGCCGCCCGTACCGGCAAGATCGACTGGGAGGACCTGCAGAGCGAGCGGAAGTATTCACCGACAGGCGCGTACGGGCTGTCGAAGCTGGCCAACCTGATGTTCGGCCTCGAACTCGACCGGCGCAGCCGGGCCGGAGGCTGGGGCGTCGTCAGCAACGTCGCGCACCCCGGAACGACCTTGACGAACCTTTACGCGTCCGGCCCCAACCTGGGCCGCCGGCGCCCCGCCCCCTACGAATCGCTCATGAAGCGACTCCTCCGCCTGGGCCTGTTCGTGCAGACCGTCGACAGAGGCATCCTCCCCGCCCTGTACGCCGCCACCGGCCCGCAGGCGCAGGGCGGCCGTTTCTACGGCCCCGACGGCCTCGGCCAGTTCACCGGAGGCCCGACCGAGCTGGCCGTCTACAAGCCGGCCCGCAACGAGGCCGACGCGGCTCGGCTCTGGGACGTCTCCGAGCGGCTGGCCCGGGTCGAATTCACCGCCGCCTGAGGTTTTCACCGGCGGTCGCCTCCCCAGAGCGGAAAGGCCCACCTCACCTCATGGATCGGGCCAGGGCAGCCCGCCGAAGGCCGCACTCTTCCCGGGCCGTTCAGGACCGCCGAGGGGCACGGCGGTCCCGGCGCTGGGCGAGCTCCTCGTCGTCGACCAGGGTGAGCATCGGCTTGCCGGGCTCACACATCATGGTGACGGTGAAGCGGAGCGGGACGTCGTCGCGGTTGTTGCCGTCCTGGTAGTGGATGACGTCGCCGCCCGGCTCCCAGAACGCCTCTCCCGCGCGCACGACCCGCTCCGACTCGCCTTCCAGCTCGAACAGCATCGCGCCTTCCAGCACGTAACCGAACGCCGGGCCGGTGTGCCGGTGCGGCGGCGTACCGGGATCGCCGGGCGGAAACTCGACGACGATGGTCATCACGTGAGCTCCCGCCGGGATGAAGGGCGGTTCCGCCTCCTGCAGCGTGGTGATCGCCGTCTGCCACGCGGTCGATCTCGGCTTCCGCCCGGTGGTTGTCGGATCACTGTCGGACATGAGAAGCACCTCCTTGACGTCCTCCCCGGTTTGAAAACCGGGGATTCCAGCACCCGGCCTTCCAGTCGGGTCTGTCGGTTCGCGGTTCATCGGTCCGGGCAACCCCGAAGCCTCCCCGTCACCGACCGGCGACGGGATCCGCTCGCCCGGTTCCGTTCCGAGGTGGCGCTCGTGCTCCACTGCCATCCGATCACCGGCTGAGACAGGGCAGCCCTCCGGTCTGTGACAGCTTCGGCAAAATTCTTCGGATCGCGGATCACCTGCGCCGAGATGTCACGGCCCGGGACACCGCCCTGTTCTTCGGGAGACGGCCTCGGCACCACCGGGCATTGCAGGCCGGATTCCGGGTGCCGGTCAGGCGGATGTCCTTCCCCGGTGGGAACGCATGGATCTCGCCCACCCCCGCCGGATCGGCGTCCGGCTGGACGGATCACCACTCACGAATGCCGTAGGTGAGCAGAACGTCCAACCTCGGTTGCGGATGCCCGGTGGAGCGGCACGATGCGGAGACGTGAACGACAACGACCTTCTCAACGACCGCAGGTTCGTCATGGTCAGCTCGACGGCGAGCGCGGTGGATCCGGACGGGCCCACCGAGTTCTCCTACCGGGAGTCCGGCGGCATCATCTGGGGCGACTACACCGGTGACACGGTGGTCCATGGACGCTTCGTCGGCACCAGGGACGATGACCGGATCGAGTTGACCTACGTCCATCTGACCAAGAACGGAGACCGCGTCGGCGGGCAGAGCAGCAGCCGGATCGAAGCCCTCCCCGACGGGCGGCTGAACCTGGTCGAGGAGTTCCAGTTCGCCGGGGACGACACGGCGCACGTGAGCGTGTGCACGGAGATCCGCGGGTAAGTTTCACCGGGTTTCCCACCACGGAGAACGGCACCCGTCCCCTGAGGCAACCGGTCAGGGGACGGAGACAATCCTCTGGTCAAGCTGGGTGCCGTACCGGATGGTTCAGGCGTCCCGCTGGAGCTGGGCACGGCCTTCGGCCGCACCGACGAAGCGCATCATGCCCAGGGGTACCTCTTCCCCCGAGCCCCCGGAGTTTCCCGAGGCTCCGGAAGTTCCGGAGCCTCCCACGGGGTCGGCGGCCGGGCGGCGGGCGGACCGGCCGGGGCCGCGGTCGCTCGGCAGGACGTAGGGCCGCCTGAGCACCTCGTCCAGAATGAAGACCGTCTCGGTGGCCTTAACCGCCGGAATGTTCGCCAGCCGGTCGGTCACCATCGCGTGCACGGCGGCGACGTCGGTCACGCGGATCTGAATCATCGCGTCGTGCTGGCCCGTCGTGATCGCGCAGTACTCCACCTCGGGCATCGTCGCGAGCTGGGCGCGGAACTGGCGCCACATCTGCTGCCGGACGGTCACGAAGATCAACGCGGTGATGCCGAGACCTGCGCGGACATGGTCGATCTCCGCCGTGAACCGTTTGATCGCGCCGTCGGCGCGCAATGCCTCGAAGCGCGTGTAGGCGTTCGCCCGCGAGATGCCGACCCGCTCGGCCAGGGCCGCCACGGAGATCCTGCCGTTCTCGCGCAGCACCTCAAGGATCTTCAGATGTGTCGCGTCGAGCTCCAGGCCGATGCCGATCCGTCCAGGTTGACCGCCTTCATGAACCGTGCCCCTTGACGTTTCGGTCATCTCAATGCCCCCTAAGTCATATTTGTCCCAGCTTAGCCCCATGAGCTGGACGTTCTGCCGGACAATCCATGGCCATCGGCGACTAAACGCTCACATGGCATATTTTCGGAGGACACAGAATGGCGATCCGTTCACGGCGCCCCGGGGCGAAGGCGGCCCTGCTGCCGGTGCTGCTCACCGGCGCCCTCGCCCTTGCCGCCTGCTCGAGCGGCGGCTCGTCCACGACGTCCCAGAGCGGTGGCACCGCCGCCGCCAAGACGCTCGTGATCGACACCTCCTTCGATCTCAAGACGGCCGACCCCGGACGGACCTACGAGCCGACCGGCCTGATCATCGGCAAGGCGGCCTACGAGACCCTTCTCACGTTCGAGGGCTCCGACGTCACCAAGCCGGTGCCGGCCCTCGCCGAGTCGTTCGACCTGTCCGGCGACGGCAAGACGCTGACGCTCAAGCTCCGCCAGGGCGCCACGTTCGCCGACGGCTCGCCGGTCACCGCCGACGACGTCGTCTTCTCGCTGGACCGCGTGCGCGACATGAAGGGCACGCCGTCGTTCCTGCTCGACGGCGTGGAGGTGGCCAAGACCGACGCGAACACGATCACGCTGACGTCGAAGAACGCCAACCCCGCGCTGCCGTACATCCTGCCCAACCCCGCGCTGGGCATCCTCAACTCCAAGGTGGCCAAGGAGCACGGCGCCACCGCCGACACCGGTGACAAGGCCGAGCAGTACCTCAACTCCGCCTCCGCCGGCTCGGGGCCGTACACGATCGAGTCGTTCAACGTCAGCAGCCAGGTCGTGCTCAAGGCGAACGCGAAGTACTGGGGCCCGGCCAAGCCGGTCTACGACAAGGTCGTGATCCGCAACGTCGAGGCCGCGACGCAGAAGCTCAACATCTCGCGGGGCGACAGCCAGGTCGCGCTGAACCTCTCCGGCGACCAGGTCGCCGGGATGCCGGCCAACCTGCAGGTCAAGAAGACGGCCTCGGCCAACGTGATCTTCCTGCTCGCCAACCAGGACCCCTCGGTCAGCAAGGTCACCTCCAACCCCAAGTTCGCCGAGGCCATCCGTAAGGGCGTCGACTACGACGGGCTGCTGGAGCTGGCGGGCGAGGGTTCGGTGCAGGCGCCCGGGGTGATCCCCTCGATGCTCCTGGGCGCGCTCCCCCCGGAGGCCGCGGCCAAGCGTGACGTCGAGGGCGCCAAGGCGGCGCTCAAGGAGAGCGGCGAGGCCAGCCCGACGGTCAAGCTGGAGTACCCCAGCGAGCTGACCGTCAACGGCCTGTCCTTCCAGCCACTCGCCGAGCGGATCCAGGCCAACCTCAAGGAGGTCGGCATCACCGTGGAGCTCACTCCCGCGCCGGTCACCACGGCCCTGGACAACTACCGCAACGGCAAGGAGGAGCTGGGCCTGTGGTACTGGGGCCCCGACTACCCGGACCCCAGCGACTACCTGGCGTTCCTGCCCGGCAAGCTCGTGGGCCTGCGGGCCGGGTGGAAGGCCGGTTCCGACAAGGAACTGGAGGCGGCCGGCGACACGACGGCCGCCACCATCGGCGACGAGGCCAGGAAGCAGGCCTACGTCGACCTCCAGACGAAACTGAACGCCTCGGGCCCGTTCATCCCGTTGATCCAGCCCAGCCAGAACATCGTGACGGCCGCGTCCGTCACCGGCCTGGAATATCACCCGGTGTGGACCGTCGATGTCGCCGACCTCGGTGCCAAGTAAGGACCTGAAGGCCGGTACGGCCCCGCGAAAGCCGGGCCGTACCGGCCGTGCCGGTCATCGGAGCCCGCTGGTGCGCTTCCTGGTCCGCAGGGTGCTCACCGCGCTGCTGCTGGCCGTGGGCATCACCCTCGTGACCTTCGTCCTGACCAATCTGGTCCCCGGCGACCCCGTCTCGGCCAACCTCGGCCAGCAGGCCCTCGGCGACCCGGCGATCGTCGCGCAGTGGCGGGCCGAGCACGGTCTGGACAAGCCGCTCCCCGAGCAGTACCTGCTGCACCTCAAGGGCGTCGTCCAGGGTGACCTCGGGATGAGCCAGCAGAGTCACCGCCCGGTCCTCGACGACCTGGCGGAGTTCGTGCCCGCCACTCTCGAACTCGCCGGCGTGGCGATCCTGATCTCCCTCGTGTCGGGCGTGGCGTTCGGCGTGATCGCGGCGCTGCGCCGTGACCGGCTCTCCGACCACCTGCTCCGGGTCCTCAGCCTGATCGGCATCTCGGTGCCGACGTTCTGGCTGGCGCTGATGGCGTTCTACGTCTTCTTCTACCGGTTGCAGATCACCCCGGGCAGCGGCCGCATCGACCCGAGCATGAGCCCGCCTCCCCACGTCACCGGGCTCTACACGATCGACTCCGCGCTCTCGGGACAGTGGGACGTGTTCTCCTCGGCGGTCGGCCACCTCCTCACTCCCGCGCTGGTGCTGGCCCTCTACACGATCGGCCTGCTGACCCGGTTCACCCGGTCGGCGGTGCTGGAGGTGCTGGGCCAGGACTACGTGCGCGCCGCGCGGGCGAAGGGCCTGCCACCCCGGGTGATCCTGCTCCGCTACGTGCTGCGCTCGGCGCTGGTGCCGATCATCACGGTCGCGGGCCTGGCCTTCGGCAGCCTGCTGTCCGGCACCGTGCTCGTCGAGGCGATCTTCGCCTGGCCGGGCGTCGGGCAGTACGCCTACAAGAGCGCGACCACCCTCGACCTGCCCGCCGTGATGGGCGTCGGCCTGGTGGTGGGTGGCGTCTACCTCGTCATCAACCTGATCGTCGACGTGTTGTACGGCGTCATCGACCCCAGAGTGAGACTCCAGTGAAACTCCCCCAGGCCTGGCGGCAGCCGCTGGCGATCGTCGGCGGGGTGATCGCGCTCGCCTGGATCGTGATCGCGCTGGCCGCCCCGCTGCTGGCGCCGCACGACCCGCTCGCCCAGGACCTGCCGCGACTGACCTCACCCGGACCGGGCCACTGGTTCGGCACCGACCAGCTCGGCCGGGACATCCTGAGCAGGGTGATGTACGGCGCTCGGCTGTCGATCCCGCTGACGCTGCTGCTGGTCGTGCTCTCGGTGCTGATCGGCGGCCTTCTCGGCGCCTGCGCCGGATATTTCGGTAAATGGATTGATGAGACGATCATGCGGTTCGCCGACCTCGTCTTCGCCTTCCCCACCGTGATCCTGGCCATGGTCGTCGCCGCGGCACTCGGCGCGAGCCTCACCAACGCCGTGCTCGCCGTACTCGTCGTCGCCTGGCCCGCCTACGCCCGCGTCACCCGCGGCCTGGTGCTGGGCGTACGCGAACGCGAGTTCGTGGTGAGCGGGCGGCTGCTCGGCTTCTCCGCCTGGCGCTCGCTCCGGGTGGACGTGCTGCCGAACATCACCGGGCCGATCCTGGTGCTCGCGACCCTCGACATCGGCACCGCGCTGCTGCTGCTGTCGGGCCTGTCGTTCCTCGGGCTCGGCGCGAAGCCGCCGTCTCCCGAGTGGGGCGCGATGGTCGCCTCCGGCGTGGAGGTCTTCGACAGCTGGTGGGTGGCGACCTTCCCCGGCCTGGCCATCCTGACGGTCGTGCTCGCCTTCAACTTCCTGGGCGACACGCTGCGCGACGCCCTCGACCCCCGGACGGCCCGCGCCATCAAGGAGCGTGCGTTGTGAGCCTTCTCGCCATCTCCGATCTGAAGGTCTCCATCGGCGGCAAGGAGATCCTGCGCGGTGTCGACCTCGACCTGCGGTCCGGCCGCGTGCACGGCCTGGCCGGCGAGAGCGGCTCGGGTAAGACGATGACCGGCCTGGCCGTGCTGGGACTGCTCCCGCACGGAGCCCGCGTCAGCGGCCGCGTCACGCTGGGAGAGCGTGACCTGCTCACCCTGCCGCCCAAGGAGCTCAACGCGGTGCGCGGCGGCGAGATCGCCATGATCTTCCAGGATCCGGCGACCAGCCTGCACCCGATGCTGTCGGTCGGCCGCCAGATCACCGAGCACATGCGTCACCACCTGGGTCTGGGCAGGAAACAGGCGCGGGCCAGGGCCGTCGAACTGCTGGGCCAGGTGCGCATCCCCGCCCCCGAGGCGGCGATCGACCGCTACCCGCACCAGTTCTCCGGGGGCATGCGCCAGCGCGTCGCGATCGCGATCGCGCTGGCCTGCTCGCCGAAGGTGCTCATCGCCGACGAGCCGACGACCGCGCTCGACGTGACCGTCCAGGCCGGGGTGCTGCGGCTGCTGCGCGGCCTCTGCGACGACCTGGATCTGGCCGTACTGCTCGTCACCCATGACCTCGGCGTGATGTCGGCGGTCGCCGACGAGGTGAGCGTGATGAGGGAGGGCCTGGTCGTGGAGACGGGCCCGCGCGGACAGGTGCTGCGCGACCCGAGTCACCCCTACACCCGTGCCCTGCTGGAGTCGTTGCCCGGGGAGACCTCATGACGCTGCTGACCGTGGACGACCTCGTCGTCGAACACCGCACCCCCGGCCGCCCGCTGGTGCGCGCCGTGGCCGGAGCCAGCCTGACCGTCGCGGCGGGCGAGGTCGTCGGACTCGTCGGCGAGTCCGGGTGCGGCAAGTCGACGCTGGCCCGCGCGGTGTGCGGGCTCAACCCGGCCGCGTCCGGGACGATCACCTTCGACGGGCACCCGGTGACCCCGCTCGGCCTGCGCCGCAGGAACCGGTCACTGACCGGGATCCAGATGGTCTTCCAGGATCCCTACGCCTCGCTGAACCCGCGCCGCCGGGTGGGCGCGCAGATCGCCGACGGGTTGCGTACGGCGGGCGACACCACGACCGCCCCCGCCGACCTGCTGGAGCGGGTCGGGCTGCCGCGCGACTTCGCCGGCCGTCATCCGCACGAGTTCTCCGGTGGCCAGCGGCAGCGGATCGCGATCGCCAGGGCGCTGGCCGCCCAGCCGGCCCTGCTGATCGGCGACGAGCCCATCTCCGCGCTCGACGCGTCCGCCCAGGCGCAGGTGGCCAGGCTGATGCGCGACCTCGCGGTCTCCTCGGGCGCCGGGCTGCTCTTCATCAGTCATGACCTGTCGGTGGTACGGCTGATCGCCGACCGGATCGCGGTGATGTATCTCGGGAAGATCGTGGAGGTGGGCCGTACCGCCGAGGTGTGGGCCGATCCCCGTCATCCGTACACCAAGGCCCTGCTGGGCGCGATTCCCGCTCCCGACGGCGCCGGGGTGCTGCCGGAGGAGCTGCCCGGGGACGTGCCCGATCCGGCCGACCCTCCGTCCGGTTGCCGGTTCCATCCGCGCTGCCCGGTGGCGATGGACATCTGCCGGGAGCGTGAGCCCGCGTTCGGCCCGGTCGCGTGCTGGCTGCACGAACCTGCATGATCGACGAGGTTCGTCTCAGGATGGCCGAGGAGGGGATCGACGCCCTGGTCCTGCGTCCCTCCCCCGACTTCCGTTACCTGGGCGGTCAGGGCGACGGTTATCTCGTCCTGACCCTCGACGGCCCGCCCGCCGCCGCGACCGGTCCGTTGGAGGCGGCGGCGCTCATTCCCGCCTCCGCCCGTCGCGTCGGGGTGGACCCCGAGATGCGGGCCCGGGAGCTGTTCTCGCTCCGGGTGGAGGCCGAGCTTGTGCTGGCGTCGGTCGTGCTCGCCCCGCTCCGGCTGACCAGGGGGCCCGCGCAGGTCGCGGCGGCGGAACGCGCGGCCTCGGCGGCGGACGCGGTCCTGCTCATGACCCGCGAGCTGGCGTGGTTCGGCGCCACCGAGCGCACGATGGCTCGACGGCTCTGGGCCATGATGATCGAGACGGGGTGCGAGGAGGTGCTGTCGGTGCTCGTGGCGGCCGGCGAGCACAGCGCCGCCCCCCGGCATGTGCCGTGCGACCGCGTGATCAATCCGGGCGACGCGCTCCTGGTCTCGGTGTGCGGGAGGTGGGGAGACCACTACGCGGAGGTCGCCCGCGTGTTCGCGGTGGCCGAACCACCCGAGGACTTCGAGGCGATGTACTCGGTCGTCCTCGCCGCGCAGCGCGCCGCCCTCGACGTGCTGCGGCCCGGCGTGCCGGCGGAGGAGGCCGGGCGGGCCGCCCGGGAGGTGATCGAGGGCAGTGGTTACGTCCACTACGCCGCGGAGCGGCCGGGGCGGGGCATCGGCCTCGGCCCCGACGAGGGCCCGTGGCTCGCCCCCGGCGACACGACCGTGCTCGCCGCCGGCATGACGGTGTGCGTCGAACCGGCGATCTACCTGCCCGACCTGTTCGGGGCGCGGGTGGCCGACGTCGTGGTGTGCACTCCCGCCGGAGCGCGGCGACTCAGCGGAAGCCCGCAGACCCTCCACGTCCTCGACCACTGAGCGAGACGGGGCCGCGGGGATTGCGGGGCGTCACTCCTGTATGTGGTCGACGACGTACGGGCCTTCGCGGAGCACGACGATCCGCCGCCGGTCCCCGACGCTCACCGGCGCGACTCGGGTGGCGGATATTCGAAGGTGGGGCCGGCGGTCGTGCCGTCCTCGTCGGGCATCCGTGACAGGGCCAGGGTCTGGGCCTTGAGCGCGTACATGGTGCCGGTGGCGTCCGCGAGCAGGTTCGGGCTGCCGTTGAACGCATGCTGCAACAGGTGAAGCAGATCACGGTAGGTGTGGTTGAACTCTTCCTGCGCGGTGCGGATCGCGCTGCCCACCGCGTGGTCGTCCAGCCGCGGATTGTGCCGCATCGGCCGGACCCCGGCCCAGTCCACCGCGATCACCTCACCGGTGGGCCCGGACCGCGGGGTGTCACCACGCCGATAACGCCGCCCGGCCTTGAGCTCCTGAAACCGGTAGTAATGCGCCACCTCCTCCCGTTCGGGATGGAAGACATCCTGATCACCGTCCCAGACCCCACCCCCGGCGCTGCCCTCCCCCTGCTCGACGATCTCCCGCAGCGCCGCCAGCGCGGAATCCAGACCCTCGACCGCGACCAACTGCCCGGCGGTGTGCCGGAAATGCGCCGCGCTCACCTGCCGAGCCGGATCACCACCGAAAACCGCCTTCTCCCCGAGGGTGTCGCTCAGGTAGCGCAGGCCCTGTTCGATCGCGGCGTAGAACTGCCCGATCGTCTCGTAGTCCTCACCCTCGGCCGGCCCGCCTGGCGGCGCCGGCCGCTCAAGCCGCAGGAACATCTCCAGCGCCTCGGGCCCGAACGGCACCAGCGCCACCCTCAGAGAGCGATCACCATGCGGCAACCGCCGGGGATGCGGCGGCAACATCTGCGGGGTGTCCAGCCGCGGCCGGCCGCCGACCGCATTCAGCAGGTTCGCCGCCAGCGCCAGGTGCAACATCTCCTCGATGAAAACACCGCCCACCACCTCGGCGGCTTCGGGGTTGCGCTCCGGATCCAGCGAGTACAGCGCGTACAGGTAGGGCGGCAGGGTCGCGTGTTCCAGCTCGATCGCCCACTGCAGGTGCTCCCGGAGGCTGTCGAGCGTGGTGATCCGGGCCGAAGAATCAGGA
Organism: Streptosporangium subroseum; assembly: GCF_900188345.1. Classification (GTDB taxonomy): domain Bacteria; phylum Actinomycetota; class Actinomycetes; order Streptosporangiales; family Streptosporangiaceae; genus Streptosporangium; species Streptosporangium subroseum. The sequence goes on along the minus strand of NZ_FZOD01000009.1, from coordinate 155,037 downwards.
GCGGCAGGCTCCTGCGATCTCAGGTCTCTCATGTGTCATACCTCGATTGTCGGAAGGGGCGGTCCCACACGGTGCGCGGCCTCCCCGGGCGCCGGGCGGCCGGTACGGCGTGCGGCTGCCCGGGGCGCCGGACCGCGCCGGCGGTTCGACCGGCGACACCGTCGAACTCGGCGATCACCGCCGATGCGGTCAGAGGCGTGGGTACGGAACCACCTTTTGCTGATCTACTTTCCGGTGGCGGTCCGGTCGAGCCAGTCGCGGTATCGGATCTGGCCTAGGGTGGCGCCGTCACCGGGCACCAGCGTGCTCTCCCCCGGCACGCTGCCGAAGTAGCGCGCCCGCGGGTCGGCGACCACCTCGCGCGGGTCGCCCCAGGCGGCCAGAGCCTCGCGGAAGAACTCATCCATCCGGACCCGCTCGGGCCCGCCGACCTCCACCCTGCCGTTCAGCGGCGACCCCACCGCGACCCGGCCGACCGCCTGGGCGACGTCGTCGCCCGCCATCGGCTGGAACAGCACGGGCGCGATCCGCACCTTGTCACCGTCCGTGGCCTCGTCCGCGATGCTCCGGACGAACTCGAAGAACTGCGTCGCGTGCACGAGCGAGAACGGGATCGACGACTTCTCGATCAACTTCTCCTGAGCGATCTTCGCCGCGAAGTAGCCGTTCTCCGGCATCCGCTCCGTGCCCACCACCGACACCGCGACGTGGTGGCCGACGCCCGCCGCCGCCTCCGCCGCGAGCAGGTTACGGGTGGAGGTCTCGAAGAACTCCAGCACCGCGGCCCGCTCGAACGACGGCGAGTTCGACACGTCGACCACCACCTGCGCGCCGGCCAGCACCTCCGCCAGCCCTTCGCCGGTGAGGGTGTTGACCCCGGTGCTCGGCGCCGCCGCGACCGCCTCGTGGCCGTGCTCTCCCAGCTTTGCCACAAGCTTCGACCCGATGAGGCCGGTCCCGCCAACTACCACGATCTTCATGATGAGCCTTCCCGTCCGCCGGGGCCCTTGCTCGCCCTCGGTCGCCAGCTAAGACAGGGCGGGCCTCCGGGCTGTGACAGATCCCGCAGAAAATTTCCGCGGCCCATGCCGCCCACGTCGGCTCGTGGCCGGTCCGGCCCTTGCCGGAAGGTCCGGATCCGGCTTCTGGTGCGGGGGTTGGCTCGCTCCTGTCGCTTCATGAGTCCGTACCGGCGGATGCCAGGACGGCGTTCCGTCCCGTGACATTCGCCGTGACGATCGTTTACGCGCATCTGTCACAGGACGACGGCCTGCCCTGTCATAACTGATGCCCGGGTGGCAGCACCTGTCCGGCGGCAAAGGTTCGCCCCGAACGTCTGTGGTCGGCGGGACCGGCGTGATCGGGTCCATGTCGTGACGGAGCCGGCCGTGGCCGCCGCACCGAACACCGCCCTCAACGGTGTGCCGCATTCACCCCTCGATGACCATCGGGCGCCATCTCCCACAAAATCGCATGAAAGGAAATCCGTGTTGTGACAACACACTCAGGCCCCCGGCTCGGCCGTGGGGCTCCCCGTCCGGCCGGTGAAGGCCGGACCGCGCCGGCGATTCAGATCCCCTCCGACATAGTGCGCGAGCTTCAATGCGAACTGCAGAAAAAGCAGCGTTTCGTGTCCGACACCTCGCACGAGCTACGCACGGCGGTCGCGGGGCTGCGCACAGAGGTGGAGGAGGCCCTCCTGCATCCCGATGAGACCGACCTCTGCCGCCTGCTCGCCAATGTGCTGAGGAACGTCGAGCGGCTGAACGCGATCATCACCGATCTGCACGTCCTCTCCGAACTGGAGGTCGGCCCGCCCAACGAGCCGCAGCGAATCGACCTCGCCGAACTCGTCCATGACGAGATCGCCCGCAGAGCCGACTGCGTCGCGGTCCAGCTCCGGCTGGAAACGGGAGTGACCATCGCGGCCATCCCGATCCGGATCAGCCGGGTGCTCACCAACCTGCTGGACAACGCCCAACGGCACGCCCGGCGCGATATCGAGGTCCGGGTGAGTCACGACGGCGACTGCGCCGAGCTGACGGTCACCGACGACGGCGAAGGAGTCGCAGAATCCGAACGGGAACGCATCTTTCAGCGCTTCACCCGTCTGGAAGCCGCGTGCCGGCTTGACCACGCCGGCACCGGACTGGGTCTGGCCATCGCCCGCGACATCGCCCAGGCCCACGTCGGCAGCCTGCATGTCCGGGAGGCCGAGACCGGCGGCGCGTGCTTCGTGCTGCGGCTGCCCCTGGCGGGTTCGGTCGCCCCGGTGGTCACAGCGTTGGATCCATGAGCTCGCCGAACGTTAGAAGAGGACCCCGATGGTGCACAACGTCAACGTCACCGCCCTGTTCGCGGCCGTTTCCGGCCCGTGCCTGGTCATGACCCTGGATATGATCGTCGTGGCCGTCAACCAGGCCTATCTTGACCTCTGCGGACGCCGGCGCGAGGACGTGCTGGGCCGGCATGTCTCCGCCCCGTTTCCCCAGGACCGCACCGATCCCGGTGACCGGTGCGCACTGCGGCACCTCGAAGCGTCGCTGGGCCGTACTCGTGCGACCGGCGAGGCGATCACACCGCAGAAGTACGCCACGGCGCCCTCCGGCGGCGCGCGCCAGGATCGGCACGGGAGCACGATCGGCCCTTCCGTTCTCGGCCCGAGCGGAGCGGTGATGCTGTTTGTCCACCACACGCAGGACGTGACCGAGCTCGACCAACGGCCCCCGCACGCAGGTTCGCCCACGCTCGGGCCGGGCACGCGCAAGAAGGCGACCGAGGCGCGGCTCTGCGCACGCTCCACACAACTGCGGCAGCTGAACGAGCAGGTCAGGGAGGCGCAAACCCATGCGAAACACCTGCTGGACCGGCAACGTCAGTTCGCCGCCGACGCCTCACACGAGCTGCGCACGCCGCTCGCCGCGCTGCGCGTGCAGACGGAGGCGGCGCAACTGCACCCGGAGGACATCGACCTGCCCGAGCTGCTGAACCACGTGACGAACGACCTCGACCGGCTGGAGAACATCGTCGACGACCTGCACACGCTGGCCACGATCGAGTCCGACCTCGACAGAACGCGAGAGGAAATGGATCTGACCGCCCTGGTCGAGACGGCGGCGACTCGGTGGACCGGCCGTCATGACGTGCGGCTCACCGTCGAGCCGGCGGTGACGGTGGAGGCCGCGCCCTGGCAGCTCGCCCGTTTGCTCGCCAACCTGCTGGACAACGCCCGGCGTCACGCCACCCGCAGGCTGAGGGTCGACCTGCGCCGCACGGACGGCCACGCGGAGCTGGCGGTGGCCGACGACGGAAAGGGAATCTCCCCGGCCGACCGCGAACGCGTGTTCCAGCGATTCGTCCGCCTGGACACCGCCCGCAGCCGCGACCGTGGAGGCACCGGGCTGGGCCTGGCCATCGCCCGTGAAATCGCCCGCGCCCATCATGGCAGCCTGCACGTCGAGGGCGCGGTCGGCGGCGGCGCGTGCTTCGTGCTCCGCCTACCGCTTGTCCGCCGAGCCGGGACCACGGCCCCGTCAACAGGATCGAGTTCCTGAGATCCCGGATGCCCGGCCACGTCGATCTCCTGCGAATTCGCGTGCTCCATGACACCTGACGGCGCACCACGCTCTGTCATCACGTCGTCGGGAGTGGGCCGGAGTCTGAAAGTTTCACCGCCGGTTGACGGATATGAGGCGACCGCTCATGATCATGTTGCCTCCGGGGTCAGGAGGGGGTGTCGAGTGAACGCCACTATCCGTTGCGAGGTGCATCGATGCCAAGAACTCTGTCACGGGCCGCGTCCGCGGTCCTGCTGACGCTGGCCGTCCTGAACGTCCCCACAGTGCACGCCGATGAGGTCGCCCCGGTCACGGTGACCGTCAACGCCCGCGCCGCGCTCGCCTCCGTCCCCGAAACCGGCATCGGTACCAACCATGCGATCTGGGACACCAATCTGGGCACCGACGAGACCGCCGACCTGCTCAAGGACGCGGGCATGAAGCTGCTGCGCTATCCCGGCGGCTCGTACTCCGACATCTACCACTGGGCCGACCACACCGCTCCCGGCGGCTACGTGGCTCCCGGCACCGACTTCGACACCTTCATGCGCGGCGTGCGGCGCACCGGAGCGCAGCCGATGGTGACCGCCAACTACGGCACCGGCACGGCGGAGGAGGCCGCGGCCTGGGTGCGGCACGCCAACGTCACCAAGGGCTACGGCGTCAAATACTGGGAGATCGGCAACGAGAACTACGGCAACGGCCGCTACGGCTCCGCTTGGGAGGCGGACAACCACGCCGACAAGAGCCCGGCCGAGTACGCGCGCCATGTCGTGGCCTACTCCGACGCGATGAAGGCCGTCGACCCGACCATCAAGATCGGCGCGGTGCTGACCACGCCGGCCAACTGGCCCGACGGGATAGTCGCCGACGGCGACAGCGGAACTTGGAACGAGGTCGTCCTGGCCGCCGCCGGATCGAAGATCGACTTTGTGATCCTGCACTGGTACCCCGGCGCCTTCGACAGGACCGCACACATTCCGGACATGATCCAGCTCACCCGGCAGCAGATCGCGAGGTACGCGGGGCCGGGCTCCGAGCGGATCGGCATCGCGATGACCGAGTTCAACACCGGGTCGAGCAGCAACGGCACGACGACCCAGCCCGGTGCGCTGGCCGCCGCCGACGCCTACTCGACGCTGCTGGCTCAGGGGGTGTTCACGGTCGACTGGTGGAACGTCCACAACGGCATCGGCAGTGTCACTCAGGTCGAGGGGCACACCGACTACGGCGACTTCGGCCTGCTGTCGAGCGGGGCGTGCACCTCCGACGGCAGCGTCTGCGAACCGGCGGTGAACACACCCTTCGCGCCGTACTACGCGCTCCAGATGGTGAGCAGGTTCGCCCGCCCCGGCGACCGGTTCATCCGGGCCGCGACCGACCAGGCAAAGGTCAGCGCGCACGCCGCGCGCCGTCCCAACGGCGACCTGGCCGTCCTGCTGATCAACACTTCGTCCGACACGTCCTACCCCGTCACGATCGGCTACTCCGGCTTCAGCCCGGCGTCCGGGGCTCCCACCGTGCTGACCCACACCAACGGCGCCACGAGCATCGCCGGTTCGGCCACGGGTAGCGCGACCGGCCAGACGTTGCCACCGCTCTCACTGACCACGATCATCCTGCGTCCCGCCTCCGCCCAGGCCGGCCTGCCGGGCACGCCGGGGCAGCCGACGGCCTCGGACGTGACGGACAGGGCCGCCACGATCTCCTGGCCCACCGCCTCCGCCGGCGCGCGTCCGATCGTGAAGTACGAGGTCCACCGCCAGAACGGAGCCGTCAGCGAGCAGATCGGCGAGACCGCCGGCACCTCGTTCACCGCGAGCAACCTGAGGCCGGGCACGCGCTACACGATCAATGTGATCGCACGGGACAGCGGCGGTGGCGTCTCGTCGCCCTCCTCGCCGCTGACGTTCACGACCGGCACGCCCGCTTCCAGTTCGTGCTCCGTACGCCTGACCAAGCAGTCCGACTGGGGCAGCGGCTACGTCGGCGCCGTCGACATCACCAACCACGGCGCGCCGATCAACGGCTGGACCCTGAACTTCGGCTGGCCCAGGACGTGGCAGCGCCTGGACAGCGGCTGGAGTGCCGTCTGGACGCAGAGCGGGCAGGACGTCAAGGTCGTCAACGACTCCGGCAACGGCTCGCTGGCCACCGGCGCGTCGACCACGATCGGCTTCGTCGGCAACTACAGCGGCCCGAACGTGCTGCCTGCCACCTTCACCCTCAACGGAACCGTCTGCACGACCCGGTAGCAGCGGCGGGGCCGTCCTCACGCTCCTGGACGGCCCCCTCCCCTGGGCCTCCCGCGCAGGCGCCTCGGAAGATGTTTGAGTCATCTTCACTTCGCCCTTCGGGGTGGCGCAGCGAATCCACTCCGCCACCCCGTCAGGACCAGGGCTTACCCCCTTCGCCTGACACATCCTGTCGTTTCGTGCAGGTTGCCGAGATCGGCTGTACGCCGGGATCGGATCAGCGGCGGCCCTTGAAGACGCTCTTCGGGATGTAGCCGGTCACGACCTGGGTGCGGTCGACGACCTCGGCGTTGTGGTAGTTCACCGCGATCGAGGCGAACGAGTAGGCCTTCGGGGCGGTCAAGCCCTGGGTGGTGACGAGGAAGTCGACGGTCTTCGCGACCGCGATCCGCATGGCGCGGTCGAGGTCCCAGTGGATGCCCATCATGATCCAGTGATCGTCCGTCTCGGCCCACGGCAGCTCGGTTTCCACGTTCTTGATCAGGGTGATGCGGAACGTACCGGCGAGCGAGTGCTCGATGGCGGTGCCGCTGACCTCGCCGTCGCCCTGGCAGCTGTGCGGGTCACCGATGAAGATCTGTGCGCCGGGCTGGAAGACCGGCAGGTAGAGCTTCGTCCCGACGTTGAGGTCGCGGACGTCCATGTTGCCGCCGAACTTGCCCGGAGGCGTCGAGTTCTGCACGCCGGTGGCCGGCGGCGCCTCGCCCTCGGTGTTCCCGATGAACTCGCCCGTCGGTGAGGCAACCGCGATGATCCCCATGAACTTCTGGGTCGGAATGATGATGCCGTCGGCGAAGAAGACGACCTCCTCACCGCGGTACACGCCGGTCCGGTAGAGGTGGGTGCGGACGTCGGGCCAGACGCCGGCCGGAAGGCCGGGCGGGATCTCGGCGGGTATGTCGAGGCCCTCGTCGCCCTCGCGCCAACCGGGGTAGAACGTGGCCATGACACCGCCGGTCGGAGCGGTGTTGTTGAAGCCGTAGGGCACCCGGGTGTCGATGTCGAGGATGTCGATCGCGATGGTGTCGCCCGGCTCGGCGCCCTCGATGTAGATCGGGCCGGTCAGGATGTGCCCGCCGTACCGCTTGCCCGTGGCCTGGCGCTCGGGCAGCGTCTCCCAGAACGCCAGCCCGTCGGGCAGGATCTCGTTCGGCTTGACTCCGAAGGCACCGAAGTAGTCGCGCGGGTGGATGTCAGGGTTGGTGAAGCCCTGGTGAGAGAGGGTGTCGACGCGAACGGTCTCACCCGACCTCATCGTGAGGCCGGGCTTCCAGCCGATCGGGTAGCCGCCCCAGTGCAATTTGTCCGGGGTGGACTTGAGGTGATGGTTCCACTTCGCGGGCTTGGGACCGCCGCGGCCGCCCTTGTCACCGGGCGACGCCTGTGCGGGGGTGGCGACGCCGGCCGCGAACGTTGCGGCCAGACCGGCGGCCAGCAGGCTCCTCCGGCTTGCCGAGCTCCAGTGGTTGGTGGAAATGTCGAACTCCCATCGCTGACAAGGGCACCGCAGGCCCGACCGCAGCCGCTCCCGGGTTCTCGGACGCACCCCTTCCGATGATCATCGGGGGGGTCGCTCCACAGTCGCCGTCCGCTGTTTCGGCCGCATGACGGTCATGCAAAATCCGGTGTGCGCTCGCTCACCACGAACCCGGGACGGGCCGCGCCCGCCCGGTCGCCCAGCAACCGGACCGAGGGTGGGACAGCGCCTCGGCGGCATCCGCACGCGACCGACTCTGCCGGAGCGGCGCCCATGCCGGTGAGAGTGGTCTCCCCGGCATGGGCGGATGCGGTGCCACGGCGTCTCCTCGCGGCACCACGCCCCCGTTCCGCCCCGCGCGCACGCGGCGTCGTGTTCAGCTCCCGTACAAGACCTCGCGCACGCGGCGTCGCCGTTCAGCTCCCGTACGGGAGCTCGCGCACGCGGCGTCGCCGTTCAGCTCCCGTACGGGAGCTCGCGCACGCGGCGTCGCCGTTCAGTTGCCGTGCAGGACCTCGCGCAGCCGGGGGACGAACCCTTCGGGGTCGTCGGCGAAGGCGATGTGGCCGCCGGGGAAGGCCGTCGGCTCCGTGCCGAGCGCCGCGGCGAGCGCGATCGACGTACGGTCGCAGAACTCGCCCGCCGAATCGTCCCCGACGCCGACCACGATGCGGGTCGGCCCGGCGCGCAGGGCGGCGAGGTCGGGCTGCCAGAGAGTGGTCGCGCGCATCTCGTGCATGAACCAGAAGCGCTCGTCCGCGGCCTCCTGCGGGTCGGGCTCGGCCGGCGCCTCCGGGGGCGCGCCGGTGGACTCCTCGAACTCGGGCATCGTGATGTCGGCGTTGGCGAAGAACTTGCCCCAGGCGCCCGGGACGTCGCCGGAGGCGTAGGTGGCGATGATGTCCTCGACCGCGGCGTCGCGTTCCTCGCGGTCGTCGAGCAGGCAGTTCAACGGGGCCTCGTGCGCGATCACGGTGTGCACCTGCTCGGGGTGGGCGAGGGCGAACGCCAGCGCGGTGACGGCGCCGCCGCTGGAGCCGAAGACCGCGGCCGGGCCCGCGCCGAGGTGGGTCAGGATCCGGGAGAGGTCGTCAGCGCGCATCTCCGGGGTCGAGTCCTGGTCGGGGTCGTCGAGGGAACTGCGGTTGACGCCCCGCGGGTCGGTGGTGAGCACGGTATGGTCGGCGGCGAGCAGGTCGGCCAGCGGCGCGAAGTGCGCGGCGTGCATCGGGGCGCCGACGAGCACCACGAGGGGGCCCTGGCCCCGCACCTCGTAGTGCAGTGTGGCGTCGGGGACCTTGAGGGACCCGGCGGTGACGGTCGTCGTGTGGTTCATCAAAATCTCCTGGAGCGGCGCTGTGGTGCTTGGTCGAAGGGAAGACTCCCGCCGTGGGGCAGAATCGTCGTTTGTGAGCGAAGTTTTTTCCGCGCGGACCGCCGGCCCGACCGCGACGGGCGCCGAGGACCCCGACCTGGCCCGGGCACGCGACGGAGACGACGCCGCGTTCACCCGCCTCGTCCAGCCGTTGCGCCGGGAGCTGCACGCCCACTGCTACCGGATGCTCGGCTCCACCCACGACGCCGACGACGCCCTGCAGGATGCCCTGCTGCGGGCGTGGCGGGGGCTCGCGCGCTTCGAGGGCCGCAGCTCGCTGCGCTCGTGGCTCTACACCGTGGCCACCCGTACCTGCCTGGACACCGTCGAGACCCGGGGCAGGCGGGCCCTGCCCGTCGACCTCGGCCCGTCCAGCGACCGCGCCGTGATCGGCGACACCCCGTTGACCGACGTCGCCTGGCTGGGCCCCTACCCCGATGCGGGCCTCGGTGACGGCCCGGCCGGTCCGGGCGCGCACTATGAGCAGCGCGAGGCCGTCGAGCTCGCCTTTGTCGCCGCGCTGCAACACCTGCCGGGCAACCAGCGGGCGGCGCTGCTGCTGTTCGAGGTCCTCGGCTTCTCCGCCGCCGAGATCGCCACCACGATGAACACCTCGACCACGTCGGTGAACTCCGCCCTGGCACGAGCTCGCAGGGTCGTCGCGGAGAAGGTCCCCCCCGCCACCCAGCAGCGGACGCTGCGCCAGATCGACGACGCCCGGGTGCGGGAGATCGTCACCGGCTACTCCGCCGCTCTGGAACGCGGCGACGCCGACGCCCTGGTCGCGCTGCTCACCGAGGACGTCACCTGGTCGATGCCGCCGCTGGCGCACTGGTACCGCGGCATCGAGGCCGTCACCGATTTCGCCGTACGGATCCCGCTGACCATATGCGGAAACTGGCGTCATCTGCCGACCGGTGCGAACGGCCAGCCCGCCGTGGCCAGCTATCTCCGGCACGACGGCAGCGGCCCGCACCTCGCCTGGTCGATCGACGTGCTGACCCTGCGCGGCGGGCGGATCGCCGAGGTCACCTCATTCATCGGTCCCGGCCATTTCGTGCCCTTCGGGTTGCCCGCCTCACTGTCCTGATCCGGGAGCGACGCCCCGCCGGACGGCGAACGGCGGCGGCCTGGACAGGCCTCCGTTCGGCGCGGCCGGGCGACCTCCGGCCCTGCCCGCCCGGCCGACATGAGGACAGGGCCGGGCGGGCGGATTCGGGTCAGTGGACGGCTCTCAGGGCGTCGACGATGCCGGAACCGTAGAAACCGTTGCGGGGCCCGCTGCCCTCGCAGACCTGCTTCTCGGTCACGGTGGCGTCCGAGAGCCTCCTGGTGTAGGTGGAAGCGGACGCGGTGGGGCAGGACATCTTGGTCGCGGAGTTCCTGAGGTGCTCCTCCACCACGGCCGGGTCGAGCGTCTTGCCCCCGTGCACCCGGTCGGGACGGCCGAACCTGCTGACGATCAGCGCGGCCACACCGGCCGCGCGGGGCGACGCCATCGAGGTGCCCTGGAGATACTGGTAGTAGCCGCAGACGGTGCCCCTGCAGTCGCGGACCACGTTGGCGACCTTGGGCGTGCCGTCGGGGTTGAGCTGGCCGCGTGCCTCGGCCACCGCCTTGGGATAGGCCGCGAGGGTCGCCAGAGAGACGTCACGGGCGCCGGCCTCGGTGTCGAAGACGTCCCCACCGGGCGCGGCGAGGTCGACGTAGCCGTTGCCGTAGTCGGAGTAGTACGCCTTGCGCCCGCTGATGGCGGTCGAGGAGATCGAGATCACGTGGTTGCCCTCGGTCGGCATGGAGACGCAACTCGGCGTGATCCTGCGCTTGTAGGGGGCCTCTCCCGGTGTGCTGGCCACGTCGGGGCTGGACGCGTCCGTGAGTTCCTTGGTGTAGTCGGTGGAGCCGTTGCCCGCGGCCGATATCAGGGTCACGCCTCTGTCGTGGGCGTAGGTGAGCGCCCGCTGGGTGGCCTTGATGATCGTGGCCTGCTCCAGCCGGTCGGCGGGAGAGTCGGCCGGATTGTCGGTGCAGTTGAACAACCACGGATCGATGTAGTAGCTCATGTTGACCACGTCGATGCCGACGTCGCCGGCGTAGGTCAGCGCGTCCACGGTCGGCTGCAGGAAGAAGAGACCGGAGTCCTGACCGACCCGCAGGCTCACGATCGAGACCTTGGGAGCCACGCCCGCGATGCCGAGCTGGTTGATCGGGGAGGCGATCGACGACGCCACGTGCGTGCCGTGATCTCTCTCGTCGACGTCCGCCGGGTCGTTGCAGGAGTGGTCCGGCTCGGCCTCGCACGGACCGTCGAGCGCCTTGCCGTTGGCGTCGACGGGGATGTCGACGGTGAAGTTACGGCTCAATTTGTGGTTGAAGTTCGGGGCGATGTCGGGGTGGGACGCGTCCACGCCGGTGTCGAGGATGCCGACCAGCACCCCCGGATCACCCTGCTGGTGCCGGTAGGAACCGGCGACCGTCGCGTGGATCTGCTTCATGTCCCACTGCAGCTCCGACAGCGGCTCGGCGCCGGGTGCCGGCTTGCCCAGCGGTCTGCCCGGGGATCCGCCGGCTCGCATGCCCAGCGGCTTGCCCGAGGGTTTACCCGCCCGCATGGCCAGCGGCCTGCCCCGTACGGAGCCGGCCGGGGCGCCGTCGCCCGCTTTCTCGACCGCCCCGTCCGGAGCGGCCTCGCGCGCCTCGGTCCGCCTCCGGGGGGCCGGCACATCGCTGATGGAACGATTGTGGGCGACTCCCTCGATCGAGCCACTGTCGCGCACCGCGCCGGCGAAGTCCGCGTTCGTCGTGGTGATCGTGGCGACACCGACCGCGCCGTTCTCCTTGACGATGGTCCCGCCCGCGGATTTCACGGCCCGCCGGGCGTCGGCGGCGCTGACACCTTGTTTGTAGAGGACGACGTACTCCGTCTCCACACCGGGTGCGGCGCCCATCTTCCAGGCTTGCGCCGGGGGCGTTGACCCGGCCGCCGCGAGAGCTACGACAGCGGCGATGACAATGACGCCTTTCACACACACCTCCGTATAATCGGAATATCTCCCCCACCGGTGTGAATTCACGCACGGCGCCAATTCCCAGATGAAGGCAATTGTCGCCAAGGCATGACAAAACCAGCGAACATTAAAAATTCCGCCGCCCGCACAACCTGTTCATACTCGTGAATTCTCACACCGAGGTAATCACGACAGAGAATTCCTACACCAGAACTGGGAGGATGGTGCCGAGTTTCCTCGGGTAAAAATCGCGTCAAAACGCAGACGGCGGCGCTTCCCTCGTCATCGCGGCCGGGAGAACGGCGTATGCGGCGGTATCAACACACCGAGACCGGCTCAGACGCCCGCTCCATCGCCGGCCCCGGCCCTCCGGACGCCCGCTCCATCGCCGGCTCCGACCCTTGGACGTCCATCACCGGTACGGTCGCCCGTTCCACGCCCCTGCGCGGCCTCCGTTTGCGCGCCGGACATCGGCGAGGACGGAGGCCGCACAGGCGATCAGCCGGGCGGGCCGACCCGCTCCTGCCGTCCGGGCAGCGAGCTCACATATGAGATGAGGGCGCGGAGCGGGCCGGAGAGGTCCTGCTCGCTCACCCGCACCGTGCGGGCACGGTTCTGATCCTCCACGGTCACCTCGTAGTCGAAGCGATCGGGCCGCGGGTCCGAGCCACTCTCCCGCCCCGGCGGCCCGAACAGCCCGGACTGTTCCACCTTGGCGCGCAGCGTCGCGGCGTCCTCGGGCGTCAACGACGCCGAATCCACCGAAATTATCGTGACAAGACCGGCGAAACCACCACCGCGAACAATCGTCACCTTCATAGGGACAATCCTAGACGAATGCCTTTTAAAGGACTCCGACCTGCTGCCATGCGCCACGCACCTTCTTCTGTTCGTCACCGTCGACACCGAACAGTTCTCCGGCCACCTCCACGGTCGCCGCGGCCGCTTCCAGGAAATCGGAGCGGGGCCCCAGCCGCTCGGTGAGCGTGACGTACCAGATCCGGCCGGCGCGCTCCCAGGCGTTTCCTCCCATGGCGGTGGCCGCGAGGTAGAAGGCATGGTTGGGGATGCCCGAGTTGATGTGGACGCCGCCGTGGTCGTTCGCGGGGTTGCCGTCGTCGGGCAGGTTGACGTAGTCGTCCATGTGCGCCGGCTGATTGTCCCGTCCGCCGCCGGACGTCGACCAGGCGGTCCCCGGCGCCTTCAGCGAGCGCAGGGCCGTCCCCTGCAGGGCGCTGCCCAGAATGCCCCCGCCGATCAGCCAGTCGGCCTGCTCGGCCGTCTCCCCCCGGCTGTACTGCTTCACCAGGGAGCCGAAGACGTCGGAGAAGGACTCGTTCAGCGCGCCGGGCTGCTTACGGTAGACCAGTTGCGCCGTGAACTGGGTGATGCCGTGGGTCAGCTCGTGGGCGATGATGTCGATCGCCTTCGTGAGAGATCCCTTGAGGAAGACCTGCCCGCTGCCGTCGCCGTAGATCATCTGAAAACCGATCCAGGCGGCGTTGTCGTAGTCGGTCTCGTAGTGGACCGAGGACACGATCTCCAGCCCGTTCCCGTCGATGCTGTCTCGCTTGAAGACCTCCCGGTAGAAGTCGTAGGTGGCGCCGGATCCGTCGTAGGCCTCGTTGACCGCATCGTCGTCGGACGGCGAGTCACCCTCCCCTCGCACCTTCCGCCCCGGAAGGTGGTAGTCGCCGGCGTTCTCGGCGTCGTAGATCGTCCGGACCTTTCCCGGCGCGGGAGCCACGTCCGCGATGGTGAGGCTGAGTCGCAGCGCGCCGGCGACCACGGCTCGTTGCGCTCTGCCGGTCTCCGCCATGTCCCGGGTCCTGAGCGCCGCCTCCCGCTCTTCGGGACTGCCGTGCTCGGCGACCGCGTCGAGGAGGTCGGGTGGCGCGATGCAGCACATGGGCATGTCTTTGAAAGTGGTCATGGCTCAAGAATCGCCTCCGTTTCCGGCAGACGCACGGGTATGGCGCTACTCATGGAGACCAGTTGATTACGGTTTTCTAAGGTCATGAGGACCGGGGTAAACAGGTCGCACCGAAAAGCAGGCCTCGACGGGCCAGTGGGCAGCGAGATGCACAAGTGGCGGGTGTCCGCGCCGGTGAGTGTGAGCGAACCCGCGGCGGGGCCGGGCACCGGGGCGGAGTATGCCTTCCGGAGACCGGCATGAGAAGGTGCATCTGCTCGGCGACGGATTCGTGACCACGCCCAGGGAATCGGGCGGGACGGAGGCGGCGGTGCTGGAGGACGTGGAGGACGGGGCGTCAGGGGAGCCGGTCCCCCCGTGGGCCGGCGGCGATCGCCGGGCGGCCGGGGCCGGAAGAATCATCGAGTCGACCGGGACGGTCCGCGCATGACGTCATTACTGGCCATAAGCGACCTGCACATCGGCTACCAGGAGAACCGCCGCATCGTCGAGGAGCTACGGCCTGCCTCCGACTCCGACTGGCTGCTGGTGGCCGGAGACGTCTCCGAGAAGGTCTCCGACGTCGAATGGGCGCTGCGACTGCTCGGAGACCGGTTCGAGAAGGTGGTGTGGGCACCGGGCAACCACGAGCTGTGGACCCATCCCAGCGACCCGGTCCAACTGCGCGGCGAGGAGCGCTACCGCCACCTAGTCGAGGTGTGCCGGGACCTGGGGGTGGTGACGCCCGAGGATCCCTACCCGATCTGGACCGGCCCCGGCGGGCCGGTCACCGTCGCCCCGCTGTTCGTGCTGTACGACTACACCTTCCGCATGCCCGGCGTCGCCACGAAGGAGGAGGCGCTCGCCCTGGCCTACGACAAGGGCGTGGTCTGCACCGACGAGATGCTGCTCCATCCCGACCCGTACCCCTCCCGGGACGCCTGGTGCGCGGCCAGGATCACCGAGACGGAGCGCCGCCTGGAGGCCCGCACACCCGGCGTTCCCACGGTGCTGGTCAACCACTATCCGCTGGTCCGCGACCCCACGCTGATCCTGCACCACCCGGAGTTCGCGATCTGGTGCGGCACCGAGCGCACCGCCGACTGGCACCTGCGCTTCGACGTGCACACCATGGTCTACGGCCACCTGCACATCCCCCGGACCACCTGGTACGACGGCGTCCGCTTCGAGGAGGTCTCCCTGGGTTACCCCCGCGAATGGCGGCCCCGTTCGACCGTCCCCGGACAGCTCCGCCAGATCCTGCCCGTACCGGAGCCCGCCTCATGATCGAGAAGATCCTGCCGCCCTGGGTGGCGAGCGCGGAGGCCTTCGACGATCCGCCCGGCGTCACGCTGTTTCCCGAGGAGGAAGCCGCCATCGCGCGTGCGGTGGACAGGCGGCGGCGCGAGTTCACCACCGCGCGGCACTGCGCCCGCCAGGCCCTGGCCCAGCTCGGGCTGCCCGCGGTGCCGATCCTGCCCGGCGAGCGCCGCGCCCCCGAGTGGCCCGACGGGGTGGTCGGCTCCATCACCCACTGCGCCGGATACCGCGCCGCCGCAGTGTCCCTGGAGGCCCTCGCCGTCGGCATCGACGCCGAACCTCATGAGCCGCTTCCCGACGGCGTCCTGACCGCCGTCTCCCTGGAGGAGGAGCGGGACGCGCTGACGCGGCTCGGCGGTCAGATCCATTGGGATCGGATGCTGTTCAGCGCCAAGGAGAGCGTCTACAAGGCCTGGTTCCCGCTGACCAGACGCTGGCTCGGCTTTGAGGAGGCTCACATAACCCTCGTCCCCTCGGGCACCTTCACCGCCCGCCTCCTCGTCCCGGGCCCCCTGGTGGACGGCCGGGAGCTGACCGGCTTCACCGGGCGCTGGCTGGTGGCCGACGGCCTGGTGATAACCGCCATCGCGCTCCCGAAGAGCCCCGCGCCCCAGGCCTAACCGGAAGATCCCGGTTCGCACGAGCCGGATGTCAGGGGCCGGCCCGCGCCCGGGCCCTGACCTCACGAACTCCGGGCGCGGGCCCGCTCTCACCTCACGCGGTGGCTACGGCTCGCCGATGAATCGTTCGCCCGCCTGTTCGATGCGCTGGATCTCGGCGCGGAAGAAGCGGGCGAGTTCGGCGCACGCCTCGGGGTCGACGGGGCCGCCTTCACGTTTGGGCAGGTCGGGGTAGGGGCTGCCGATGACGAAGATGTTCTCGTCGTTGAAGTTGTTGGCGGGCGCCGTGTAGTTGAACGATCCGGCGACGACGACGGTCTCGTCGATGACCATGAGCTTGTGATGGAGCTTGCCGAAGGCGGAGCTGCGCTTGGGGAAGTAGAGCTCGATGTGCGCCCGGTCCAGGTCGTGGGTGGCGGCCCACTTCTGGGCGCCCTGACCGGGATCCATCGCCCCGGTGACGGTGCGCTTCGCCTCGGCCAGCGCGATCATCGTGTCGTCGATGCCGGAGGATCCGGAGAAGGTGAAGATGGCGAAGTCGACGCGCTGGGTGGCCTTGAGCATCTGCTTCATGATCTCAAGCTCGGGGGCGTGGTCGGGGGCGAAGAGCACCTTCACCGGGATCCCCGCGAGGTTGTAGGCGGCGGGAACCTTGCCGTGGATGCCGCGGCCGAAGCTACCGGCCCGGATCTGCTCGAACTCGGTGCCGTACTCGTTGCAGATGCGGGCGTCGTGGAAGACGACGATGTGGTTGAGGTTGCGGTGGCAGTCGGTGTCGGTGAAGTTCGCCGACCCGGACAGAGTGGCCGAGGTGGGAAAGGTGCGCCCACGGTAGTCGCGGATGACGAACTTCTGGTGGAAGATCGCCGGGTTGTAGTCGGCTTTGACGTCGACGCCGCACCGTAGCAGCGCGGCCAGGATCCGCCGGTTGGCCTCCAGACTGCGGGTGCCGGGCTCGGCCCCCCACTGGACGCGGCGGCGCGCCGCCACCTCGTCCTCTCCGGCGTGCACGGTGACGACGGGCAGTTTGGCGGTGAGCAGGTAGTCCTGCTCCAGCACGATGCGGACGCTCACCCCGCGGAAGCGAGCGTCGAGGATGGCCTGGGCGATCGGTTCGGAGTCCAGCTCCTGGACCGCGATGTCCAGTGAGTGCTGGGCCCCGCCGATGAAATCGACGATCACACCTTCGAGGTTGTCGGCCGCTCCGAGCTCGGTCGGCCCGACGAACGCCTCGATCTTGTTACCAGCGAATGCTGCCATGGCGTCAGCGTGACAGTCCGTCGAACTCCCATCAAGGTTTCACGAACCATCCCGCCCAGGTGTCGCGCCGACCGGCGACGCCTCCGGATCTTCATCGCTCATCCTGAAGATCGAGAGGTTCTCGTGGAGTGGCGGATTCACTGAATGAGCGTCCGGAAACTCGGGTCACCGGTCACCATGCGCCTGCCGGGTTCTTGGACGCTCGCTCAGTGGCAGTGCGGCCTGCGATGATCATCGGACGAGGCGCCGAGGTCGTCGTTGCGTCCGGCCTCGATCCGTGACCACTGGGCGGTCGGGCGGCCGTCCAGCTGGAACTGGCCGCCACTGGAACCCCAGCGCTGCGGCCAGCCCTCCGGCGAGTCCTCCCAGAACTCCTGCCGGCCGTAGACGGTCAGATCCAGCAGTCCGTACGACGGCGCCATCGGCTCGTTGCCGCGGCCGGTGGTCCAGTAGGTCTCATAAACCTTGTCGTCGTCCCGGAGATAGGCGACCAGGATGCCGAAGTACCGGTTTGCGACCAACCGGTCCACGGCGTCCTGCGGCACCGAATACCAGGGAATCGTCCAGCCCATGAAGTCGCGATAACGCGAGCTCTCCTCGTACGGCCCCTGACAGAAGGTCGCGTAGCCGACGTCCCGCGAGTGCAGGTAGGACAGCTCGTTGATGTGGGTCATGGAGAAGGTGCAGCCCTCGCACTGCTCCGCCGCGGGCCTACCGGTGTGCCACATCTGGAAGTAGGCGATCAATTGGGACCGGCCACCGAAAATGTCGATCAACGGCACCGGACCGCCGGCTCCGATCAGCGGAGTCCGCGGATCGACTTCGACCATCGGCAGCCGGCGGCGTTCGGCGGCCAGTGCGTCCCCGGCCCTGGTATGAGCCTTCTCCTTGACCCGGAGTTCGTCGATCCTCGCCTGCCAGGTCCGCCGATCGGCGATCTGTGGAAGGGGACGTCCAGCTGCCGGCGTCTCTGTCATGCGACCCGTTCTAGCCCAGTTGGAGAGTGCGGAACAACCCCTTCGACCGATCATGGTCGGATACTGATCCCGGAAATGCCGGAGCCGTCGATCACCCCGGCCATCCCCTGGGTTCCACCCGCCCAGGAGGCGGCAGCGCTCCTGCCACCGCCCCGAGGACGAACAGTGATCGTCAAGCCCGAGACGTGAAGTCGTACAAAAATCGGGTATAGCGGGCTTAATGAATACAAAAGACTGGTTTCTTAACGGTAAGGAGCGTGGCAATCCGGCGTCCGGGATCGATGCCCGGAATGACGATGGGCTGGCCTGGTCGGACGGCAACACGGTACGGCCCATCCCGCACGGCGCGCCGTACTTCACCGAGTTGTTCGCCCGCGTCAAAGAACTGGGCGCCGGAGACCTGCTGCTGTTCACCGACTGGCGCGGCGATCCCAGCCAGAGGCTGGACGGCCCCGGCTCGGAGGTCGCCGGTGTGTTCGCGGCCGCCGCGCGGCGCGGGGTCGTGGTGAAGGGGCTTCTGTGGCGCTCGCACTGGGATCGGCTGCGCTTCAGCGAGGCCGAGAACCGCCATCTCGGAGAGGACATCGAGGCCGCGGGCGGGGAGTGCCTGCGTGACATGCGTGTCCCGCCCGGTGGCTCGCACCATCAGAAACTCGTGGTGCTGCGGCACCGGGCGGAGCCGGAGCGCGACATCGCCTTCGTCGGCGGGATCGACCTGTGCTGGGGCCGCCGCGACGACTCCGCTCACGAGGGTGATCCACAGTCCTCCCCCATGGCCAAGGTGTACGGCGCCCGCCCGCCGTGGCACGACGTCCAGGCCGCGATCCAGGGCCCGGCCGTCGGCGACGTCGAAGCCGTGTTCCGGGAGCGATGGGAGGACCCCCAGCCGCTGACCCGCAACCCCCTGCACCGCCTGGCCGACCTGATACGCCACGAGGACACCCTGCCGGACCCGCTGCCGCCGCAGTTCCCCGATCCACCCGCCCGCGGGCCGCACTCCGTACAGCTTCTGCGGACCTACGCCCACCGCCGGACCCGTTATCCGTTCGCCCCGCAGGGAGAGCGCAGCGTCGCCCGCGGCTATCTCAAGGCCCTGCGCCGCGCCCGCGCCCTCATCTACATCGAGGACCAGTATCTGTGGTCCCCCCAGGTCGCCCAGTCCTTCGCCGACGCGCTGGAGGCCAACCCGAACCTGCTGATGATCAATGTCCTGCCGCTCCATCCCGACCAGGACGGAGCGCTCAACAGCGTTCCCCAGATCCTGGGCCGCGACCAGGCCCTCTCCATCCTCAAACGCGCGGGCGGAGACCGCGTCGCGGTGTACGGGGTCGAGAACCGGGAGGGCACCCCGATCTACGTCCACGCGAAGGTCTGCGTCATCGACGACGTGTGGTCGACCATCGGTTCGGACAACTTCAACCGCCGGTCCTGGACCTACGACTCCGAACTCACCTGCGCGGTGCTCGACGGAACGCCCGACGGCAGGGAGCCCCTGGATCCGGGAGGCCACGGGGACGGCGCACGCCGCTTCCCGCGCGACCTGCGGCTGACCCTCGCGCACGAACACCTCGAGGTGACCGACGCCTCCGACACGGACCTCCTCGATCCGAGCGCCTTCTTCGCCGCCTTCGCCGACTCGGCCGCCGCCCTCGAACGCTGGCACGCGCAGGGCCGCCGCGGCCCGCGCCCGCCTGGACGGCTACGGCTGTACGAGACCTCGCACATGTCGCCCTGGACCGTCGCCTGGGCCGCCCCGTTCTACCGGATCGTGTGCGATCCCGACGGACGCCCACGCACCATGCGCCGCAGCGGCCAGTACTGAGGAGGTCAGTACTGAGGAGGTCACGCCGCAGCGGTCAGTAGCGAGGAGGTCACGGCGAGCCGTTTCTCCCCTTGTAGTTGTTCCATACCTGCACGCAGTAGGCGTAGCGCCAGTCTCCCGGGTCCAGATGCTGGCAGGCATAGGCCGCACTGACCCCGCCGCCGCCACCTACCCTGCTCTCCTTCGCGCCCCCGGGTGCCGGGTTCCTGGTCCTCGGCGCCGCGGGCGCCTGCGCCGATCTCGGTCCGGCCTTCTCGGCCGGGGCGGTTCTGGCCTTCGCCGCCGGCGCGTTCCCGGTGTTCGTGGCGTTCGCGGCCGGGGCGCTTCTGGCGTTCGCGGGCGGCGCGCTCCTGACACTCGCGGGCGGCGCGCTTCTGGCGTTCGCGGCCGGCGCGCTCCTGGCTCTGGCAGCCGGCGCGGATCTGGGGTTCGCGGCCGGGGCACTCCTGGCATTCGCCGCGGGCGCGGATCTGGCTTCCTCCGCCCGCGCGGGCCTGGCGCTCTCGACGGCCCTGGGTCTCCCGGTGATTTTCGGGGCCCGGCGCATCTCCCAGCGCCTCTCCCCCCGATCCCCCTGATTTCCACCGTGCGCTCCCCGGTCCGAGCCGACGAGGGGACGGGACGTCCGCGCCGGGAGCGACGCCGCGGACTTCCGTCCGCGCGCGGTTCTCCTCTCCCGCTCATGCTCGGCAGAGGCCTTCGCGCCCGACGCGGGTGCCGGCGGGGCCGGAGCCCGCGAAAGGGACGGGGCATTAGGCGTGGCCCCGGAGGTGGGCGGGACCGTCAGGTCGTGACCGGCGAGGGAGCGCCGGGCGGTAGGTCCGGGCACCGCCTCGACCATGGGCGGATCGGGCGACGGGGACCAGCCGGACAACCAGATGCCCGCGCCGGCGGCGGCGAGGAATCCGACGATCAGCGCGGGCCTCAGGAGCTGGTCACGTGAGATCTGTGACCACGGCCGGTCCCAGCGACCCGGTGGCGGAGGCATGGAGAACGGACGGCTCTCGATATCCACCCATGATCGGCGAGTGGACGGATCGGAGACGCCGCCCGTCTCGCCGGCGGTCTCGGACCATGGCGGTTCGCCAAACGGACACGCCCTGACCAGCGGCTCGACCGGCATGACCGGCGGAACCGGCATGATCGGCGGCTCAATCGGCCTGACCAGCGGCTCGACCGGTTCGACCAGTGGCTCGACCGGCGCGGGCGACGGCAGATCTCGTGACTCGGTGTACGGCATGCGGCCACGCTGTCTCACCCTCAGACCGTGGCCGTGGGTTCGATCATGCTCACTGTGCATCTCGCCTCCCGTATCACGTCTGATCTCCCCCAGCCTGACGAAAGTCACGCACCGCATGGGGCTACTGACAGTGCGTCATTATCGATCCGTTACCAACACCGGGTTCCAAAGAGGGAAAAATGCGGTGAAAGACCGCCGTCATCGCCGGGGAACATGACCGCTGTCCGGCCGGACGACCCACCACGCATTACCCGCACGGTGCCCGTCCCGTCATGGAGAGCCGCTACCGATCTTGGTGCCGTGGCCGCGGGAAAGGCAAGGACCCGCGCGTTCCGACACGCGACCCGCCGATCTCCGGCACGCGACCTGTGATCGATCCGGCGACCGCCACCGCCCGGCGCGCCGAGCCGTAACGGATCCACGCCCGGCCGCCGCGGGAATCCCCGGCGAGCACGCGTGTTGATGTGAGGGTGAACGCAGCACTGCAGGCGACGCGGCTGTCGGTCCTGGACCGCTCCCTCATCCGCCAGGGTCAAGATCACAGCCAGGCGCTACGCGACACCGTACGGTTCGCGCGGGAGGCCGAGTCTCTCGGCTATCACCGGTTCTGGGTGTCGGAGCACCACGGCGTGCCGGGAGTGGCGGGCTCGGCGCCGACGGTGCTGGCCGCCGCCGTCGCCGCGGCGACCTCGCGCATCAGGGTCGGCACCGGCGGGGTGATGCTCCCCAATCATCAGCCGCTGGTCGTCGCCGAGCAGTTCGGAGTCCTCGAATCGCTCTATCCAGGCCGTATCGACATGGGCCTGGGCCGGTCGGTCGGCTTCACCGGTGGCATACGGCGCGCGCTCGGCCACGACAGGCGCGACGCGGAGGAATTCGGCGCCCAGCTGGACGAACTACTCGGCTACTTCACCGGCGACCAGAGGGTGTATCCGGGCGTGCACGCCTTCCCTGCCGAGGGGCTTCGGGTGCCCGCCTACGTGCTGGCCACGGGCGCCGGGGCGGACGTGGCCGCCGAGCACGGGCTACCGCTGGTGATCGCGGCGGTGGGCGGCGAGGAGCGAATGCTCCAGGCGATCGACCGTTACCGCGCGCACTTCCGGCCTTCGGCCTGGTCGCCTCGGCCGTACGTCATCGTCTCGGCCGCGGTGGCGGTCGCCGAGACCACCGAGCTGGCCGGTCGGCTGCAGATGCCCGAGGCCTGGTCGATCGTCCACTCCCGCACCCGCGGTTCCTTCCCGCCGCTGGCCCCGGCCGGAGAGATCCTCTCCTCGACCATGACCGCCAGGGAACGCGCTCTCTTCGAGGAGGCCTGGAAGGGGCAGGTCCACGGCACCGAGGACGAGGTCGAGGCCGCGCTGGGGTCCCTGGTCGAGCGCAGCGGCGCCGAGGAGGTGCTGATCACCATGAACACCTTCGACCAGGACGAGCGGCTCGACTCCTACCGTCGCCTGGCCCAGCTGGCCCATCCCGCCGCCGGATATCCCGCGGTCACCGTTCCGGCGGCTCCGCGGGCGGCGACTCCGTAGACGGGGATTCCGCAGACGGCGATTCTGCGGACGGCGGCTCTATAGACGGCGGCTCCGCAGACGGCGGCTCGGGCTGAGACTCACCGAACGGTTCGGGCTGAAATTCACCGAACTCGGCCTCGTCGAAGGACTCGTGCCGCTCAGGCGGGTTGGCCAGTTCGATCAGGTGCCGCACCGGGGCACTGTCGAAGAACGCCGTGAAAACGCCGACCACCCCCTCCCCCAGGGGGCGGAACGCCTCCA
Source organism: Streptosporangium subroseum (assembly GCF_900188345.1). Lineage (GTDB taxonomy): Bacteria > Actinomycetota > Actinomycetes > Streptosporangiales > Streptosporangiaceae > Streptosporangium > Streptosporangium subroseum. The sequence goes on along the minus strand of NZ_FZOD01000009.1, from coordinate 132,442 downwards.
TCGCCGTATGCGCCTGCGCGCCGACTTCCTGCAGCAGTTCCTCGAAAACGTGAGGCATGGGCGGTGTCGGCAGTGTGAGCCGCGCCTTCGGCGGGGTCTTTTCAGGTGGTGCCCAGCGCATGGAGTCGTCACTCATGGCGAGCCATTCATCGACGACTCCATCGATGGCGTCGAGCACGTGATCGGGATCGCTTGACATAGCGGCTCCCCCCGGTGGCTGAGTCCGATACAGACGACGTTACCGCGTCTCGTTCCGAGGAGGGATGGGGAGCCCCGGACGGAAAACCCCCGGGCGGACGCACCGCTGCGGCCGGTGAGAGCGGCGGTGCGGATGAAAATAGAGTGACCCGTGCGCGGATGGGCCGACCATGTGGGGCGACCGCCGCGGCCGTTAAAAACGAATATGAATCTCGCCCGGGATAGGCGATAGTCGGCCGGTGACACAGACAGGGAAATCGGAGCACGGGGCCGCGTCTCCGCTACGGCGAGACCGCAACTTCAACGTCTTCTGGGTCGCCCAGATCCTTTCCGTCACCGGCGACTCTTTCGCGTACATCGCCATTCCCCTACTGGTGCTGCACGTGACCGGGTCGGTCACCCAGATGGGTCTGCTGACCGGTGTGGCCGGTGCCGCGTCGGTCTTCGCCGGGATCTTCGCCGGGATCCTGGTGGACCGCCTCGACCGGCGGACCCTGCTGATCTGCTGCGACCTCGCCCGGATGGTGCTGTACGGGCTCATTCCGCTGGCCTGGGCGTTCGGCCCGCAGATCTGGCTGCTGTACGTGGTGCTGCCGATCAGTGAGGCCGTCGGGATGGTCTTCCAGGTCACCTACGTGACCGCGGTGCGCAACCTCGTCGACGACGATCGCATCACCGCCGCCAACGGCCGCCTCTACGCGACCTCCGCGATGGCCGGGATCGGCGGCCCGTTGCTGGCCGGCGTGGTCTCGGGGCAGTTCGGCCCGACGGCGGCGATCGCCATCAACGCGGTGAGCTTCGCACTGTCGGCGGCGTGCATCTACTTCGTCCGGTTCGGCGGGCAGGCCACCGCCTCGGCGTCCGCGCCGCCGCGCCAGAAGCCCTGGCAGGAACTGCTGGCCGGCGCCCGATTTCTCTGGCGGCACCCGGTGCTGCGCACCCTGACCATCCTGCTGTCCTTCTTCATCTTCTTCACCCTCGGTCTGACCGATGTCCTGATCTACTACCTCAAGCACGACCTCGGCCAGTCCGACGGCATGGTCGGCATGGTCCTGGCGGTCGCCGCGGTGGGCACGATCGCCGGCTCCCTGCTCGTGGCGCCCATCCGCCGGAAGCTGGGGTTCGGCACCGCGTGGATCGGCGGCATCGCGGTGGGCGGGCTCGCCATAACCGGGATCGGCGTCTCCGGCGACATCCCGGTGATCGCCGCCCTGATGGCCGTCTACCTCGCCTGTGTCAGCGTGGGCGGGATCTGCTCGATGTCGCTGCGCCAGCAGGTGACCCCTGACCACCTGCTCGGCCGCGTCACCTCGGCGTTCTGGACCATCCACTTCTCCCTGGGCCCGGTGGGCGCCGCCGTGCTCACCTGGGGGGCGGGGCGCTACGGCGTCACCGTTGTCTGCCTGTTCGCCGGCGCCGCCTGCCTGATCATCGCGATCATCGCGCTCTTCACGCCTGTCCGCCAGCCCAATCCCGAACACCTAGTGAGTGCCGACTGACGTTCCGGCAGGTGACGGCCGAGCGTACAACGCCCCGCGAGGAGGAGACGGCAGCGGCTCATGCCTCAGGAGGGTGAGCCGTCGCCTCGCCGTCCAGGAGAGCCCGCCGTCTCAAGAGGACGGGCCGCCATCTCGTCATCTGGGAGAGCCCACTGCCTCAGGAGAGTGAGCCACCACCTCGTCGTCCGGGAGAGCCCGCTGAGGCGCGGGAACGCTTCGGCCGGCGCCGAAGTGTCCGGCCTCTAGCGTTCTGGTCATGACTTCCGATTCACCGGTCGTGAGCCGCCACGCCGAGGTGCGCGCGGTACTGTCCGACCCCCTGTTCACCGTCGATCCCGTGCCCCACCCGCCGTTCGCGCTGACCGTGGCGTGGCTGCGCGGCGCGGTGGGCCGCTTCGCCGAGGGTGCCGTGCACGACAAGCGCCGGGCCGCGGGCGTGGCCGTGCTGGCCCGGCTGGATCCGGACGCGCTGCGCGCCGAGGCGTTCCGGCTCGCGTCGGAGGACCCCGAGTCCGCAGAGCTGGTTCCGGTGCGGGTGCTGGCCGTCGCGCTGGGGGTCCGGGCCGAAGACGGGGCGCGGGCCGTGGAGGCCGTCGCGATGATCGCCCTGGCCTACCTGCCCGGGCCGGGCGAGGTGGACGCCGAGGCGGCCGACGAGGGCCTGGTACGGCTCTCGCACCTGCTGGGCGATCCGGATCCGGAGCGCCTGGCCGTACTGGCGGGGCTGCTCGCCCAGGCGTACGGCGCGACGGCCGGGTTGGTCCGCGGCGCGCTGGCCGCCGAGCCGGTGCCGTGCACGGTGGAGGAGTTGCTGGTCGAGACGCTGCGCTTCGACCCTCCGGTCCGAGTGCTGCGCCGTACGGCAGCCGGGGAGGGGAAGGCCGTGGTCCTCGACGTGGCGGCGGCCAACCGGGATCCGGAGGTGTTCGCCGATCCGGACCGCTTCCGGCCGGGGCGCGAGCCGCAGCATCTGACGTTCGGGGCGGGATCGCGGAGCTGTCCGGCACAGCGGATCGCGCTGGCGCTGGCAGCCGGGGCGGTCGAGGCGGCCCGATGACGTCCGTACGGGAACACCGGGCCGTAGACGGGATCGAGCTCCCGGCACGAGCCGCGAGCCGGGCCGAGACCGTCAGGGCCTGACAGGAGCGTGAGCCGGGATGAGGCCGTCAGGGCCTGACGCTCAGCTGCGGATCGGTGATCCCGCCGGGGCAGGCCAGTCCGGCGATGTCCCAGCCGGCGTGCCGGGCTCCGGCCTGGTAGGCGCTTTCGTAGAAGGCGAGTACGGCGGCGCGCGGGTCGGGCTCGAACCGGGCGTCGTCGTAGCGGAGCACGGCCAGATGGCTGCCTCGTTGTGCGATCCACTGCGCGGCCTCCGGAGACAGGGGCTCGCTGTCCAGCCCTTCGGGCTCGGGAGCGGTGTAGGAGTAGAAGGCCGGCTCACCGAAGGCGTCGTCGCCGAACCAGAATCCAGAGCTGATCACCTCCCGGGAGTAGGCCTCCCTGGTCACAGGGTCGACCGCGGGCGGCTGGTCGACCCGGCGCTCGGAGAATCGGGTGCAGGCGATGTCGAAGGTGTGCCAGAAGTGGTGCACCGGGCTGACCTTGCCCGAATAGCCGGCCGCGAACTCCTCCAGCACCAGGTTCACCTGGCTGAGGACCTGCCAGTAGCGGGTGACCATGGCGGGATCGTAGGCGGCGTGCTCGGTGTCCTCGGCGAACGGCCGTCCGGAGTCGGGCAGGTCGTACGGCCGGGGTATGTCCATGTTCACCCGCACGCCCAGGGCTCCCAACGCCCACAGGACACCCCGGTAGAAGGACGCCACCGACTGACCGTGGAGCGGAAACGACACCGCCTGGCCGTCCACCGTGGTGACGATCAGTTGGTGACCGACGAAGTCGAAGTCGATCGCGAAGATCAGGTTGCTGTCCGTCTGTCCCATGGGACGGGTGGTGAGACCACGCCCGGTGAGATGGAACGGCACGTTCCACCAGTGGTTACGCCGGACCCCCACGGCGAGCCGGATCTTTCCTACCACCTGGGAGAACCGGTGCAGTGTGGCCTTGGTGTCCTGCCACTCGGCCAGTGGTATCGCGGGAAACAGCTCCATGACAGCAGCGTTCCCCCGCCGTTCACATCGGAGACCTGGTCAGGCCCAAGAAAAAAAGATCTTCATATGATTACACCGAGATCATGGATAGATCGGCGCTCTCTGTCTTAGCTCGCTGAGACTGAAACGGATCAGCAAATCCGACGCATCGACTCAGACATCCAGGCGCCTCCGAGGCGTGGTTCGATCCACCCGCCTCTTCCGCCGTGGTGGCGTAGGTCTCGTGGACGATATCCATAGGCACGCACAGATCCGATCGAGGCCAAGCCGCCTCGGCGAGGAAGCATCCGCTGGGACGGACGACCCGCCCTTTCAGCCGCGTGAGGGCTCCGTCTCATCGTCGTCGGCACTGATGCGCGACCAATGCTGGCGCGGCGCGAAACCTTCCCGGCGCAGCCAGTGCTCGGTGTAGACGATTCGGTCGGCGACCACCCGCACGAGAGGGTTTCGTGGCACCTCCAGCACCGACTTTCCTCGCTCAGCCGCATCCGACTGCCAGCGGTAAACGGCCATTCCCTCGTCAAAGCCTGGGGAACCGGGTAGCAGTACCTCGGCCATCCCGAACAGTTGAGCGCCCCGCGAGCTGGCTTGACCGACCAGTGGCGCGAATACGCCGATCGAGACACGCGGCTCTTGCCGGATGTTGCGCAGCTTCGGCGTCCCGGCCTGGGACGTGAAGAACAACGTCAGGTCACGGTGGTAGTAGCGGACCGGCGTAGCCAGCGGGCCACCCGGGCCGGCGGTCGCCAGCACGCACATGTTCTGCGACGACAGGAGATTGAGAATCCGCTCTTCCAGTCGCGTTCGCGTCAGCGATGTCGTCGGAGCCGGGCCCACCAGCCACGGAGATGTCACGGAAACCGAAAATTGATCATCGACCATGCGGCACCCTACCGTCGCCGCCACCGGTATCCGGCAGCGCCCACCCGGTGAACCTAGCGCCGTGACGGAAACCTTCGCCGGGTCGGCAGGTACCCTCAAACAAATGATCACGAGCCGCCCCACGGGACGCGTAATCCTCGTCGACCCCGCCGACCGCGCGCTGATGTTTCGCTTCATCCCGCCAGACCCCTGGCCCCGCGAGCTCGCATGGCACCTACCCGGCGGCGGGATCGAACCAGGCGAATCAGCGGTGGAAGCGGCCTGTCGAGAGGTTTACGAAGAGACCGGTTTCATCATCACACGCCAAGACCTGGGCGAACCGGTGGCCGTCAACGAGGGAGGGTGGTCCCTACAGGGAAGCCGCTACTACACCGTGCACACGTACTTCTTCGCCCGAGTCTCAACGGCGGAGGTTTCCGGATCCGGAGATGATGGCTTCGGGCACCGATGGTGGACCGCGACCGAGCTCGACGCGACCACGGAGCGGGTCTTTCCGCCCGGGCTGGCCGTGCTGCTGAAAGACTTGCTCCAAGGAGCGCGGCACGAGTGGCCTGTCACTCTCGACTGGTGAAGCCACGCAGCGCGCCCCCGACCCGGCGAACATTTCCGGTCACGGCATCGGTGAACTTTTAGAATCGGTGTATGACGCCTGATGAGCTGGTCGGTCTTGCCATCGATGTCGCCGAAGAAGGGTTGATCGCGGGTGAGCTGCCGATCGGCGCCGTGGTCGTCATGGAAGACGTCATCGTCGGCCGCTCCCACACGCAGGAGAGGGGCCAAGGGCGGCGTATCGCGCACGCGGATCTCTTGGCGATGGAGGAGGCGGATCGACGACTCGGCTGGGCGCCTCGTTCCGCGCCGCTGCAACTGGCCATCAACCTTGAGCCCTGCCTCATGTGCCTTGGTGCGGCGATGGCGCTCGGCGTCTCGGAGATCTACTACGGCCTTGAATCACCCGGCGACGGGGCTGCCGGTCTGCCCGCGCTCTGGCAGCCGACCACCCCGGACATGCCCTTCTCGCACCCTCCGAAGCTGATCGGCGGCATCCGGCGAACACAGTGCCGCGTTCAGTTCGCCCGTTACGCCGATACAGCGCGGGAGTCCGGGTTCCAGCGGTGGGCGCGTACCTTGGCCGATCTGCCGGAGTGACGGTGACCCCCGCGCCACCGCGCACCTCACCCGGGCCCGACAGGAGATGAGCTACGCCCTCCCCGACTTCACGCCAGAGCAGGACCGGGAAATCAAGTAACGATCTTTGGGCGAAAAGCTGTTATCGTGACCGACTTCGAGCGAGGGGCGAAACCGACACATGACATCGAGCACGTTCCGCATCGGGGGCGAACGCAGCGTACGGCGGCTCGGGTTCGGGGCCATGCGCCTGCCGACCGAACCCGGACCGGCTCGGGAAACCTCCATCGCGGTGGCCCGACGTGCCGTCGACCTGGGCGTCACACTGATCGACACCGCGCACCTGTACGGGTGGGGGGCCAACGAGGAACTTCTCGCCGAGGCTCTGTATCCCTATCCGGACGACCTCCTCATCGCGACAAAGGTCGGGGTCGCGCCGCCGAACCCCCCGCACGACGCGGAGATCTGCGGCCGGCCGGACTTCCTGCGGGATCAGGTCGAGCAGGGCCTGCGCCGACTTCGGGTCGAACGGCTCGAGCTGCTCCAACTGCATCGCATCGATCCGAAGGTGCCGCTCGCCGACCAGCTGGGGACGCTGCGCGAGCTCCAGATCGCAGGCAAGATCGGCCACCTCGGACTGTCCGAGATCACCGTCGCCGAGCTCGATGAGGCGCGGCAGATCATCGACGTCGTGAGCGTGCAGAACCGCTACAGCATGCTCGATCGCGAGCACGAGGCCGTGCTCGACGCCTGTGCCGCGGCGGGGATCGCCTTCCTGCCCTGGCGGCCCGTCTACCCCGCGGTATCGGAGGCGACGGCCGAGATAGCCGCAGTGGCGGCCGAACTCGGCGCCACCGCGGCGCAGGTCTCGCTCGCGTGGCTGCTCGACCGTTCGCCGGTCGTGCTGCCGATTCCAGGCACCGGCACGCTCGGCCACCTGGAAGAGAACGTCGCCGCGGCGAGCCTGCGGCTGAGCGACGATCAGTGGCGACGGCTCGATCGGCTCCAGCCGCGATAAGCCGTCAGCGCCTCGCTCGTAACCGGCGGCGCGGATACGCGCTCGATATCGCGTCGTCAGGCCAGCAACTCCTGAACGGTGGCTTTCAGGTCGGCCATGGCTGCGCGGTAGAAGCGGGGTCCATAGGACACTCGCGCCACGCCCAGTTCCCGGAGCGTGGCCAGGTCCAGATGTTCACCGGTGTTGCCGTTGACCGGGCCGGGCAGTTCGGTGACGAGGGTGGCGATGTCGCGCTTGTGGCGCACGCCGATCGGGTAGACGCAGTCGGCGCCGGCGTCCAGGTAGAGCCGGCCCCGTCGTGTCGCCTCTGCCATCCGATCCGCTTCAGGTATCCCGCCGGCAGGTAGGAAGGCGTCGACGCGGGCGTTGATGACGATCGGAACTCCGGCATCGTCTGCGGCGGAGCGGACGTCCGCGAGCCATCGGGCGTGCGCACCGGCCTCGACCAGGCCGCCCGCCCGATGGTCGGTGTCCTCCAGGTTGCAGCCGACCGCGCCGATGTCCAGCAACCGGTCCACCAGTTCACGCGGCTGCATGCCGTATCCCGCCTCGGCATCCACCGTGACCGGGACCGACACCGCCCGGGCGACCCGCCCGGCGGCGGCGAACATTTCCTGCCACGGCGCACCCTCACCGTCGGGATAACCGAGCATCGCCGAGATGGCCGCGCTGGCGGTGGCGACCACGGGAAACCCCGCTTCGGCCACGATCGTCGCACTGGCCGCGTCCCACGCGTTGGGCAGCACGAGCATCTCTCCGCCGTGCAGCTCGCGAAGCCTTTCGGCGTGGGCCTTCAAATCCGTCACGTCAGCGGTCATCAATATCCTCCAGGTCAAACGTCATAGGGGTGGAATACAGATCATCGGGCATTTTTGACGAACGCTTGTTCAACCGGTGGCATCGGCTGGCGGCCCTTGCCCGCCAGCGCCTTCAGGCACGCCCGGGTCGCGATCCGGTACAGCCAGGTACGCAGCGAGGAACGCTCCTCGAAACCGCCGTAGCCGCGCCACGCCTGCAGGTAGATCTCCTGGACCAGGTCCTCGGCGTCGTAAATCGAGCCGAGCATCCGGTAGCAGTACGCCAGCAACTCCCGCCGGTACGGCTCGCTCAGCCGGGCGAACTCCTCGTCCGGTCTGGTGGCGGGCGGGTCCGTCCGCCACTGCGCGGTACACGTCATCATCTCTCCGCTCATCCCATCATGACGGCCATCGCCGCGGCCATGAGCGCGTGGGCCAGATGGGAGATCCGGTCGGTGACGCCCAGCCCCGCGCCATCGGAGCCGGGCCGTAGGCCGCGGTCGGCGCCCGCACGGCACGCAACCTCGCCGCACTCCTGGCAGCCGTCGGCGGTGTCTACGTGCTGACCGGCATCCGGCTGGCCGGAGAACCGCTGGGGCTGGTGTTCGCCTTCGCCAACGCGGTGCTGTTCGCCGTCTACATCGTGATCCGCCAGGGCGGCGGCAACTGCGGCAAGCTGTCTCCGGTGAACCCGTCGGATCAGGTTCGACGGCCGCGGACCGGTTCCCTGGCGTCGTAGTCCAGCCGGGCCTGCTCGACCTTGCCCAGGTTGATCGACCACCCGGCGAGTGATGCGAACAGTGGCGCCAGGCTACGTCCCAGTTCGCTGATCTCGTACTCCACCCGCGGCGGAACCTCGGGGTGGTAGGTACGCACGACAAGCCCGTCACGTTCCAGTTGCCGTAGCCGTTCGGTCAGCACCTTGGGTGTGATGGTGGCGATACGGCGTTCCAGCTCCACGAACCGATGCCGCCCGTATTCATTGAGCACCCAGAGGATAGGAGTGGTCCAGCGGCTGAAGACGATGCCGACCACCGGGGTGATCGGGCACGCCTCCTCCGGGGCGACGTCGATACGAGCCGCCGGAATTGTGTCGTTAGTCACAATAAGCCCTTCTTTCCAATACTTTCCTCTAGGTACCTACTACCACAGTGCCGATAGCTTCCGACGAGCCCGCAGAGGGACTCGACAACTGGGAGTGAACATGATCGTGGTGACCGGAGCGACGGGCAACGTGGGACGGCCGCTCGTACAGACGCTTATGGCAGCGGGCGAGCAGGTGACGGCGGTGTCACGAAGAATCTCAGCGCAGGACGTGCCGTCCGGGGCGCGATACCGGCAGGCCGACCTGGCCAAGCCGGACAGCCTCAGGCCCGCCCTTCATGGAGCCGAGGCGCTGCTCCTGCTGACCTCCCCCGACTTCATGGCGAACGGCGATCTCAGTGACGTCATGAATGTCGCGCGAGAGGCCGGCGTCCGGCGGGTCGTGTTGCTGTCCTCCCAGGGCGTGGGCACGCAACGCCACCCCTCGGATCTGGAAGACGCCGTCAGGCGGTCGGGCCTGGAATGGACGATGCTGCGGCCGGGCAACTTCGACTCCAACGCGCTTCAATGGGCCGGTTCGGTCCGCACACAACGGGCGGTCGCGGCGCCGTTCGGCGACGTCGCGCTGCCGGCCATCGATCCGGCCGACATCGCCGAGGTCGCCGCCGTCACACTGCGCGGGCCAGGCCACGAGGGCAACGTCTACACGCTGACCGGACCGACGCCGATCTCACCCCGGCAGCAGGCCGCGGCGATCGGGGACGCGCTGGGCGAGTCGGTACGGTTCATCGAGCTGAGCCACGCGGAGGCGCGGGAGCAGATGCTGGGATACATGCCCGAGCCGGTCGTGGAGGCCACCCTCGGCGCCCTCGGCGCACCGTCCGCTGCCGAGCAGCGCGTCAGCCCTGATGTCGAACGGCTTCTCCGCCGGCCGCCCCGCACCTTCGCCGAGTGGGCGACGCGCAATACCGCGGCCTTCAAATAACCCCGTCCGGAGACGGACAGGACACCATTGCGGCCTCGGTCACAGCTCTATTGGCCGAGGCCGCACCTCGCCGCCCGATGACGGGGTCGTCCACGATCCGGATCATGGAGATGTCCGTTGAAAAAACCCTCACCCGACGCTCACGACGCCCCCGGGCCGTCAATGCCGACCGCGGGAACAGGTACGACCTCCCGTGGAACGGCAGCACGACCTGCTCGGTAACGCGTCAGGCGCTGCTCTTGCCGGCTGCCCGGTCTCACCACAGGAGGACGCATCAGCGCCGCGACCCCGGCGAGCACCCTGAGCGAAGCGGCGAGAAATGAGTATAGCCCTACTCATGTCGAATTAAGCGGTGACAATTATGGTGAATTACCAGAATGGGGATGCCATACACCAACATTTAAAAAGGAGAAAGATGGCGCATTTCACTTCACATGGATTGCGACGTAAGGGTCGCAAGCCGCGAATCGCGCTATATGCCGCAATAGGGCTGCTGTTCGCCATGTTGCCGGCGTTGAGTTCTTCGACGGCTTCCGCCGCCACAAGCGTCACGCTCACGCTTCGCATCAACAATGTGCTGCAGATCGAGAACCCGGACACCGCAGCGGGCGACGGAGACTACTTCCCCGAGGTCCGCATCGGTGACGGCCCGCTGGAGCGACGCGGTGTCATCGAGGACGACGTCTTCTCCCCCGGCTGGCAGTTCACGCAGACGGTGAACCTACCCGCCGGACAGAGCAGCGTGCCGATCCTCATCCGGCTGTGGGACGAAGACTCCGGTCCCACCGAAGGTGGCGACGACAAGATGGACATCAGCCCTCAGGACGATGACGTCGATCTCGATCTCGTCTATTACGACACCGTCGAAGGCAACTCCTGGTCGGGCGACCTCCTGAACAGCCTCACCGTGGGCCAGGGCGACGGCGACCACGGTTTCCCCAGCAACAACGACGGCAGGAAAGCCCGGATCGACTTCAGCATTTCCAACGGCACCAGCGTCGACATCGACGGCGACGGAATTCCCGACGCCGTGGAACAGCAGGACGCCGTCTACGGCCCGGACGGCTTCAAGGTGGCCGATCTCGTCGGCCTGGACCCGTGCCGGAAGTCGGTCGTCGTCCAGATCGACTACATGAGCGATTCCGGTCCCACCGGCCATTCACACGAACCCGACCCCAACGCGATCGGTGAGGTGAAAGCCGCCTTCGACGCCGCGCCGGTTGACGCGGTGTCGCCCTGCCCCTACCCCGGGGATCACAAGGCGACGGGAATGGACTTCATCCATGTCCGGGGCAAGGCGATCGGCGAGCAGCCGGTGATGAACTTCGAGGATGAGGATCTCGGCGACGACTACCGATCCGCACGGAACGCCAATTTCAACTTCAGCCTCGCCATATACGCCCACTACGCGATCTTCGCGCATGACCTCAGGGCCGGAAAAGACGATTCGGGTCAATGCTGCGAACCGGAACGCGGCCACAACAAGGACTTTCTCGTCACCCTCGGCTCGTGGACCGGCGGCGTGGGCACGACACGGGAGCAGTCCGGCAGCATCATGCACGAGCTCGGGCACGCGCTCGGCCTGGATCACGGCGGAAGCGACGACACCAACTACAAGCCCAACTATCTGAGCGTCATGAACTACTCCTTCGATCCGGACGGCATCCCGACCGGCCCGGGGAGCGCACCGGACCGTCTCGACTATTCCCGCGCCTCTCTCCCCACGCTGAAGAAGACCGCGCTGCTGGAGCCCAATGGAATCGGCGACGGCACCGACATGACCAGCTGGACGGCTCCCGATAGAAGCCCTCAGTTCGGGCGCGGCAACGCAGCGCTCAACTGGAACAACAACGTCGACCCGACGACCATGCTGCCGGTGATCGACCCGAATCCGGTGGACGTCAACATCAACGCCGGAGACGACGCCTCCACTCAGCGGACCGAGCTCACCGGGCACGATGACTGGCACAGCCTCAAGTTCAGAGCCGCCGCCGCGCAGACCGCCAACGGGGCCGGCGTCAGCCACGGCCCCGATATCGGCTTCGACACCGCCCAGAAGCGGCGAACCGCTTTCCACGACTTCTACGACCCCGACGTCACGGTGACCAAGACCGTCGACAAGACCGATGCCAAGTCCGGTGACACCCTCGGTTACACCGTACAAGTGAAAAACGTCGGAAAGGGTACGGCGACCGCGGTCGGCCTCACCGACACCTTCCCCGACGCCACGACCGCGACGCGGTCACTGCCCAACCTCGGCCCGTCCGCGACCGCGACCGCGTCGTTCACCTATCTCGTCCCCTGCGCCACCGAGGACGGGACGAAACTCACCAACAAGGCCACCGCGACCGCCACGAACCTCGACGGCGGCCCCGAGGCGAACACGACGAACAACACCGGAACCGCCACCACCACGGTGCACGCGCCGCGACTGACCCTGACGAAAAAAGCGTCCCCGACGGTCAACGCCGGCGAGGCGATCACCTCCACCATCACCTATGCCAACACCGGCAGTGACGGCGCGTCCGAGGTCACCGTCACCGACACGCTGCCGGCCGGCGTCTACTACAGCCCGGCGCTCGACCTGGGCACCGGCCCGAAGCCGAACTCCGTGACGCTCAACGCCGACGGCACCCGGACACTGGTCTGGAACGTGGGCGACGTGCCGGCCACGTCCGGCGACCGGACGATCGTCTTCACGGCGCGGCCGACGCTGCTGTCGCTACCGGGCGCGACCCACATCAACAAGGTGTCCGTGAGCTACAAGAGTGCCGGCGGGGCGTGCACCTTCGCCCCGGTCACGGCCTCGGCGCAGACCTCGATCACCGCGGTCACGCCCAGCAGGCTGCCGCTGCTCTCGACGCTGTGGGGGCTGCGGACGGACCTGAGGACGGCCGAGGTGCTGGCCCGTGTCCAGGCCACCGACACGCGCTTCGACGGGGCCGACAACTCCGCGGCCAACGGCACGTTGTCCCAGCAGGAGGCCTCGGCCGTCCTGTTCCTGCCGGTGACGCAGCCGCGCACGGTGCGGGCGGAACTGCTGGCCACCATGTTCAACCTGGCATCCCGCCGGATCAACGCGGGCACCGCCGTCAACACGCTCACCATCCGCGGCCTGGGCCTGAACACCGTCGGCGACGCCGTCCGCTACGCCCAGGCCACCCTGGCCCAGCCACCGACCCTGTCCAACCTCATCCGCTACACGAACACCACCCTTGTTCTCACCGAGATCAACTCAGGCGTGGCGGAACGCTACTAGTGCTCCGGACCATCGGGTCTATCCGGCGGGCGGCGAGTGGGCGCCCTGCCGGATAGACCCATGATCATGGGAGCCTGGACGCAGCCGGGCGGGTGCCGTGATAGGCCACCTGCGGCCGGAGCGGATCGCCCGGCGGGATCCGGGGGTGGTCGAACCGGTCCGCCTCCGTCAGCCCCAGCCGGCGCATGACGGCCTGGGACGGTTCGTTGAGGACCGCGGTCAGGGACCAGATCTCGGGCAGGCCCATGGTGTCGAAGGCGACGCCGAGTGCGGCCCTGGCCGCCTCGGTGGCGTATCCGTGATGCCAGGCATGCCTGGCCAGCCGCCAGCCGACCTCCAAACCGCCGGCGCCGGGCACGCCGTCCGGCAGCGGGTTGAGGCCGGTGAAGCCGATGAACGTGCCGGTCGCGGCCACTTCCAGCGCCCAGAATCCGAACCCCTGCCGGTCGAAACGCGTCTCGATCGTCTCGATCAGCGCGTTGCTGGCCTCGTGGTCCAGCGTGTTCGGGAAGAACCGCATGGTCTCGGGGTCGGCGTTCAACTCGGCGAACGGTGCCCGGTCGGACTCCTGCCAGCGTCGCATGATGAGCCGCTCGGTCTCCATCCGATCGAACCGCACACTTGTCGTCATAGCTTGATCATGGATGGTGCGCGGCGTATACCGCCATCATGGGCCCTTGATCATGGGAGATCGGCCGCCCCCGCGCCCGCAGGCACGCCGGCCGAGCCGCGTTGGCGTATCGCCGCCCAGCAGAAAGCAGGCGTTGCCCCGGGACCCGGTTTCTCCTCGCGCAACAGGTGAAGAACCTGACATCACCGCAGGTCAAGCGGGGAAGGATCTCCGTTAGGCCTGATGGCGGATCCGGACAGTCCGCCGCGGCCGTCGTGGTGAGGGGATGCGTCATGGCCATACTCCGGGTGGGATCGGGCGTCCTTCGCCGTAAGCCCATCGAGCACATAGAGGAGCCCGAGGCCGCCGGGGGCGAGCAGCTCACCCGCGTGCTGGGACTGTGGCAGCTCACCGCGATCGGGGTGGGCGGCATCATCGGCGCGGGCATCTTCACGCTCGCGGGGGCCGTCGCCAACGGCATCGCCGGCCCCGCCGTCGTGGTGTCGTTCCTGATCGCCGGGGTGGCGAGCGCGGCGGCGGCGTTCTCCTACGCGGAGTTCGCGGGGCTCATCCCGAAGGCCGGGTCCGCCTACACCTACGGTTACGCGGTCCTCGGCGAGTTGGTGGGCTGGCTCATCGGCTGGGACCTGCTGCTGGAGTACACCGCGATCGTCGCGGTCGTCGCCATCGGCATCTCCGGTTACTTCTCGTTCCTGCTCGACGCCCTGGGCGTCGAGATGCCCGTGTGGATGCTGGGGGCTCCGGGGACGGGTGGGGGGCATCGGGTGGACCTGATCGCCGCCCTGCTCTGCCTGCTGATCGCCTATCTGCTGAACCTCGGCATGAGAAACGCGGCCCGGTTCGAGATGGCCGTCGTCGCGCTGAAGGTCGTCGTGGTGCTGGTGGTCATCGTCGTCGGGTTCTTCTTCATCAACCCGTCCAACTACACCCCCTTCTTCCCCTACGGCATCGGTGGTGCGTTCACGGGCGCGGCCACGGTCTTCTTCGCCGTCTTCGGCTACGACGCCATGAGCACCGCGGCGGAGGAGTCGAAGGACGCGAGACGCCACATGCCGAAGGCGATCATGTACTCGCTCGCCATCTCGATGGTCCTCTACGTGCTGGCCTGCCTGGTGCTGACGGGCATGCAGAAATACACGGAGATCGACAGGGAGAGCGGTTTCTCCACCGCGTTCAGCTCGGTGGGCCTGCACGGCCTGGCGAACGTGATCGCGGTCGGGGCGATCGTCGGCATCCTCACCGTCATGTTCACGTTCATGCTCGGGGTGAGCCGCGTGTGGTTCTCGATGAGCCGGGACGGGCTGCTGCCGAAGTGGTTCGCCAAGACGCATCCGACCCGGCACGTGCCGACCCGTGTGACCTGGATCGTCGGCGTCATCTCCGCGCTCCTGGCCGGTTTCCTGCCCATCGTGCAGGTGGCGGAGCTGACCAACATCGGCATCCTGCTCGCCTTCGTGGTCGTGTGCGCGGCGGTGATCGTGCTGCACTACCGGCGGCCCGACCTGCCCCGGACCTTCCGCTGCCCCGGCATGCCGGTCGTGCCGGCGATCGGGATCCTGTTCTCGCTCTGGCTGATCACCTTCCTGCAGTGGCAGACCTGGGTACGCTTCGCGGCGTGGTTCGTGATCGGCCTGATCGTGTACTTCGGATACTCCTACCGGCACTCCGAGCTGGCCAGAGCCGAGGCGGCCGCGTCCGGGGACGGGGATGGGCCTCCCGGAGGTGACGGGGCCCCGGCGAGCGGGACGCCGGCGGGCGGCTGAGGGCCGATGAGCCCGACGAACATGGTCTGGTGGAGCGTCTGGACGTGGCGGCGCGTGACGTCGACCGCCTTCAGCGGATCACGGCCGGCCAGGGCCGCGACGAGCTCGGCGTGCTCGCCGTTGGACTCCCGCAGGTAGTCCAGCGGGTACGGCAGGTAGTAGCGGTAGAGCTCCCGCAGGGCCGGACCGTACTGGCCCACCGCCGACGGCAGCCCGGTGGCCGCCGCGATCGCCGTGTGGAAACGCTCGTCGCACGTATGGAACTCGGCCCAGCTCGAAACCCGGTCCATCTGCGCCACGAGGGCCTCCAGCTCCTCCAGCTGGCGCGGCCCCGCGTTCGACGCCGCCAGGTGCGCGATCCCGCACTCCAGCAGCAGCCTTTCGTCGATCAGCCGGTGGACCTCGTCCGCGGCCGACCGGTATGCCTCGATCTCGAGGACCCGGCCGGTGACGGGCCGGTGGGCCACCAGGGTGCCGCCGGTCCGGCCGCGTCGCCGTTCCAGGACGCCTTCGTCGCACAGCGAGACGAGCGCGCGCCGGGCCGTGATCTCTCCGACGCCGAGGGATCGGGCGATCTCATCGGTCGGCGGCAGCCGCTCCCCCGGCTTCAGCAGGCCGAGCTCAACGGCCATGGCGATGCGGGCGCGAACGGTGTCCAGCGCGTTGAGCCGGCGGATACCCGCGAGAACGGGGGCTTTCAGCGCGGTCAGGGGGCTACCAGGCGTCATCCCATCACCGTACTCGCCAGAAAACAGTTCATTGTGAACACTATTGATTTAACTGCTCAGAATGAGCTATTTTCACATCTCATAGCTAGGAAGCCAGAAACCAGGTGTCACGTGTCCCGCCCTCTTCCCGTCGCACTCGCCCAGGCGACGCCCCACCCGATCGACGGGTCGATCTCGGATTTCGCCCGGGAGGTCGAGGCACTCGTCGCGGATTTTCCCGAGGCCCGTTTTGTCGTCTTCCCCGAGCTGCACCTGCACGGCACCCGGACGCCGCCCCGCCAGAGGACCGCGGAGCTGGAGGCCTCCGCGGAGCCTCTGAACGGGCCGCGGTCGAAGGTGCTCGCCCAGCTCGCCGGTGATCTGAACATCTGGCTGGTGCCCGGCAGCGTCTGCGAGCGCGGGGAGAACGGCGCGCTGTACAACACGGCCCTGGCCTTCTCCCCCGAAGGCCGGCTCGCGGCCTGGTACCGGAAGATCTTCCCCTGGCGACCGTACGAGCCCTACCGGCCGGGCGACCGCTTCGTGGTCTTCGACGTCCCCGGAGCGGGCCGGGTCGGCTTCGCGATCTGCTACGACGTCTGGTTTCCCGAGGTCGCGCGCCACCTCGCGTGGATGGGCGCGGAGGTCATCGTCAACCCGGTCATGACGACGACCTCCGACCGCGCCCAGGAACTGGTGCTGGCGCGCGCCAACGCGATCGTGAACCAGGTCTACGTCGTCAGCGTCAACACGGCCGCCCCCACCGGCACCGGACGCAGTCTCGTCGTCGATCCCGAGGGCCGGGTCAGGGTCGAGGCGGGCGAGGCTCCCACCGTGCTCACCGACGTCCTCGACCTGGACGACGTCACGCGGGTGCGCAGGTACGGCACCGCGGGCCTCAACCGCATGTGGGACCAGTTCGGTCCCGCCGACGACCCCCTCGAACTCCCCCTGTACGGCGGGCGCATCGACCCCGCGCGCTGGAAACCAGCGGACAACTGACCCCTTTCGGAGGGAACCTCGCCATGCAAGCCAGCGAACCAACTCTGAGGCGAGCCCTCACGCTCAGATCCGTCGTCCTGTTCGGCCTGGCCTACATGACGCCGCTGATCGTGCTCGGCATCTTCGGCATCGTGGCCGAGACGACGAGCGGCGCGACCGCCGCCGCGTACGCCGTCGCCCTGGTGGCCATGCTGTTCACCGCCCTCAGCTACGGCAAGATGGCGGCGGCGTATCCGATCGCCGGGTCCGCCTACACCTACGTGCGGCGGACCATCGACTCCCGGGTGGGCTTCCTCGTCGGCTGGGCGGTGCTGCTCGACTACTTCTTCCTGCCCATGGTCATCTGGTTGATCGGCGGCGCCTACCTGTCCGCGCAGTTCCCCGGCGTCCCCTCGTGGCTGTGGATCATCGGCTTCATCGTCGTGACGACCGGGCTCAACCTGCTGGGCATCAAGGTGGCGGCCAGGGCCAACTCCCTGCTCATGATCTTCCAGATCCTGGTCCTGGTCTTCTTCGTCCTGCTGTCGATCGGTCACCTGGTCGGCTCGGACGGCGCGGGCGCGCTGGTCGACCCGGCCCCGTTCTTCAACTCGGCCACGACCGTGACCGGCATCTCGGCGGGCGCCGCCATCGCCGCCTACTCCTTCCTCGGCTTCGACGCGGTCACCACCCTCACCGAGGAGACCGTCCAACCCACAAAAACGATCCCGCGGGCCATCCTGCTCATCGCGCTCATCGGGGGCGCCATCTTCATCCTCGTCGCCTACTTCACCCAGCTCGTGCATCCCGGCAGCACCTTCACCGACTCCTCCTCGGCGGCCTCGGAGATCGCCAAGACGATCGGCGGCAACCTGTTCGGGGCCGTCTTCCTCGCCGGTCTGGTCATCGCCCAGTTCACCTCCGGCCTCGCCGCGCAGGCCAGCACCTCGCGGCTGCTGTTCGCCATGGGACGCGACTCCGTCCTGCCCCGCAGAATCTTCGGCTACATCCACCCCAGGTTCCGCACGCCCGCGTTCAGCATCCTGCTCACCGGCATCGTCGGAATGATCGCCCTGCGCCTGGACGTCGCCACCTCGACGTCGTTCATCAACTTCGGGGCCTTCACCGCCTTCACCTTCGTCAACCTCAGCGTCATCGCCCTCTACCTCCGCGAACGCCGCGCGGGGCGCCGGCCCGGGATCCTGCCGTACGTCCTGGCACCGGCGATCGGCGCGATCGTCGACGTGTGGCTGCTCACCAAGCTCGACGGCAACGCCATCATGCTCGGCCTGATCTGGCTCGCCATCGGCGTGGTCTACCTCGCCTACCTCACCCGCCTGTTCCGGCTCCCCCCGCCCGAGATGGAGTTCACCGAGGAAGAGCCCGCTCCCCCGGCCCACGTGAACTGAACCGGCCGTCCGACCGGCGCCCCGGGCCACGCGGACCGAAACCGGCCGGGCGAACGGCACCGGCGGATACCGGGACCGGTCGAGCGGTGGCTCGGATCACCTCCGGGATCGGCCGGCACCCGGGTTGCCGCCGGGACCGGCCGGGGTCGTCACCGGGTCTGGTCAGTAGCCGGGGCTGCTACTGGCGCTCGGCGTGCTCCCGGGCGTGGTCTTGGCGCCCCGGGCCTGCTCCAGCAGCTTCAGGTGCTCCTGCACGACCGGCTTGGCGTCCGTGGTGACCTGCTTCACCTGGGCGGAGGAGCCGTCCTGCAGTTCGGTGTTCACGGCGGCGAGGGCCTCCCGGTGACCTATGATCTCCGTGGTTATCCACGTGCGGTCGAAGGCCGCTCCATTCAGTCCCGACACCTTGTCGAGCACGGCGCGCTGCTTGGGGCCGGGCCTGTCGGGCAGTTTCACGTCGAGTGCCTTGGCCACCTTCTGCACGCTCTCATCGAGCTTCATGTGATCGGTGACGAACTTGTCGCCCAGGTCACGGACGGTCTGGTCGCTCGCCTTGTTCTGAGCGGTCTTCCCGGCCTCGATCTCGGTCAGGTTGATCCGGTGCACCTGGACCAGGAAATGCCTGTCCTGGTCGTTGGGAGCCGGTTGAGCGGCGACGGCGGCGGCGCCGCTGACCGTGCCACCCAGCACGAGGACGGCGAGGGCCAGCAGGGCGAGCATTCTCTGAACCATGAGGACCTCCGGCGATCAGCTCATGAGTGGAATCAACTACCCCTCCCCTATGCACGCATATTTGCCGATATAGCGACATGAAGTCGTAAATGATGCCCAAAACTCCCTGAAGCGCTTCACCTCCGCTCGGCAAAAGGAAAACGCGAAAAATGAGGATCCCGTACGGCTCCGCGGTCGATTCACGGAGCCGTACGGGATCAGGGGCGGATGGTCCGCGATACCGGTTGCCGCCGGGCCCTACGGGATCCGAAAGAGGTGATCCACGGTGCCAGATGCCGCCGAGCCGTACGGGATCGGAAGAGGGGGTCAATTGTCGCCGAGCCGTACGGGATCGGAAGGGGAGAGTCAGTTGTTGTTGACGAACTGCTGGGCGAGTTGCTGCCCGAGGGTCACCGCCTGCGAGTGGTTCTCCTCAGTCGCGATCTTGGTGCCCGAGCCGGTGAAGACGATGTAGGTGACACCCGTGTCGATGCCGCCGTTGCTCGGGTCGGGGTTGATGCCCAGGTCGGCGGCCGTCCGGTAGGACGCCTCCCCGATGATCTCGCTCGGCCCCGTGTCGCCCACCACGGCGTATTCGATCTGGCCGTTGTAGATCACCGCCACGACCGTGCCGCAGCCGATTCCCTTGGTGGTGTAGTTCCAGATGCCGCTCGAACTCGGCACCACCACGTACGGCAGCTGCGCGGCGTTGAGCGCGGCGCCGCCGCTCGTCTCGCAGGCGGTCTCCGGCAGGAAGCAGCAGTCGGTGTCCTCGTTGCACTGGGTGGTACGGATGCCGTCGCAGTCGATGTCCATGTCCGCCTTCCAGAACACCGCCCCCGTCTTGTTGCACACGGCCACGGTCGCACTGCTGACATCGGAGTCGGTCTTGTACTTGCCGTTGGAGATCTGGCTGCAGGTGGTGACCTTCGCGAGCAACTGGTCGGCGGTGACCCCGCCACCCGTGCCGCTCGTGGTGCCGGTGACGGCGGCGCTGCGCCCGGACTCGTTCCCGGCGGCGTCCACCGCGGAGATCGTGTACGAGTGCGCCGAGGAGGCGGCCAGGCCGGTGACGGTCGCGCTGGCGGTGGCCGGGCTGGCCCTGAGCGCGGTGCCCTCGTAGACGCGGTAGCCGGTGACGGCGACATTGTCGGTGGAGTCGTTCCAGGCGAGCGAGATGCTGCTCGCCGAGGTCCCCGTGACCCTGGGAGAGGCCGGGACGCTCGGCGCCTGACCGTCGCTTCCGCTGGAACCGCTGACGGCGAGCCTGTCGACGTTGGGCCCGCCGAGCGCGTCCGTGCCCGTCGCCCGGATCGTGTTGACTCCGGCCTTGAGGGTGACCGCGACGGTGGCGTCGGCCCAGGTGTCCCAGTTGGCCGTGGCGGGGAAGGCCTTGCCCGCGGCCGACACGGTCCCGTTGACGGAGATGTCCATCGGTCGGGGCGCCGGAGTGCCGTTGGCGTACCGGAACGTGAGGGTGTGGGCTCCCGCCGAGGCGACGTTCACCGTCCACTCGATGGAACCGCCGGGCGCGTTGACGTAGTCGACGAAGCCGGTGCCGGTGAAACCGGTGTGGTTGGTGGCCACCGTCGCCTGCGAGAGCGTCGCCGCCTCGGCCTGGTAGTCCGAGGCCGGCGCGTCGGCGGCGACGACGTCGAGATAGTCGAGGTTGGGGTTGCCGTTGTCGGTCGTGGCGGAGATCCGGATCCTGTTGGACCCGGCGTTCAGCGAGGCGGTGAGGGTCGAGGTGGCCCAGGTGTCCCAGTTGCCGGTGCCGTTGAAGGCCCGGCCGGCCGAGACGACCGTGCCGTTGACCGATACGTCGGCGGACCGGTTGACGGCGACGCCGTTCGCGTAGCGGAGGACCAGGGTCGCGCTGCCCGCCGACGGGACGTTCACCGCCCATTCGGTGTAGCTACCGGCGAGGTTGTCGCCGTTGACAAAACCTGTCCCCGAGAAACCCGTGTGGTTGGCCTCCACGAGTCCCTGGGAGACGGTCGCGCTCTCCGCCTCGTAGCGGTTCGTGGCGGCTTTCGCCGACACGGCCGTGAACACCGGTGAGACGAGCGCCAGGAGGACGGACAGTATCAGGACGGCACGGGGCGGGCGCCGGAGCGCCGAGGTGGCTGGATGCACGACTTGCCTTTCTGCCGAGCCGTACGCTCCGCTGCCCCCGAGCTGGGCGAGCCGGCCAAGCATCTTCGCTGGTGGCGAGGGCCGATAATCTGGCCAGATAGTTAGGAAAGCTTCCTAATGAAAAGAGATCTGACCACTCCGGCGTCATGGGAGTCAAGGGGTAATTGGAGACCTAAATCCGCTTATGTCACGCAGGTGTCACTGACCTGCGGAGCAAGACCCGCGACGTTTGAAAAAAAGCTCTCCGGAGGCGAGGACGGCCTTCGCGACCCCTGATCCCCCAGAATCCTCAGGCCGCCGTCTCATCCCAGGGCGGTCCCGAGCACGCTGGGCGCCTCGACCAGGGACGGGCCGTACCAGGTCAGATGCCGGCCGCTGACCAGCGCGGCCGGTGTCGCGGGAAAGAATCCGGGGCCGTCCTCCGCGGTGAAACGGTAGGGCTCGTCGGGAAGGACGACGAGGTCGGCACCCGCCGCCAGCAGGTCGGGCAGGGCGATCTTCGGATAGCGCTCGGCGTGGCCGGCGTAGAGGTTGCGGACGCCGAGCCTGAGCAGGAGGTCGCCCGCGAAGGTGTCGCGCCCGAGGACCATCCACGGTTTACGCCAGATGGGGATCACCGCCCGCCGTACGCCGGTGGTCCGCGGAGTCGGCCAGGCCCGTTCCGCGGCGGCGAGCCAGTCCGGCTCGGGCAGGCCGCAGGCCATCGTCAGCATCCGGCGCAGGGAGGCGAAAGCGTCCTCCAGCGTACGGATCCTCGTCACCCAGACCGGCACCCCGGCCGACCGGAGCGCCTCCAGGTCGGCGAGGCGGTTCTCCTCCTCGTTGGCCAGCACCAGGTCCGGCCGGAGGGCGACGATCGCGGCCACATCGGGGTTCTTGGTGCCGCCGATCCTCCGTACGCGCAACTCCGCGGGGTGGGTGCACCAGTCGGTCGCGCCGATCAGCACCTCCGGAGCGGTCTCGGCGAGCGACTCGGTGAGCGACGGGACGAGCGACACCACGCGGCGTGCGGAACCGTGCGACGTGAACGGAGTGCCGAGGTCGTCGAGCGGCATCGAGGTCCTCCGTTCACGGCGCGGAACCGGCCCGGCCCGGAAACGGCTCCGGGCTTGTCAGGCTACGACCGTCACTCTGCGACCTCTCTGCCGGGCGGCGACAAGGAGTGCGATAACGCTGGCCGCATAGGCGACGGGCGCCAGTGCCCAGACCCCTCCGTCGGGGAGCGTACCGAAATAGAAGTCCGGTTGGCTGCCGGCGAGCATGTCCGCGGTGGCGTCCGCCGGCGGAAGGGTTATCGGCAGCGCTCCCAGCACGGGCACCAGATGGAGCAGGGCCAGGACTCCGCAGATTGCGCTGGTGGCGCCGATCAGCGTGCGAGATCTCTTCATGGCGGCGATGCCTGTCAGAAGCGGCAGGACGCCGATGACAAAGACGTCCAGAGCTATGAATTCTCGGTTCGAGACCCCGGGGAAGGAGGTGGCGAGCATCGCCAAAGGCAAGGGAGGGCTGGACCATTCGCTCTCCGTCGTTGCGAGCAACGCCCACGGCACCAGCGAAGCGCTCACTGCCACCACGAAACACGCCCACGAGCGATGGCCCGTTGACGTGTTCTTCCGCATCGGCATCGGAAGATCATATAGGGACGCTCCCGGAGTTACCCCAGTTTGGGTAGAGCCGGCCGAGTCACCGGGCTGAACGTCTCCCCCTCGGGTGATGTGGGTGGCGGCCAGGCCGCCACCCACACGTTCTACATGATCATTGCCTTCTCGCCGGGCTCCCGGGCCTGACCGGGTATGTCACGCGCAGGCCGGCGTCACGTGATCGAACAAGTCGTGACCTGTCAAGCAAGTCCGGTACGGCGCCCGCCGGGACGACGGATCAAACCTAGGCGGGCTCGAAGTGGGGCCTGCACGACGCGAACGTGCAGGTGCCGTTCCAGACCGTGTTGCCACACCACGGGAAGCAGCTCAGCGTTCCGGTGGCGATGGTCACCGTGCATGCCGGGGTGCTGTCGGCGCTCTCCGCGCCCACCAGCGTGAAGCTGATGTCGCCGGAGGGGTGTTCCACGCCGTCCTCGCGGAAGTCGGGGTCCTTCCAGGACCGGACCAGATCTCGGGCCTCTTCCATTGACATGGGGGTTCCTTTCTGTGGTGGATGGTGCTTTCAGGTCGCGCGACGGGCGCCGCGCAGCTATGGGAGAGCCGAGTGCACGACTCCGGCGTTCTCGAAGGTGGTCACATCGGCGAAAAGTTCGTGGTAGACGCCGGGCCTGTTCACCAGTTCCTCGTGTTTCCCGCTCTCGGCCACCCGGCCTTCCCGCATGACCACGATCTCGTCGGCGTTCCGGATGGCGCTGAGCCGATGCGAGATGACGATCCTGGTCACCCGCAGCGCCGACAGCGCCGCGTCGACGCGCCGTTCGGTCTCGGGGTCGAGGTGGCTCGTCGCCTCGTCGAGGATGAGCAGTCTGGGCTTGTGGACCAGCGCACGGGCGAGCGCCACGCGCTGGCGCTGCCCCGCCGACAGCGATGCCCCGCCTTCGCCGACGGTGGTCCGATACCCCATGGGCAGGCGCAGGACGTCCTCGTGCAGTCCCGCCATGGTGGCGGCGTCGACGACGTCGGCGTCCGTGGCATCCGGACTGCCGAGCGTGATGTTGTCGCGGATCGTGCCGTTGAACAGGGACAGCTCCTGAAGCACCGCGCCGCATCCACGGCGCAGCTCGCCGACGTCGAGGTCGTCGACGGTGATGCCGTCGTGGCGGATCGTGCCCGCCTCCGCCCGCAACAGGCCGAGTACCAGCAGTGCCAGCGTGCTCTTCCCCGAACCGGTACGCCCGACGATGCCGAGCTTGGCCCCGGCGGGCACGGCGAACGACACGCTCCTGACCACGGGCGGTGACTCCGGCGCGTACCGGAAGGTGACGTCGCGCGCCTGCACGGAGACCGGCTGGCCGCCGGAGAGCAGTTGGTCACCGCTGATCTCGGGAGCCGAATCGAGCACGTCGTAGACGCGCTCGATCTGGCCGCGAAGCATGGAGAGAAGCTGGATGACGCCCACGAACGCCATCAACGGCGAGAGCACCGACATGGCCAGGGCGTTGGCGGCGAGCATGGAGCCCAGGGACATCTGACCGCTCAGCACCAGCCACACGCCGCACCACAGCAGGGAGAGGGGCGCGAGCATGGACAGCGCCGCCTGGCCGCCCTCGAACCAGGAGGTGGCCCGGCCTCGGCGCAGCATGGCCACCTGGTAGGCGCCGAACAGCTCGTGCCAGCGCCGCCGCGCCTGCATCTCCGCACCGTTGGCTTTGACCGGAAGCATCGCCTGGAGCGCCTCGATCAGGTAGCCCTGCTCCTCGGCGCGGGCGGTCAGCTCCCGCTGCGTGAGCACGCTCACCCGGTTGTAAGAGCTGAGCATCAGGCAGACCTGCATGCTCGCGAGCGTGCTGACGATCAGTATGTACCAGGGGCTGAGAAAGGTGAGGGCCGTGACGTACCCGATGAGCAGTACGCCGTCCAAGCACATCGTCAGCGCGTGCTGGGTGACCGCCTCCCGGCCCGTCGACACGCTGCTGAGCCGCATCAACAGGTCTCCCCGGCTCCGTTGGAGGAAAAAACCGAGCGGCAGGCGTAACAGGTGGGTGACGAACCGGCCGGTCAGCTGTTCGTCCGCGAGCGCCCGGAGCCTGAGCAGCATCCGGGACCGGAGGACGCTCAGCGCTCCCTGCATGACGGTGATCCCGAGGACCGCGGCGCCCAGCACTCCGAGCAGGTCGTGGCGTCCGTCGGGCACCAGCTGGTCGACGACCACCTTGGTGGCCAACGGCAGCGACAGCCCGAGCACCTGCAGGGCGGCGGCCAGGAGCAGGATGCCGAGCAGGATGCGGCGCCCGCCGGCCACGCCGATGAACTCGCGCAGGTATCGCATGAGCATTTTCTGCCGCAGCGGGGTACGGCGCCGGACGAAGTCCTCTCCGGGCCGGGTATTGATCACCACCCCGCCGTACTGCTCGGCGAACTCCTCGCGGGAGAGGGAGCGCCGTCCTTTCGCGGGATCGACGACGCGTACCCGGGTCCGGCCGGCCCGCTCCACCACGACGTAGTGATGCTTCTCCCAATAGGCGATGACGGGGTTCTCCAGCGGCGTCGCGAGCAGGTCCTCGACGCGCTCCACGGTGGCCCGCATCCCGTGCTGTTCGGCCGCCGCGACAAGACTCGCCGGCGAGACGCCGTCGCGGCCGGGATCGAGCAGGTCCCGGCACCCGGAGACCGACGTGTCCCTGCCGTGGTAGCTGAGCACCATGGCGAGGCATGCCGCGCCGCACTCGGTACGGGTCATCTGAAGGCGGACGGGAACACGGTGGCGCACGGCTTCTCCTCGGAGGAAACGCGGGACGACGGCAACGGCGGCGCGGCAGGCGGCGCGGGATCAGCCGATCGGCGGTTCGAGGAGGAGCACCGACGGCACCCGGTCCGGGAAGGCGTGGCGCAGCAGGCCGTGCCCGATGCCGGCGAGCCCGCTCATCAGGCCGGGAGTGGGCACTCCGGCAGGTGTGCCGCAACGCGGGCCGGATTCGAGCTGGTCCAGCACCACCCCGAGGCGACGGTCGCGCGCTTCGACCAGGTCGGTACGGCCGGCGGCGATCATCGTGGTGATCAGTTCGAGGTTTCCGAGTTCCCCGTGGCAGAGGCTGTGCCCGCCCAGCGCCGTCGGACCGGCCAGGAACGATGCCAGCGCGAGATCGAGATCGGCCGTCAGCGCCTGGGCGTCGGCCGCGAGGCCACCGGTGACCCCCCGCCGCAGCAGGTCGGCGCGGGCCAGGCCGATGCCCGGCGCGCCGTGACACCACGCCTGCATGGGAGCGGGCGGCGTGCCGTCGGCGCGCTCTCCGGGAATGTCCCGATAGTCGGGCCAGTTGCGGACGCGCGGGTCGTACAGGTCACGTTCGTAGGCGAAGGCGGCACGCGCGGTCTCGGCGTAGCGCGCACCCGTCGTGGCGCCGTCCGGCGTCGCGGCGAAGCGTGACAGCGCCCAGCCGATGCCGGCGCCCCCGTGCGAGAAGCCGGTGAGGGGCAGGGAGGACGATATCGCGCCCGGCCAGGCGACACCCCGCCGTTGCGGTCGAGCGGTCTCGACCAGGCGGTCGGCGCACGCGCGTGCCAGCCGTAGGGCGACGGGCAGTCCCGTCGCCTCGTGTATGGCCAGCAACGCGCCGAGAGCGCCGGCGGCGCCGCCGATGACGTCGAACATCTCGTCGATCGGGATGGATTCGGTCAGTGAGGTCACCAGCGGTTCGATCGCGTCTCCCAAGGAGGGGTCGCCGAGTTCCCGCGTCAGGTGCGTGAGCGCGTACGCCAGACCGCCGTATCCGGAGAACGGGCCGCACGTCGTCATGGGGGCGCCGGCCGGTGCGTTCACGACGGAGTCGACGATCTCCGGCAACGGTGTCAGGGCGCGGCGGGCCAGGTCGGCGTAGCGATCGTCACCGAGGACGGACGCGGCCTGGGCCAGGAACAACGCGACACCGGGAATCCCGCTGTAGAGGTCGAGCCGTAGCGGGTTGACCATCCACTGGGATTCCTGGATGAGATCGATGCCGAGCCAGTTCACCCGCGAGCCGTCGGCGTGCGCGATCGCGGCCACCTGGTCCGCGATGCCTCGCACGGCGACGAGGACACGCTCGTGGTCGAGCGCCACGGGAGACGGGGAAACGGCCGGCTCAACCGGAACCGGAAGCGAAACCGGGCCGGTGCCGATGGAGGCGGCCTGATCGGGGCGGGTCGCCATCGACGCCTCGATGATCCACTCCTGCTGGGCCCGGTCGCGCGCCCCCATCGCCCGGACCTTGTCCATCGCATGCGTCAGGCTGTCGTGGTCCAGCACGCCGGGCATTCTCACGCCCCGGCCGTTCCACAGGTCTCGCGTCGCCGGGCGGGTGGTGAACATCGGGACGTCCCCCGACCACAGCTCCTCGCTCTCGACGGGCACCAGCGGGCGACGGATCGGATCGTCGGCCGCGAACCCCCAGAGGAAGTCGAAGACGCGCTCACGGTCGAGGGCGTCGCGCAGCACATCCGGATGGGTGGACTCCATGAGCAGCGTTCCGTAGAGCCGGGTCGCCCGCATCACCACGCGGATCTCGTCGTCGGCGAAGCGTTCCAGCAGGCCGCCGGGGCCGACCAGCTCGGAACGGTGGGCGGCGATGGCCTCGTACCCGTCCCGGAACCCGGAGATCAGCTCGCTCACGAAGTGCGCGGGGTTGACCACCTGGCCGTCGACGCTCGGGCGGTTCTGGCTGCCGGGGAAGAGGATGTTCTCGCGGGTGAGGTGCATCTCGTCGGTCCCGGAGCCGCCCCAGCCGACGACCTTGAACGGTAACGGCTGCCCCGCGTCACCCCCCACCCCGCCCATGTCGATGGCGTCGCCGTCCTCGCCCCACAGGACGGACGGCAGCAACCCGATACGGGAAACGGACTCCGCCAGCACGGAGACGGCCGGGTCGCCGTTCATCCAGTCCAGCCCCGAAGGGCGCGGAACTCTCGGGTGGAACACCGCCTCGAGATCCACCAGGACCGGCTGGTCCCCGTTCGCGATGAGGTTCTCGTAGTGGAAGTCGGCCCCGTCGAGGGCGTAGAGCAGTGCCAGCAGGGCGCCTTGACGGCGGTAGAACAAGCGGGCCCCGTCGACGTTCTCGCAGGGGCTGTGCTCGACGAACTCCACCCAGCCGTACCGGCCGCGGTCCACGACGACGAGGGACCGCAGGCCGTAGCCCGGCAGGCGCTCGTCCAGCCAGCGGATCACGTCGTTCACGTGCCGGTGCACCGCCAGCGGACGCGGCTTGTACACCAGGCGGGCACCGCCGGCGAACCGCAGCAGCCCCACCGCCCGCCCGCCCTGGTGCAGGTCGCCGGTCCCGCCGCCCATGTGCACCTCCACCAGGCGGCCGGGATCCTCGCCGCCGAGCATCGAGGTGACGATCTCGGCACGGTCTTCGGCCAGCCTGACCAGCAGCTCGTGGTACGCCTCCACCGCCTGGTCGCAGGCCTGGGCGAGCAGCCGCGCCAGGACCACGTACTCGGACATCAAGCCCGCCAGCGCGTCCCTGGTGGAGAAATGCTCGACAAAGGACCAGAACCGTTCTCGCGCCGTCTCGCCGCGCAGCCGATCGGTGACGCGCAGCACGTTCAGCTCCAGAACCAGCGTGCGGCCTGCCAGCGTGGTCAGTTGCTGTCCCAGTTGCGTGGCCAGCTGATGGCTCAGCTGGTGCACGTCGACCAGATCGTCCATTCCTTCGTCATGTACGGCGGCGACGAGGCGGCCGACGACGACGCGAAGGAACGGGGCGACGATCTTCGTGAAGCCGAGCTGCCAGGCCGACTCCTCGTCCGATGGAGGAATCTGCTCGGCGGGTATCGCGGACTCGGCGGGCATCGCGCGGAGCACCGCCTCGACCGTCTCGGCCCAGGCCGGTCGGCCCGTCGTCGGCGCCGCCCGGTCGGCGAGGTCTCTCGGGTCCTCCGCGAGCAGTGCCAGCAGCCTGTCGGTGTCCAGTCCACGTTCGTCCAGCAGCCTGGCGAAGTAGCCGTCCTTCCCCAGCCCGGGAGATTCCCTCCAGCGCCCCAGCCTGCGCCGCGCCCGTTCCAGGCGCTCGTTCTCCGCCGGTCGCTCCGGCTGTCCGGACAGCCGGAGCCGCTCCGCCAACGTGAGACCCGCCACCCACCAGTGCGGCGGCAGCCCGGCCGCCGTGTCCTGAGCCGGTGAACCGGGAGCAGGTGGCCGCGCGTCGACAGAACCAGCCTGGGGCATGGCGATTCCTCACTGATTGATCCAGCAGAGCCGAAACCCCGGGCTGCGGCATCACCTCCGGCCCGGGACCGAAATAAGCATGAATCTGCTGGTATCAGACAACATCCGTTGAACTACGTAGTATTCGGTGAACTATGGAGTCGCTGTCACCGCCAGGCCGGTCGCCGCCACGGCTGACGATCCGCGCGCCGACGCTGCGCCTGGCAGCCGGGAATCCGACCTGGGGATACCGCGAATCGCCGAGTTACGGGCATCTACAGGTCGTACGTTTGCGAGACGACATCCGCCGTCGCTATTTCCATCCGGTGCAATATGTCTTGCCCGATCGGTTGGAGCAGAGATCCCACTGCACGTCTTTCACGGGGCCGCCGATGGACCACTCAAAGTCCGTGTGCTCCCCGTTCGAGACCTCGGCCCATGGATCGCGCTCAGCGTAGTGAACCTTCCAGACGCCGCCCACGTTCTTCCGGTAGGCGATCCGCAGCCAGGAACGGGACTCGTACTGCTTGGTGTCCTGCGCGCTGCCACTCGCCGTGGCCGTCGTCCCGTTCCAGGAAACGGATCCGCGAGCCCATGCGTAGTTGGTGCTGATGTTCACGGCGTGTCCGCCGGAAGGCGGCGGCTGTGGAGCCTCGCTCGATACTTCTGACCGCCGTGGCGAGTCCGACGCCGCGGACGGCTTGTCCGTAGGCTGCGTAAGCATCGCCTTGCTCGTCCGGTTCGGCCGCTGCGACGGGGCCGACGAGGAAGGCGACGTCCGCGGAGCTTGGTGCGTCGATTTCGGCCGCCGCGACGGGGCCGACCCCGTAGACGAGGACGCGCTCTTGGCCGGCTCGGACGCAGCGGCGGGCGGCGGTGTTGTCGCCGATGTTGTCGACTCCGGCGCGGGAGGAGTAGTGGTGTTCGAAGCCATCGCAACCGGCGTCGCAATCGATCCGCCGACCACGATGTGATCCTTACGGGACTGTACGACCGCGAACACGATGCCGATGACAAGGATCGGTACGGTGACCGCCGAAGCGACGATCACCCCCCTGCCTCGGCCACGCGGCCGGACCGGGTCCGTCGGTGCCGAGGCGGCACTCGGACCGGAAACATGGCTCGGCGGCGAAACCCGGCCGCCCGTGGTGCCGGGGTCGAGGTCAGGCGCCCCGGCTCCCGTGCCCTGCGATGCCGGGCCGACGGCGTTGGGGTTGGGAGATCGCCGGTAGTCGCCGGTTGCATCGGTGGGCCGGGCCTCCGCGGAGACCCGAGGGTTGTGCTGCGGTCGGAGGTGCCTGGTGGTGAGCCTGGCCAACAGTTCCTGGGGCGTGGGGCGGGCATCGGGGTCTTTGGCCAGGCAGGAAAGCATCAGGGACTGTAAAGGATCAGGGACGCCCGTAAGATCTGGATCACGGGTCATGATGGCGTGGATCACGGCGGCCGGAGTGACTCCGGGGTACGGGGCCTGACCGGTGGCGGCGAACACCATGGTGGCGGCCCAGCTGAACACGTCGGAGGCCGGGGCGGCGACCTGCCCTTGGAACTGTTCGGGGGCCATGTAGGCGGGGGTGCCCACGATCCCGGAGCGAGTGGTGACCTGGTCCAGCAGCCGGGCGATGCCGAAGTCGATGACCACCGGGCCTTCTGGCCCCATGATCACGTTGGCGGGTTTGAGATCGCGGTGGATGATCCCGGCCCGGTGGATCGCCTCCAGAGCGGTCAGCGTGGCGACCGCCAAGCGCTCCAGGCCGCTGCCGGTCCGCGGCCCCTCGCTTTTCACCAGCTCCTGGAGCGAGGGGCCGGGGATGTACTCGCTGACGATGTAGGGACGCCCGCGAAAGGTGCCCACGTCGATGACGTTGGCGGTGCAGAAGGTGGCCACCAGACCGGCGATGTCCGTCTCCCGGGCGAACCGCCGGAGCTCGTCGGCGTCGGCGGCCATCCGGGCGTGCAGCACCTTGATGGCCACCGGTGCTCCGGAGGCTGAGTGGCCGAGGTAGACCGTGCCCTGCCCGCCCTCTCCCAGCACACCGGCAAGGCGGTAGGGCTCGATCCGCTCAGGTCCATCGGGCTCCAGCGGGCTCGGACTGGACAATCGCCGACCCTTTCAACGACCAGCAGGATAATTCAGGCACTCCGCGGAAGCCTCGTTGACGGAAGAGGCCCCGAGCACGGTGAAAGAGTGTCCGTCTCTCGCATGGCGAAGGTGCGCCCGACGAGAAACCGTCGCTACCCTACCGAATCGCACTGCCTGAATGTGATCGCAATCCGCCCATTCGGTGGGTTCGATCGAGGGCGTTCGCAAGCCCGGCGTCGGTCTGTTTGAGATCGCTGCGAAGCGTGGTGGCATGACCTTCAGGAGCTTTCCGGGCTCCACTGGGTGGCGGTGATGAGGTAGGTCCGGAGGTCGTGGTTGTCCGGGTGCGCGTCCACGCGGTTGATCCAGAGCAGGACGACGTTCTTCGCGCTCGTCTCCACGCAGATGCCCGTGTTCTTCTTCAAAACGGCGTCATCTTGGATCTGCCTGATGGTGATCGGGTTGGGCAGGTTGGCCTGGCGGGCGGCGTCCCGGCATTCTGCGGGCGA
Organism: Streptosporangium subroseum; assembly: GCF_900188345.1. Taxonomy (GTDB): domain Bacteria; phylum Actinomycetota; class Actinomycetes; order Streptosporangiales; family Streptosporangiaceae; genus Streptosporangium; species Streptosporangium subroseum. Next base: position 100,809 of record NZ_FZOD01000009.1, on the reverse strand, counting down.
GATGTTCCGCTTCTGCACCGAGCCCATGATGCCTTGACCGTCGAGCAGCTTGATGCCACTGCTTGGAGCGGTGCCGTTCTCGCCGCAATTCATGTACTCCAAGGTCTGCCCGTCCGCGACGTAGCTGCCGTGGTTGCTGTCCGTGATGACCGTCAGGTTATTCAGCTCGACGAACGTCGACGGGGAAGCCGCGCAACTGGCGAACGCGTCGCCTTCGGCGCCTGGAGGACGGATGACGAGCGGTTCGTCGTCCTTCGTGAGCCGCCAACCGGCCGCTGTCGTGGCCCTGTCGATGGGGTCGGCTTGGTCGGTGGAGTCGGCTTGGGAGGAGGTGCCGGATGTGGCTGGGGGCGAGGTGTCTGCTGGAGAGCGGTCAGGGTTGTCGGTCTGACTGGTGGCGGCGGTCGTGGAACCGCTACCTGCCGGATCGCGCTCCTGCAGCAGTTGCATGATGACGAACGCGATACCACCACCGATCAGCAGGGTGGTGAGCGCCCCGACCACGAACGCCAGCACGACAGGCCGCCGCGCCGTACCGGTAGTGGTGACCGCTGGCGGCGTCGGCAGCGATGCCGTCTCCTGGAGGGTTATCTCCGCGGCGATCGGCTGTGGCAGCCACCAGTTCGCCCCCCCGATCGAACGAGCCCGCGCCCGCACCGCCACGGCACAGCTCGATGATCTCGGTCGGAGTGGGCCGCTCGGAGGACTCCTTCGCCAGGCAGCGAGCGACGATCTCACGTAGTGGCTCGGGACAGGCGGTCAGTTCCGGCTCCTGAGACAGGATCCGGAACAGCAGCGCGTTTCCGTCGCCCTCTCCGAAGGGGTGCCTTCCGGTCGCGGCGAAGAACGCCACCAGGCCCAGAGCGAACAGATCGGTCTCCGGACCGATACCGCGTCCCGTCACCTGCTCGGGCGACATGTACGCGGGTGTGCCCAGCCGTACGTTGGTATCGGTCAAGGCCGTGGCGTCGGCGGAACGGGCGATGCCGAAGTCGATGACACGGGGCCCGTCTGAGGCCAGCAGCACGTTCGTCGGCTTCAGATCCCGGTGGACGACCCCCACCCCGTGAATCGATTGCAGCGCCTCGGCGATTCCGGCGACCAGTGACAGCACCGTCTCCGGCGGCAGCGGTCCATGCCGGTGAACCGCGTCGGCGAGCGATGGCCCCGGGACGTAGGCACTGGCCAGCCAGGGCTGCGTGCCCTCGACGTTGCTGTCGAGAACCGGCGCCGTGTACGCGCCCTGAACCCGGCGGGCCGCTTCCACCTCCCGGGCGAACCGGCGTCGAAACTCCGGATCCTCGGCATACTCGCGCCGGACCACCTTGAGCGCCACCGGCTGGCCGCCCCGGCTGTAGGAGAGATAGACGATCCCCATTCCGCCCGAGCCAAGCCTGCCCCGCAGTTTGTACCCAGCGATCTCCCAGGGATCCTCTGACGCCAACGCCTCAACCAAGTCTTCACCTCACAACGTGGATAGGCCGTGCGTTTCCTCGACGCCGCCCGGCAGCCCTCGCGTCACAAGTCACTCGAAACCGGGGACCTTCCACAAGCTAGTGATCACACTGCCGGATCGGTACCCAACCGCGTTCATGAGTCTTGGACTGAGCCAACGAGTAGCCGGTGTACTTGGCCTCACGCCGGCGAACGGAGAGCTAAAGAGCGCAACACGCCGCCCACGCGCCCCAGAGGCGAGCACCAGCCGCCGGCCAAGGCCGTGACGATCACTCACTTCGGTGCTCGCATACATGGCTGGGGTGATCGACTGCCGCGCGGCTTCCTGCGCTCGGGCCTAGCGGTCCTACGCTCCGGATCTGCTTGCCATCGAACGTGGCCTCATCGGACTTTCCCGGGAAAGCGCTCTTCAACCGGCCAACGCTCAGGCGGCCGGGGCTGAGAGGCCTTTCACCACGGCGTCGAGGGCGCGGGCCAGCGGCTGGGCGTCGCCGCGCAGGTGGGAGAGCATGGTGCCGCCTTGCACGGCGGTGAGCAGGGCGCACCCGGCGTCCGCCGGGTCGACGCCCGGCCGGACCCGGCCCGTTCGCAGCGCCCGCGCCACCAGGTCGGCGATGGCGTCCTGCCAGCGTTCGAAGAGTTCGGAGAGCGTCTTCTGCACGACCGGATCGTCCGTGGCCTGGCCGACGAACGCGCCGAGGGGGCAGGTCTCCATGCCGTGGGCGCAGTGTGCCTCCAGCACCTCTTCGCGCCAGCGATGGAGGTCGTCGCAGGTGGGGTCGCTCAGGGAGGGCTGCCCGGCCATGACCCGCTCGAACTGGTGCTGGAGCACCGCGACGGTCAGGTCCTGCTTGCCGTCGAAGTAGTGGTAGAGCTGCGACTTCCCGGTGCCGCTGGCGGCGAGCACATCGTCCATGGACGGCGCGGCCAGTCCCCGCCTGTGCATCAGATCCGCGGCCACGCTGACGATGGCGGCCCGGGTACGGCGCCCTCGGCTCGTCGACGGCAACGGCTTCATTCGTCCCCTCCTCGCTCTCGAACCTCTCTCTGTACTATAAGGTACAGTTTCGCTGTACTAAATAGTACAGTACAAGGCATGCGGCCATAGAACGCATGCGACGAGGGGTGAGCATGACTCAGCACAAGAGCGAGATCCGCGACGGCATGGTGGTCGAGTGGGACGTACCGATTCCCATGGAGGACGGCATGGTGCTCCGGGGGGACGTGTACCGGCCTATCGGCGACGGCCGGTACCCCGTGATCGCGACGCACGGCCCGTACGGCAAGGGGCTCGCGTTCCAGGAGGGGTTCGCGGGGCCGTGGAAGGCCCTGGCCACGAATCATCCCGAGGCCCTGGCCGAGTCGTCCAACAAATACCAGAACTGGGAGACCGTCGACCCGGAGAGGTGGGTACCGGACGGCTACGTGGTCATCCGCGTCGACGCACGCGGTGCCGGCCGCTCCCCCGGCCACCTCGACATCTTCTCCCCGAGAGAGATCAGGGACTACTACGAGGTCGTCGAGTGGGCGGGCACGCAGCCGTGGAGTAACGGCAAGGTCGGCCTGCTGGGCATCTCGTACTATGCGGTCAGCCAGTGGCAGGTCGCCGCGCTGCAGCCGCCTCACCTGGCGGCCATCATCCCGTGGGAGGGGGCGAGCGACCACTACCGGGAATTCACCCACCACGCGGGCATCCCGAGCACGTTCGTCTCCCGCTGGTACCCGGCCCACGTGTCGTCCGTGCAGCACGGCATCGGCGAGCGGGGGGCTCGAAACCCGAACACCGGGGAACCGGTCGCCGGACCCGAGACCCTGACGGAGGAGGAACTGGCCGTCAACCGCCACGATCCGAGGATCGAGCTGCGCGCCCACCCTTTCGACGGCGAGTACTACAGGGAGCGTTCGGCGGACCTGGAGAAGATCACCGTACCGGTGCTGTCGGCGGTGAACTGGGGTCACCATCTGCACACCCGCGGCGGCTTCGAGGGCTACGTACGCGTCTCGTCAGAACAGAAGTGGCTGGAGGTCCACGGCCTCGACCACATCACCGAGTTCTACACCGGGCACGGGCTGGCCCTGCAGAAGCGATTCTTCGGGCACTTCCTCAAGGGCGAGGACACCGGCTGGGACCAGCAGCCGCCGGTCCAGCTCAACGTCCGCCACGTCGACGGCGGCTTCGAGCCGCGCGCGGAGCAGGAGTGGCCGCTCGCCCGGACCAACTGGACCAGGTTCTACGTGCACCCGCAGGGCCGGAGCCTGGCCGAGGGATCCCCGGCTGATGACGGGAGCGTCGCGTTCGAGGCCCTCGGCGACGGCGTGACCTTCACCACCAAGCCCTTCACCGAGGAGGTCGAGATCACCGGGCCCGCCGCCGCCCGGCTCTTCGCCTCCTCCACGACCGCCGACGCGGACCTCTTCCTCACCCTGCGCGTCCTGGACACCGGCGGCAAGGACGTCAGATTCGTCCACGCGGTGGACCCGGCCGGCCCGGTCGGCATGGGATGGTTGCGGGCCTCGCACCGCGCCGTCGACCCCGAGCGCAGCCTGCCCTACCGCCCCTGGCACCCGCACGACCACGCCGAGCCGCTGGCCCCCGGCGAGACCGTTCAGCTCGACATCGAGATCTGGCCCACCTCGGTCGTCATCCCGACCGGCTACCGGCTCGCGCTCACCGTCACGGGCCGGGACTTCGAGTTCCCAGGCGACGGTCCGTGGCCGGTCGCGTACGGCGTGGAGATGAAGGGCCAGGGCATCTTCCTGCACGAGGACCCCGATGACCGCCCGGCCGACATCTATGGCGGCACCACCACGCTCGTCTCCGGTCCGGACCGGCCGTCCTACCTGCTGCTGCCCGTCATCCCTCGTACGGCCGAGGCGACCACCGACGTCTAGCTCATACCGTCTTCGCGCTCTTGCGCCTGCCATGGCGTCTGTTTGCCGAGGCCGTTGTACCCGGCTCCCCGTTCACTGATCTCTTCGTTGAAAGGCACCACGCAATGAGCACCACCACGCCCGCCCCCCGCTCGCCGCTCTCGCCCGGTCGTGCGGCACGCGGCGGCGGGCGGGTCTCGTACATGTTCGGGTTCTGCACGGTCGCCGCCGCCTTCACCACCCTGATGGCCTTCGGCACCGTCCCGACCCCGTTGTGGCCCCTCTACCAGGTGCGCGACCACTTCGGCCCGACCACCGTCACGGTGGCGTTCGCCGTCATGGTCGTCGGCGCGGCCACCGGTTTCCTCGCCCTCGGTCACCTGTCCGACCGGCTCGGACGCCGCCGAATCGTCGTGCCCGCCCTGCTGATCGCCATTCTGGCGGCCCTCATCCTGGTGACGTGGCCCGCCCTTCCCGGACTGATCATCGGGCGGGTGCTCACCGGCGTAGCCGTGGGGCTCATGGCCGCCACGGCCACCGCGTACATCGCCGACCTTCACCACCAGGCGCACCCCGAGCGTGCCGGCTCGCCCGTCCCCGGGCTCGTGGCCACCGCCGCCAACCTCGGCGGGCTCGCACTGGGGCCCCTCGTCGCCGGCACGCTCGCCGAGTGGACCCCCGCCCCCCTCGCGACTTCCTACATCGTCTTCGCCATCGTCATGGTCGTCCTCCTGGTGCTGGTGCTCGCCAGCCCGGAGACGGTGGACACCGAGCTCAAGGCTCAGGATCGTCCGGCCCGCTTCGCTCTGCGCCCCGGCTTCCGTACCGCCTTCGGCGCCGCGTCGGCCGTCGGCTTCTTCGCCTTCGCGGTCATGGGCCTGTTCTCCTCGCTTGGCGCGATCATCGTGCGAGGACGGCTCGGCATCACGTCCCCGTTCGCGCTCGGGCTCGCTCCGTTCGCCGCCTTCGCCGCCTCGGCGGTGGCCCAGCTGGCTCTCAGCAAGCTCTCCCGGCGCCGTCTTCTCGACACGGGCACTCTGCTGTTCCCCGCCGGTCTCGCCCTCACCGCGCTCTCGATCTACCGGCCCGCGCTCTGGCTCTTCCTCGTCGCCGCCACCCTGGCGGGCGCCGGAGCGGGCCTGCTGTTCAAGGGGGCCGTCACCCAGAGCGCGATGTCGGCTGATCCCGCCTCCCGCGCGGGCGTCCTGGCGGTGTTTTTCGTCATCGCCTATCTCGGCATGGGTCTGCCCTCGATCGCGTTCAGCCTCGTCATCCAGCACGCGGCCCTCGCGCCCACGATGATCGGCTTCGCCACCGTACTCTCCCTCGGCGCCGTCGCCGCTGTCGTCACCGCCCGCCGCGGCTGACCGGGTCGGGGTCCGGTGAACATGGACAAGCCCGTAGTGGAAGCGATGACCGATATCTGCGATCCGGAGGAGAGCAGAGTCGCGTTCGTGCGCGACCTCTTCGGGCGGCTGGGCGAGAAGGGCCGATGCGGGCCCTCGACGAGCTTACCCATGGTCCACTCGCAATCCGCTCACGAGTGACAGGTGCGAGCGGCGTCAGGCACGCCCGGCGGGCGGGCCGGGACCACAACGCCGCGCTCCATGACGCCAACCGTCCGTCGCCCGCGGGGGTGCGATCGGGCAACATGCTCCCCTTCCGTTTGACATGCGCCCCTCGCCGGAGCTAGTTTTTTAGCACTCACTAAAAAACGCGGACACCGGTCGGCACCGCGAATCCGAAGGTCGTCAGAGGCCCCTGCCGTCTCCCCGGCGAAGTCTCTCGGCGACGCGATGACACACCACTTCCGATGGGTATCCCTTGATGAATTCCTTCGCCCTGCACGCCGGTTCGTTGTTCGACGGCTTCACGGCCTCCGGCCCGGCCACGGTGTACATCACCGGCGACCGCATCGTGCGCGTGGACCGCACGGGCGCACTGCCCTCCGACGGCAGCAGCGTCATCGACCTGGGCTCGCGGTCCTGCCTGCTGCCCGGCCTCATCGACAGCCACACCCACCTCGCCTTCGACGCCGGTCCGGACCCCGTGACCTCGCTGGCCGCGACCGATGACACGGATCTGCTGACACACATGCGGGCCGCCGCCCGGTCCGCCCTGCACGCGGGCATCACCACCATCCGCGACCTCGGTGACCGCGACTATCTTTCATTGGCCCTCGTCGAAGAGCTTGCCCAGCACCCGGAGCAGGGCCCGGAGATCCTCACCTCCGGCCCCCCGTTGACGACGCGGGGCGGTCACGGCCACTTTTTCGGGGGTGAGGTCGAAGGCCCGGAGGCACTGCGAGCCGCCGTACGCGAACGGCACAGACGCGGCTGCGCCGTCGTCAAGATCATGGCCAGTGGTGGCAACCTGACGCCCGGTTCCGTGCCGCCGCACGCCTCGCAGTACAGCTTTGAGGACCTGCGCGCGGTGGTAGACGAAGCGCACCGACTCGGGTTGCCGGTGGCCGCGCACGCCCATGGCCTCCAGGCCATCAACGACGCGCTCAGAGCGGGTGTCGACAGTCTGGAGCACGTCAGTTTCCTCACCCCCGACGGAGTGGGTTCCGACCCCGCCCTGCTTGACGCCATCGTGGAGAGCGGCAGCTTCGTCAGCCTGACGCTGGGCTGGGATCGCCGCGTGGCGGTCGAACTCCCCAAGGCCATAGCCGCACACCTTGAGGAGATCCTCACGGTGTTCCGAGACCTGCACAAACTCGGTGCCAAGATCGTCATCGGATCGGACGCGGGCATCGCTCCGGACAAGCCCCACAACGTCCTTCCCCACGGAGTCGGCGACCTGGCCCGGCTGGGTGTCCCTCCCCTCGACGCGCTGATCTCGGTAACCGGCATGGCGGCCCGGTTGTGTCGTATGGAGGGCCGCAAGGGACAAATCACCGCCGGCGCCGATGCAGACCTCCTCGCCGTCAACGGCAACCCCTCGCAGGACCCCGCCGCTCTCCTGGATGTGCGGGCCGTTTTCCGGGCCGGTGTCCGCGTGCGATGACCACCCGCATCGCGGCACCGCCCCCATCCTCAACCAGGTGAAACCCGTTCGATCATGCGGGATCGGTCCTCTGCGCCGTCCCCTTTCCCTGACGGGTCCCGGAGCTCGTCACCAGGCGACGGGCAGGGAGTCGACCCCGTAGACGATCGAGATCTTCCGGAACGGGATCTCCTCAAACGGCACGGCCAGGCGCAGGTCCGGGAAACGCCTCAGCAGCGCCGGCAGGGCGATGCGCAGTTCCATCTGGGCCAGAGGCGCGCCGACGCAACGGTGGATGCCGTGCCCGAAGGCCAGATGGGAGGCCGCCTTACGACCGGGGACGACGGTGTCCACGTCGGGGCCGAGCGCCGGGTCGCGGTTGGCTCCGGTCAGGGAGCACAGCACCATCTCGCCCTTGGCGATCGGCTGCCCGGCCAGAACGAGATCCTCACGGGCGAAACGCGGGAAGGCCACCTGCACCACCGTCAGATAGCGCAGCAGTTCCTCCACCATCACCTCGACCTGGTCGCCGTCGCGGACCAGGGCGAGATGATCGGGGTTGCGCAGGAGCCACAGAACGCCCAGCGCGAGCATGCTCGTGCTGGTGTCGTGCCCGCCGGTGAGCAGGCCGTCTGCGAGACCGGCCAGCTCCCGGTCGCCGACCTGGTCGCCGTGCTCGCGCAGCAGCATGCCGAGCAGTCCGTCGCCCGGATCCTTGCGCTCTCGGGCGACCAGCTCCGTCAGGTAGGACATCGAGTCGTTGACCGCCTGCAGCGAGGCCTCGGGCCCCGCCGACAGGTCGAACCGGTCGGTGCTCAGGCGCAGGAAGTCGGCGCGGTCGGCGTGCGGCACGCCCAGCAGCTCGCAGACCACCAGCGAGGGGATGGGCAGCGCGAAGGAGGGCACCAGGTCGGCGGAGGAACCTGATCTCTTCATCGCGTCGAGATGCTCGGCCACGATGGCCTCGATGCGGGGCTCCATCCTGCGCAGCCGCCGCATGGTGAACTCCGGCGTGAGCAACTTGCGCAGTCTGGTGTGCTCCGGCGGGTCGCGGAAGCCGAGGCCGCCGGGGTCCTCCTGCGCGGACCCGACGGCCGTCACGTTGCCGAAGTCGTTGCTGAACCTGCCGGTGTCGCCGAGTACGGAGCGTACATCGTCGTAACGGGTGGCCAGCCATACCGTGGATCCGCCGGGCATGTGCAGCGGGCAGACGGGTTGCTCATCGCGGATGCGGCCGAGCTCGGCCACCGGGTCCAGGCCGTCGCGCATGAACTGCATGAGCGGGAATTCTGTTTCTGACATCGGATCAGATCCTCATTGTCGCAGGAGGGAGGTTTTGTCGTGCCAGGCGGCGGCGTGGATCCGCGCGGATCTCGGACCGGCGCGGGGGGCGGTCGCCTGGGGTGTCAGCCGTACGGTGTGCGAACCCCTGCTTCCAGGGGTGCTGGTGACTCCAGCCCGGCTTGTGGGTGTTCCTGGCGTCCGGGGCTCCGTGGAAGGGGAGCCCCGGACGGTGGAGGGCAACGGTCACGGCGGTTGCCGCGGCCGACGATCTGCGGTTGACCTTCCTGGCTCCGGATACGGCCGGCGAGCCCTGGGTGAGAGGTCGGGCCTGTCAGGACAGCAGGGTCTCCCCGATCCATCCGCTGGGTGAGCATCCGGGTGGGATGGCGAACACGGCGGAGCCGATGGGCGTCGTCCACTGGTTGAGGAGGTCGGCTTCGGCCAGGCGTTTCTGGATGGGGAGGAACTGCCGGGCGACGTCGGCCTGGTAGGAGGCGAACAGGAGCCCGGAGTCGGCGTGTCCTTCGGGGGTGAGGCCTTCGTCGTAGTTGTAGACCCGGCGCAGGATGCGCAGGCCCGGATCCTGGACGTGGGCCCGGCGGATGTGGGCCTGTTCGGAGATGACGGGGAAGCCGGCCGGGGTGAGCCGGTCGAAGTCGGGTTCGTCGTGCTCCTTCCGGCCGGTGAGCGGGGCGCCGGTGTCCAGGCGGCGGCCTATGGTGAACTCCCTGGCGACCCGGTCGGCGGCGTCCCAGGTCTCCAGCTCCGCGCGGATGCGCCGCAGGACCAGGGTCGTGCCGCCGTGGAGCCAGCCGGGGCCCTCGCTCACCCATACGGCCCGGTCGAAGTCGGGGGTGCCTGGCTGGGGGTTGACGGTTCCGTCGAGCTGGCCCATGAGGTTGCGCTGGGTCAGTCCGGGGGTCTGGGTCTGCGGGCTGTGCCGGAAGCCCCGTTGCGTCCAGCGTGCCCGGGTGAAGGATCGGGCGTCCTTGATGATCATTCGTAGGGCGTGGGTGAGGGCGAGGGCGTCGTCGGCGCAGATCTGCAGCAGCAGGTCCGCGCCGGTCCACTCCTTCCTGAGCTTGTCGATCGTGAATGCCGGAAGGGGCGCGATCGACGCGGGGCGCCGGTTCTCCACCCCGGCGGCCGCGAAAAGCCCGGGGCCGAAGCCGAAGGTGACGGTCAGCCGGGAGGGCAGCACCGCCAGCTCCGGCTCGGTGTCGGCCAGCGCGGGCCTGCCTCCGGTCAGCCGCCGGGCGTCGTCGGTGAGCAACTGCATCATCCGCACCACCGCCTCCCGATCGGTGCCCGGGAGCAGGTCGAGACCGACGAAGACCGCGTGGGCCTGCGGCGGCGTCGCGATGCCCGCCTGGTGGAGGCCGTGGAAGGGCTCCACCGCCAGGCCGCCGGCGACATCCGACGCGGTCTCAACAGATGCGGTCCCAACAGATGCGGTCCCGGAGACGGAACGGCCTGAGAAGACGGCCTGCTCGGGGGCGCACGCGGCGAGGGCACCGACCGCGGTGGCGGCGCCCCCCGCGAGCAACCCCCTGCGGGTCAGCTGAGGTTCGCGCATCAGCCGTCACCCATGCCGGGCTGGTAGTCCTCCTTGGCGCCGGCGAAGTCCTTGCCGACCGCGGTGAACGCCACCTTCCCGCCGTCGGCGAGGGTGAGGGTGAAGGGGATCCGGGCGCCCGGCTTCACCTCTTCGGTGACGCCCATCAGCATGATGTGGTCGCCGCCGGGCTGAAGCCGATACGTGCCGCGGGCCGGGATGACAAAACCGCCCTCCTTGGGGCGCATGACCATCTTGCCGCCGGAGTCCGCGATCTCGTGCAGCTCGATCATCGGTGACAGAGGAGAGGTCGCGGAGACGACCGTCACGGCGGCTCCGGTGCCGTTGACCAGGGTGCCGAAGGCGGTGGTCATGCCCTTCTTGACGGTCTTCACCCACGGATCGGTGATCGTCAGCCCGGAGGCCGTCGCCGAAGGGGTGGCCGCCACGAGTTCCGGGCTTTCCAGGGCGGCCGCGGGTGCGGGGCCTTCCAGCGCGGCCGATGGCGCGGTCGTGTTCTGGGAACCGCATCCGCTGAGCGCCGTCACGGCCGCGAGCAGGATTCCGGCAGGGGCAACACGAGGAGAAAGCACGTTGATGCCTTTCTTCTGGTCTTCTGGTCTTCTGGCTGGCGCCGGCAGGCCGCGGCCGAATACCGCCTCGATATGGCCGTGCCGGACGGACAGCCCGGGATTGTCACGCAGGTTCGATCCACCGAGCAGCCGGATGACGGCTCGGTCCATGCCCGCGCGTGCGGGCTCGGGAGCGAAGTGATGTCCCCCGGCGACCTGGGTGGTCAGCCGGAGGTGCCGGTGACGGACCAGGGAGGACCACGCCGGCTTACGGCGTGACGCAGGATCTCCGGACGGAGGATCTCCGGCTCGGCCGTGCATGGTGTGAGAAAAGAGGCGTACGCGGGATCGGCGTGCACGATGAGCACGAGGCGGAGCCGTACGCCGAGACGCCGCAGCATCGCCCAGAGAGCCGCCTCCCCGCGTGCCAGCCACAGCGAGGTCAGCCCGACGGCCCAGCCGTGCATCACCAGCATGCCCAGATCGGGCAGCAGCGCCGAGTGCGCGTGCCCGGCCATCGCAACGGACGACGCGGCGTGCGCGAAGGAGAAAAGCAGGTGCAAGGCGACCTGCAGAGCAACAAGAACCGGCAGGATCACAGCCGTCGTGCGTTCGCGTCCCGACACGGCCAGGGCCGTCAGGAACGCCAGTGCCAGCCCGCCGGCCGCGCTCGGCGCGGAGACCGAGCTTCCCGCGAGGACGTGTGCCGTCACGCTCAACCCGAGGCAGACCGCGGAGAAAGCGGCGGCGCGGGCGAGGCGGAACGTCAGGCCCGCCGGCGTGGCCGGGGGGATCACTCCGCGCTTCCGGACCGGTCCGGGCGGGAGGTCCGGAGCCAGACGCCCGCGCCGATCATCAGGATCACGGCGAGGGCGACCCACACCCAGCTCGAAAGGCCCTGGGTGCTCTTCTGATCACCGGCGGAGACCGGGCTGGGCAGGCTCTGCCCTGACGTCGACGCGGCGGCGGACGACGCGGGATCCGCGGCGGACGACGACGCCGAGCCGGTCACGGTGAAGGGGATCTCCCCCTCGATCGGGTGCCCGTCGGAGGAGACCACCCGCCAGGCGATCACATACTTGCCCTTGGGCAGCTTTTCCGGAACGTCGGAGGTGACCTTGGGCCCGTTGGCACGTGCCTTGCCGATGGACACGGGCCTGCCCTCCGCCCCGCGCAGGACGATTGTGGGAAACAGGACGTGGGCGCTGAACTCCAGCTCGATCTGCCGGACGGTTGAGACCTCGGCGTCCTTGGCCGGAGAACTGCTCTTCAGGCTGTCGTGGGCGAGCGCGGCGGGCGCGGCGAACATGAGGAACAATCCGCAGCAGAGCGTCGCCAGAACCGTCCTGCGAATGAATCGTGGCACATATGCCATCACGGGCTCCAAAGGAAACTCCCGGTCCGCGCCGTCGTCGCGGATCGGCAAAGCCTGGAGGACGCGCTTCGGCGGAGGAAGGAAGCGCCTGGTCACGGGGCACACCGGCCGCCGGACCTTCCAAGTCCCTCAGCCGGCGTGTCGTGCTGGGGGCGGACCACGCCGCCGCAGCACGGGGAGGATCTCCCAGCCGCCGTACGGCCGGACGTCGGCGGCCGGTACGGCCTGCCACGCGGGCGGCGTCACCTCGGGGGCGCCGGCGAGGATCAGCCGGATCACCGGCATCCGCCCGCCGTACAGCCGGATCATGAGCCAGAGCGCGCTCTCGCCGCGATACAGCCACCATCCCGTGCCCAGCGCCACCACAAGATGGATCGCCGCCATCCCCAGGCCGGGATGAGCGTGATCGGCGGAGACCGTCATGTGCGGCGCGGGCGCGGCCCGGCTGAACAGCTCGTGCAGCAGCACCTGGGCACCGAGGGTCGCGGCGAGCACGACTTCCACGCCACGCTCACGTCCGTTGAGCGCGTACGCCACACCGAAGGCGATCACCGCACCGAGAACGGCCAGATGCGGCGGGAGCGGCCCCCCACCGGCCAGGGCGTGGCCGCCCGCGGAGACCACGATGCACAACGTCGCGAAGACGATGGCTCGTGGCACGCGCAGTGCCGACGCCGCAGAGGTCACAGCCGCCATCCTGCCAGCCGAGTGGCCCACCCGGAAAACCGGGGACCGGGACCCGCGCTCAGGCACGCCGACGCGGATCTCCGAACGGATGGGCTCGGAATATCGGTAGAGGGCGTCCGAGTGGTGGGCAGCGGTGTGGGCCTGAACGCCGCCGGCGCGGCGTGGCTGAAGCGGGGAGGCGGCCTGGCTCCGGCTCCGGCCTCCTCGGCTTCGCTGTCGCCGCAGGACGGGCAACGATGACGACGCACGAGACATGAGCCGGGAACGGGGATGACGCCCTCCTGCCGGTGGCTCCCCGCCTGATGGGCCGGTGCCGGCGCGGCTCGGCGGTCCACCCGCATGGGCGAGGATGGCCGCATGAAATGGACCCGCGCCGTACATCATGTGGAGTCGCTGGCGCAGGAGTGCGCCGCGATGGCCACCCGGCCATCCTCGATCTTCCCGTTGCGGGTGACCCAGATGTGGGCGGTCGCAGACCTCCTCGGTCCGCCGCGTGATCTGGAGACCGTGACGGTCGCCCTGTGCGTCGATCTTCCGGCCGACGAGGTCCCCTGGTGGAGCGAACCGCCCGGCGCGCAACACTGGGCGAACGCCACCCGCCTGGCCAAGAACCCGGTGCTGGTCTGGTGGAGATCCGCGCACGTGCCGGTCTGGAACCACCGCATCGATCGGCCGGCCCTGGTCTGGGACGACGCGGGCGGGGTGCGGGAGGACACGCTGGCCGCGCTGCGCGACGGGCGCGGCGAAACCGTCCGCTCGGCCGCCCCCGCCGACGATCTGCTGTCGGCGCGGGTACGCGAGGAGCTGGCGGTCAGCCTGCGCGCCCTCCGCGCGTGCACGCAGACGTACGAGAAACGGCGCTGGAGCCCGGGGAAGCTCGAACCGGTCGCGGACGCGCTGTGGCGAGCCGGCGACGGTTACCTCGACGTGCTCGACGCGGTGAACCGCACGTAGCTTTCCCCTGCCGGACACCCGGATCCGGAGGCGGCCACGGCCGCCTCGGCTACGTCACCGGTTGGGCGTCTCGGTAGACACCCGCGCGGCGAGAGACGTCACCGGCTGGGGACCCCGGCAGGCACGCGTGCGGCGAGAAACGTCGCGGAGCGGCGGAGCCGGAATCCCAAGGACTCGTACAACCGGATCGCGTTCGTGTTGTCGGCCGCGGCGTGCAGGAAGGGCGTCTCCCCGCGCTCCCGGATGCCGGCGGCGACGGCATGCACCAGCCGGGTCGCCAACCCCTGGCCGCGGAAGGCCTCGTCGGTGCAGATGGCGCTGATCTCCGTCCAGCCCGGCGGGTGCAGCCGTTCGCCGGCCATCGCTACCAGCGCGCCGCCACGGCGGATGCCGAGGTAGACGCCCAGTTCGATCGTACGGGGCAGGAACGGGCCCGGTTTGGTGCGCTCGACAAGATCGAGCATCTCGGGCACGTCCTTCTCCTCCAGCCGGACGGCCTCGTCGTCCGGCGCGGCGGCGATACCGTCGTCGACCAGTTGGACACCGGCCAGGCGCATCACCACCTCCCAGTCGTCCGGCGGCGGGACCGCCACGCCCGCGAGCGGAACCAACGCCCCCGGACCGGCCAGCGCGGCGATGTCGTTCCAGTCGGCGGCGTCGGGCTCCAGCGGCAGCGCGACGAACGGGGAGACGTCGACCGGGTAGCGCAGCACGTTGCCGCGCCGTTCGGCGAAGTGGGCGTGCGGCCCCGTCAAGGACGACCACGCGGGGTTGTCCAGAGGATGCGGCTCGCTCACCGGGCCACCTCGATCACGATCTTTCCGCGGGCGTGTCCGTCCTCTACCTCCCGCAACGCCTGGGATGCCTGATCAAGGGGGAACGTCGCGGTCACGAACGGCCGCAGCACGCCCTGCACGACCAGCTGCGCGACCGCGTCGAGCACCGTCCGGTCGCGCACCCGCCGCACCGGTGAACCACCGAGCCTCGCGACGGTCTCCCTGTCGCCTGCGGTGATCAGCTTCGACCGATCCTCAAGCACCTCGGCCACCTCTTCCAGCGCCGTGCCTCCGACCAGGTCGTAGATCGCGTCGACACCGTCCGGCGCGGCGGCCCGCACCCGGTCCGCGACTCCCGGCCCCGGCTCGACATGGACCACGCCGAGGGATTCGACGAAGTCTTTCTTACCGGCGCCGGCGGTGCCGATCACCGTGAGACCGGCATGCCTGGCGATCTGCGCGGCCGCCACCCCGACTCCGCCGCCGACACCGACGATCAGCAGCGTCGCGCCGGGCGCCAGCTCCAGCTGGTGGACACCGTCGTAGGCGGTGGCCGCCGCGATGGGCAGGGTCGCCGCGTCCACGAACGACAGGACCTCGGGCTTGTGCGCGCTCACCTCGACAGGAAGCAGGGTGTATTCGGCGTAGCCGCCGGTGATGGAGTTACCGAAGACCGCGTCGCCGACGTCGAACCCCTCGACGCCTTCGCCGACCTGCTCGACCACTCCGGCGACCTCGTTACCGAGCACGGACGGCAACTCCGCCGGCGCCGCGCCCGCCGGGCGATAGCCCGTCCGCTTCTTCCAGTCGACGGGGTTGACCCCTGCCGCCCGTACCGCGACCAGGAGCTGACCGGGGCCCGGGACCGGCCTGGGAAGGTCGATGAACGCCTCCACCTCCGGGCCACCGTACTGGGTGAACGCGTACGCCTTGGGCATCCGATCCTCCATATGCCTTCTATTCCTACATGAATAGTAGAGATAATCGCATCGCGTCAGCCTTTATTCCTCCGTTTCCAGTATCCCCAATCAGAATTATCGGGTCTGCTGCTGGGCAGACTCGAACCGGTAGCCGCCGGCGGGCGAGCACTTCGTCCCCCTGAGCCCTTCGGGAGCCCTGCTAAAAGATCGTGCCCCTACCGGTCGGCCGGGAGAGGTGATCGCTGCTGGGATGTCGTGCCCACCCCGAGGGGTGAGCACTCCTTGATTAGGTCGCCGATGGCTCTCCCGCGGGCTCCCTTAAGGGTGTCAGCTGCCAAACTGACCATCGGCCAGATCAGCGCGACCCTCAAGCGCGCCCGCCGCCGCGACATCGGCGAGAAGGCCGCCCGGATCCAGCAGGCCTTGCGCACCGGCCACCTCGGCCAGTCCGGCGTCGTGGCCGCCGCCTACGCTGCCGCAGTCGTTTTCCCAGACCGCGATCCTCACCGTCCTTAACGAGCAGATCGCGGCTCTGCAAGGGCAGGTGGAAGAGCATTTCGGCCAGCACCCGGCCGCTGAAGTCATCCTCAGCCAGCCCGGCTTGGGGCCGATTCTGGGTGCTCGGGTGATCGCAGAGTTCGGTGACGCCGACGGCCGGTATGTCTCGGCCAAGGCCCGCCGCAACTACGCCGGGACCAGTCCCATCACCCGAGCTTCGGGGAAGAAGAAGTACGTCGCCGCGCTCTACGGCAACCATCTGCAGCACGTCACCGGCATAGCGGGCGGTTTCAGCGCGTTGCCGCACAGAAACGAAGCCGAGCGCTCCGAAAAGGAGCGGCGCTGGTCACTTCAGGCGAAGTGCCTGCCGGGGGTCTTCCTGGGAAGCGTCTGAGGGACCGCGGGCGAGGGGAGCGAGGGCTGGCCCGCTGAACAGGTGCGGTCACGGCCGGCTGGTGCTCACTCATCTAGGGCGGCGAGATGTCCTCGTACGTCGTCGGTGTCCGGCACGCCGAGATCGGCGTAGCACGTGAGCGCCTGATCGTAATGAAGGCGGGCGCGAGCGGGGTCGCCCAGGGCTTGACGGGCCCGGCCGAGGCCGGCGTGGGCGCGGGCCTGCTCGTCCACGGCGCCGTTGTCGTCGGCGATGGCCAGGGCGGCGCTGTGGTGGGTGACGGCGTCGGCGTGGTGCCCGGCGGCGTACGCGGCTTCGCCGAGGCCGTTGAGCGCCACGCCCTGTCCGTCGTCGTCGCCGCTCTCAAGGAACAGGGCGTAAGCCTGCTGGAGGAACGCGGCAGCGTCTTCGTGTTTCCCCAGGCCCAGGTAGTCGATGCCGAGGTTGGCCAGCGCTACTCCCTCACCGGTCCGGTCGCCGGTGTCCTGGTACAGGTTCATGGCCTGCCGGTGACGGTCAGCCGCTCGGTCGTAGGCGCGCTGCCGGCACTCGACGCTCCCGAGCATGTCGAGCGCGTCGGCCTCACCGAGACGGTCGCCGGTCTGCCGGCACAGAAGAAGCGCCTGCTCGAAGTGGTGGGTCGCCTCGCCGTAGTGTCCTTGGCGCATCTCGGTCGCGCCGATTTTGACCAGCGCGCGGGACTCCCCGACACGGTCGCCGATACGCCGGTAGAGATCCAGGGCTTGCCAGCCGTATTCGGTGGCTCGGCCGTAGCAGCCCCGGCTGTCCTCCACACCGCTGAGGTTGTTCAGGGCGCGCGCCTCACCGACATGGTCGCCGACCTGGCGGAAGAGATCCAAAGCCAGTTCGAGGTGATCGGTGGCCTGTCCGTAGTGGCCGGACTTCAGGTAGGTGCTTCCGAGGCCGTGGAGCGCGTATGCCTGTCCGGCCTTGTCCCCGGCCTGCCGGGTGGCGTCCAGGGCGTGCTGGTGGATGGTCAGTGCGTCGGTGTTGTGGCCGGCTTCGAAGTAGCGGAAAAGGGTGGTGGACAGCCGGCTGGTGTGGCTGGGCCTGCCATGGGCGGCGGTGTGGGCGGCCACCGCGATCAGGGTGGGCTGTTCGGCCTCCAGCCAGCCGCGGGCGGCGCCCGGGTCGGCCAGGTCCGGGACGGGGGTCGCGGGCGCGGGGATCCGGGGCCTGCGGTGGACTTCGGCCGGGTACAGCGTGTCCATGGCGGCCGCGGAGGTGGCCAGATAGTAGTCGAACAGCCGCTCCAGCGCGGCCCCGCTCTGTTCGTGCCCGTCGCGGGCCGCGCTCAGGTCGGCGGCGTAGGTGCGTAGCAGGTCGTGCATGCCGTACCGGCCGGCGCCGGCGTGGTGCACGAGGTTGGCCCGGGCGAGCGTGTCCAGGGCGCGGCGCGCCTCCGGCAACGAGCCGCCGGCCAGCGCGGCGGCGTTGTAGGTGTCGAAGCCGGATCCGAGATGCAGGCCGAGCAGCCGGAACACGCGAGCGGTCTCGGCGGAGAGGTGTCGCACGGACCAGGAGAAGACCGTGGCCACGGCCGCGCGAGGATCACCACCGGCGTCCAGCAGGTCCAGCCGCCACTGGAGGTCGGCCAGTTCGGCGACGAGCTCGGCCAAGCGAGTCAGGGGACGGGAGACGGCCAGTTCGGCGGCGACCCGCAGAGCCAGCGGCAGACGGACGCACTGCTGGGCGAGAGTCGCGACGGCGTCGGGTTCGGCGTCGGCCCGCGGACCGATCAGGGTTCGCAGCAGGGCGACCGCCTCGTCCTGCGTGAGCAGGTCGAGTTCGACACGGCGGGCGCCGTGCGTCGCGATCAGCGCGGCGAGGCTGTCGCGGCTGGTCACCACGACCGCGCACGTCCCGGTGCCGGGCAGCAGCGGGCGAACCTGCTCGACCGAGGAGGCGTTGTCCAGCAGGATCAACATACGCCGATCGGCGATCTCGCTGCGGTAGCGGGTCGATCGCTCGTCCACCTCCAAGGGGATCTCCACCTCGGGCACGCCCAGGACTCTCAAGAACCGGGTCAGCGCGTCGCCCGCGGTCATCGGCCGATCGGGGTCGTAGCCGCGCAGGTTGACATACAACTGCCCATCGGGGAACCGGGGGCGCACCCGGTGCCCGAATCGAATCGCCAGGGCGGTTTTGCCCACACCGGCGGTGCCCGACACTGCCGAGATCACCACCGCCGGCGAGCCGGCGGCGAGCGTCCCGGCGGTCGCCGGTGATGTGACCTCCGCACCGAGAAGATCACTGAGCTGGGCCAGTTCGGTTTCGCGGCCGATGAAGTTCGGCACATCGGCAGGCAATTGCGCGGGCACGCCGGGCGTGGGTAATCGGGAAGGGTTCGGTGCTGCCGCCGGCGCTGGAAGCTCGACCTCGTCACGGAGAATCGCCTGGTGCAGCTCGCGTAAGGCAGGGCCGGGGTCCAGACCGAGCTGGTCGGACACCAGGTCGCGCGTCCGGGTGTACACCTCGAGCGCGTCGCCGGCGCGTCCGGCCCGGTACAGGGCGAGCATGTAGCCGCCGACGAGGCGTTCCCTGAGCGGGTGCTCGCCGGTCAGTCGCGCGAGCTCGGGAACGAGTTCGTGATGGCGGCCCAGCTCCAGGCCGGCCGCCACGGATTCCTCGACGGCGTACAAACGCAACTCGTCCAGATCGGCGCAGATCCGCTGTCGCAGTTGCTCTCCGGCGGCGTTGTGCAGCGCCGGACCGGCCCACAGGGCGAGCGCCTCTCGTAGCACCTGATCCCGCTCACCCAGCTCGGTAGCGGCGGCCGCGATCTCGAGCAGGCGACGGAACCGGTGCGCGTCGACCATGTCCGGAGACACCACCAGCCGGTAGCCGCCCCCGTCGGACACCAACCTCACCGCGGGCTCCGCCTCGCCGGCCTCGGCCAGCAGCGCGCGTATCCGCGAGGCCATGCTGCGCAGAAACTGACGCGCCCGCTCGGGCGGGTCGTCCTGCCACAGCAGGCCGCACAATCGCTCGGCCGACACCACCCGGCCCGCCTCCAGCAGCAGGATTCCCAGCAGACAACGTTCCTGCCTGCGCACCGGGCTCAGCACCCGGCCATCATCAGCGTGCACCTCGACCGGACCGAGCACCCGGAACCGCATAGCCATTCCCCCAAAGGCCGCTGCCAACTTTTTGTCAACCCTAACGGCAACTCGAAGGTTGCATGCTTGTCAAACGGGACCGGAAAGGCAGAATCCGCTGCGGCCTTCGCCGCAGCTGTATCGGGCCCAACGGCTATTTCTGTCGCCTACGTATGGAGCGGGGAAAATGCAATTCATCCGTAAGTTCCTGACGGTCACCACCGTGGCGGGGGCTCTCGCCGCAAGCACGCTGTCGGGCGTTCTCGCAGCGAGTCCCGCGAGTGCGGCCACGATCGAGTGCGTCAACGGCGCCAACGGTTTCGCCAACATCGCCTACAACAAGAGAGGATCGCTCGTCAACAGCGTCGACCTCGGCGGCGGGCGAAAGGCGGAACTGCACAGAGGCCAGGTCAACGGCGACCGCGGATGGGCCATCATCACGGGCAGCACGAAGGCGGGCGACAAGGTCTGGATGGACTGGACGACCACTGCCCGTGAAGGAGGCTGGCTGCAGTGCGGTCCTTTCAGTGTCCAGGCGAACGGCCTGACCAACACGAGCGCGGCACAGAAGACGTCTACCGATTCCAGGTGGCAGTTTCGCGCGTGCGGCCAGATCGTTGGCGGAAGCACGAAGTGTGCCGCCTGGTGGTAACACTTTTCGCCGAGCGGAACCCTGACATCTGATGGTCCCGCGGCCCCGTACGCCGGTGGGGGGCGAGCATGCCTCTCACCCACCGGCGTGCGGGTGCTCGCCGGATCACGACGGAAGGCGTACCCGTGTCGCCGGTCGGCCCCGCGCGAGATCGACAGGGGCTTCCTCGCGCGTCTGCGGTTCGACGAAATCGGCGGTCGGTGACGAAAGAGATCTTTTCGTCCCGTGCGAAACCGCGAGGTCGATCACCGTCCGCCGGGCTTCCCCCTCGCCGGCGGTGAGGAATCCAGTACGAGAACGTCATCGATCCATGGAGGAAGCATGTATTTGAGAAAGCGTACTGCGATGACCTGGGCAGCGGTGGTCGCAGTGGCGACGCTGTTCGCCGCCTCACCTGCCTCCGCGTTCACCGCCTCACCCGCTCCCGCGTTCACCGGAAACGGCACGTTGAGCACCACGGGCGCCGTGGGAGCGTACAAATACGTGAGAGGATCCGGCGGCT
The DNA here is from genome assembly GCF_900188345.1 of Streptosporangium subroseum. Lineage (GTDB taxonomy): Bacteria > Actinomycetota > Actinomycetes > Streptosporangiales > Streptosporangiaceae > Streptosporangium > Streptosporangium subroseum. The sequence continues at coordinate 80,207 of NZ_FZOD01000009.1, read as the reverse complement.
GGGATCTCTTCGCACGCGACCCGCTGAGCGACGGGCACTGCGCGCAGTGGCAGATAAAGCATCCCGGAGGTAGCTGGGCCTGGTACGGAAACAGGGTGTGCACCGGAACAGAGACGTATGTGTACGCGGGAGCCCTGGACGAGGACCAGATCCGCATCTGCCGCACGGGGACCGGAAACTGTTCCGCCTCCGTGTCACTGGAGCTGAGCTAAGGCCTGTCTGACAATTCGAAGTGGCGGAGCCAGAGCATGACGGATGCCCGGGTGACGCCTGCGAGGTAGTGGCTGGCGAGCTTGTCGAAGCGGGTGGCGATGGCTCGCCACCCGCTTGAGCTTGGCGAAACACCGCTCGACCAGGTTGCGGTCTTTGTAGGTGACCGCGTCGAAGGCGAAAGGACGACCTTCCTGGCTGCTTTTGCGCTTGCGGTTGGCGATCTGGTCTTTGCGTTCGGGGATGACCGCCTGGATGCCGCGCCGTCGCAGGTACAGGCGGAGACGACCTCCTCGCCGGTCAGGACCTGCAGCGAGCCGCCGAGGCTGACCGAGCACGCGGCCAATGTGGCGCGGCTCGTCTCCTGCCTGACCCCCGAGGAGAGGCAGGCCCTCGACCGGTCCCTCCGCAGCCTTCTGCACGCGATCGACTAGCCCGGCGACCGCGCCTCACGGGCCTTTCTCTCGCCGATCGGCAGCCGATTCGGGGTAGCGCGTACGCAGCAGCCCGCGGCAGAAATCGGCGTTGCCCTCGATGCTGACCCGCACGGCGCGGGCGAAGCGCAGTCGTGGCACGGCCTGCTCGGCGGGGATCGGCTCCCCGCGCTCGTCGAGAAGCAGCGGCGACCGCGGCGAGCAGTCCAGCCCGAGCTCGGCCCGGCGGCGAAGCAGCCGGGCCAGCTCCGGGGACTCCGGGGCGTCGCCCAGCAGTAGCGGTACGGATTTTTGGCCCTCGGCGGCCAACCGGGCGCACAGCCGGTCGAGGCTCGCCAGATAGGTCTTGCGCCGGAACGTCAGGCGCAGCTCGTCGAGTTCTTCGCACGCCTCGCCGGGAAAGGACCCGGCGAACCCCGCGTCCCCGGCCACACCCGCGTTGATCTCGTCGGACGCGAAGTGGTCCTCCAGCCGGACCTCCGCCGCGACCACGCCGGGGACCGCTCGCACCGCGTCACGGGCGTCGGCGACCATGAGGTAGGCGAAGTTCGGCGCGCAGAAGTACGTCGGCAGCCGGAGCCGTACCGACACGCGTCCTTCGCTGACCTCGGCCTCCCTGACGAACCCGAGCTCGGTGATCGGCTCGTCCAGCTCCGGATCCCGCACGGTCGCCAACGCGTCCCATATCCCGTCGCGGCCGGGAGGCGGCACGCTCGTGCCGGCGCTTTCGACGACCCCGCCGCGACCGGGAGACAACATGCTCATGCCGGCGCCTGCGACGAACCCGTCGCGACCGGGAAACAGCGTGCTCATGCCGGTGCCTTCGACGACCCCGCCTCGGCCAGGAGACGACACGCCTTCGACGACCCCGTCACGGCCGGGAGACGACACGCTCATGCCGGCCTCTTCGGCCCGGATCCGACGGGCTCGCCGCTGCCCACATGGGCGTCCGCGACCTCCAGCCCGGGCGGCACCGGGATGTCGTAGAGCCGGGCGACATTGAGACCCAGGATCTTCTTCTTCACCGCGGTGGTGATCTCGCCGTACTCCCCGCGCATGTCCTCCGGGATCTGGAAGTCCACGAACCGTTCGATGAGCCACTTGGGCGTCCAGATCGCGTAGTCGCTGGCGAAGGTGAGCCGGTTCTCGTCGAGCCAGTACAGCAGCTCGCCGAGGATCTGGGCGAAGTAGCGCGGCCTGGTGTGAATGAACGGCAACACGACCGCGAGGCCGGCGTAGACGTTGGGCTCCTGCGTGGCGATCCAGCAGAAGTCCTCCAGTCTGGGCAGCCCGCAGTGCTCGACGACAAACGTCAGCTCCGGGAACGCGGTCGCGACCTCGTCCACATCGGCCACGTCGAACGCGTCCCGGTTGAGCGGGTAGATCGTCGGTCCCTTGTGGACGTGGATGTTGCGGATCCCGAGCTCATGGCATTTTTCGAGGTACCGGTAGGACCACGGGTCGGACAGTTTCCAGCCCTTCGACGCGCCCTTCCACTCGGCGGTGTAGAGCTTGACGCCTTTGAGGTTCCAGCGTTCGGCCAGCGCCTCGAGCTTGTCGAGCCCCTCCTCGCCGTCGCGCGGATCCCATGACCCGTTCACGATGAACCTGTCCGGATGCTTCTCCGCGAGCGCCCCGTCCTGCTCGGTGGTGTTGAAACCGTTCACGTAGAAGTCGGTGAGGTAGGTCGGCTGGAAGATCGCCTTGTCCACGTAACCGACCTCGAACAGATCGTGCAGGACCCGTTCCTCGCTCTGCCGCCAGAAATCCTCCAGCGACCAGACCTCCGACTCCGGCGAGAGATTGCGGTGGTAGTCGTAGAAGCAGTTGATGAAGCCCTCTCCATAGCGATTGGCCTGGTTCGACGGTCTGGCGTCCCAGAAATGGATGTGCCCGTCGACGATGAAGTATTTCTGACCGTCCTTTTCGTACATCTCAACTCCTTGACGGTACGAGGATTCCGCGGCCCCGCAGGCGACCGCTCTCCAGGTCGTCCATGGCGTCGTTGACGGCTTCCAAGGGATACGTCTTGGTGTGCAGACTGACCTTCCCCTGCGCCGTGAGGGCCATCAGCTCGTCCAGGTCGTTGTAGGAACCGATGAGGTTGCCGATCACGTTGATCTCGCTGGAGATGATGTCGATGGTGGGGATCTCGATGCGTCCGCCGTAGCCGATCACGAAGTACGAGCCCGCGCGGCGCAGCATTCTCACGCCCTCGGCTTCGGCGCCCCCTTCACCGACGAAGTCCAGCACCACGTGCGCGCCCTCCCCGCCGGTGAGGTCGGCGACCGCGTCGACCTGCCCGCCGTCGGCCTGAACGGTGTGCGTGGCGCCCAGCTCCCTGGAGAGTTCGAGCGCGGCCGGTGACCGGTCGACGACGATGATCTCGGCGGGCACCATCGCGGCCAGGCACTGCACGCCGATGTGGCCCAGCCCACCGGCGCCGATCACCACGACCCGCGTGCCCGGATAGAGCAGCGGCACCGCCTTGCGGACCGCGTGGTAGGCGGTGAGGCCCGCGTCGGCCAGTGCGGCGACGTCCACGGGCCGCAGGGAGGGATCCAGCTTGACCACGGTCCGGGCGTTGGTGAGCAGCAGCTCGGCCATGCCTCCGTCGGTGTCGATACCGGGAAGCTTCGAGTCGGCGCAGTGCACGTCGTCGCCCGCGCGGCACGCCCGGCACAGTCCGCAGGTGGCGACCGGGTGCAGGATGACCGCGTCACCGGGCTCGACGTTCGTCACGGCCGAGCCGACCTCCCGCACCCAGCCGGCGTTCTCGTGCCCGATCGTGTACGGCAGGGTCACCCCGGACTTCTCGGCCCACTGGCCTTCGACGATGTGCAGGTCCGTACGGCACAGGCCGGCCCCGCCGACCTCGACCAGCACGTCCAGCGGCTCGCTGACCTTGGGGTCCGGGACGTCCTCGACGACCGGCCGCTTGTTGTACTCGTGTACTCGTACGGCTTTCATCGTCACTCCCCGGCCGCCGAAGGTTGTCATTCGATCGTTGGTTCGGCCACCGGCGGCGGTCAAGGCTGAGGTTTCACACAGCCGGATATTTGCCCGATATTTCACATAGCTCGAATTTCGGGGTGGTTACCGGACCGATTCACCACGCGGCTCCGGTAATTCCCGATGATCTGATTCCCGGCCCACCGTGTCAGCGCCGGGCCCCGCGGCACGACCGCCGGGGTCGTCAGGGAGGGGAAATCGGCGTTGGCCGACCGGCAAGAATCTTGGAAGCGACAAGGTAAATAGCGGAGAGTTACTTTAGATAAACGCAGAGCGATCGGGGTACGTCTCCTGTCCGTCCGTTCCCTCACCCCGGGAGATCTTCGATGCAGGTCAGCCGCCTACTCTCCGCCCTCTCCGCCACCGTGTTCAGCGCCGTGCTCATCGGATGCGGGGGCGGCGCGGACGCCGCCGCCCCGGCCGCGACCGTCCTCGCGTCTCCGGCCACCGCCACGGCCGCGAATGACGCCACGGCGAAACCCTCGAAGGTCGCCGAGCCCGATCCGGAGACGAAGACGCTGCCCAACGTGGTCGGCCTGAATCTGCAGGACGGGCAGAACACCCTGCAGACCGTGGGCTTCTACCTCCTGGACGACAAGGACGCCACCGGCCAGAACCGGTTCCAGATCCTTGACCGCAACTGGGTGATCACCGAGCAGGATCCGGCCGCCGGCCAGGAGGTCTCGACCGACACGAAGATCACGCTGTACGCCAAGAAGTACGGCGAGTAGGACGAGGGGCCCTGCGGAGGCGGCATCTGCCGCCTCCGACCCCGGTCCGGGAACTTCGGGTCCCCGTCACCGCGACGCCCGGACCGGGCCGATCCGGGTCGTCACCCCCGCCGGTCACCGCGATGTCAGAACGGGCAGGTCCGAGAATCCTCAGGTCCTCCTCACCGCGACGTCAGGACCGGGCCGTTCCAGGTCAGCTCGTCGAGGTTGACCACGATGGCGTCCTGGGTGCTGCGGGCGATCACCACGATCGCCTCCAGGTCGGGGTCGGGGTTCTCCTCGCGGTGCGGAACGTAGGGCGGCACGAAGATGTAGTCGCCCGGCTTGGTGTCGATGCGCACCTCCACGGGTTCCTCCCTCTCGATGTCGACGAAGACGAACGACGGGGTGCCGCTGACCACGTAGATGGCGGTCTCGGACTCGCCGTGGTGATGGTTGGCCGAGGAGGTGGCCGGGGCGACGTGGGTCTGGCCCATCCACAGGCGGCTGGATCCGACGGTCTTGCCGCTGATCGCCGCGCGGCGGTGCATGCCACCGGTCTGGGCGGTCTCCGAGGTGAGCCCACCGGGCGCGATGTGGTGCAGTCGCCGGTGGAACGGGTCCTCGGGAATGGTGATCGGCATCAGGATCTCCTGGTCTTGTTGGAGGGGTGCGGCGCGAGCACACCGAAGTCTCCATCGTGGTACAGCAGCGGGGGGTGGGCCGAGTCGGCGTGGCCCTCCACGACCCGGCCGACGATCAGCCGGTGGTCTCCCGCGATGAACCGCTCCTGGATGCGGCAGAGCATCCACGCGGCCGTGCCGTACAGGAGCGGCTCTCCCGTGGGGAGGGATTCCCAGCGTTCCCGGTCGCCGAACCTGTCCGCCCCCTTCCTGGCGAACAGCTCGGCCACGTCCCGCTGGCCGTCCGCGAGGATGTGGACGACGAACCCGTTCGCGTCGCGGATCGCCGGCCAGCTCGACGAGCCGACCGAGATGCCGAACGACAGCAGCGGCGGATCGAGCGACATCGAGGTCAGCGAGGTCGCGGTGAATCCGACGGGCCCCGGGGCCGTGACGACGGCGACCCCGGCGGCGTGCCTGCGGAAGGCGGCCAGGAAGACGTCACGCGGCTGTTCGCCGCCGTCGATCGCCTCGGCGCTCATCGGCCGCCCTCCTCTGCGCGATGTACGGCCCGCGGCGGCGTTCCCGCGACGTTGCCGAGCGAAGGCGAGGAATCGAGGTCGGCCGGGTGGGGGGCGATCCCGACCCGCTCGCCTTCGGGGGTGACGTGGCAGGCGCCCCGGCGCGACGTGATGGGTGTGTTCACGCGCCGACGCTCGCGGGTTCGCGCCGGACAGCGCCCTGCCGGAGCAGCGGGACCAGCTCCTCACCCCACTGCACGACGTCGTCCACGGGCTCGAAGCCGCGGATGAGGAAGGTCGTGACGCCGAGGTCGCGATACTTCAGCAGTGCCTCCGCGACCTGCTCGGCGGTGCCGACCACGGCCGTGGAGTTGCCGCCGGGGCCGGTCAGGTTGGTCACGCCGTACCAGAGCCGCTCATCGTGCACCTCCTGGCCCGCCCCCTGCTCCTGGAGCCTGGCGGCCCCGACGGAGGTGGACTCGCCGCGGCCCTTGCCCCAGCTCCACGCGCCGCCGCCGACCCGCTCGGCGGTCGCCGCCCTGATCCGCTCGGCCCGTTCCCACGCCTCGGCCTCGGTGGCGGCGACGATGGGGCGGGTGGACAGGCTGAAGGTGATCTCCCGCCCGTGCCTGGCCGCCTCCGCCCGGACCTGCTCGATGCGCTCGGCGGTCTGGGCCAGCGGCTCGCCCCAGAGCATGTAGACGTCGGCCTGCTCGCCGCCGACCTGGACGGCCGCCGGGGAGGCTCCGCCGAAGTAGAGCGGGATATCGGCCCTGACCGAGCTGTAGGCGCCCTCGAACCGGTAGAACTCGCCCTCGTGGTCGAAGGGTTCCGCCGAGGTGAGCGTACGGCGCAGCACGGCCATGAACTCGCCCGTGCGCCGGTAGCGGGCGTCGTGGTCGAGGAAGTCGCCGTCGCGGCGCTGGTCGGCCTCGTCGCCGCCGGTGATGTGGTGGATGGCGACCCTGCCTCCGCCGGTGAGCTGGTCCAGGGTGGCGAGCTTCCTGGCCACCAGCGTCGGGGTCACGAAGCCGGGGCGGTGCGCGATCAGCACGCTCAGCCGCTCGGTCGTGTTCAGGACCGAGGCGGCGACGGCGAACCCGTCGGGCGAGGACGCGCCGTAGCCGATCAGCACCCGGTCGAACCCCGCCTCCTCGTGGGCGCGGGCGAACCTGGTCAGGTAGGGCGGGTCGATGGGCGGGCCGTCGAGGAAGGACCCATGGGTCTCGGAGAACTCCTTGGTGCCTACCATGCCGAGAATCTCGATGGACATGTGAATGCTCCCTAGCTCAGAACGGATCGGAGAACGAGGTTGTCGTGGGCGGCGGGGCGGGTCGGGCCGAAATGGACCCCGGCGGGTTTACGCGTGCGATCGGGGTGGACGGATCGCCCGTGGGCGATCCGGCTCTCCCGGGTGCTCACGAGACCGACGAACTCGACCATGGCCGGGCTCCTTCCGTCGTGGGGTCGATGCCGGCCTGTCCGGGCCAGGTGCCGGTGTGGTGGCAGGCGGCCGTACGGCCGTCCCGGACGACCGGCAGGGGCACGACCGAGCAGGCCTCGGTGGCGAACGGGCAGCGATGGGCGAAGACGCACCCGTCCGTGGCCCCGGTCGAGACCGCCCGGAGCCGGTGGAGGGGGTGGCGGGCGGTGCCGGTGACGCGGGGGGCGGAGGCGACCAGCAGGGCGGTATAGGGGTGGCGGGGGTCGTCGAAGACCTCGCCGATGGGCCCCTCCTCGACGATCCGGCCCCGGTAGAGGACCGCGACCCGGTCGGCGACGCCCGCCAGGGAGCTGAGGTCGTGGGAGATGACGACCACGCCGACGCCGAGCCGGTCGCGCAGGTCGTCCAGGAGGCGCAGGATGTGGTTGCGGTTGGAGGCGTCCAGTGCGCTGACCGGCTCGTCGCAGATCAGCAGCGACGGCTCGCACACGATCGCGCGGGCGATCGAGACGCGCTGACGCTGCCCGCCGGAGATCTGGCCGGGCGTCCTGCCCAGGAGTTCCGGGTCCAGGCCGACGAGCTCCAGCGCCGCCCGCACCTTCGCCGCGCGCTCCACCGGGGGGACCCCCCGCACGGCCAGGCCCTCGGCGATGACGGTCTCCACGTCGTGGTCGGGGTCGAGCGAGCGCAGCGGATCCTGGAAGACGAACCGCACCGTGCCCGTACGGCGATGCGCCCGCAGCGCCTTCCCTCTGAGCGAGGAGATCTCGGTCCCCTCCACCTCCACGGAGCCCGTGTCCGGGCGGACGAGTCCGACGACGGTCCTGGCCAGGGTCGTCTTTCCCGAGCCGGTCTCCCCCACGATCCCGACGATCTCCCCGGCCCGGACCGTGAGGTCGACCTCCCGCAGGATCGGCACGGCGGGCCTGCCGAGCGACACGTTCACGCCCCGCACGGCCAGCAACGGCGCGCTCATCGGACCACCCCCCGTGTCTCGGCGCCGACGGCCACCGCGTCACGCCCCGCCGTACCGGAAGACGTGCCGGTCGAGGGGGCGTCGGTGAGGAAGGCGTCCTCGGGCCGAACCCCTCCGGAGGAGTCCTCGGGCCGGCCCTCTCCCGCCGTCCCCGCCCGGAGGCAACGGACCTCGCGGCCGTCGGGGTGGACGCCGAGGGGAATCGGGGCCGACGAGCAGGCGTCGACGGCGAGGGCGCAGCGGGCGGCGAAGCGGCAGCCCGGCAGGTCCGCGCCGGCGGGTGGCGGCTGGCCGGGGATGACCTCCAGGGTGCGCCGGCCCCAGTCGCCGACCGAGGCGACCCGGAGCAGGGCCTCGGTGTAGGGGTGCCGGGGGTTGGCCAGCACCTCCTCGGTGGGGCCCGACTCGACGATCTCACCGCCGTAGAAGACGACGATCCGGTCGCACAGGGCCGCGATCACGGCCAGGTCGTGGGAGACGCACACGATCGACAGGCCGCGCTCGGCGCGGAGGCGGGCGAGGAGTTCGAGGACCTCGGCCTGCACGGTCACGTCGAGCGCGGTGGTGGCCTCGTCGGCGATCAGTAGCTCGGGGTCGCAGGAGACCGCGACGGCGATCAGGACGCGCTGCAGCATGCCGCCCGACAGCTCGTGCGGATACTGGCCGTAGACCCGGGCCGGGGCGTTCAGGCCCATGGCGGTGAGCAGCTCGACGGCGCGTTCGCGGGCCTCGCGCCGCCCGAGTCCGAGCTTGACCCGGAGCACCTCGGAGAGCTGGTCGCCGACCGGCAGCGACGGGTTCAGGTAGGAGGCGGGGTCCTGGAAGACCGCGCCGATCCTGCCGCCCCGGATCGCGAGCCACTCCCGGCGGTTCGCCCGGTTCAGGTCGTGGCCGCCGAATTCGATCTCCCCGGAACTCACCGCGCATCCGGGGGCCAGCGCGCCGAGGACCGCGCGGCAGGTCAGGGTCTTGCCGCTGCCCGACTCGCCGACCAGGCCGACGGCCTCCCCGGGCGCCACCTCGAAGGAGACCCCTCGGACGGCCTCCGCCCGGCCCGCGGAGACGGTCACGCGCAGGTCGCGCACGCTCAGCAGCGCTTTCGGGGCTTCCGGTGCTTGCGGTGCTTCGGCCGGTGCTTCAGCGAACATGGAGCTCCTCGCTCTCGGTGTGGAGGCCTGTCGTGTCGCGGACGGCGTCGGCGAGGGCGTTGAGCGCGCCCACGGTGATCATGATCACGAGGGCGGGCGCAAGCGGGGCCAGCGGCCTCTGGTGGAGGTATCCCAGGTCGCTGGCCAGCATCCCGCCCCAGGTGGGAGCCGGAGGTTCGACGCCGATGCCGAGGAAGGAGAGGGAGGAGACGACCAGCAGGGCCGCCGCGGACGCGCCGGCCGCGGTCACCGCGATCGTGGGCAGCACCTTGCCCACGATGTGGGTGCGCAGGATCCGGGATCGGGACGCGCCCAGCAGTTCGGCCGCCTCGACGTACTGGGCTCGGGTGAAGCTCAGCGCCGCCGTACGGGTGACCCGGTAGAACACCGGCGCGAGCAGCAGGCCGATGGCGGCCATCGCCTGGTGCAGGCCGTTGCCGACGATCCCGGCCACGGCGATGGCGAAGATGACAAACGGCAGCGTGAGCAGCGCGTCCGCCACCCGCGCCGTCGCCCACTCGAAGCCCCTGCCGAAGAAGATCGAGGCGAGACCGGGGACCGCGCCCAGGACCAGCCCGACGGCGACCGCCTCGACCGCGCCGGCGATCGACAGGCCGGCGCCCGCGAGGAGGCGGCTGAGCACGTCGCGGCCGAGGTAGTCGGTGCCGAGCAGGTGCTCGCCCGACGGCCCCAGCAGGCGGAGCCGCGGGTTCTGCGCGATCGGGTCGTAGGGGGCGAGCCAGCCGCCGAACACGGCGACCAGGAGCACGACGGCGAGGATTCCCAGGGACAGCTTGACCGAGGGCAGCCGCCACGCGCGGGAGAAGGAGGTCATCGCGCACCTCGCAGCCTGGCGACGACCCCGTTGACCACGAGGTTGGAGACGAGCACCAGCGCGATGGTGGCCAGCAGCGCGCCCTGGACCACCGGGACATCGTGCTTGAGCGCCGCCTCACCGGTCAGCTGGCCCAGGCCCGGCAGGGCGAACACGGCCTCGGTCACCACCGCGCCGCCGATCAGGCGGGGGATGTGCACCCCGAGTACGGTGATCGCCGGACCGGCGGCGTTGCGCAGCGCGTGCCGCAGCAGCACCCGCCTGGCGGGGAGCCCCCGGACCACCGCGCCGGTCACGTAGTTCTCCCGCAGCGCGGCCACCAGGCCGGTGCGCAGCTGCCTGGCCAGGTCGGCGGCGGTGTCGAGGCTGAGTGCGACCGCCGGGAGGGTGATCAGCCGCAGCCACTGGACGGGGTCCTCGCCGGGCGGCACGTATCCACCGGAGGGGAACACCGGAACGATCACGGCGAACACCACGATCAGCCCGATGCCGGCGACGAACGCGGGCAGCGTGGAGGCGAGCGCGCAGACGGCGGTCACGATCCGGTCGAACCTGCCGCCGTTGCTCACCGCCGCGCCGATGCCCGCCGCGCCGCCGGCCAGGACCGCGATGAGCACGGCCAGGCCGGTGATCGACAGGTCCACGGGGAGGCGTTCGGCGATGCTCTCGGCGACCGGGATCTGGGTGAACCAGGAGCGGCCCAGGTCGCCGGTGAGCGCGTGGCCCAGCCAGGTGACGTACTGCTCCAGGAACGGGCGGTCGAGCCCGAACTCGTGGCTCATCCTGGCGATGTCGGCCGGAGTGGCGGTCTCCCCCAGTACGGCGGCCGCCGGGTTGGCGTCGCCGAGCGCGCCCAGACCGTAGGTGATGAAGGTGGAGGCGAGCGCGACCACCGCCAGGGCGGCGGCCCCTCCCGCCCATCCCCGCCACCGGCGGGGGCGGCGGGCCGTAGGGACTCTGCCGGGGGCTCCGCGGGCTTCCACGGTCGCGGCGCGCGTCTGCAGCGACGTCATGGGGTCGCCACCTTGACGCCGTCGAAGCGCTGCACGGCGAAGTTCGTCGGCAGCGCGCTCACCTTGGGGTTGCGGGCGAAGATCCGGGGCGTGCTGAACAGCCAGACGTTGGGCAGTTCCCTGACGCCGATGGCGGTCGCGTCCTGGATCGCCTTGGCATAACCGGGGTCGTCCAGCGGCGTGGTGCGGATCTTGTCGAACTGCTCCAGCAGGGCCTTGGGCGTGTTGCGGCCGGGGTTCATCAGGCCCTCGGGCCCGTAGACGACGCCGAGCGCCTGCAGCGGCGACTCGCGGCCGACGAACCCGTCGGGGGCGAGGGCCACGTTGTGCCGGACGTAGACGAGCTGGGTGTGCTGCGCCGGGGCGATGAGCTTGATGGTGGCCCTGATCCCGGCGGCCTTGAGCTGCTCCTGCACCTGCTCGGGCAGGCCCTCGGGGTCCGAGGTGGTCAGCGGGATGTCGATGCCGCCGGGGAATCCCGCCTCGGCGAGGAGTTGTTTGGCCTTGGCGGGGTCGTAGGGGTAGAGGTTCTCCAGCTCGGGGTTGTAGCCGGCGTGACCCTTGGGGAACGGCTGGACGTTGACCTCGCCCACCCCGAAGCCGGTGGTCTCGAGCAGGGCCTTCCTGTCCACCGCGTACTTCAGGGCCTCGGTCACCTTGGGGTTGTCGAACGGGGGGATCTTGTTGTTCACGTCGAGGACCCGGACGGTGAGCGACGGGATGAGGTCGACCTCCAGCCCGGCCGCCTTGGCCGCGTCGATCTGGGCGGCGGGCAGCAGCGCCACGTCGAACTGGCCGGACTGGAGCCCGGCGACCACCGTGGCGGGCTCGGAGATCGTCTTCAGCTCGAACTTGGCCAGGTGGATGTTGGCGACGTCGTAGTAGGACGGGTTGCGGTCCAGGTTGGCGTGCGACCCCGGCACGAGCTGGACGAGGGTGAACGGCCCGGCGCCGGCGGGCTTGGTGCTGACGGCCTTGGCGTCCGCCTCGAAGGCCCGGGGGTTGACGACCATGCCGGTCTTGCCGGCGAACAGGTTGGGGACCTGGTAGTCGGAGCGGTCGAGCAGGACCTCGAACTCGGTGGGCGAGACGACCTTGACGTCCGTCACGCCGTGGAGCTGCGAGGCGATCAGCGAGTCCTTCTGGTCCCGGCCGCGCAGGATGCTCTTGCGCACGGCGGTGGCGTCCAGCGGGGAGCCGTCGGAGAAGGTCAGCCCGGCCCTGAGGGTGAAGGTGACGCTCTTGCCGCCGTCGCCGTACTTCCAGCCGCTCGCCAGGCCCGCGACGGCGCCGCCCTTGTCGTCCAGGCGCGTGATGGCGGCGTAGACCAGGGAGAGAGCGTTGACATCGTTACCGGCGCTGGAGGTGACCGGATCCCACGTTGTGGGAAGAGTCCAGCCCCATTTGAGTGTCCCTCCCTCGCTCCGATCTCCGGGGGTGGCCGACTGGGTGCCGCCACCGCAGGCGGTCAGCGCGAGAACAACCGATAAGAGCAGGGCCAGTGGTCGCAGAAGCCGACGGACAGACATGACGGGGTCCTCTCACGGGAACGAGTTAGATCCCACATGGCAAGATCTTTATTCCACATAGTAGTAATCCCCTAAAAACCCGTCAAGAGTGTAGGAAATAGGTTTTCATCGTAAGGTGGACGGGTGGATCTGATGAAGCCGAAGCTGGAAGACGCCACCCGCAGGGGCACCCAGGCGATCGAACGCGCCATCGCGGTCCTGCGCGCGTTCGAGCGGTCGGCGACCCTCTCCCCCACCGAGATGGCGCAACGGCTCCACCTGTCGGTCAGCACCGCGCACCGCATCATCCGCGCGCTGCACTCCGCGGGGATGCTCGGCCAGGATCCCGTCACCGAGCGCTACCACCTCGGCATCACCACCGCCACGCTGGGCCGCCTGGCCCTGGAGCGGCTCGGCGCGACCACGATGCTCCCGGAGCTGGAACGGCTCCGCGACCTGACCGGGGAGGCCGTCAACCTGGGGGTGCGGATCGGCGACGAGGTGGCCGTGCTGCTCCAGGTCCCGTCCCGGCAGCCGCTCCGCTACGAGCAGGAGCCCGGCCAGCGCAACCCGATCCACGTGTGCGCGATGGGCAAGGCGCTCCTGGCCTTCGGTGACCCCCGGGTGGGCATGGAGGAGCCGTTCGCCCGCTACACCGACGCCACGATCACCACCCGCGCGGGGCTGGACGCCGAGCTGGACCTCATCCGTGCCCGCGGCAGCGCCGTCAACCACGAAGAGCGCATCGTCGGTGTGCGGGCCGTCGCCGTGCCGATCCGCGACGGCCACGGAAACGTGCTGGCCGCCCTGGCCATCCAGGGCCCCGCCGTACGGCTGGGCGACGACCGGCTCCCCGAGCTGACCGCCGAGCTCATCGCCACCGCCCAGCGGCTCAGCGTCGGCCACCGCCTCTACATCGCCCCGCCCGCCCACGCCTCGGCGGCCGGCTCGTAACCTCGTAACGGAGCGGGTCCCCCGGCGAGGACCAGCGCTGACGCACCCGGTCGGCGTTGGGTCCAGGACCGCCCGCTCCGGGATCCGACGGTGAGGTCTCAAACCCGCCAGCCCCCGGTCGTGATCGCTGCTGGACTGGGCGCGTGCCCACAACCACTCTCCCCACCGCCGCCTCCGCCGTACCGGCACGATCACCGCTGATCGGCTGGCTGGCCGTCGTCTCCGTGATGCTGGGGATCTTCTCGATCGTCACCGCGGAGATCCTGCCGATCGGCCTGCTGACGTCCATCGGGTCCGGTTTCGACATCTCCGACGGTGCGGCGGGCCTGATGATGACGACCCCCGGCATCCTGGCCGCGATCGCCGCCCCGGCGGTCACCGTCGCGACCGGGCGACTCGACCGGCGCCTGATGCTGTGCGCCCTGATGCTCCTTCTGGCCATCGCGAACTTCCTCGCGGCCGCCGCTCCGGCCTACTGGGTCATGATGATCTCCCGCGTTCTGGTCGGGCTGGTCATCGGCGGTTTCTGGTCGATCGGCGCCGGCCTCGCCGTACGGCTGGTGCGAACGGAGCGGGTCGGCACGGCGACCGCGGTGATCTTCTCCGCCGTCCCGCTGGGATCCGTACTCGGTGTACCCGCGGGCACCCTCATCGGGCACCTCGCGGGCTGGCGGACGGCCTTCGTCGTCATGGGGGTGATGACGGTGGGGGTGTTCCTCGCGCTGATCGTGCTGGTGCCGCCGCTGCCCGCCGTCCAGGTGACGCGGTTGAAGGTTCTTGGCGACCTGTTCCGCAGTGCCGGCGTCCGGGTCGGGCTGGTTCTGACGTTTCTCATAGTTCTGGCCCATTTCGGGACCTATACCTACGTGACTCCTTTCCTGCAGCAGGTCACCCGGGTAAGCCCCGGTCTGATCACCACATTCCTGCTCGCGTACGGCGTCGCCGGCATCGTCGGCAATTTCATCGCGGGCATGACGGTGACACGTAGTCTGCGGGCCACGTTTGTCGTCGGTGGCTGCATGCTCGCCGGCGCGACCCTGCTGCTTCCGGTCCTCGGCGGGGGAGATCTCGGCGCGATCGTGCTGCTCATCGTGTGGGGGCTGGCCTATGGCGCCGTCCCGGTCTGCTCGCAGACCTGGTTCTCCACCTCGGCCCCCCACTCGCCGGAGGCGGCCTCCATCCTCTTCACCTCATCCTTCCAGGCCACCATCGCCATTGGAGCCCTGCTCGGAGGCGTCGTGGTGGACGCCGCCTCCCCCTCGACCGTCATGGTGCTCGGTGGAGTGATCGCGACCCTCATGGTGCTGACGGTCACCGCCGGACGAGCCGTGCCCGAAGCGGCATCACCGCGTTCGGGTGTGACGTGACCTGACCCCCGGCCGGCCCGTTGATGCCTGGTCCCCAAATGCCTAGTCCTCGCTGCCGGCCTTGCGGACGCCGAGTTCGTAGAGGCGGTCGAGCATGTCGGCGGGGTCGGCGTAGACCCGGAAGGCACCGGCGCGCTCCAGTTCGTCGCGGCCGTAGCCGCCGGACAGCAGGCCGATCCCCAGCGAACCGGCCCGGCGTGCGGCCAGCAGGTCCCACACGCTGTCCCCGACGACCATCGCGAACCTCGGGTCGACCTTGAGCAGGGCGGCCCCGGCGAGGAAGAGGTCAGGGTCGGGCTTGGCATGGCGCACCTGATCGCGGGTGATCATCGGGGTGTCCTCCGGAAGCTTGAGCATGCCGAGCGCGAGGCGCGCCGTGGCGGCGCGGCCGCTCGTGGCGATCGCCCACGGCACCCCGCGGGCGGTCAGCTCCGAGAGCAGCTCGATCGCCCCGGGCAGGGGCCGCACCGAGTCGGCCTGCTCGGCGTAGGCGGAGGCGTGTGCCTTCTGCAGCTCCTTGATCTGCCCCTGGTCCAGCGACAGGCCCGTCTCCCGGAGCAGGGCGGTGACGAACAGTCCGCCGCTCATCCCGATCCGCCGGTGGATGCGCCAGACCGACAGGTCGATGCCCAGCCCGGCCAGCGCGGAGCGCCAGGCGATCACGTGCTGGTAGACGCTGTCGATCAGCGTACCGTCGAGGTCGAAGAGGAAGGCAGGCGTAGGCGGATCCGGATACGTCAGTTCCTGGCTCATACCGTCGATTATCCGGGAGGACCCGCAGGTCACCCGAGGCCGGGTACCGGGTCGTACCTGCGGCCCGGCTAAGCGGAAATAAAGCTCCGCTTAGCCAGGTTGCCCTGGTTATGGCTGAAGACAATATCCGCGGCGTGATTCGCGGCTCCGCCGAGGTTCCCCTGTCGATCCTCGAACTGGCCGTGGTCGGTGCCGGAGTGACCCCCACCGAGACCCTGAAGGCGAGCACCGAGCTCGCCAGGCGAGCGGAGGAGTGGGGATACCACCGGATCTGGGTGGCCGAGCACCACGGCATGCCTTCCGTGGCCAGCTCCTCCCCCGCGGTGCTGATCGCCCATCTGGCGGCCGCGACCAAGAGCATCCGGCTGGGGTCGGGTGGCGTGATGCTTCCCAACCACGCTCCGTTGATCATCGCCGAGCAGTTCGGCACCCTGCACGCGCTGCATCCCGGCCGCATCGACCTCGGGCTCGGCCGGGCCCCCGGGACCGATCCCGCCACGATGCGGGCGCTGCGCCGGCACGGCCAGGACGCCGACGACTTCCCCCAGCAGCTGGCCGAGCTGACCGCCTTCCTGGACGGCGCGTTCCCCCCGGGCCATCAGCTGGAGAGGGTCGTCGCCACCCCCCGTTCGCCCGAGTCGGGACGCCCGCCGATCTGGCTTCTGGGCTCCAGCGGCTTCAGCGCCCAGCTCGCCGGCATGCTCGGCCTGCCGTTCGCGTTCGCCCATCACTTCAGCGCGGCCAACACCGTTCCCGCCCTGGATCTGTACCGGTCGTCCTTCCAGCCCTCCAACGTGCTCGACCGGCCGTACTCGATGATCGGTGTCTCCGCCGTCGCCGCGGACACGTCCGAGCAGGCGCTCCGCATGGCCCGCTCGGGAGGGCTGTCCATGATCCGCCTGCGCCGTGGAGCTCCCCAGCCGGTTCCCACGCCGGAAGAGGCCGAGGCCTACCAGTACAGCTCGATCGAGGAGGACTTCCTCCGCGACTACCTGTCCAACGTGGTGTACGGCGACGCCGCCGAGGTGCGGGACGGGCTGGAGGAGTTGCGCAAGCGCACCGGGGTCGACGAGCTGATGATCACCACGATGGTTCACAGCCCTGCGGACCGGATCCGCTCCTACGAGCTGGTCGCCCAGGTCTACGACCTCCCCGGAGCCTCCGGCGAGCGCCCCGCGTCCTGAGACGGGGCCTCTGGTCCTGAGGCGGGGCCTCTTGATGGAGCGGGGCCCCGCCGCTCTGAGGCAGAACCTCCGACGGAACGGGGTCCCGCCCTGAGGCAGAATCCCTGACGAAGGGGGCCCCGCCGTTCTGTGGCGAGCCTCTGACGAGCGCCCGCCGCCCTGCAACGCCACCCTCGACCACAGCCCGATGAACGACCTGCTCGGCAGCGGCTATCACGACGCGGCCGACGCCACCGGGAACGGCCTGACGGCCACCTGGCCGCAGCAGCGCTGGGAATCCGTTCCCGGTGTGACGATCGATCATGTGCTGGCCGACTCACGGATGGCGATCAAGGCCTTCGGCGTCCACGCCCTGCCGGACACCGATCACCGCCCGATCTTCGCCGAACTCGGCCTGCCCCGGTTCGCGGGCCACTGAGATCGACGCGGTCCGTCTCCGTTCACGGGCGCTGAGATCGGTGCGATCCGCTCCCCGCTCACGGGCCTCCGCGACCTGTGCACGCGGTCCCCGTTCACGGGCCGCCTAGATCGGTACGGTTCACCCCCATCTGCGGGTCGCCGAGATCGGTACGGTCCGCCGCCCTCTGCGGGCCGCCGAGATCGGTACGGTCCGCCGCCTTCTGCGAGCCGCCGAGATCGGTGTGGTTCACCTCTATCCGCGAGTCGCCGAGATCGGTGCGGGCGGCCGTTCTCCGCGAACGGAACCCTCCGAAAAACAGGACGAGGGCGACAACGGCGTACGGCACCGCGGAGACGGCGAAGATCGTGGCGTTCCCGGTCACCGTCGAGGCCGCGGCGTAGCCGCCGTAGAAGAGGATGGCGATCACGTCGACGCCCAGCCCCGCCAGCGAGGTCACGGTCGCGCGGGCCGGTCCCGTGATGCTCTGCTGCAGCCGCACGGCGGCCAGCACACTCGCCATCTGAAAGGCGCAGAACGCCGCCGCGATGACGACAAATCCCACCGCGAGCCCGCTGGCCGCCCCCGCGGCGAGCGCCAGCGCCCCGAATCCGAGGATTCCGGCGAGTGCCCGGTCCGTGAAGCGCCGCCCGGTCGCCGCGAGCACGCCACCGACCGCGGTTCCGGCGGAGACGAGGAGCACCAGAAGCGGAACGACGTGCTCGGCGACGCCGGTGCCGACCGCGAGCAGGGGAATGTACTCCTCCAGTGCCCCCCACAGGGCCGTCACCACGGCCACCAGCAGCAGCGCCCGCCGGATCGACCGGTGCGCGCGCACCTCCCGCAGCCCGTCTCGCAGGATCGCGGCGTAGCCGCCCGGCGACGTCTCCTCCTCGCTCTCCTCGCTCTTCCCGGCCCGCTCGCGATGCTCGGGGAAGGTCGTCGCGACCGCCGTGGCGAGCACGCACGCCAGGACGCTGGCGGCACCGACCAGCGGGTAGCCGCCCAGGGCGAACAGCGGGGCGGCCACGGCCATGGACGCCATGACGGCGGCGGTGGCGATCGCGTGGGCGCGACCGGTGATCGCGGCGTAGCGGTCGGCGGCGCCCAGGCGGTCGAGCTCGGTGTAGACCAACGCCTCCGTCGCGCCCGACTGCAGCGCCCCCGAGGTGCCCCACAGGACGAAGCCCGCGGCGAACACCCAGTAGGAGGGAGCCACGACCCACAGGGCGAAGCCCGTGGCGGCCAGCAGCGGCGCGAGGGCGAGCAACCGGCGCCGCGAGACGACGTCGGCCCACACTCCGGAGGGGACCTCCGTCACGATGGCGGTGACCGACCAGATCACCAGGAGTGAGGAGATCTCCGCGGTCGACAGACCCGTGTCGACGAACAGCAGCGCGTAGAACGGGTAGAGCAGGATGAACTGGTCGAAAAAGGTATAAGTGTAGAACGTCGCGGCCAGGCGCTTCGCGCGCGCGTCACGTGTGTCGGGCGCACGGAGAAAAGAGATGTTCATGAGGTCCTTCTTCACGGGGACTGTGCGGACTCGGGATGCTCGGCATCTCCGGGGGTCCGCGGCAGCGTGTCCCGCCTCGACCTCTGATTGTGGATCAATGTCGCCAGGTCATGACGCCGACCTTACAAGCGACCGGCCCGCCCTGTCTCGCCCTTACCGGGATGAGAAGTTCGGCTCCGCGATCGGCCGGGTGCCGATCGCCATGGTCACAGCGTCAACCGGCCATACGAAGACCACAAAGGGTCGAGACTATGTCACGTATTCAGTGAATGCGGCTGTGGTGGCTCGGGCGCGCCAGTCGGTGACGACGTTGACGAGGGCCGGCCGGCCCGAGTCGACCTCGGCCATGGCGCGCTCCAGGGCCGGTCGGATGTCATCCGGCTTCTCGACATATTCGCCGTATCCGCCGAGCGCCTCCGCCATCTTGTCGAAGCGGGTGTAGCCGAGCTCGCGCCCCGGCCGCTCTTTCCCGGGATCGCCCGTCCAGCCGCCGTTGAGGCTGATGACAACAAGGATCGGCAATTCGCACCGGACCGCGGTGTCGAACTCCATCGCGTTCATACCGAACGATCCATCCCCGTGGAGCACGATGACCGGCCTGTCCGGGCAGGCCACCTTCGCACCCACGCCGAGCGGCAGACCCACGCCCATCGTGCCGAATGTTCCTGAATTCAATCGATGTCGTGGCACGTAGGTTGGAATAACCTGCCTGCCATAATTAAGGATTTCCTGGCCGTCGACGCAGAGAATGGCCTCGCGGTCCATGAAATCACGTAGCTCGCGGCAGAGCCGGAGCGGATGGATCGGCACGGCGTCGTCGGCGAGCGTTCTTTCGTGTTCGGCGAGCTTGGATCTGTTCTGCTCCGCCAACCGGTCGCGCCAGGCGGCGAAGTTCTTCCGGGTGACGCGGCTGCGAATGGCGCCCGTCAGCTGCGTCAGGGCGGTCCTCGCGTCGGCGACCACACCCACGTCCAGTCGGCGGGGGCTGGTCGCGATCTCCTCGGCGCTGATGTCGATACGGGCGATCTTCGCGTCGGCGCCGAACCGCGGCGGGGAGGCATGCCCGATGATGTAGTTCATGCGCGTCCCGACGATGAGGATCAGGTCCGCTTCGCGGAAGGCCGTGGAGCGAGCCGTCAGGTAGCAGAGTTCGTGATCTTCCGGGATCGCACCCCGGCCCTGCGGCGTCGTGTAGAACGGGATTCCGGCAGCCTCGACGAACGTCTGGAGCTCGGCCTCCGCCTCGGACCACAGGACACCCGTGCCGGACACGACGACGGGTCTCTCCGCCTCCGCGAGCAGGTCGGTGAGTGCCCGGACCTCGGCGGGAGCGGCGGCCGGACGCGGTCGCCCGGCCGGGTCCCAGGGCGCGGGCCATTCGACCCTCTCCTCGTCGACCTCCGCGAACAGCACGTCGGCCGGCAGGTCGAGATAGACGGGTCCGGGCTTCCCGCTCATCGCCTCGCGGATCGCCCGGTCGAGGAGCTCGGGGATTCGTTCGGGACGGTGAACCCGATCAGACCACTTGGTGCAGGGTGCAAGCATCGCCAGCTGGTCGATCTCCTGAAATGTCCCCTTGTGGCTCTGCGACTCCGGTGAGGACCCACCCAGCGCCACCACGGGTGTGCAGTCGGCGAACGCGTGCGCGACCCCGGTGATCAGGTTGGTCGTTCCGGGCCCCGAGGCCGCCATGCAGACGCCGGGGCGGTTGAGCAGTCTCGCGTAGGCGTGGGCGGCCATCGCCGCGGCCTGCTCGTGCCGTACGTCGACGCCCCGCAGGCCGAGCGCCAGGGCGGCGGACTCAACCGACAACATTGGCGCACCCATAATGTAGAAGAAAGTGTCGACATCTTCTTTCTGTAATGCGCGTGCGACCAGATCAGAACCGGTTAATGCCATTGATGTCAGCCTCCACCCGATCAACTCCGCCACTGGTCATCTGCGGTCGGTCAGACTTCCATGATACATTGGAGGGCTAAGATCATAATTTACGGAAGACGCTCAATCATTATATGGACCGCCAATGGAAGCCGATCCGTTTGACAAGCGGATATCGCTTTCCCGTCGGCATTATGGCACCGCTTTCCGCCTGTCCGGGCGGCGGTCTCCTCCGATATCCCACTGCCGGCCTCGCGTTCCGCCCGGGCTTTGGGAGGTAAAAGCGCGGCAAGGCGTAAGGGGCCCGGCGATACGATGTTTTTGCCGTCTGCGGAGCGCACCAGGGAGAATCCGAACGCGGGAGGGTCGCATGGGTGATCTCCTCAATATCGGCGAAGTTCTCACGGCGAACGCCAGGTTCTTTCCGAAAAAGATCGGCGTTCGCGACCTGGAAAGAGCCATGACGTTCTTCCAGTGGAACGCACGCTCCTGCCGGCTCGCCAATGCGCTTCTCGGGCTCGGCCTGCGAAAAGGCGACCGGGTGGCCGTCCTCGCCTTCAACTGCCTGGAGTGGGCGGAGATCTACGCCGCGACCGCGAAGGCGGGCCTGGTGGCCGTTCCCATTAATTTCCGTCTTCTCGGGCCGGAGATCCGCTACATCGTCGAGAACTGCGAGGCCGCCGCCCTCATCGTTCAGGACGACCTCGTGGGCTCGGTCGAGGAGATCCGGTCCGAGCTCCCGATCGCACCGCGGAACTACATCCATTTCGGCCGGAGCGTCTGCCCGCCGGGCTACCGGGGCTATGAGGATCTTCTGGTCGCGGCCCGGGACGGCGAGCCGCGCGTCCCGGTGCGTCCCGAAGATCCATGGACGCTGATGTACACCTCCGGCACGACGGGGAAACCCAAGGGCGCCATCCGCAGCCACCGGGGCATCGCCCTGCTGTCCTTCACGACGGACATCGAGCTGAACCTCCGCAGGGACGACAGTGCGCTGCTGGTGATGCCGATGTTCCACGCGAACTCGCTCTACTTCTTCAGCGCCTTCACCTGCCGCGGGGCCGCCTGCTCGATCTACAGCAGGAACAGCCTCGATCCCGAACACCTGGTGCGGACGCTCGCCGAGGACGGGGCGACCTTCACGTCACTCGTGCCGACGCACTATGTGATGATGCTCGATCTCCCCGCGTCCGTTCGTGAGAAACACAACGTCGACAGGGTCAGCAAGTTGATGATCTCCTCGGCGCCCGCACCCCGCGAGACGAAGCTGGAGACCATGGAGTTTTTCAGGAACTCCGGTCTGTTCGAGCTCTACGGGTCGACGGAGGCGGGCTTTGTGACGATGCTCCATCCCGGCGAGCAGTTCACCAAGCTCGGCTCGGTCGGCCGTGAATACGTCGGCTCGGCACCCATCAGACTGCTCGACTCGGATGGCGACGAGGTCGCCGACGGCGACGTCGGCGAGTTGTACTCGTGCAACCCCCACACGTTCGACGGCTACTGGCGGCTGCCGGAGAAGACGCGGGAGGCGTTCAGGGGCGAATACTGCACGGTCGGCGACCTGGCCCGCCGCGACGCGGACGGATACATCTATCTCGTCGACCGCAAGAGCAACATGATCATCTCCGGGGGAGAGAACATCTACCCCTCCGAGGTGGAGGCACTGCTCCGCTCCAATCCGAAGGTGAAGGACGTGGCCGTCATCGGCGTCCCCGACCCCAAATGGGGCGAACGCGTGCACGCGGTCGTCATCCTGCGCGACGCCGTGTTGTGCTCGTCATCCTCACCCGACGAACTGCTGGGCTGGTGCAAGGACCGCATCGCCGGATACAGACGGCCGCGATCGCTTTCGATCATCCGCGAGGAGGAGATGCCCAGGACCGCCACGGGCAAGATCCTGTATCGCGAACTGAGAGCCGGGTACGCGGAGCTCCCCGACGCCCGGGACTCCCGGTCCTCGGGGTGAACCGGTAGGGCCCATGACGGTTCCGGCCGGCGTGCCGCGTTCGCGCACCGCCAAGGCCGCCGACCGTCGCAGGCGGCGGAAAATAGGGCAGAGGAAGAAGATCTGCCGGTGTTATCCTTCCGGAGCCGACCGCGGGACTCCGGTGCGACTTCCGGAACCCGCCTGTGAAGCGATGATTCGCAGTTCGTGCCCCCATTCCCCGGTCGGCCTCCCAGATCAACCCGGAGACGGAGATCAACGCTCACAGCGAGACCATCGCGGATCTGATAGCCGCCGACGACGTCCTGCTGTTCGTGAACGCGGCGATCACCTCCACCGGCCAGCGTGAGTTCCACTCGGGTGCGGGCGAGCAGAGCCTCTCGCTGGACTTCCTGCACCGCTACCTGCTGGGCAACTACCGCGACCTGTACGCGGCCACCCTCGCCCTGGACGTCAACGACCACAACGCCGTACTGATCGCCCTGAACCTGCTGGCCACGACCGCGGAGGCGGATCCGGACCAGCGTCGCGCCGAGGGGCGCCTGATCGCCCGGCGGCTGGCCCTGCTGCCACCGCCTCGGGTGTACGGGCTGTTCCGCGAACTGCGCCGCGCCAAGGTCAACAACCGGCGCACGAGAGCGATCATGCGGGACTGGCTGGCCGCACGTCCCGACCTCGCGTTCGACGCGGTGAAATACCGCGCCGCCGTCAAGGACGCCGTCCGCCATGCCCATCTGAGGCCGGGTGGAGAGCTGGGGCCGTTCCTGTTCACCCCGCACCGACCGGCCGCGTACACCACACCGATCCTGGAGACCTGGCGGCGGGCCCACTACGAGCAGGCCGCGCTGTACAAGCTGCCCTACACGGTGGCGGAGGGGTTCGCAGCGAAGCACCGCATCGCACGCGCCGCATTCCTGGAGCGCATCGCGCCCCGGCTCACCCGGCTGGAGCGCCTGCGCCTGCAGGAGTCGGCGCGCACTCTGGGGGCCGACGCGGTGCGGGCGGACCTGGCCACGATGCCGCTGACCCGGTTGGCGTCATACGTGCTCGCTCTCTCACCGGACGATCGCGTGCACCGCCGCGCCGAGCTGACGGCGGCGCTGCGCACGGCCGCTCGCCGCAGCGCGGGTGATCAGGCCGGGCGCTGGGGCGCGGTGGTCGCCGTCCTCGACGACAGCTTCTCCTCGTACGGCTCGGGGCACAAGCGCCGCCGTCCGCTCGCCGTCGCGCTCGCCTGCCATTTCCTTCTGGAGGCGCTGGCCTCCGAGTACACGCCGCTGTGGCTTTCCGGCCGCTCGGACGCCCTGCTCGCCCGGCCGTACGGGGCGACACCGCTCGGCGAACGCATCCTCGACGGCCTCGACCGCCGGCCCGAGCGCCTTCTCATCGTCTCCGACGGATGGGACAACTCACCGCCGGGGCTCGCGGGAGAGGTGCTGCGGATCTGGCGCACCCGGCTCGACCCCCGTCACACCTGCGCCGTCGTGCACCTCAACCCGGTGTACGACGCCGCCGACTTCGACGTACGGCGGCTGGCGCCCACCGTCCCGACCGCCGGGATCCGCGACGCCGAGAACCTGGTCGCCCTGGTGGAGCTGGCTCAGTTCGCGGAGGGGCGCACCGGGCTCTTCGAGTTGCGCGCCCACCTGGCACGCCGCATCGAGGAGTTCCTGCGGGAGGATGACGCATGACGGATCTCGCTCTCACCGGGCTGAGCACCCGCCCCGCGCAGACGTGGGGCGGCGTACGGCTCGTCCCGCTGATCCGCGAGAAGCCCATCGAGGACCTGCGGCTCGACGTCCGGCTCTACGACGCGGAGTTCGGCGTTGTGGAGGTGGACTCGCGGACCGTGTACTCCTCCTACATCCCTCACGGGTTCGTGGCGAGCTGGGCGAGCGACGCCACCCCCGCCGCGGCGTACGGAACCCAGCTGCGGGGACCGGCGGAGCGTGACCGCACGCCCAGCCGGATGCCGCTGCGGTTCCACCGCCGTATGGCTCGCCGCACCGACAGGAACCGGCTGCGTTTCCTGCCCCTGCACCTGGCGCTCGAGGGATACCTGGCGCTGCACTTCGGCGGGCCGGAGATCGCGTGGGACGAATGGTCACGCCGCGCGATCAACCGCGGGCTTTCCCCCCGCGTCGAGGAGGCGTACTCCGGCGCCGCGGTCAGAGGCCTGCAGGACGCCCTTCGCGTCTTCGAGATCCACCCCGGCCAGTGCGGCGTCCTGGTTTACGCCGCGGACGCGCTCGCCGCCGCGTTCGTGGTGCCGCACCCCGATGACTACCGCGCCCTGCACTCCACCCTCGTCCATGACCTGTACGGCGAGCTGATCTACCACTACGCGATGCTCAGCATGCCGGTACCCGATTTCCGCGCCCGCATCGTGGACGCGACGGTGCGGTCGCTCGCCGAGCTGCGCGCCCAGGCCCGTCAGCGGCAACAGGAGTGGGCGGCCTTCCACGACCAGGTCATGGCGGGCGGGCTGCTGGGCACCGGCTACACATATCAGCACGTCTACGAGATGGGCGGCTACCGCCTGTCGCGCTTCCTGCCACCCTTCGAGCGGCAGCGGGAGAACCACATCGGCGAGCTCATCACCGACGGCACCGGCCGGCTCGCGTACCTCAAAACGTTCCGGCTGTCGGAGAACCAGGTTCGCCGCGGCCATCTGCTGACCCAGCTCGCCGCCGCCGGCTGGAACCTCGCCGACACCGCCGCCGCACTCGGCGTGACCGAGCCCGAACTCGGCCTGCGCATCAACGCCGCGGGCTTCGGCCACCTCCTTCGCCAGGACGTCCTTGACCACTACCGCGCCCAGGCCCGTCGCGGCCGCCGGTGACCGTCGCCCCGACCCGGGCATCCCGATCGGCGGAAATTCGGTTGCGGTCGCGCCGCGCCGTACCGGACCATGAACGCATGTTCCGGCACGCCACTCTCGCGACGCCCGCCACCGCGGGCGCGCCGAAGCGTGCCTCGATGCCCGCCGCGCAGCGGCTTGACGGCGCGGAGCGCTGACCCTTTCCCGTGAGTCCTGGGTGACCCGGCGGGGAGGGGTTGGCCGAGCCCGGGTCACCGCCACAGGCGAGCGTCGAAGGAAAAAAGATCATGGCCAAGCAGGCCTATGTGCGCACCAAGCCGCACCTCAACATCGGCACGATGGGACACGTCGACCACGGCAAGACCACGCTCACCGCGGCGATCACCAAGGTGCTCAGCAAGCGGGGCGGCGCGAAGTACGTGCCGTTCGACCGGATCGACCGGGCACCCGAGGAGGCCACGCGGGGCATCACCATCAACATCTCCCACGTCGAGTACGAGACGGCCACGCGCCACTACGCGCACGTGGACATGCCCGGCCACGCCGACTACGTGAAGAACATGATCACGGGGGCGGCGCAGCTCGACGGGGCGATCCTGGTGGTGTCCGCGCTGGACGGGATCATGCCGCAGACCCGCGAACACGTGCTGCTCGCGCAGCGGGTGGGCGTCGAGCACGTCGTGGTCGCGCTCAACAAGGCCGACGGGGCCGACCCGGAGCTGGCCGACCTCGTCGAACTGGAGCTGAGGGACCTGCTCGCCAAGCACGGCTATCAGGACGTGCCCATCGTGAGGGTCTCCGGGCTGCGGGCGCTGGAGGGCGACCCGGAGTGGGTCGCCTCCATCGAGGCGCTGCTCCAGGCGGTCGACGACCACGTCCCGGTTCCGGTCCGCTACACCGACGTTCCGTTCCTGCTGCCTGTGGAGAACGCGCTGACCGTCACCGGACGGGGCACGGTCGTCACCGGGGCGATCGAGCGCGGCACCGTCAAGATCGGCGACACCGTCCAGGCCGTCGGGCTCGGCGAGGGCTTCACCGCGGTGGTCACCGGGGTCGAGACCTTCGGCAAGACCATGGAGCGGGGCGAGGCCGGCGACAACGCGGCGCTGTTGCTGCGCGGGATCCGACGCGAGCAGGTGCGGCGGGGTCAGGTGCTGGTCGCGCCCGGCACCCAGAGCGCCCACCGGCTGTTCACCGCCCGCGTCTACCTCCTGACAGGTGACGAGGGTGGCCGGAGTACGGCTGTCGCGACGGGCTATCGCCCGCAGTTCTATCTGCGGACGACCGACGTTCCTGGCCGGATGGACCTGCGCGGTGACGGTCTCGCCCTGCCCGGCGAGACCGTCGAGGTCACCGTCGAGCTCGGCAGGCCGGTGGCCCTGGAGACCGGGCTCGGCTTCGCCATCCGCGAGGGCGGCAAGACCGTCGGCGCGGGTACGGTAACGGCCCTGCTCGACTGATCCGGGCCCGCGGGGCGACCCCCCGCGGGCCCAAGATCAGGACTTGTCGGAGGAAGCGCGCAGAAATAAGCGGTAGCGGATCCAGGGGCTCAAGCTCGGGTCGAGAAGGATCCGCGCGGATTGAACGGCAGGCGGTGTGGTCGGCCGGTGGCCGGTCGTCGCAACCGGTGCCGGATCATGCGACCTCCCCGAGGTGGGCGAGACGGCGCGGACGCCCTGTCCCGGCCAAGGGTGGATCTCATCGGTTGTAGAGCCTCCGTGCCCACAGGTATCCGGCCAGGGCGATGACCGCGCT
Organism: Streptosporangium subroseum; assembly: GCF_900188345.1. Lineage (GTDB taxonomy): Bacteria > Actinomycetota > Actinomycetes > Streptosporangiales > Streptosporangiaceae > Streptosporangium > Streptosporangium subroseum. The sequence continues at coordinate 53,203 of NZ_FZOD01000009.1, read as the reverse complement.
CCAGACGGCCGCCTCCACAAAACTGGAGCCGGCGGGGCGGCCGGCGAGCAGCGCGCGCAGGGTCTCGATGACGGAGGTGAACGGCTGGTGCTCGGCGAACCAGCGCAATCCAGTCGGCATCGACTCGGTCGGGACGAAGCCGCTGCCGAGGAAGGGCAGGATCATCAGCGGCATCGGCAGGTTGCTGGCCGTGGTGACGCTCTTGGAGACCATGGCGAGTGCGACCGACAGCCAGGTGATGGCGAAGGTGAACATGACCAGCGCACCGACCACGCCGAGCCAGTCCAGCGCCGAGGCGGACGGGCGGAAGCCGATCAGCACGGCCACTCCGGTCACCACCGCGATCGCGATGAACGTCTGCACCATCGCGCCGAGCACGTGGCCGGTGAGCACCGAGACGCGGGCGATGGCCATGGTCTTGAACCGGGCGATGATGCCCTCGGCCATGTCGGTGGCCACCGAGATCGCGGTCCCCTGCGCGGCGCCCGCGATCGTCGTGATCATGATGCCGGGGGTGAGGTAACCGACGTAGGCGGTGCGGTCGCCGCCGATGCCCGCGCCCATGGTGCCGCCGAAGACGTAGACGAACAGCAGCAGGAACACCACGGGAACGGCGGCGAACGTGAGGATCAGCGAGGGGTAGCGCCAGATGTGTTTGATCTGGCGGCGCAGCATCGTCGCCGAGTCGGTGATCGCTCTCATCGGGAGGGCTCCTTGGTCGAGGACTCCTGGGTCAGGGTGAGGAAGACGTCGTCCAGGTCGGGGGTGTGCACCGTCAGCTCGGCGACGTCGACGGCCTGGGTGTCCAGCCACTCCAGGAGGTTCTTCAGCGTCTTGACGCCGCCGGAGCCGGGGATCTGGGCGGTGAGCGCCGCGTCGTCGCGCGAGGTGGCGCCGATGTGCGGGACAGCTCTGCGGTAACCGTCGGCGTCGGCGAAGCGCACGACGATGTGGCCGCCGGGGACCAGCCGTTTGAGCTCCTGCGGGGTGCCCTCGGCCACCAGTTCGCCCTGGCTGAGCAGGGCGATGCGGTCGGCGAGCTCGTCGGCCTCCTCCAGATACTGGGTGGTCAGGAAGATGGTCACACCGTCCTGCTCGACCAGTTCCCTGACGATCTGCCACATGGTGCGGCGGCTGCGCGGGTCCAGGCCGGCGGTCGGCTCGTCGAGAAAGATGATCCTGGGTGTGCCGACCATGGTCATGGCGAGGTCGAGCCGGCGGCGCATGCCGCCCGAGTAGGCGGCCACCGGCTTGCGTGCGGCGTCGGTGAGGCCGAAGCGGTCCAGCAGTTCGCGGATGCGCCTGCCGCCGCGGGAGCGGCCGAGGTGGAGCAGGTCGGCCATGAGCCGCAGGTTCTCCTCGCCGGTGAGCAGGTGGTCCACGGCGGAGAACTGGCCGGTGACCCCGATCGCGGCGCGCACCGTGTCGGGTTCTCCGGCCAGGTCGTGCCCGGCCACCCAGATCTCGCCGGCGTCGGCCCTGATCAGGGTGGACAGGATCTGCACCGTGGTGGTCTTGCCCGCGCCGTTGGGACCGAGCAGGGAGAAGATCGTGCCCTGCGGGATGGTGAGGTCGATGCCGTCCAAGACGCGGTGCGAGCCGTATGACTTGCGCAGTCCCGTCACCGAGATGGCGGGCATGGGGCCGGGGGTCTCGATGGTCCTCATCGTGTTCAACCTCGGTCCCGGGTGATGGGCAGGCTGCGCGCGCCGTGGATCCGCGAGGGGGCGGTGCGCAGCTGCGTCTCTTCTTCCGGTACGGCGAGCCGCAGCGCCAAAAATCGGGTGAGCAGCGCGGTGACCTCGGGGGCGGGAGCGAAGGGGCAGGCGGGTGCGCGGTCGAAGGGCGGGGCGACCGGATCTTCACGATAATACGCGTTCGGCATACATTGAAAGCTACGTTGCATTCAGAATAATCGTCAATCAACAACTTCACATATACGCAGGTAAATGCGGGAAAACTGATGCAATGACGCTGGGATCGAATGCAATGAAATGTTGCAATGGATGGCGGCGAACGCAATAATGGCGTCATGCCAGGAGGAAGGTTGACCCAGCAGGACCGTCATCGCATCGCGACCGGCCTCGCCGAAAGACTCTCCTACGCCGAGATCGCCAGGCGGCTCGACCGGCCGACCTCGACGATCAGCAGGGAGATCGGCCGCAACGGCGGCCCCGGCGGTTACCGGCCCGAGCGGGCGCACCGGGCGACGGAGCGGCGGGCGCGGCGCGGCACGCCGGCTCCCCCGTCCGCGGTAGGCCCGCCGGACGGCAAGGCCGGCGAGGTGGGAGACGGTGCCATCGAGATGGCGGTCGGGATGGGCCTGCCGAAGATGATGGCGCGCGTGCTCATCGGCCTGTGGCTGAGCGAGGACGGCAGGCTCACCGCGACCGAGCTGACGCGCGGGCTGAAGGTCAGCCCGGCCTCGGTCTCCATGGCCGTGGGCTATCTGATCCGGCAGGGGCTGATCAGGCGCGAGCGCGATCCGCAGCGGCGTCGCGACATCTACGTGGTCGACGACGACGCCTGGTACCACTCGATACTGACCGGCTCGCGGCAGACGCTCGAGGCGGCGCAGGCCGCGAAGGCGGGGGCGGAGGCGCTCGGGCTCGACACGCCCGTGGGGCGCCGGCTGGCCAGGGGCGGGGCATTCCTGGAACGGATCAGCCTGGACACGCTGGAGTCGGCCGAGCGCTGGCGCGACCTCCTGTCGTGATCAGCCCAGCGGGCCGGCTGCCGGGCCTGCGCGACCTTTACATTCGATGAGCCCTGGATCGATCATTGACTTTCCAGATCGGAACGGAATGCCGAATCAAGCGACCGTCATCCGTAGCGACCTGTGAGAACGCTCTACTCCGCGGCTGGGACGACTTCGGGAGCACCGGGCCGGCACAGCGATGAACCGACGACAGACGGAGACGACATGGCCATCGCCTGGAACGTACCGGGCCTGCCCTTCACCCTCTCGCCGTCCTCCGAGGCGGCATGGACGATCGCCGGGACGCCCGCCACGGTGACGGCCTCGGCCGCCCCCCACAGCGACATCTTCATCGACCCGGGAGCCGGCACCCAGCTCAACGCCGAGTCGATGCTCAACGCGGCGACTCTGCTCGGTGTTCCCCCGGACGGTGACTTCCAGTTCAGCGCCCGCGTCACCGTGGAGTTCGCCTCGACCTACGACGCGGGGGTGCTGCTCCTGTGGATCGACGACCGCCACTGGGGCAAGCTCTGCTTCGAGTTCTCCCCCGACGGCGAGCCGATGATCGTCTCCGTGGTCGCCCGCGGCGTCGCCGATGACGCCAACGCCTTTGTCGTCGACGGCCGGACGGTGTGGCTGCGGGTCTCCCGGATCGACCACACCTTCGCCTACCACGCCTCCCTCGACGGGAAGACCTGGCGGATGATCCGCTTCTTCGCCATCGACGGCACGTCCACGCCCGCCGCGATCGGCTTCGAGGCGCAGTCGCCGACCGGTGACGGGTGCGTCGTCGTCTTCGACGACATCCGCTTCACGCGCGAGCGCCTGGGCGAACTGCGCGACGGCTCGTGAGCCGAGCGAACACAGCGCACCCCCCGATGCGCGTCTTGGAGACCGCGGCCTTGACATAGGTCGCTCACCGGGCTCGTCGGCGCGATCAGAGACCATGATTGACTTCGGTTTCCTCGCGCCGTTCACCCTGGCGGAACGCACTGGGCCCCGGAGTCCCCGTGCGAACCCAGGGAGTCGAACCGCGCTTCACTCCGCTCACCTCCGAGGGCTGACTCCCTCCATGGTCAGGCCGAGCAGCCGGTGCGCCTCGGCCGCGGGGTCCGGGTGGTGTTCCGTGACCAGGACGATGCCCGTGACCAGAGTGATCAGGTCGGCTGTGGTCACGCCCGGCGCCACCGCGCCGGCCCGAGTGGCGTGCCGCAGCAGCGGGTCGGCCGCCCCGGTGAGTTTCGCCGAGCAGGCGTTCACATGTTCCGGGTCGTCCATCCCGTCCTGGACCAGCGCGTCGGCCATGCCCCGCGCGGAGGCGGCGTACGTGGTGAGCGCGCCCAGCCAGTCCAGCAGCGCGGCCCGCGCGTCGGCCGCCCCGGCCAACTCCGCGGCGCGGGCGCACAGGGCCTCGATCCGCTCGCTGAACACCGCCTCCAACAGCGCGCGCCGGCCGGGGAAGTGCCGGCGCACGGTGGCCGATCCGACTCCCGCGGTGCGGGCGATCTGTTCCAGGGAGGCGTCGGCGCCGTGCGCGGCGACCTCCTCCTCGGCCACGGCGAGGATCCGCGCGTAGTTGCGCCGGGCGTCGGCGCGCTGGACGGTCATGGCGTCATCTCCGAGCTTGCTAAATGGCGGGGCCCTCCGTATCGTACCGGAATATAAGTGGCGGGCCTCGCCACTTAGTTGCGTGTAACCACCCGAGGAACACCATGACCACAAGCTCCGCACCCGTCCTGGTCACCGGCGCCACCGGCCGCCAAGGCAGCGCCACCGCCCGCGCCCTGCTCGCGATGGGCATCCCCGTCCGGGCCCTGGTCCGCAATCCGGCAACCGACCGGGCGAAGGCCGTCGAGGCGCTCGGCGCCGAACTGGTCACCGGCGACCTCGACGACCGCGACTCCGTGACCCGGGCCGCCGAAGGAGCTCGCGCCGTCTTCTCTGTGCAGATGCCCGACATGAACGGACGCGCCTTCGAAGGCGAGTTTGCCCAGGCCGTCAATCTGATCGAGGGCGCGAGGGCCGCCGAGGTGCCCCAGTTCGTGCACACCTCCGTCTCCGGCGCCGGGCAGCACACCGAGGAGCCAGGCTGGGCCGAAGGCCGGTGGGCCGCGATGGAGCCCTACTACACCACCAAGGCCGGCATCCAGGACCGGGTCCGTGAAGCGGGCTTCACGCACTGGACGCTCATCAAACCGGGCTTCTTCATGGAGAATCTCCTGCCCTCCGAGGCGTTCCTGTTTCCCCGCGGCGTCGAGGGTGGCCTGGTGAGCATCCTGAAGCCCGGGACTCAGATGTCCCTCGTCGCGGTCGACGACATCGGCAGGGCCGCCGCCGCCGCCATCGCCGCGCCCGAGCGGTTCGACCGTGTCGAGCTGGAGCTGGCCGGCGACTACCTGACGATGACCGACATCGCCAAGGTCCTCTCTCACAGCCTGGGAACCGAGCTGGCCGCACCCGACATGACCCTGGAGGAGGCCATCGCCGCCGGGATGCCGCCCGCGGGCGCCAGCCACGAACGGACAAACGTGGTCGGCCAGCCCGCCCGCCCGCAGTACGCGCAGGCCCTGGGCATCCCGCTCACCAGCTTCGAAGAATGGGCACAGGAGCACCTGCGAGCCACAGCCTGACGCTGTGCGAGGGTGGTCGCGGCGCCCCGTCACCAGTCGCAGCTTCCCAGCTCGGCCGGCCAGTTCGCCGCCGTTGACGCCGGCCGCGTGGACGCGGACCAGCACCTCACCGGGCTTGACGTCCGGCACGGGTACTTTGCCCTCGTACAGCACCTCCGGGGGGCCGTATCGGTCATAGAGGGCTGCGCGCATCGTCCATGGCGCGCTTGCTCTTCGGCACCGATGTTCCTTGCCCACCTGCCCCTCGGCCGTTCGCCGGCGGCGACCTGACGTCGTGCGCGAAGCGACGGCAACCGGGTCCGGTCGCGTCGCTCGACGCCCGCCGTGGGGGGCTTAGCGGTGTCGGCTCTCTCTCGGTTTTTCACCCGGGGTTACGCCCAGGTGTTCCAGCAGGAGTCCTTCCCGGGTGGACCAGGGGCAGATCTCCGCGCGGGTGGCCCCGCAGGCTTCCATCAGGGCTTCGGCCACCAGCGCGCCGGCGAGGGACTGCTCGGCGCGGTGGCCGCTGATGCCCGGCAGGTCACCGCGGCCGGCCGTGTCGGTGCCGGCCAGCAGGGCGAGCGATGCCCGGAGCCCGGGCAGGGTCAGACGCCGGCGTGCGTACGCCGGTTTGCCGCCGGCGGCGGCGGCGAGCCGGGCGAGTTGCGTGAAGGTCTTGGAGCAGGCCACCACACGCCCGCCCCGCTGGGCCTGCGGCAGGTCGGGCAGTTGGCGCAGGACGTGACGCAGGTGCTGTCGAACCTCCTCCAGGTGCCGTCTGGAGGAGGGGCCGCCGGGCAGCAGCTCGCGGGTGATCCTTCTGGCGCCGAGCGGCAGCGAGTGCACGATGTGAGGCTGCTCGCCGGTGCCGGCGGCGATCTCCACGGTGCCGCCGCCGATGTCCAGGACCAGCAGCGGGCTGCTCGTCTGGTTCGCCCAGCGGCGGGCGGCGACGTACGCCAGTCGCGCTTCCTCCTGGCCCGACATCACCTGCAGGTGGGTGCCGGTGGCTTGGGCGACCCGGGTGATGACCTCATCGCGGTTGGGCGCGTCCCGGATGACGGAGGTGGCGAACGCGAACACCTCCTGCCGCGAGTCCGCCCCGCCCATCGCCTTGGCCACCGCCCGCTGCACGCTGCGCACCCCGCGTTCGCTCACCCGTCCGTCCGGGGTGAGCATCTGGTGCAGCCCCAGCCGCACCTTGCAGGACACCATCGTCTCCAGCCCCGCCTTCTTCCGCGAGGGTCGGACCACGATGAGGAAAGCGCTGTGGCACCCGACGTCCAGTACTCCCGCTTGCCGCATCCGCACCGCCCTCTCCATTCTGCAGGCCACATCCCGCATAGGGATGATCGTCCTCCATCAACCGCCCTCACGGGGCCGGCAGCGCGCCAAAGAACGGTCGAGTATCCATGCGGTGGACCGAGCACGAGGCCCCGGCCGAGCCGGCGAACGCGGCCCGTCTCCGGATCCGCCCCCCTGCCCTAAGCCCCGTAGGTCAATCCACCCATCGGATGCATCTGTCCCTTCGCGGTATCCGCCAGGGACTGTGGAAAAACGGCGTCTCCCCGATCCCGGCTGCTTGACGCGGAGAGGGGCCATCGCCCTCCATCCGAATAGGGTGAGCCACTGCGGGGCAGGGAACCCGCCGACGTCGACGTGTGCTTCGGGAAGGTGCCGCGCCAGTCATCCGGATACGGCCGAGCCGTACACCATGGTGTCGACGATGTCCTCGACGACGGGCCGGGTGACACTGCCCGCAGGCGCGCTGACCAGGGCGAACAGGGCGCTGCCGTAGAGCGCGATGAGCGCGGGGACCTTCTCGCGCGCGATCTTCAGCCCCAGCTGGTCGTGATATTCGGCGGTGAAACGCACCGCGACCTCCTGCAGCCCCGCCAGCGCCGCGGCCAGTGCCGGACGGCGCACCGCCTCCAGCTGTAGCTCGAAGATCGCAAGGTAGCGGTGGCGCAGGGTGGTCACCGCCGCGAGCAACGACTCGGTCAGCATCTCCACCAGGTCGGCGTCGCCCGCAGGTCGGTGCTCGGCCGCCTGGTCCATGTCTGCCAGGTGGAGCTCGACCACCCGCTCGGCGGCGGCCACCAGCAGCGCCTCGCGGCTGCGGAAGTAGTTGGACGCCGTGCCGGTCGGCAGCCCCGCCTCCTTCTCCACCGCACGATGGGTCACCCCGTGCACCCCCGAGGCCGCCAGCAGGTCGATGGCGGCGTCCGTCAGGGCCTGGCGGCGGGCTGGATTGGTGGGCGGCACCCTGCCATGCTACCAATAACCGTAGTAGTACGTTCGTAGTGAATGGAGGAGTGCCATGCGTGTCGTCGTGGTCGGTGCCGGGCTGGGTGGAGTGGTGGCCGCGGTGGGCCTGCACCGTCAGGGACATCAGGTGACCCTCTACGAGCGGGGCGCCGAGCTCCGCGAGGCGGGCACCGGCGTGGTGATCATGCCCAACGGGCTCCGGGCGCTGGAGGAGCTCGGCTACGACGCCGAGGGACAGTCCACCCCTGCCCGCAGCGCCGGGCTGCGCGACTGGCGCGGGCGGCCGCTGCTGATCACCGACGCCGTACGGGCACAGCGCGAGGTCGGGTCGATGATCGTGGCCGACCGGGCGAAGCTGCACCGCACCCTGCGCGCCCCGCTGCCCGCCGAGGCGGTGCGGACCGCGACACCGGTGGAGCGGCTGGAGCCCGGCGTGGACGGAGTGACGGTGTTCAGCGGCGGCGAGCGCGTCGACGAGGCGGACGCGGTGATCGTGGCCGACGGGATCGGCAGCAGGCTGCGCGGGCAGCTGTTTCCCGGGCACCGCGGGTTGCGCAGGATCGGCCGCATGGACCTGCGCGGCACCCTGCCCAGCCGCGCGGGGCTGGACGTGGAGGAGTTGCTGGCCGGCATCCTGATCGACCGGCGCACCGGGGCGATGTTCGGGCTGTTCCCCATCGGCTCGGACCGGCTGTACTGGTTCACCGACTCCGCGCTGCCGGAGCCCGTCCCGGGGCCGAAGGACGCGCGCGAGCAGATGCTGGCGCTGATGGCCGACTGGCACCCGGCCGTCCCCGCGCTGCTGGCGGCCACCGCGGCCGACGACGTCTACGTCGACCCGATCGCCTGCCTGGCCGAGCCGCTGCCGGCGTTCGCGACCGGCAGGATCGCGCTGCTCGGCGACGCCGCGCACGCCATGACGCCCGACCTCGGGCAGGGCGCCAGCCAGGCCTTCGAGGACGCCGCCGCGCTCGCCCGCCACCTGTCGGGGGCCGGGCCCGCCGAGGTGGCCGAGCGGCTGCTGCGCTACGACGCGCAGCGCCGCCCACGCGCCAACCGGCTGATGCGGGCCGCGGAGCGGCAGTCGCGGCTGACCTCGCAGACCGGAGCCGCCGCCTGGGCGCGTGACACCCTGCTGCGCGCGATCCCGGCCCGCCTGGCCACCCGGCAGCTTGCCGCCATCTGGCACGCCTAGTGCGACTCGCGGGCATCCAGGCCGGATCTTTCTCGGCCGTTGAGCAGCCGCCAGGTGGTCAGGGCGAGCCTCGCCGAAATCGGCGGCGATAATTCGGTATGAGGCCGGGCGCGACCCGGGTTAGGATGGCGCCCAACAGCGACGACGGAGCCGAGTAGCACCTCGATCACCGGAGTTGGAGAGAGCCGCCGGCAGCTGCGAAGGCGGACTCCGACCGGGGTGTGAAGACCCTCCTGAGCTGCGGGGAAGAACGGCCCTCGGGCCCAGTAGAGTCCCGCCGAATCGCCCACGTCAAGGGTTTGCAGAGGCTACGCCGCGCGAGTCGGTGGCGTAGCGAAGGTGTGGTGGTACCGCGAGGATCCCGCTCGCCCACGCCTCTCAGGGGACGCGTTGCGAACCAGAGGAGGCACCACCATGCAACGCATCCTGTCCACCCAGCTGTCCGCACACGTCGGCGAGACCGTACGCATCGCGGGCTGGATTCATCGTCGCCGGCTGTTGAAGTCGGTCGCCTTCCTGATCCTGCGCGACGCCGCGGGCCTGACCCAGATCGTCGTGTCCGAAAAGGCCGCCCGCGCTCAGCTGGAGGCCCTGCCGGAAGAGACGACGGTCGCCGTCGTCGGCACGGTCACCGCAGAGCCGTCCGCACCGGGCGGCGTCGAGATCACCTCACCGGTGATCGAGGCGTTGACCGACCCCGCCGAGCCGGCGCCGTTCGACCTCTACCGGCCCGACCTGCGCGCGAGCCTGCCGGCAATGCTCGACCACGCGCCGGTCGCGTTGCGCCACCCGAAGCTCGCCGCCGTCCACCGCATCAGCGCGGCCGCGGTCGGCGGGTTCCGTACGGCGCTCGAAGCGATGTCGTTCGTCGAGATCCACACCCCGAAGATCGTGGGCACGGCGACCGAGAGCGGCGCCAACGTCTTCAAGCTCGACTACTTCGGCCGTCCGGCATACCTGGCGCAGTCTCCTCAGCTCTACAAGCAGATGATGGTCGGCGTCTTCGAGCGGGTCTACGAAGTCGGACCGGTCTTCCGCGCCGAGCCGAGCGACACCGCCCGCCACCTCGCGTCGTACACCTCTCTCGACGCCGAGATGGGCTTCATCGAGGACCACCGTGACGTCATCGCCGCGTGCCACGCGACGGTCGGGGGCATGCTGGCCGGCATCCGCGCCTCGGCCGGTCCCTCGCTTGAGCTTCTCGACGTCACCATGCCCGCGCTGACGGAGAAACCCGTGGTGGTGCACTTCGCCGACGTGCTTGAGATGATCAGCAGGGCGACCGGCCAGGACGTGACCGCCGAGCCTGACCTCGCGCCGGCGCATGAGCGTTGGATCGGCGAGTGGGCCCTGCGTGAGCATGGCTCCGACTTCGTGTTCGTCGAGGGATACCCGACCGCGCATCGCGCGTTCTACACGCATCCGGACCCGGAACGGCCCGGCTACTCGCGCGCGATCGACCTGATCTTCCGTGGCCTGGAGCTGGTCAGCGGCGGCCAGCGGTTGCACCGGCACGCCGACTACGTACGAGCACTGACCGCGCGCGGCGAGAGCGACCTGTCGGCATACTCGGGATACCTCGACGCGATGCGCTACGGCATGCCGCCGCACGGCGGCTTCGCCTTCGGGCTGGAACGGTTCATGGCACGCCTGCTCGACGTGCCGAACGTACGCCAGGTCACGCTGTTCCCCCGCGACCTGCACCGGCTCTCCCCGTGAACGACGCCGGTGAAACCCTCGCGGATCGCTGAGCCGAAGATCCGCGGGCGCGGCGATGACCGGGCGCCGACCTGCGAGGTCGAGTAGCCCGTGCAGTGAGCCGCCGAGGACGTCGGCGTTGTAGTCGTGCCGGCGCGACAGGTCGGCTCGGCCACAACGGTAAGGGCGCAACACGGATCGTCTACGCGCGGGGCGGCTGCCCGGTTACCGTCGCGGACGGTGGACGATCTTCTTCGTGGAACGGCCGGGATAGACGACGATCAGGTGCTCCTCGACGGGCGCGTCGAGGTCGTCCTCGTCCCACTCGAACGCGCGGGCGTAGACGCGCATCCGGTAGCGGCCGGGGCCGTCGACGGCCAGGTTGGGCAGCGACCGGATCGCCCCGCTTTCGCCGCCCTCGGGATACGACGGCACGATCAGGCGGCCGCTGCGGCTGACGACGCCCACCTCGACCACCCGGTCCCAGCCCTTGAGCCGGAGAGGCGGGGCGGCGCCGAACGCCTTGACCGTGACGCACATCGGCGCGTTCTCGCCGTAGGTCGTGATGGCGGCGCTGCTGCCGGCGGCGTCGATGAACCCGTCGTCGATGGCCTTGAAGCGGTCGCCGCCCGCGCCCTCGGTGTCGTCCCGGTCGTCGAAGACGGCGTAGCCGCCCCCTTCGAAGAGCAGGTACGCGGCCGTGCCCTGCCGCCTGGCCCGCAGCTTCGGCCAGGGGTCGGCGCATCGGGCGTTCATCTCCGCCTCCCACGCGGCCTGCTCCCGCTCCCGTTCCCGCCCCTGTTCGGCCTGTTCACGCGCCTCGTCCGCCCGCTGCCGGGCGACGACGCCGGGGCACAGGAACTCCAGGGCGTCGCCGAGCTCGGCCACGTCCGCCGATCCGCCCGCCCGCCCGAGCAGCGCCCGCCGCTCCTCGACGCCGGGCACCGCGCACAGTTCCTCGCCGTACGCCAGGAGGCGCTGGTCCGGCAAGTTCTCCGGGAACATCGGCGTCCCCGTGTAGGTGCCGTCCCTGGCGAGGCAGAGGAACGCCTGTTGCCGGTCCTCCGGCCGGGTGTCGGCGTAGGAGCGGATCTGATCGCGGCAGCCCTCGTCCGCGCCGGTGAAGCTGAACCGGGCGTCTCCCTCGGCGCCGACCACAACAAGCGGCAGCACGAGCGCGGCGACGGCGGGCAGCCGCGGCCCGCGACCGGTGGCGGGCCGCGTGGCGGTTTCGGCGGCGGGCATGTCGGCGGGCCTGGCGAGCTCGTGCGCGGTGCGCACCAGCCACAACGTGGTGAGCGCGCCGAGCGCGTTCACCACCAGCCACGAACCGTCGAACGGCAGCAGCTCGCTCTGGAAGACGAGGCCGAACAGGGGGGAGGCCAGCGCGGCGACGAGGGCGATCCTCCCGATGTTGATCGTGGCGTCGCTCCACCGCCCGTCGCGGCGCTGCCCGACGAGGATCATCACCGTCCAGCCGATGCTCGCCAGTCCCAGCAGACTGATCGCCTGAAAGCCAGGGCCGTCGAGGAAGAACAGCGGTGCCGGGGTCAGCACGCCGATCAGGCCGAGCGCGAGGGCGATCGCCCGGAACCAGGCCGAGACCCCGGAGACGACCCGCACCAGCAGGATCATCGTGACGGCCCACATGACCAGGCTCGCGACGTACGCCACCGTGTTGGACAGCGCTTCGACGAACTCCCAGAGCACCAGGTCGCCGGCGACGCCCGCATAGAGCAGGCGCCGAAGCCAGACCACGTCGCGCGGCAGCCCCCCGGCACGCGGCAGCGCGGGACCGCGCAGCACCTGCCACAGCACCCACGCGTTGAACCCGCAGATGCCGGTGAGCAGGGGCCCCGGCCAGTCCCCTCCCTCCGCGAACACGGCCCACGTCGTGGCCGTCGCGGCCACCGACAGCGCCGACAGGTCGCCGGACACGGCGGCGAGCACCGCGGCGACGGCCACGGCGGCCAGGTAGAGCGCGACGACGACGGCGGCCACGCGCCCGAAGCGGTATCGGCCGGCGGCGGCCCAGAGGTGAGTGAAGATGCGAATGATCTTAGCGGTATGTCTTGGATACCCGTTCTGTCGCGCCATTCATGAGGGCAATGCCGCGTGAGTTCCGGAGAGAAGTCCACTCCGCCGCCAGGCTCTCCCATGTACGTGACAACGGCTTGCGTCCGGGCCGGAGAGCGGAGATCATGACCGAAAGAATGATCCGTGAGAAGGGCCGCCACCGCGGTCCGGGATCTTCTTGTTTCCCGATGATTACTTGACATGGCGTGTAATGATGTAACTGTGGCCACACTCTTCGAACATGCCGGTGGGCTCAAGGGCCTCCGCCGATTCAATGAGATCTTCTACAGCAGCGTCCTGTCCGACCCGCTGCTCCAGCCGCTCTTCGGCGAGGGTCGCCCCCATCACGTCGCGCACCTGTCGGCCTTCACCGCGGAGACCTTCGGCGGGCCCACGACATTCACCGACGAGATGGGCGGGTTCCTGGGGCTCATCGCGGTGCACCGCGGCCTGAAGATCACCGAAGAGCAGCGACAGCGGTTCGTCGACCTGTACATGGCGGCGGCCGACACGGCGGAGCTACCCGATGACGCGCCCTTCCGGGAGGCGCTCCGCTCCCACGTGGAGTTCGGCACGCAGGTGGCCAAGCAGAACTCCCACGCCGAGACCGACGACCAGCTGCACCCCCTGCGCGAGGTCCCGCACTGGGACTGGCCCGCGCCCCGCGACGACCACGCGTGATCAAACCTCCTCTACTCCGTCAGCTGGACCGCGCCGTACGCGCGCCGTTCGTAAACCTTCTCGATGCCCAGGTGGTCGAGAAGCTGCTTGACGTGCTCCGCGCCGCCTTCGATGCTGAGCTCGGCCGTCTTCAGGGTGCTGCCGTTGCAGCCCGCCCGGGAGTAGCTGATGAGCTGGTAGTTCTCCATCAGCGGCGGATAGAACCTCAGCGGTGTGATGAGGCTGTCGGCGATGCTGGTGCCGTGGATGCACACCACCGGCTCGGGGGCGTCGCCCGCGCGCCGCGCGTCCTCGCAGCGCTCCACCAGGACCGTCATGCGCTCGTGCAGCAGCGCCCACGAGGCTTGCGCCAGGGCACGAAGTTGCTCATGGCGTAGTACATCTCGAACACGAACCCCGCCCGGCCCTCGGACCCGGCCCGGGTTTCCTGCCCGGGGTTCCCGGCCCGGCGAGAACGGGCTTGCACGCGGGGCGGGCGACGTGCATCATGGCGGACATGATGATCTATGGAAAGGGCGACCACCGCCCCAGCCGGTGAAGCCCGGCACCTGGAAGCCGGGTGACGCCCTCGTCGGCGACAGCCCCACCTTCCTCGCTCACGCACTCGAGATGTCCCTGCGGTACGGCGTCGGCCCGTGGCCAGAAGAGGCTCAGCTGCTCCCCGACGAACCTCCCCGCGCCGACGACGGCGAGGTGTTCATCAGCACCGCCGTCCTGGACGGGATACGCACCCATCACTTCGCCCCCGGTTCCGACCCCGGCGCGGTCGGCGAGATCGCCGACCTGATGCAGTCCCTCGTCACCGCTCCGCCGCACCCGGACGACCTGGCCCGGCTGCACGAGCGGGCGGCGGACCCACCCGCGCTGGACATCGCCGACGCTCTCCTCGACGAGCTGCGGCGCAGGAAGTTGCCGAGGGACAGGCTGCACGCCGTGGGACGGCATCTGGCCGAGCACGGCACCCGGCGCAACGCCACGAAGATCGGGCTCGTGCTCGTCGGCGCCTGCGGCGACATCAGTGACCGCGGCCTGCTCCTCCTCCTCGGAGCGCTGGAGGAGTTCACCCTCTACGCCGTGGTCGCCCTGACGCGCACCCAGCCCGACCCGCAGCGGGCGGCATACGAGCTGGCCCGCCGCGTCCGGGGCTGGGGCCGCATCCACGCCGTCGAGCGGCTGGAGGGCTGTGACGACCCGGAGGTCAAGGCCTGGCTCCTGCGGGACGGCTTCCGCAACGGGATCATGGGTGAGTATCTGGCCCACCTCGCCGCGACGACCGGTGACCTGTACTCCGCACTCCTGGAATCCGAGATCGACGACGACCTGCTCGACGGCGCGGGCGAGATCCTGTCCGCCCTCGCCCTCGGCGGCCCGGCCAAGGACATGACCGACTACCCGGACGCCGTACCGGCCCTGAGCCGGTACGCGGAGCTGATCGACTGGCACGAGGCGACCGTCGGGCGGCTCAACCACCTGCTCGGCATCGTCTGGTTCCTGCGGCATCCCCTGGAGGGGCTGGACTGGTCCGGTGACGATCTTCAGGTGCTGCGCGACCGCTACGAGGAGCTGCTGCGGCAGCCCCGATGGCAGGATCTCGTTCTCGACCACCTGGCGGACCCGTTCCGGAAGGACTTCGCCGCGAGCCCGACGACGAGGTCCGCGAGCAGATGGCCGCCCTCACCGCCGGGAGGACACGATGACCCACGAGGCGCGACGGCCACGGGAGCGATGACAACCGCGGGAATGTGACACCGGCCGCGGGAGCACGACGGTCGCGGGCGGGACCCGGTGGAGGCACCGGGCCCCGCCCGCGCGGGAGCGGGCTGTCGCTGTTTACTGCCGGACCCCGTCCGCGGGAACGGGCTCCTTCGCGGAGTCCTCCGGAAGAGCGGATGAAAGCCAAGGTCGTAGGGGTTACCTGCCCCGGCGGTGACAACATGACCGCCTCGAAACAAGTTGTCAACGTCGTGCCCGGACACGGAAACTAGGTGGTCGCCCGCACCGCGGGTGACGGTGATCCGACGGGGCGTCCGGCCAGGAGCGGGGCACGGAAAACCAGTTGACGGGGGATCTAACCTTAGCGGGCCCTTCGTCCCGAAAGGTGATCATCTCAACTGGAGACCGTGAGGAGCGTGCTGCCTGCTGATGCCCCCTGATACCGCAGTCCCCGATCAAACGTCCGAAACACCCCCGTCTGAGCCCGCCCGCCCGCACCGCAGCAGGATGAACTCGCTGTGGCGCATGAAGTCCTACCTCCGCCCCTACGCCGTCCGCCTGATCCTCATCTGGCTGCCGTCCCTCGGCGCGGTCGGGATCGGCATCGTCATCCCGCTGGTCGGCAAGGAGATCATCGACGGCCCCGTCGCCCGAGGCGACACCGGGGCGCTCCTCCCCCTCTCGCTGCTCGCCCTGGCGCTGGGCGTGCTGGAGGCGCTGTTCGTCCTCCTGCGGCGGTGGTTCCTGGCCGATGCCGTGCTCGGCCTGGAGACCAGCATCCGCGACGACCTCTACCAGCACCTGCAGCGGCTGCCGATGAGCTTCCACGGCTCCTGGCAGTCCGGCCAGCTGCTGTCCCGCGCGACGACCGACCTGTCGACGATCCGGCGGTTCCTCGGTTTCGGTCTGCTCTTCCTCGTCCTGATCACCCTGCAGATCATCACGGTGACCTGGCTGCTGCTGCAGATGTACTGGCCGCTCGGCCTGCTGGTCGTCGCCTCGGTGGTGCCGGTTCTGGTCACCTCCCTGAACTTCGAGCGCCAGTACATCACGATCTCCCGGCGGGTCCAGGACCAGCAGGGCGACCTCGCCACCGTCGTCGAGGAGTCCGCGGCCGGGATCCGCACCATCAAGGCCTACGGCCGCCGCCGGTACGTCTTCGGCACCTTCGACGAGGGAGCCCTCAAGGTCTACGAGACCTCGATGGAGAAGGTACGGCTGTCGGCCAGGTTCTTCACCTTCCTCGAAGTCATCCCGAACATCACCCTCGCGCTCGTGCTGCTGCTCGGCGCTCTCGCCGTCGGCTCCGGCTCGCTGACGACGGGCTCGCTGGTGGCCTTCACCACGCTGATGCTGCAGCTGGTCTGGCCCATCTCGGCCCTCGGCTTCATCCTGACGATGGGCCAGGAGGCGATGACCGCGGCGGACCGGGTCATGGAGGTGCTCGACACCGAACCGGAGATCGTCGGAGGCACCGGGGTGATCGAGAACCCGCGCGGCCACCTTCGCTTCGAGGGCGCGGAGTTCCGCTTCCCAGGCGCCGCCGAACCGGTGCTCCGTGACGTCTGGCTGGAGGTACGGCCGGGCGAGACGGTGGCGATCGTCGGCGCGACGGGGTCGGGCAAGACGACGTTGACCGCCCTGGTGCCCCGGCTGTACGACGTCAGCGCGGGCCGGGTCACGATCGACGGGCACGACGTCCGGGATCTGTCGCTGCCCGCGCTCCGCTCGATGGTCGCCACGGCCTTCGAGGAGCCGACCCTGTTCTCGATGAGCGTCAGGGAGAACCTCACGCTCGGACGGCACGACGCCACCGAGGAGGAGATCGCGGAGGCGGTGCGGATCGCCCAGGCCGGGTTCGTCCACCGGTTGCCGTGGGGTCTGGAGACCAGGATCGGCGAGCAGGGCATGTCCCTGTCCGGCGGTCAGCGCCAGCGCCTCGCGCTGGCCCGCGCCGTCCTCAGCCGGCCCCGCATCCTCGTGCTGGACGACACCCTGTCCGCCCTGGACGTCGAGACCGAGGCCCTGGTGGAGGAGGCGCTCCGGCATGTGCTGCGTGACGCCACCGGGATCGTCGTCGCGCATCGGGCGTCCACCGTACTGCTCGCCGACAAGGTGGCACTGCTGCTGGACGGCACGATCGCGCACGTCGGCCACCACCACGAACTGCTGGCGAGCGTGCCGGAGTATCGCGCCCTGCTCTCCAGCGACCCGGACATCGAGGAGGCCGTGCGATGAGCCAGACCAGAGCCGAAGCCGAGAACGAAGCCGAGAACGCCGAGAACGCCGGAAACAAGACCGGGCCTGCGACCGGGGCCGAGGCAGAGACCAAGACCGGGACCGATGCCGAGATCGGTGAGCAGGACTGGCGCGGCGTCGCCGCCGAGGATCAGGACGAGCTGTCCGAGCAGGTGTCCTTCCTGCTCCGCAGCCGGTCCAGGCGGCTGCTCGGCGACCTGCTGCGCCCGTACCGCAGGGAGATCATCCTGCTCGTCGCGGTCATCGTGCTCTCCAACGTGGCCGCGCTCTCCATCCCCTACCTGATCAAGGTGGGCATCGACTCGGGCATTCCCCCGATGCTCGCGGGCAAGGAGCCGACCACGCTGGTGACGGTCGTCGCGGTGATCCTGACGGCCGCGATCACCCAGGCCGTGACCCGGATGGTGTTCCTGCGGATGGCAGGCCGCATCGGTCAGAACATCCTGCTGGAGTTGCGGCGCCGGGTCTTCGACCACTTCCAGAAGCTGTCGCTGTCCTTCCACGACAACTACACCTCGGGCCGGGTCGTCTCCCGGCTCACCTCCGACATCGACGCCATCTCCGAGATGCTGCAGTCGGGCTTCGACGGTCTCGTCACCGCCGTGCTGACGCTGGTCGGCACGGCGGTCCTGCTGCTCGTCCTGGATGTTCCCCTGGGCCTGGTCGCCCTGCTGCCGCTGCCGATCCTGCTGCTGTTCACCCGCTGGTTCCGGCGGCAGTCGAGCCTCATCTACCGCAGGACCCGCGAGACCGTGGCCCTGGTGATCGTCCACTTCGTGGAGTCGATGACCGGCATGCGCGCGGTCCAGGCGTTCCGCAGGGAGCCGCGCAACCAGGCGATCTTCTCCCAGCTGAACGTCGACTACCGGGACGCCAACAAGCAGAGCATGCAGCTGATCGCGGTCTTCATGCCGGGCGTCAAGCTGATCGGGAACGTCACGATCGCGGTCGTCCTGTTCTACGGCGGATGGCGGCATATCGACGGCCACATCGAGATCGGCGTGCTCGCCGCGTTCCTGCTCTACCTGCGCCAGTTCTACGAGCCGATGCAGGAGATCTCGCAGTTCTACAACACCTTCCAGTCGGCCGGCGCGGCGCTGGAGAAGCTCTCCGGCGTGCTGGAGGAGCGCCCGGAGGTGGCCGAGCCCCGCGATCCCGTGGCGCTGGAACGGCCACGCGGGGAGGTCAGGTTCGAGGCGGTGGAGTTCTCCTATCTGGACGGCACCCCCGTGCTGCCCCGGATGGAGCTGACGGTCCCGGCGGGGCAGACCGTGGCACTGGTCGGCACCACCGGGGCCGGCAAGACCACGCTGGCGAAGCTGGTCGCCAGGTTCTACGACCCCGTGGCCGGCCGGGTGCTGCTGGACGGCGTCGACCTGCGTGATCTCGGCGAGGACACGCTGCGCAAGGCGGTGGTGCTGGTGACCCAGGAGAACTTCCTGTTCTCCGGCTCCGTCGCCGACAACATCCTGTTCGGCCGGCCCGGCTCCACCATGGCCGAGGTGGTCGAGGCCGCCCGGTCCATCGGCGCCCACGACTTCATCTCGGCGCTTCCCGAGGGGTACGACACCTCCGTCGGCAAGCACGGCGGACGGCTGTCGGCGGGGCAGCGGCAGCTGGTGGCGTTCGCCAGGGCCTTCCTCGCCGATCCCGCGATCCTGATCCTCGACGAGGCGACCTCCAGCCTGGACGTCTCCAGCGAGCGGCTGGTACAGCGGGCGATGCAGACGATCCTCGCGGACCGGACCGCTCTGATCATCGCTCACCGGCTGTCGACCGTGGAGATCGCCGACCGGGTGCTCGTGATGGACGGCGGCAGGATCGTCGAGGACGGCCCGCCCGACCGGCTCATCGCGGATGCCGGCCGCTTCGCCGGTCTGCACCGCGCCTGGCTGGACAGCATCTCGGAACACCAGGGCATGCCCGACTAGCTCAGCGCCCGGGAATGAGGAGTTCGGGGCGTATCAGCACTTCAGTGCGTAAAAATGCGGGCTCGGTCACTTTTCCTGGCAAGCAGTGAACCCTGTCCGCGAGGTGCGCGTATTCCCCTGTGGAACGACACGGACGATCCTTCCACGGCCAGAGAAAAGGGACAGCATCCTCATGAGCACCCGGCGATCACACAGGCACCGGTCTCTGGCCGCAGTCGTGTTGATGTCCACCACACTGATCGCCGGGTGCTCGGCCGCGGCCGAAGTGTCTCCGCCCCCCGCGGGCGCGGCGGCCAACGCGGCCGGTGCGCCCACCCGGGTCGAGGCGGACGTGCGTTTCTCCCAGGAGATGATCACCCATCACTGGCAGACGATCCAGCTCGCCGAGCTGGCGGCCGACCGGAGCACCGACACGTATGTGCGCGAACTGGCGGAGAAGATCAAGAAGGGCGAGTCGGCCGACATCGAGCTCATGTCCGGCTGGCTCCGGTCGTGGAAGGTCGAGGTTCCGGCGAGGAACGACGATGCCCTCCACGAGATGCCGGGCATGCTGTCCGCCACGCAGATCTCATCCCTGAGGAGAAGGTCCGGTGCCGACTTCGACAAGCTGTGGCTGAGCGTGCTGGGCAAGCATCTCGGCAGCGGCGTCCAGATGGCGCAGATCGTGGTCGCCCTGGGACAGCACGGCCCGACCGGTGACCTGGCGAAGAAGATGGTCGACGACCAGAGCGCCCAGATCTCGGAGATCACCGAGCGGCTCGCCTGAACCGGCGAGCCGCTCGGACTCGACCCGCCGCTCCCTTGACCCTCAACCCGTTCGGCCGTCGACCCGTTCAACCGTCGGCCCTCGACTCGCCACCTCTTCGACTCGCCACCTTCGACCCGTTCGGCCCTCGACCCGTTCAGCCGTCGACCCTCGACTCGCCGCCCTCGACCCGTTCGGCCGTGGGCCCGTTCAGCGAGTGGAGCCCGCCGCCCCTTCCACGACCGGACCTCTTTCCAGCCCCTCGATCGCCTCGACCGACTCGTTGTCGCGGTCGCGGCGGTATTCGCGGAGCGAGTAGGCGATGGACGCCGCCCAGATGACGGCGATGGCGAGGTAGGTGGCGGTCTGAACGTTGCCGGGGGCATTGACCATGTCGCTGCGCAGCAGGGTGCGCACGTTGGTCAGGATGATCACACCGCCCACCGCCGAGCCCAGGATGCGCGGCGGGATGTGGCGCACCAGCCAGGCGGCGATCGGGGCGGCGATGACGCCGCCGAGCAGCAGGACGGCGACCCAGGCGAAGTCGATGTTCTCGGAGCCGAGACCGAAGAAGAAGCCGATGCTGGCGGCGATGGCGACGAGGAACTCGCTGGCGTCGATGGAGCCGATCACCTTGCGCGGGGGGATACGGCCGCTGGCCAGGATGGCGGGGGTGCCGACCGGTCCCCATCCGCCGCCGCCGGTGGCGTCGACGAAGCCCGCGACCAGGCCGAGCGGCCCGAGGAAGCGCTTGCGCAACGGCTTGCCCAGGTTGCCGCGCGGCAGGCCGAAGGCGGTGAAGCGGATCAGGACGTACGCGCCCAGCGTCAGCAGGATGATCGACATGATCGGGGCCGCGACCTCGGTGGAGAGGCCGGACAGGAACGTCGCTCCGGCGAACGCGCCGACGGCGCCGGGGATGCCGATCTTGGCGACGACCTTCCAGTCGATGTTGTCGAAGCGCCAGTGGGAGATGCCGGAGGCCAGGGTGGTGCCGATCTCGGCGAGGTGGACGGTGGCCGACGCGGCGGCGGGGTTGGTACCGACCGCCAGCAGCAAGGTCGTCGAGGTGACGCCATAGGCCATGCCCAGGCTGCCGTCGACGAGCTGCGCCACAAAACCGACGATGCCCAAGAGGATGAGTGCGCGCAAAATCGCCACCTTCCCGCTTTCCCTACTCCATTGATAGGAATTATCTTAAATTAGAGCCAGAGGACCATCAAGGCGCATCGCGGGTCGGCGATCTCATGCATTGGACTGTTTTGCTCAGTATTTGTCATTACTTGTTATAAAGATCCCCGCCACCCATCCCATTTCGATCATCGGTGACGACCGAGATATTCACGGAGTGCCCCGGCGGGCACGGAGCCGCCGTCACCCGGTGGCGAATTCCGCCTCATGACGCGCCGGCGCCGCCGTTCGATCAGAGACGACGGTGGCGCGCCGGGCCCCGGGGCATAAACCTGGGCGACGAGCGAGCCCGCCCTCGACGGCGGCGACACGAAGAGGGCACATCCTCGTCGCGGAGGACCAGGCAGATCCGGCAGGGAGGCACTACCGCGTGACGGCTCGAAACGACGATCGACCAGAAGGCCGGCCCGAGCCCACACGGACGACCGGGGGCACTGATGCCGAAGGCACGGGCGCCGGAAGTGCAAGGGCCGGAGGCGCGGGCGCCGGAAGTACGGATGCCGGAGGCGTCGCTCACCGCGGCGTGCGGGACGCCGGCGCGACAACTCCCGTGGTGCTCGCGAGCGGTCATCTGGTCGACAGACCCGATCGGCCGAGCCCCCGCTTTCCCCCCTCACGCGTTCCGTGGGTGACGGATCTGGTGGGTGGAGCCCTCGACGAGTGGCGCGTCGGGCCGGGCGCGATCGTGATCTGCGGTGGTGCCCGCGGCGCGGACATCATCGCGGCCGAGGAGGGGCACTCCCGCGGCGCCCGCGTCGTGCTCTGCCTCGCGCTGCCACCCGAGGAGTTCGAACGACGCTCGGTGGACCTGCCGGGTACCGAATGGCGTGAGCGGTTCCGCCGCCTGCTCAAGGTCGCCGAGGTCAGGCAGCTGCCCGAGGGGGTCGTCGACGCGTCCGCCGACGGTGAGGTGTTCGACCGCGCCAACGAGTGGATGATCGACATGGCCCACCGTCTCGCCCGCAGGCCGTACGCGGTCGTCGTCTGGGACGGACAGCCGGGCGACGGCCGCGGCGGGACCTCCGACCTCATCCGGCAGCTGGGCTATCCGGCGGACGATCCGCGCATACGGGTGATCGATCCGACGCCGCCCGGGTGAGCACGTCGGTGAGGGGCCACGTCCAGTTACTCCTTGAGTGCCCTGTTGGGGGCCTCGAATGCCGGCTTCGCCATGGAGGCGGAGATCCTCAGAAACAGTGGGGTGCCTGCCGCCGCGTATGGCGACAGGACGGGAGAGCGCTCTCCAGAAAGAGTGGACCCAGGCATCGGGAGCTGTCAAGACTCAGCCCTCGCCCAATCCGAAACCCGCTGTTCACGCGGGAGAAACGGGATCGCGAAGGGAGTGGGGCCCTCCGCCCTCCACCGGCGTCGTCCACCGGGCGGTCCGGCGGTCAGAGAGCGCTCCCTGAGCGTCCATCTTCCCCTGGTTTCGTACACTCAGTGGTTACACAGCGATAACAAGACGGAAAAATTCGCCCATTAGGGGATTTAATCCCTTCCAAGTGGGCTTCAAGACGGGGAACAGCCAGGGGGAGGCTTGACAGCCCCTGATGCACAGGAGCACTCTCCATCTGGAGAGCGCTCTCCCGTCACGCCGCCCTGCACCGCGGCAGACACCCCGCTCCAAGGAAGAGGCCGTGTACCCATCCCGAAGTCCTGGCAGGCGCCCCCGGCGCCTGCTCGCCACCCCGATCGCGGTGACCACATCCGGTCCCCCCGCCGTCGGCTTGGCCACGTCCGCCGGCAGGCTGCTGCCGGTGGGCAAGGACGTGACGGCCTCCTCCTTCTCCGATGACGCCGCGCACAGCCCGGCCGGCCTCCTCGGCGATCCCCACCAGACAGGACCACCGACCACCTCGTGCGGGCACCCCCGATGATCACTGAGGTCTGAGGCCTCCGGACCCGCCGGGACGGGCCCCACAGCCCCGGAGGCCCCTCGCAGATACAGCGGTCATGCCGCTCACGCACCACGGAAAACCGGCTCCGGCCTCCACCCAGCCCGGGGTCACGACCGATTGAGAGAACGACTGTGCAGATACGAAAGCTCGGCATCATCGCGATAGCGGGAGCGCTCACGCTCTCCGCCGCCGCCTGCGGCGGCGACGACACCGGATCCGGCGCAGCCGGCGGATCCACGGAGGCCGCCGCGCCCAAGACGCTCACCTACTGGGCGTCCAACCAGGGCACCAGCCTGGACAACGACAAGCAGGTGCTCCAGCCCGAGCTGGACAAATTCGAGAAGCAGACCGGCATCAAGGTAAACCTCGAAGTCGTTCCCTGGGCCGACCTGCTCAACCGGATCCTCGCCGCCACCACCTCCGGGCAGGGCCCGGACGTACTCAACATCGGCAACACCTGGTCCGCCTCGCTGCAGGCCACCGGCGCCTTCGTCCCCTGGGACGACGCGCTGCTGGCAAAGGTCGGAGGCAAGGAGCGCTTCCTCGGCCCGAGCCTGGCCGCCACCGGCGCCGCGGGGCAGCCGCCCACCGCGCTCCCGATCTACGGGATGACCTACGGCCTCTTCTACAACAAGAAGCTGTTCAGCGAGGCGGGCATCGCGGAGCCGCCGAAGACCTGGGACGAGCTGATCGCCGACGGCAAGAAGCTCACCAAGGGTGACAAGTGGGGCCTGGCCGTGGAAGGTGCCAGCGTCAGCGAGAACGCCCACCACGCCTTCATCTTCGGCCAGCAGCACGGCTCGGACCTGTTCGACGCCACCGGCAAGCCCCAGTTCGACTCCCCCAAGCAGGTCGCCGCGATCAAGCAGTACCTGGACCTGATGGCCGTACACAAGATCGTCAACCCGAGCAACGCCGAATACTCGAACGGCACCGAGGCCGTCCAGGACTTCACCTCCGGCAAGGCCGCGATGCTGATGTGGCAGTCCATCGCCAGCCAGACGAAGGCCGCCGGCATGACCGATGAGGACTACGGCCTCGCCCCCATCCCGCTGCCCGACCCCGCCCAGGGCGGCAAGCAGGTCAACGGCATGGTGGCCGGCATCAACCTGGCCATCTTCAAGAGCAGCAAGAACCAGGACGCGGCCCTGCAGTTCGTCAAGTTCATGACGAGCAAGGAGACGCAGCAGACCCTGAACAAGACCTACGGCTCGCTCCCCACCGTCACGGACGCCTATGACGACCCGGCGTTCCAGACTCCGATGATCAAGACCTTCCAGGAGATCCTCGGCACCACGGCGGCCCCGCTGCCCCAGGTGGCCGAGGAGAGCCAGTTCGAGACCCTGGTCGGAACGGCCATGAACAAGATGTTCGCGGACGCGGCCAGTGGCACGCCGATCACCGATGAGTACGTCAAGTCCAAGCTGACCGACGCGAACGAGCAGATGCAGGCCGGCGGCTGATCTCTTCGTTCCAGACGCGGTGCCGGGCGGCGATCCGCCCGGCACCGATAACCTATTTCACGAGATCGAGATGATGTTCATGGTCGTGTCCACCACGCCCCGCCCCGATGCGGGGCGCGGGGCCGGTCCGCCTTCCGGCGCCCCGCATCGGCGCAGAGGAAGGATCTTCGCCCGGATCCCGGTGCGGTTTCGCCGTCTCAGCCTGCCGTACCTGCTGATCCTTCCGGCGATCCTCCTGGAACTCCTCATCCACGTGGTGCCGATGGTGATCGGCATCTGGATGAGCTTCCTCAAGCTCACCCAGTTCTATCTCCGGAACTGGTCGGCCGCTCCGTCCGTGGGGCTGTCCAACTACCGCATCGCGGTCGACTTCGACTCCGCGGTGGGCAGCTCCCTGCTCCACTCCTTCCTCGTCACCGTCGTCTTCACCGTGCTGACGGTCGCCCTGTCGTGGCTGCTGGGCACCATGGGGGCGGTCCTGATGCAGGGCGCCTTCCGCGGCAGGGGCGTGCTCCGCGCGCTGTTCCTGGTCCCCTACGCGCTCCCCGTCTACGCCGGGGTGATCACCTGGAGCTTCATGCTCCAGCGCGACTCGGGTCTGGTCAACCACATCCTCGTCCAGCTCCACCTGGCCGATGCCGGTGACCGCCCGTTCTGGCTCATCGGCGACAACAGCTTCATCTCGCTGATCGTGGTCTGCGTCTGGCGGACCTGGCCGTTCGCCTTCCTGGTGCTCATGGCCGGGCTGCAGAACATCGCCGGCGACCTCTACGAGGCCTCGGCGATCGACGGGGCCGGCTGGTGGCGGCAACTGCGCTCGATCACCATGCCCATGCTGCGCCCCGTCAACCAGGTCGTGGTCCTGGTGCTGTTCCTGTGGACCTTCAACGACTTCAACACGCCCTACGTGCTCTTCGGAAAGTCAGCGCCGGAACAAGCCGACCTGATCTCCATTCACATCTACCAGAGCTCGTTCGTCACCTGGAACTTCGGCTCCGGCTCGGCGATGTCCGTGCTGCTCCTGCTGTTCCTGCTGGTGGTGACCTCCATCTATCTGGTGGCGACCTCGCGAAGGAGGAGCGATGCGTGAGCCCCGCTGGCTGCCCTGGGCCCGCTGGATCGGTCTCGGCTTCCTCAGCCTGTTCACGCTCACTCCGATCTACGTGATGGTGACCTCGGCGATCAAGCCGCTGAGCGACGTGCAGGGCGACTTCCACTGGCTTCCCACCACGATCAGCCTGCGGCCCTTCGTCGACATCTGGAAGACCATCCCGCTGGCCCGTTACTTCGGCAACAGCCTCGTCGTGGCGACGGTCGCCTCCCTGGCGTCGGTGACGGTGGCGATCTTCGCCGCCTACGCGATCAGCCGTTTCAAGTTCCCCGGCCGGAGGATCTTCTCCGTCACCGTGCTGTCCACCCAGATGTTCCCCGGCATCCTCTTCCTGCTGCCGCTCTTCATGATTTTCGTGAACCTCAGCAACGTCATCGGCATCAACCTCTACGGCAGCCTCACCGGGTTGATCATCACATACCTGACCTTCTCGCTGCCGTTCTCCATCTGGATGCTGGTCGGCTACTTCGACTCCATCCCCATCGCGCTGGACGAGGCCGCCCAGGTCGACGGCAGCGGGCCGATCGGCGCCCTGATGCGGGTGGTCATCCCCGCCGCGATGCCGGGCATCGTGGCGGTCACCGTCTACGCCTTCATGACCGCGTGGGGAGAGGTGCTCTTCGCCTCGGTGATGACCGACGACTCCACCCGCACCCTGGCCGTCGGGCTACAGGGATACGCCACCCAGAACGACGTCTACTGGAACCAGGTGATGGCCGCCTCCCTCGTGGTCAGCATCCCCGTAGTGGCCGGTTTCCTGCTCCTGCAGCGCTTCCTGGTGCAGGGCCTCACCGCGGGCGCGGTCAAGTAGCCCGCCGGGCGAGACCGCGTCACACCCGTTTTCATCTCAAGGAGAGCTCACATATGGATTCGCAGTCCGCCTTCGGCCCCGACTTCACCTGGGGCGTGGCCACCGCGGCCTACCAGATCGAGGGCGCGGCCCAGGAAGACGGCCGGCTGCCCTCTATCTGGGACACGTTCAGCCACGTCCCGGGTACCATCGACAACGGCGACACCGGCGATGTGGCCTGCGACCACTACCACCGCTGGCCCGAGGACCTCGGCCTGCTCGGGAAGCTCGGCGTGGACGCCTACCGCTTCTCGGTGGCGTGGCCCCGGGTGATACCGACCGGTTCCGGCCCGGTCAACCCGAAGGGGATCGCCTTCTACGATCGGCTGGTCGACGGCCTCATGGAGGCCGGGATCCGCCCGTTCGTCACCCTCTACCACTGGGACCTGCCGCAGGGGCTGCAGGACCTCGGTGGCTGGCCTGAGCGGGACACCGCCTACCGCTTCGCCGAGTACGCGGCCGTGGTCGCCGGTGCGCTCGGCGACCGCGTCACCGACTGGACCACCCTCAACGAGCCGCTCTGCTCCTCCTGGCTCGGCCACCTCGAGGGCTCGATGGCACCCGGGGTGACCGACCTGACCGCGGCCGTGCGCACCTCCTACCACCTGCACCTCGGCCACGGTCTCGCCACCCAGGCGATCCGCGCCTCGGCGCAGCGCACCCCGTCGATCGGAATCGTCAACAACCTGAGCCCCTGCGAGCCCGCCACCGACAGCGATGAGGACCGGGCCGCCGCCGAGCGCGCCGACGGCCACATCAACCGCTGGTGGCTCGACCCGATCGCCGGCCGCGGCTACCCCGAGGACATGGTCAAGCTCTACGGCGTCGACCTGCCCATCCAGGAGGGCGACCTGGAGACGATCGCCGCCCCGCTGGACTACCACGGGGTGAACTACTACTTCCGCCAGATCATCGCCGACGACCCCGGCGGCCCCGCCCCGCACATCCGCCAGGTCGAGGTGCCCGGTGCGACGACCACCGCGATGGGCTGGGAGGTTTACCCCGAGGGGCTCGAGCAGCTCCTGGTGCGCCTGACCCGGGAGTACGGGGCCAAGCAGATCTTCGTCACCGAGAGCGGCTCCGCCTGGAACGACGTGATCGATCCGGCCGGTGTGATCGACGACCGTGAGCGCGTCACTCATCTGGAGGACCACCTCGCGGCCTGTGCCCGCGCGATGGACCAGGGTGTCCCCCTGGCCGGATACTTCGCCTGGTCGCTCCTGGACAACTTCGAGTGGGCCTACGGCTACGACAAGCGCTTCGGCCTGGTCCACGTCGACTTCGACACCCAGGTCCGGACCGTCAAGGCCAGCGGCCACCGGTACGCCGAACTGATCCGAGAGAGCAAGGCACGCTCCCAGCCGTGACCCCACCGTATGGGCGGAGCCTCCGGGCCATTCATAAGATCGCATCTTGACAGCGGCGAAAGATCCGAACTACTAGTGGTAAAGGAACCTTTTTAGCGTCCAATTCTTTCTGTACGGTAAACGCCGTTCCGGTCTTTCCGGATAACGCCGCGAGAAGGGGGTCGCGTGCAAACCCCCTTCGCCGCCCTACGCGTGACGTTCGCGATCCTCGCGGCCGGCACTCTGGTGGTGGGCTATGTGGGAATGCATTCCTACCTGACGCTCCACGCCGAGTTCGCCCACTCCCCACTCGACGTCCTCTACTCCACCCTTCAACTTTTTGTCCTCGAGCCGCCCCCGCTCGACGCGGAGGATCCGCTCCCCTGGACGTTGCAGTTCGCGCGCTTCGCCGCTCCGGCCGTGGCGATCTACGCGCTCATCGAGACCACGCGCCTGCTGCTGACGGCCGAGATACGACGGCTCAGAGCACGTGAGTCACGGCACCACACCGTCGTCTGCGGGGACGGCCCGGCCGCGCAGGCGCTGATCGGGAAGCTTCACGCCGAGGGCCGCCGCGTTGTCGTCGTCACCACGACGCCGGTCACCATGACGGGTTATCCCCGGGTGCTCCACGTGACAGGAGACCCGCGCGATCCCAAGGTGCTGCGGGCGGCGGGAGTGCACCGCGCGGAAGTCCTCTACGCGTGCGAGGCGGGCAGCTTCACGAACACCGGGATCGTCATGGCCGCCCACACCCTGGCGGAGACGACGCCGGGAGTGCTCAGGGCGTACGCGCTGATCCCGGACCTGGATCTCTGCACGGCGCTGCGGGCCCGCCGGCTCGGCATGCCCGACCCGCCCGGACTCCGCCTCGACTTCTTCAACCTCGACCAGCTCGCCGCGCGCGTGCTCCTCGACCGATATCCCGTGGAGGAGTGCCTGCCGATCACGCTGATCGGCCTCGACGACTTCGGCCTCGCGCTGATCGTCGAGCTGGCCCGCCGCTGGCGGCTGCGGGATCCGTCCACGCAGCCCCCTCTGCCCGTAACCGTCGTCGACGCCCGCGCGGAGAGCATCCTGCCGGCCCTGCGCCGGCGGTACGAGTTCGTCGACGCGAACCTGGATCTCCACACGGTGGATCCCGGCCGGATCGACCAGGGCGTCTACGTCCCCGCCGACCCGCCCCATCGGGTGTACGTGTGCCATCACGACGAGGACCTGGCCCTGAAGACCGCGCTGACCGCCCTGCGGCTGTGGACGCGGGCGCCGAAATCGATGGTGATCAGGGTCGATCAGGGCATGGTCGGCGACGCCTTCGACGGCCTCAACCTGCTGGAGAACCTCAACGGCACCCTTCAGGTCTTCGCCGTCACCGACGAGGCCGGTGACCCCCGGCTGATCGGCGAGGACCTGATCGAGCAGCTGGCGAGGGCGATACACGAGAACTATCTCCACGAATGCCTGATCAGGGGCGACTCACCGCACGGCAACACCGCGATGGTCTCCTGGGAGGAGCTGCCGGCGTCGTTGAGGAAGGCCAACTGCGAGCAGGCCGCGGACATCGGCCGCAAGCTCAAGGCCGTCGACGGGGTCCTCGCTCCACGGGTCGATCCCGGGTTCGCGTTCGCCTTCACCCCCCAGGAGATCGAACGGCTCGCCGTCATGGAGCACCAGCGCTGGGTGCGCGAACGGGTCGCGGACGGCTGGACGTACGGCACGCTCCGCGACGACGCCGGCAAGCATCACCCCGACCTGGAGGACTGGAGCCGCCTGCCGGAACCCTCCCGGGAAAAGGATCGCGCCGCCGTCCGCAGCCTGCCCGGCATCCTCGCCACGACGGGTTTCCAGATCGTCCGCATGGGCGACAAGGATCGCTGAGAGACGGTGAGTCATCGGCTCTCCCCGGTCAGCCATTCGGTGAATCTCCGCGTGAACAGCCCGGGCAGCCCGCCGGTGTGCATGAAGACGACGCGGGTGGTCCGGCCGATGCGCCCCGATCGGCGCGCGGCGAACAGGCCCGCCATCGCCTTTGCCGTGTAGACGGGGTCGAGAAGGAGCGCGTCGGTGCGCGCCGCCGTGAGCAGGGCCTCACGCGCCGCCTCGCCCGGCACGCCGTAGCCGCCTCCCGTCTGGCCGGTGTCGAGCTGGCAGGATCCGCTGGGCCGGGACAGCCCCGCCATCGCCGCCGCGGCCACCGCGAGCTCCTCCACCGCCGTGGCCAGGGCGGGACGCGCGCCGACGTCGACTCCCAGGACCCGGCAGTGATCGCCGAAGCCCGCGACCAGGCCGGCGTGTGTCCCGCCAGAGCCGGTGGCCACCACGACGAGGTCGGGATCGATCAGGTTGTCGAGCTCCCGCGCCACCTCCGCGTACGACCGGGCGCCGAGGGCCGAGGAGCCTCCGATCGGGAGCGCGTACGGCCGGCGGCCCTCCAGGACCAGTTTCTCGCTGTGCTCCCGGATGGCCGACTCCAGCTCGGCGTAGGGCAGGACGGTGCCCTCCACCCAGTGGATCGTGGCTCCCAGCACCCGGTCGAGCAGTACGTTTCCGCCCGGGTCGAACGAATCCGGCCGGCGGGTGAGCAGCAGCTCGCAGCCGAGCCCCGCGATGTTGGCCGCCGCGGCGGTCATGCGGGCGTGGTTGCTCTGGGCGCCGCCACCGGTCACCAGGCAGTCGCACCCGCCTGCCAGCGCGTCGGCGAGCAGGACCTGAAGCTTGCGGGCCTTGTTGCCGCCACCGGCGAGACCGGTCAAATCCTCACGCTTGACCCACAGGCAGCCCGGATCCATGTCGAGCGCCTCGGCCAGCCGGGGCAGGCGGTGAACCGGCGTCGGCGACACCGTCATCAGGTCGGTCATCGCTCTCCTCTGGCGTGGATGGCTCGGCGTTCGCGCCGGGGAGGAAACGCGACACGAGGCCGCACCTGTGAGGTGGGGACCGGTGGGCCGTCGTTTTCCGCCTTTCCGGGCCGTCGCGGTACCACCGGGCATCCGGATCCGTCCGGATGCCCGGTGAGCGATGCCCACACCGTCCTCCCGGTCACGGACCCGGATGCCCGGTGAGCGATGTCCACACCGTCGCCCCGGTCACGGACCCGGATGCCCGGTGAGCGATGCCCACGCCGCCGCCCCGGTCACGGAGATGCTCACCCCGGCGAGAGAAGGCCGGGCGCCCTACCTGGATCCGGCGAGCATGCCGTGCGGGTCCAGCACGAACTTGGACGCGGCTCCCTGGTCGAACTCCTGGTAACCCTGGGGGGCCTGGTCGAGCGGGATCGGGATGGCGTTGACCGCCTTCGCGATCTGCACCCGGTCGTTCAGGATCGCCATCATCAACTGGTGGTTGTATCGCATGACGGGACACTGACCGGTCGTGAAGGAAAGCGACTTGGCCCAGCCAAGACCGAGCCTGATGGACAGCGATCCGTGCTTGGCGGACTCTTCCTGGGCGCCTGGGTCACCGGTCACGTACAGGCCGGGGATACCGAGCGCGCCACCCGCCCTGGTGATCTCCATGAGCGTGTTGAGCACGGTGGCGGGGCGTTCCGTATCCGCGTCGGCGCCGTGGCCGCGAGCCTCGAAGCCGACGGCGTCGACCCCGCAGTCCACCTCGGGAACGCCGAGGATCTGCTCGATCTGGTCCCCCGGCTCGCCCTGGGACACGTCGACGGTCTCGCAGCCGAAGCTGCGGGCCTGCTCCAGGCGCTCCTTGTTCAGGTCGCCGACGATCACCACGGCGGCCCCGAGGAGGAACGCCGAGGCGCCCGCGGCGAGCCCGACCGGACCGGCTCCCGCGACGTAGACGGTCGATCCCGGTTTCACTCCGGCGGTGACACAGCCGTGGAAGCCCGTGGGGAAGATGTCCGCGAGCATGGCCAGGTCGAGGATCTTCTCCATCGCCTGTTCCTTGTCCGGGAACTTGAGCAGGTTCCAGTCGGCGTAGGGGACCAGGACGTACTCGGCCTGTCCTCCGACCCAGCCGCCCATGTCCACGTAGCCGTACGCGGAGCCGGGGCGGTCCGGATTGACGTTCTCGCAGACGCCTGTCTTGCCCTCCTTGCAGTTGCGGCAGCGGCCGCAGGCGATGTTGAACGGCACAGAGACGAGATCGCCGACCTTGATGAACTCCACGTCGGGACCGGTCTCGACGACCTCGCCGGTGATCTCATGGCCAAGGACGAGGCCCTGGGGCGCGGTGGTACGGCCTCGGACCATGTGCTGGTCGCTACCGCAGATGTTCGTCGCGATGGCCTTGATGATCGCGCCGTGCGGGACCTTACGTCCCACGTTGGCGGGATTGACCCCCGGCCCGTCCTTGAGTTCGAATTCGGGGAAGTCGGTGGTGTGCACCTCGACCTTGCCCGGTCCCTCATAGACGACACCCTTATTGCCCGGCATAACGTTTTCCCTCCTTGCCGAAAGCGCCTGTAGGTCGGCCGTCTGGCCGCTGTCACGCAGTCCTGCGATCACCTCCCCGCCCCGAAGGCCCGGATCGCGGAAGCGTGCCGGACTCGACGTGATCGGAAAGTCGATCGGCCCGGCTCGGCCGCCCGCCGGCAGAGGGCGGCGACGGCGAGGAACCCACCGACGAGCTGGGCCACAAGGTGGTCCGGAACCTCTCGCCAGGAGAACCGCCGGCCCACGGCGAGTGCGATGGTGACGGCCGGATTGATGCGCGCCGGAGGTGCCGCCGAATACGTGGACGACCGAAACGATCACCACGGAGGAGGGAAAAAGGGCCTGTTCCGGCGCAGTCCAACCGGCTTTTACCCACGAAGAGCGCGGCGACAGCCGGACCCGGGCCGAAGACGATGAGCGGCGTCGTCCCCATGGCTTCCGCGAACAGTCTCCTCAGCAGATGACCTGCCATCGCTCCCTCCGAAGACGATGGTTCCCTTCAGGATCAAACATATACCTGTCGGTCATAGCGGACATTTATGGACATTCTTTGCTATTCGGATGGTGATATTCGGCAGCGGCGGTGCACCTCATCCATCCGCTCGGTGAGTCCTTTGCGATCAAGGTGCTCCAGCAGCGGCACCGCGACCCTGCGGCTGGTGTTCAGGGCCTGCCTGGCCTGACTGACCGTGAACGGCTGCGGCAGGCGGGCGAGCAGCTCCGCAGCCCGGGCGTCCGCGCCGGGCAGCAGCACGATCCCGTCGGCCACGCGGAGCAGGCCCCCCGCCCGGACGGCCGCCGCCAGCTCCCGGGGGCCCAGCCCCAGCTCGGCCAGCCGCCCGGCCTCCGGCGCCAGGAAGGGACGCGCGGACAGCTCCGCCCCGAGCCGCCTCACGGCCAGGGCCACCGGAGCGGGCAGTCCCGCGGGCCCACTCATGATCCGTCCGTCGGTCACGGCGAGCGGTGATCGAACCAGCGCCGCGACCAGCCGCCGGTCGGGCAGGCCGAGCTCGTGGCGGGCCGCCTCCAGCGGCAGGCCGGGCTCCAGCGGGTGCTCCGCGGCGTGCCGCCGCACCTCCTCGGCCAGCCGCTCCCCCAGCCGCGCCCAGTACGCCGGATCGGCATGCCAGTCACCGCACACCGGCGCCCCCGCGGGAGCGCACCCCATGGCCAGCAGCTCGCCCGCGCGCAGCAGCCGGTGCGTACCCAGCAGGAACGCCTCATCCGGTACGGCCGTCGCCAGCAGGGCCGCGCGATCCCGTGCCGCGCCCCTGCGGCGCAGCGCGGACGGGCGCACGTCCAGCACGCTCGCCCCGGCGAGCACCCTCACCTCGCCCCGGTCACGGCCCGGATCACGGAGCAGCAGCACGTCGCCCACGTGCAGCGGCAGCGGCGCGGCCAGGCGCAGCCGTACGATCTCCCCGCCGAGCGGCCGTACCTCGCACACCACCGCCGCCGACCCGATGTGCGCGGTCAGCCGCGCCGGCAGGTCCCCGCCCGCCGCTCCGGCTCCGGAGAGCCGCGCGTCGACCAAGTCGGTATACGTCCACGCACCAGGTGTGACCAGGGCCTGTCCCCGCTCGGGAACGACCCGGCCGCGAAGGTTGAGCGCCACTCGCGCCACACCCGTCGCCGAGCTCACCTGCTCCTTCAGGCACTCCAGCGCCCGGATCCGCACCGGCCCGCCGGGAAGCGCCAGCTCGTCTCCGGTCGCGATCGTGCCCGCCGGCAGGGTTCCGGTCACGACCGTGCCGCTGCCGCGCACGCTGAACGCCCGGTCGATCCAGAGCCGCACCGGCGCCCCGGGATCGGGCTCGGGCAGCGTGGCCACCAGCCGGTCCAGCGCCTTCCGCAGCTCGTCGAGCCCCTGACCCGTGCGCCCGCTCACCGCCAGCGCCGGAGCCCCGCCCAGGCCGCTCGCGGCCAGGCGACCCCGCGCCTGGCGGACGGCGGGCGCGGGGTCGGCGAGGTCGGCGCGGGTCACCACGAGCAGGCCGTGCCGTACGCCGAGGGCCTCCAGCGCCACCAGGTGCTCCTCCGACTGCGGCATCCAGCCCTCGTCCGCCGCCACCACGAACATGACGGCGGGCGCGGGGCCGACCCCGGCCAGCATCGTGGCGAGGAACCGCTCGTGTCCGGGCACGTCCACGAAGGCCAGTCGCTCGCCCGAGGGCAGCGTCGTCCAGGCGTAGCCGAGCTCGATCGTCAGCCCCCGCCGCCGCTCCTCCTCCAGCCGGTCGGGCTCCATCCCGGTGAGCGCCCGCACCAGCGTCGACTTTCCGTGATCGACGTGGCCCGCGGTGGCGACGACGTGCATCAGCCGCTCACCCCGAGAACCATGCGCAGCACGACGTGCATCAGCCGCTCACCCCGAGAACCGCGCGCAGCACGTCGCCGTCCAGGCCGGCGGGAACGGACCGCAGGTCGAGCAGGAGCCGCCCCCTCTCCACCCGACCGACGATCGGGGGCGCCCCGGTCCGCAGCGGTGCGGCGAGCCGCTCGGGCAGGCTGATCGCGGCGCTCGGCAACGTCACGCCGGGCGCTCCCCCGCCGCCCACGGTCGCCTCGCTCGCCACGGCTCTCGCCTCGACTCCGGCCCCGGCCAGCTTCGCGGCGAGCGCCTCGGCGCGGTCGCGCAGCGTCCCCGGATCGGCGTGCAGCGCCTCCAGGACCGGGGTGGCGGGACCGCGCAGGGTGGCCTCCAGCGCGGCCAGGGTCAGCTTGTCCACCCGCAGCGCACGGGCGAGCGGATGCCGTCTGCACCGTTCGACCAGGTCACGGCGGCCGAGCAGCAGACCTGCCTGCGGCCCGCCGAGCAACTTGTCGCCGCTGGCCGTGACCAGGTCGGCCCCGGCCTTGAGCGTGCTCGCCGCGTCGGGCTCCCCGGGCAGCAGCGGCTCCCTGGCGAGCAGACCGGAGCCGATGTCGGCCACGACGGGCACGCCGAGAGCCGAGAGCCTCGCGAGCTCCACGATCCCAACAGAACCGGTGAAACCCTCGACCCGGAAGTTGGACGGGTGCACCTTGAGGACGAACCCCGTCTCCGGCCCGACCGCCGCCAGGTAGTCCGCGTACGACGTGCGGTTGGTGGTGCCCACCTCGCGCAGCCTCGCTCCGGTGGAGACGAGCAGGTCGGGAATGCGGAACCCGTCCCCGATCTCCACCAGCTCACCCCGGCTGATCACGATCTCCCGCCCCGCGGCGAGCACGGTGGCGACCAGCACGAGCGCGGCGGCGTTGTTGTTGACCACGTGCACGTCCTCGGCGGCGGGGACGGCCCGCGCGAGGGCCTCCATCGCGCCCCGCCCCCGGCGGGCCCTGGCCCCGGTGTCCAGATCGAACTCCACGTCGGTGAAGCCCGCGGCGGCCACCGCCGCCTCCGTCGCGGCGGCCGACAGGGGCGCCCGGCCCAGGTTGGTGTGGACGAGCACGCCGGTCATGTTGATCACTGCTCGCAGGCTCGCGGCGTACGGCGGAAGCGCCGCCACGGCCGCGTCCGCGACCTCCTCGGGGTCGAGCCCGCCCTGCCGTACCCTCCGCTGGGCCTGCGCCACGGCGTCCTTGACGACGGTCCGGCCCAGCCGCCCCTCCGCCGCGACCAATCGCGGATCGGCGAGCACGACGTCGGTGCGCGGCACGTGCCTTCGTGAGTTCACAGTTCGAAAATAGATCGGAGGCGGACGGGAATCGAACCCGCCAGGCCGAGAACCTCGGCCTCGTCGGTTTTGAAGACCGCGGGGGCCACCAGGCGCCCAGACACCTCCGCGCGAGAACCTACCAGCAGCCGCGTAAAGCCAGGGCATTTCCTCCGGCCGGTCGGGATGGCCACGCTCGGGACACCGATCCGCCGGGGAAATGTTAAGTGGTAATAACGGGATATTGACAGAGTCCGCGGTACGGCATAAAAACCAGGCGAATGGTCGAATCCAGGGAAACCGCACGCCCAGGCCGCGCCCAATCACGACAGAGCCGACCGTGTGAAAGCTGGAGCGCGCCATGACCATCCCCCCAGTCCCCCCGGCGGACCCGGCGGACCCGGCGCGGCGTGATCCGGAGCTGGCCGGTGTGACCGAGGTCCGGGTGCACGGCGTCGGCGGAACGCAGCCTCAGTCCATGCTCAATGATCTCGCGCCACGACAGGTGGGCGGAGACTCGATCGCGGGGTTCTATCGCGGATCCGACGCGAAAGGACGCCACGTCGAGGCCTATTCCTGGGGCGGCCTCACCTCGCGCAGCGGCACCCGGGTGCTGTGGCTGCTGCTTCTGCCGTTCCTGCTGGCGAACCTGGCCGGATGGATGCTCCCGTCCCAGCTCCTCTCCCGTGCCCGGACGTTCGCCGCCTACCGGGCGGCGATGCGCGTGGCGGCGCTCGCGCTGACCCTGAACGCCGTCCTGCTGGTCACGTGGATCCTCATCGACTACATCGGATATCAGTGCGGCGCCAAGGTGATGTGCACGGATGCGTGGGCACTCCGGCCTTTCCGGCTCATCGAGGATTTCCCCGGCAGGCGAATCCTGCTGGCGGCGGTCATACCCCTTCTCCTCATCGCATTTCTTGGATTCCTTTCCTATAAATCGACAAAAAGGTATGAATCAGTCAGACCGCCCGTCGAAAAGGGTTCGGAGTCCGGCTCCGCCCCCGAACGCAGTGCGGCCGCGCTGACCGCCGGGCTGGCGCACCCGGACTTCTGGGACGGCCGATCCACGGCCTCACGACTGGGCCTCGCGCACATCGCCGCCTCGGTCGCCATGCTGGCGGGACTGATCGCCTACACGGTGCACGCCACCGTGAGCACGGCCTTCGAACCGGTCGATTCGGCCACGGATACGGTGCTCGTCCCCGCGGATATGGCATTCCAGCCACTCGGCCTGATCGTGCCGGCCCTGAGCGGGCTCGTCCTCCTCGGGGCGGTGGTCCTGCTGCTCGTGGAGACGGGAAAATCCTGGCCCAAGACTTTCGGGCGCGGGCTTCTCCTCATCGCGTCAGGAGCCTTCCTGACCTCTGTGATCTTTGCTTGGTCCCAGCCGAAGACAAAAAGCGCGGACGGTGAACTGCCGGGCATGCGGGAAGCCGTCAACGCCACCTACGCCGTGGTCTTCCTGGCGCTCCTGTTCGTCCTGGTCATGGTGATCGCGGGCTCGATCACTTCGAGCAACCGGCGCCGGTCGGCCATCTCCGTCGTGAGCGGTGCCGTCGTCATCGCGGTGGCACTCTGGATCATCCACCTCGCCGAGGTCCCCGGCCTGCGGGTGGGAACGGCACTGGTCCTCACCGCCGCCCTCGCGGTCATCGGATATGTGACACGGAGAACCTCCGACGGATTCCGATGGGGGCCGCCCTTCATCGTGATGTCACTCGCGGTGGCCGTTCTGAACGTCTTCATGATCGGGCTTCTGGTCCGGATCGCGGACACGGTCGGTGTGGTCCACTACGAGAAAATGATCTATGTAGATCAACCCGACGGGAAGGCAGAGCCCGTCATCGCGGTTTTCCAGGTGATCCGGCCGATCATGCCGTACCTCATCTTCGTGCCGCTGGCGATAACGCTGCTGTTCCTCGGATGGCAACTGGTCCTGTATCTCCGGGCAGTGCACGGCCCGGCATGGGCAAGAATCCGGGCCTTCTACGTGCGGCAGGAACGGCGCACCCCGCCGCCCTACAGCACGCTCTGGGCGGCGTCCACGGTCTCGGACGAGGCGGTTCGGGACCCGAACGCGGCCGACGTGCTGGGAGTGCGGTCGTGGTCCAGAAAGGTGGCGGGCCGGCGGCGGCTCGCCCTGGCCGCTCTCGACCTGGACCTGCTGCTCACCTGTGTGATCGCGATGGGACTCTTCCTCGTCGCCTCCCTGGAGGCCCACATATGGGTCCCCTTCCTGAGGGCCCGCATCTGGCCCGGTGGCGGGGAGAGCGGCGCGCAGGCCGCGATACCCCTCCCGGATCCACAGCCGTGGATGATCGGCATCAGCACCACGGTCGCCGCCGCGCTTCCCCTCCTGCTCGCCGCGCTCCTGCGAACGGGCTGGAGCGATCCGAACCGGCGACGGATCATCGGCGTGCTCTGGGACGTCGGCACCTTCTGGCCACGCTCGTACCACCCGCTGGCGCCGCCCTCCTATGCCGAGCGCGCGGTGCCGGAGCTCCAGCGACGGATCTGGTGGCTGCACGACAACGGCGGACGGCCGTTGATCACCGCGCACAGCCAGGGCTCCATCCTCGCCGCGGCGGCGCTCGCCCAGCCGGACCATCGGGACCCCAAAGATCTCGTATCGCTCGTGACGTTCGGCTCGCCACTGCACAAGCTCTACCACTGGGGCTTCCCCGCCTACTTCAACGGCGAGGTTCTCCGGCGGCTGCGGGTCACGGAATGGACGAACCTCTCCTACCTGACCGACTACATCGGCGCGGACGTGCGCGCCGAGACGGTGTGCCGTGACGTCTGGCTGCCGGACCCGCCGACGAGCCGGTTCCGCTACGGCGAGCCGCTCCCCCGGGTCGGCAGCCACACGGGCTACTCGGACGACCCGGCCCTGTGGAAGGTCGTCGACCAGGCGGCGACGGACCTTGCCGACGTCCAGGCAGACCGGGAGATACGCGCGGCCCAGGAGATACCACGGCCGGCGCCACCGGGCGCCCCGGCACCTCCGCGAGAGAACGCACCCGTAAGTGGGTAGGGCTCGAGGTCGGCAGGCCGGACGGCGGCGCGCCGCTCTCCACCAGGGAGGATGCGACATGACAAGAACGACGACGGAGTCGGGCGCCTCGACGCGCCCCACCCCATCGGGGCCGGGCGCCATCCGGCTGACCCAGTACGCGCACGGAGGCGGCTGCGCCTGCAAGATCCCGCCCGGCGAGCTGGAGGCCGTCGTCGCGGGCCTCCTGGACGGGGTTGAGGGCCGTGTTCCCCTCTCCTCCCCCGCCGGCGAGCTGATCATCGGGCTGGACGACGGGGACGACGCCGCCGTGGTCCGCATCGAGGGCGGCCGGGCGATCGTGGCCACGGCCGACTTCTTCACGCCCGTGGTGGACGACCCCTACGACTGGGGGCGGATCGCGGCGGCCAACGCCCTGTCCGACGTCTACGCGGTGGGCGGGGAGCCGCTGGTGGCGGTCAACCTGCTCGGCTGGCCCCGGGACGTCCTGCCACTGGAGCTCGCGAAGGAGGTGCTGCGCGGCGGTCTGGACGTGGCGCGGTCCGCGGGCTGCCACGTCGCGGGCGGCCACAGCGTCGACGATCCCGAGCCCAAGTACGGCATGGCCGTCACCGGCCTGGCCGATCCCGGACGGCTGCTGCGGATCGACGGCGGGCGGGCGGGCCTGCCGATCTCCCTCACCAAGCCGCTCGGCATCGGCGTGCTCAACACCCGGCACAAGGCGACCGGCGAGGTCTTCCCGCAGGCCGTCGCCGCGATGACCACCCTGAACCGCGAGGCCTCCCGGGCCGCGCTCGCCGCCGGCGCCGGGTGCGCCACGGACGTGACCGGGTTCGGCCTGCTCGGTCACCTGTACAAGCTGGCCAGGGCGAGCGGCGTCACGGCGGTGGTCGACGTGGCGGCCGTGCCGTACCTGGAGGGGGCCCGCGAGGCCGTGCGGGACGGCTACGTCAGCGGCGGAACCCGCCGCAACCTGGCCTGGGTGGAGCCGCACCTGGACCCGGGTGGCTTCGGCGAGGAGGACCTGCTGCTGCTCGCCGACGCCCAGACCTCCGGCGGCCTGCTGGTGGTGGGCGAGGTTCCCGGAGCCCCGGTCGTCGGCGAGCTCATCCCCCTCGACGGCCCGGCCCTGCGGCTGCGCTGAGCGATCCCGGAGCCGGCACGAACTCCGTGGTGACTCATCGTGATTTTCACAGGTCGTACGCTCGCCGTGGGCGGGCCCACGGCGAGCCGGTGAGGTCGATGGCCTCAGGCGACGACGGGGCGCTTGTCCTTCGGCAGTGCCTCGATCATCGACCGTGGCATGTTCAGGGTGTCGGCGCTGACCTGTGGCGGGAGGTTGGCCATCCACTGGGTGGCTGAGATGTCCTCGAACCGGGGATTACGGAACATCTCCAGGAAGACCAGCGGCTCGCTGCCGAGGTTTTCGACGTAGTGCCCGTAGGCGAAGGGCACGTAGCCGACGTCGCCCGCCCGGAAGTCGAACGTACGGGCCATGCCCGAACTTGCGAACACCCCCATCCGACCGAAACCGGAGATGTAGTACTGCCATTCGTCATCGGTGGGGTGCCAGTGCAACTCGCGCAGGCCGCCTGGCTCGACCTCCACCAGCGCGGCGGCGATCGTGGTGGCCGCCTTGAAATTTGTGGAGTCGACGATCCGGACGGACCCGCCAGAAAAACGCTCCGGCTGCTGCGCGAGCATCCTGTGCTTGAACGTACGGGGCACGTCGCCCGTAGGGCTGACG
Source organism: Streptosporangium subroseum (assembly GCF_900188345.1). Taxonomy (GTDB): domain Bacteria; phylum Actinomycetota; class Actinomycetes; order Streptosporangiales; family Streptosporangiaceae; genus Streptosporangium; species Streptosporangium subroseum. The sequence goes on along the minus strand of NZ_FZOD01000009.1, from coordinate 12,676 downwards.
ATCCAGTCGGAGTCCAGCGGAGGGGGAACCTGCCCCTGAAAGATGTACTTCTCCTTCTCCGGCATGCTCACCATCTGCTCCGGCGTCCAGCCGAAGTTCTTCGCCAGCACGCTTTTGGGAGTGTGCGCGAAGAAGTCACTGACCATAAAGGTGGAGTTCTCCGAGAACCCGCCGTCGTCGAAGACCAGCAGGAACTCCACCCCTTCCTCCAGCGCCTGGATGTAGTGCGGAACGCCTTTGGGGAAGAACCACAGATCGCCCTTCTCCACGTCTTCGAGGAAGTTGCGGCCCTCCTGGTCGACGGCGCCGATCCGGCAGCCTCCCTCCAGCACGTAGCCCCACTCGGCCTCCTTATGCCAGTGCAGCTCGCGGTAGGCGCCCGGGTTGAGTTTCATGTCGACACCGGCGAGTGTGGTGGCGATCGGCAGCTCGCGCTGGGTGATCTCACGGGTCCAGCCGCCCTCCTCTATCCGGGTGTGGGCCATGGCGAAGGAGAACTTCATGTTCGGGATGGTGCCACGGTCGGTTTCCGGCGGAGTGAGCATGTCGGGGTTCTGCAGGTCCAGGTCGATATTCCGCGGACCGGTATCGATGCCACCCTTACCGTTGCGTTGTGGCTGCGGAATTCCCGACTGCGTGGATTCGGTCATATGAGATCATCCTTGTCGAATCATATTGTGATCACCGTTTCGGCGGCACAAGAAAAAGGGAGTGAACAAATTCCCTTCCTCCTATCGTCGCCACGGCGAGTGGAATCGCGATGCACGTGAGCATCAGCGTCAGGGTGAGCCATGCGGAGGCGCCGGAAAACGCAGAGACGGCGGTCAGGGCGGCGAAGACAAAAAGCTTGACCCGTGTCCTGGACAGGGAAATCGGCATCACCATCTCGTACGGGGGCCAGTCCGTATCGGGCCCGGTGTCGTCTCGCATCGAAACAGCCCTCGCTCACGGGTCGGAACAGCAGGAGGATCGGCGGCGAACAGCCCGGGAGGGCGACCACCGCGGCGGCGTCCGCGACCCAGGTCGTGGACGGGGTGTTGACGAGCGGAAGACCGGCCACCACGACGACCCCCGTCAGCGTGTGGCGAAGTGTCGCGCCCGCGGTGAGGCCGGTGGCGACGTTCCCGGGATCCACATACGCGATGGCCGCCACGGAGGCCGATCCCAGCACGGGGGCGACCCGGGGACTCTTCCCGTCCGGCCTCGCGGCGGTGACCTTGTGGAGGTCCGAAGCCACGTTGTCGATGCGCGTGGTGGGGATGATCCGGAATGGCTTACCTGTCCTCCTGGCCGAATCATCCGGTTTACTCCGAACAATCACCGGGCTTCCTTAACTCGTCATATAGATGGGTTTTTTCTGATTGCGTCGCCAGAATGGGCATACGAGATCAGAGATACCCCCATAAGGAAGACCCTGAAACATGACCGTTCCTCGAAACGAGCAGGTCGGCCGCACCGTAATGATAAATGCCCGTTAATACACTCAAAGAAATTTGATTTTATGATTCTCCGTAAATCGGGGCGATCTGGATATGACGAACACGCGAACGACTGTCGTCACTCCCGTACCAGCCGTGGACGGCATAGGAGGATGTTCCTCGCAGACTGCCGTTCGAGATCTCCTGTGGGTCGGTTATGAGCGTGCCGGTGATCGAGGTGTCGGCCCGCCGACCACTGATGGGGCGCGGATCGAACGGTCGCCGACCCGCTTCAGCAACGGGTTTCGCTGCGCGTAGCGGGGTCAGGTCAGAAGTCCGGTGGCGTACATGAGGGCCATTCCGGCGAGAATGCCGGCGATGCCGAGAGGATGCAGTAGCCGTCCCGTGTGGTCACGTGCCGACGGCGCGATCTGGAGTATCACCTGCACGATCGCGCCGACACCCAGGCCCAGCAGCAGTGCGGCGACCGCGGGTTGCACGGTGGCGGCGCCGAGCCAGGCGCCGAGGATGGCCGGGCCGCCGGCGATGAGGCCCAGAAGGGCCAGCCGCCGCGGTGAGGTGCGTTCTTCGCTGACCGGCGCGACGATGGCGAGGCCCTCGGTGGTGTTGTGGATCGTGAAGCCGACGACAAGCGTCGCGCCGAGGGCGAGCGCGCCGACGGCGTAGGCCGAGCCGATCGCGAGTCCTTCACCGAGATTGTGCAGGCCGATGCCGACGGACACGAGCAGTGCCAGGCGGTAGCCGCCCGCTTGTCCTGGTCGTGCGGCCATCCAGGTGTGCACGCCGGACAGCAGCAGGTACGCGGCGACGGCGCCCATCGCCACGAGGCCGGCGCCGCCGAGCGCGCTCGCACCGGCGTTGGCGACTTCCATGCCTTCGAGCGCCGCGTCGATCGCGAGCCAGGCGAGCAGGCCGATGGTCAGCGCCATCAGGGCGCGGATCCAGGCCGGAGGCACCCGCCGTAGCCACGGCAGCCAGAGCATCCCGATGACTACGGGGATCACCCCGACATATGTTCCCAGGAGCGCCATCAGGCCGATGAGCCCGGACGGGTCGGGGGTCGTGACGGCGACGGGGATGACGTGGGTGACGACGCCTCCCGCGGAGGTGAGGAGCGTCACCTCGTAGGCCTCTCCGTCGACCCATGGGTAGGTGATTCGAACGCCGGCGGAGCCAAGGCGTCCGATCTCCGGTTCGCTTATTCGAAAGTCGGTGAACGCGTCGTTGACTGCGACCTGGACGAGATTGACCGGATCGGCACCCTGGTTGCGCACGATCAATTCGATGGAGCCCGCGCCGAGTATCGTCCGCTCCACCGTGAGCTCTTCGGCCGGAGGGCCGTTGCGCGCGGTCAGGCCGGGACCGTCCAGGACGGCGAAACCCGCCACGGCAACGGCGATGACGCACAGCGGCAGGAGGCCGAGCAACCAGGTGTTCAGGCGGCTGCCACTCGGATGACGTGCCCGGCGGTCTTCCACGTCACCGGCTCCTTTCGCAGGCGGTGGAAGCGCCGCAGCCGACCTCGAAAAAGCCCATCCAGCCGAGCTCGGCGAATTCCGACTGGTGTGCGTGGAACATGAAGCGGCCTTGGCGGGAAAACGTCATTTCGAGGATTCCCCGCTGGCCCTGGCACAGCATCACGGTATCGGTGTACTCCGCCGGGCGAAGGGAGGTGCCGGTCGGGTACCAGTCGAAAAAGTTCCCGTGGACGTGGAAGGAATTGACGAGGTCGTATTCGAGGACGTTGACGAGGTAGATCCTCACCAACTCGCCGGCAGTCACCTTCACCGGCTCTCCCATGTACGCGAAGGGGATGGTGTTGACCGCGTACAACTCGTTCGAGCGATCGAAATCGGTGTCGAACCCGTTCATGACCATCACCAGTTCGTCGGCCTCGGCGCGCGCCTCCTTCGGGTCGATGAGAAAGGCGCCGTACAGGCCCTTGGCGATGTGGGAGGCGAGCGGTGTCACGTGACAGTGGTACAGATGCAGGCCGAAGGGCTCCGCGTCGAACTCGTACACCGTCCGCTCGCCCGGCTGGACCAGGCCCAGGCCTATCCCCGCGACCCCGTCGACCTCCGCCGCGTGCAGACCGTGAAAGTGAATCGTGTGCGCGTGTGCCGAGTGATTGATCAGGGTGATTCGCAAGCGGTCACCCTCGGTTGCGCGAAGTGTGGGGCCGGGAATTCTGTCGTTATAGGTCCAGGCGGGGAATGTGACTCCGGGAGCCACCTCGATTGGCCTCTCGCGGGCCACCAGGGTCCATTCTCGAAGTGTCCTTCCATCGGAAAGCGGAGATGTTTTTCCTCTGTCGAAGTCCCGGAGGAGCGTCGTCGGATGAAACCCGTTCTTTCCGTTGTCCACCTGGGTCCCCGACCTGAAACCGGCGTGCGCGGACCCCGCGGTGTGGGCCGGAGCATGCTGGTGGTCGCTTGGATCGGGTGTCGAGGTCGTCGGCCTTCCGGTCAGATGTGCGGCGACAGCGGCCCCGAGCGAGGGAGCCAGTGCGGCAATTGCGCTACGTCGAGAGATGCCTGACATGAAAAACACGGTAAATGGTCAAAGCTCGTGTTTCAATGCACAAATTAAATCCCTATTTGGCCGAATATGATTACATAAGAAAGGCTTTGTTTATGGTGGTGGCAAGCGCCGAGCGATCTCGCGACCGGCGCGGGCACCCATGCACGGCCCTCCTACGGCTGCGCCGGGACCGAAGCGGGTTTTCCGGCTTCGAGGCGCTGTCGCTGGGGCACCACCGTGTACTTCGGATCCGCGGCCGACAGCCTGCCGGCCTCCAGCGCGCCGAAGCGGACGCACAGGGAACCGGCGGTGAGGGCCAGGCCGGAGAGCGCGGTGAGGGTACGGCTGCGCCCGGCGACCGTGGCGAGCAGGCCTCCACCGGCCGTGAGGACGCGGGCCGCCCGCATCAGGCGGCCCGCCCTGCCCAGCTGGTACGGCTCGCCGACCAGGCCGAGCCGACGCTCCATCACCGCCCCGGCGGTCGTCTCCATGACGGCCCCCAGTGCGGCGACGGCACGGGCCGGGCCCGCCTCGACGCGGGGTGTGGCCAGCATGCCCGCCGCGCCCGCGCTGGCCAGGGCGCTCCCCGCGAACAGGAACGGCAACTCCCTGTGTGCCTCGTGCCAGGCGGGTACGGCGGTGTCGGCGAGGAGCACCGCGGTGTAGGTGGCCATCAGCGAGCCGGTCACCGCGGTGGCCAGGACCGCCGCGTCGCCGGCGGCGGGCAGGAGCGCGGTGATCGCGGAGGCGGCGGGCAGGGTGGTGGTGATCTTGGAGGTGGCCGCGGGCAGGGCGGCGGCGACCGCGGAGGCGGCCGCGATCGTCGTCAGCCCGCTGTGGGCGGTCAGGATCCACGAGCCCATGCTCATCGGCGAGGTGGGCTTGAACACCCGCAGCATGTTGAGGAACCGTTCCGGCCTGCCGAGCTCGGCGGTCAGGAAACCGGCGCCGATGGTCGCACCGACGGCCGCCGTGACCCTGGCGGTGAGCGCGAGCCGGTCGCGCCCGGTGAGCCCGGCCAGGGCGGCCATCACCGACGCCGCCCCGGAAAGTCCTCCCAGGTAGAGATAGACCGGCATGTGGGGTTCGTGCCAGACCGGAGCCTTGATCACCGGTTGCCCGTAGTAGGACCGGAACTCGGCCTCCGGCACCATCGCGTCTTCCCGCATCAACGCCCCCATCCCCGGTGGCTCCCCCGAGTCCCGGTCCGGCCGCGATCGACCATCTTCAGAGCCTCCCGGACAACGGCCCCGTGACCACTCTGGCCGCGATCGATCGTCCTGAGAGCCTCCCGGACAGAGCCCCGGTGACTCCCCCGAGCCCCGGCCCGGCCCGTCACCTTCTCCACGATGCTCTCGGCGACGAAGGACACGGCCATGGCGCCGACCAGGGAGACCGCCGCGCCTCCGGCCCACCGCCACATCGTGGGCAGGTCGCGGGTGGTCACCACCGGATCGGGCGGCAGGCCGTACACCTCGGGCTCGTCCAGCAGCAGGAAGAACGCGCCGTCTCCGCCCACGCCGTCGTCGGGACTCGCGCCGTAGAGCCGGGCCTCCGGCCTGCCCTCCTCGTGCAGCCGCTCCACCCGTTCCTCGGCGCGGAGCCGCAGCTCGTCCAGCGGGCCGAACTGGATGGAGTCGGTCGGGCAGGCCTTGGCACAGGCCGGCTCCAGCCCTCCGAGCTGGCGGTCGTAGCACATCGTGCACTTCCAGGCCCGGCCGTCGCGCTCCCTGCGGTCGATCACGCCGTAGGGACAGGCCGGTACGCAGTAGCCGCAGCCGTTGCAGATGTCCTCCTGCACCACCACCGTGCCGAACTCGGTGCGGAAGAGCGCTCCGGTCGGGCAGACGTCCAGGCACGCGGCATGCGTGCAGTGCTTGCACACGTCGGACGACATCAGCCAGCGCTCGATCGAGTCGGGCCCCGGGCCGTCGGCCTGCCCCTGGCCCTGGCCGCTGACCTGGCCTGCCTGGCCCTGACCTGCCTGTTCCTGGCTCTGGTCCTGTCCCTGGCCCTGGCTGCTTACCTGTCCATGGCCGGCCTGTTCCTGGCTCTGGTCCTGGCTGCCGGCCTGACCCTGGCTCTGACCGCCCGCCTGTCTTACCGGCCTCTGCTGCTCGATGAAGGCCACGTGGCGCCAGGTGTTCGCCCCCAGGCTCCCGGTGTTGTCGTAGGAGGTCGCCCGGAAGACGAACCCGTCGTCGGGCACGTCGTTCCACTCCTTGCAGGCCACCTCGCACGCCTTGCACCCGATACAGATGCTGGTGTCGGTGAAGAATCCCATCCGCTCAGCCACGGCGATACTCCTCGATCAGGTCGAGCAGAGCCCTTCCCCTGGGGCGTCTGCCGGGTCGCAGGTCACAGGTCACGGCCTTGCCCTCCTGGATGTAGACGTTCGGGTCGAGCACGATGGGTAGCAGGTCGTTGACGGCGTCGCCGGTCGTCAGGCCACCGCTGCCCCAGCCCCAGTGGTACGGCAGGCCGATCTGGTGGATCACCCGGCCCTGGATGCGCAGCGGGCGGACCCGGTCGGTCACCAGGACGCGGGCCTCGATGGCGGTGCGGGTCGTCACGATCGTCGCCCAGCCTCCGTTGACCAGTCCCAGCTCGGCGGCGAGCAGAGGGGACACCTCGCAGAACAGCGCGGGCTGCAGCTCGGCGAGGTGGGCCAGCGGCCGGCTCATGGCGCCCGCGGTGTGGTGCTCGGTGAGCCGGTAGGTCGTGAGCACGTGCGGGAAGCGCGGCGACTCCGGCGGGTTGTAGGGGCTCTCCGCGCGCGGGTAGATCTCACGCGCGGGGTTGGACTGCTGGCCGTACAGCGGGTTGCGCACCGGAGACTCGTGCGGCTCGTAGTGCGCGGGCATCGGCCCGTCGGCCAGTCCCGCCGGAGCGTACAGCCAGCCCCTGCCGTCGGGCTGCATGATGAACGGGTCGGTCCCGGCCAGCGCCGCCTCGGCCAGGGCACCGTCGGGTGGCAGGTAGTCGGGCGGCTTGTTCTTCTCGAAGTCCGGCACGTCGTGCCCGGTCCACTCGCCCTTGTCCGCGTCCCACCAGATGTAGGCCTTGCGCTCGCTCCACGGACGGCCCTCGGGGTCGGCGGAGGCCCGGTTGTAGAGCATGCGCCGGTTGGCCGGCCAGGCCCAGCCCCATTCGGGCGCGACCCAGGTCTGCTCGCTCCCCGGCTTGCGCCGGGCCGCCTGATTGACCTCGTCGGCGTAGACCCCGCAGTAGATCCAGCAGCCGCACCGGGTGGACCCGTCGGCCTTGAGCTCGGTGTAGGCCGACAGCGTCCGCCCGTCGGGGCCGGTGCCGTTGATCTCGCGCAGCACCGCCTCCCCCGAGGGCTCCCGCTGCTCCCCGTGCTCGGGGTAGTCCCAGGTCAGCTCGCGCAGCGGCCGGTCGATCTCGTCGTCGCCCACCCGCTGCCTGATCCGCTTGCCGAGGTGGTAGTAGAACGACAGATCGCTCCGGCAGTCGCCCGGCGGCTCAAGGGCCTTCTCCCGCCACTGCAGCAGCCGCTGGGTGTTCGTAAAGGTGCCCTCCTTCTCCACGTGGCTCGCGGCGGGCAGGAAGAACACCTCGGTGGCGATGTCCTCGGTGCGCATCTCCCCGGTCTGCAGCTCGGGGCCGTCCTTCCAGAAGGTGGCCGTCTCCACCAGGGTCAGGTCGCGCACCACCAGCCAGTCGAGGTTGGCCAGCCCGAGGCGCTGCGCCTTGCCGCCCGAGGAGCCGACCGCCGGGTTCTCCCCCACCACGAAGTAGCCCTTCACGGTGCCGTCGATCTGTCCCATCACGGTGGTGTAGTGGCCGTGGTCGCCGGTGAGCCGCGGCAGGTAGTCGAAGCAGAAGTCGTTCTCCTCGGTGGCGGCGTCGCCCCACCACGCCTTGAGCAGGCTCACCGTGTAGGAGCGCTTCCTGCCCCAGAAACCCGTGTCGGGTCCGGCCTGGGACAGGTAGTCGTCCAGCCCTTCGTGCCGGTGGGCGTGGGGCATCGGCAGGTATCCCGGCAGGATGTTGAACAGCGTCGGAATGTCGGTGGAGCCCTGGATGCTGGCGTGACCGCGCAGCGCCAGGATGCCGCCGCCGGGGCGGCCCATGTTGCCGAGCAGCAGCTGCAGGATCGAGGCCGTACGGATGTACTGCGCACCCACGGTGTGCTGGGTCCAGCCGACCGCGTACGCCCAGGCGGTGGTGCGCTCGCGGCCGGAGTTCGCGGTGATCGCGTCGGCGAGCTCGGCGAAGTCCTCCGGGGAGATGCCGCACAGCTCGGCCACCAGCTCCGGGGTGTAGCGGGCGAAGTGCCGCTTGAGGACCTGGTAGACGCAGCGCGGGTGGGTCAGCGTCGGATCGGTGGGAGACTTCGAAGGCGCGGGGGCGCCGCCCGAGCCGTACTGCTCGGCGCCCGCGGCCTCGGCGTGATGCCGGCCGCCCTCCAGCTGCTCACCGCGCAACCCTGCGGCGGCCTCCTCCGTGCCCTCGTAGGCCCAGCTCGAAGGGTCGTAGGCGCGCGTCTCCGGATCGAAGCCGGAGAACAGCCCGTCCAGGTCCTCGGTGTCCTGGAAATCCTCGGAAACGATCGTCGAGGCGTTGGTGTAGGCCAGTACGTACTCGCGGAAGTCGAGCTCGTGCGTGAGCACGTGGTTGACCAGCGCGCCGAGCAGGACGATGTCGCTTCCCGCGCGGATCGGGATGTACCGGTCGGCGATCGCGCTGGTCCGCGTGAAGCGCGGGTCGATGTGGAACACCTTCGCCCCTCGCGCCCTGGCCTCCACCACCCACTGGAATCCCACCGGGTGGCATTCGGCCATGTTGGAGCCCTGGATGACGATGCAGTCGGACTCGACCAGGTCCTGCTGGAAGTCCGTCGCGCCTCCACGCCCGAAGCTGGTCCCCAGACCGGGGACGGTGGAGGAGTGTCAAATACGGGCCTGGTTCTCCACCTGGATCGCGCCCAGGGCGGTGTAGAGCTTTTTCATCAGGTAGTTCTCTTCGTTGTCCAGCGTCGCCCCGCCCAGGCTGGCGATGCCCATGGTGCGCCGGACGACCTTGCCCTCATCCTCCTGCTGCCAGGTCTCCCGCCGGGTGCGCACGACCCGATCGGCGATCATGTCCATCGCGGTCTCGAGGTCGAGCCGCTCCCACTCGGTGCCGTGCGGCCGCCGGTAGAGCACCTGCGTCTGCCGTCCGGGATGGGTGACGAGCTGCTTGCTCGCCGATCCCTTGGGACAGAGCCTGCCCCGGGAGATGGGCGAGTCGGGGTCACCCTCGATCTGGGAGACCCTGCCGTCCTTGACGTAAACGAGCTGACCGCAGCCGACCGCGCAGTACGGGCAGATCGATCGGGCGACGCTGTCCGCCTTCTCGGTGCGGGGCCTCAGGGCGTCGGTGCGCGCCGAACGCGCGGCGTCACCCCTGCCGCTCTCTCCCATAAGCTGCCGGAACACCGGCCAACGGGAGATCCAGTTCTTCCCCCCTGCCATGGCGCCGGTCCTACCCCACTCCGCAGCGTCTAACCAGAAGAGCCTGATTTGTCATGATCGTGCACTTCCAGGCGCACCACGCTCAACGGCTGGGTCGTCCACCTCGGCACCGTGGTCGCCGCCGCTCCTGACCGGGACGTGTGGGTCCTAGGAGGTCAGCGGTTGAGCGCCGGCACCGTTGCGGACCGCCGCTGCCGTCCCAGCGCCATGACCGCCGACAGCAGGGCCGGAGCCGCTGCGACCACGAAGCACAGAGCCAGGGGCAGATTGCCCACCAGCAAACCGATGGCAGCCGTCCCGCTGGAGGCGCCGATGTTGAAGGCGGTGTTGACCCACGCGCCCGCCCGGGTCCGGTTCTGTGGCGCGGCAGACTCGTCGGCGAGCAGGTAGGCCGTGGTCAGCGCGGGGGCGACGAACAGGCCCGCGACGCCTGCCACCGCGGCCAGAACATACAGGTTGGGCGAGAATCCGGCCGCGGCGAGTGTGAGGCCCAGCGCCGCGGCCAGCGCCGACAGCCGCACCTGCCCGGAGACGCGCCAGGAGACAGCGCCGTAGGCCAGGCCGCCGACCGCGCTGCCGACCGACAGCGCGGCCTCGACCCAGGCCACCGCCGCGCCCTGGTGATGCCGTCCGGCGAAGACCACCATGAGCAGACTCAGCGCCCCCAGGCACATGCCCACACCGACCGACACCACGACCGGATGGATCAGCCCACCCATCCCGTACATCTGCCGCCATCGCGATGAGGCCGGGTCCGTGTCGGGCCCGGGGTGCGGCATGCCCGCTGAGACGGTGCCGGCCCGCAGAGTCTGGGCGGCGCGCACCACCGGGGACGACACGAGCGCGAAGGTTCCAATCAGCACCAAGAGGGCGCTGAGGGCCACACCCGCCGCGGGTTTGGCTAGCGCGGCCAGCAGGCCGGCCAGCAGCGGTCCGGTGACGAAGAGCAGCTCCTCGGCGACGGTGTCCAGGCTGTAGGCGCGTTGCAGCAGCTGCCGATCGGCCAGCAGATCACTCCACAGTGTGCGCATCACCGGCCCCAGCGGGGGTGTGCAGGCACCTGCCGCAACGGCCAGAGTCGCCAGCAGCGCCCCGGAGGCCCCTGGTTGCCAGGTGGCGGCGGCCAGGCAGACCAGCAGCAGCGCGTAGAGGACGGCCATCGGAGGCAGTGCCCGGCGCGGCCCGTACCGATCGATCAGGTCGGCCCGCAGCGGGGACAGCAGGGAGCTGGTGAGCCCGAACAGGGCCATGGCGCCACCGGCCACGGCGTAGGAGCCGGTGGCGCTGGTGAGTGCCAGCACCAGGGACAAAAAGACCGTCCCGTAGGACAGCCTGCCCAGCAGGGCGGCGCCGAAGACACGGCAGGCTTGAGGGGTGCGAAGGACAGCGATGTACGACGGAGGCCGCGAAGGCGAAGACATGGAGGTGTTCCTCGGGAAAGCAGCGCACATCTGAGGCGCTGGAAACGTGCGGGGACGCCGAAGTGCCGCACCCGAATCGGTGCGGTCAGTGCGAGGTCCTAGTCACGGGGGAGGAACATGCCGGACACCTTAACAGCGCCGTCATGCCCTGATCAATTTCCATGAAAAACCGAGGGTGCCGTCTCACAACCATGCGGCTTTTCATCTCATAGGAACCTTCAACAAGCGACAAAAACCATCTACTACCCTTTGCATAACACCACCAAAATGGGTATGACGGTGTTGAGAGCGAAGGAGGCGTCCAGATGCCCCGGTCCAGCGCCAACGGTTTGATCCTGGCGGTCGTCTCGGCCCTGTGTTTCGGCTTCTCCGGCCCCCTGGCCAGGTCACTCATCGACGCGGGCCTGTCGCCGTCGCAGGTGGTGTGGACGAGGCTCGCGGGAGCGGCGCTCGTGTTGCTGCTGGTGACCCTCGTGAGCAAGCCGAGGGCCCTGGTCGTTCCCCGTCACCGGCTGGTGTTCGTCGCCGCCTACAGCCTGCTCGGCTTCGCCGCGGTCCAGGCCTTCTACTACGCGACGGTCGCCCGGCTTCCGGTGGGCATCGCGTCGCTGCTGGAGTACGCCGCGCCGGTTCTGGTCCTGGCCTGGGTGGGGATCGTACGACGCGTACGGCTGCCGCGTGCCGCCCTGATCGGCGCGGTTCTCGCGATCGGCGGACTCGCCTGCGTCGTCGAGGTGTGGCAGGGCCTGCGCCTGGACGGACTCGGCCTGATCCTGGGATTCGCCACGGCCGCCTGCGCGGCGGTGTATTTCCTGCTCAGCCAGGATGCGGGCAAGGACGTCGACCCGCTCGGCGTGCTCACGTGGGGGCTCATCGGCGCGGTGGTCACGCTTGTGCCGCTGGTCAGGCCCTGGTCCCTCCCCTGGCACCTGCTCACCGCCGACCTGGCCCTGGGAGAGCGGACGCTTCCGGGCCCGCTGGTGGTGGGATGGCTGATCATCGTCGGCACGGTGATCGCCTACATCACCGGCATCGCGGCGGTGCGCCGCCTGAGCGCCGCCATCGGAGCCACGATCGCCTCCCTGGAGGTGGTCGCCAGCGTGGTCATCGCATGGTGGCTGCTGGGCCAGTCACTCGGTCCTTTCCAACTGCTCGGAGGGGCACTGGTCCTGAGCGGTGCTCTCTCCGCCCAGCTGGCCGTGGCCCGCACGCGCTCCGCCGAACCGGGCGGATCCAGGCCGGTCGGAGTCGAGCCGGGCGGGGCCGAGCCGTACGAAAGAGGGCTGTACGAAAGAGGAACGCGCGGCGTCCGTGTCCGGATCACCACGCGTTCCTCCCCGATCGACTGAGTTCTCTGAGAGGTCCCGGAGTCGCTCGGCTTCCGTTGAATTGCTGGGGTCCCGTCATCGGCCGGGACCCCGGAGTCACTCAGCTTCCGTAGACTTCGAACTCCCACAGGGAGTAGCCGTAAGCGGTGGCGCGCTGGGTGCCGTTGACCCGCACATAACGCCCCGTACCGGTCAACGTCACATCGTCGATCCCACCGTCACCGGTGGTGGTGGAGTAGACATTCGTCCAGGTGCTGCCATCGGGTGAGGTCTGGATCTGATACGCCCTGCCATAGGCCGCCTCCCAGTTCAACCGCACTCGGTTGATCTGCCGCGAGGCACCCAGATCCACCCGGATCCACTGCGGATCCGTGTACAGACTCGACCAGCGGGTGGCCGTGTTGCCGTCCACCGCGTTGGCCACCACGTTGGCCCCCGCCTCCACCGAGGACGCCGTCACCGGCCTGCCCTGCGACAACAACGACGAC
>NZ_FZOD01000002.1:227629-372593 GCF_900188345.1 Streptosporangium subroseum | reverse complement strand
GTTCGCCGCTCGAGTACCCCGAAGGGCCTTTCCGCTCGACTTGCATGTGTTAAGCACGCCGCCAGCGTTCGTCCTGAGCCAGGATCAAACTCTCCAAACAATGTCTGAGAAAGTTCACCCCAGCTGAAAGCACCCACCCCATATCCACACGCCGCAAATGGCGTCGGGAAGTCAGGGCGGATGTATCAACCAAAGGAATCCGTCCCCCACCCGCAGGGGTGGGATGAACGGGGTTGTGCATCATGCACTGGCTTTTAACACACTGTTGAGTTCTCAAGAAACGGACGCGTACACCCTTTGCCAGACCCGCGGGCCTGCCATCAGGGGCGTTCGTTTTTGTTTTATTGTGTTCTTTCGTTGTGCCCCTATTCTTTCAGACCCGCTTTTTCGTGTCAAACCGGCCCATGTTCAACCATTTGACTCGATCTTGCTTGTCTTAAAGAAATTCGGGCCACCCCGTTTCCAGGGCAACCCCTCAAACTTACTCCACCACCCGATTCATGTCGAATCAGGCCCTTTTGGGACATAAATATCCCAAAAGAGTGGATGTGCTCGGGGAGGGTTCCGGGGACCCGACGTCGCCGTCGTCTCCCTCAGGTCTGGTGAACCTTATGGACCCCCGGCTACCTCGTCAAATCAACCGGTCCACCACGGCGGTTCATCCTCGCCGGTCAGGTGGCCTGCCGATAAAGTCGGCCCAACCGGCCCTCTACCGCAGGCGAGACACCGATGCCCGTAGAAGAGATCGTCCGCAGCGTGTGGTCCCCGGGCGAGGAAGTGTTCTACTCCGCCTCGGGAGAAGGACGACCGCCGGAGCGGGGCACGTTCATCCTGCGACGGCCCGGCGTCGCCCGCTACCGGCTGCTGCTGGTCACCTTGACCGCCGCGGCGCTCGCGGTCGGTCCCCTGAGCGCCACGGTGGGCACCGGGTGGGCACCGCCGATCCTGCTCGCCCCGATCCTGCTGCTCGGCGGCCTGCGCCTGCGGTTGCCCGCGATGGGTCTCCTCACCACCGCGTCCTTCATCTCCGTGGTCATCACGCTCACCGCGGCCGTACAGCCCGCCCAGCTCATCGCGCTCATCGTGGTGGCAGGGCTGGCATTGCGCCTGTCGCACATGCGTGGCGGTGTCGGCATCTACGGCCTGCGCGGCGATCAGGCTCTCATCGAGCTGAAACAGCGGCTGCAGAGAATGTGCCAGATGCCGACGCTGCCGCGCGGCTGGGGCCGGAAGGCCGTCATCCGGCGGGCCCCCGGGTCGCTGTTCGGAGGCGACTTCCTTGTTTCCTGTCAGGAGGGCGACAACCTTCAGGTCGCGCTGGTCGATGTCTCCGGCAAGGGCGGCGATGCCGCCAGCCGGGCGATGATGCTCGCCGGAACCTTCGGGGGACTGCTCGGAGCCACGCCCGCTCCCGATTTCCTGCCCGCGTGCAACGCCTACCTGATGCGCGAAGACGGGCGAGAGGGCCTCGTCACCGCCGTGCATCTGGACCTGAACCTGAGCACCGGGCGCTACGTCATCACCTGTGCCGGCCACCCGCCGCCCGCCAAGTTCGGGCGCGGCAGCGGCGCGTGGGAGCTGAGCACAGCGCAGGGCATCGCGCTGGGCGTCGTATCCGACGCCCGATGGGACAGCGTCCAGGGCACCCTGCGCAAGGGTGACGCGCTGATGTTGTTCACCGACGGCATGTGGGGATCACGCGCCGACGTCGACGCCGGCATCGACCGGCTGCTCGGCCAGGCCGGAATCCTCGTCCAGCAGGGCTACGACAAGGCGGCGGCTCTCATCAGGGAGCTGAGCCACGGCGACGACGACAGCGCCATGGTGCTGATCTGGCGGACCTGAGAGCCGGGAGCGCGGCGCAGGCTTCGGAGAGGAAACGCACGTCGCGACTCCGGCGGAGGCGGAACAAGGGACACGCACCACTCCTTGAGTAAGGGACGCGCACCACTCCTCGGAGGGCTGGATGAGGGTGTGAAACACGCTCCTCCTCGCGCGAGCGAGATTATAAAAACGGAACAGAAGTACAACCGGAATAAAAGTAAAAATCCGGTAGCCTGCCGCTCGTCTTCAGGAGGTGGCGGGTGGCCGAAACAGGTGCCATTGCGGTACCGGGCTACGAGGTGTCCGGTGTGCTCGGCCAGGGCGGTTTCGGAATCGTCTACCGGGCCAGGCAGTTGGCCGTGGAGCGCGAGGTGGCGCTCAAGGTGGACAACCGGGTGCTGGTCTCGGAGCGGGACCGGCGTCGTTTCATGCGCGAGGTCACCGCGGCCGGATCGCTCTCCGGCCATCCGCACGTCGCCCACGTCTACGACGCCGGGGTTCTTCCCGACGGCCGGCCGTACATGGTCCTGGAGCTGTGCCCCGGCGGGTCCCTGTCGGACCGGATGCGGACCGAGAAGCGGCTGCCCCCCGCCGAGGTCGCCGACATCGGCATCCGCATCGCCGACGCGCTGTCGGCCGCGCACGCCGCCGGAGTGCTGCACCGCGACATCAAGCCCGCCAACATCCTGATCAACCGGTACGGCAACGTGGTTCTCGCCGACTTCGGCCTGGCCACCATGCCGTCCTCGGGCGCGGAGGTCTCGGTGACCCGCGAGTCGCTCACTCCGGCCTATGCCCCGCCCGAGGCGTTCGAGCTGACCGAACCCTCCGCCGCCGGGGACGTCTACTCCCTCGCCGCCACGCTCTACGCGCTGCTGTCGGGCCGCCCGCCGCGGTTTCCCGAGGGTGGCGTGGTCAACCTCGCGGTCGTCGTGGCCCTGCACCGCCTGCCCATCCCGGACATCCCCGGGGTGCCGCCGGAGCTGACCGCCCTGCTCAGGCAGGCCATGGCCACCGACCCCGAGCAGCGCACCCCCTCCGTCGCCGCGCTGCGGGACGCCCTCATCGACCTGCATCTTGATCAAGGCGCCCCGGCGCCCCGGCCCACGCCGCACCCCGTCTCCCCGCCGGCCTCCCCACCGGCGCAGCCCTTCGCGAGCGCGCCCTCGCCGTACGGCATGCCGCCGGTCCGCCCAGCGGCGGGCAGGGAGCCGATCCACACGCATCTGACCTCCCCCGGCCTGCGGAGGTCCGCGAGCACCCAGGCTCCGATGAAGGCCGCCGGCGCGCACGGCACGTCGAATTCCCAGGTGTACGTCGCGGTGGCCGCGGCCTTCCTGATCCTGCTGGTGGCCGGCGTCGGAGTGATGTTTCTCGAGAACGGCGGCCAGAACCCGTTCGGCTGGCAGCAACCGCCGCCGTTCCCACCGCCGCCGCGGGGCGACGCTCCCCCGGACACTCTCGCAAAAGACGGAGCCGCCCCCGCGAAGGCCCCGGAGGTTGCCACGGAGACGACCTCCTGCCCCGCGGCGGCGGTGCCGGGCGCGCGGGCCGCGTGCGTGAAGGAGGCGGAGTGCTGGAGCGGCCTTCTCGACGTCATGGGCGACGTCTCGGCCAAGAGGATCGCCTGCGAGGAGTCCCACGTCTGGGAGACCTTCGCGATCGCTCCCTTGCCTTCGGACTCCCTCACCTACGACTCAAGGGCCCTGGAGAAACATCCAACGGTAAAAAAAGTGTGCGCCACGCCGATCATGCTCGCATCCCGATATGGAGACGCTCGCTCCGTCGCGTCCGCCAAGTGGCAAAGTACGGTCCTACCGCCCTCAAAGGAGCAGTTTGGGGGCGGTATGAGGGTCTACCGTTGCCTCGGCAGCGTCCTCGGCTCGGAGAAACCCGGCACCCGGTTCCGTCCCTGAAGGGCTGGTTTCCGTCCCGGAAGGGCTCGTTCGAGCCCTGATGATGCGGCTCCGTGTTGGAACGGCGAGGGAGTTACTCGTACGGTGGGACCATGACGACCGCAGAGAGCGAGGCGAGCCCCGCTGTGCGGCGACCGCCGGAACACGTTACGGCAGTATTCGACGCAATCATGGAATGGGAGGCCGCTTACCCTGAGTCGGCCCCAACCGGACAGGGAGAAGCGATTCTCTGGGCTCTGGGCAAGCGCGACCAGGCGCCGATCAGCGGCCGCCCGGCATCGGGAGGCGTGCCGACCGTCGCCGACGCGCGTGCGGAGATCGACGCCGCGGAGCGAGTCGAGCGCCGGGGCCGGATCATTCCGGCCGACGGTGTCGTGAGCGCGTTGAGATGGTTGATCGGTGCCAAGGACGGGATTCCGATCCCCGGTCGCCAGCCCCCCGGGGGCTGGGGACACCTGGTCGGCGGGCGTGGCGTGGTAGTGCGCAGCGAGGAAGAGCTCAACAAGATCATCGAACGGGCCAAGGAAGGCCGGCCGAACGCGCCGACCGAGTGGGACGGGGCCTGGTGCCTGGGAACGATCGCCGTGTGTGAGTGGGTGCTCGGCATCCGCTCGAAGTCTCCCATCCGGGACACACCGCGCCCCATGCACGGACCGACCGGGCTCAACCTCGGCAGGGAAGAGACCGCAGCCGAAGATGTCTCCCGGCAGCTCGGCCGGGGGCGTCAGCACTCCCCCGGCTACGGCGACGGGGTCATCCGCACGATCCACTGGCTCCGAGGGCAGACCATCATCCCGCCCGTGAACGAGCAAGGACTACCGACGCTCAGCAGCCGCTGACCGCCCCCTGCAACCTCCTGAAAATTCTTTAATCCTCTGCACAACGCGACCGGTCCGGACACCCTCGGGTGTCCGGGCCGGTCGCTGTCTTGGACCCTTTGCATGCTCTCAACCGTCCAAGGTGCAGACTGTCATCCTTGGACGTGAAAAGGAGTGCAAGAGACATGACTCAGGCACAGATCGGCGTAACGGGACTGGCGGTCATGGGGGCGAACCTCGCCCGTAACCTCGCCCGGCACGGACACACGGTGGCTGTACACAACAGGTCGCAGTACAGGACCAAGGCATTGATCGAGGAGCACGGGCATGAGGGTGCCTTCGTCGCCTGTGACACTCCCGAGGAGCTCGTCGCGGCGCTGGAGCGCCCTCGGCGCGTTCTGATCATGGTTCAGGCTGGCGCCCCCACTGACGCGGTGATCGAAGAGTTCGCGCCCCTGCTGGAGCCGGGCGACATGATCGTGGACGGTGGCAACGCGCACTTCCTCGACACGCGTCGCCGTGAGGCGGCGTTGCGCGAGCGCGACATCCACTTCGTCGGCGCCGGGGTGTCCGGCGGCGAGGAGGGGGCGCTGCTCGGGCCGAGCATCATGCCCGGCGGCTCGAAGGAGTCCTACCAGGCTCTGGGCCCCATGCTGGAGGATATCGCCGCCAAGGTCGACGGCGTGCCCTGCTGCACGCACATCGGCCCCGACGGTGCCGGGCACTTCGTCAAGATGGTGCACAACGGCATCGAGTACGCCGACATGCAGCTCATCGCCGAGGCCTACGACCTGCTCAGGCAGGGGCTCGGTCTGACTCCGGCCGAGCTCGCGGACGTCTTCGAGCAGTGGAACGAGAGCGAGCTGTCGTCCTACCTCATCGAGATCACCGCCGAGGTGCTCCGGCAGGTCGACGCGGCCACCGGCAAGCCGCTCGTGGACGTGATCTCCGACCAGGCCGAGCAGAAGGGCACCGGCCGGTGGACGGTGCAGATCGCGCTGGACCTGGGCGTCCCGGTGAGCGGGATCGCCGAGGCGGTGTTCGCCCGCTCGCTCTCCGGTCACGCGGAGCTGCGGGAGGTCTCGCGCGCCCTGCCGGGTCCCTCGGGCGCCACTGCCGGATCCGCCGGCGAGGGCTTCGCGGAGGACGTACGGCAGGCCCTGTACGCCTCGAAGATCGTCGCCTATGCCCAGGGGTTCGACCAGATCCGGGCCGGGAGCACCGAGTACGGCTGGGACATCAACCCGGGCTCGCTGGCCACGATCTGGCGTGGCGGCTGCATCATCCGGGCCGACTTCCTGGACCGCATCCGTGAGGCCTACGAGGCGGAGACCAAGCCGGTCACCCTGCTGGCCGCCCCGTACTTCACCGACGCCCTGATCCTGGCGCAGGAATCATGGCGGCGGGTCGTGGTGAAGGCGGCCGAGCTGGGCATTCCGGCGCCCGGCTTCTCGACCGCGCTGGCCTACTACGACGCACTGCGGGCCGAGCGCCTGCCCGCGGCCCTGATCCAGGGCCAGCGAGACTTCTTCGGCGCGCACACCTACCGGCGGGTGGACCGCGAGGGCTCCTTCCACACCCTCTGGTCCGGTGACCGCTCGGAGGTCGAGGCCTAGGAGAGTCCCGCCCGGCGGTCGTCGCGGTCCCCGGCTCCGGGGCGTGACGAACTCCGGGATTCACCGGGCAGACCATGACTGCGGCCCCGGTGGTGGCGGGTGATCCGCCACCACCGGGGCCGTCCGCCGTGAAATCCACCCGGCCCCGCCGCCGGCCGCTCGCGGCCGATTCTGGAACCATCCCGGCTCGGGTCCGGAGGCGTCTCAGCCCGATTCCGGTTCTGAAACCATCCCGGCGCAGGCCCAAGCGTGTCTCCACCAGTTCGGAACCCGTCCCGGCGCGGGCCCGAGAGCCTCTCAGCCCAGTTCGGGGAGCAGTTCGAAGGCGCGGTCGGCGGCGGCGACCGCCGAGGGATGAACCTGCTCGGCCGTCTCCCCCTCGACCAGCCTCAGCCAGTTCCTGCGGGCCAGCACCCGCTGCACGACGAGCACCTGACCGGCGACGAGACGCGCGGTGAGCTCGTCCGTGACCTCGGCCAGCGCCTCGGCCAGCGCCTCCTCGTCCTTCGCCATGTAGTGGAGCACGCGAGCCGCCAGGCTGGGAGTCTCGAAGACCATCCGGTGGTAGCCGAGCACTGCCGGGTGGTCGTTGAGCCCCGTCACGGGCTCGCGCCGCTCCAGCCCCGCCAGGAAATGGCGATGGAGGGCCGCCAGCGGCTCCTCGCCCGGCTCGCGGCGCCGTACGACCCTGGCCGCCTCGCCCTGATGGTCGGAGATCCCGTGCAGGACGAGATCCTCCTTGGTCGCGAAGTATTTGAACAGCGTCGGCTTGGAGACCCCCGCCGACGCCGCCACCTCGGCGACCGGCACCTGGTCGAATCCCCGCTCCAGAAACAGGGAGATCGCCGCCGTGGAGATCGCCTCGTGGACCTGCTGCCTCTTGCGTTCGCGGAGTCCTGTCACCCATCCAACCTAACAGAAAGGCAACTGGGTTAATATATTAACTCGGTTAAGTATTTAGGGGTGATGCGGGATGACCGGCACGGGACTCGACGACGAGCGGGCCTACCTGGCGGAGTGCAGGACCGCCCTGCTCCGGATGATCGACGGCGCGCGGCTGAACGTCGTCATCGGCGAGCGGGTGGCGGGCGACCGCTACAGCGCGGAGAGGCTCGGACGGCACCTCAAGAGCCTCGCCAAGGAGCTGAGCGAGGAGCCGGACGGCCCTCCCTTCTTCGGCCGGCTCGACTTCGGCTCGGGCGAGCACCGCGGGCAGCGCTACTACATCGGCCGGCGGCACGTCTCCGGCGACACCGGGCAGCAGCCGATGGTGATCGACTGGCGTGCGCCCGTCTCCAGGGTGTTCTACCGGGCAAGTGCCCGTGACCCGCAGGACATCACCGTACGGCGGCGCTTCGGCTGGTCGAAGGAGCCGATCACGCTGACCGGCTTCGAGGACGAGCACCTCGACCGCGGCCAGGAGCTGGGAACGGCGAGCCGGATCATGACCGCCGAGATCGAGCGCCCCCGGGTCGGCCCGATGCGCGACATCGTCGCCACGATCCAGCCCGAACAGGACGAGCTGGTCCGCGCCGAGCTCGACGAGTCGATCTGCGTCCAGGGGGCGCCCGGCACGGGCAAGACCGCCGTCGGGCTGCACCGGGCCGCCTACCTGCTCTACACCCACCGCCGGCGGCTCTCCCGCACGGGCGTCCTGATCCTCGGCCCCAACCAGGCGTTCCTCGGCTACATCTCGGCTGTGCTCCCCGCGCTGGGCGAGGTCGACGTCGAGCAGACGACCGTGGACCGGCTGCTGGCCCGCGGGCCGCTCCAGGGCGCCGACGGCGAGGAGGCGGCGGTCGTCAAACACGACGTTCGCATGGCGGCGGTACTGCGCCGGGCACTCTACGAACGGGTGGGCGCGCCGACCGGCCCCCTGAGCGTCCCCGACGGCTCCTACCACTGGCGCGTGCGGGAGGAGGAGCTCCGGAGCATCGTGGAGGGCGCCCGGCGGGAGGCGACGCCGTACGGAGTGGGCCGCGAGCGCGTGCTGTCGCGCACCGTCGCCGTCCTGCAGCGCCAGGCGGAGGCACGCGGCCAGACCGCGAACGCCGTATGGACACGGAAGATGAGCAGGGCGGTCACCGGGTTCCTGGACGAGGTGTGGCCCGCCGTCCGGCCGCAGGAGGTGGTGGCGGGGCTGCTCGGCGACCCGGTCGCGCTGGCCAGGGCCGCGGAGGGGATCCTCACCCCGGGCGAGCAGTCGGCGATCCTGTGGGCGCGCCCGCCGCGCTCGTTCAAGAGCGCCAGGTGGTCGGCGGCCGACGCCGTGCTCATCGACGAGGTCGCGGGCCTTCTGGAGCGCCCGCCGAGCTACGGCCACGTCATCGTCGACGAAGCGCAGGACCTGTCGGCGATGCAGTGCCGGGCCATCGCCCGCAGGAGCGAGCACGGCTCGATCACGGTGCTCGGCGACCTGGCCCAGGGCACCACCCCGTGGGCGGCCGGCGGCTGGTCGGACCATCTCGCCCATCTCGGCAAGCCGCGGGCGGAGCTGATCGCCCTGACCGTCGGCTTCCGGGTGCCGGCGGCCGTCGTCGCGATGGCCAACCGCCTGCTGGAGGCACTGGCGGCGGACGTGCCCAGGACCCGCTCGTTCCGTACCGACGGCCGTCTCCGGGTCCGTGAGACACCCGACCTCGCCGACGCCGTGGTCGCCGCGGTGCGCGACGCCCTCGATCACGAGGGCTCGATCGCGGTGATGGCCGCGGACGGCACCCTTGAGAAGCTGACGGCGGCGATGAGGGACCGGGGCATCGCGGTCGCCACGCTCGACGATCCCGCCCCCGGCTCCGCCCATGCCACCGCCGCCCGCGTCACCGCCGTGCCCGCGACGATGGCCAAGGGCCTCGAGTACGACCACGTGGTGGTGGCCGAGCCGGCCGAGATCGTCGAGGCGGAGACGCGAGGTCTCAACCGGCTCTACGTCGTACTCACCCGAGCCGTCTCCCGGCTGGACGTGCTGCACTCCCGTCCCCTGCCGGTCCAGATCCTCCCGCCGGTCGAAGCGAATCCCACCGGAACCTGACGCACGCCTCCGGGGGCGAGCCGTGTTCTCCGGCGGGCGATCCGGCAGGCCGGTAGAAACATGGCCTGACCCATGGTTCCGGCCGTAGGGCGGATGATCGGGCAGGGCGACGAGGATGGCCCGACCCGTAGATCCGACCGTACGGCGGGTGACCGAGCGGGCCGGTGGAGACGGCCCACCCCGTGGTTCCGGTCGTACGGCAGCTGATCAGGCGGCCAGGTCCAGGGAGATGACCTGACCCGCGGTACGGCGGAGCCTGCGGTTGAGGGCGTCCGGGCGAGAGACCACCACGACCATGACGCCCCGCCCGGACAGCCAGCCGGCGAGCTCGGTGAAGATGCCGTCACCGGAGCCGATGACCACGCGCTCGAAGCGAGCGTCGAGGTGGTCGAGGCGGATCACCTCGCCCAGGGCCCGGTCGGCTCCGTCGGGGCCGGAGCGGACCAGGAGCTGGATTCCGGCCAGGGCCAGGCCGACGGTGACCATGGCGCCGTGGTTGACGGCGGCGACGTACTGGTCCATGCCGCCGGTGGGGACCCGCTCGCGGTAATGACTCATCATGGTCTGCACGTCTCTGGTGGCGGGGCGCGCGGCACCCGTCAGGTTCTCCACGTCCAGCAGGTGGACGGCCCGACCTTGCGATAGGTTGCGCATTAAATGCCCCATTCGCCCCGTTATTACCGTTACATGGTCTGCACTTTAATGCTGGAATTAGCTGGAATTCAAGGGAGACGGGTGGAACTCCTGTTACGCTCCGGGCCGTGAGTGAATCACTGGACGCGCTGGAGCGGCGAATAGCCGAACTCCGCGCCGAGGTGCGACGGGCGGTCAAGGCGAAGGAGAACTCGCTCGCCCGATCGCTGCGCGGGGATCTGCGCCGAGCCGAGCAGGCCTGGGACGAGGCGATCACCGCCGAGGAGCCCCCGCCGAGGCTCCGCGAGTCCGAGGCCTCGCTGCTGCCCATCAGGGAGCAGGTGCACCAGGCGCTCGCCCTGCTGGGCGTGCCCACCGCGGCCAAGCTCATCGTGGCGGTGAACGACGCGTTCTTCTCCCGCGAGCTGCGCGGCTCCCAGCTCACCAGCCTGCGCCGGGACGAGGAGCGCTCCTTCCGCAGCGATCCCTACGCCCGCCCGTACTACCTGTGCGCCGCGCTGACCGACCGGCTCTCCCCCGCCCGGGGACTACTCGCCGACAGCAGCTGGGCGCCCGAACTGCGGGTGCTGGGGCCGCTGAGCCCCCGCGTCGACTTCCTCACCTCGACCACGCGAATCGCCGAGCATCTGGCCCGGCTGGCCGAGCCGCCCCCGGGCGCGCTGCGGCTGCTGTCGCGGATGGCGCAGAACATCCCCGGCGCCGTCGAGGGTTTCGCCCCGGCCGACCCCGCGACCGCGATCCGCGCGGCCAGGGCCGAGCTGGAGGTGCACCGGGCCGCCGACACCGCGCAGCGGTCCGAGGTGGCGGCGCGGGTGGCCAGGCAACTACCGGACGTGGAGCGCCTGTTCGGCGTCGCCGCGATGAACACCTTGAGGGGGGCCTGTTGAACAGGCTGGACGAGGGAACCCGTTCATGAACAGGCTGGACGAGCTACGCGGGCCGATGCCGTCCCACCCGCACGACGCGCGGGCGATCGCGGCGCTGGCCGCCAACCCCGGCTGCGCCCGGCGGGGTCTGATGGACGCCGCGGGGGTGGACAAGGACCGCACGGCCAGGCATCTGGGCTTCCCCGCCCCGTTCGGCCAGTCGCAGTTCGCGATCACCCGGGGAAACGTGTTCGAGGCGCTGGTGAAGGAGAACGGCTGCGCCGAGCTGCTGCGGCTCCTGCGAGAGCTGCTCGACCTGCCCATCGCCCAGGTCGGCTACCAGGACGTGGAGAGCGTCGGCTCCCATCTGCGCCACTCCCACACCCGGGCGTTGATCGACCGGGCCGCGCGCGAGGACGACGGCGCCGCGGTGTTCTACGACCACCCGCTGTTCAGCCTGGAGATCGCCGGTCACACGTCGTACCTGGAGCCCGACGTGGTGGCCTTCCAGATCGGCGGGCGCTTCCGCATCGTGGAGATCAAGTCCTTCGGCCTGGTCGACGGCCAGGCCGAGCCGGAGAAGGTCGCGGCGGCCGCCCGGCAGGCGGCGGTCTACGTCCTGGCGTTGCGCACGCTCATGGCCGACCTCGGGCATGATCCGGAGCGTGTCTCCCACGACGTGGTGCTCGTCTGCCCGGAGAACTTCGCCAACCGTCCCACCGCCGCGCTGGTGGACGTGCGCAAGCAGCTCGCGGTGCTCAAGCGGCAGCTGGCCAGGATGACCCGGGTGGACCGCCTGCTGGAGGGCCTGCCGCCGGACCTCACCTTCGACCTGGTCCCGGACCAGGACGGCGTGCCCACCCGTCCGGCGGACGAGCTGGCGGGGGCGCTGCGCCAGGTGCCCGCCCGCTACGCACCCGACTGCCTGTCGACCTGCGACATGTGCATGTTCTGCCGCGACGAGGCACGCCGCAGCGGCTCCACCGACCTGCTCGGCCGCCAGATCCGCGACCAGCTCGGCGGCGTCTCCCGCATGACCGAGGCGCTCGGCCTGGCCGAGGGCACCCTCCAACCCGCGGAGGGCCAGGAGGAGATCGCCCGCCTGCTCCGGCTGGCGGACCGCCTGCGCGAGGAGGCGCTGAATTGAACGCGCCGCCCGCGCGGGGAGGCTCCGCGCCCGGCGCGTCTCCCGCGCAAGGACGCCCTGCGATGAACACACCGCCCGCGCGAGGAAACTCCGCGTCGGACACGCCGCCCGCGCGAGGACGCTCTACGTCGAACGCCTCCGGCGGCACCGCACCCGCACGGCCGACACCGACAGGAGAGGGACCATGAGCGCGCTGACCGCGCTGGCGCAGCTGCGGGCCGTCAGGGACGGCTCCGCGCAGCGGATCACCACGGTCCGGCACTGCCACATCGCCCCTCGCCCGTTGGTGTTCATCCCGCTCAAACTCGCGGGCGAGGCCGCCGCGCCGCTGGGGGCCATGGTGGGCACCGATCCCCACTATCCCCGGCTGCTCGTGGTGCCCCAGCCCCGCAACCGGGATCTGCGGTTCGCCTTCGCCGCCGACCTGGCCGAGGTGTTCCTGCCGTACATCGAGGGGTTCGAGAAGACCACCGAGACGGTGGAGCGGAAGACCGGCGACCCGTACGAACGGTGTCTGGACGCGCCGCAGATCCTCGTGCCGAACCGCTCGGCCGTCTCGTTCACCGGGATGCTGGGCCGGTCCACCCGGTTCCGCCGGGCCGACGGGCCCTATCCGGTCCACCCGTCGGTGCCGCTGCTGGGCCGGTGGCTGACCTACTTCGCCGACCGGTCGCAGCAGCCGGGCTCCTCCCTGCTGCTCGCGGCCACCGAGGCGCTGGGCCTGCACTGGGCGACCGGGCAGAGCGGCCTGGAGGACGCCAACCTGGCGGCGCTGCTCGGGTGGATCGCCCCGCCCGCGGGCATGTCGGGACGGCGTGCGGCCGAGGAGGCCGAGGATCCGCTGCTCTGGCCGCCGGCCGGACCCGCCACCGACCCGGGGTTCGACAACGAGGTGCTCGGCCCCGCCGTACGGGCCTATGAGGAGGCGCCAACCGAGCGCGCCGTGGAACGCGTCACCCAGGCGCTGCGGACCCAGCTCGAACCGACCTGGAAGCTGATGTGGCGGGCGGTCGAGGAGCTGCGCGCGCTGCCCGAGGGCGCGCGGGTGAAGGACCGCTGGGAGATCGACCGGGGGTCGTTCACCCGGTTCGTCGAACGGATCACCGAGGGCGGGCCGCCGCAGGCGCGCAGGGATGGGGCGGTCGGCGCCGCCGCGCGCCTGGCGGGGCTGGAGCGGGCGCGGGCGAGCTACGACGTGCAGCGGGCCCACGACGATCCGCTGGTCATGGCCGAATACCGGCTGACCGGCGAGGCGTTCGCCGGAACGGTGACGGCCGCCGACCCCGAGCACACCGAGGGCGAGGGCCGTTCGCGCAAGCTGCGGCCACTGATCACCGTTGAGACCGACGACCCGGTACGGCTGGCGCTCGGCACCACGGTCGGCAGCCCGGACCGGCGCGGCCACGCCGCCGAGATCGTCGAGATCGCGGACGGAGAGATCACCCTGAAGATCACCAAGGGTATGGGCCGGGGGAAGACCCCCGCTCCGGGGGCGGTTCCCGAGCCGGGCGAGCGGGTCACCTACACCTCGCTGACCGACGACTTCCAGTCCTCGGCATCGCTCCCCGATCCCGAGCAGACGCCGTGGACCCACGGCGGCCCCCCGGAGGAGTACGTGCCCAGCGACGACGACGCCCAGGAGGAGTGGTCGTGACAGAACGGCCGCGAGACGCCCGCCGACGTGCAAGGGACGGACTATGACACCGCAGCAGGAGGCGGCGGCCGTTGTCAGCGCGGTCCTGGCGGACCTGCCCCGCAACCGGGGCGTGGTGGTGGACTCCCCTCCGGGGGCGGGCAAGTCGACGCTGGTGGTCAAGGCGGCCGGGCACATCGCCGAGACCGGTGAGCCGCTGATGATCGTCGCGCAGACCAACGAGCAGGTCGACGACCTGGTGGAACGGCTCGCGCTCGAACATCCCGACCTGCCGATCGGCCGCCTGTCGGCCGGCGGTTACATCACGCCCGGCCGCATCCTCGCCCACTCCAACGTCTCGGTGGCGGGCAAGCTCCCCGACCTCGGCGACCCGGCCGTGGTGGTGGCCACCGCCGACAAGTGGGCCTGGATCGGTGACAGGACCTGGCCGTGGGCGATCGTGGACGAGGCCTACCAGATGCGCTCGGACAAGCTGCTGCGCATCGCCTCCCTGTTCGAGCGATCACTGTTCGTGGGCGACCCGGGTCAGCTCGACCCCTTCTCGATCGTGGACGGCGACCGCTGGGCGGGCCTGTCGTGGGATCCCGTGCAGAGCGCGGTCTCGGTGCTGCTGCGTCACAACCCCGACCTGCCGGTGCACCGACTGCCGGTCTCCTGGCGGCTGCCCGCCTCGGCGGCGCCGGTGGTCTCCGAGGCGTTCTACCCGTTCACCGGGTTCCGCGCCGGGACGAGCCACGCCGACCGGTCGCTGGAGTTCACCGTGAACGGCATGCGCACCTCCTACGACCGGGCGCTGGAGGAGGCGGCCACGTCGGGCTGGGCACTGTACGAGCTGCCGAGCCGCCACACCGTGCGCACGGACGCGGAGGCCGTACAGGCCGCGGCCGTGCTGGCGGTGCGGCTGCTGCAGCGGGGGCCGGTCGCGCACTCCGAGCGCGGCAGCCACCCCGTCACGGCCGCGCGGATCGCCATCGGGGCCGCCCACCGCGACCAGGTCGCCGCGATCCGTGCCGCCGGGGTGCCGGAGGAGATCACGGTGGACACCGCCAACCGCCTCCAGGGCCGGGAGTACGACGTGACGATCGTGCTCCACCCCCTCTCGGGACGCCGGGACGCCACCGCCTTCCACCTGGAGTCGGGGCGGCTGTGCGTGCTCACCTCCCGGCACCGCCACGCGTGCATCGTGGTCGCCCGGGCGGGCATCCCCGAGCTCCTGGACGCCCACCCGTCGGCCGAGCCCGTCCAGCTGGGCGTGCCGGTGAAGTTCCCCGACGGCTGGGAGGCCAACCAGGCGGTGCTGGCCCACCTCTCCAAGCACCGGGTCACCCCCGTCGGCTGAGAGGCCCACGAGGAAGCACTTCTCGTGTGTTGTGTGGGTCGGGCTCGGTCCGGTTGGGGTGTTCCGCGACAGCCGAGCGGGATGTGTTTGTTCGGACACGGCAGGGCATGCCGTGTCCGCGCGGGGAGGCTTCGGGTTGCCCGGGCCGGTGAACCGCGAACCACCGGCACCCGGCCAGAAGGCCGGATGCCGGAATCCCCGGTTTTCAAAGCCGGGGAGGACGTCAAACGTCGTGCAGGGTGCCCGCGTAGCGCTGGGCGAATCGGTCGCCGGTGCCGGCCGTGACGGTGAAGTCGTACCGGCCGCCGTTGGCGGGCCAGGTCGGCTGGGCGCGGGCGCCGGGCTCGACCCAGACGGTCTGCGCCTTGCCGCCGAAGTCGTTCGGCGTGATCGTGAAGGCGACCGCGGCGCCGCCGTCGTTGATCAGCTTCAGCTCGATCGAAGCGGTCTCCTTGTGCCCGCCGTTGCGCGTCCTCGCCTGGACGGACGGGACGGCCACATCGTCCTGTTCGGCCCGCACGACCGTGCCGGCGAAGCGGCGGACGAAGCCGTCCGCGCCCTGCACGGTGAAGTCGTAGCGGCCGTCGGTCGCTGCGGCGTCCCACACGTAGATGCGCGAGGAACGCGGCGCCACCGTGAACGGGGTGCCGGTGAAGGGGAGGGCGAGGTTGGGGAGGACGGTGAAGTGGAAGGCGGCCGTGCCGTCGTTGGTGAGGGTGCAGGTGACCTTGCCGCTTGCCCGGTCCACCGACACGTCCGCCCACGGGCGGTAGGGAAGCGGGCGATGGGGCCGGTCCCCGGGCTCCTGGACGGCCTCCACCTGCTGTCCGGCCGCCGGCAGCTTCACCGCGGGCAGCGAGCTGCCGGCGTCGGCCGCGGCCATCAGCGCCACCGTGTCGGGCAGCCGCGGGATGCTGTAGTCGGGCTTGGTGAAGTCGAAGCAACTGGTGAGGTCGCCGCAGACCGCACGCCGCCAGTCCGAGATGTTGGGCTCCCGGACGCCGGTGACGCGCTCCAGGAAGCGCAGCACCGAGGTGTGGTCGAAGACCTGGGAGTTGACCCAGCCGCCGCGCGACCACGGCGAGACGGCCCAGAGCGGCACCCGGCTGCCGAGCCCGATCGGCTTGCCCCCGGCGAACTCGTCCGGGGTGCCCGGCTCCGGGATCGGCGGGATCACGTGGTCGAAGTAGCCGTCGTTCTCGTCGTACATCAGCAGGAAGACCGTGTGCTCCCACACGTCGGGGTTGGAGAACAGCGACTGCAGGGCGGTGTTCACCCAGTGGGCGCCGTAGTCGGGACTGGCCGCCGGGTGCTCGCAGAACAGGTAGGGCGCCACCAGCCAGGAGACCGTGGGCAGGGTGCCGTCCTTGCAGTGCTGGTCGAACGCCGTCAGGTCGAACCTGGTCATCGCGTTGACGTACCGCGGGTCGTCCTTCGGGAAGGCGTGGAACTGTTTGAAGTACGACAGCGCGTTGTCGTCGTAGTCGCCGTTGCGGTCGTCCGAGCCGTCGGGGTTGTGGTAGACGCGCCAGCTGACGCCGGCCTTCTCCAGCCGTTCGGCGTAGGTCGTCCAGTCGGCCACCGGGTTGTCCGTCACCGGCGTGTTGTCGGTCCACGGGCCGGTGGTGCCGTCGCGGCCGGGGCCGGCGGTGCCCGACCACAGATACAGGCGGTTGGGGTCGGTGGGGCCGTTCATGGAGCAGAAGTAGCCGTCGCAGATGGTGAAGGCGTCGGCCAGCGCGTACTGGTAGGGGATGTCCTGGCGGGTGAAGTAGCCCATGGACCGCTCACCCTTGGCGGCGATCCACTTGTCCATGGCGCCGCCGTTGACGGCCGTGTGACCGGTGTCCCAGTCATGCGGGAGGCCGCCGGCGTTCTGCGCGTTGTACTTGGTGGTGTCCATCCGGAAGGGCAGCAGGTAGCCCTCCGTGCGCCCTCTGTCGGGCTGGCGGAACACCGAATCCCCGTTGGGGAAGACCAGTGCCTGCCGGTCGGCGAAGCCCCGCACCCCGTTCAGGGTGCCGAAGTAGTGGTCGAAACTGCGGTTCTCCTGCATCAGGATGACGACGTGCTTGACGTCGGCGATGCTTCCGTGCCGGTGGTCCGCGGCGCTGGCCGTGCCCGTCATACCGGGCAGTCCGACGGCGACGGCCGCGCCGGCCGCTGCGGTGGCGCCCATGAAGACGCGGCGGCTGATCTCAGTCATGAGAGGGGATTTCCTTCGGTCGGTCGGGATCAGCCGCGGGTGGCGGACAGGGTGAAGGTGACGACGGCCGCGGCGTGGTCGGAGGGCCAGCCGTTGGCGGTGATACCGGTGCCCGGCACCGGCTGCGGCCAGCCGGTGTACAGGCTGTGGGCCTCCAGGACCTTCAGCTGCCCCGCGTACTGGACCTGGTCGATGCGGTCCTGGGGTTCGGCGCCGCCGCCGTCGTGCGTCGGCCGCACCGGCGACCAGGTGGTGCCGGGGTCCTTCGCCGGGTTCGAGTGGGCGTCGCGGAAGGCGTCGACCAGCCCCGCCTGCTGCAGCGCGTCCGTGACCGGCCAGCGGACCCGGCCGACTCCGCCGTGCGCGGACGCCGTACGGGACGTCCAGTCCAGGTGGGAGGGAGAGGCGAGGCCCACCGCCAGGATCACCGGGGCGTCGGAGGCGAGGTCCCGGTGCATCGCGGCCAGCAGCGCCTTGACCTGCCGGTAGCGAAGCGTCAGCTTCTCGGCGGCCTCTATCTGCGCCGCGGTCCGGCCGGGGCGCACCGCGTACGGTCCGTAGTCGGCCTCGTCCAGCTGGGCCGTCCACAGTCGCAGCGTGCGGCGGCCGGGCAGCCGTACGGTGACGGCCGCGGCGGGCAGATCGGCGGTGGGGGCCGTGACGTCGCTGAGCGGATGGCGGCTGACGATGCCGAGGCTGCCGCCGCTCTGGTAGACCTCCCAGCCCAGTGCCTCGGCGAGCGCGTGAGCGGCGGTGCCGCCGGTCTCCTGGAGCGCGACGATGTCCAGGCCCTGGGTGAGCACGACGCGCACCTGCTTCTCCAGGAAGCCGTCGACGTGCGATCCGGCGTCCCAGAGGTTCAGGGAGGCGACCTTGACCTGGATGCGGTCCCTGGCCGCCCGCACCGGCACCTGGACGGTGATGGTGTCGGCGCCGGCCGCGCTGTCCCGCACGCCGACCACCAGTTGCCCGGGGGTGCGGGGTGCGGAGGCGGGGGCGGTTCCGGTCACGGTGCCGTCGGCGGTGACCGACATCCAAGGGACGCCGCCGAGGCGGCGGAAGGCCGCGCTGCCCGCGGGGTTGCCCTCCGGCCTGATCCACAGTCCGCCCAGGCGGACGGAGAACGCCGCGCCGGCGTCCTGCGGGGCCGTGGTGAGGGAGTCCACGGCCGCGTGCGGGCGCGGGATGACCGGCCGGGGGGTGAAGGAGAACGGGGCGGTGCGGGCGAGAATGCCGTAGCCGTCCTTGGCCAGCAGGTAGGCGGTGTAGGGGCCGCCGCTCAGGCCGGAGGTGTCGAGGGTGGTGTCGCCGGAGGCGCCGGGTGTGTACACCCACACCAGCGATCCGCCGGTGCCCGGCTGCCGGTCGCCGTCGTAGATGCCGATCCAGTTCGTGGGATCGGGGACGTCGACGGTCCAGTGAAAAGTCAGCCGGTCACCCTCGTGAGGAGCGGCCGGAGAGGTAAGAGTGATGACGCTGCCGGCTGTCGCGGCGCTGAGGAGGGGTGGCACGGAAGTGTGGGTCCTCTCCGCCGGGTTCCGCTTGACCGGTCCCCGGGTGGACAAGTTGTCTATATAACTCCCTTAGTAAGCCGTCCTCGGGCGGCTGCCCCGTAAACGGCAGGCGACGACCACCCGAGAAACGGTGGAAATCACCGCATAGCGCCCGATAGCGGCGATCCGGGAAGGCGGCGTGCGGTCAGACCGTCCGTCGCCAGACGTCGATGGCCAGCACCTGGCGCATGCCGACCGACAGATACAGGTCCAGCGCGGGCGTGCTGTTGTTGGCATCCACGTGGAGGTAGGTGCCGACCCGGCCGCGCCGGGCGTCCGCGG
The DNA here is from genome assembly GCF_900188345.1 of Streptosporangium subroseum. GTDB lineage: Bacteria > Actinomycetota > Actinomycetes > Streptosporangiales > Streptosporangiaceae > Streptosporangium > Streptosporangium subroseum. The sequence continues at coordinate 353,690 of NZ_FZOD01000002.1, read as the reverse complement.
CGAACGCCCGGCGGAGCATGAACCGGCCCAGGCCGCGGCCCCTGAAGGCCGGGAGGACGGCCAGCTGGCGCACGTAGCCGCAGTTCTCGTCGCCGGCGAAGGCGTTGGTGCCCAGCAGCATCGCCGCCGGCTCGCCGTCGATCCGCGCGACCGCGAGCTGCGACCAGTCGGAGCTGGCCGAGGAGTCCAGGTCGCCGTACCACTCGTCGTAGTCCACCGGGGTGAACCCGAAGTGGTCGGCGAAGCCGGCCTGCTGGACGGCGTGGCCCTGGCGGCGCACCTCCTCGGTGAGGCCGTCGTGCACCGACATCCCGGGCGGAAGCCGGGGTTCGGGGACCGATGCCCCATGGTCGGCGAGGAGCCGGATGAAACTGGTCGCGGCGCCGAACCCTCGGGCGGCGGCGATGGCGCGCTTGCCGCTGTCCTCCCGATACAGGCCGATGTCCACCACGGCCCTGTCGTGGCCGAGCTCCGTGACGATCTGCCTGGCCCGCTCGGTCACGATGTCCCAGAGCCCGCTCGTCAGCCCCGGCGCGTCGGGGTGCACCACCACGTCGATGTCCACGTTGTCGCTGCCGCCCTTGCGGCGGGCCCAGGCCCAGGCGACCAGGCGCCCGGCCCCGTCGTGGACGACCCAGCCGTCGGTCTCCCTGTCGAAGGCCGGTTCGTTCAGCTCGTCGGTGACGTCGTCCAGGGTCATGTCGGCCTTGCCGATCACCTGGGTGTCACAGAGCGAGATCAACGCGTGGATGTCCCGCGCGTCTTCCAGCAGGGGCCGCCGGGTCAGGTACCCGGCGGCGGGTGCGCTTGTCGTCATGGGTCCCATGGTGCCGCGCGCCACTTGCATCTCGCTGAGGTGCGACTTGGCGCCGGAGGCGATCTCTCCGAGGCGAGACGCGACGCGATGTCATTCGAGGATCGGAACGGGGGTCTCCGTCTCCTCGTTCTTGTCGAAGCCTCCGCGCAGCGGGATCTCCTGGATGAAGGCCGCGATGAGCGGAACCAGGACGGCGAACAGGATGGCCCACCAGAACACGCTGGAGATGGACGAGGCCAGCGACTCCAGGAAACCGAGCCGCACGTTCGGGGGCAGTCGCTCCATGGCCGCGGGGTTGAACTGGCCGCCGCCGGTGGCGAGCCTGTCTCCCAGGGCGGGGCCCAGCTTGTCCGTCAGGCTGGAGGTGAGGTGGTTGTTGAAGACCGCACCGAACAGCGAGACGCCGAACGAGCCGCCGATGGAGCGGAAGAAGGTGGACGCGCTGCTGGCGACGCCCAGGTCCCTCTGCTCGACGCTGTTCTGTGCGATCAGCATCGTGGTCTGCATCAGGAAGCCCATGCCGAGGCCGAGCACCGCGATGAACACGCCGGTCTGCCACGAGGGCGTGTTGACGTCCATCATGGAGAGCAGCCACATGGCGAGCGCCATGATCACGCCGCCGATGACCGGGTAGATCTTGTACTTTCCGGTCCTGGTGATGGCCTGGCCGACAAAGAGCGAGACGACCATGGCCGCGCCCATCATCGGCAGCAGCAGCAGGCCGGAGTTGGTGGCCGAGGCTCCCTGGACCGTCTGCTGGAACAGCGGCAGGAAGTTGATCGCACCGAACATCGCGAAGCCGAGCAGGAAGCCGACGAGCGAGATCAGCGTGAAGTTGCGGTTGCGGAACACGTTGAGCGGCATGATCGGTTCGGCGGCGCGGCGCTCGACCGGGACGAACAGCGCCAGCGCGACCACGGCGAGTGCCGCGAGGCCGAGGATCTGCGGCGAGGTCCAGCCGTAGTCGTTGCCGCCCCAGGTGGTGATCAGGACCACCGCGGTGATGCCGATCGAGAGCAGGACGGCGCCGAGCCAGTCGATGCGGTGCTCGGTGCGATACTTGGGCAGCTTCAGCTTGACCGCCAGCAGCGCCAGGGCGACGAACCCGATGGGCAGGTTCACGTAGAAGGCCCAGCGCCAGTCGAGGTGGTCGGTGATGAACCCGCCGACGAGCGGACCGGCGATCATCGCCAGCGACATCACCGCGGCCATCAGGCCCTGGTACTGACCCCGCTCGCGGGGCGGGACGAGGTCACCGATGATCGCCATGGCGTTGACCAACAGGCCGCCGGCGCCGAGGCCCTGGATCGCACGGAAGGCGATGAGCTGGGCCATGCCGTCGGCGGGACCGCCCAGCATGGCGGAGCCTGCCATGCCGCAGAGCACCGAGCCGATCATGAAGAGCACGATGGAGGCGAGGAAGATGTTCTTCCTGCCGTAGAGGTCGCCGATCTTTCCCCAGATGGGGGTTGAGACGGTGGTGCCGAGCACGTAGGCGGTGACCACCCAGGACAGATGGGCCAGGCCGCCGAGCTCCCCGAGGATGCGGGGCATCGCCGTACCGACGATCATGTTGTCGAGCATGGCCAGCGCTATCGCGAGCATCAGGCCCGGCAGCACTACCATGACCTCACGTCGCCGCCCCGGCGCCGGTGCGGTTTCCGTCACATCAGCCTCCTCTTAGGGTAAAAAGGATCTCTGGCTTACCTGCCGACCGGCTAGCGTCGGATACGATGGAAATGTAAGCCGCTACTTGCCGGTCGTCAAGCCGATTTAATCCACCAGAGGGGATCATGAGGGAACACCCGGACACCCGGACCCGCATCCAGGAGATCGCCCTGAAGCTCTTCATCGAGCAGGGATACGAGGCGACCTCGCTCCGGGAGATCGCGGAGGCTCTCGGAGTGACCAAGGCAGCCCTCTACTACCACTTCAGAACAAAAGACGACATCGTCACCAGCCTGGCCGAGGACCGGCTGCAGGCGGTGCAGGAGCTGATCGCCTGGGCCGAGACCCAGCCGCGCACCGACGAGGCCCGGCGCGAGCTGATCCGCCGCTACTCCGAGGACCTGCACCGGGGACGCCACCACGAGGTCATGCGATTCTCCGAGCGCAACCAGACGGCGCTCAAGCACCACCCCGTGATGGAGAAGACCCGCGACCGGATGCTGGAGCTGATCACCTTCCTCGTCGACCCGAACGACTCGGCCGCCACCCGGCTGAAGAACTCGATGGCCCTGTTCTCCATGCACGCGGCCTGGTTCATCCTCAAGGACGACAAACTTCCCGACGACGAACGCCAGGCGGCCGCCCTGGAGGTCGCACTCGAGCTCATCCGGCGGTGAGCGTTCTCATCGACCCGCCGAACTGGCCGGGTCCGCGCGACCTGTTCTGGTCACACCTGGTCAGCGACAGCTCGACCGAGGAACTGCACGCCTTCGCCTCGCTCCTGGGCGTGCCGTTCCGGGCGTTCGACCGCGACCACTACGACGTTCCCGAGACGGTCTACGAACGGGCCGTCGCGCTGGGCGCACAGGCCGTGTCATCGCGTGAGCTTGTCACCCGGCTCACCGCGGCAGGTCTGCGCCGTCGCAAAGTTCGTCCCTGAATCAATGCCTATCGCATAGATCCCTACTCGCCGGGCATGACCCGCCCCTGAAGGACGTAACCAACACGCCAAAGGGGAAACCCATGCTCAACGACAAGACGATCGCGTTCCTCGTGGCACCTGAGGGCGTCGAGCAGATCGAACTCACCGAGCCGTGGAAGGCCGTCAAGCAGGCCGGAGGCACGCCGAAGCTGGTCTCCACCCGGCCGGGGCAGATCCAGGCGTTCAACCATCTCGACAAGGCCGACCGGTTCGCGGTGGACGCGACGGTCGACGAGGTGTCGGCGGCCGACTTCGACGGACTGGTACTGCCCGGCGGTGTCGCCAACCCCGACATACTGCGAACCGTGCCGGGCGCCGTCCGGTTCGCGAAGGGCTTCTTCGACGCGGGCAAGCCCGTCGCGGCCATCTGCCACGCGCCCTGGACCCTGATCGAGGCCGACGTGGTGAACGGCCGGACGGTCACCTCCTGGCCGAGCCTCCAGACCGACCTGCGCAACGCGGGCGCGACCTGGGAGGACAGGGAGGTCATGATCTGCACCTCCGGCCCGAACACCCTGATCACGAGCCGTATGCCCGACGATCTCAAGGCCTTCAACCAGGCCTTCGGCGACGCCTTCTCCGGCTGAGGGCCGCCCCCGGGATCTCCCGTCAGGAGTCCCCGGCGTCTCCGGGTGTCCCGGAGACGCCGGGACCCGGAGATTTCTGAATCTCTGGATTCCCCCCAGTCCCAGGGGCCTCCGTGGCCCCTCGTGCGGGCACGAGCATCTCTCTTCGATTAGGACGACCAAGGCGGGGCAAGGCTTAGTCGTCAGCTGCGAAGGAGGAGACCGTGGAGGCCACGATCGCGTTACGTCTACCGCGTGACGCCGCGAGTGTTCCTGTCATCAGACAACTGCTGGACGCCTCGCTCGGTGCCCTTGGTGTGGTGCCACAGATCCGGGAGGACATCCAGCTCATGCTCTCGGAGGCGTGTTCCAACGTCATCCAGCACGCCACCCCCAGTGACGACTACATGGTGAGCACCGAGCTCTGCCGTGACCGTTGCGTGATCAAGGTGGTGGACGCGGGGAACGGCTTCGACTTCTCAGGAGTGCCCTCCTCGCCCTCCGCCACGTCCGAACACGGGCGCGGCCTGCTCATCATGCAGGCCCTGGCCGACGACATCCGGTTCGTGAACAGACACGAGCGCGGCTCGATCGTCTGCCTGGAGAAGGCCCTGCGCTTCGTCGAGGACGCCCCCGGCCTGTCACTGCTGCTCAGCGAGGAACACGAGCTCGGACAGCGCGTCCCTGAGGTAGTCGGTGACCGTCCATACGTCGGGAACCATCTCCCGGCAGGCGACCACGCCGACGTCCAGTGAGCCGTCGTAGGAGAAGACCGTGATGTTGAGGCCGCCGCTGGCGTCGGTGACCACCGAGACGGGGTGATAGGAGAGCAGTCTGGCGCCACTCACGTAGAGCGGGATCTGCGGGCCGGGGACGTTGGAGATCACAACGTTGATCGGTCCCGCACTCCCGGCGAAGAGGTTGAAGGCCGCGCGGGCGGCCATCCCGGTCAGGGCCGAGGGCATCATGTCGCTGAGCTCCTGGAGCCAGCGCGCCGGGGCGAGCGACGAACGGTCCTTGATCAGTTCCATCGCGTCCCGTACGGCCATCAGCCGCTCCACCGGATCGGCGACCTGCGTGGCCAGAGTAGTGATCATGATGGTGACCTGGTTGCCCACGCTGTGGTCGCCGGGAACCCTGAGGGAGAAAGGCACCCCGGCGACGAGCGGCTGCTCGGGCAGCGCGTCGTGCTTGAGCAGCCACTGCCGTAGCGCCCCCGCGCACAGGGTCATCACCACGTCGTTCACCGTGACGCCGAAGGCGTTCTTGACCTGTTTGACGTCCTTCAGCGGCAACGTGGTGAAGGCGAACCGGCGGTGGGCGGTGATCCTGCCGCTGAAGGGCGTGCGAGGCACGGTCAGGCGGGGAAGGGCGGGCACCGGGTCGCCACCGTACAGGCGGTTGACCAGATCCCGGGTGATCCGCGAGACCAGCCCCGCTCCGGGCACCTGGGAGATCAGCGGGATCTCGTCCAGGTACGGAACGGCGTTGATCAGGAACCTCACCGTGTTCGCCGGGTTGACGATGGCCTTGGCCACCCCCCTGGCGACCATCTCCCGAGGTTCGACCTTCTCCTCGGGTTCGCTCGGAGGCGCCATCTCGATCTCGGCGGGCTCGGCGGAGGTGTCCAGCAGGGAGGCGAGCACGTCGGCGCCGGTGACCCCGTCGACGGCGGCGTGATGGACCTTCATGTAGAGGGCCGTCCGGTCACCGGCGAGGCCGTGGATCAGATACATCTCCCAGAGCGGGCGGCGACGGTCCAGGCGGCGGGCGTGCAGCCTGGCCACCTGCTCGCCCAGCTGCTCGTCGTCGCCCGGCGCGGGCAGCGCGACCTCGCGTACGTGGTAGTCGAGGTCGATCCTGGTCTCTTCGGTCCAGTACGGATGGTCCAGGCCGAACGGCACGAAGGCCAGCCTCCGGCGGAACGGCGCGGCCAGGTGGAGCCGCCGGGCCAGCAGTGAGACCAGATCCCCGCGGGTCAGTCCGCCGGACAGGATCGCCAGCCCCGCGATGTTCGCGACATTCGTCGAGGTCTCGAAGTTCAAAAACTGCGTGTCCACCGCGCTGAGCTGCCGCACCGTCTACCTCCGGGAAGTCGTCCTTCCATCCTGCTCCCGTGAGGTCGTCAGGGCCAACACCGCCAGTGTGACCAGGACCACTGCTGAGACGACGAGTAACGCGAGTGCGGCTATCACGAGCACGACCATGACGCTGATGATTCCGCCGATCAACTCCAGCACCGCAGAGCTGTGCCCGAATTATTTGCCGTTACACCGTATTCCAGCGAATCAGCTTCAGCGCGAGATGGAGTTCTAACCGATGCGTCCCGTTCTTCAGGCTCCGCCCGGTGAGCTCCTCGATCCTTGCCAGGCGGTAGTAGAGGCTGGTGCGGTGCAGGTGGAGCAGGCGGGCGGTCTCCTGCGCGTCTCCCCCGCTGTCCAGATAACTCTCCAGCGTCAGCATGAGCGCCGGATGCTCGCGCAGCCCGGCGATCGGGGTGGCGGTGGGCTCGGCGATCAGCCGGTAGACACCCAGCTCCGGCCAGCGGGCGACCGGCCCGAGCCCCGGTTCGGCCGCCGCCGCCCTGGCCGCGGCGACCGCCTCCCTGTACGCCTCCACCGCTGATTCGAGCTCCGGATGGATCGCGCTGATCCCGACTTTCCCCCGGGTGCCGGCGGCCAGTCGCTCTCCCAGCGCCTGCGCGTCCTCGCGCTGGTTCAGCAGCAGTACGGCGTGCCGGTCCAGGATCGTGAAGGCCGGAGGGCGGCGCAGGCGTGCGAGCTCCACGCCGACCGCCTCGCGCAGGTTGGCCGGGTCCCTCCGCAGGGCCAGGACGCGCAGCGGTCCCTCGCCGAGCACGCCGGCCGCCCGCCGTACGGCGATCTCTCCGGTGAGCAGGCGGCGCAGGGTGTGAGAGCTCCCGCCGTCGTCGAGCAGGGCCGCGATCGCGGCGGCGTCATGGATGGCCCTGGACTGCTCCTCCGCGCTCAGCGGGCCCGTGCCCTCGATGATCCAGAGGTAGCCGACGCGCCTGTCCTGGTGAAGCAGCGGCACGCAGAGCCGGGACGCCATGCCCAGCTCCGGATTGTCCGGGATCCGGACCGGCTCGCAGGTCTTCGTGACCCCGTGGGCCTCCTGCCAGGCCTCGACCTCGGCCGGAACCGACCGTGACAGGATGGCGTGGGCCCGGACCGGGTCGACCTCGCCGTGGTGGGCGCTGTGCGCGACGACCCGGCCCTCGAGGTCGTCCACGGACATGCCCCTGCCGACGGCCACGGCCAGTGATTCGAGAAGGTCCTGAACGTCATCCGCGATCACCATCCGATCCTACAGATGTAGGAAGGATCTCCACCGGCCGAACGATGACTCCTCCCGGCGTGGGCCATACCGTCACACCCATCACCCCGTGAGAGGAACCGCCGTGGAGGAGCGAAGCCGCGTCGCACCTTGGGCACCGCCCCGGGCGCAGCGGCGTCTGTCCGAACTGGAGTCCGAACTGGCCGGCCTGGGCCTCGACGAGGTCACCCGGCTGATCGACGCGGTGCTGGCGGAGCACCGGGGCCGTCTGGACGAGGACGGCATCGTTCTTTACGCGGGCACCAACACCATGAGCCCGCGAGCCCGCGCGGCCCACGAGTCCTCCCTGGGCAGCCGCCCGTCGATGGGGTGGCCCGGGGACAAGGTCCAGACGGGCCTGGACGAGCTGGACGTGCTGGAGGTGCTCGCCCCGCTCCAGGTCGCGGTCCTGACGCGCCGCCTGCTGATCGACGGCCAGAACCCGATCAAAGTACTGCAGGACTCGGTGGCCCTGCGCCGTTCCATCCCCTGATCCCGGACCGGCCCGCTCGACCCCCAGGGGCTTGCCCCTCTGGCGGGCCGGTCCGTTTTTTCCTCGTCGAGCCGGCCTGTGCCCGCATACGGCCTGTCCCCCTACCAGTGGTCCCAGTGCAGGACCTCCTCGTGGGGGATGCGCCGGGCGGGGCGGAAGTCGGTGCCGATGGTGAAGGCGAGGGGGATGAAGGCGGCCAGCATGATCTCGTCGTACGGAACGCCGAGCACCTGGGCCAGTTCGCGTTCCAGCGGACCCTGCGCGGTCGTCCAGACGGTGCCGAGGCCACGGGCCCGCGCCGCGAGCATGAAGCTCCACACCGCCGGCAGGATCGACCCCCAGGTCATGGACTGATCCAGCACCGAAGCCCGGTCGGTCCGGCCCTCGACCGCGGGAATGACAAAGGCCGGGACCCGGTGGATGTTGTCGTACAGGTGCTGGAAGCCGTCGGCGATGCGCTCCATGGAGCCCGGGTGGGCGTACATGCGGCGCAGGTCGTGTTCGTTCACCGGCGCGCCACCGCCGGTCGCGACCGCGCGGCGGAAGATGTCGGCCACGGCCCTGCGCCGCGACTCCTCGGTGACGACCAGGAAGTGCCAGCGTTGCCGGTTGCGTCCGGTGGGGGCCTGGGTGGCCAGGTCCACGCATTCCTCGATCAGGCTTCGGGGCACCGGGCGGGTGAGGTCGAGGCGTTTGCGGACCGCGCGGGTGGTGGACAGCAGCTCGTCGGGGGTCAGGTCCAGGGTCATGAGTTTTTTCCTTTCGAATCGTGTGGTCCGTCAGCCACCGGCTCGGTCATGGGCGGGCCGGTGCCCGTAGCGGGCAGTGGACTCCCAGGTGGACCCCGAGGTGGACGCCGAGACGGGCGATGGCGGCGCCGGGCGGCGAGAAGCCGCCCCCACCCGAGCTTCCATCTGAGAACAAACAATCTGTGCGCAGATTGTTTGTGACCGTACGGGTAGAATCCATCTGGTGTCAAACAATCTGCAATCAGATGGTTGGTGGTACGATCATCGGCATCAGAAGGGGACCAGATGGCGATCAAGACCACTGACCGCGCGCAGATGATCTACTTTCCGCGGCTCGCGGGCGAACGGCTGGACATCGCGCTGTGCCGGGCCTCGGCCGCCGTCGCCCGCGCCGCCGAAACCCAGGCGGACGAACACGGCATCGGCGTCGGCCAGCACCTGGTGCTGAAGATGCTCGCGGCCGTCGGGCCCTGCTCCCAGCAGACCCTCAGCGAGGAGCTGCGCATCGACCGCAGCGTCATGGTCGGTGTCTGCGACGACCTGGAAAAGGCCGGGCACGTGCGCCGCGAGCGCAATCCCGCCGATCGGCGCGCCTATGCCGTCACCATCACCGACTCCGGCCTGGGGCTGCTCGCCGAGGCCGAGACCTCGGTCCCGGAATTCCTCGACCGTACGTTCCAGGCCCTGACCCCCGCCGAGCGCGACCACCTCACCGCCCTCCTCGGCAAACTCCTGAACGTCGGCGACTGAAGAGCGCACAGGCGGTCGCGCGCGTACCGGGCCGGGAGCACGCGCGGGTATTCGGCCGGCTCCGGCGCGGAGAACCCATCGATCTGAGAGCCGGCGTCGACGGATGAGCCGGGTCCCGGGAATCTGTGCGCCTTTTGCGACCGGCGGCCGGATACGACGTACCGTCTTGTTCATGTGCCGGAGCATCAAGACTCTTCGTGAGCCCTACGCCAGCGACGTGACCGACGACGACATGCGAGCCGCCGCGCTCCAGTACGTCCGCAAGATATCGGGCTTTCGCGCCCCCTCAGCCCGCAACGCCGAGGCCTTCGAGCGGGCCGTGGACGCCATAGCCGCCGCGACCCGGACCCTGCTCGACGACCTCGAACTGAAGCAGGTCTCCCGGGCCGCCTCCGGCGGGGATCAATCCGACTGATCCCCGCCACGGACACCCGCCCGGGCGGGCGGGCGGCTCAGCCGATCCAGACGGCCTTGAGGTTGCAGAACTCGCGGATGCCGTGCGCGGACAGCTCCCGGCCGTATCCCGAGTTCTTGATTCCGCCGAACGGCAGTTCGGGGTAGGAGACGACCATGCCGTTGACGGTGACGATGCCCGCCTCCAGATCGGCGATGAAGCGCTCCTGCTCGCCCTCGTCCGTGGTCCAGGCGTTGGAGCCGAGCCCGAAATCGGTGGCGTTGGCCAGGGCGAGCGCCTCGTCGATGTTTCCCACCCGGTACAGCGAGGCCACCGGACCGAACGCCTCCTCCTTGAAGATCCGCATTTCCGGGGTGATGTCGGTGATCACGGTCGGCTGGTAGAACCAGCCCGGCCGGTCGGGGGTGAATCCCCCGCACAGCACGCGCGCGCCGCGTACGACCGCGTCGGTCACCAGCATCTCCAGATCGTCGCGCCCCTGCTCGGTGGCGAGAGGCCCCACGTTGGTCGACTCGTCCACCGGATCTCCCACGCGCAGCGCCTCTATCCGCGCCACGAACCGGTCGGTGAAGTCCTCGTACACGTCGGCGTGCACGATGAACCGCTTGGCCGCGATACAGGACTGGCCGTTGTTCTGCACCCGCGCGGTGACCGCGGTGGCCACGGCGCCGTCGAGGTCGGCGGACGGCATCACGACGTAGGGATCGGAACCGCCGAGTTCCAGGACGGTCGCCTTGACCTCGCTCCCCGCGATCGCCGCGACCGACCGGCCGGCCGGCTCGGACCCGGTCAGGGTGGCGGCCACCACCCGCGGGTCCCGCAGCACCCGCTCAACCTGATCGGACCCGATGAGCAGCGTCTGGAAGCAGCCCGGGGGGAAGCCCGCCCTGGCGAACAGCTCCCCCAGGTAGAGCGCGGTCTGCGGAACGTTCGAGGCGTGCTTGAGCAGCCCCACGTTGCCGGCCATCAGCGCCGGAGCGGCGAACCGCATCGCCTGCCACAGGGGGAAGTTCCACGGCATCACCGCGAGCACCGGCCCCAGCGGCTGGTAACGCGCATATGCCCGCCTCGCGCCCACGGCGGGCGCGTCCGCCGGCTCATCCGCCAGGAACGCCTCGGCGTGGTCGGCGTAGAAACGCATTCCCTTCACGCACTTGGCCACCTCGCTCCGGGCCTCGACCAGCGTCTTTCCCATCTCGGTGGTCATCATCCGGGCCACCTGCTCCTGCTCCGACTCCAGCAGGTCCGCGGCGCTCTGCATCCAGGCTGTCCGCTGCTTGAAATCGGTGGTCCGGTAGGTCGTGAACTCCGCGGCGGCGAGCGCCAGCCGCTCGTCCAGCTCATGCTCACTCAGTGGTTCGAAGGTCTTCAGCGTCTCCCCCGTGGTGGGGTTGATCGTCGCGATCGCCATCGGTACCTCCTCGGCAACCGTCGCCCTCAGACGACGGGGCGGTCGGGCTTGAGAGCTTTCGGCGGGGACGATCGGCCCACCTGCGAGAACGGACCGGCCTCCTGCGGCGCAGGCCGTAGGAGGCGCAGGCGGGAGTCCACGGAGATCGGGCGTCCTGTCCCCCTGTCATCCAGTATCCCCTCCGCCCGCTCAGGGAGCGGAGGAGAGGATCCGGCATCGGCCACGTGCCCTCTTTCCAGGGCTTTACACGGGCGGGCGACGGAAGAGGAGACCCGGAGAGGGCCGGGTGGACGCCGCCCGTCTGGGCGGCGTCCCGGCCAGGGAGCCCACCGGCCGGCGATCAGTCCCGGATGTGGGAGGAGCGGAAGAGCTTGGCCACGAACATGACCACCACGGCCACCAGGCCGATGATCAGGGCCCACTTGAGCAGTCCGAAGATGATGCCCATGAGCGAGCCGAGCAGGCAAAAGGCGAGCACCACGGCCGCCACGATCAACAGAATTCGTCCCATGCCCACAACGCTATGCGCCGGTACGGCCCAGCGGCAGAGGCGCGAGTCAAAGTCAGGGACAAGCCAGGGTCAGGCCTTAGGGAGCGTCCGGTAAACAATCAGGGTTAGCGGTCGAACGGCCGGTCGTGGCGGACCGGGCTCCTTCTCCGGCTTCCTCTGGCTTCCTCTGGCTTCCTCCGGCTTCTCCGACCCGGACGCGAGGGCGCCGTCGGCGACCGCGGGCTTCTCGGGCCGTCAGCGAAGGACCAGCTCGTACTCGACCTGCTCGATCGGGTTGCCGTCACCGAAGTCGTGGCCGCGGACCGCACCTGACTCCGCGAAGCCGTTCTTGGCGTAGAAGCGGCGGGACTGGAGCGTGTCACGGAGCGTCCAGAGATGGACCCCGCCGAAGCCGTCCTCACGCATCCTTTGCAGGGACGCGGTCATCAGGACACTCGCGATCCCGCTTCCCCAGCCGTCCGGGTGGCCGTAGAAGCCGAAGATCTCCGCCGACTCCGGCCGCGCCGGTGAGGAGCCGAAGTAGGAGTAGGCCAGCGGCCGCCCGTCCAGCGCGGCCAGCATGGCCGTGTCCTTGCCCTCGGCGAGCACGTCGTGCCATTTGTGGCGCCGCCGCCTCACCGCTTCGGCGAAGAACTCCGGAGAGAAGAAGCCGGCGTAGGCCGCCTTCCATGACTCCGCATGGATCTCGCCCACTACATCCCCGTCGCCCTTCGAGGCCGGGAACACCGTGAAGTCTCTGGTCACAAGATCACAGTATCGAACCAGGACCCCTTCTGCGAAAAAGCCGCAGTTGCGAAAAGGTTGCAATAATATGCCGTATCCGGTGACCGGCCGCCTCCCGTGTCAGCGCCCCCTCGTGCCCGGCCGCGTCAGAAGGTGGGCGACACCCAGCGCTCCCCCGGCGCCGAGGATGACGGCCACGGCCGACGGAATCACGAAGGGGGCGCCGGCCAGCGCGGTGATGGGCAGGCAGACGACGACGGACGCGGCGAGCACAACACCGACCCGGCCCAGCCACGCGGTGAGCAGGGAGACGGGAATGCGCGCCGGCACCGGCACGTGAGCGGCGATGGCGGCCATCGCATGGTGCAGGTAGAGGAGCGCCCCGATGGCCAGCGCCACGATCCAGGACGGGGAGTAGCCGTACACGACGGTGGTCAGCAGCCAGGACACTACGGTGACGACCTCCAGGGAGAGCACCCAGGCGCTCTCCGGCTCCGCCGCGGTGAGCAGGCCGATCAGGGCGGCGAGCAGCGGCATCACGATCCCGGCGCGATAGTCCGGCGGCATGGCGACGAGCAGTGCCGTTGTTCCGCAGGCCCACACCAGCGCCCGCCAGCTCAGCGAGTGCAATCTGCTCATCGCGGCACCGCGACGATCCGGGCGACGTCTCGCAGGACCGCGTCCAGGCTGCCCGAGCCACGCCAGACCTCGACCGGCACCCCGACCTCACGCAGGCGGCCGATGGTGTTCTCGCGTTCCAGCCGCCAGAGCCGCTCGGCCAGATCCGACCATTCGCCGGCTCTCCGGAGGTGGAGACCGGCGGGCAGGGTGTCGACCGCGACCAGGGAGCGGCGGGTGCGGGCCAGGGTGGCCAGGGCGGTGGCGCTACGCGGGTCCAGGAGCGGGGTCAACATGATGACCAGGGCGTTCGAGGCCGGTGGTCCGGCGATCGGCGGCCGGTCGCCCAATGCGTCCCAGCCTTCGGGCATGGCTCTGGTGTCGGCCAGCCAGGCGAGCTGGGCCAGGTGGTGCCGCCGGCCCGTGCCGGGGGGCAGCCGCCGCAGCCGGGGCCCGAACTCGGTCAGGGAGACCCGGTCACCCTGACGGGTGTAGTGCTCGGCGATCGCGGCGGCGGCCCGGACCGTGGCGTCCAGCACGCTCGCCGTACCGTCGTCGTCGCCGCCCGCCTCGTGCAGGACGTCCAGCAGCAGGACGATCCCGGCGTCGCGTTCGGGCTGGGTGGCGTTGACGTACGGCTCGCGGGTGCGCAGGGTGGTCCGCCAGTCGATGCGGCGCAACCGGTCGCCCGACCGGTAGGGCCGTACTCCGGCGAGCTCCCCTCCCTCGCCGGACCGGCGGGAGCGGTGAACCCCGGACATCCCGTCGGCCCGGGGCACGAAGGCGCGCGAGACGAACGGCTCGGCGGCCGGGAGTGCCCGCACGGTCTCGGGGGGCAGCACCAGCTCGGGAAACTCCAGCAGCCCGTCGCAGGCGATCACCCGGACCCGCACCGGCCCCAGCGAGTGGACGCCCCAGCGCCTGGCCGTGCCGGTGAGCGCCACGTCGGCGGGCAACGACGCGACGTGGTGCATGACATCCTGGCCCAGGCCGGGCGAGACGTCGGGACTGACGACGCACAACGTCGAGTGGTCGCCGTCCACGGTGACCGAGGCGCTGACGTCACCGCCCTCGACGACGGCGACGTCGTCGAGACGCAGGGCGGCCCGGGGTGGCCCGGCCGGCCGGGAGCGCAGGGTGAGAGCCGTGCCCAGTGCGAACGGCACGGCCATGACCAGCAGGTCCATCCGGCCGAACGTCACCGCGAGCAGGCACAGCCCGACGCTGAAGGCGACCGCACGCCGCAGCGCCGGGGTCGAGGTCCACATCACGTGCCACCGGTGTAGGCGGGGAGCTGCTCGGAGAGGGGCGCGGGGGTGCGGGCGCAGATCTCCTCGACGATGGAGACGGGATCGACGCGGCGCAGCCACATCTCCGGGCGGAGGCTGATCCGGTGGGACAGCGCGGCCGGGGCCACCCGTTTGACGTCCTCGGGGATGACGTAGTCGCGGCCGTCGAGCACCGCGCGGGCGCGGGCGGTCAGCAGGAGGGCGAGCGAGCCGCGGGGGGAGGCTCCGACCTGGAGCTGGGGGTGGTCCCGGGTGGCCGACACGATGTCGACGATGTAGCGGCCGACCGAGTCCTCCACCGCCACCTCCTCCATCGCCCGCTGCATCTCGTTCAGGGTGGCGGCGTCCACGACGGGTTCGAGCGTGGTCTCCTCGGTGCGGCGGGCCATCCGGCGCCCCAGTATCGTCCACTCCTCCTCCGGGGACGGGTAGCCGAAGGACACCCGGAGCAGGAACCGGTCGAGCTGGGCCTCGGGGAGCGGGTAGGTGCCCTCGTACTCGATCGGGTTGGCGGTGGCGAGCACGTGGAACGGCGCCTCCAGCGGATGCGTGACGCCCTCGACGCTGACCTGGCGTTCCTGCATGGCCTCCAGCAGCGCCGCCTGGGTCTTGGGCGGGGTGCGATTGATCTCGTCGGCGAGCAGCAGGTTGGTGAAGACCGGGCCCCTGCGGAAGACGAAGTCGCCGTCGCGCTGGTTGTAGAGGAACGAACCGGTCACATCGGCCGGCAGCAGGTCGGGGGTGAACTGCAGGCGGGTGAAGTCCAGGCCGAGCGCCTGCGCGAAGCAGCGAGCGGTGAGGGTCTTGGCCAGGCCGGGAAAGTCCTCGAGCAGTACGTGACCGCCGGCCAGGATTCCGGCCAGGACCAGTTCCAGGGACTCACGCTTGCCGACCACGACGGTGTTGACCCGGTCGAGCACCTCGCGTGCGTGCCGGCCGACGTCGGCAAGCTCCATCTATATCTCCTCGATGCGCGCGACCAGGCGGGCCAGCTCGGCGCGGGTAGGGACCGCCGTCGCGGGGACGGTGATCAGTTTGTACAGTTCGGCGTCGAGGATCTCCGAGGCGCGGGCGGGGCCGGTCGCGCCGTGCCGCTGGCGGAGTCGTTCCACGGCCAGCTCGGCCAGGCGGGGCTGGACGAGCGAGCGGAACCTCGGCAGGTCGTCCCGGGTGGAGGCGAGCCGGTGCTCCCACCATCTGACTTCGGCGAACGCCCGGTCCGCCGGCTCTCCGGTCCGGGTCGCCCGTGGTTGGGCGGGCGGCCTCGACAGGACGACCGGGACCCGGCGTACGATCACGACGGCCAGCGCGACGGCGACGGCGACGATCCCGAGATGCCACAGGACGGCCGTCAAGACGACAGCTCCGCGTCCACCTCGGCCAGTGCGCGGCGAGCCGTGTCGCGCAGCGATTCGGCCACCTCGTGCGGGGCGTAACGCGCCTGACGGTAGGCGCCCGCGAGGCGGTCCAGGGCGGGTTCGCCCACCTTGTGTACGGCGAGCAGCCGGGCGACCAGGTCCGCCGTGGTGTCGGCGGCCATGCGCGGGGTTCCGGACCCGGCGGCGACGTGTTCCAGCCGGAGCCAGCAGGCGATCACCGCGCGGCGCGGGTCGTCCCCGGCGTCGAGGTCGGCCAGGGCCGCCCTGAGCGCGGCCCGCACCTCGCCGCCGTCGGCAGCGGCGGCCACCGGTTTCTCCTGTGCCGGGCGGGGCGGGGGCGGCCGGTCGTCGGGTCGCGCGAGCATCCGGATCAGCATGACGATCACGGGCGCGGCGAGCACGGAGCCGATCATGACCACGGCCCAGAAGGAGAACTCCCCCAGCGGGTCGTCCTCCCCGGGCCTGGAGTCGATGTTCCGGCCCTGGTCCGGGAGGGGGCTCTGCGCGGAGAGGTCCGGGACGAAGGCGTCCAGGTCGAACGTGGCGTCGAGCCGGACCCCGCCTACGGCGAGCCCGACGGCCATCAGTCCCACGACGACCATGGCGAACGGTGTCCACCGACGCCATCGGCCCGCTGGTGAGCTCCTCAAACGACGCATATCGCGGCTCACTTCATCAGTGGGCCGCTTCTCCGTCAAGGGCCGGAATCCGTACGGGCCGTCGCGGGGAAGTCGATCCCCCGCGGCGGCCCGCCTACCGGAAAGGACTAGCCGAGGGCGGCGCGGCCGCCGACCAGGGGAAGCGTGACCGAGCTGTCGCCCGGCTCGACGGAGACGCCCGTCCCGGCGGGCAGGCGGAGGGTGAAGTCGTGGTCGGTGGAGATGAGCACGACACCGATCCGGTGGCCGGCCTTGACGACGTAGTCGTTGGGCTGGAGGTCGATGTCGAAGTCGTAGAAACCGCCCTCGCGGAGCAGTTCGGTCCGGGAGTCGGACTCACGGTTGCGGACGTCGATCCACCCCCTGGTGATGATCTTGTAGGGGGCGGTCATCGTGACGTGTTCGGCGAGGCGGGCGCAGCCCGTGTCGCCCGGCACTCCCTGGCCGTAGCAGACCGGGGTGGTGCCGTAGACGACCGAGCCGTAGGCGCGGGCGTCGGTGCCGTAGTCGACCAGCAGTGCCGTCAGGTACGGCGAGTGCCCGCCCTGGAAGGCCGCCCTCACCGAGACCTTCGGGGTGCCGGACAGGCGCACGTCCCTGGCCACGGGGTCGGACAGGTAGGCCAGCCGGTTGGGATCGGTGGTCTCGACGTTCTCGGCGAGCTGCTCGGCGGTGCGGACGTTCTGGTCGACGAAGGACTCGACGGCGTCTCCCCGGGGGCGCCTGTCGCTCAGAACGCCGTTGCGGCCGTCCCTGCCCGCGGAGAGGTTCAGCCACACATCACGCGTGCCCGGCAGCGGCCACGAGGCGTGCTGGGCCCACTGGCCGGGACCCGACTCCACGTCCGCCTGCGGCTCGTCCATGATGCCGTTGCGCAGGCCGTACAGGTAGAAGTCGAACCAGTGGTGAAGCTGGCGCAGCCACTCGGCGTTGCGCTGGGCGAAGGAGAACGGGTTGAAGTGGGCGCCCTGGTGCAGCCAGATCTTGCGCGGCACGTCCCGCTTGGCGAGCGCGTTCCACCACTGGACGGCCTGCTTGGTCTTGACGTTCCAGTCGTTGAGACCGTGCACCAGGAACACGCTGGCGCGGACCTTTTTCACGTCGTTGAGGTAGTTGCGATCGTCCCAGAATCTGGAGTAGTCGCCGGTGACGCGATCCTGGTCCTGTTCGATCCGATTGATGAGCGCGCCACAGGCGTGTTCGGCGTCGTCGCGGGTCAGGACGTAGCGGGCGAGCACGTCGGCGTCCTCACCCTGGTAGCCGCCGGGAGCCAGGACGCCGCCATTGGCGCGGTAGTAGTCGTACCAGGAGGAGATGGCGGCGATCGGCACGATGGTCTTGAGCCCCTGGACCCCGGTGGCGGCGACGGCGTTGGGGAGCGTGCCGTTGTAGGAGACGCCGATCATGCCGACCCTGCCGGTGGACCAGTCGGCCTTGATCTCTTTTCCGGCCACGTCGAACCCGCGGGCCCGGCCGTTGAGCCATTCGATCGCGGCCTTGGGCCCGGCGGTCTCGTTGCCCAGACCGGTCGTCGGGCAGCCTGTCGCGCGGCCCGAGCCGAGGTTCTCCACCAGCGCGACCGCGTAGCCACGGGGGACGAAGTAGTTGTCGTAGTAGCCGGTGAAGGGCGGCGCGATCGCCCGGGCCGCGCTCGAGTCGTCAAGACCGAACATCTCGTCACGCAGGTCGCTGAATTTGTTGTGCCGGTATTCCATGCCCGCGGGGTCCGAGCCGTCGAGGTCCACGACGTGGTTGGGCACGTCGTTGCCGCCCGCGTAGTAGGGGCTGGCCTCCATGATGACCGGGACCTTCAGCCCCGCCGCGGTCTCCTTGGGCCGCATGATGTCGACCGCGACCCGATCGGGGCGGCCGTCGGAGTCGCTGTCGACCCGGGCGACCTCGACGAACACGGTCTCGGTCAGGGCGTCGGCCCGCGAGTAGACCGGCTGGGTCTCGTTGTTCTCGATCGGCGCGGTCGCGGGTTGTGCGGTCGCGGGTTGCGCGGCCGCGGCGGGCAGAACACCGGAAGGTACGGCTACCGCCAGCGCGATGAGGACTGTCTTCCACTTGTTCATCGAGGAGCTCTCCCAGAGGGTCGACGAGAACCTGACAACTCCGGTCAATCTCTTCGAAGCAATCTTGACCTGCAAGATCAAAGGTATAACGAATAAGCGGCTATCCCGTGTTACGCGTGATTTCCGGCGTGTATTCGACCAGGTGGGCAAGATTGCCTGCCGCCGAGAAGCCCCGGGAACATCTCGGAGCACCGATCGGTTGAAGGTTCAATCAAATAGACGAGAGAGGATCGCCATGACCGTCGACATCCGCAGGTCCGCCGACCGCTTCGCCACCAAGATCCCCTGGCTCGACTCCAAGCATTCGTTCTCGTTCGGCCGCCACCAGGACCCCGCCAACAGCCACCACGGCGTGCTGCTGGTCAACAACGACGACGTCGTCAAGCCCGGCACCGGCTTCGACACCCACCCGCACCAGGACATGGAGATCGTCACGTGGGTGCTGCGCGGCTCCCTCGTCCACCAGGACTCCGAGGGACACTCCGGAGTGATCTATCCGGGACTGGCGCAACGGATGAGCGCCGGAACCGGCATCCTGCACTCGGAGAAGAACGACTCCTGGCGGATGCAGGGTGAGAAGCACACCGATCCGGTGCGCTTCGTGCAGATGTGGGTCGTTCCCGACGAGGCCGGGATCACCCCCGGATACGAGCAGCTGGAGATCGACGGCGAACTGCTCAGCGGCGGCCTGATCCCGGTCGCCTCCGGAATGGCCAGGGATGCGGGACGCAGCGCGATCCGGATCAACAACAAGTACGCCGCGCTGCACGTGGCCAGGCTGGAGGCCGGCCAGAGCGTGGAGTTGCCCGAGGCCCCGTTCCTGCACCTGTTCGTACCCCGCGGCACCGTCGACCTGGAGGGAGCAGGCCCGCTCACCGAAGGCGACGCCGTACGGTTCACCGCCACCGGCGGCCAGCGCGTCACCGCGACCGAATCGGCCGAGATCCTCCTCTGGGAGATGCACGCCACCCTCGCCGCCTGACCCAGCCCGACAGCCCACTCAACCGGAAACACGACCCCTCCCGGCCCACTCGGAGCCATCGGTGAAGGGGTTGGTTCTCGGTGCCGTCGGCACGATGGAGGCCGGGAGGCATACAAGCGCCACAGAACGGCCGCCCTCGGGAGGAACCGGACCGACACGGAGGCGAAATGGCTGAACTCACCGGTGTTGAGGACGTTGCACTGGCACCCGCATCGGTGAAGGTCGGCGCCCTCGCCATCCATCCGCTTGCCGACAACCTCCAAAGCCGGCCCCCAGCGTCTTCGAACGCCTGACACCCGAGAAATGCGCCGAGCGCAAGGAACTATCCGTCAGAGGTCCGGGTGGATATCGAACCATTTTTCCTAGTGCCAGATGGGCCGGGTAACGGCGAGATGAATCGTACGGCAATCCCTAGATCGCAAGAAATGTATTGCGATATGGTATGGGGTCCGAAATGCATCCACGCCCATCCTTGTTGGAGCCACCGTGAACGCGCAGGAACTGATCGCCCATTATGATTCCGTCCTCGCCGTCAACGAGTGGATCCTGTGCAACCATATTGCCTGGACGGTGGTCGAACCAATAGATGGCCTCCATTCTGTTCAGCAGATCGGAGATGCCCTCTCGGGTGTACACGACTTCCATCTTGAAGAAGTCCACGTGAAAGAGGGTATGGAAGACGACGAAGAGAGCCCAAGAATCTTTCTCGACTTCTACGAGGGAGGGTACTTCTTCTTTGACACCTACGATATTACCGGTACCCAGGAGCGGCTTGCATCGCTCCTCGGTGAGAGTTCCTTCATCTGGGGCATTCGTTGGGAGGCCGGGGCAGTACAGCATCGCCTCTTCTATTCCGCTGACGGACAGGTGCAGATGAGCACCACGAACGTCCTGCGCGACCCGAAATTGGACGAGACAACAGCTCTGGCCGAGAATATCGCGGCGGTCCGCTCAGCCTGGTGGTCGACCCCGGGTCGGTACCAGGACTCGGCGCTTCTCGCCCTAATATCTTTGACAAGTGGCGCTTTGCTGAGCAGCGACTGGCTCAACAGCACGCAGAACGCACTTGTGACAGAAAACCTACGAGGCTCAGCTTGAAGCTTTATTTCGAGCGCTATATCCCTGCACAGCGCGCCCGATTGCTGATCCTTCACTGTCAGGTGCGACACGCCACCGGTCCGCGTTCCCAAAAAACACAGGAGATGTGAAGATTATTCTCACCGAGCACTCCGACGGAATAGAAATATGCGACTTCTTCGGCTTCGCGGACCTGGAGGCCGCGAAAGACCTGCGCCCCATGCAGCCTGGCATCCAGGATATGAGGGAGCCCGGCCTGGATCAGCGGATAGCGACGGGACCGAACGCGATCATCGTGTGCGCGGAAACCGATTCCAGGATCTATGCGCGCTACGAACTATGGGACGGCCCTGCCACTATCGACTCGGCGTGGGAGGAGCTGTGGACCGGCAATCTATTCATGGCATCCGGCCGGATCTGCGGGGTGGGTAACTACATGGGCGAGATGAGGTACTACCCGGATTTCGACCTAGGTCAGGAGATGACGCTGTGGCACACGCGCGTGTGTTCGAAGCTCGTCGACAACGATCGGGACCCGGGCTTTCCCCGCGACATCTATCGAATCAACCTGTTTACGCTCCAGTTCTGGCTGCCGCGGGGCTGCTCCTCATCACGTTAACCACCGCCGGCACAAGTGCACGTTCGCTCGGGCCGATATTCGGTTGCGCTAGAAGCTCATCCGCCGGCCTCAAGGCGACAAGAGCGCCCGTCTCCCGCAGAGGTGGGCGCTTTTGATGGTCGAAGTCGGACGCGCACACATCAAAAGGGGACGAGGTGTCCCCCTTTCCCATCCTCCTCGCAAGACCCGCCTTAACAGCCAGAGCCGATAGCTCAACAGAAGACGGGCCTGTCCGAACCTCGGACAGGCCCACCCGGTTTTGGCTCGAGAACCCTTACGGGATCATGAACCCTTGTACGGCTACGATCCGGCAGCGGCTAGCACGTAGCCTTGCCCGCTGCGAACCCTCCGTCGTAGCCGTGGAGGTATGCGGTATCTTGCATCGCTGGAGAGAAGTTTTTGTTGCTATTAAGCTGGTTCCCGCATGAGGCTTTCCCGGCCGTGTATCCCTCGTTCCAGCCGGACGAGCACAGTTCCCTGAGCTGGCCGTTGAATGCGCGCCTGCACCGAGGCGGCGCGACATTCAAGGGCGCCGCGATATGGCTGTCGCCGGCGCTTACGGACTTCGGAGCGGCCGAAGTTTGAACGACTGAAGCTTGCGAGATACCGACCGTCCCAAACGCGAGGGCGGCGATCAGCGGACTGGCGATGAGCAGACGTTTTCCGTACATCTTCGGCTCCTTCCAGATGAAGCCATCTCGACAACCGCGGCTCCATCAGAGGAAATGGTGCCCAGGGATGGCTCAGGAGAGCCGATCCTCATGAAGGCGAACCTTGGGAGTTTCTGCTTCCTTGTCCTCTCAGAGGAGGGCATCTGGCTGTGTCCCTGTTTTCCGTCGCCGCCCATTGGTGATGTTCTCCGACATCCCATTGGTGATGTTCTCCGGCATCGCGTGCCGGTTGGAACGACGCACTACCTCCACCATGGGGTTCGGTTTCTCGGCGCGTCCAGGCACTTGACCTTAATCTGAGCACGGTTTTCACTGTTGCCCACAGATTTCCGAAGTCTTCATTGAACCCGAAAGGGCCGGACCGTTTGCACCAGGCTTCAGGGGGCAGGGCCGAAGCGTTCTCTGCTGTCCGCAACGACGGAGCGCGTGGCGCTCGCGCCGTATCGAGGGTTCCTACCGATCCCTGGGACCTCGTCCTCCCGAGATGGGAGATGCACGCCACCCTCGCCGCCTGAATCAGCTTAAATCTTTAAGATCATGAAAGTCGCTGAATCGTCCCTACGGACGTGTGTACGATCCTCCGCTCAAGATCCAGATTCCGGATCACCACGGGGAGATTCACATGTTCGTCCGCATCGGCCTCGCGCTCGCGCTGTCCGCGACCGGTAAGGCCGTGACCCAGATCAGCCTCGGATTCAGCCCGACGTGGGGAACCACCCTCGGCTGGTACGACGACAAGCACCTCATCGCCTCCACCAACACCGGTGTGGGAGTGGTGGACCTCAAGGGCAAGGTGGTGGAGACCCTGATCAAAGCCGACAAGAGCCAGGGGTTCCGGCCGTACTTCGCCGCCCGCGGCCGCCCCTGAGCCGACGGGGTGATCCGGCCCGGGTGAGGAAACCCCGTGTCGCGAACAAGCGCCGGGCTGGCAGGGTGTGCGGATGGAAACACTGTGCCTCCCGGCGCACTCGGTGCTGTCGGTGGTGGTCGGCTCGCGCGCCTACGGCCTGGAAACCGAGGAATCCGACGTCGACCGGCGCGGGGTCTTCGTGACGCCGACCCGGTTGTTCTGGCGGCTGGTCAAGCCGCCCACCCACGTCGAGGGACCGCTGTCCGAGCAGTTCTCGTGGGAGGTCGAGCGGTTCTGCGGGCTCGCCCTGGAGGCCAACCCGACGGTCCTGGAGTGCCTGTGGTCACCGATCGTCGAGCATGCCACCCCGGCGGGCGACGAGTTGCTCGCCATCCGGCGCGCCTTCCTGTCCAGGCGTGCCCACCAGACCTTCACCGGATACGCCGACGCCCAGTTTCGCCGCCTGGATCCCGAGCGTCCCAAGTGGAAACAGGCCATGCACATGATCCGGCTGCTGCTCAGCGGCCTGCACCTGGCCCACCACGGCGAGCCCCTGGTCCGGATGGACGCCCACCGCGACCGGCTGCTCGCCGTACGGCGGGGAGAGCTCTCCTGGGATAAGGTCACCCGCTGGCGCTCCGAGCTGGTCGCGGGCTTTGACGGCACGGGCGTGTTACCCGCCGAACCCGATCGGCGGCGCGTGGAGGAATACCTGATGAGCACCAGAGAGGCCGCCCTGTGACCGTCACCCTGCCCGCCTGGCTGGCCGAGATCCCCGCCGAGGAGGCGCACCCGGCGGCCTTCGCCACGGTCAGCGGCGCGCACCTGTACGGCTTTCCCTCGGTCGACTCCGACGTCGACCTGCGCGGCGTGCACCTGCTGCCGCTTGAGGAGGTGATCGGCCTGCACACGGGCGAGGAGACCCTCACCCGTTCCTGGGTACGGCACGGCGTCGAGGTGGACCTGGTCACCCACGACCTGGCCAAGTTCTGCCGCCTGCTGCTGCGCCGCAACGGCTACGTACTGGAGCAGTTGCTCTCACCGCTGGTGGTGGCCACCTCCCCGGTCCACCAGGAGATGATCGCCGCCGCCCCGGGATGCGTCACCCGCAACCACGCCCACCACTATCTGGGCTTCGCCCGCACCCAGTGGTCGCTGTTCGAACGCTCCGGTGAGCTCAAGCCGCTGCTCTACACCTTCCGCGTACTGCTCACCGGCATCCACCTGATGCGCACCGGGGAGCTGGAGGCCGACCTCACCCGGCTCACCGGCGGCCCGGCCTACCTCGGCGACCTGATGGCCGCCAAACGCTCCGCCGAGCACGGCCTCCTGCCCGGTGACGCGCCCGACCGGGTACGGCTGGCGCACGACGTCGCCCGCCTGACCGCGGAGTTGGAGGAGGCCAGAGCCGCCTCCCGGCTTCCCGAGACCTCGGCCTCGGCCTCGATCCTGCACGACCTCGTCGTCCGCACCCGTCTGTCGGTCCGGTCCTCGCCGGAAGGCTCCCGGTGATCGGCCCCTCCCCACAGGCCCTCGCCCGGGTGAGCGCTTCCTCCGGTGGTTTGTCGGAGCAGGCGTTCCTACTGGCCGATGACACCGCCATCGCCGACCCGTCCATCACCCACCAGATCAGGGCCTGATCCGAGGACGCCGGGCCTACCGCGACCGGCCGTTCGTCTCCCCGCCGTGAAGGAGCTCCCACCAGCTGTCCACCAGGGGCGCGTCGCCGGTGTCGATGCGATCACCGGGGCAGGGGATCGCCAGGCGGACGTCGCGCGCCTTGGCCTCGCGCCACAGGCGGTCGACGGGCTCGGCCCAGGGGTGCATGGCGAGTGCGAAGGTCGCCCAGTGAACCGGGAGGAGCAGCTCGCCGCCCAGGTCGAGGTGGGCGGCGACCGCCTCCTCCGGGTTCATGTGGATGTCGGGCCAGGCGGGACTGTACGCGCCGATCGGCAGGAGGGTGAGGTCGAAGGGGCCGTGCGCGGCGCCGATCCCGGCGTAGCCGTCGAAATATCCGGAGTCGCCCGCGTAGAAGACCCGCTTGTCCTTGCCCGCGATCACCCATGAGCCCCACAGGGTTGTGTTGCGGGCGAAGGTGCGTCCCGAGAAGTGCCTGGCGGCGGTGGCGACGAACCGCAGGCCCGCGACGCTCGCCTCCTCGTCCCAGTCGAGCTCGATGATCCGTGAGAGGGGCACCCCCCAGCGCTCCAGGTGGGCGCCGATCCCCAGCGGCACCAGGAACGGCGCCGCCTGCATGGCGGTGAGCGCGCGGACCGTCGCGCGGTCGAGGTGGTCGTAGTGGTCGTGGGAGATCACGATCGCGTCGAGCACGGGAAGGTCGCTCAGCGGCACCGGCAGCGGGTGCAGTCGTCGCGGACCGGCCAGCTGGGACGGCGAGGCGCGGTGGCTCCACACCGGGTCGATGAGCACGCGGCGGCCCTCGATCTCCACCAACGTGGTGGCGTGGCCGTACCAGACGACGCTCAGCCCCGTCGCCGACGGCGCGACGGCCGGAGAGGTCACCAGGGGCACCGGCAGGGAGGGGTGGCGCTCCTCGGCATTGAAGATCATGTTCCAGAGGACGTTCTGCGCGCTCGAAGCCGACGGCGTGACGGCTCCGGGCATGGGGTTGTGGAAGACGCCGTCGCGGAACTGCGGCGAGCGCCGCATCCGCTCCAGCCGCTCTCCCGCGGCCCGGCCGCCCAGCTCCGCTGGAATGTTCTTCAGCGCCCACCCGGCGGCGGTCAGCGCCAGCCCGCCCGCGAGGACACGTCCAATCGATCTGCCTGCCACCATCCGGCCCACACTCCTGAAGTCGTCCGCCTTTGCAAACGGTTTCACTCCGCTTGGTGTTCCCGTTTCGCTGCGAGCGAGATGCCGTCCGGCGGGGAGCGAGGCGTTGGACGGAGCTCCGTCCGGCCTGGGCGGGGTGTCAGGCGGAGCGCCGCCTGACGGTGAGCAGGGCGTTGGGCGGAGCTCCGTCCGGCGGGGAGTGGGGTGTCAGGCGAGGTGCCTCTCGATGGTGGCGACCTTGGCGTCCAGCCTGCCGCCCTGCCCGTCCCGGATGTCGGCCTTGAGCACGAGGCTGACCCGCCCGCAGCGCGCCTCGACCGCCGCGACCGCGTCCTTGACCACGGCCATGACCTCGTCCCACTCCCCCTCGACCGTGGTGAACATGGCGTCGGTCCGGTTCGGCAGCCCCGACGCGCGGACCACCCGAACGGCCTCGGCGACGAGCTCGCCGACGTCCTCCCCCGCGCCGATCGGAGTCACGCTGAACGCTACGAGCACTGACATGGATGGCCCTTTCCCCGAAGATCCGTCCACGCACCATAGGTTCTCTTCAGATCACCGGGCAAGCAGGGACGAGGCGCGCCGGAGCCCGCGCGGACCGGCTGGCGCGCCGGACTCTCGCCCCGCGACCGCTTCCCCGGCCATCGCGAATTTCGCCGGACGTTCCCGCGATATAACGCCGTGACCTAAAAATGGCGATCATATAGATATGAAGGTGCGAACTCCGCGGACTGTCCTGGAGGCCGAGGCGATCCAGGACGAGCTCAGATCGCTGCTCGACCTCACCGACCCCGGCCCTCGCGACCCTGGAAGGGTCGCGGGGGTGGACGTGGCCTATGAGGGGGATCGGCTGGCCGCCGCGGTGGCCGTACTGGACGGAACGACGCTGGAGGTCGTCGAAGAGGTCACCGTCGGCGGGCAGGTGACCTTCGACTACGTTCCCGGCCTGCTCGCCTTCCGCGAGATTCCCGCCCTGCTCGAAGCCCTGGACCGCCTGACCGTCACCCCCGAACTGATCGTCTGCGACGGGTACGGCCTGGCCCATCCCCGCCGCTTCGGCCTCGCCTGTCATCTGGGCGTGCTCACCGGGCTGCCCACGATCGGCGTCGGCAAGACGACCTTCGTCGGCACCTACCCCGACCCCGCCCCCGAGCGGGGCTCCTGGACCGATCTGACGCTGGACGGCGACGTCGTCGGACGCGTGCTCCGCACCCAGCGGGGGGTCAAACCGGTCTTCGTCTCCGTCGGCCACCGCGTCGACCTCGACACGGCCTGCCACAACGTCCTCAATCTGACCCCCCGTTACCGTCTGCCCGAGACCACCCGGGTCTCCGACCGTCTGTCACGCCGGGCTCTGATCGAAAACTGTCGTTCAGTCCTGATTGGATCCGATCAGCGTAAGAAGACGGGATGACCATGGGCGACGACGAGTGGGCCGAGGACATCGGCGCGTGGCGTGACAGCAATCTGGCGCAGATCCGCGAACGGCTGGCGGACGGGCTGGACCCCGGCCGGTGCCTTCCCTGGTTGCGTTCGACGCCCCTGCACCAGGCCGCCCAGGAGGGCGCGGTCCAGGTGATCGAGCTGCTCCTGGCCTCGGGGGCCGCGGTGGACCCGGTCGACGGCGACGGCGCCACCCCCCTGTGGGAGGCCGTACGGCACGGCCAGGACGACGCCGTCCGGGCCCTCCTCGCCGCGGGCGCCGCCCCCTGGCGGCCGTGCATCGCCGGACGCTCCCCCGGCGTCCAGGCACTGTTCACCGAGCTCGCGGAGCTGTTCGCCCACCTTCCCGGGGCTCCCCGCATCAGCCCTCGACTGAGTGAGCTTCAGGACACCGTCGACGAGATGATGTTCTCCTACGAGACCTACAACGAGGATCTCTGCGTCGCCTTCGTCGGCGGAGTGACCGAGGACGAGGTCATCCGGCGCCTGGGCGCCGTGCCGGAGCTCTGCCCGCCGGTGGACGCCGCCGAGCTGTGGAAGGCGGAGCAGTCCTCCCCCGTCGAGGTCCTGCGGGTCGCCAGCCCGCCGGGGGGCGGGGTCGTGCTTTTCCAGAGCGACGGCATCCTGCCGGTGCACGACGGCGTCGGCCGGATGGTCACCACCGGCGGCGGGATCCTGGCCGGGGCGTTCCCGTCCGCCAGTCCCTCGGTCGACATCTGGCGGGACGGCTTCGCCGTCGCGCGGCCCTCGGTTCACGAACAGCTCAGCGACAGCAGCCTGTTCGAAGTGTGGATGTGCCGTTTCGGCGACCGCGGCGCACACCCCTCCACCACGGTCGAGCGTGCGCTGGCCCTGATGACGCTGCTGACCGCCACCTACATCACCGAGGAGTGGCTGTGGAGCGCTCCGATGAGACTGGTCCCGGTTCGGCTCCGGCCCGAAGGCCAGGGTCGATAGAGTCGCAAACAATGAAAAAACACACTATTACCGCGCTGTGGGAAGAGATCCCCGACGACGCCGACGACCTCGTCCTGGTCCGCGGCGGGTTCCGGGTCTATCTGTGCCTCTGCGGCAAGCAGCTGGCGGACCGGGCGGCCGCGGAACTGCACGCGGCGGAGACCAACCAGTGCACCACCTGCCTGGGCTCCACCGTCGAGCACATCGTGCCCAGCTTCTCCCAGCCGTGCACGGCCTGCGCCGGGACCGGCCGACGCAAGGCGCAGCTCACCTGGGAGCTCGCCTACATGGAGGCCGAGACCGCGATCCCCGTCGAGATCGTCCGCAAGGTGATCGCCGACTTCACCGAGCCCTTCCAGCTCTCACAGGTGGCCGACACGGTCCGGGACCTCCTCGGCCTCCCGGTCGGCCGCCTGCCCGTCGGCCCGCGCGTCCGCGACATCCTGCGCCGGCTCGAAGCCGACGGCGAACTCGTACTGGTCTCCGCCCCGGACGAGATGCTCCGGGGCACCTCCGTCATGCTCTACCGCGACCCGTACTGGCAGCACGCCTCCGACTGAGCGCCCGCTCCATCCCGCACCGGTGACAGCGCCGCCGGCTTTCGGTGAAACAGCGAGCGTCCTCACACCGGCTCTTCGTGGCGCGGGCGCGATCGGCCTCGGGCAGGGCGGCTGGGCGGAGTGCCAGGCCGGAAACCGGCGGGCGGCGGAGAGAGTGCCCAGACGCCCCTAAAGAAGGCCGCATGGAAATACGGCGGTGGAAGCGTCCCCGGCTCGAACGTGCCGGATCTCAAGGTAGCTCTCTCAGGTGAGCAGGAGCCGGCACCAGGAGTCGGCAAGCCATTGCTCGTAATGCTCGTGCGTCCACTGACGGTCGCGGACGAGAAGAAGGTAGAACTCCGGAGAATTAGTCGCCCATATAACGTCAGCCGCCTCCTGAACCGTGCTTCTCAGCCGGCCCGTCGTCGCCAGGTCGGCGGCCAGGAGGCGCATGTTGGCGGCACGGCGTTCGGCGATCATGTGCCACAGCGCGGCGAGCTCGGGTGAGGACGGTGCGGCTGTCTGCAGGACGCCGAACAACGGTCCCAGCCGGGCATGGATCCGGCTGATGGCCGCCGCGTAGATGGCGAGCTTGTTCACCGCGTCGGGCTCGGCCTGCAGGTCCCGCACATAGTCGCGGTTCGTGGCGGGCACCGCGTGGTCTTCTCCGGAGAGCGTCGTTTCGATGAGGAGACGGAAGAGCGCCGGTTTGGCGCCGACCGTGGTGTAGACCGTGTCGGCGTTGACTCCAGCACGCTGGGCGATGGCGGCCATGGTGGTGGCCACGTATCCCTGCTCGATGAACAGCGCGGTCGCCGCCTCGAGGATGGCCCGTCTGGTGCGGTCGGCGGAGGCACGGCGCCGGGTCGTGTCATAGCGCCTCTTGACCCTTTCGCTGTCAGCGGTCATGCTCACATTATTCATCCGATTCATACTCGGATCAAATTGAAAAGAGGCGCCATGTCGTACGCGTTCACCTATGAGGTTCCGATCGACCCCGACGTCTACGCCCGGATCAAGCAGGAGCTCGGCCCCGAACTGCCACCCGGCATGATCCTTCACCTCGCCCACCGCACCGAGCAGGGCCTGCGCTACCTGGAGGTCTGGGAGTCCAAAGAGGCCTATCTCGAATTCGTGGAAAACCGTCTCCACCCGGTCATCGACCGAGTGGTGACAGCGGCACTCGGCTTCCGCCCGCCAGAGCCGCCGATCACGATGCTCGAGGTCGTCGACGTCTGGGTCGGGTCCTCGGCGGCATAGGGCTTCTCGAGCCGGACATCGCGCCGCGGCGACCGCGTCCCGGTAAGCGCCCTCACGATGGTCGACGCCAGGTGCATCCGGATCCGCCCGCACCCGAACCACAGAGATCAAGCGCGGTGTCGGAGCCAGGACACGGTGCGCTTGAGCAGTGCGACGTGTTCTGGCGAGTCAAATGAGCTGACGTCGTGGCCCAGGGCGTTGTAGACCACACGGCTGTTCTCAACCGTGTGAGCCCAGACGAGAGGATGGGTGACGCCGTCCTCGCTGTGGACGTAGAGCGGCACGATGTCGCGCTCGTCGACGAAGTCGAGGTTGCTGTAGCGCTCGTCGTGAACCCAGAAGTCGCCGAGGCCCTCGGTGATCGGATGCACGACCTCACTCTTCTGGATCAGGCTCCGGCCGAGCGGCGGGTGGAAGGTTCTGCCGAGGGCCCAGGTCGCTCCGAGCACGGACCGCCAACTCTGCAGACCGGGAAACGCGACCGTGGCGCTGTGGGTGGCGAGCAGGTTGCCGCCGCGCGCGAGGAAGCCCTCGAGGACGTGAGCGAAGACGTCATCCTCGGGGATCGGCGTCGAGCGGTAGGCGCTCGTGTTCACGAGTAACACGTCGGCGCCACCGAGCGCGGCCTCGATCTCGTCAATGGATTTCACGATTGCGACGGAGTTTGTTTCTCCTAGAATTTCAGCCATTCTCGCGCTCGTCTCATGCAGCGAATGCCATGGATCGGTGTGCGGGCCTTCGCCGCTCAGGATGACGATTTCGGCGGGATATGACATCTGCTCTCCAACGATAAGGTGTTTGGTTTTCAACGTAAGGCTGCCGCGTGTGCTCAACGGCCCGAGGAGCGCACAGACGTCTCCGACCGGCGAGAATGCGGTCACGAAGACGATTGCACCCACCCTGGTAAGGGTGAGTCGAGTTCGACGCCAGGTTGCCGAGGATTATCGCGAGGGCAGCAATGCCACAGCCGTCCGCTGTCGGCGTGGGGCTCCCGCGCCGACCGCCGCCCGGTCAAGGCGGAAACCCCTGGCACGGCGAGGTGACCGACCAGTCTCGGCGTGGCGTTCCATCGATCCTCCTCAACTGCGATTACCGGGTAACGCTAGGAGAGTCAGCGTTCCGCGGGAAGAACGCACTTTTCCGTGAGAGAGGAACCCCGAGGTGACCGAGTAGGCCCGGTCACCGCCATGGGCGCCTCATGAGGCCGTCTCGACAGGAGAGGCAGCACAAGCAATTCGTCAGGGGTTCAGGCTCTCGCCCACGTTCCGAGATCGAGCCGAACGCCAAGACGACCCGGGTGCTGACAGATCGGCTCAAGGCCGTGGAGACGCCCCGGCTCGGCGCCGGCGCCGGGAGAATCTGGGGCGGGAGGGACGATCCCACCGGCCGGTAGGATCGTCCGCGTGGATCTGGACGACATCGCCGCCCGGCTCGGAGTGCCCGTCGAGGACGTCGACCGCGTGCACCGGCTCGCCGGCGACCGGCCGTCGGCTCCGCTGCCCGCCAAGGCCGACGCGCCTGCGATCCTCGACCGGCTGGCGGTGCGGCCGGACGACGCCGCCGAGATCATGGCGGGCTGGCCCGACCCCGGCTCTCCGCTGTGGACTCCGGAGCTGCACTGGCTGCTCGACCGCTCGATCGCCCTGGTCCGCGCCGATCTCGGGGGCCACGTCTGGCTGTCGCCCGGTCCGGAGCTGCCGCGCGAACGGGGCCCCGCCTGGCGGCATCTCTACGTGTACGCGTACCTGGCCCTGGTCGACGTCGTCATGGGGTACCACCGCGACCACGGCGTCGCCGATGCCGTGTCGTGGGTGACCCTCTCAGATCTGGGCCGCAACCTCGCGATCGACCGGCGGATGCACCGCGAGGGCTGGCCGGTCATGCAGAGCTGGCTGACGCTACACGCGCGCGGCGGCATCTACGAGCTGGGCCGACTGCAGCACCACCGCGGCGGCACCGCCATCGACCTGCACATCCCCGAGTCGGGGCCGATGACCCCGGAGGCGGTCGCGGCGTCGCTCGACGAGGCCCGCGCGTTCTTCCCGCGCCACTTTCCCGACGAGCGCTACACGGCGTTCTCCTGCGGCTCGTGGCTGCTCGACCCACAGCTGCTGGAGTACCTGCCCGAGGACTCCAACATCGTCCGGTTCCAGCGGAGGTTCGAGCTGGAGCCCTACGAGGAGCCGGAAGGGCTGGACGCCGACGTCGAGGTGCTGCGGTTCGCGTTCCGCACCCTGACCACGCCGCTCGACCGGCTGCCGCGCCGTACCGTGCTCCAGCACGCGATCGTCGACCACCTGAAGGCCGGCCGCCACTGGCACTGGCGCCGTGGCAGCTTCCCGATCTAGCCACGCCCCCGGCGTGACCACTCGCCGGGCGCGTCATCGAAGGCGACAGTCGCAGATGATCTTGCAGTGCAGGTGACCGCGCGGCCGACCCCGATGAGCAGAACTTCGCCCCATCACCCTCGCGCCCCGCGGAGACGGTCGAGCGACAGGTCCGGATCTTGCCGCCTCCTGCCCTGCCGCATGTGAACCTTTCCTCCGAAAAGTGCGTCTCACCCTTATGGGAATGTTGTTTCGCGGCACCGCCGCGGCCGTCGCCTTTTTTGTCGCCGCCGGGCCGGCCGCCGCCCATGCCGTGGCACCGGCCGGTCAGTGGAGCGTCGTCCATGACGACCGCCGTGACTCCTACGACGCGGTAACGGTGACGCCGGGCGGGGCGGTCTGGGTCGCCGGGACGAGGCGCCCGGATCGCGGATCGAGTCGTACCGAGTCACTCCTGCTCAAGGGCGGCCGGTCCACCTTCAAACGGGTCACCGGGCCGGGCTTCCGGGTGAAGCGGCTGACGTCGGCGTCCGACACCAGGGTCTGGGCGTTCGGCGCGTCGCGGTACGCCCGGTGGGACGGCAAGCGCTGGCAGGTCAAGCGATGGAGCCATGGCCGGGTGGATCGGGCGTACTCCATCGGCAAGAACCTGTGGGTCATCGAGGACTCGAATACGTTCTCCGCGGCCGGTGGCGCCGGGTGGAAGGCGCGGTCCACGCTGCGGCGCCTGGCCGGGTCGGTGTGGCGCAAGGTCGACACGCCGATTGTGGTCAAAGGACTCGACGGCAAGTGGGCGGCGGGCTCGGTGCGGGGCAAGGCGGCTCTGGCCCGCTGGACCGGCACGGCCTGGCGCGCGGTCACGCTTCCCGCGATTCCGTCCTCACACTCGGGCCAGATCTCGGAGCTGACGGATGTCGCGGTCGACGGTGAGACCGGCCGGGTGATGGCCGTCGGCTGGGTCGCCTGGCCGTGCGGCGGTGCGAAGCGCCCATTCTGCGGTGAGACGTTGCTGCTGTCGGGTTATCTGGGCGGCTTCAACTTCGAGGTCCGTGGTGAACCGGGCCTCCAGCCGCGCGCCCAGGCGGAGCCCGACGGCAGAGGCGGGGCCTGGGTCGTCTACGACGCCAAGGGCGGAGGTAGCGGGTCTCTGCACATCGGCGCCGACGGTGTCGAGCCGGGCGCCTTTCCGGCTCCGCCGAACCAGAACGCGTTCGTCCGTGACCTCGCCATACGGCCGGAGAGCGGTTCCGTCTGGGCGGTCGGCGCGGCACCTTCTGGCCGCGGCGGTCTGATCTGGGCCCACGGCCGCTGAGCCGACTACGGCGATCCAAACCATGCCTGGTCGCTGCTGCCACCAGAAGTCGCCGCCCAGTAACGGGTGATCTTTCGAGGCTTAACAAGCGAGGCAGCCACAACGACCAGGACCACCCGCCTCGCACCACTCTCGCCCGGGCGAGACGGGAAAGCCGGGAACTTCGCCCGTGCGTCCAGATCCGGCTCGGCCGCCTCGGCCGAACAGCCGATCCCCGGCCGGGCCGGTTTCAGCCGCCCCTGCCAGTGTGCCGGATCGGGGCGCCGTCGCCGGTAGGCAGGTCACCGCGCCGGACCGGAGGCCGCGACGGTGGCGGCATGGCGGAGGGGATGTTGGTGGCGGGTCGCGCTCCGGCGACGGCCGCCTTCAGGGTGGCCCGATCGACTTCCCCGACGCGACCGGTCAATCTGATGTGGTGGTCGTCGCGGACAGCGAGGTACTCGTGACAGCCCTCGCCCACCCGATACCAGCCGGCTCCGTCCTTCTCGCACCGTTTCGGGAGTTCGGTGCACGCGGCGTCCGCCAGGGTGCCGCGGTCGATCCTGAGCTGGACCAGCCGTCCGCCCTCCGCGGAGTAGTTGGCCCCGAACCCCTCGTCGTTGATGACGCCGACCGACTGCTCGACCAGTTCGTGCCCTCGCACGGCGACCACATAGATCAGGTCCGGTGCCGTGCCTTGCCGAACGGCCCGATCTAACAACTCCTGGCTGAGCGATCCCGGCGCGTCGCGGCGCACCCGGGACGCCTTGCGGGGCGCCAGCTTCGCGATGAACACCATCGCGAGTCCAAGGAACATCATGCAACCATCCTGGACGCGCGACTACCCCGTGCGAAACCGTGGGAGCGCAGCCCGCGCGAGCACTTAGACGAACAGCACCGCCATTGGCCGTCGCACCCGCCCACATGGCCTGCTGCCATCCATCAACGAAGGACTCCTGGACAGCTCGCATCAGGGGCCCGGCCCTGTCGGTGTCCGCACCCAGACGAAGATCGAGTGCATAGACGTGCGTGGGTTGGGGCTATGGCTTCAAAGGCATCGCGATGATCAAGCCGGCACTCATGTCGGGCATAGTGCCGAGATTGTGAAGGGCAGTCAAGGCGGATCATAAGTAGGCACCGGGTATGGCGGCGCCGAGGATGGGGCGGTGAAGATGTTGTGGGGTGATCATGACGCCGGTGATCCGGGTGGCGAGTGCCAGGGCCGCCGGGATGGGGTTGTCGATGGAGTCGTCGGCGGCCGGATCGATGCCCAGCTCACGGAGGTGACGATTGAGCCGGTCGGGATCCGCGCCCTGTCTGTCGATGGGAAACCCCGGGTTGATGTCGGTAATGAGGTGGCCGTCGACGGCATAGGCAACGTGGTGCTGGGCGTAGTCATGTCGCTGCACCGCCATAGCCTCTTCGCCGTTGCGTGACAAGGCGCTCAAAATCTCCCATTGTGCGCCGCGCGAGCCGCAGTGCTCGATCGCGACGGTCCAGTCCCCGATTCGCCGCACGGTGATGATCTGGGGTTCTTCCGGATAGGAGTAGTCCCCGTCTTCGATCGGCCGAATGTCCTCGTCCGCGGCGCCGAGTTGGCGCAGCACCTCGTGCTCGTCGAGCCCGCGAACGAAAACGATCGTGTAGATGTCCCCGAGTGGGCTGTCATCCTTTCCCTGCCATGCGTAATCCTCCGGGGACGCGCCAGGGGTCCTCGCGGTGGCGTGGACCATCTCGAACGTGTTCGCCTGTTCGTAGATCTCGGGATGGGCGGTGAAGAAGGCTTCGATGATTTCCGGAGCCACCCGGCCACGGTCGCTGACGGAGTAGCCCTTCGCCTTCGCCCATGTGCGGATGCGGCGGGAGGTGTCACGCCCGTGCGTCCGGTAGGTGACGCGAAGGGGGGTGAAGTCGGCATCGAACATGATCAGAAACTACCGAAGCCGGGACGTCAGCCCACGCTGCACCAGTAGGCAAGTTGCGCGCTTGTGCTTTTGACCACCTGTGGGATGGACTCAGGCTGCGGCCAGATCTGCAGCAGGTATCGATCTTCCGCTCCCGAATCCTCGTCCATGTTCACGGCGGGCATCCGTTCTGCAGAGCCATCCGATCAACCCACGACGCGAACGACTCACCGCACGCCGGTGCCACCACCAACGCCAGTCGCCGGGGCCAGACCGCCATCATTTCTTGGGCCGAGCCTCCTGCCGTACACGCCCCTACTGCCAACCCCGATGTCGCGCTTCCATGTCCGCTTCCATCTGGCGTGACGCACTTCCATCTGCAAGGCCGTCAGACAGGCAACTGAACACTTACGTTCACTCTTGACGAATCAAATGAACGATCTTTTAATTCATTTATGGGACGTATCGCGGGCGTCACCGCCGCTGAGACGCGCGAGCGACTGCTGCAGGCGGCCGCCGAGGTTTTCGCCGAGCGGGGGTACGACGGTACGCGTGTGGCCGACATCGCCGCAGCCGCGGGGGTGAGCAACGGCGCGCTGTACGCGCACTTCGGATCGAAGGCCGAGCTGCTCGTGGCCGCGCTGCGGGCGCACGGGCGGCAGCTGCTGGCCAGTCTGTTCGCCGCGGACCCCGACCGGTCGGTCACGGACCTGCTCCTCGCCATCGGCCGCTGGCTGCCGCGACGCCGCGACGCTCCCCGCCACCTCATCGTCGAGGCGTTGGTCGCGGCCCGCCGCGACGCGGACGTCGCACGTCCGATGCGCGACTACGTCGGCGAGCGAACCGACTGGATCGCCGACTTGGTACGCGTGGCCCAGAGCGACGGCGAGCTGGATCCCGCGCTGTCGCCCGAGGCACTGGCCCACTTCTGCCTGCTGCTGTCGATGGGCAGCGCGCTCATCCCGCCGGACCTGCACGCCGTCGACGACGCGGAATGGTCGGCGTTACTCACCCGCGTCGTGGGCGCCCTCGTCCCACCGACGCCATCACCGCGCACAGAGCGGAGCCCCCGTAGTGAAAGTACGAATTGATTCCGAGCGCTGCCACGGACACGGCCGCTGCTACGACCTCGCCCCCGACCTGTTCGAGGAGGACGACGAGGGATACGGGCATGTCGTCGGCGATGGAGCCGTGCCACAGGGCCAGGAACAGGCAGCACGTCTGGCCCTGGCCAACTGTCCGGAACGAGCGATCGAGATCCTCTAAGGAGGCGTGGCATGACCGTCGACGACCGCTTCACCCAAAGTTTCCAGGAGAGGCAGCAGAACCGGCCCCTCGAACCGCGCAGTGAGATCATCACCGGCCCCGTCTCCGACTGGGCGACCGATTTCTCCCACGCCGAGCCCGAGTGGGCCGCCGACCCCTATCCCATCCAGGACGAGCTGCGGCAGCGTTGCCCGATCGCGCACACCGAGCGCTTCGGCGGCGCCTGGCTGCCGACGCGCTATGAGGACGTCGCGGCGATCGCCTACGACACCGAGCGCTTCTCCTCACGAGCGATCATCGTGAGCAACGTCCGGCCACCCCTTGAGCTGGCGCCGGTGGGCGGTACGCCGCCGATCTCCTCCGACCCGCCCTTCCACCACGACGCGCGCAAGCTGCTGCTGCCGGCGTTCACCAAGACCGCGGTCTCCAGGCAGGAGCAGGTGACGCGAGAGTTCTGCCACTCGCTCATCGACTCCTTCGAGGGGCAGGACGTCGTTGACGCCGCCCGGGACTACGCCCAGCACATCCCGATGCGCGTCATCGCCGACATGCTCGGCTTCCCGCCCGAGGACGGGCCGCAGTTCCGCGAATTCGTCGAGAACGCGCTCGAAGGCATCAACTCTCCGCCCGAGGAGCGCATCCTCCGGGTGGAGAAGCTGTTCGACTACCTGCTCACGCAGATCCGCGACCACGTCGACAATCCGCGCGACGATCTGACGACCTACCTCATCAACGCCGAGCTCTACGGCCAGAAACTGGAGCCGAACCACGTGGCGGGCACGATGGCGCTGCTGCTCATCGCCGGCATCGACACCACGTGGAGCGCGATCGGCGCGTCGTTGTGGCACCTGGCCAAGACACCGGCCGACCGCGAGCGCCTGGTCGCCGAGCCCGCCCTGCTGCCGACCGCGATGGAGGAACTGCTGCGGGCCTACGGGCCGGTCACGATGGCCCGGCTGGTCAAGGAGGACATGCACTGGAACGGCGTCGACATGAAGGCCGACGACTGGATCCTGCTGTCGTTCCCGGCGGCCAACCGCGACCCGGAGCAGTTCGACCGGGCGGACGAGGTCGTCATCGACCGCCAGGTCAACCGGCACGCCGCGTTCGGCCTCGGCATCCACCGCTGCGTGGGCTCGCACCTGGCGCGCATGGAACTGCGGGTCGCGCTCGAGGTCTGGCTGGAACGGATCCCGAACTTCGGGCTGGCGGACCCGGCGGCGGTGACCTGGGCCACGGGCCAGGTCCGCGGCCCCCGTACACTCCCGCTCCGCATCGGCTGACCGCCGCGGGGCGGCGCGGGTTGAGGGCATCCACCGGCCGGCTTCGACGAGCAGGGCGGGCAGCGGATCGACGAGCGCTCGCCTAACCTGCCGTCTGGTTCGGCCGGCCGGTGTCGGTGGGCTCGGCCAGCCCGGTCAGCCGGACCAGAGCGGCGAAGCCGTCGTCGGTGCCGGGCCAGTGGGCGCGCACGGCCTGCAGTCCGGCGCGGCGCACGACCGAGCGCAGGACCACGGCGGCGATGATGGCGTCGTCGGCGTAACCCAGGACGGGGATGAAGTCGGGGATCAGATCGATCGGTACGGCGAGGTAGACCAGCAGCAGTCCCAGCCGGATACGGACTCCGCGCGGCAGGGTCCGGTCGGCGGCGAGACGGCGCACCAGGCGCAGCGCGTCGGGCAGCACGCGCAGTGCCTCGCCCAGCAGTCCGCCGCGGGGCCTCATGATCGCCAGCGCGATCACCAGGACGAGCCAGGCGAGCAGGAGCGCGCCGACGATACCGATCACGAGGTCCCACCAGAACGAGCCCGTCATCACTCCTCCATCACCCACAGGGGCGTAGTTCGTCGGCGAGCAGGTCGTTCGCCAGGCCGCTGTCCCCCGAATGCGCATGGCAAGTGGCCTCCTGCATGCGGCACTGGAAGACCCGCTCCTCATCAGCGTCGTACCCGCTCCAGGATGACCGTGCGTCCGGGGCGGAACCACGGAAGAGGCCGAAGGTCGGCGGTCAACCTCGTAGGCCACAATGTTCCCTCGGAAGTGATGGCGATGGTGCGACGCGGTGTCGTGGCGACGTTGGTCCCGGCGACGGCGTTCGGGCTCATGCCCGTCTTCGCTTTCTACGCGTACGGCACGGGCATGTCGGTGACGACACTCCTGATTCTGCGGTTCGCGATCGCTGCGGCGGTGTTCCTCGCGTGGCTGGGGCTGCGTGGCAGATTCGGGCGGCTGACGGGACGGCAGTGGGCGACGCTCGCACCGATTCTCAGCATGCTCGAAC
Organism: Streptosporangium subroseum; assembly: GCF_900188345.1. Taxonomy (GTDB): domain Bacteria; phylum Actinomycetota; class Actinomycetes; order Streptosporangiales; family Streptosporangiaceae; genus Streptosporangium; species Streptosporangium subroseum. The sequence continues at coordinate 314,989 of NZ_FZOD01000002.1, read as the reverse complement.
CCGTGGTGGCCGTGGTGGCCGCGTGGCTGTTGCTGGGAGGGACTCTGTCCGGCCTGCAGCTCGTGGGCGGGGCGGTCGTGCTCGCCGGTGCGGTCTGGGGCATCTTGGCGGCCCCGGTCCGTGGCACCGTCCCGGCGGAGGAGGAAACCTCCGCGACCGGCCGATGAACCGCAGCCGTGCGCAGCCCGTACCGCGATGGCGAGGCCGGCGACGGCGAGGTATCACGACGCAGCGTAGTCTTCGTTGATACGGTCAGTGAATGTGCGCCTTCGCCGGGTCCGGGGCACCTCGGGGCGGCGCCGACGGCCTCGAGGTGCGGTTGCCCCCGGATACGGCACGTGAGGAGGGGGCGATGACGGACCCTGACCAGGGTGCGAACCCGCAGCCGGTGCTGAGCCCGTTGACGCGGGCGGCGATCTTCCTGGTGGTGACGGTCGACCCCGGTGGAGAGCCCGTCGCGCGGGAGTTGCTGTCCGACCTGCCGGGGTTGCAGCGGGCCGTCGGTTTCCGGGCGCCGGAGGGCGACCTGAGCTGCGTCGCCGCGATCGGGTCGCAGGCCTGGGACCGCCTGTTCGGCGGACCTCGCCCGGCCGAGCTGCATCCTCTCCGCGAGCTGGCCGGGCCCGTTCACCACGCGGTCTCCACACCCGGTGACCTGCTGTTCCACATCCGGGCCCAGCGGCTGGACCTGTGCTTCGGGCTGGCGTCGCAGATCATGGACCGGCTCTACGGCGCGGTGACGGTCCGCGATGAGGTGCACGGATTCAAATACTTCGACGTACGGGACCTGCTGGGTTTTGTCGACGGCACGGAGAACCCGGTCGGTCCCGCGGCGAGCGCGGCGGTCCTGGTCGGTGACGAGGACCCGGAGTTCGCGGGCGGGAGCTACGTGATCGTACAGAAGTACCTGCACGATCTGCGGGCGTGGAACGCCCTGCCGGTCGAGGCCCAGGAAAGGGTGATCGGCCGCACCAAGCTGGACGACATCGAGCTGGACGACGCCGTCAAGCCGGCCGACTCCCATGTCGCGATGACCACGATCGTCGACGACGACGGCACCGAACGGCAGATCCTGCGGGACAACATGCCCTTCGGCGCCGTCGGGCGCGGCGAGTTCGGCACCTACTTCATCGGCTATGCCCGTACCCCGGCGGTCACCGAGCGAATGCTGGAGCGGATGTTCCTCGGCGACCCGCCCGCGAGCCACGACCGGATCCTGGACTTCTCCACCCCCGTGACGGGCACCCTGTTCTTCGTCCCGAGCGCCGACTTCCTCGACGACCTGCCCGATCCGCCCGGGGCCGCGACCGAGACCGGTGCCCCTGTCGGCGGCGGGGCCGACGCCGCGTCTCGTGCCCAGGCCGACAGCGGGGCCGACACCGCGTCTCGTGTTCAGGCCCCGTCCGACGGTTCGCTGGGGATCGGCGATCTGAAAGGGCGCACCGTCCGATGAACACCCCGCGCCGCGAGCCGGCGCCGATCTCCACCGCCGCGTAAGCCGCCCTTGAGAGCCCGCGCAAGCCGCCTCTGAGAGCGCGTAAGCCGTCTCTCTGAGAGCCCGCGTGAGCCGCCTCTGAGAACAAGGCCCGGCGAGGGATGCCGGACCACACCGGCGCAGCGCCCATTGCTCGCCTTCTGGGCGTCGGCCGGGAGGAGGCGAACCGGATCGACATCCGATGCCGCGTGGGCGCCGGTTGCCTGCGAGATCATCGTGATGTCGTTAAAGTTCTAGTCAAATACCCCCCACTCGCCGGAGAGCCCATGCCGGATGCTCAGCCCTTGGAGCCAAGCGACCCTGTACGGCTCGGTGCCCACCGCATCATCGGGAGGATCGGGGAAGGGGGTCAGGGCCTCGTCTATCTGGGCGAGGCGGACTCCGGCGGTCTGGTGGCGATCAAGCTCTTCCACGCTCGACTCGGCCAGGATCCCGCCGCCCGCGATGACTTCGTGCGCGAACTGGAGGTCGCCAAGCGGGTCGCGCGTTTCTGTACGGCGCAGGTCCTGGACTTCGACATGTCCGGCAACCGTCCGTACATCGTGAGCGAGTACGTCCCGGGGCCCTCACTCCAGCAGGTGGTGATCGCGGAAGGGCCGCGATCGGGCAGCGTCCTGGAACGGCTGGCCATCGGTACGTCCGTCGCCCTGGTCGCCCTGCACGACGCCGGGATCGTCCATCGGGACTTCAAGCCGCAGAACGTGCTGATCGGCCCGGACGGTCCACGAGTCATCGACTTCGGCATCTCCCGCGCCCTCGCCGGGACCAGCACGGTGACCAGCCAGGTCGTGGGCACGCCCGCCTACATGGCGCCCGAGCAACTGACCGCCGGCGAACTCGGTCTCGCCCTGGACGTGTTCGCCTGGGCGTCCACCATCGCCTTCGCGGCCACGGGCCGCCCGCCGTTCGGCAACGACGCCATCCCCGCGATCATCAACAGGATCCTGAACCAGGAGCCCGACCTCGACGGGATCGAGGCGCCGCTGCTGGATCTTCTCGTCGAATGCCTCTCCAAGGATCCGGCCCAGCGGCCGTCGGCACAGCAGATCCTTGACCGCCTGGTGCGCGGGAGAGGCCATGCTCCGGAGGTCTCCTCGCAAGACCCCCGGGCTCAGGCCGCCCTTCGCCCCGCCGTTCCCGGGGGAAGCGATGCTCCGCGATTACCGGCCCGGGCCGGAGGGACAGGCCCATCGGACAGGACGACCGCTCCCGGTGATGCGGCTCCGAACGCGCCGGAGAAGCGCCGGGGGACACGGGTCGCGGCCGTCACCGCCGCCGTGGTCGTCGCGGGGCTCGTCGGAGTCGGCGTCGCCATGCTGCCCGGTGAGGATCCGTCCGCGCTGAGGTTGGGCGAGCCGCAGACCTCGCAGGCCTCGGCCGCCGCGACGGGGTTACCGGCGGAGGGCGCCGACCACGGCTCGGTCTCCCCCATCGGTACGGCGACGATCAGGACTTCCTCTCCTCCGACGCCGGCGACGTCACCTCCGCCCGCTCCCAAAGCGAGCAGCCGTCCCAAGACAAAACCGGCGGTGGCCGAAACCACCCGCAGACCACGTGGCTCCGCCACGTCCGAGCCGACCCAGGTCGAGCCCACCACCGGCGACCCGTCGCCGTCCAGGCAGCCGTCGTCCAAGCCCTCGGCGGCACGGCTCGTCGAACTCGGCCCCGGGCATTTCACGGATTACTGCGTGACACTCGGCTGGGAGTGGGTGGAGTACCGGGAGACTCCCAAGCCCGGCGCCTACTGCGTCAAGCGGAAGGGCGACCAGACCATGTATCTGGCCCAGAGCCAACGTGACGCGGGCTGCCGGTGGCGATTCAACCAACCGCGTGCCCTCCACCGCTTCAAGGGCAAATCCAACTACTGCTACATATACCGTTGACGAAGCCGCCGGCGTTGAGAGGCTCGGAAGTCGGCCTCCCCGGTCAGAGGCGGTCGGCGGCGCGGGTCCGAACCTCGGGAGAGGGAGATCCCAGCCCGGGTTGAGCGGCCGCGGCAGCCGAAGGCCGATTCCGGGACCCGGACGACGTCCGGCCGACTCGGCCGCCTCATCTCCTCCGGGCGTGCGGGGCGGTCGCGTCCAGCGGCAGTGCGATGGCGTGTTTGAGGATCTTGCCGGTGGGGGTCATGGGCAGTTCGTCGGCGAACGAGATGTGGCGGGGATACTTGTAGGCGGCCACCCGTTCCCTCACGAAGGCGCGCAGGCCGTCGGCCTCGACCGGTGCGCGCAGCACCACCACCGCCGCGATCTCCTCCCCGAGCTTCGGATGGGGAATTCCCACGACCGCCGCCTGCCGTACGGCGGGGTGCTCGTACAGGACCTCCTCCACCTCCCGGGGATACACGGTGCGGCCTCCCCGGATGATCACGTCGCGGCGCCGTCCGACCACGAAGAAGAACCCCTCGTCGTCGACCCTGCCCAGGTCGCCGGTGTGGAACCAGCCGTCGCGGATCGCCTCCGCGGTCGCGGCGGGATTGTTCCAGTAGCCCTTCATCACGTTGGGACCCCGGATGACGATCTCGCCGACATGGCCGCACGGCACCTCGCCGCCGATCTCGTCGACGACCCTCATCTCGACGTCCTTGATGGGCCAGCCGATGGACCCCGGTCTGCGGCCGGGGCCGGCGCGGTTGGTCGCGGCGGACGGGGAGGTCTCGCTGAGGCCGTACCCCTCCATGATCAGGCAGCCGAACCGCGCCTCGTACACCCGTAGCACGTCGAGCGGGAGCGCGGCGCCGCCGGAGACGCACAGGCGCAGCAGCGACAGGTCGGAGACCCCGAGGTGATCGAGCAGCGCGATGTACATCGTGGGCACGCCCTGGAAGACCGTGACGCCGTCACGCCGGATCACCTCCAGCGCCCGGCCCGGCTCGAAGCGCGGCAGTAGCGTGAGGCGCGCGCCGGCGTGGATGCTCGCGTTGAGCGAGCACGTCTGCCCGAAGGCGTGGTAGAGCGGAAGCGCTCCGAGGACGACGTCGTCCACGCCGAGCGCGTGCATGCGGGCCACCGTTGTGGCATTGCTCACGAGGTTGGCGTGGGTCAGCTCGATGCCCTTGGGCCGGCCGGTCGTCCCCGAGGTGTAGTGGATGACGGCGGTGTCGCCGGCCGCCCTCGCGACGATCTCGTGTTCGGCCTCCACGCCGCGCAGCAGCCGGCGAAACTCCTCGGGGACCACGAAGAAGCAGTCAGCGCCGGTGCCTGAGGTTCCGGCCTCGGCGGTCTCCGCGAGGGCGTGCCAGGCGATCAGCAGCCGGGCTCCGCAGTCACCGATGTAGGAGGCGATCTCCCGTCTCTTCAGCAGCGGGTCGAGCGGGACGACCACGGCTCCGATCCGCAGAACCCCGTAGTAGACGACGGCGAACTCCGGGACGTTCGGCAGCATGACCGCCACCCGGTCGCCGACGCCGATCCCGCGCCGCCGCAGCATCGACGCGACGCGCGCGCTCATCAGCTCGAGTGCGTCGTAGGTGATCTCCGCCTCGTCGAGCGTGACGACCGCTCTCCCGGTGAGCCGCCCGGCGGCGACCTGGAGCCGGTCAGCGAGGTTCATGGGAACGACCGTACGTCTGGCCTCCATGGCTCTCATCGGTCGCGGCGGCCAGTCTTTTCCGCTCGGGATTGGTGTCCGGCGACAGCGTGTCCTGAAGCGCGATCGCGACGAGCAGATCGAGGAGGTCGTTGATCCGGCGCAGATTGCGCCCGGTGCGCTCCCGGATCCGTCGCAGGCGGTACTGGGCGGTGTTGGGGTGGATCTGCAGCCGCTCCGCGCAGGCGCGCAGGTTCAGGTCGTCGGCGGCGAAGGCCCGGATCGTGGCCGTGAGCACGCCGCCGCGCGCCCGGTCCTCGGCCAGAAGCGCGGTGATCCGCGGGTCGACCAGGTGCCGGGCGGTGTCGTCGGCCTTCAGCGCCAGATACTGGAAGGCCGTGATCCTCGGCAGGGCCGCCACCCCTCCCTCCTCTGGCAGGAACTCCAGCACCGTGCGAGCCTCCTGGTAGGCCTGCGGGATCTGGGCGGTCCCGGCGATCACGGTGCTGACGCCCATCGCCAGGACGATGCCCTCGCCGAGGAGGCTCTCCCGCACCGCCTGCAGCCGGTCGCACAGCTGCTCGGGATCGGCGCCCGGGCCGAGCGAGGGGATGGCCACGATCTCCGACTGCCGTACGACCGACAGCGTCCTCGTGCCGTTGCCCCCGGTCCGGGCGATCGCCGCGCATGCCGCGTGCCGCGCGTCGGCGCCGCGGTCCGGGCCCGTCGCCACGGCCTCTCCCCCGAACCTGGCGATCCGCGGGAGAAGAATCGCGATCAGCACGAGCAACGGCGTGCGGGTGTCGGGCCCGAGGCCGTGCGCCTGGGCCGCGGCGAGCTGCCGGCCGCGCGTGGGCGTGTTCCCGGCCAGGAGGGTCTCCAGCAGGTCCCTGCTCTCTCGCACCGCCTCGGCGGTGGCGTACTGCTGGAACTCCATGTACGCGTTGGCCGCGTGCGTGCTGGCGAAGTCGCAGTAGCGCATCAGCGGAGCCGCCAGCGACAGCGCGGCCTCGTGACCGGCGAACGAGCGGCCGGCGCGCTTGACCACCGACTCCCAGAAGACCTGCTGGCCGACGCGGAAGGCGTTGATGTAGTCGGCCAGGGCGACCCCGGCCCGGGCCCGCCGCATCCCCGCCCGGCGGGTGAAGGCGATGTCGTCGAGCGTCACCGTACGGTCTTCGAACAGTACGGCCAGCTTGCTGCGGTAGTGCTGGGCCACCTGGCCCCGTACGTCGGCGTGGAACGCCTCGTCCTGAGCCGCGTACGCGGGAATCTCGGCCCGCATGGTTCTGGCCGCGGTGTCGGCCAGCTCGTCTAGATCGTTGAGGAGTTCGGAAAGGATACGTGCGCGTTCAGCGCGGACCGCTTCCGTACCAGTGAGTGTTTCCGTGCTGAATCCACTGGACATGCCGGGATGATCCATGGCTGCGGCCGGGCGGTCAACGGTTCGTAACCGGTCCGAGACACACGCTGTGCGCGGTAGACAACACCCCTGTCACATTTTGGGTGGCCGTGCCCAATGCGGTTCCTCACGGGCGGATCCTACGCTGACCAGAACTTCAGAACATTGTTCTTCCACTCGCTGCGCCCAGGAGGCCGGATGCTGGAGGTACACGATCTTACCGTTCGCTTCGGGGGCATCACGGCGCTGGACAGCGTGGGCTTCTCCGTGTGGAGCGGCGAGATGGTGGGACTCATCGGGCCGAACGGAGCCGGCAAGACCACGCTGTTCAACTGCCTGACGCGGCGATACGACGCCGACGCGGGAGAGGTCCGGTACGAGGAAGAGAACCTGCTGGCCGTACCGCCGCACGCGATCGCGGGGCTGGGCATCGCACGGACCTTCCAGAACCTCGGCCTGTTCGGGCACATGTCGGTGCGCGACAACATCCTGGTCGGCGCGCACCACACCGGAGGGGCCGGTTTCCTCACCGCGGCGCTGTGGCTGCCACGGGTCCGGCGCGAGGAGGCCCGGCTCCGCGCCGAGGCCGACAGCCTGCTGGAACGGCTGGCGCTGACCGAGGTCGCCGACCACCCCGCGGCGGGCCTGCCGTTCGGCACGCTCAAGCGGGTGGAGCTGGCTCGGGCGCTGGTCGGGCGCCCCAAGCTGCTGCTGCTGGACGAACCCGTCAACGGGCTCAACTCCGCCGAGGTCGAGGAGTTCTCCGGCACCCTTCGCGCGCTCCGCGAGGAGTTCGACGTGACGGTGGTCGTGGTCGAGCACCACATGGGCTTCGTCATGGGAATCTGCGACCGGGTCGTCTGCCTGGACTTCGGCCGCAAGATCGCCGAGGGGCCGCCCGCGGAGGTCCAGCGCGATCCCGGCGTCATGCGGGCATACCTGGGGACGGCCATATGAGCGAGAACGCCTTTCTGACGGTCACGGACCTGCGCGCCGGCTACGGAGGCGCCCGGGTGCTGCACGGTGTGAGCCTGGCCGTGGGCCAGGGGGAGATCTGCGCCATCCTCGGACCCAACGGGGCGGGCAAGACGACCCTGCTGCGGGCGCTCTCGGGCATGGTCCGGGTGCGCGGCGACGTCCGGCTCGACGGGGCCGACCTGTCCGGGCGCTCTCCGGACACGATCGCCCGGCAGGGCGTCGCGCACGTGCCCGAGGGGCGCGGCACGTTCATGCCGCTGACCGTCGAGGAGAACCTGCGCCTGGGGGCCTTCGTCCGCCGAGACCGCCGAAGCCTTCGGGGTCTTCGGGATCTCCGAGGTCGTCGGGGGGGCAGCGCGGTGGACGCCGACCTGGAGCGCGTCCACACCTACTTCCCGGTGCTGAAGACGCGGCTGAAGCAGGTGGCCGGCAGCCTCAGCGGCGGCGAGCAGCAGATGCTGGCGATCGGCCGGGCGCTCATGCTGCGGCCGCGGCTGCTCCTTCTGGACGAGCCGTCCCTCGGGCTCGCCCCCATGGTCACCCAGGAACTGTTCCGCATCGTGCGGGCGGTCAACGAAGAGGAGCGGACCACCGTGGTCGTCGTCGAGCAGAACGCCCATCTCGCTCTCAGTATCGCCCAGCAGGCGCATGTCCTGGAGAGTGGCCGGATCGTCCTGTCGGGATCGGCGGAGCAGATCCGGGCGGACGAACAGGTCGCCCAGTCCTACCTCGGATACCGGGTCTAGGCATGGCCGGCTTCCTGCAGGAGATCGTCGAGGGGCTCGGCGCGGGTGCGATCTACGCCAGCCTGGCCCTGGCTCTGGTGCTGATCTACCAGTTCACCGGGATCGTCAACTTCGCCCAGGGCGAGCTGGCGATGTTCTCCGCCTACATCGCCTGGCAGTTCATGGCCGCGGGCCTGCCGTTCTGGCTGGCCCTGGTCCTCACGCTGGCGGTCTCCTTCGTGGGCGGCATGCTGATCGAGCGGGTCGTCATCCGCCCCGTGGAAGGCGCCCCCGAACTGACCGTGGTGATCGTCACCGTGGGGCTGTTCATCTTTGTCAACGCCGCCGCCGGATGGATCTGGTCGTTCCTCATCAAGGACTTCCCCAATCCGTTCCCCGGCGGCGCGATCGAGGCCGGCGGGCTCAGCCTGGGGTACTCGACGCTGGGCATCATGGCCGTGGTCGGCGTGGTCATGGGCCTGCTGTACCTGCTCTTCCAGCACACCAAGGTCGGCCTGGGGATGCGCGCCGTGGCGAGCAACCCCTCCTCGGCCAGGCTCGTCGGCATCCGGGTGGGCTGGACGCTCGCGCTCGGCTGGGGGCTCGCCGCCACCGTCGGCGCGGTGTCGGGAATCCTGGTGGCCCCGCTGCTCTTCCTGGAGCCCAACATGATGGGCGGCGTCCTCATCTACGCCTTCGCCGCGGCGACCCTCGGAGGGTTCGACAGCCCGGTGGGCGCGGTGGTGGGCGGCCTGGTCGTCGGCGTCGCCGAGACCCTCGCCGGCGCGTACGTCGGCTTCATCGGATCCGACCTGAAGGTGGGCGTGCCATTGGTCATCATCCTCTTCATCCTGCTGTTGCGGCCCCAGGGCCTGTTCGGCCGAGCGGCGGTGGAGAGGGCATGAGCGGGCCTGCGGAGGTGACCGAGAAGGCCGCGCGGGCGGCCGCGCCCACCCGGGGCCGGTCCCTGGCGCGCGTCGCCACCGCGCGCCGGCAGTGGATCGTGATGGCGGTGCTGCTCGCGGTGGCCTGTTACGCGCCGTTCCAGCTCGTGCCCTTCCGCGTCTTCCAGCTCACCATGGTGCTGGTCTACGCGGTGGCGCTGCTCGGGCTGAACCTCCTCGTCGGCCACGCCGGGCAGATCTCCCTCGGGCACGGCGCCTTCTTCGCCGTCGGGGCCTACGGCTCCGCGATCATGATCGATCGGTGGGACACGCCGCATCTGGCGACCCTGCCGGTCGCCGCCGCGGTGGCGTTCGCGCTCGGCCTGGCGCTCGGCCTGCCCGCCATGCGCCTGCGCGGGCTCTACCTGGCCCTCGTGACACTGGCCATCGCGATCTTCCTCGTACCGCTGCTCAAGCGCTTCGAGGCGGTGACCGGCGGTTCCATGGGGCTGACCCTCGGCAAACCGGTCCCGCCGGCGTGGACGGGACTGGCCGAGGACCAGTGGCTGTACTTCCTGGCGCTGGCCGTGACCGTCGTCGCCTTCCTGCTGGCCCACGGCCTGCTGCGCTCGCGAGTCGGCCGGGCCCTGCACGCCGTCCGGGACAACGAGGCGGCGGCCGAGGTCATGGGCGTGCGGCTGTCGTTCTACAAGACGCTCGCCTTCGCCTGGAGCGCGATGTTCGCCGGGGCGGCGGGCTGCGTCTACACCTGGGTCATCGGGTTCGTCTCCCCGGACTCGTTCGCTCTCACGCTTTCGATCACCCTGCTGGCAAGCATCGTCGTCGGCGGCCTGGGCTCTTTTTCCGGCCCGCTGCTGGGCGGGCTGTTCATGATGTTCGTGCCGAGCATCTCCCAGGACGTCAACGACGCCGCGCCCGGCGTCATCTTCGGCTTGTTGATCATCGCGGTGATGTACGTCGCTCCGACCGGCCTCGCCGGGCTGGCGGGACGCATGACGCGCTCGATCACAAAAATTCTCCGGAAGGAGTAGGAAATGCGGGTATCTGCGATCGGCTGTACGGCGGTGACGGCAAGCTTGCTGGTCGCCTTGGCGGCTTGCGGGGGGCGAGAGGCCGCCGCGCCGAGCACGGCGGCGTCGGGGTCCGGGTCGGGGGAATGCCAGGGGCAGCAGACCACCGGCATCACGGACACGAGCATCAAGCTCGGCGGCATCTATCCGCTCTCCGGCCCCGCCTCCGCGTACGGCGACATCCCCAAGGGCATCAAGGCCTACTTCGATTACATCAACGCCGAGAAGAACGGGATCGGCGGCCGCAAGGTCGAGTTCGTGGTGCGCGACGACGGCTACCAGCCGCCCAAGGCCGTGGAAGAGGCCAGAAGGCTCGTCGAGCAGGAGCAGGTGTTCGCGCTCTTCCAGACGCTGGGCACACCCTCGACAACGGCGACCTGGGACTACACCAACCAGCAGAAGGTGCCGCAGGTTTTCGTCGCGACCGGCGCGTCGAAGTGGGGCTCCGACACGGCCCACCCGTGGACCATCGGCTGGCAGCCCAACTACATCTCCGAGGCCCGCGTCTACGCGCAGTACCTCAAGCAGGAGCGGCCCGACGCCAAGGTGGCGGTGCTCTACCAGAACGACGACTTCGGCAAGGACCTGCTCGGCGGCTTCAAGAAGGCCATCGAGGGCAGCAAGATCACGGTGGCCGCGGAGCAGAGTTACGAGGTCTCCGATCCGAGCGTGGACCCCCAGATGCGTAACCTCGCCGGGTCCAAGGCGGATGTTCTGCTCAACATCACGACGCCCAAGTTCGGCTCCCAGGCGCTGGCGGCCGACGCCAAGAACACGAGCTGGAATCCGCTGCACATCGTCAACAACGTCGCCGCCTCGATCACCGTCCTCAAGCCGGTCGGCTTCCCGAACGTGCAGGGCGTCGTGTCGTCCACGTACTACAAGGATCCCAACGATCCGAAGTGGAAGGACGACCCGGAGATGATGCTCTACTACGCGAAGATGAAGCAGTACGCGCCCGATGCCGATCCGACCGTTCCATACCACACCTTCGGATGGGCGGTGGCCAGCAGCTTCCACAAGGCGATGGAGGCGGCGAAGTGCCCGACCCGCGAGGGGCTGCGAGACGCCATGCGGGCGCTTCAGAACGTGCAGGTCGACATGCTGCTGCCGGGTGTGACGCTGAACACCGCGGCGGATGACGGCTTCCCCATCGAGTCCATGCAGCTCATGAAGTTCCAGGGCGAGCGGTGGGAGCTCTTCGGCGACGTGATCGACACCCGCAAGGAGTTCGGTCCGCTGACCAACTGACCGGAAGTCGTCAGGTCCTGATCGATCGCTCTCCCGGGAAGTCCCCGACCCCGCTTCGGCGCAGGGTCGGGGACTTCTCTGTACGGCCTCTGGTTCCTCTACGCATGACGCCTCCGGCGTGACCCGGCCGGGGTGGACGGCGTTGACCTCACGCGTCACCGATCAGTCGCCGAACTCGTTCTGCACCCCGCCGGGAATGAGCGATGAGATGTAGTGCTGGGGAAAATGATCCTCGACGGAATACACGGCCGGCAGCGAGCGGGCCAACTGGAATTTTCCGGCGACGAACGCCAGATTGGCCAGCAGTATCGTCGGCAGGCCCGAAGCCTGGGATGTGGGATGGACGTTTTCCTCCCACCTCCCCTCGGGGGACCGGTGGGCACGGCCCAGATATCCGAACAGGCCCGTCAGCGCGTTGCGAGACCGCGGAGCCCGATACTGATACTCGCGCCCGAAGTGCTGGAACGGTCCTGACACCGCGGGCGGGAGATGCGGAACCATATCGTCGTCGTAGACATACCGGATGACCTTCTCGCGGAGAAATTCATCACTCTGGCAGGCTTCGGCAAAATCGGGATTACCGATCATCGGCTGGCCGAAGGTGTAGACCGCCCTGAGCCGGTCGGCGAACGCCTCTCGATATTTGCGTTCGTGTCTCATCATGACGGCCATGAGCCCGGCCATCGCGCCACCCAGACTGTGCCCGGTGATGTAAAGCGCTTCAAGCTCGCCTTCCAGCATGGCGTCGGAGGACGAGACGCGGGCCGACCGGCGGTCGCAGGCGTACCGCAGGGTGCTCATGACCTCGTAGCGCGTCGCCCGCGTGTTGCGATAGAAGCCGCCGTGCACCGTGGGGCAGCCCTCGCCGATCTGGTAGGCGATCCGTTCCGGCTCAAGGTCGAGGTTCACCATCCAGTTGATGAGGTTCAACGGTTCCGTGCCCCTGTAGCACAGGATGGCGACTCTCCCGCTCTTGCTCTGGATCACGAATGCCGTCGAGCGAAGAAACAGCGCGTCAACGGACAACTGGATCATCCGGCACTGATTATCCTCAAGCCCCAGCCTCGCCATGATCATGGAGACGGTCTCCGGACCCGAATAGGCGTAGGCCGAACACGTCGCCATGACATGTGCGATCTCGGGATCCGGATGCGCTCCGGCGTGCAGTAGCCGCTCCTCCAGGTTCTTGTAAACGGGAAATCCCGATGTCTCGCGACGACCGAAGGGCCGGAGCTCCTCGTAGGTCGGAGCCCTCACCTCCCGGATCCGAGCTCCACCCGCCTCCTGGAATCGCCGCTCCGCCGGAACCGGTCGCTCGGACTGCCGAATGGTCCTCGCGGTACCCGTAGCGTCCACGTCGTGCGCCTTCCGGTCATGTGCGGGATGGCGCTCGCCAACTGGTCACGGTTGTGGCCGGGAACGGGGCAGCGGCCATCACCGGCAGCGTGAAGTTCCTCGAGGCCTGCTTGCCTAGCCCAATTTCCTCGTCGTCCCGGGACGAAACCCTTGCGTTCGCAAACTCGCCCGGATGCGAGGCCGGCTGGAGGGGCTCGCCGGTCGACTGCCAGCGGCACCCCTGACCCGTGGCCTCGTTAAGCTCCTCCTACGGTCAGTGACCTTGAAAGGAGTGGGCGTGTTCGTCCGGATCGCGGTCTTCTCGCTCGGTGGCACGATCGCCATGACTCCCGATGCCCAGGGGGGCGGCGTCCTGCCCACGCTGACGGGAGAGCAACTCCTGGCGGGCGTGCCCGGGCTCGCCGAGCTCGATGTCGAGATCAATGTGCGGGACTTCCGGCAGCTTCCCGGTGCTTACCTGGGCTTCGACGACCTCCGGAAGCTGGCGGACGCGATCGGCGACTGCGACGCGGACGGCGTCGTGGTCACCCAGGGAACCGACACGATCGAGGAGACGGCCTACCTCCTCGATCTGCTCTACCGTGGCCAGAGCCCGCTCGTGGTGACCGGGGCGATGCGCAACCCCAGCATGGCCGGAGCCGACGGCCCGGCCAACGTGCTCGCCGCGATCGAGGTCGCGGCCGATCCCGCCGCCCGCGGGCGCGGCTGCCTGGTGGTGTTCGCCGACGAGATCCACGCCGCCCGTCGGGTCCGCAAGACACACAGCACCAGCCTCACCACCTTCGCCTCTCCCAACGGGGGCGCGCTCGGCTACCTCGTCGAGGGCAGGGCGCGGTTTCTCTCCGCTCCGGGTGAGCGGGTCACCGTACGGCTCGCACCGGAGGTGGGCTTCCGCCGGGTCCCTCTCGTCACCGCGACGCTCGGCGACGACGGGGAGATCCTGCGGGCGGTCGCGGACCGCGCCGACGGGCTGGTGATCGCCGCGATGGGCGTCGGCCACGTGCCCGAGAGCTACCTTGAGGTGCTGACCGAGCTCGCCGGGCGCATGCCCGTTGTGCTCGCCTCCCGCACCGGCGCCGGATCCGTGCTCTCCCGCACCTATGGTTTCCCCGGTTCCGAGAGTGATCTCCTCGCCCGGGGACTGACGGGCGCGGGTTTCCTCCATCCGTACAAGGCGCGCATCCTGCTCATCGCCCTGCTGACCGCGGGAGCGTCGTGGGAGGAGATCGTCGAGACGTTCACCAGGGCGGGAGCCGTCCATGCGTAGCCACGTGGCGCTCCTGGACGCGGCCGGCCGCTGAGCGGACGGACCGGTACGGCGGGCGGCGAAGGGGCCGCCCGCGTATCCCCTTCCGTGGCCGCCCGGCCTGCTCTTTCCGTACGCCCCGTCGTGCCGTCCCCGTGTGCGGTGCCGGCATGACGGGCCCGGGGGTCAGCTCTTGGGCATCAGGACGGTGTCGATGATGTAGACGGTGGCGTTGCGGGTGGACACGTTTCCACAGAGCACGGCCGCGCCGTTGGCCTTGAAGTCCTCGCCCGATCCCGTGGTGGTCACCGTGCCGCCCTGCAGAGTGGTGAAGGAGCCGTTCGCGAGGTCGGCCGGAGTCTTGCGGCCCTGCACGACGTGGTAGGTGAGGATGTCGGTGAGGGTCTTCTTGTCGGCCAGAACCTTGTCGAGGGTCTCCTTGGGAATCTTGGCGAAGGCGTCGTTGGTGGGCGCGAAGACGGTGATGTCCTCGGCGCTGTTGAGCGTGTCGCCGAGCCCGGCCTTCTGCACCGCGGTGACCAGGGTGGAGAGCAGGGGGTTGTTGGAGGCGGCGGTGGCCACCGGGTCGTCGGCCATTCCCGTGAAGCTGCCCTCTCCGGAGGCCGGAACCGCCGAGCAGGCCGCGCCGAACGGCATGGCCGCGGACGACGCCGAGTCGGAGACCATCGGCGATTCGGTGCTCGGCGCGGGCGCGGCACTGCTCGCGGCCGGGGAGGCGGAGGTGTCGCCGCCACATGCCGCGGTCAACGACACGGCCACGGCGAGAAGGGGAAGGGTGAGAAAACGAGCCTTCATGATGATTTTTTCCTCTGTGTGATGGGACTGTGATGGGACGGAGTGCGGTCGGGAGGGGTCATAGGACGGTCACCAGGACCGAATGCCAGCCGGTGGCGCCGTCGGGGAACGGCGCCACCCGCGGCTGTGGCTGGGTGTGGCCGACTGCGTCGGTGGCGCGGACTTCCAGCCGGTGGTCGCCGGGGGTGGCCTGCCAGTCCAGGTGCCACTGGCGCCAGGTGTCCGGGTTGGGCGAGGGGGCCAGCCGCGCCTGCCGCCAGGGACCGCCGTCCACCCGGACCTCGACGGCGGCCACCCCGCGATGCTGGGCCCAGGCGGTCCCGGCGATGGTGGCGGGACCTGCGGCCAGCCGGGCGAAGGGCTTGGGCATCTCGATGCGGGAGGCGGTCTTGACGGGGGCGTGCTCGGCCCAGCCACGGCTGGTCCAGTAGGCGCGTTCGTCGGCGAAACGGGTGAGCTTGATCTCGGTCACCCACTTGGTGGCCGAGACGTATCCGTACAGGCCGGGAACGATCATGCGAGCCGGGAATCCGTGCGCCGGGGGCAGGGCTTCGCCGTTCATGCCGACGGCCAGCAGCGCGTCCCTGCCGTCCAGTACGGCCTGCACCGGGGTGCCGCAGGTCCAGCCATCCGCCGATCGCGACAGGATCTGGTCGGCGTCCGCTCGCACACCGGCCTGGCGGAGCAGATCGGCCAGGTCGACGCCGAGCCATCGCGCGTGGCCGACGTAGGGACCGCCGACCTCGTTGGACACGCACGTCATGGTGATGTCCCGCTCCACCAGCGGCCGCGCGAGGATGTCGTCGAAGGTCAGCTCGACCGGCCGGTCGACCAGGCCGTGGATGCGCAGCACCCAGTCCTGGTGCGGCACGCGGGGAACGACCAGGGCGGTGTCCACCCGGTAGAAGTCCTTGCTCGGGGTGGTGAAAGGCCCCAGGCCCGGAAGGTGCAGGTCACTGCCCACGGGCAGCGGCGGCGCGGGATCGGACGGCCGGGGCAGCACCAGGCGTACTCCGGCGGCGGCGGTGTCCCGGGTGGCGCTCACCACCCGCCCCAGGCCGCCGGCGACGGCGGCGAAGCCCAACACCGTGGCGGCGGTTCGCAACAGCTCCCGCCGATCGGTCACCGGGCCGGCCGCGAGTGCGGGACGGTCAGGGCCGGAGGGGGCGGGGCGGTCGGCGTCCAGGTGCGGGGCGAAGGTACGGAGCCAGGCGCGGTGCATCAGGTGCAGCGCCGACGCCCCGACGGCGGCGGCCAGCAAGGAGGGCAGCACGTCGAGAGGCGCCGAGCCGGGCCGTGACAGCGCCGCCACCGCGGCGACCAGGCCAAGGGAGATCAGCCCACCGCCGGCCAGACGGGGATACCGGCGCGCGGCCAGGCCGATGGCCGCCGCGAACGCGGCCACCACGATCACCAGGACCAGCAGCAGGACGTTCTTGTCGTTGCCGCCGAAGGTGCGGATCGCAAAATCCTTCAGCCACGCGGGGGTGAGATCGATGAAGGCCGAACCCACCGCCAGAAGCGGGCCGGTCTGCGGCTTCGACAGGGCCGCCGCCAGTTCGGCGGCGCCCAGGGCCGCCCCCGCCGCGAGCAGCCCGCAGGTTGCTGCCGCGAGGCTGGATTTGGCTGGCTTCTTGACGGTCACATCGGAGTTTCGGAGCCGCGGCGCAAAAGGATTGGCCGCGACCCTGGGTTTTCCTCACCACCGCTTTGAGGAACGAGGCGTCAGTGCGTCGGCCGCGAGCGGGGTCCGCGTTTGTCGGGTGAGGAGGCGGGCTTCGTGTCGCGGCGGTTGGCGTACACGCTTGTGATCGTGACGGTGATCAGGACCACGACGATGACTCCCAGCGAGACCGGAGTGGGAATCTCCGGCAGCCACGCCCAGACATCGTGCGCCCAGTGCAGGACGAGCTTGATCCCGATGAAGGCCAGGATGACGCCGAGTCCGTGGTTCAGGTGCCGCAGTTTTGTCAGGACGCCCAACAGCACGAAGTAGAGCGCCCGCAGGCCCAGCAGGGCGAAGACGTTGGTGGAGAAGACGATGAAGGGGTCCTCGGTCACGCCGTACACCGCGGGCACCGAGTCGACGGCGAAGACGATGTCGGTGGCGAAGACGGCCACGATGGCCAGCGCCAGCGGGGTCAGAGCGCGGCGGTCGCCCTCGCGAACGACCAGGTGGGAGCCGTGATATTCGTTGGTGACCGGCATGAGGCGCCGCAGTAGCCGGATCGTGCGCATGGAGGAGATGTCGACCTCCTGCTCCTTCCCGCTCAGCGCGTCCTTGAGGATCTTCCAGGCGGTGACGATCAGTATCCCGCCGAACAGCAGGAACGCCCACGTGCCGCTCTGCAGAACGGCCGCCCCCAGGGCGATGAAGATCGCGCGCAGCACCAGTGCCCCGACGATGCCGTACAGCAGGACCCGTTGGGCCAGCGCGGTCGGGACCGCGAAGGCGGACAGCAGCAGCATGAACACGAACAGGTTGTCCACCGACAGTGACTTCTCCACCACGTAGCCGGTGAAGAACTCCATCGCCACACCGGACCCGAAGACCCCCCATACGTAGACGCCGAAGATCAGAGGCAGCGCCAGGTAGAAGACCGACCAGCCCACCGCCTCGCGCATCCGCACCTCGTGCGGGCGCCGTGTCAGCATGAAGTCCACGGCCAGCAGCACCATCAGAGCGGCCACAGTGATCGTCCACAGTTTCGGCGAGCCGATCGTCTCAAGCTCGGCTACCGACTGGACTGCCTCGGCGGACATGGAACCTCCTCGAACGCACCAGGCTGTTCGAGGTCTCCTTCGCCCGCGCCTGCGGGCGGCCGCCCGGGGACGTTTCGAAACGTCCGTCCTGACCGGATCGGCTCTTGGGAAGTACTCCCCCCGTCGTCCCAGGTTAGGCCGCCCCCTGGGTGGCGCGCCACCCAGGGGGGCGGTTGGCCGGAGGCGGTCATGGGCATTTGACTGGGGCTTGAGCTGCACGGATAGTGGAATCAATGCGGAGGGGAGTACCCACCGTCCGACACCCCGATCGTCATCACGGTCCCCGAGCACAGGGAGACCCGGCGGGGTGGCCCTCGTGCGACACGGGGGTGTGGGAAGACCTTCGTCCTCGTGGTCACGTGTTCACAACGAGGTCGGGGGAGGGTTCGATGTCGACCACCGCGCTTCTCGAAATTCTGCTGGGCGTCCTGTTGACGATCTCCGCGATCGTCACCGCCGCCGTCCTGTGGCCGGGTAGGCCCCGGCCTCGGCCGCCGTCCACCTTCGAACCGCCTTCTCCGTGTCGCCCGCCGCCGACCGACACGAGGCCCCGGAGCGCGGCCGGTCGGAAAGATCACCCCGGTCATCGACCGCGGTGATCCGTTCGAGGGCGTTCCGGCGACCCTCGGACATCAGAAGCCCCAGGGAAAGTCGTCATCGCCATCCGAGCGGCAGCGGTCACGCATCCGGCGGCCCGACTATGATTCGCTTGTCCAAAAGGGGTAGATATGGGCTCGTTGTTCTAGTGCGGGAGACGCCGCCGGAGCGCGGAAGGAGGCGGTCATGGTGATCATCAGCCGATTGCCCATGTCACCGGGAAGCTTGAAATGCACACGGTGGAGTCGCATGGGCCGGGGCACGTGCATCACCGTCGGGGCCGAAGGCCATCCGGCCGCTCCCGTCGCCTCCGTCCCCCTGGCCGCCCCGGCACGGCAGGGTACGCGCACCGGCGCGCCGCGCCGGTGCGCCGCATGAGCGCCGATGCCCGGTCGGACGAGGTTCCGGCCGCATACGGTCAGGAGGGAGCGGACCCGCGTCGCTGGAAGGCGCTGACCGTCTGCCTGGTCGCCGGCTTCATGACGTTGCTGGACGTCAGCATCGTCAACGTGGCGCTTCCCACCATCCGTACCGGTCTGGACGCCCCGCAGAGCACGCTGCAGTGGGTGGTGTCTGGATACGCCCTCGCCTTCGGGCTGGTGCTGGTGCCCGCCGGGCGGTTCGGCGACATGTACGGCCGGCGCAACGCGTTCGTCTTCGGCGTCGTCCTCTTCACCCTGGCCAGCGCGGCGGCCGGAGTCGCCCAGGACCCGACCTGGCTGGTCATCGCGCGCCTCGTCCAGGGGGTGGCGGGCGGAATCATCAATCCGCAGGTCAGCGGCCTGATCCAGCAGCTTTTCCGGGGCTCGGAGCGAGGCCGGGCGTTCGGGCTGCTGGGCGCCACCATCGGCATATCGACCGCGATCGGCCCGCTGCTCGGCGGGCTGCTCATCTATCTCGGCGGCGATCACGACGGGTGGCGCCTCGTCTTCTACGTCAACGTGCCGATCGGCATCCTGGCCGTGGTCCTGGCATACCGCTACATCCCGCTGCTGAAGCCGGGAGAACGACGTCGGGAGAGCATCGACCCCGTGGGAGTGCTGCTGCTCGCCATCGGCGTCGTGCTGATCCTGCTGCCGCTCGTGGAGGGCCAGCAGTGGCAGAGCCCCGAGAGATGGCTACTGCCGCCCGCCGGGCTCATCGTGATCGCCGGCTTCGTGGCCTGGGAGCGCCGGTACGGGCGGCGTAGCCAGCCGGTCGTCGACCTGTCCCTGTTCGGCAGGCGCTCCTACGCCCTCGGCGCCCTGCTCGCGGCGCTCTACTTCGCCGGCTTCACCGCGATCTTCTTCATTCTCACCCTGTACCTGCAGAACGGCCTGCACTACTCGGCCCTGACCGCGGGTCTGGCGACCACGCCGTTCGCCGTGGGATCGGCCGTGACCTCCGTACTGGGCGGACGGATCGTCACCCGGTTCGGACGCCCGCTGGTGGTCGGCGGGCTGGTGCTGGTCGCGGTCGCCCTGGGCGTCACCGAGCTCATGGTGCGGCTCGTCCCCGGCCACCAGGTGGCCTGGGCGATCGCGGTGCCGCTCCTCGCCGCCGGTCTGGGCAGCGGCCTGGTGATCTCCCCGAACCAGACGCTGACCCTGTCCGAGGTGCCGGTCGTCAGAGCCGGCGCCGCCGGCGGCGTGCTGCAGACGGGGCAGCGGGTCGGCTCCGCCATAGGCATCGCGGTGGTCGGCTCGGTGTTCTTCGGGGCCGCCTCGTCGAACGGGGACTATTCCCTGGCGTTCCGGCACGGGCTCCTGCTCACCATCGCCTTCGTGCTGGTCGCACTGGCCGTCGCCATCGCCGACGTGGTCGCCGACCGCGGGGTCGCGCGCCGGCTCGCCCGCCGCTGAGCGAGCGATCACCGGAGCCGCCCGCCGTACCCGTCCGGGCGGGAGGCCGCTTCCGGAAGTCGCTCAGCGCCGTGACGCCGCGTATCGCGGTGATCGCCCCTGCGTCCGCGCCGGGGCGATCACCGCCGAGGTCACCTCAGCGCGGGCGCGGCCACCTTGGGGAGCACGCCCTCGCCGAACCAGTACGCCTCCTCCAGGTGGGGATAGCCCGACAGGACAAACTCCTCGATGCCGAGCGCGGCGTACTCCTCGATCCGCTCGGCGACCTGGGAGTGGCTGCCGACCAGCGCCGTGCCGGCGCCGCCGCGTACGAGGCCGACCCCGGCCCAGAGGTTCGGGTAGATCTCCAGGTCGCGGGCCGTACCGCCGGCGAAACCCTCGTGCAGCTCCAGCATCCGCTTCTGGCCGACCGACTCGCTGCGGCCCAGCAGTTTCCTGGCCGACACGATGTCCGCCGGGTCGATCGCGGACAGCAGCCGCTCCGCCTCCGCCCAGGCGTCCCGCTCGGTGTCACGGGTGATCACGTGCAGCCGGATGCCGAACCGGATCTTGCGTCCTCTCTCCTCGGCCAGCTCGCGGATCCACTTGATCTTCTCGGCCACCTGGTCCGGGGGCTCGCCCCAGGTGAGGTAGACGTCCACGTGCTTGGCCGCGACCGGTCCCGCGGCCTGCGAGGAGCCGCCGAAGTAGATCTCCGGGACGGGATCGGGCACCTCCGAGACCATCGCGCCGTCGACCTGGTAGTGCTTGCCGTCGAAGTCGTACGGTGTGCCGCTCCACGCGCCGCGCACGATCGACAGGAACTCGTCCGTCCGCGCGTAACGCTCGTCCTTGGAGAGGTGATCACCGAATCTGGCCTGCTCGACCGTCTCCCCGCCGGTCACCACGTTGAGCAGGAGCCTGCCGCGCGAGAGCCGCTGGTAGGTGGCGGCCATCTGCGCGGCCAGGGTCGGCGACATGAAGCCAGGCCGGAAGGCGACGAGAAACTTCAGCCGCTCCGTCTCGCGGGTCAGCGCGGCGGTGACCAGCCAGGCGTCCTCGCACCAGGTGCCGGTCGGGGTGAGGACGGCCTCGAAGCCGAGCTGTTCGGCGGAGCGGGCGATCTGCGCCAGGTATTCGATGTCCGGCGGGCGGAACGGGGCAGCGTCGGAGCGGCCGTGCCCTCTCCTGAGGCCGTGGCCGCCCCCCGTGAGGACCCGGCTGTCGCCGGCGGTGGGCAGGAACCAGTGGAACTTCATCGAATACCTCCAATACGGGTAATCCCCGGTCCGCAGCGCGGGGGACGCGTCACGAGGGGTTATCTAAACTGGCGTCGAAGCGGGTGTCGACCACGTCTGCGATCTTGACGGGAACGGGGATGAGCTTGGCCTCGCTGAACGCGTCGGCCACGAGCTGCTCGCGGGCGACGGTGTCCCCGGCGAGCTTGAGGTCCTTGAACTGGCTGCGCTTGACCGACGCGGAGACGATCGCCTGGTCCAGGCCCGTGAGCTGGGAGAAGACCTTCGCCCACTCGTCCTGGTGGCCGTTGGCCCACTGGTGGGCCTTGCGGATGCGCGTCACCCAGTCACCCAGCGCCGCCGAGCGGGCCTGGTCGGCGAGGGCGTCCTGGCCGGCGATCTGGAACTCGAATCCGTTGACGTAGTTCGCACCGTCGACCAGGATGTGCGCCTTGGTCTGGGCCTCGGCCTGGGCGGTGTAGGGATCCCAGATGGCCCAGGCGTCGATCTTCCCCGAGGAGAGCGCGGCCAGGGCGTCCGGCGGCTGGAGATACTGCGGCTGGATGTCGGTGAAGCTCAGCCCCTCCTTCTTGAGCACGGCCAGCAGGTGGAAGTTGGCGGAGCTGCCCTTGGCCACGGCGACGCGCTTGCCGCGCAGGTCGGCGGGGGTCTTGATCGGCGAGTCCGGCGGGACGACGATGGCCTGGCCGCCGACGCCCTTCTCCGCGACCGCGACGATGGAGATCTTCGACCCCGCGGCCGCGGCGAAGACCGGCGGGGCGTTGCCGACCGCGCCGAAGTCCAGGGAGCCGGCGTTGATGGCCTCCAGGATCGGCGGCCCGGAGGTGAACTGGGCCCAGGTGACCTTGTACTTGACGTCCTTGAGCTGGCCGGCGGCGGTGAGGAGTGCCTGCAGCCCCGTGCCCTTCTGGTCCCCGACGCGGAGCGTCACCTGGGAGAGGTCGACCGAGCCGTCCGCGCGTACGGCCTGCTCTTCCGTGCCGCCGCAGGCGGCCGTGACGGTGAGAAGTAAGGCGGCGATCAGGGTGGTGACGACACGGCGGTTCACGTGGTTCCCTCCAGGGTGACGCCGAGCCTGGTGAGCAGGGTCGAGCGCAGGGCGATGAGGTCGCGATGATCGCGATGGCGAGGCCGGGGCAGGTCCACCCTGGACTCATGGGCGATCACGCCCCGGTCGAGGACGAGGACGCGGTCGGCCAGGAGCATGGCCTCGTCCACGTCGTGGGTGACGAGCAGGATGCCGGGCCCGTGCCGTCCCCACAGGTCGAGCACGAGCCGGTGGATGGTGATGCGGGTCAGCGCGTCCAGGGCGCTGAACGGCTCGTCCAGCAGGAGCAGGTCTGGCTCGCGGACCAGGGCCCTGGCCAGGGAGGCCCGCTGGGCCTCTCCCCCGGACAGGGTGAGCGGCCAGGCACCGTGCAGCTCGCCGAGCCCGACCTCCTCCAGCGCCGCCAGCGCGGCGGCGCGCGGGTCGGGGGCCTGGAGTCCGAGCGCGACGTTGGCGAGGATCCGCTTCCACGGCACCAGGCGGGGTTCCTGGAAGGCGACGGCGACGGTGCCCTCCACCTCGACCTCGCCCTTCGCCCCGGGGTCGAGCCCCGCGAGCACCCGCAGCAGCGTGGACTTGCCCGAGCCGCTCCGGCCGAGCAGCGCGACGAACTCACCCCGGCGGATCTCCAGGTCGACGCCGTCGAGAACCCGCCGCTCGCCGAAGGTCCGGGTGAGGCCGTTCACCCTCACCGTCGGCTCCGGGATCGCGGCCCTGCTGGAATCCCTGGGCGTGGCGGTCTCGGAACCCGAGGTGGCCGTCTCCAGGTCCGAGGTCACGATGACAGGAAGCTCTGTCGCCACGACAGGGCCCTCCTCTCCAGTAGGCGCACCAGCGAGTCGGTGAGCAGGCCGAAGATCGCGTAGACGATGAGGCCGACGACGATCACATCGGTGCGCAGGAATTCACGGGCGTCGTTGATCATGTAGCCGAGACCCGCGTCCGCGTTGATCTGTTCGGCCACGATCAGTGCCAGCCAGGCGACGCCCAGGCTCTGCCGCAGGCCGACGAGGGTCTGGGGCAGCGCGCCGGGCAGCACGATATGGGCGATCATCGCCGAGCGGCGCAGCCGCAGCACCTGGGCCAGCTCTCCGAGCTTGCCGTCCACGCCGCGGATCCCGGCGAACGTGTTGAGATAGAGCGGGAAGACCACGCCGAGGGCGACCAGCGCGACCTTCGGCGTCTCGCCGATCCCGAACCAGAGGATGAACAGCGGGATCAGGCCGAACAGCGGCAGTGCCCGCAGCATCTGCAGGAGCGGGTCCACCGTGTTCTCCCCCACCCGGCTGAGCCCGGCGATGAGTGCCAGGCCTATTCCGGCCAGTGCGCCGAGGGTGAAGCCGATCGCCGCGCGCTGCAGCGAGACCACGATCGCCTCGGGCAGGACGCCCGTCTGGATCAGGTCGGTGGCGGTGGTGACGATCTTGACGGGTGAGGCGAGGAGACGTTCGGGGAGCAGGCCGGTACTGCTGGCGATCTGCCAGAGCACAACGATGACCAGCGGGCTGAGCAGGCGTTTCCAGGCGGCGGCGAACGGCCGGGGAACGCGTGGCTGCGCCCGTACGGCCCGGCGCCGCACCCCCACGTCGACGACGGGAGCGGACACGAGAGACCTCATTCACGGCTGGAGACTGGGTCTCGCCCATCTTCAGATATATAACCTACAAAGTCAATCGGTAATACATGTTATTCGGGTCGTCGCCTGCCCACCGGCGCCGCCGCCTTCATCACCGGGCACGCCCGAGGTGCCGGACGGCCGGCGGCCACCGCCCGGTTCCCTCGCCGGATGCCCTGCCCGAATGGGGCCGCCCCTGGCCGCCGTGCCCGATCCTGCCGGACGGGGCACGGCGACGTCGGGACCCGTCCGGCAGGACATGCCCCGAGCGATCAGCTCCTCCGCCACTCCTCCGCGAGGAGCTCGAAGGAGCGGACCCGGTCCGCGTGGTCGTGGGTGATGGTGGTGACGAGCAGCTCGTCGGCGCCGGTGGCGTCGCGCAGGACGCGCAACTTCTCGGCCACCGTCCGCGGCGAGCCGACGAACTGGGTGTCCAGCCGGTCGGCCACCAGGGTGCGGTCCTCCTCGGTCCACTCGTGGGCGGCGGCCTCCTCCGGCGTCGGGAACGGCATCGCGCCCGCGCCGGTGCGGATGCTGCGCACCCACAGCCCGTACGGCGAGGCGAGCTCGCGGGCCGTGTCCTCGTCCTCGGCCACGACCACGTCGGCGGAGACGATCAGGTGGGGCGAGGCCAGGGTCTTCGAGGGCTTGAAGGCCGCCCGGTAGGCGTCGGCCGCCTCCAGCACGGTGGACGGGCTGACGTGGTAGTTCGCGGCGAACGGCAGCCCGCGCTCCCCCGCCACCTGCGCGCTCTGCCCGCCGCTGCTGCCCAGCACCCACAGCTCCAGGTTCGCGCCCTCGCCCGGTACGGCATGCGCGGCCAGCCCCTCGGCGGACCGGTAGGTCCCGGCCAGCAGCGCGACGATGTCGTCCACCTGATCGGCGAAGTCGGGGCTCTCCGCACCCGGCTGCTGCAGCAGCGAGCCGTACAGCGCGAAGAGCGGCGACGCGGCGAGCGCGGCGAAGGAGAACCCCTCCGGGATGAGCAGTCCATCCACGACCCTGGCGGGCTTGGGCGGCGGCGGGGTCTTCTTCGCGAGCTCCGCGAGCTCGGTCCTGCGCTGGCCCGACCGGCCGAGGCCGAGGTCGATACGGCCCGGATACAGGGCGTCGATCAGGCCGAACTGCTCGACGACGGCCAGCGCGGTCTGGTGCCCGAGCTGCACGGCCCCCGCGCCGACCCTGATCGTGCTGGTCGCCGCGGCCACCAGGGCGATCAGCACGGAGGGGGCCGCGCTCGCGACGCCGGGGGCGAAGTGGTGCTCGGCCACCCAGTAGCGGTGGTAGCCGAACGCCTCCGCGCGCCTGGCCAGGTCCAGGGTGTTGCGCAGCGCGTCGCCGGCCGTGCCCCCGGAGGGGATGGGTGCCAGATCCAGGATCGACAGGGATGTCATGACTGCCTCCCGTGCTGCGCGTTCGCGGGCCGCGGGCTCGCGGGCTGCGGGTCCCCGGGGCGGGGAAAGGGCCTGCTGGGAATCTCCCGGCGCAGTACGGGGGCGATCTCGGCCTGGAAGAGCTCGAGCCCGGCCCGGTGCTGCTTGTCGGTCAGGCCGTCCGCGTCGGCCTGCAGGTGCATGACCTCGTGCCCGAACGCCGCGTGATAACGGTGAACCTTGTCGATGATCTGCTGTGGGCTGCCGACCAGGATCGAGCTGCGCTCGATCGCGTCCTCCAGCGTGTGGAAGACGGGGGTCACGCCGACCTTCCTGAACAGCTCCAGCCGGGCGTTGAAGATCGGCCGGTAGGTCTCGATCGCCTCCTGCGAGGTCCTGGCGGTGTAGAAGCCCGCGCTGCCCGCGCCGACCAGGGCGTCCGCCGGGTCGTGGCCGTAGAACTCCCAGCGTTCCCGGTAGTGGCGGATCAGCTCGGCGTAGGGCTCGATCGGGTTGCTGACGTTGGCGGAGAAGAGCGGGTCACCGTACTGCGCGGCGAGGTCCACCGAATCCCTGCTGGTGGCGCTGCCGTGCCAGACGCGGATCGGCTGCTGCAGCGGGCGCGGCCAGGTCTCGGCCTCGTCCAGGGAGGGCCGGAACCTACCGGACCAGGTCACCTTGTCCTCCCGCCACAGGCGGCGGAACAGCTCGTAGCCCTCCCGGTTGCGGTCCCACTGGTCCTCGGCGGTCACGTGGAAGAGCTGGGCCTGCGCGGCGCCGTTCCCCTTGCCGATGATCAGCTCCAGGCGGCCGTCGGACAGGTGGTCGAGGGTGGCGTAGTCCTCGTAGGCGCGGACCGGGTCGAGCAGGCTCAGCGTGGTGACCGCGGTGAACAGCTTGATCGTGGACGTCCTGGCGGCGATGTGGCTCAGCACGACCGGCGGGGAGGAGGAGATGAACGGGCGCTCGTGCCGCTCTCCGACGCCGTAGCCGTCAAAGCCGAGCTCCTCGGCCAGGACCGCGTTCTCCACGACCTCGCGCAGGCGCGCGTTGGTGGACTTCAGCTCACCGGTGATCGGGTTCGGCCCGTGCACGATAAGGGTGATGGCAAGGAATTTCATCGAACCTCCTTGAGCGTGGAGACCTCGGGTTCTGGCCCCGGAAAGGAGGTCACAGGTCGTTCTCCAGCCCCAGA
Source organism: Streptosporangium subroseum (assembly GCF_900188345.1). Taxonomy (GTDB): domain Bacteria; phylum Actinomycetota; class Actinomycetes; order Streptosporangiales; family Streptosporangiaceae; genus Streptosporangium; species Streptosporangium subroseum. Next base: position 288,547 of record NZ_FZOD01000002.1, on the reverse strand, counting down.
TGGCCGCGTAGCGTGTTCGTCTCGTATTCGGCGCGGAAGACCCCGCGTTCCTGCAGCAGCGGCACGACCTTGTCCACGAAGCCGTCCAGACCGGCCGGAGTGAGGTGCGGCACCAGGATGAAGCCGTCGGCGGCGTCGGTCTGCACGAACTCGTTGATCTCCTCGGCGACCCGCGCGGGCGAGCCGATGAAGGACTGCCTGCCGGTGACCTCGATGATCAGGTCGCGGATGCCGAGCCGTTTCGCCTCGGCCAGGGCCCGCCACTCCGCGGCCGTCTTCAGTGGATCCCGGTACATCCGGGCGCGGCCCTTGATGATCGAGTCTTCCGAGACGTCCGGGTCGATCGCCGGCAGCGGGCCGTCGGCGTCGTAGGACGACAGGTCGCGGTTCCACAGCTGTTCCAGCAGCAGGATCGCGGTCTGCGGGCTGACCTGCTGGCGGCGGATGTGGTCGGCGTTCTCCTGGGCCTCGGCGTCGGTGTCGCCGAGCGCGAACGTGACCCCGGGCAGGATCTTCAGGGAGTCCGGGGACCGGCCGTGCCCGGCGAGCCTGGACTTGATGTCGCGGTAGAAGGCCTGACCGGCCTCCAGCGTGCTGTGCCGGGAGAAGATGGCGTCGGCGGTGGAGGCGGCGAACTCCCGGCCCTCCTCGGAGTCGCCCGCCTGGATGGTCAGCGGGTAGCGCTGCGGGCTGCGCGGCACGGTGAAGTGGCCGCCGATGTCGAACTGGGCGCCGTGATGGGCGAACGCCCCCGCGCCCTCCGCGGCGAACGTGCCGGCGACGGGGTCGGCGACGAGATCCTCCTCGGCCCAGGAGTCCCAGAGCTCGCGGGCGGTCCGCAGGAACTCCTCGGCGCGCTCGTAGCGCTGGGAGTAGTCCAGAAAGCCGCCCCGGCGGAAGTTCTCCCCGGTGAACGCGTCGGAGGAGGTGACGATGTTCCAGCCGGCCCGGCCACCGGACAGGTGGTCGAGGGTGGCCAGCTTGCGGGCCACCTCGTAGGGCTCGTTGAAGGTGGCATTGATCGTCGCGGCCAGGCCGAGGTGGTCGGTCACCGCGGCCAGGGCGGCGAGCACGGTGAGCGCGTCGGGGCGGCCGACCACGTCGAGATCGTGGATCCTGCCGCGCTGCTCGCGCAGCCGCTGGCCGTCCGCCAGGAAGAAGAAGTCGAATTTGCCGCGTTCGGCGGTCCGCGCGAGATGGGCGAACGCGGCGAAGTCGATCTGGCTGCCCGAGGCTGGATCGCTCCAGACCGTGTGGTTGTTCACGCCCGGGAAGTGGGCTGCGAGGATGACCTGCTTCATCGAATCTCCTTGAGCGTGGAGACACCGGACTTCGAACCGGGAGTGATCATCAGCGGCTCCCCGCGTAACGACCGGCCGGACGGGGCAGTCCGAGGTGACCGCGGAGCGTGGCCGCCTCGTACGCGGTGCGGAAGACACCGCGTCGCTGCAACTCCGGCACCAGTCCCCTGGTGATGGCGCCGAGATCGGCCGGCAGTACGGCGGGGCGCAGCCGGAACCCGTCCAGACCGGCTCGGCGCCAGTCCAGGATCAGATCGGCGAGCTCCCCGGGCGTGCCGGTGAAGATCGCGGCGTCGGAGGCGTGGTCGGCGCCGTCGAGCTCGTCGAGCCGGGCCTTGCGCTCGCGGGCGTCCTCGCCCACGTAGACGACCAGGTCAGCGAAGATCTTCAGCACGTCGTTGCCGAACCCCCGGACCTCTTCCACGATAGCGCGCGCCTGTTCGGCGTCGTGCGGCGTGATGTAGACGACGTCGGCGCTGCGCGCGGCGAACTCGTACGGCACCCGGGCGTGGGCCAGCGCGGTGACCAGCGGCTGCCCCTGGGGTGGCCGCGGGACGATGGAAGGCCCCTTGACGCTGAATCGCGATCCCTCGAAGTCGATGTAGTGCAGCCGGTCGCGGTCGATGAAGCGGCCGGTGGGCACGTCACGGATGACCGCGTCGTCCTCCCAGCTGTCCCAGAGGCGGCGCACCACCTCGACGGCGTCCGCGGCCTCGTCGAACAGCTCGCGGATGAGGCGGACCGTCTCGGGGTCGTCGAGGCTCTCCAGCCGCAGCCCGGGAATGTCCCGGCGGCCGAAGTGGGCGGCCTCGGTGCTGCGCCCCGAGACCTGGGCGCGCCATCCGGCCCGCCCGCCGCTGACGTAGTCGAGGGTGGCCAGGGCGCTGGCCACGTGGAAGGGCTCGGTGTGCGTCGTCGTGATCGTCGGAACCAGCCCGATCCTGCTGGTCAGCGGCGCGATCCGTGAGGCGACGAGGGCGGCGTCGAAGCGCCCGCGCACCTGGTCGACGCGTCCGTCGGGGCCTTCCAGGCGGGTGCTCTGCAGGGCGAGGGAATCCTCGATGGTGACGAAGTCGAGCAGACCGTGCTCGGCCTCGGTTACCAGCCCTGCCCAGTAGGCGGCGGTGAACAGGTCTTTCGGAAGGGCGGCGGGGTCACGCCAGGCCGCCGGATGCCATCCGGCGCCGTCGAGAGCAACGGCGAGATGGAGAGAAGCTGCCGACATGTTTCAATAATACCACCAAACCCCATAATCTCTACATGTTTAGTTGGTTTTAGGGCGGGGATTAACGGTCGCCGACCGGCTGGATCCGCTCGATCACCCGGCGCACCCCACGGGACCCGCCCGGATCTGGTAGGCATTTGCGGGTGAAGCGCTTCCTGACGATCCTCGCGACAGCCATCCCCCTCCTGGCGGCCACCGGACCGGTCTCCGCCGCCGCCTCCGGCACGCCGCAGGTCCCCGCGGGGGTCACCGCCGGGTACGTGGTCTTCGACCGCCAGACGGGGAAGATCACCTCGAACCGCTACGCGCACCGGAAGTTCCGCTCCGCGTCGGTGGTGAAGATCCTCATCGCGATCGACTACCTGGAGGCGCACAAGAGCGTCTCCACGAGCAACCTCGCGCTGCTCAAGGCGATGCTGCGGGTCAGCGACGACAACGCGGCGACCTCCTTCTGGAACCGAGGTGGCCAGGGAAAGATCATCGAACGGACGGCGCGCAAGCTGCAGCTGACCGACACCACTCCCCCGCCCGCCGGCTGGCCGGGTTACTGGGGCTACACCTCGATCAGCGCGCTGGACATCACCAAGACCTACCGCTACCTGCTCGACCGCGCCGACCCCCGGGTCAGTGGCCTGATCCTGGGTCACCTGCGCGAAGCCGGGCAGTGCGGCGCCGACGGCTTCGACCAGTTCTTCGGGATCCCACGCGGGGTCCGTGGCCCGTGGGCGGTCAAGCAGGGCTGGTCGGGGTACGGCTCGACGCCTCCCGGCCGGTGCAGGAAGACCATCTTCAAGTCCACGTCGGACACCTCCGCGCCCGCGGCGTCCACCGCCCCCGCAGGACTCCCCGCCACGCCGATCGCCACCGCCGCGGAGCTCTCCACGACCCCGGCCCTGTTCACACCCGCCGCCACCGGCCCGGTCCCCGACTACGGCCACCCGGTGCTGCACACCACCGGGCTCGTCGGCCCGAAGGAGCGCTGGATCATGGTCCTGCTCACCGCCCACCCCTCGTCGACCACCTGGCAACGCTCCACCGCCCAGGTGACAAAACTGGCCCGGGAGGTCTATCTCGACGGGACCTCCTGAAGGTCCACCGGCGAGACCCTCCGAATCCGGAAGGCCGCGTCTCCCGGACCCGGGGCCATCCCAGCGGGGCTTCCTGGGACGGGAAGGGCCGCACCAGGTGGCCACATAGGTGAAATCGGCGACCCAGACGGTATTGGGCCGGGCGGCGGTGAAGTCCCGGTTGACCCGATCGGTGGGGCGGCCGGGACCTGGCGGCGTAGTAGGTGCTGGGACAGATCGCGCAGCCGCGCTCGGTCAGGACACGGCAGATCGGCTCGACTCCGAACACGGCGGCGTGTTCGTCGATGAAGGTCACGAGTGCGTGTGTGGCCGGTCGAGCTCGGCCGCGAAAAAAGCCGAGACGGCCTTCAGGATGTCATTGACCCGGCGCAGCTCGGCGTTCTCGCGGCTCAGCTTCTTCAGCTCGGCCGACTCATCGCTGGTCGTCCCGGGCCACACTCCTTCGTCGATCTGGGCCTGGCGGATCCACTTGCGCAACGTCTCGGCGGTGCCGATACCGAGCTTCGCGGCGACCGCGTTGATCGCGGCCCACTCGGTCGGGTAATCCGGCCGGGCCTCGGCGACCATCCGCACCGCACGTTTGCACAGTTCAGCGGGGTAGGGAGACTTCGGTGCCGTGAACTCGATCCTCTCGGGGAAACGAGTCTCCACCTAACCCGGGCGATTTACCCCGAGCCCGCCTTGTTGATCATGTTGCGATGAGCCTCGCCCAATCCGTGCCTGGTTGCCCCTCCGGTGCGCTCGCACAATCGAGTCGTGACAGGGCAAAAGAGCCCGTCACATTGACAGGATATGGAGTGACCGAAGATGTCCGAGAAGAAGATCATCGCGGTGGTCGGGGCCACGGGTGCGCAGGGTGGCGGATTGGCGAGCGCGATCCTGGAGGACCCGGATGGCCCGTTCGCGGTCCGCGCGATCACCCGCCGCACAGACTCGGACAAGGCTCGTGCGCTGGTCGGTCGTGGCGCCGAGGTGGTCGAGGCCGACCTCGGCGACGAGGCCGGCCTGCGCCGGGCGTTCGCCGGCGCGCACGGCGCGTACGTGGTGACGAACTACTGGGAGGGCATGTCCGCCGAGACGGAGCTGGCCCAGGCCCGCAACGCGGCGCGGGCAGCGAAGGACGCCGGGCTGCGGCACGTCATCTGGTCGACGCTGGAGGACACCCGCGCCCACATCCCGGTCACCGACGCGCGGGTGCCGGTACTCGAGGGGTCCTACACCGTTCCGCACTTCGACGCGAAGGCTGAGGCGGACCGGTTCTTCGTCGACCTCGGCGTGCCGACGACGTTGCTGCGCACCACCTTCTACTGGGAGGCGTTCCTGCAGGGCTTCGCCCCCGGCCGCGACGACACCGGCCGCCTGGTGCTGACCCTGCCGATGGGTGACAGCGCGTTGGCGGGGATCGCCGCCGAGGACATCGGCCGGGTCGCACTGGCGATCTTCGCCCGTGGCGAGGAGTTCATCGGCGCGACGGTCAGCATCGCCGGCGAGCACCTGACCGGCGAGCACCTGGCCGCGGCGTTCGCCGAGCTGCACGGCGAGCCGGTGGCCTACCGGCCGCTGACCCACGACCAGTTCCGCGCGCTGGGCATTCCCGCCGCCGCGGAGATCGGCAACATGTTCCAGTACTACACCGAGGCCGCCGACACCTTCACCGGCGCCCGTGACCTGGGCCTCGTCCGGGACCTGCACCCGGGTCTGCAGACCTTCCGCGACTGGCTGGCCGCTCACAAGGACGCCCTCACCGTCGGCTGAGATCACCGGACCGCCCCCGCGGGCGGTCCACGGCTCACTCTTCACCCTTCAATGGAGACAACCATGTCCGCATCCGACCACTCCTCGAGCCGGCGGTCGTTCCTCGCCCGCACCGCCGCCGTCATGGCCGTACCGTCGATCGCGGCGCTCGCGGGCGGCATTCTGGCCGAACCCGCGGCGGCCGAGACCACCCTGCCCGACTACGCGCCCGTCCCACCGTCGGCGCTCGGCCCCACCCTCAACGAGCAGGGCTACTATGTCGGGCGGGTGGAGCGGAACCTGTACTGGGTCACCGACGGCACGTACCAGGCGGCGTTCCTGACCACCCACGACGGCGTTGTGCTGTTCGACGCACCCCCGACCATCGGGCACAACCTGCAGCGGGCCATCGACCAGATCGCCGCTGCCAACGGCGTTTCCAACAAGGTGACGCACCTGGTCTACTCGCATCACCACGCCGACCACTTGGGCGCGTCCTCGCTCTTCGGCCGCAACGTCGTGCGGATTGGCCACGCCGAGACCAGGCGGCTGCTGCTGCGCGACAACGACCCGGCCCGGCCCGCCCCAGACGTCACCTTCAAGGACGACTACATGCTGCGCGTCGGCGGGCAACGCATCAAGCTGGCCTGGCACGGCACCAACCACAGCCCGGACAACATCTACATCCACCTGCCCGACCACGACACGCTGATGCTCGTCGACGTCGCGCTGCCCGGCTGGGTGCCCATCTACAACCTCAACCTCAGCGAGGACATCCCCGGCTTCATGGCCGCTCCGGCCACCGCCCTGTCTTACCCGTGGAAGCACTACATCGCCGGGCACCTGGGCCGGCTCGGCAACCGCAAGGACGTGATCTTGCACCAGCAGTACGTCACGGACATCGCCGAGAGTGCGCGCACCGCCCTCGCCACGGTCGACCCGACGCCGTACTTCGCCAAGTACGGCGCGAACGCCTGGGCCGCGGTGAAGACGTACCTGGACGCGGTGACCGACTACGCCGCCGCACCGGTCGTCGCGAAGTACACCGGAGTGCTGGCCGCAGCGGACGTGTTCACCGCCAGCAGCACTCTCGTCATCCTGGAGTCGATCCGCCTCGACCTCGGCTTCGGCTCACAGATCCATCCGTGACGTGTCGGCTAAGCCGCGGACGCCTCGGACTTGCCGGTACGCCGGCGACCCCGAGGCGTGCTGCGGATCGACTTCGGTCACGTCTAGCTGCTGACCTCTGGGTCATCCACGCACAGTCTGTGCCTGGCAACGTTCGCGACAAGGACGATACTGGCATATATGGACCACAACGACCTGGCCGAATTCCTGCGCACCATGCGGGAGCGGCTGCAACCCCAGGACGTCGGCCTGCCGGCCGGCACCGCACGGCGCACACCCGGGCTGCGCCGCGAAGAGGTCGCCGGGCTCGCGCACATCTCCGTCGAGTACTACGCACGCCTGGAACAGGCCCGCGGATCCCGCCCCTCCCGGCGGATCCTGAGCGAGCTGGCCCGCGCCCTGCGCCTCAGCACGAACGAACGCGTCCACCTCTTCGAACTCGCCGGCGTCGCCCCGGAGTCGCCGACCGGACCACGCTCGGACGTGCCGGCGACGGTGCTGAACCTGCTGGAGCACATGACCGACATCGCGGCGTTCGTGGTCAACGCCCGCTACGACGTCATCGCCTGGAACCCGCTCGCCGCCGCGCTGTTCGAGGACTTCTCCGCCGTGCCACCGGCCCGCCGCAACCTCATCTACCGCCACTTCCTCCACCCCGACCCCGACGCCCGGCACTACGGCATGACCGGCGCCGAGGAGTTCGGCCGGCTTGCGGTCGGCCAGCTCCGCGTCGCCGCGGGCCGCTACCCCACCGACCCACAGATCCGCACCATGGTCAACACGCTGCACAAGCACAGCGCCGAGTTCGCCGAGATGTGGGACGACCACCACGTCGAGAGCGGCTCCCATCACCACAAGATCATGCAGCACCCTGTGGTCGGCACGCTGCAGCTCAACTGCGACACTCTGGCCGTCCCCATGCGCGACCAGTACCTCGTCTGCTTCACCGCCGAACGCGGCAGCCTCTCCCACAACGCGCTCCGGCTGCTCTCCGTGGTCGGCACCCAGGACATGACATCACGATGAACGACGGATGCCGCCGCGGGGCTTCATGCCGGTCGGCCTGTTTGCGAAGGGGAGCTGGAACCGTGGACGTGACGCGGTAGGCCACGGACGACTCAAGAGAAGGCTGCATCGAGTTGGCCCATGGCGTCATCGTCGAGTTCGATGCGTTCGACGGTGACGTTTTCCCGCAGATGCTGAAGCGACGCCGTACCGGGGATCAGCAGCACGTTCTCGGAGAGCCCGGCGAGCCAGGACAAGGCGATCTGGGCCGGTGTGGCACCGTACTCGCGGGCAAGCCGGATCACGGTCGGGTTGTCGAAGATGACCCGCCGTGGGCGGTCCACCGGTGACCGCCCACAAAATGGCGTTCAGTTCGCGGCCAGTTCCTCAAGCACGGTCGGACGGCTCGGGCTCCACTGATGTACGGCCGGCTCGCCTGCTTGAAACGTCATGTCAAGTGTGACCTGCGCCGTTTCGGATGGCGCTCATCGGCCGACTCAACTCAACGCTTCCAGCCGGCGCAGTCGGCATCCAGGCCCGACAAGTGCCTGGCTCGTCCGACGGCCCCCAGATCCAGAAGCTGCCGAGGGTAGGCGTGTCCCCTCCGAGCCCGCGCGATTGGTCAAGGCCGTGCTTGACCGCCGGACACGAAACGGCCTACGAGTACAGCGGGAGGCGGACGACGAAGCGCGCGCCTTGATCGCTGTCCTGGACGGTCAGCGCGCCGCCGTGGTTCTCGGCGATCTGCCGGGCGATGGGCAGGCCGAGGCCGACGCCTCCGGCGTCCCTGCTCCGGGCGGTGTCCAGGCGGGTGAACCGCTGGAACACCGCTTCTCGCTGGTCGGCGACGATTCCGGCGCCGTCGTCGAGGACCTCGAGCCGCGCGACGCCCTCCGGGTATTCTGGGTCGCCTTCCTCTCGCTCTACGGTGATTGTCACCGTGGATGAGGCGTATCGCTGAGCGTTCTGGACCAGATTGCCGATCAATCGGCCCAGGAGTGATCGATGCCCCATCACCGTGACGCCGGGGGTCAGGTTTTGGACGACCTTCTTGTTGATCTGGTGACCACTCAGCTCCGTGGCGACGAGCTCTTCCAGATCCACCGGGTGTCGCTCGCACGGTGTGCCGGCGTCCAGTCGTGTGAGCGTCAGCAGGTCAGATGTGATCGACTGGAGCCGCTCGACGCTCGGAAGTACGGCGTTGCACAGTTGGGCTGTATCGACCTCCTTCGGCGCCAGGAAGGCGTCCTCCATCTGGACGCGGATGGCGGCGATTGGAGTGCGCAGTTCGTGAGAGGCGTCGGCGCAGAATCGCCGTTGCTGTCCCAGCGTGTCCTCCAGCCGGTCCAGCGTCTGGTTGACGCTGCAGGCCAGCCGGTGAATCTCGTCCTTGGCCCCGGAGACCGGCACCCGGCAGCCCAGGTTGTGGCTCTTGATGTGATCCAGTTGAGCCCGGATGGTGTCCACCGGCTTGAGAGATGTCGTCACGGTGCGCCGCGCCCCGTAGGCCATCGCAATCGTGAAGATGACCGCTCCCGCGGTCAAAATGGCTATCACGCTCGGGTAGACGTAGAACGGCAGCGTCGGTGCGGCGCTGTAGATGGTCCAGTCGCCGTCGCGATACACCTGGTGCGCGACGACGATGTGGCAACTGCCGGTTGGGAAGACCGAATGGCAGACGACTTCGCTTGCCCCTTGGTGCGATGTCTTGGACGTGAAATGCGCCATGACAGGCCTGTGCTGCAAATCTCTGGTTGCCGCCACAACCCTTCCGTGCGGATCGACGACCTGCACGGGGTGGATCAAATTCTTTGAGACAGGCGGAAGCGGATTGACGAACACGCCCCGGCCGACGTTGTACGCCGTTATCTCACCCAGGGCGGTGACCTCTGCGGTGAGGTTCTGGGTAGCCATCTCGTTCAAGACGAACAACAAGACGGTGGCGAACACGATGCAGAGCGCACCCACCGCCATGCCGGTGTACAGCGTCACGCGGCGTCTGAGCGAAGAATGCTTCAGCCTCATAAAGACCCCATTTCACCTGGTCGGACGTGGGGAAGCCGAAGGATGAAACGTGATCCGCCGGTGGTGCTCTCTTCGGCGCTGAGGGTGCCGTGATGTGCGTGGGCGATGTCGCGGGCGATGGCCAGGCCGAGGCCGGTGCCGTTGTGGTCGAGCCGGCGGGCGTCGTCCAGCCGGGTGAAACGGTGGAACACCCGTTCTCGGTCGGCCTCGGCTATTCCCGGTCCGTCGTCGCTGACCGCGAGCTCGACGATGGCATGGGTGGCGCACACCTCGACGCACACGAAATGCCTGGAGTGTCTCTGGGCATTGTCCAACAGGTTGGCAAGCAGCCGGCGGATCTGGGACGGCACGGCGGTGACGGTGGTGCCGTGTGTGAGCTGAAGCCCTACTCTGTGGCGATCGGACCGTTGAGCGATCTCAATCTGGACGAGCACCGCGAGATCGAGTTGCTGCCGCTCGGTGGGTGGACAGGTCTTCATGCGAGCCAGGAACAGGATGTCATCGATGATCGCTTGAAGCCGATTGACCTGGTTCAAGGTCGTGCTGAGCAATTCGGGCAGCTGGACCCGGCCGGGATCCTTTTGCGCCTCTTCCAGCTGTACCCGCAATCCTGCGATGGGATTGCGCAGCTCGTGGGCGAGGTCAGAGACGCTCTGCCGGCGGCGGTCCCCGATCTCCTCGATTTCCTGCTTGGTCTCATGCAGGCGTTCGAGAAGGTTGTTGATCGAGTGACACAGGCGGGTGATCTCTCGTGCGTTTCGCGGTTCGGAGGTGCGAGCGGGTAAGGCGCTGAGGTCGACCATGGCGAGTTCGGCGCTGACGACCTCCACGGGGCGCAGTAGTTTGCCGGTCGTCTTCCAGGTGACCCACATGGCTAAGGCGATCAGCCCGGCGCACTCAAGCGCCATGATCAGCTGGAGGGGGTCAGGCCGTCCGAAATCCGCGAGGCCCGGTGCCGTGATCCCGGCCAGGCGGACGTCGCGGACACGTGGCCCCGAGTGGCCGGCTGCCGGTCCCGGGTGGACGTCGTCGGTCACCAGGGCGGCCTGATGAAGGCCGTTTCGCGAACGGGTGGTGCCGGGCTGGGTCATCGAATACATCCCCGCCCCAGCGGTGACAAGGGTGAGGGCGACCATGACACCCGCCAGCACGGTGATCTGGCCTCGGATCGAGTGCGGCCTGCACTGGTGCCAAACCGGTGGTTTCATGCGAGCCGGCTGGCGCGCACGGTTCGGATGCAGCAGACGCAGGTGATGCCGGAGGCCGCTCTTGCGGACTATCGAGCCGGTCGGCGGCCCTCCGGCGGGATTGTGGGTTTCCCATGAGGAACTGAGACGGAGTCGGTCGGAGGAGTTTGTCGCCGAGGACGGGGAAGGCGGCGGCCCGGCCTTTGAGAGATGGTCACCTCCTCCTCGTGGGTATTCGTTGTCATCGATGCTTTTGCAAGGAAACTTCGTGGAGGCCGACGCCTCGTGGGGTGGAAGTCCATCCCACATGCCGGTCACTGATCTGTTGGTCAACACGTGTGCGGGGCCTTCGGCCACCACCATCCACGTGAGCAGGGTGGCCGGCCGCCATAAGAGTATCGACCAGTTGTTGTGCAGGTTCATCGCCATCCTTTTCGAGAGGAACTTCGAGGGGGATGAGGGGTTCTGACAGGTCTGAGGTCGTCGCCAGCGATTTACGCTGTCACTCTCTGAGACGCCTCAGCCGAGGGGCTTTGCATCACCCATCGTGATCTGATCCGAGCGTGGAGTAACGCCCCGAAATGATTCCGCCGCCCCTGGCGAGAAGCTACAGCCCAGCTGCGTGGCTAACATGGGGGCCCGGCACCTATGACGCAGGTCACATCGCTCGCTACCTCGGCCTGTGCGGAGAAGAGGTGCCACGATGACGCACGGATGTCCGCTGAGCCGACGGCAGGTGCGCCGAACGGCGGGCAGCCTCGGCATGCTTACCACCCGCTCGGTCTGTCTCGTCCAGCGGAAGCCGAGCGTGCTGTGGGCTGCTCGCACCTGGGGTTCAGGCATGACGGAGTGTTACCGCCGCGCACCGTGCCGCCCGTCATCGCCTGTCGTCTAATGGCCGATCCCACTGACCCATGCCTCTCTCCACCGGCCGCGATAGAGATAAAGGGCGGGGTTCCCCGCCGTGGGTCCGGCTGAAATACATGATTCACCGTGGATCTTGCATGTCTTTGCCCGATCCGGGGGACTACTTGATATGACCTGGCAATAATTACGGCTCAATCATTCAGGCCCGGCATGGTCAGTGAAAATTACGAAATAAAATGTCATGATGGACATCGATAATCGCCTTGGCGAGTACTTGCGCGCTCGGCGTGAACTGGTGACCATCAAGGAAGTCGATCTACCGGTTTACGGTCGCCGCCGCACGCCGGGATTGCGCCGTGACGAGGTCGCGTTCCTGGCTGGTATCAGCACGGACTACTACACCCGTCTGGAACAGGGCCGCGAGCTGAACCCGTCCGACCATGTGCTGATGGCGCTCGCTCGGGCGTTGCAGCTTGACGCCGACGCGTCGAGATACCTCTACGAGCTTGCCCGCCCGCACACCCGGCCACCCGCGGTGATCACCGAGAGAGAACAGATCAATCCCGCCATGGCCCGCTTTTTGAGGGGGTGGACCGACACCCCGGTATTCGTGATCAGTCACTGTCTCGACGTGTTGGCCGCCAATCCGCTGGTTGACGCCCTTTTCGAGGATCTGGACTGCAAAGACAACTGCCTGCGCATGATCTTTCTGAGCGAGGGGGCACCGGAGCTTTACGCGGACTGGGAGAAGGCCGCCTCCTACAAGACGGCCTTTCTGCGCGCCGCGATGAGAGCCGATGACGAGCACCCGATCCTGACCAGCCTGGTTGAGGAGCTGTCGTCGCACAGCGCGGAGTTCCGTCGTTTGTGGAGCCGCCACGATGTCCGGATCAGACGCAACGAGATCAAGGAATTGTGTCACCCGCGCATCGGCCGGGTGAGCCTGAGATGGGACGCTTTCCACGTCAGCGGGTCCCCCGGCCAGCAGCTTCTGGTTCTGGCCCCCGAACCGGGCAGCCCGTCCGAAGAAGCCCTGGCCACGCTGAACCGTGCGCGCGATTCCACGTCGGCCCAGGGCTGAATGCGCATCTCCCATCCGGTGACCGTGCAGCCGAGACATCGGCGCGTGCACGAACAGGACAGCGTTGTCGCCCGCCTACGTGAGCCGTCGGACGAGCCAGGCACTCGTGGGGCCTGAGATTGCGGGTGCCGATTATTCATCCGACCGCATCGCCTTAACGTCGGCGGCCGGCCCCTTGACGTCGTTCTCCAGCCCAGCGATCGCCTTCTCCAACGCCAAGAAAGACGCCCTTACCTCTGCCTGGGTGCACATGAGGGCATCCTGCCAGGGGTGGCCACAACCGGGCGCCCTTCCCTTCTGTCCGGCTCGGGGCGCATCCCACCGCGCCCATATGGACCTGTAGGAACCTCAAGGGGTAGCGTGCCGGCCTGGGAGCGAATGCAGGCGCTTGGGCACGACCATCCTCCAGGCGTCCTCGACGAGCTCGCGCATCTCGGTCTCGTCGATCGCGCCCAGCCACACCCGCACCCAGTTGTACCGCTCGTCGGAGGGCCGGGGCATGTGAAACTTCTCGGGCTCGGCCGCGATCAGGGCGGGCCGTTCCTCCTTGGGAAAGGCGAAGCCCATCGAGGTCTCGTCCGGCGAGATCCCGATGTAGACGATCCTCCCCACCCGGAACGTCACCCGGTCCCTGACGATCTTCTCCTCCGTCCGGGGCAGCGCCATGGCCACGCGGCGCACGTCGTCGGCCGTGATCATCGGGACGCGCCGTCGAGGGAGGCGGTGAGGCGGCGCAGGGTGAGCTGCAGCTCCCTGCCCTCGGCGGCATCGAGGCCGGTGGCCTCGAAGATCTTGCGAGGAACCTCGCGGGCCCGCTGCCTCAGCTCCGAACCCTCCGGCGTGAGCCGTACCAGCACGGAACGCTCGTCGGTGGCGCTGCGCTCCCTGCTTACCAACCCCGCCGCCTGCAGCCTCTTGAGCAGCGGCGACAGCGTCCCGGAGTCGAGTCGCAGAGCCTCCCCGAGCTCCTTGACCGTCACCGGCTGACGCTCCCAGAGCACCATCATCGCCAGATACTGCGGATAGGTCAGGCCGAGCTCGCGCAGCGCCCCCCGGTAGACACCGTCCATCGCCCGCGACGCGGCGTGCAGATCGAAGCAGAGCTGATTCTCCAGCAACATTTTCACGGGGGAAGCATACCAAAATTGACTGTGGGCAATTAGGTCGTGCACAATGAAATTGCTGAAAACCTAGAAGGAGAACCCATGAGCGCGCTCTACACCGCCATCGCCACCGCCTCCGGCCGCGACGGACGGGCGGTGTCCTCCGACAACCGTCTCGACGTGACACTCGCCTCACCGAAGGAGATGGGCGGATCGGGCGAGGGCACCAACCCCGAGCAGTTGTTCGCGGCGGGCTACGCCGCCTGTTTCGCCAGCGCGCTGCAGCTGGTCGCCAAGCAGATGAAGCTCGACGCCTCCGAGGCCTCGGTGACCGCCGAGGTGGGTCTCGTGCGGGGGGACGGGACCTTCGGGCTGACCGTGGCGCTGCGCGTCGAGCTGCCCGACGAGCTGCACGGCGAGCAGGGCACCGCCCTGGTCGAGGCCGCCCACCAGGTCTGCCCCTACTCCAACGCCACCCGGGGCAACATCCCCGTCAACCTCGTGATCGAGTAACGTCCACGCTCAGCGAAGGGGCCTGCGGCCGGCGAATCCGAGCTCGTCGCGGTGATACCAGGCCAGGTCGCGGTCCCCTTCGAGCCAGCACAGTCGGACCGAGACCCCGTCGAGCATCGAGGGGAAGTCCACCAGCAGGGGCGCGATGCCCTTGACCTCGATGCCCTCCGCCTCGAACCAGCCGAGGATCTCGTCCAGGCGCGCCTCGAACGCCTTCGCCTCCGGCAGCCCGCCGGACTCCGACACACCGTCCTCACGGAGGTCGTGGGCAAGCTCGGCCAGCTTTCCGCGCATGCTCACGAACTCGTCGGTCCGCTCCAGCAGGGCGGGCATGAGCGCCCTCGCCTCTCTGAGCGTGAAGATCCTGTCCACTCCCCGAACGTTATCGTCTCGCCGGTGAACGCGCATGGAGACCGCCCGTCGCCCGGCCCTCGATCACCGAACATTTTTGTCAGCATATGCTGACAAAAATGAAGTGTCAGCATATGCTGACACCATGGGATCGGTAACCGAACTCGCCGAGGCCGTCGACGGCAAGGACCCCGTGGCCGCGCTGACCGCCGTGGCCGCGCTGCGCCGGCTCCTCGAGGAGCTCGAGGCGGTGCACGTCACCAGCGCCCGGCTCCAGGGGTCGTCGTGGGAGACCATCGCCGCGGCACTCGGCGTGAAACGGCAGACGGCACACAGGAAGCACGCACACCGGATCGTCGACGGCGGGAGATGACGATGTTCGCCAGATTCACCCCGGAGGCCCGGCGGACCACGGTCCGTGCCGGTCTTCTGGCCCTCGACGAGGGCCGCACCACGCTCGACGAGGACCTGTTCCTGCTCGCCCTGGCCGAATCCTGGCCGGTGGCGGGCTTCACGGTCACCCCCGAGGCGGTCCGCACGGAGATCGGAGAACGCCGGGCGGGTGATCGCGAACTGCTGGCCACCCTCGGCATCGACCTGGACGAGATCCGCCGCCGGATCCCGGTCCGGCGGGACGACCCGCTGGCGTGGCGGCTGCGCCGCTCCCGCGTCCGCCCGCTGAACGTGGTGCTCGTCGGCCCGGTCGGCGACCTCCCCCTCACGGGCAGGGCGAGAAAGGTCGTCGAGGTCGCCATGAACTGGCGCGGCTCCGGGAGCCGGGTGACGGACGAGGACCTGCTGAGGGGCCTGCTGGCCGACGGCTCGAACGCCTCCGTGTCGATCCTGCGCCACCTCGGCGTCGACCTTCTCCCCCTGGCCAGGAGCCTGAACTTCCTGCGCAGGTCGGCCTGAGGGGCGAGCGTCCTCCTCTGCCGAACCTCCGCCTCCGTACGACGTGGCCGCGGACTGCCTGCCGTGCGGCCGGCCACCTCCGGCCCGGCCGCACGGTAGGCGGGCCGGTGGACGACGTCGACGACGGCTCCCGTCCTGCCGATCGCGATCGACGGCCGGTGCTCCGGGGGATGGTCAGGGCCGCGGCGAGCGGGTCAAGGACGATCAGCTCTCGATCCCGTAGAAGCGGGCGGCGGTGCCTCCGAGGACGGCGTTCCTGGCGGCCTCGTCGAGGCCCGACAGGAGCATGCCCGTCTCCTTCCACACCTTCGCGTAGTCGCCCGCGAGCAGGGACACCGGCCAGTCGCCGCCGAACATCAGCCGCTCGGGGCCGAACACCTCGACCGCGTGCTCGACGTAGGGCCGGAGGTCCTCGGCGGTCCAGCTCTCGGCGTCGGCGGCGGTGTTGAGACCGGAGACCTTGGCGTAGACGTTGGGGTGCTCGGCGGCGCGGGCGATCAGCGACGCCCACGGCTCCCAGCCCTTCTCCGCGATCGGCGGCTTGGCCAGATGGTCGATGACCAGCCGCAGGCCCGGCACCCGTTCGGCGAGGAACGCCACGTGCTCCAGGTGCCTGGGCAGCACCGCGACCACGTCGAAGGGCAGCCCCGCCGCGGCGAGGAGGCCGAGGCCCTCGACGACCGAGTCCCGGATCACCCAGTCGGGGTCGGGGTCGTCGTGGATGAGGTGCCGGACCCCGGCGAACTTCGGGTGCCTGCCGTACCGCTCCAGCGCTTCGGCCGCCTCGTCCGGCCGGTCCAGCGGAACCCAGCCCACCACGGCGGCGATGAAGTCGTACGCGTCGGCCTGCGCCAGCATGGCGTCGGTGTCGGCGTAGGAGTCCGCCGCCTGGACCAGCACGGTCCGGTCCACCCCCGCCGCGGCGAGCTGCGGGATGAGCTCCTCCGGGGCGAAGGTACGGAAGATCGGCTCCAGCTCCGCCGTCAGCCAGGGGTAGGAACCCGTCTCCAGGTTCCAGAAATGCTGGTGGGAGTCGATGACGGACATCCACCCCTCCTCGGTGTTGATTATCGGTTCAATCGTTTGATCTTGCACAAGCTAGGACGCCTCCCCGGGGGTGTCAACGCCGAGGTCACGCCCATGCGATTCCCCCGGGACCGGCGGCCGGACGAGTCCCGGGGTGACCTCGGCGGGGTCGAGGAAGCAGCAGGCGGATCCGCCCGCGTCGACCCCGGCCGTGATCTCGTCGAGCGGGAGAGGAAAAGGTCAGACGGCGGCGGAGTCGCTCCAGCCCAGCTCCTCGTAGAAGGCGTCACGCTCCCGCGCGAAGGAGTCGCGCGACAGCACCGCGCCCGCGTACGGCCCCGCGGTGACCGCCTCGTCATGGAAGCGGCCGGGCAGCTCGTCCGGCCCGCCTCCCTCCCGGGACGCGTAGGCGCGCATCAGGTCGAGCCGTCGCTGACCGGCGTCGAGCAGATCCTCCACGGTGAACTTCGCCCCGGAGACGGCGGTGACCAGCGACGTCAGGTGGTCGATCGTCAGCGGCCTGGTGGGAGAGCTGGCGAAGACGCAGAGGTTGAGCGCGTCCAGGGCGCTCCACAGCCGCAGCAGGCGAGCACTGCGGCGCCCCCGCCCGGAGTCCAGCGTGACCGCCTCGGCGGGTTCGACGCCGATCCGCGCCGCCTCGGGGAAGGAGTACGGCAGGCCGAGCTCGGGATCGAAGTCGAGGTCGTGCTCCAGCGCGTCGTAGCGCGGGCCGTTCGGAGCCGCGGCGTAGCCGAGCCCGATCCCCGGCTGCGCCCTCGGGTCGAAACACGGCACCTCGGCGCCCTTGACGGTCATCGCGTACGGCTCCGCCCCGGGTCCGATCCGGCGGGCGGCGCGGGCCGATCCCTCCGCGAGCAGGTCGCCGAGGGCTCCGTCCCGCGCCGCGACCTCCCGGATCAGGCCGTCGAGCGCGCCGGTGTCGCCGAATGCGGGTCCCGCGGGCAGCAAGCCGCGGGAGGCGCACTCCATCGCGAAGGCGAGCGTCCCGCCGAGGGAGACCGGGTCGAGGCCGAGGTCGTGGCAGAGCGCGTTGGCGCCGAGCACCGTGTCGAGATCGTCGATCCCCAGGTTCCAGCCGAGCGACAGGACCGCCTCCTGGCCCAGCCCGCCGGACCTCCGCTCGGGCGCTTCCTGCGGGGCGTACACCTTGAGGCAGTCATTGGGGCAGCCGGGACACCCGCCCTCGGTCGCCACCGCCCGCCCGTCGTAGGCGTGCGGGGCGATGGGGCGCAGATCGTTCGCCCCCGAGGTTGAGAAGTTTCGCACGGCCAGGTAGCCGGGCTGCGGGGTCTCCCCCACCCACCCGGCGAACCCGGGCTCGCTGTGCTGGAGCGCGGCGAGCTGATTACCGGGGATCGCCTCCCGGTAGAAGGCGGCCAGGCCGGCCAGCGCGTCCGGATCGGCGACGGAGGCCGGGGCGTCTCCCACGCACACGATCGCTTTGAGGTTCTTGGAGCCGAAGACCGCGCCCACGCCGTATCTCGCGGCGGCGAAGGCGTAGTCGGTCACCACACTCGCGTAGCGGACCAGGCTCTCCCCCGCCGGCCCGATGGCCGCGACGTGCGCGTCCTGGCCGTGGCGTGCGCGCAGGGCGTCGGTCGTGGCGGCGGTGCCCAGCCCCCGCAGTTCTTCCGCGGCGTGAATCGAGACGTGGCCGCCGGTGACCAGGAGGTAGGAGAGCGTCTCCGCCCTGCCGGTGATCGCCAGAGCCTCGGCGCCCGCACCGCGAAGGCCCGCCGCGAACGGGCCGAGCGCGTGCGTCTCCCCGGCCACCCCGGTCAGCGGCGACTTGGCCAGGAACACCGACTTGGCCAGCCCCGGTCCCCGTACGCCCCCCAGCACGCCGGCCGCGACATAAACGAGCGCCCGCGGATCGTACGGATCCAGACCGGCGGGCGTGCGTTCGGCGAGCAGCCGCAACCCGAGAATGGATCCACCGAAGTGACCCGCCTCAGCGGAGCGATCCTCCCGTTCGACGGTTCCACGGGTCAGATCGACGACAAAGGGCATGGTGCGGTCTCCTCGGCAGGCATCCGTCCGGTCACCGTCAAGTTTGGCGCAGTTCGACCGCCATGGCGGCGAGGGCGACGGTGGGGTGGACGGAGGAGACCGTGGCCTGGATCGGCGAGAAGCGCCGATCCAGGCCGGAAGGCGTGCACCGTGGTTGGGCGGGGAGCCGGGAGCGTTCACACCGTTGACCCGGAACGCTCTTGAACGAGGGCGTTCCTCCTACGGTGTCTTGTATTTCAGGGTGTAGGGACCCGAGCCGCTCGCGGAGACCACGCGGTAACGGTAGTAGCCGGCCGCGCCGGTGTAGTCGATCCTCTCGTCGGGGTTCGGGCTGTCGGAGACGGCGACCGTGTTCCAGCTCCGGCCGTTCCATCTCTCGAGGAAGAGGTCGAAGTCGACCCCCTCCCTGGCGTCCAGGCAGCCGGAGTGCAGACCGGCGACGGTCGTCCGATAGTTCCGGTTGCTCGGCTGGTAGACGATCTGTCCATTGTTCAGGGTGCCGGTGACGTTCTTCGGCAGGCCGGTGCAGGCGCCCGTACTCGGGGGGGTCGTGCCTGGCGGGGTGGTGCCCGGTGGGGTGGTGCCCGGTGGGGTGGTGCCCGGTGGGGTGGTGCCCGGTGGGGTGGTGCTCGGCGGGGTGGTGCCGGTGGTGGTCACCAGGCTCAGACCGTAGACCGTGAGGATCTCGTTGACCGGCTGAAAGTAGGTGACGCCGCCCTTGGTGCAGTTGCCGGAGCCGCCGGAGGTGACGCCCTGGGCCTGGTCCACCGAGATGAAGGAGCCACCGGAGTCGCCGGGTTCGGCGCAGACGTTGGTGCGGACCAGTTCGTAGACGGTGCCCTGGGGGTAGGTGATGCTGGTGTCGCGCTGCTGGATCGTGCCGCAGTGCCAGCCGGTGGTGGAGCCCGACCGGCAGACCGAGGCGCCCTCGATGGCGGCTCTGGAGCCGACGACGCTCACGGTGCCGCTGCCGTTGCTCACCTCCGGCTTGGGCGTCCAGTTGGCGTTCACGGCGACCCAGGAGTAGTCGCTGCCCGGGAAGGTCGACCCCTCGAAGACGCCCTGGGGGCTCCAACTGGTGCTGCTTGTGGTCTCGCCCTTCTTCCCGCAGTGACCGGCGCTGACAAAACCGTTCTGGGATCCGTGGGTCACCGAGAAGCCGATAGAGCAGCGCTCCGAGGTACCGATGTAGTAGGGGATGCCGCCGACGATGTCGTCGAGGAGCTGGGGAGTCTCTTCGGACGCCTCCACCTTCACCGCGACCGGATCCACACCGGAACTTTCCAGGACGTTCGTGGCCTGAGCGACCTCCTTGGAGAGGACGACGACCTTGTTGGTCCTCACGTCGACGTAGCGCACGGTTCCCGCCTGCCGGCGGGTGGGAAGGGTGCCGTCGATATGTTTTTTGATCCCGACGAGGTCCGCCAGGGATCGGGTGACGACCTCGGCCCGTGCGCCCGCGGCCGTGATCTGGGGAATGTCGGAGGAGTCGGTGGTGGCGACCACGAGGTTCTGCGCGATGGTTCCCGCGAACCAGGAGCCGGCGAAGCGGTCACCCAGCAGGCTGCGGAGCTTCGCCTCGACCGGTGCCAGGCGGGCCTCGTTGATCAGACGGGCCTGGGCCTGCTCCTTGCTGAGGCTCAGGTCACGCTGGAGCGCCTCGATCATGCCCGGCGGTGGTTTCCAGGCGGGCCGGGCCATCGACGCGTCCGCCGGTCGGGACCGGGCTGCGACCTGGACGGGCGTCAGGGCCAGCGCGGTGATCGCTAGGACGCATCCCGTGGTAACAACATGTCTGCGGGACATGGGTCTCTCCTCGACCTCGGCTTTCACAGCATGAGGGGGGAGATCGCCTCACATCACAGATTGATCATGAGATGTGATCGATGCCATGCTAATCCAGCCGTTATGCCGCAGCCCCGAAAGCCACGCGGCACGCTGGAGGTGTTTGGACTCGCAGCCGGCGGTTGGAACGCCGTCGGCGCGATCTCACCGATTCGAGCATGCGCATGGTGGGCTCTCAGGGACCGATGAACCGGCGCAACGGCAAGAGGCCAAGGCCCGCAGGGTTGTTCCCCGCCTGGGCCGGAAAAGCCGTGAATCCGAGCCCGCACCTTTCTTGAGGGAGGTGCGGGCTCGGATTCACGGGCTGTTCGGACGGTGACGGCTACGCCGGTGACAGCGCCGGGTCGTCGGACCGCTCGGCGGGCGGGGGCGGCGGGGGGTCGTTGTCGTCGTCCAGGAGGGTGGTCTCGTCGAACGGGATCCGCCCCGACAGCACCTCGGCCGCGCGTTCCTTGTCGAACTCACCTGTCCAGGTGCCGACCAGGACGGTGGCGACCGCGTTGCCCGCGAAGTTGGTCAGCGCCCGCGCCTCGGACATGAAGCGGTCGATGCCGACGATGAGGCCGACGCCGTCGACGAGGTCGGGGCGGTGCGACTGCAGGCCGCCTGCGAGGGTGGCCAGGCCCGCGCCGGTGACCCCGGCTGCGCCCTTCGACGCGATCATCATGAAGACCAGCAGGGAGATCTGCTCGCCGAAGGCGAGCGGGGCGCCGGTGGCGCTCGCGACGAACAGGGTGGCCATCGTCAGATAGATGGCGGTGCCGTCCAGATTGAAGGAGTAACCGGTCGGCACGGTGATGCCGACGACGGGACGGCTCACGCCGAGGTGCTCCATCTTGGCGATCAGACGGGGCAGGGCCGACTCCGAGGACGAGGTCGACAGGATCAGCAGGAACTCCCTGGCGAGGTAGCGCAGCAGCGAGACCAGGCTGACCCTGGCGACCGCCCAGAGCATCGGCCCGAGGATGCCGAACACGAAGAGCACGCAGGTCACGTAGAAGGCGAGCATGATGACGCCGAGACTCTTGAGCGCGTCCATGCCGGTGGCGCCGACGACGGCGGCCATCGCGCCGAAGGCGCCGACCGGGGCGGCCCACATGATCATGGAGAGGATTCGGAAGACGAGCCGCTGAATGTGCCCGATGCCGTTCAGGATGGGCGTGGCCCGCTCCCCCATGGCCAGCAGGGCGAATCCGGTGAGCAGCGCGACGAGCAGCGTCTGCAGCACCTGCCCCTCGGTGAACGCCGACACCAGCGTGGTGGGGATGATCCCCAGCAGGAACGTCACCGTGTCGCTCTCGCCGCCCTTGACGGCCTCGGCCTCGGCGGCCTTGCGGAGCTCGTCGGTGAGCTGGAGGCCCTGGCCGGGATCGACCAGGTTGCCCACGATCAGGCCGATGGCCAGCGCGACGGTCGACATGATGAGGAAGTAGCCGAGCGCCAGGCCGCCCACCTTGCCGACCTTGGCGGCCTTGGTGACCGATCCGACGCCGAGCACGATGGTGCAGAAGATGATGGGACTGATCATCATCTTGATCAGCGCGACGAAGGCGGTGCCCAGCGGTTTCAGGTCCTGACCGACCTCGGGGGCGGCGAGCCCGACCGCGATCCCCGCGATCACTGCGACAATTACGGCTATATAGAGATAATGAGTACGATCTCGGGACATAAGAGACACTCGGTCTTCCGGGTCTAGATAAAAACTCTGGCCGAGCGACTATGACTTCACCCTGTGACCCAAGTCACTATTGCGTACATTTTGGTTGTGGATGTGAGAGAGCTGCCGAGACGGATACACCGCTGGAGTCTGGCCAGGCAGATGCTCGTGCTGCAGACCGTCGTGGTCGGGGTCACCGTGGCGGGGAGCGCGCTGCTGGCCTTCTCCCAAGCCGGAGACCTGCTCGCCGAGGAGGCCAACAGCAAGGCCGAGGCCGTGGCCATCAGCGTGGCCGAGTCCCCTTCGGTCCTGGCGGGCCTCGGCGACTCCTCCGTCCTGCAGCCGTACGCCGAGCGGGTCCGGCGGGAGACCGGGGTCGACTTCATCACGATCATGAGCCCCACCGGTATCCGCTACACCCATCCCAACCCGACCCAGATCGGCGGCCATTTCCTCGGCAACACCACCCGCGCGCTGAAGGGTGAGACCTTCACCGAGACCTACACGGGCACCCTCGGCGCCTCGGTCCGCGCCGTCACACCGGTACGCGATGCCCACGGCACGGTGAAAGGCCTGGTCAGCGCGGGCATCACGATCGACAAGATCAGCATGAGGACCCGCGGGCAGATCGCCGGCGTTGTGCTCATCGGCCTGCTCGGCCTGGCCGCCGGCGGGGCGGGCACCTACCTGGTCGGGACCCGGCTGCGCCGCCAGACCCACGGAATGGGCCCCGCGGAGCTCAGCCGGATGTACGAATACCACGATGCGATCCTGCACGCCGTACGAGAAGGACTGCTGCTCGTCGACGACGCGGGCAGGGTCACGCTGTGCAACGACGGCGCCCGGGAGCTCCTCGGCCTGCACGGCGACGTGAGCGGGGTGCACGTCACCGAACTGGGCCTGCCCGCCTCCCTCGCCGACCTGCTGGTGAGCGGGAGGACCCGGACCGACGAGATCCACATGACAGGCGAGCGGACACTCGTGGTGAACGTCGCCATGGTCAGCTCCGGCAGCCGCTCCCTCGGAATCGCGGTCACCCTGCGCGACCACACCGAGCTGCAGTCCCTGACCGGGGAACTCAACGCCGAACGAGGCTTCGCCGACTCCCTGCGGGCCGCCGCCCACGAGTCGGCCAACCGGCTGCACACCGTCATCACCCTCGTCGAGCTGGGGCGCACCGAACAGGCGATGGCGTTCGCGACCTCGGAGATCAAGGCGGCACAGCAGCTCACCGACCGGGTGATGGGGGCCGTACGCGAACCCGTGCTCGCCGCACTGCTGCTGGGCAAGAGCGCCGAGGCCGGAGAGCGCGGCGTGGAACTGGTGATCAGCCCGGACACCGAGCTCGACGACATCGGCCTGGACGACCGGGACCTGGTGACGATCCTCGGCAACCTGATAGACAACGCGGTGGACGCGGCCATGGCGGGCGTCCCGCCCGCACGGGTGGAGGTGAGCCTGCGGGCCGACGAGACGACCTTCCTGATCAGCGTCGCCGACAGCGGCCCGGGGCTCGACCCCGTCACGGCGGGCGAGGCGTTCCGGCGGGGCTGGACCACCAAGGGAGACGGCCGCGGTCTCGGACTGGCCATGGTCGGGCAGGCCGTGAACCGCCTGGGCGGCGCGATCGACGTGGGCAACGGGCCGGGCGCGGTGTTCACCGTACGGCTGCCGCTGCCACACGGGTCGCTGTCACCTGAATCGCTGTCACCTGAATCGCTGCCGCATGGGTCGTTTCCGCGTGGAGAGGTCGTCTCATGATCTCGGTGCTGGTCGTCGAGGACGAGGAGATCACCGCCGAGGCGAACCGACTTTTTGTGGAGCGGGTGCCCGGTTTCCGGGTGGCGGGGGTGGCCAGGTCCGGCGGAGAGGCGCTGCGCTTCCTGCGGCGGCACCCGGTCGACCTGATCCTGCTCGATCTCTACCTGCCCGACATGCACGGCCTGGAGGTGTGCCGGGCGCTGCGGGCCGCGGGCGTCCTGTCCGACGTCATCGCGGTCACCTCCGCGCGCGACCTGTCGGTGATCAGATCCGCGGTGTCGGTCGGGGTGGCGCAGTATCTGCTCAAGCCGTTCACGTTCGCCTCGCTGAGCGAGAAACTCATGCGCTACGCGGAGTTCAGGTCGTCCGTGGACGGCTCGGGCGAGGCCAGCGGCCAGACCGAGGTGGATCGCGCCCTCGGCTCCCTGTGGGGCCCGGCGCACAACTCGCTGCCGAAGGGAATGACCCCGGCCACCCTCGACGCCATCCTGGCCGAACTGCGCAGATCTCCCGACGGCCTATCCGCGCAGACCGCGGGCACGGCGATCGGCGTCTCCCGGGTGACCGCCCGCCGCTACCTGGAATACCTGACGGAGATCGGGGCCGCCCGCAGGATTCCGCAGTACGGCGGGCTGGGGCGCCCCGAGCTGCTCTACCGGTTCACTTGAGCTCCAGTACGTCATAACGACCGCGGAACTGGTAGGAAATAGGGGCCCGCCCTGCCACCCGCGGGCCTCAGGAGCGAAGCATGCCCTTTTTCACGGCCTCATCGAGCCTGCACGGCACGGCGTTCGTCGTCCAGGCCTGCGGAGAGCTCGACTACCAGTACGCCCCCGTCTTCCGCAGCGAGATGGCCAAGGCCTGGGAGTCCGGAGCGTCCTCCGTGGTCATCGACGTCACCGGACTCACCTTCTGTGACTCCACCGGCGTCGGGGAGCTCATCCTGAGCCTCCAGCGGAGCCAGGCCCTGGACATCCATCTGTCCCTCGTCGGCGTTCACGGCACCCTGGAGCGGATCCTCACCATCACCGGCCTGCGCCCCGCCTTCGAGATTTCCCCCTCGGTCGAGGAAGCTCTGCGGGGCACCTGACCAGCCGCCCGCCGCCGCTCAGTTGCCGCGGTTGGCGTGGTCCATCGGCACCCGGGGCGCGTCCACGATCACATCGGAGAAGATGTCGACCACGAGGGCGACCACACCGCCGATCGCGATGATCACCGCTCCCGCCCAGAACACCATCCAGTTGGGGCCGACGCACAGGGCCACGCCCCCGACGGCGAACCCCACCAGAATGATGATCACCGCAAGCCAAGACTTGGGGCTTCCTCCGTGACTACCAGCCATGAGCTTCCTGTCCTCTCCGTGTGGATCAGCAATTCGCATCGTTCGCCGCGGTGATCACCCGGATCGGCGACCGGCGGAGCTCCCACTGCTCCACCGGGTCCATCCCCAGGCTTTTGACGACGGCTTTTGACGGTCGCCGGCGGAGTTCTCTCCGCCCGGCCGCGGCTTTCGGCCCTCCGGACTGAGCGCGAGACCACCGGGACGCGCTCGCCCCGGCCGTCGCGCCACCGCCCGATATACCCGATCATCTCAAGACGCTTCAGCAGCGAGACCAGCGTACCGGGACCGAGCTTCAGTGGCTTGCCCAGCACCCTGCCCGGCGGCCGTGCGCGCCCTCGGAGAGCGATCATCGCCGGTGCCGCCCGGGCCGGCTCCGGTGACGGGCGTCAGACCACGACGGCATCGCGCGAGGTGATCGCCGTGGCAGGGCCGTCGGCCACCTCGCCGGCCCGCCGCCGATGATGGCCCCGGGCATGCACTGACCAAACCGGATCTCTATTTAGGGCATGAGAGGATGTTCCGGTTGGCCGGGGTTGGACTGCCCGTCCAGATCAGGAGGTCCGTATGTCTGAGGTCACACCGGAACCCGAAAGTTCCGAGGATGAGCTGAAGCGCAAGTTCCGCGAGGCCCTGGAGCGTAAGAAGCTCGCCCAGACGGAGGCGGGCGCCGGGGGCAAGGGGAAGAACTCCTCAAAGATCCACGGTGCCCATGGCCCGGTTGGGGGCAAGCGTTCCTTCCGCCGCAAGAGCGGCGGCTGAGGGAGAATCGATCAGGCCTGGCTCAGACCTGAGCCAGGCCTTTGCCCTCTCCGGCGGCGACCCTCCCCGGCCGAAGCGCCCGGCCGACCGAAGCACAGGGCCGGCCGAAGCGCACCGTTGGTTGAAGCACAGGGCCGGGTGAACCGCGTTGTTGGTTGAAGCGCAGGGCCGGCCGAAGCGCACCGTTGGTTGAAGCACAGGGCCGGGTGAACCGCGTTAAAGCGCACGGCCACCTCTCGGTCGAAATACACGACCGGTTGAAGCATCGGACTTTGGTCGAAATGTGCGGTCTCCCATAGGCTGTCCCCGTGAATGATCATGGCGAAGATCCCAGGCCGGCCCGCGGTGCAGTCCGGGAGGTCTACCGCGTAGACCGGGCGGCAACCCTCAGCTACTCCCCCGATCTCGACGGGCTCGCCGACCCCGGCGAGATCGTCTGGGCCTGGGTCCCCTACGAGGAGGACCCGAATCGGGGCAAGGACCGGCCGCTGCTGGTCGTCGGCCGCCACGGACGCCAGCTGCTCGCGATGATGCTGTCCAGCCGCGGTGACGACGACGACCCGGACGAGTGGCTGGAGATCGGCCTCGGCCGCTGGGACAAGGAGAACCGCGTCTCCTACCTGCGTCTGGACCGGGTCTTCACCCTTGACGAGGACGACATCCGGCGCGAAGGCTCGATCCTGGACGGCGAGCGGTTCGTCGAGGTCGCCCTCGCCCTGAAGCGCATCCACGGCTGGTCCATCACCAGATAGACGCCTCTGTGAGCCGTCGGCCCAGCTCGATGGGACGCCCTCCCCTGTCGCCGGAGGGCGCTCCACGGGCTCCGCTCGAAGCCGCCTTCTCGCGGTTCGATCTCGGCCAGTACAGTACCTGGATGGCAAACCTACGGGAGCAGATCCTCGCTGAGCTGGGCGTCAAGCCGACCATCGTCCCCAAAATCGAAATCCGGCAGCGGGTCGACTTTCTCAAGGACTACCTGCGGTCTACCCCGGCCAAGGGCTACGTGCTCGGGGTCAGTGGCGGCCAGGACAGCACGCTGACCGGCAGGTTGTGCCAGCTCGCCAGCGAGGAGCTGCGCGCCGAGGGACACGAGGCCACCTTCGTCGCGGTGCGGCTGCCCTACGGCGTGCAGGCCGACGAGCACGACGCGCAGATCGCGCTGGGGTTCATCCAGCCCGACCGGTCGATCGCGGTGAACGTCAAGCCGGGCGCGGACGCCGTCGCCGCCGAGACAGCGCTCGGTGTGCGGGAACTGCTGGGCGATGAGCCCAAACTACGAGACTTCGTGCGCGGCAACATCAAGGCCCGCGAACGCATGGTGATCCAGTTCTCGATCGCCGGGCAGCTGAGCATGCTCGTCGTGGGCACCGACCACGCGGCCGAGGCCGTGACCGGCTTCTTCACCAAGTACGGCGACGGCGGTGTCGACATCACCCCGCTGACCGGACTGACCAAGCGCCAGGGCGCCGCCCTGCTGCAGGAGCTGGGCGCACCGCCGAGCGTCTGGGAGAAGGTGCCGACCGCCGACCTCGAGGACGACCGGCCCGCACTGCCCGACGAGGTGGCACTCGGCCTGACGTACGCCCAGATCGACGACTACCTGGAAGGTCTCGACGTCCCGCAGGACCTGGCGGCGAAGGTGGAGTCGATCTACCTCGCGACCCGGCACAAGCGGACCGTACCGGTCACCCCACTCGACGACTGGTGGCGGCGTTGATCCCGCGGTAACCGCCGGACTCCATCCGATCGCTATCGATTACCCGCGCCTGTAGAAAGGCCACGCTTCCCGTCGAGCTCTACGATTACTTACGCCGGAAGGTCTCCCACCGGGCGGCCAAAGCGCCAGAGCCGGATAATGAGCTCATTGCCCTCAACCACGGTGATCGCCGCCTCATAGAAATACAAGCAGAACGCGTGGAAGTCACCGGATAGCTCCGAACCGGTGGCACGAGGATCTCAAAGAGACCATCCCCGCGGGCACGGAGCCAGCTACCGAACCCGGCCGCGCCGTACAGCGAGCGGGGACCATCCCCGCGGGGGGCCGATTTCTCGTAGTCGTCTGTGAAGCCTTGATGTCCAGACCATCCCCGCAGGCGCCTGCGGGGATGGTTCGGCTTGATGTCGGCCGTGGGGCCGTTTTCAATCGTCGGCCCCGCGCCTGCGGGGATGGTTCTCTGCGTAACCGCGTCGCCGGCGCGGGCACGGTGTGGTCCCGCCCGCTAGCTTTGATCCTCCCTCGTCGCAGTCACCCTGGTCGTCCACGAGCGCAAGCGGCTCGGCTGCGGTCTGGAACTCGCGGCGATGGCCGGACAACTCAAGGCCGGCGACGTCGCCTTGAGTTCCTCACCATCGAACTCCAGGGATCACACGACCCGTCCGGAGTGGTGATCAGGCCGTTCCACCAAGCTTCAACGAACGCTTGCCCTGGCCGTAGCTAGTGGCGCGTCACCGGACCTTGCTGGGCTATTTGATCTCGGCGGGTGAGCAGGCCAGCCTGGTCCCGGAGTAGTTCTGGGAGGTGGTCGTGGCGCGTAAGCCTGAGGTGTTCGTCCGTGCGTTGACGATGGAAGAGGGACGGTGCCTGCAAAGGATCATCCGCTCAGCCAAGGATCCGGTGAAGCTGCGGCGGGCGATCGTGGTGCTGATGTCCGCGCAGGATCAGTGAATGGCTGCGCGAGCGCATCTGCCTGATCGCCCGGACGACCCCCGCCGAGTGGGGCATCACCGCCTTTTCCACCTGGAGCCTGTCCAAGCTCGCCGCCCACCTGGTCGAGCTACGGCTGGTGACCTCGATCAGCCGCCAGCACCTGGCGCGGATCCTCAAGGCCGGCAAGGTGTCATGGCAGAGCACCACGACATGGAAGAGCAGTAATGACACCGACTTCGTCGCCAAGATGCAGCGCATCTTGGCCCTTTATGACGCCCCGCCCAAGGACGGGCGGGTGGTGTGCGTGGATGAGTTCGGCCCCTTGAACCTGCGGCCCCGCAAGGGCAAGGCCTGGCGGCTGGGCAAGAACCCCCGCCGCCTGCGGGCCACCTACAACCGCTACGGCGGGGTCATGCAGCTGCTCGGCGCCCTGGACCTGGCCACCGGGAAGATCTACTACCGGATCCGTGAGCGCAAGCGCTGGCGTGAGTTTCTGTCGTTTGTTAAGTCCCTGCGGGCCCGCTGGCCCGGCGGCACCCTCTACTTGATCGTGGACAACTACTCGCCGCACAAGCATCCCCAGGTCAAAGCCTGGGCCGCTGCCAACGACGTCGAGCTGGTGTTCCTGCCGACCTACGCCTCCTGGCTGAACTGGATCGAGTCCGAATTCGCCGTGCTGCGCTACTTCGCCCTCAACGGCACCGACCACCGCAGCCACCTCGAGCAGAACGCCGCCATCGCCGCTTATGTCCGCTGGCACAACCGGCACGCCCAGCCCAAGGTCAGCTTCACGGCCAGTTCCCCAATCCGCTCATGGACCAGTTACCCCACCAAGATTGCGTGACGCGCCACTAGCGATTTTCAAGACCGCTGTTGATCCCTACCAACGCTTACTCTGACCTGGCATTACGGCCAGGTTGCCTCCGAAATCCACAAGATCGATTCACGCCACGGCTGCGTCGCCTGAACAGTTCGGTGTGACACGGGCTATCAAGGCCAGAGAGCCTCACATCCCTCACAACGGGATCGACACATCCTTTGCTCGCAAATGAGACATGCGCATTTATTCGGGAATGATGCCCAGCAGCCCCTGCGATGAAAACCAGTCGCGGTCGAGAAACCGCCCACTGACTCTTCCCAAGACACATAGATACTCCTCTAGCTGCCCTTCTAGTGAATTAAGGTCATATCTCAGATCCTCCCAGTAAATGCGATATTCTTCCTCATCGTAGATGGTTCCATCCCATACACCATCGTGGATGTAGGAGAGTTCATCGATTTCTCCTATACCGTAGATGCATGAGACATCGAAAACGCGCTGGCCGCCTAGGCTGAGGGCCTCCGGAGATGACCTCAATCCATTGAGATAAAGAACTAGGGACCAGCCGGGAGCAAGGCGGGTAATCCAAGCCCGATGCGACCCCCCGGACTTATAACCGTAGAATTCCATGGCAGCCTGAAAGTCGCACACGACTGTCGTCTCCGCTTCGATGTGCAGCCGCCGGGCCACCTCGCCGATGTCTTCGATGCTGACCCATTGGGCCATAAAGAAGCCATGGAGTCCATGTTCACGTAGGAGACTCTGTTGATTTTCGGCAGGAAGGGCATTCATAGAAGATATCCAGATTCTGTACGACGACGGCGAGAGGAAAGCGGGCGAGAAGTTTGGCAATGCCACTCCTCGCCCGAGTCCTAGGACGGGTGCATCTGGCGAATCTTAAGATTCGATGAGCACCCAGAATTTAGTGCCTCGTCCTACTCGAAATTGTGTATAGAACTTTTCGAGCTCCGTCCCGTGCCGGCTGTTTTGCCAGGCATTTACAGCTTTCAAGGAAAAATTCCCTTGAGCATGACCGGCTCCTTGGAGGGTTGACGCGAACGGGTGCTCGTCGCAGGAGTTACCCATTCCCTTGGGTAGTTTATCTGCCCTGTTCGACGCACGATACTTTTCCGACATATAGTATTTGCAGTAGTTTATGGTCCAGGCGTGGCGAGCACGCTCTTTCTCGCGAATCTCGTATTCAGCCTCGGTCGCCGGCGGGACCGATAGGGACGGCGGGAGAAGCCAGTGCATTTCCCTTGTCGTCCCCACATCCATATGCATTTCTCTCTTAGAGAAATAACTTCTGTTGTAGTCATAGGTCGGGATTGTGCCTTCAGCGTCGGCCTCGGTCTTGGTTGTGCCACGGGTCAGCGGCTTCCCTGCCGGGTTGTTGGCACCAGGAGCCCCCAGTTGCCGGGGATTGCCTTGTTCTGCCCGCCTACTGGGAGAAACCTGCTGGGCGGATAACGTGCATTACCCCAATTATGGCCCGGCCGAAGCGGTGGAAAAGTCTGAGAGTTGCTAGAGTTCAGCGCTTCCTCAATATGTTCGATGACCTCGATGAATTTCTTGTCCCTGGACTTGGACATAATGAACACGCGCTTGGATCGAGTGTTGACACAGCCGCCGGTGTGGTCCGGGACATCATCCGACCCCCGCTCCATTTTGGGTCCAAGGCATCGAACCCCCGCTCGTTGAACACGTGCACCACCTGGCGCACGTAGTCGTCACTGACCTGCATCAACGCCTTGATGGCGGAAGCGGACTGTCCTTGCGCGGACATCAGCACCACGATCACCCGCCGCAGCTTCACCGGATCCTTGGCTGAGCGGGTGATCCTTTGCAGGCGCCGTCCCTCTTCCATCGTCAACGCACGGACGAACACCTCAGGCTTACGCGCCACGACCACCTCCCAGAACTACTCCGGGACCAGGCTGGCCTGCTCACCCGCCGAGATCAAATAGCCCAGCAAGGTCCGGTGACGCGCCACTAGCTCTAGCTATAGGAATTCCAGGCCGGCACGGGGCGTCCGTGCCGTTGGGTCACCGTCACTGGCGCTGCCCCGGCTTGTCGACCACGGCGAAGCCGAGAATCGCCCGGTGGGCGTCTCCCATGTAGCGATAGGTCTGAGGGTTCAGGACGATCACCTGGCCGCCCGATCTGCTCCCGCGGTCGAAGACCACCCCGATGCCACGCCGTCCGGCGTAATCGGTGGCGTTCCCGACCACCCGCACGCCGGGGATCTTCGCGAGTGCCCGGTACAGCGTGGCATTCGTCTTGGGCGGGATGAGTTGGTTGTCCCGGAAGATCATGGCGATCACTCCGAAGGTGGTCACGTCCTGGCCCCTGTCGCGATAGTCCTTCCTGATGCGCGCGAGCAGGGCGTTCGGGTCGGTGGGCAATCCGGCCGTGTAGGTGTAGAGCTTGTTCGGAGTACGGTTCACGGTTCCCGGACCGCCGATGGTGCCACCGTTGAACCGCGGGTCAACGCGGCCGGGCCGGAGCCGCTCCCCTGGGCGCAGAATGCGCTTTCTGTAGAGCTTCCCGTTCTGGATGGACTCTGCCATCTCCCTGCCGTCGAACTTCCACCATTCCTCTACTTTCACTTTCCCCTTCAACATCGCCTCCGGGCCGACCACATTGCCGGGCTGGAGTGCGAAGGCGTTCAGCGTCTGGGTGTAGACCCATTGATGAGGGCCGGGCCGGGAGGGCGCGGTCTGGTGCTCAACGGTGACCGCCGCCAGTTCCAGAGTCTGTAGGGTCGCGTTCGGGATGGTCGCGTTCGGGATGGATCGAGGCGTGCCGTCGGGGAGCACGCCGCTGATATGCGCCGCGACGACCGTCAGGGCGGCTCCTGCCGCTACCACGCCGGTGATCGCCAAACGTCGGCCGATACGCGCTCGCAGCGAACGGCGCCACGCCGGGGCGGAGTCGAACTCGCGCTGCAGGCGGGTCCATGCCCGGGCCTTCACCGCGGAATCGTGCGGCGGGTCTGCCGGCCGGAACCGGCGGATGAGAGCGATGTCCTGCTGGTCATTCATGTATCCACCTCCGGGAACTACTGCATGGGATTGATGTCGCCGAACGCCCGGCGGAACTTCTTGCGAATGCGGTGCAGTCGCGACCCGATGGTGCCCACCGGCACGTCGAGCGCCTGTGCGGCCTCCTCGTACGTCAGATCCGCCCAGGCGATCAGGAGCAGCAGGTCGCGTTCGGCGGGCGACAGCCGCGCCAGTATCGACGCGATCCGAGGAGCGAGTCGCTGGGCGGTCATCCGTTCATCGCTGGTCTGGTCGAACGGCTCGCTGAACCATTCGGTGTCCGCCTGGGCGAGCAGTCGGCGACGGCGGCGTTCCATCCGCCAGTGCTGCCGGATGAGGTTGGTCGCGATGCCATACAGCCACGGCCGGGCATCCGCCCGTGTCTCGTCGTAACGTTGCCGCCCGCGGAAGGCGACGGCGAAGGTCTCCGCGCCGACGTCCTCGGCGATCTCGGGGCCTAACCGCCGGGCGATGTAACGGTAAATCTCGTCCCAGTGCCGCTGGAAGATCCCAGCGAACCTCTCCGGCTCGCTGAGGGACGCGCCGATCGTCTCACCGTCGGTCACCCCTCTGATATCCGGAGGCCCTGTGATCGCCACTACCCTTTTCTCCTCTGATGCGCCGCATCGGTCACCCGGTACTTGGCGCCACAGCCGCCTCTTATTCCCCCTTTTTTTCGCGCCTCGGCGTTACGCGCCGTACAGCGGTTTCGGCGTCGAACTCACGGTGACGCGCAAGTGTTTCTCCCACGCCAAGGCGGTGCAGCTAGAACTGCTTTTGCCAGGTGGTTGCCGGGGTTCCAATTTGGCGACGAGAACCTCTTGCATTAAGGCGTGAGCCGTACCCTCTATGCGTGTTCAGGCCCGGACGAGATGCCGGGCGGGCTCTGGGCGCGTGCAGCTGCATGGATCAGTACGCGGGGCGTGGCATCGCGCAGCTGCCAGGCGACAGAGAAGCGGCCTCTGGCCCACTCCTGACGGTGGCGTCACCGGTGGCGACAGGGCATCTCCCGAGAACTCCGAGGGTGGTGCCTGCCGGCCGTCTGGAATGATGCCATCATGCGTGGATCTTTGATGGTCGCTGTCGCCCAGCCCGCGTGTGCCGATCTGGACGTCGCCCTCAACGCCGGTCGCCAGGCCGAGGTGGTGCGGCGTGCGGGTGCGCGTCTGGTGGTCTTCCCGGAGCTGTCGCTGACCGGTTACGATCTTGCGGCTCCCGCCGTGGCCGTGGACGACCCACGGTTGGATCCGATCAGGGCCGCGTGCGGCAGTGCCGGCGCGATCGCGCTGGTGGGCGCTCCGGTGCGGGAAGACGACGGGCGTGAGTACATCGCGATGCTCGCCGTCACGGGCGAGGGTGCGACGGTTGTATATCGGAAGATGCACCTCCACGGTGAGGAGGTCCACCGTTTCACCCCCGGCGAGAAGCCGACGGTTCTGGAGATCGACGGTTGGCGGCTGGGCCTGGCCATCTGCGCGGACGCCGCGGTGCCGCAGCACGCGGCCGACACCGCAGCGTTGACCATCGACGCCTACGTGGCCGGCACCCTGTACGGAGCGGGTCCGGAATCGGCGACCCGGCGAGACGGGCACATGCGAGACCGGGCCGCCACCCACGGCGTCTGGGTCGTCCTGTCCACCACCGCCGGACCGAGTGGGAAGTATCGCGAGACGTCCGGTGGCTCCGGGGTCTGGGCTCCGGGTGGGGACGTGGTAATCCAGGCAGGCACGGAGCCCGACGCCGTGGTGGCCGCGACTCTCCACTGACCCCGTGCGGAGGTGCGCTAGGTGGACTTCCGGATGATCAGCTCCGTGGGGAGGATCGTCGAGGAGGCGGGGCCGCCGGCGATCTGGCGTAGGAGCAGGCGCACCGCCGCCGTCGCCTGGTCCGCCCGGAGGGTGCGCACGGTGGTGAGCGGCGGCATGGTGTAGGAGACCGCTTCGAGGTCGTCGAAGCCCACGACCGCGACGTCCTCCGGCACGCGCCGCCCGGCCTCGTGCAGTGCGTGCAGGGCGCCGATCGCCATCAGGTCGTCCGCCACGAAGACCGCGTCCAGGGCCGGGTCGTCCCGCAGCAGCAGGCGCATCGCGTCCGCGCCCGACGCACGGGTGAGATCCCCGATGGCGACGATCGAGCGGTGCCCGGTGCCGCGCAGGGCCTCCCGGTATCCCGTGAGCCGGTCCTGCGCGGCGACCATGTCCACGGGTCCGCAGATCGTGGCGATCCTCCGCCGCCCCCGGTGGAGCAGGTGCGTGACCGCCGCCGTGGCCCCGCCCACGTTGTCGACGTCGACGTACGGCAGGGCCGCCGAGACCGAGGACCTGCCCAGCGACACGACCGGGACGCCCATCCGGGCCAGCGCGCCCGGCAGGGGGTCGGCGCCGTGCGCCGAGACGAGGATGACGCCGTCCACGTGCCCGGCGGCGACGTACTGCTCCACCCGGAGCCGGCTTGTGGCCGAGCCCGTGAGCATGAGGGTGACGTGTTTGCCCGCTTCCTCCAGCGCGCGGCCCGCCGACCGGACCATCGTCGAGAACAGCGGGTCGTCGCCGTACGCCCTGGCGGCGGGGTCGGAGATGATCAGTGCGATAGAGTCCGTGCGCTGGGTCACCAGACTGCGGGCCGCCGAGTTGGGGACGTAGCCGAGCTCGTTGACGGCGTTCATGACGATGGCGCGGAACTCGTCGCTGACGGTGCCCTCTCCGTTGATCACTCGGGAGACGGTCGACCTCGACACTCCGGCACGGGCGGCGACGGCCTCGAGGGTGGGGCGCTTGGCGCGTTCTCTCCGCAGGCCGTTCTGCTCGATCACGTCGCGATACCATAACGCGCTGTCCTTGGGCAGTCGTCGCTGGGTGTCGAAGTCGACGTGCACGATCCCGAAGCGCCGGTGGTAGCCCTCCGCCCACTCGAAGTTGTCCAGCAGCGACCAGACGAGGTATCCGCGGAGGTCCGTACCGGTTTCGATGGCGGCGTGCGCGGCCCGCAGGTGGCTTTCGAGGAAGGCGGTCCTGTCGGCGTCGTGCACGCGCTCGCCCGTCACCACGTCGTCGAACGCGGCTCCGTTCTCGGTGACGAGCAGGCCGACCTCGGGGTAGTCCCGCGTGAGCCGTTCGAGCAGCTGGGAGAGGCCGGTCGGGACGATCGGCCAGCCCATGGCGGTCGTCGGGGCATAGGCGCCGCTGAACAGGATGTCCTCGGTCCCGGGGTAGACGGGGTTGGACGGTTCGCCCGGCCCGGACTGTACGACGCAGGGGGTGTAGTAGTTGATCCCGAGCAGGTCGATCGGCTGGCTGATGGCGTCGAGGTCGCCGTCGTGGATGTGGCCCAGACCGGCGATGCGATCCACGATCGCCAGCACCGGGTCGGGATAGCTCCCGCGCAGGGCGGGGTCGAGGAACTGCCGGTTGAGCAGGCAGTCGACCCGGTTCACCGCCTCGGCGTCCTCGGCGGACAGTACGAGCTCGGGGTCGTTCAGCTGGCCGGGTGTCACCACGGGGGCGAGGTTCAGCGTGAGGGCGATCTCCCGGGCGCCCGCCTCGCGCAGCGCCCGGGCGCTCAGCCCGTGGGCGAGCAGCAGGTGGTGGGAGGCCCGGAAGGCGTCCTCCGGGGAGGCGCGGCCCGGGGCGTGCACGCCGATGCCGTATCCGAGGAAGGCCGCCACCCAGGGTTCGTTGACGGTCATCCACGTGCCGACCCGGTCGCCGAGCCGCTCGTGCACGGCGTGCGCGTAGTCGGCGAACCGGTAGGCGGTGTCCCGGTTGGTCCAGCCGCCGAGGTCCTCCAGTACCTGGGGAAGGTCCCAGTGGTAGAGCGTCACGTACGGCGAGACGTCGGCCGCGAGCAGTTCGTCCACGAGCCGCTCGTAGAAGTCCAGGCCGGCCGCGTTGGCGGGGCCTGAGCCGCTCGGCTGGATGCGCGGCCACGCGACCGAGAACCGGTAGGCGCGCAGGCCGAGCTCGCGCATCAGGCGGACGTCGTCCTTGTAGCGGTGATAGTGGTCGGAGGCCGTGTCACCGGTGTGGCCGTCGGCGACCATGCCCGGCGCGTGGGAGAACGTGTCCCAGATCGACGGGCCGCGGCCGTCCTCGTGCACGGCTCCTTCGATCTGGTAGGCGGCGGTGGCGGCCCCCCAGACGAAGCCATCGGGAAAGGCCAGGTTCTGGCCCTGTGTCGCGATGGTGGTCGCAGTCATCCTTGCCGCCCCCGTCTGTTCTCACGGTGTCCCGGAACGTGCGGCAGCGCCGCCGTTCCGGTCGAAACACTCCATCATCGGGCAGCCGTCGCCCGGCGTCGAGGGGATAAGGGGTGATCTTCGTATCCCCTTTTGCTCTCCGGTTGTTTCTCCGGCTCCGGATCCTTCCAGGTCACGGCTGGATACCGGTATCCAGCCGTGACCGAACGGATAGGGACCGGACCGTTGACGATCCAACATATACGGGTGTAAATACAGATGAAACAACACTGAAACGGCGGTGAATCAACAGCATGTACGCCGAGGAGCGGCAACAGGAGATCCTGCGTCGCGCACGGTCCGTCGGGCGAGTGGATGTGCCGACGCTGGCGGAGGAGTTCGAGGTCACCACCGAGACGATCCGCCGCGACCTGACCGCGCTGGAGCGCCTGGGGGTGTTGCGGCGCGTGCACGGCGGGGCGATCCCGGTCGAGCGGCTGGGGTTCGAGCCCGAACTGGCCACCCGCGACGAGGTGCTGACGGCGGAGAAGGAGCGCATCGCCAAAGCCGCGCTCGCGGAGCTCCCGGAGGACGGCGCGATCATCATCGACGCCGGGTCGACGACCGGCAGGCTGGCGCAGGCGCTGCCGATCGACCGGGAGCTGACCGTCATCGTGAACTCCCCTCCCCTGGCGACCGTGCTGGCCGCGCGCGCCAACCTGAACGTGATCATGCTGGGCGGGAGGGTGCGCGGGCGGACGCTGGCCACGGTCGACGACTGGGCCCTGCGGCCCCTCTCCGACCTGCACGTCGACGTCGCCTTCATGGCCGCCAACGGGTGCTCGGTGGACAAGGGGCTGACAACGCCGGATCCGGCCGAGGCCGCGATCAAGCGGGCGATGATCGGCGCGGCGGAGCGCAGCGTGCTGCTCGCCGACCACACGAAGTTCACCAACACCTATCTGGCGCGCTTCGCCACGGTGGCGGAGATCGACGTGGTGATCACCGACACGGGCCTCGACTCCGCGCTCGCGACCGAGATCGCCGCGGCGGGGCCCGAGGTGGTGCGCGCATGATCGTCACGCTGACCCTCAACCCCAGCCTGGACCGCACGATAGAGATCGGATCGCTGACCCGCGGCGCCGTCATCCGCGCCGCGGCCGCCCATCTCGACCCGGGCGGCAAGGGTGTGAACGTCTCCCGCGCGCTGCTGGCCAACCAGGTCCGCTCGTGTGCGGTCGTCCCCTTCGGCGGCGACGAGGGGCGGCGGCTGGTGAGCCTGCTCCAGGCGGAGGGCATCGACATGATCACCGTCCCGGTCGCCGGACCCACCCGGTCCAACGTCACCCTGGCCGAGCCCGACGGCACGGTCACCAAAATCAACGAGCCCGGCACCGCCCTGTCCGCGGAAGAGCTCGACACCGTCGCCGAGGCCGTCCTCAGCGCCGCGACCTCGGCGGACTGGGTGGTCGCCTCGGGCAGCCTCCCGCCCGGGGTCCCCCTGGACGTCTACGCCGGCCTGTGCCGCCGCTTCAGCGGCGCGGGGATCAACGTCGCGATCGACACCAGCGGGCCCGCCCTGCTGGCCGCGGTGGCCGAGACCCCCGCCCTGGTCAAACCGAACAGGGAGGAGCTCAGCGAGGCGACCGGCCTGACCATCGTGTCGCTGGGCGACGCGATCGAGGCCGCGGAGATCCTGCGGGCGCGGGGCGCGAGCACCGTACTGGCCAGTCTCGGCGCCGACGGCGCCGTCCTGCTCCAGGACGACCAGATCTGGTACGGCGAGGGCCCGGTGGCCGAGCCCCGCAGCACCGTGGGAGCCGGTGACGCCATGCTCGCCGGGTTCCTCGCCGCCGGGGCCCGGGGGGAGGCCGCGCTGGTCGAGGCGCTGGCCTGGGCCACCGCGGCAGTAGGCCTGCCCGGCAGCCGAATGCCCTCGCCGGGTGACATCCGGCGCAACCACGTCCGTGTGACCAGGGCCGATCCAACATTGTCACTGCGGTCCGGGGGCTGACAGTGGCGCTTTCATCACCCAGGCCGGCGCTGCGCCGGCCACCCCGGAAGGAGCAGCATCCATGACCGAATACACCCCCACAGTCCAAGGCACCGGGGCACGAGCGACCATCCAGCGGTTCGGCGGTCACCTCGCCGGAATGATCATGCCCAACATCGGCGCGTTCATCGCCTGGGGACTGATCACCGCTCTCTTCATCCCCACCGGCTGGCTGCCCAACGAGGACTTCGCCAAGCTGGTCGACCCCATCATCAAAACGCTGCTGCCCATCCTGATCGGCTACACCGGCGGGCGCATGGTCCACGGCCAGCGCGGTGCCGTGGTCGGCGCCGTGGCCACCATGGGCGTCGTCGTCGGGGCCGACATCCCGATGTTCCTCGGCGCGATGATCATCGGGCCGCTCGCGGCCTACATCCTCAAGCTGGTCGACGGCTTCATCCAGGACCGCACCAGGGCCGGCTTCGAGATGCTGGTGGACAACTTCACCGCCGGCATCGTCGGCGGCGGCATGGCGCTGGTGGGACTCAAGGCCATCGGCCCGGTGGTCGAGGTCGTCACCGACTGGGCCGGCGACGTGGTCGCCTGGCTGGTGGGCCACAACCTGCTGCCGCTGGCCTCGATCCTGATCGAGCCCGCCAAGGTGCTGTTCCTCAACAACGCCATCAACCACGGCGTGCTCGGACCACTCGGTGTGGCCGAGGCCGTGAAGCAGGGCAAGTCGGTCCTGTTCATGCTGGAGTCGAACCCCGGCCCCGGTCTGGGCCTGCTCCTGGCCTTCATGTTCTTCGGACCTCGCCTGCTGCGCCCCAGCACCCCCGCCGCGATCATCATCCACTTCCTCGGCGGCATCCACGAGATCTACTTCCCGTACGTGCTCATGAAGCCCCGGCTGATCCTCGCCGTGATCGCAGGCGGTGCCGCGGGTGTCCTCGTCTTCATCGTGACCGGCGCCGGACTGGTGGCCACGCCGTCGCCGGGCAGCATCTTCGCCTATATCGCGGTGACCCCCAAGGGCGGCTGGTTCGGCGTCCTCGCCGGCATCCTCGCCGCCACGGTCGTCTCCTTCGCCGTCGCCTCCGCGCTCCTGGGCTTCGGCCGGGGCGCCGACGACGAGACCGAGGAGACTGGCGAGACCAGCACCGAACCGGAAACCTCATCCGTCGTCAAGGAGGCCTGATCATGGCCAGCATCGACAGCAAGGACATTCACAAGATCATCGTGGCCTGCGACGCGGGCATGGGCAGCAGCGTGATGCTCGCCAGCCAGCTCCGCAAGCAGCTCAAGGGCCAGCAGATCCAGGTGGAACACACGCCGGTCAACTCGATCCCGGCCGACGCCGACGTGGTGGTCTGCCACGCCGGACTGGCCGCCCGTGCGAAGGTGACCGCCCCGGACAAGGTGCTGATCTCCTTCCAGCTCTTCATCGGGGATCCGGCGGTGACCAAGCTGGTCAACACGATCAAAAACGGCGGGACCGTCGATGCCTGAGACGGCGCCGCTCCCTCTCGATCCGCGTGCCATCCGGCTGAACGCCTCGGCAGGCGGCCGCGACGACGCGATCCGGCAGTGCGGTGAGGCCCTGCTCGCCGTCGGCGCGGTGGAGGAGGCCTACATCGACACCATGATCGAACGCGAGCGTTCGATCTCGACTTACGTGGGCGAGGGCGTCGCCATCCCGCACGGCACCCTGGCCGCCAAGGAGGCGGTACGGCACGACGCCATCAGCGTCGTGCGCTTCCCCGCCGGCGTCGACTGGGACGGCGACCGGGTGACGGTGTGCATCGGCATCGCCGCCCGGGGCAACGGCCACGTGGCACTGCTCGCCCAGCTCGCCGAAATCCTCATGGAACCCGACCAGGCGCAGGCCCTTCGCGAGGCGACAGAGGTCGCCGAGGTGGTCCGGCTGCTGCAATCCAACATAAACGAAGAGGACGAATCACAGTGAAGGTGGCCCGTTTCCACGCCCCCGGCGACATCCGCGTCGAGGAGGCGGCCGAACCCATCGCCGGGCCGGGTGAAGTCAAGATCCGCGTCCGCAACTGCTCGACCTGCGGCACCGACGTCAAGATCCTCAAGCACGGCCACCATCACATCAGGCCGCCCCGTGTCATGGGACACGAGATCGCCGGTGAGGTGGTCGAGGCCGTCGACGTCGACGGCTGGGCGCCGGGCGACCGGGTGCAGGTGATCGCGGCCATCCCCTGCGGGAAATGCGCCGAGTGCCTGCGGGGCAGGATGACCGTCTGCCCGAACCAGGAGTCGATGGGATACCACTACGACGGCGGTTTCGCCGAGTACATGGTCGTCCCGGCCAAGGTCCTGGCGGTGGACGGGCTCAACCGCATCCCCGACGGGGTCGGCTTCGCCGAGGCGTCGGTCGCCGAGCCTCTCGCGTGCGTGCTCAACGGTCAGGAGCTGGCGCGCGTCGGCGAGGGCGACGATGTGGTGATCATGGGTTCGGGCCCGATCGGCTGCCTTCACGTGCGGCTGGCGCGTTCGCGGGGCGCGGCACGCGTCTTCCTGGTCGACATCAACGCCGAGCGGCTGGAGATGGCCGCCGGACTGGTCAGGCCGGACGCCGCCGTGCACGGTGAGGACGTCGTCGAGCAGATCCTCAAGCTGACCGAGGGCAGGGGCGCCGACGTGGTCATCACGGCCGCCGCCTCCGGCGCCGCCCAGGAGCAGGCGCTGCAGATGGCGGCTCGCCAGGGACGGATCAGCTTCTTCGGCGGTCTGCCCAAGGACAACCCGATCATCAACTGCGACTCCAACCTGGTCCACTACCGGGAGCTGACCATCGTCGGCGCCAACGGGTCGAGCCCGGCGCACAACGCCCAGGCCCTGCGGCTCATCGCCGACGGTGCGGTCCCGGTCTCCGACCTGATCACCCACCGGATCCCGCTCTCGGAGGTCCTGGAGGGGCTCGACATCGTCAGCAGGGGCGAGGCGATCAAGGTCACCGTCGAACCCTGAGCCGCTCGCGGAGACGCCCCGAGGATTCCCGCCGGTCGCAGGGCCGGCGGGACCTCCGGGATCCCCGGACGCACCAGGGCATCTGGACATCTGGACATCTGGAACAGACGGAATCCTCAGGGGCTCCTGGGACCCACGGACTCCGGAGGATCCGCGGAGACTCACAGATCCCCTGTGCCTTTCGAAAAATCGTCATGCTCGCCAGAACTCTCAGAAGGAGAACCGGAGATGCCGGAGAGGACAGTGGTCATCGCCTCGAGCTCGGGCCTTCACGCCCGGCCCGCGAAGATCTTCGTGCAGGCCGCGGCCAAGCAGGGGATCCCGATCCGCATCCGTGTCGGGGACGGCAAGTCCGTGCCGGCCAACAGCATGCTCGCCGTACTGGCGCTGGGCGCCGTGCGGGGCACCGAGGTCACGCTCAACGCGGAGGGGCCGGGCGCCGACGAGGCGCTGGCCGCCCTCGCCGAGCTGCTCTCCCGCGACCTGGACGCCGAGGAAACCGTCGATGGCTGAGACGTTACGCGGCCTGGGCGTCAGCCCGGGCCGCGCCGCCGGGCGGGTCTACCGGATGGCCGGGCCGCCGCTGCTGCCGGCTCCCGCGCAGGCCGTCGACGCCGAGCCGGCGCTGAGCGAGGCGCTGAGCGCCCTGCGGGCGACGGCCGCCGAGCTGGCGGCGCGGGCGGAGAAGGCACCCGACACCACTTCCAGGGAGATCCTGGAGGCGCAATCCTTCATCGCCGACGACCCCGGCCTGCACGAGTCCGTCGAGGAGAACATCGGGGCGGGGATGGACGCCGCGCACGCGATCGACGCCGCCTGCGCCCATCATCGGCGGGCGCTGCTGGAGGCGGGCGGCTACTTCGCCGAGCGCGCCGCCGACCTCGACGACATCCGCAACCGGGCGGTCGCCGTGGTGCTGGGCCTTCCCATGCCGGGCGTCCCCGATCCCGGGCACCCGTTCATCCTGGTGGCCGACGATCTCGCCCCCGCCGACACCGTCAACCTCGACCCCTCCGTCGTCCTGGCCCTTCTCACCGAGAAGGGCGGCCCGACCAGCCACACCGCGATCCTCGCCCGCGCCCGCGGCCTGCCCGCCGTGGTCGCCTGCCGGGGAGTGATCGGCGTCGGCGACGGGACGTGGGTGTCGGTCGACGGCGCCAGAGGCGAGGTGGAGACCGGGATCGGCGAGGAGGCCGCGGCGGAGATCCAGCGGCAGGCGTCCGCCGACCGCCGGCGTTCCGCCACGAGCCGTGGCCCGGGCCGGACCTCCGACGACCACCCGGTCAAGCTGCTGCTCAACATCGGCTCCGTCGACGACCTCGGGCCCGCCGTGACCGGATCACCGTCCGGCGAGGGTCCTGCGGGCGTGGACGCGGAGGGGGTCGGGCTCTTCCGGACGGAGTTCCTCTTCCTGGACCGCAGGGAGGCACCTGGCTACGAGGAGCAGGTCGCCGCCTACGAGGCCGTCTTCCGGGCCGCGCCGGGCGGACACGTCGTGATCCGTACCCTCGACGCGGGAACGGACAAACCGCTGCCCTTCCTCGGCCTGCCCGAGGAGCCCAATCCGGCCCTCGGCATACGGGGGCTGCGAGTGTCCCGGGTCCGGCCCGAGGTGCTCGACACACAGCTCGACGCCATCGCCGAGGCGGCTCGCGCGGCCGGCGCCCAGCCGTGGGTCATGGCGCCCATGGTGACCACGGTGAGCGAGGCTGCGGACTTCGCCGGCCGGGCCCGCGCCCGGGGGATCACGCACGTCGGGGCGATGGTGGAGGTTCCGGCCGCCGCCCTGCGCGCCGGGCGCCTGCTGAACGAGCTCGACTTCCTGAGCATCGGCACCAACGACCTCAGCCAGTACACCTTCGCCTCCGACCGCCAGCACGGCGAGCTCGCCGACCTGCTCGACCCCTGGCAGGCGGCGCTGCTCCAGCTGATCGCGGACTGCGCCGCTGCCGGGCAGGCGGCGGGCAAGCCCGTCGGCGTGTGCGGCGAGGCGGCGGCCGATCCTCTCCTGGCCACCGTTCTGGTGGGGCTCGGGGTGACCAGCCTGTCGATGTCCGCGCCGAGCATCGCCCCGGTGCGAGACAGCCTCGCCGCCCACTCCCTGGCGCGGTGCCGTGACAATGCCCGCGTGGCTCTGGGCGCCGACGACCCGCTACAGGCGCGAAAGCTGGTCCTGCCCGATTGACAGAGCCCCTGGCGACCATCCCATAGGACGCGCCGGTACAGGCGCGGAAGCCGGCCCCGCCCGATTGACGAGGCCCCCGGGCGACCATCACCGGCCGGCGGGTGTGAGCCGTCCGGACGCGGGGCCGGCCATGGGCACTCTCCGTAAAGCGGCGAGCGTCCGCGACCGGCCCCGGCCCAGCGCCCCACACGGGCAGGACAGTCTCTCTCGGGAGGACGGCGCCGCGCATCGGTGAAATCACCGGTCCGCGGGTGATCCGCCGGGCATCGGCGCGGGACGACGGAACCGCCGCCGATAGGCCCGTAATCTGCTCTTTTCAGTCGCGACATGTCCGCGTATCACTAATGCATGCCCTCCGCCTCCCCCGTCACCCGCTCACCGGCGCTGCACGGCCGTGACGCGGAGCAGGACGCACTGCTACGTCTCCTCGACGACGCCCGCACCGGACACGGCGGCGCGACGCTCCTCTCCGGCGCTCCGGGAACGGGCAAGACCGCGCTGCTCGACTTCGCGATGGAGCACGCGGACGACTTCGTCGTGCTCAGGACACGCGGCACCGAGTGGGAGGCGCGCCTGCCGTGCGCCGGACTGCACGGACTGCTCCGGCCGGTCATGGACCGGCTGCCCGCGCTGCCCCCGGCACAGGCCTCGGTGCTCGCGGAGGCGCTCGAGCTGGGCGCGGCCGACGGCGGGCTGGCGTTGCCCGCCGCGGTCCTCAACCTCCTGGTGGCCGTCGGCCGGCCGGTGCTGGTCTGCGTTGACGACGTCCACCACCTCGACGCGCCCAGCCGCGAGTCGCTCTTCTTCACGGCCCGGCGACTGGCCGGGGAGTCGATCGCGCTGCTGTTCACCGCCG
The DNA here is from genome assembly GCF_900188345.1 of Streptosporangium subroseum. GTDB lineage: Bacteria > Actinomycetota > Actinomycetes > Streptosporangiales > Streptosporangiaceae > Streptosporangium > Streptosporangium subroseum. The sequence goes on along the minus strand of NZ_FZOD01000002.1, from coordinate 243,893 downwards.
ACGACGACGCCGCTCCCTGCGACATACCGGCACTCTCGCTGAGAAATCTCAACGACGAGGCGTGCCGCCGGCTGACCGACGACCTGGCGCCGCCGGGGCTCACCGAGGACCTGCGGACGCCGCTGCTGGAGATCGCCTGCGGCAACCCCCTCGCCATCGCCGAGCTGATCGGCTCGCTGAGCCCGGAGCAGCTGACCGGCGCCGCCGCCCCGCCGGAGACGCTGCCGCAGGGCGGGCGGCTGTGGCGCGCGTACGCCCGGCGGCTGGCCCTGCTGCCCGGCGACACCGCGCACATGCTCCTGCTGCTGGCGGCCGACCCGGACCTGGACATGCTCACCCTGGTCAGGGCCACCGAGCCGGAGTGCGCGCTGAGCGTGCTCGAACCGGCCGAGCGGGCCGGGGTGATCGTCCGCATCGCCGGTGACCGCTACGAGTTCCGCGAACGGGCGATGAGGCCGGTGGTCTACGCCGGCGCGTCCCCCGCTCGCAGACGTGCGGCACACCGCCTGCTCGCCGGCGCCCTCGAACACGACCACCAGCGGCTCCGGCGGGCCTGGCACCGGGCCGCGGCGCTGGACGGCTCCGGCGAGCGGCTGGCCGACGAGCTGGCCGCGGCCGCCGCGGCGGCGAGCTCCCACGGCGGCCATCCCGCGCCCTTCCTGGCCTTCGAGCGGGCGGCCGAGCTCACCGCTCACGGCGACGTCAAGGCCGCGCGCCTGGCCGCCGCCGCCAACCGGGCCTGGCAGGCCGGCCTGCCGCAGCGCGCCAGGTCGCTGCTCACCCGCCTGCACTCCCTGACGATCTCCGAGGAGGTACGGGGCCAGGCCGAGCTGATCCACGGCAGCCTGGAGCTGCGCAGCGGCAAGACCGGCAGCGCCAGGGACGAGCTGCTGGCCGCGGCCGAGTGGCTGCTCGGCCACGATCGCGGGCAGGCCGTCCGCGCGCTCATCCGGGCGAGCGAGGCCAGCTATCTGGCAGGGGACAACCACCGGTTCCTGGCCACGGCCCAGCGGGCCGCCGCGCTGCGCCGCCCGGACGACCCCGCGGCCACCCAGCTGATGTTCGAGTATCTGGCCGGTACGGCGGCGACCTTCCGCGGCCGGCACCGGGAGGCGGCCGATCCGCTGCGCCGGGTCGTGGAGCTCGCCGACTCGGTGCACAGCCCGTCGGTGCTGGCATGGGCGGGCGCGGCCAGCCTGCTGCTCGGCGACGACGCCCAGGCACTGAGGCTGTCCAGCCGGGCCGTGGAGACCGCACGCGTCCAGGGCGCCGTCTCCATGTTGCCGCAGGTGCTGGACTTCGTCATCCAGGCCGAGGTCTGGATGGGCCGCTACGGCTCGGTCACCGCCAACGCGATCGAGGGGCTCCGGCTGGCCCAGGAGTCGGGCCAGCTCAACAGCGCCGCTCAGCACCTCGCCTGGCTCGCGATGACCGCGGCCGTGGAAGGCGACGAGGAGACGTGCAGGATCAGGGCCGGAAGCGCCATCGAGCTCGCGGGCGCCCACGACCTGGGCATCGCCGGAGCGCTGAGCAACTGGGCGATGGCCCACCTCGACCTCGCCGCGGGACGCCACGCCGACGCGGCGAAGCGGCTGCGGGCGACGGCCAGGATCGACGGGACCAACGGCCATCTCGTGGTGCGGGTCATAGCGACCCCTCATTTTGTGGAGGCCGCCGTGCGGACGGGCGGCCGCAAGCAGGCCGAGGCAGCCCTGCGGGTGCTCGACCGCTGGGTGGGAAGCACTCGCAGTCCCGACCGCCTGGCGCTGGCGGCGCGCTGCCACGCGCTCCTGGCCGCTCCGGACGACGCCGAGGATCTCTTCAGGAGTGCGCTCGACCTGCACCACCAGGGGTTCTCCGAGTTCGAGACGGCCCGGACCCAGCTGCTGTTCGGCAGCGCGCTGCGCAGGAACAGACGGCCCGGGGCGGCCAGGGAGCACCTGCACAGCGCGCTGGAGACGTTCGAGCGGTTCGGCGCGCGGCTCTGGGTCGAGCAGACGCGCACCGAGCTCCGGGGGGCGGGCGAGGCCGTACGGTCCCCCCGGCCCAAGGCCGCCGAGAAGCTGACCGCGCAGCAGTTCCAGATCGCCCGGATCGTCGCCGAGGGCGCCACCAACCGCGAGGTGGCGGCCCGGCTCTTCCTGAGCCCGCGCACCGTCGAGCACCACCTCAGAAACATCTTCACCAAGCTCGACATCCGCTCCCGGGTGGAGCTGGTCCGGCTGCTCTCCTGACCCCCTCTAAGGCGCCGGAGGCTCTCCATGTCGCTCACGCGCCGTCTCGCGGAGCGTCTGACGCGGTGCGGGGCAGGTGGATCGCGTCCCCTCCGTGGAGGCGCGGGCATCGGCGGAGGCATGAGCTTCGGTCCAAATGATGAGAAACGGGTGATTTCACCGATGCGCCGATGACCCGGTGATCTAACAATTACGACTGCCGACAGTCAGAGAAATCACCGGCCACCGCATACACCCCCCGTATCGGCCGGTCGGCGACCCGGACGGCTGTCGATGTGGTTCCTCTCCTCCGAACAGGGAGTACAACGACGTGCAGTCAGAGAACATCACCCCCCACGGCTCGCACCACCCGACGTCCGGCCGCAGCAGGATCGCCTCCCGGCCGGCCCACCGTGCGAGGACCGCAGCCAAGCTGACCCTCATGCTGGCTCTGATCGGTGGCAGCGGCGCCATCGCTCCCGCGGCGCAGGCCGTCGCCAACCCCACTCCCGTGGTTCAGGCCGCCGCCAACCCCTACGAGCGCGGCCCGGCCCCCACGAGCTCCAGCGTCGAAGCCGTCAGGGGCGCGTTCGCGACCTCCAGCACCAACGTCTCCTCGCTCCTCGTGAGCGGCTTCGGCGGAGGGACGATCTACTACCCGACCAGCACGGCCCAGGGAACGTTCGGCGCGGTCGCCATCGCCCCTGGATTCACCGCCACCAAGTCCAGCATGGCCTGGCTGGCCGAGCGGGTCGCCTCCCACGGCTTCGTCGTCTTCAACATCGACACCAACACGACCTCCGACCAGCCGGCCAGCCGGGGCCGCCAGCTGCTGGCGGCGCTGGACTACCTGGTCGAGGACAGTTCGGCCGCCAGCCGGATCGACGCCACCCGGCTCGGCGTGATGGGCCACTCGATGGGAGGCGGCGGCACGCTGTCGGCGGCGAACAGCCGGCCGTCGCTGCAGGCGGCCATCCCGCTCACCGGGTGGCACACCACGAAGAGCTGGTCGGGCATACGGGTCCCGACGCTGGTCGTCGGCGCCGAGAACGACTCGGTCGCCCCGGTGTCCTCGCACTCCAAGCCGTTCTACAACAGCATCCCGGCATCGTCGGAGAAGGCCTACCTCGAGCTCAACGGCGCCAGCCACTTCGCGCCCAACTCGTCCAACACCACGATCGCCAAGTACAGCATCTCGTGGCTGAAGCGCTTCATCGACAACGACACCCGCTACGACCAGTTCCTGTGCCCCTCACCCCCCAACAGCACCACCATCTCCGACTACCTGGACACCTGTCCCCACGCGTAGGACCTGCGTCCGTCGCCCCGCCACGGCGGGGACGACGTCAGGATCTGCTCCCGATGGCGGCCGCGGCGCGCGGCCGCCATCGGCGTTCACCGCAGCGGCCGGTAGAAGCGCCAGAACCCGAAGTCGGCGATGGGCAGCACCTCGACCTCGCGGAATCCGGCCTCGACGGCGTAGCGGCGCGGAGTGTCCGGGAGCGCGCGCTCGAACCAGGGCCGGTTCATCTCGAAAGGATCTCGATGGTTCCCAGCGCGGATTTCAGCAGGCGGTCCGCGAATTCCTCCGTGGTCATGACGCCTCCCTCAGTCGCTGTTCAGCACGGAACCGCGAGGGCCGCGAGGAAACCCCTGAGCAGGGGATCGGTGAAGGGCCATGACTCCGAACGCGGACCCGTCCCTTCCCGTACAGCACACGCGAAGAGGTGACCCGGTGAGGTGTCGTCACCGCCCGCAGGCCCGCCGGTGACGTGCTACCACTGCGCTGTCATACGATTGGTTTTCTCTATCTTTATCCTAAATTGACCATCCATGGTGACTGGGTAATGACAGGGTAGTAAGGTTTGCGGCCTATGCTCTGGAACGTACAAAGTTACGACCGTAAGTCTTTTTTTTGGCTTCTCGCCGTCAGCATCTCGGTCACACTCGTGGTCGGCGGCGGCGCGTTACTGAGCGGTCACTTTGAACCGGTTCCCGACAAGCCCGCACCGCCCGTCGCCGCCCTGCCCGAGGTCTCGGTGACGCCCACTCCCCCGCCGGAACCGACCGCTCCCCCGAACTCCACTGCGGCGCCCGGCACGAAGAAGCCCGAGCCGACCCTCTTCGCCAACGGGCGCCGGCAGCCGCTGAAGGTGAAGGTGCCGAAGTCGGCCGACGGCCGCTACACCGTCGTTCCCGGTGAGGCGTCGCCCCCCAAGGGGGGCAAGGGCCGGGTGATCCGTTACCTGGTGGAGGTCGAACGCGGGCTGCCGTTCGACGCGAACGAGTTCGCCGACGACGTGCACCGCATCCTCAATGACCGGCGTAGCTGGGGATTCCGATTCCAGCGGGTGGCGCACGGCCCGGTGGAGATCCGGGTGTCGCTGTCCAGCCCCACGATGACGAACCGGCAGTGCCGGCCGCTGGTGACCTTCGGCGAGCTGTCCTGCTGGAACGGGGAGCGGGCGGTCGTCAACGCGGAGCGCTGGAACGCGGGGGCGAAGGGCTACGGACGCGATGTGGCCACCTACCGCGAGTACGTCATCAACCACGAGGTCGGCCACGGTCTCGGCCACGGCCACGTGAGCTGCCCTGAGCCCGGCAAACCGGCCCCCGTCATGGTCCAGCAGACCAAGTCCCTGTACGGCTGCCGCCCCAACCCCTGGCCGTCGCCCCGGCGCTGAAGAAGCACCGGAGGTGGTGCCGGGCAATAGCCAGATCAAATATCATGACACTTTTTTTCCGAATCCCGAAAGCGCCGGGTAGGATGGCGCAGGCTGTTCGGCGCCCGGTACGGGGGATGTCGCAGACCGCTTCAGGGCGCCCGGGGAAGGCGATCCGGCTGTTCGCCTGCTTCTTTGAGGTAGCGTTGCCGGATTGCTTGTGGCCGCAGCACAGCGGCGCGGGACGTACCGTGTGATCGGCACAGGTCTACCCCGCTTCGGGCCCCGGGAAGGTGTGAGCGCTGCGATGACCACGACCACTGAGAACGATGATGTGATCCTCGCCGCCGGCGGGGAGGACGACGACGCCCCCGAAAAGCTGGCCGCCGCCGTAGGGGCGACCTCCGACCCGGTCAAGGACTACCTCAAGCAGATCGGCAAGGTTCCGCTGCTCACCGCCCATCAGGAGGTCGAGCTCGCCAAGCGCATCGAGGCCGGTCTGTTCGCCACCGAACAGCTCGGCACCGATGGTGAGACGCTTCCGGTCGACGTCCGCGCCGAGCTGGAGTGGATCGCCGAGGACGGCCGCCGGGCCAAGAACCACCTGCTGGAGGCCAACCTCCGCCTCGTGGTCTCGCTGGCCAAGCGCTACACCGGCCGCGGCATGCTCTTTTTGGACCTGATCCAGGAGGGCAACCTGGGCCTGATCCGCGCGGTCGAGAAGTTCGACTACACCAAGGGTTTCAAGTTCTCCACCTACGCCACCTGGTGGATCCGGCAGGCGATCACCCGGGCCATGGCCGACCAGGCGCGGACCATCCGCATCCCGGTCCACATGGTCGAAGTGATCAACAAGCTGGCCCGTGTCCAGCGGCAGATGCTGGCCGACCTCGGCCGCGACCCCACCCCGGACGAGCTGGCCGCCGAGCTGGAGATGACCCCGCAGAGGGTCGCCGAGATCCAGAAGTACGGTCGCGAGCCGATCTCCCTGCACTCCCCGCTCGGCACCGAGGGCGACAGCGAGTTCGGCGACCTCATCGAGGACTCCGAGGCCGTCACCCCCGATGACGCGGTGACGTTCATGCTGCTGCAGGAGCAGCTGCACTCGGTGCTGGACGCCCTGTCGGAGCGCGAGGCGGGGGTGATGGCGCTGCGGTTCGGCCTGGCCGACGGCGAGCCCAAGACGCTCGACGAGATCGGCAAGGTCTACGGGGTGACCCGCGAGCGCATCCGGCAGATCGAGACCAAGACCATGGGCAAGCTGCGCCATCCGTCGCGGTCCCGGGCGCTGCGCGACTACCTGACCTAGATCTGACCCAGGCGGGCTGTGAAGCGCGAACCCCCGCGCCTGGTGCGACGGGAAGAACCTCCGACGTCCACGTCGGAGAGGAGATCAACCGCTGGTGGCCTCCAATGGGGCTCGGCGAACCATCCGGTCTGGTATCTCAACCCGTCCGACGCCCCCGGCCGAGTGTCGGGGGTCGCGCGAGCCGGAAAATCATGTCACCGTGATGATGCCGGTCATATGAGTTCCTTGATCCATCCACCGGTCATTCGAGCTAGCGTAAGGCTTGTGCGATCGAGGGAAGGATCTCTTCTGATGGTGTCCAACGGTGACTACGGGGTCCCCGGCTCGCTGGCGAAGGTGCTCGCCGACGTCACCGCCGAACGGGCGGCCCAGGACGCCATGTGGGGTATCCAGGATATTGCCGACGGCACCGGGCCAGAGCGTACGGAAGCCGCGGACCAGGCCAAGAAGGATGTCTCCGAGGCGGCGCGGGAGGGCCTGCTGACCTGGCGGCACATCCTGCTCGAAGAGGTGCTCGAGGCCTTCGCCGAGGACGATCCCGGCGCCCTGCGGACCGAGCTGATCCAGGTGGCGGCCGTCGCCGTGAAATGGGCCCAGGCGCTCGACCGGCGTGACCAGCCGGCAGCCGCGGCGGCCGTCACCGGCGAGCAGTCGTCCGCCCCGCACGGCCTGCGATGAACGTCCAGGAGGTCGCGCTGACCGGCGCCCACGGAGTACGGCTGGCCGCGATCCGCGAAGGCGCCAACCCCGAGGCGGTCGTCGTGTTCGCCCACGGGTTCCTGTCCGACAAGCACGCGCTCGGCCGGTTCGACCGGCTCGCCGCCCGTTACGTGGAGGCCGGCTACTCCACGCTCAGGTTCGACTTCTCCGGCAACGGCGCCAGCGGCAACGCGCCGATCACCGACGAGCGGAGGACCGGCGACCTGCGCGCCGTACTCGACCAGGTGGAGGCCTGGGGCTACCAGCGCGTCGCCCTGCACGGCCACAGCAAGGGCGGGTCCGTCTCCCTGCGCGCCCGCGACCCGAGGGTGTCGGCGATGGTCCTGACCGGCGCGCGCACCGCGCCGGTCTACTACGACTGGTCCGAGCATCTGCCCGCCGACGTCCTGACGGGCATCCGCACCCGCGGCCGCGGGCGCAGCCCGGCCACCGGCCCCCGCGCCTTCCACCTGCTCACCCAGCAGAGTCTCGACGACTTCGCGACCGTCGACACGCGGGAGATCCTCTCCGCGGTCAAACTGCCCGTCCTGCTGATGTACGGCGACGCGCCGCACGACCGCGAGGAGCTCCTGCTCGCCGAGCACGCGGCCTGCGGGATGAGATACCTCTCCCCCGAGTCGCGTCTGCTGATCATCCATGGCGCCGATCACAGCATGGAGGGGCACATCGAGGAGGTCGCCGACCACGGCATCGCCTGGCTGCGGACGCACTGCCCGGCCTGACCTGCCGCCCGCTCCGGCCGAGGTCGGGGGCCTGCCCGGTGCCCGCCCCCAATCGAGGTCGGAGCCTGTCCGGCCTCACCGCCGCCCACCCTGGTCGAGGCCGGGGACCTGCCCGGACCTGGCCGGTGGCCGATCCTGGCCGACGTGGGCCCATCAGGCCTTCCCGGTCCCACCGTAGGGCAAAGCCATGGCCGACCACGGTTCGGCCACCGCCCGAGGGGCACCCGATAAACATGCGCGTAGTAGTCGTCGGTGCCACCGGGAACGTGGGCACGAGCGTGGTGTCCGCCCTCGCGGCCGACCCACATGTCACCTCCGTCGTGGGCCTGGCCCGCAGGCTGCCGGACTGGCATCCGGAGAAGACCGCCTGGCACGCCGTGGAGGTCGCCACCGGGGACCTGGCTCCGTACTTCGACGGGGCCGACGCGGTCATCCATCTGGCGTGGCTGTTCCAGCCCACTCGCAACCCGGTGACGACCTGGCGGGGCAATGTCATCGGCAGCACGCGGGTCTTCGAGGCCGCGGCGCGGGCACGGGTCTCCGTCCTGATCCACGCCTCCTCGGTGGGCGCCTACTCCTCAGGGCCCAAGGACCAGCCGGTCACCGAGGACTGGCCCACCCACGGCTGGCCGGGTGCCTCCTACGGCCGGGAGAAGGCCTATGTCGAGCGTGTGCTCGACGTGTTCGAGCGGGACCACCCGGCCACCAGGGTGGTGCGACTGCGGCCGGGCTTCATCTTCAAGCGGGAGGCGGCGATCGGGCAGCGGCGGCTGTTCGGAGGGCCGCTGGTGCCCCAGCGGATGATACGGCCGGGCATGATCCCCTTTGTTCCCGACACCCCTGGTCTCGAGTTCCAGGCGGTCCACACCGACGACGTCGCCGAGGCCTACCGGCTGGCGCTCACCCGGCCGGTGTCGGGCGCCTTCAACATCGCCGCCGACCCGGTGATCACCCCATCCGTGCTGGCCGATCTGCTCGACACCCGGCTGATGCCCGTCTCCGGCTGGACGCTCAGGAGCACCGTCGCCGCCGCCTGGCGCATGCGCCTGGTCCCCGCGTCACCGGACCTGGTCGACCTGGTGCTCAGAATGCCGATCATGGATATCGGCCGTGCCCACACCGAACTGGGCTGGCAGCCGCGCCACTCCTCCCTCGACGCGATGAAAGAGCTGTTCGAAGGTCTGCGCACCGCCGAGGGGATGGAGACCCCGCCGCTCTCGCCCGACACCGGCGGTCCCGCGCGGATCCGTGAGATAGCGAGCGGGGTCGGAAAGCGACCGTGAAGATAGAAGCCGTGTCACCGGGAAGCAACCTCGTATGAGGAAGATCCTTGTTGGTACGGCCTCCTGGACGGACAGGTCGCTGCTGGAGTCGGGCTGGTATCCCGACGACGCCTCCACCCCGGCGAAACGCCTGGCCTACTACGCGTCGCGGTTTCCACTCGTGGAGGTGGACGCCACCTACTACCACCCTCCGGCGCAGCGCACCGCGGAAGCCTGGCGGGACCGCACCCCGACAGACTTCACCTTCGACGTCAAGGCCTTCTCCCTGCTGACCGGCCACCCCACCCGGCCCGAGTCCCTCTACAAGGATCTGCGGGAAAAACTCGGCACGTCGAAGCGGAACCTCTACCTCGACGACGTGGACCCGGAGATCGTCGAGGAGGTCTGGCAACGGTTCCTCAGCGCCCTCATGCCGCTGCACGAGGCGGGAAAGCTGGGAGCCGTGCTCTTCCAGTTTCCGCCGTGGTTCCCGATCGGAGAGGGCCGCAGGCGTTACATCCTGGAGTGCGCGCGGCGCTGCCGGCCGATGCGCATCAGCGTCGAGTTCCGCAACCGCACCTGGATGGAGGAGGAGAACCGCGAGGAAACCCTCGGGTTCCTCGCCGCGAACGACATCGCCTACGTCTGCGTCGACATGCCGCAGGGGCATCCGTCGTCGATCCCGCCGATCCTGGCCGCCACCTCCGACCTCGTCGTGGTACGGTTCCACGGGCACTCCGACCGGTGGACCAGCAAGAAGATCGAGGAACGCTTCGCCTACCTGTACTCGGAGGCGGAGCTCAAACGGTGGGCGGTCGCCGTCCACCGGCTCGCGGAGGACGCCAAGGTCGTCCACGTGCTCTTCAACAACTGCTGCGAGGACTCCTCCCAGCGCAACGCCGCCCGGTTCCTCACCCTCGTCGACGAACTCGACGGGGAGCGGGATCCCGGCTGAACCCCGGGGCCCCCGGCCCGGGGTTCAGCCGGGGGCTCGTACGCGGGTCCGGCCGTGGGCTCGTACGCGGGGTGCCGGCGCGGTCGCGGCTCATGGGGGCCGTGAGCTCGTGCCCGGCGCGCCGGCGTGGTCACGGCTCATGACTCCTCCGCGTCCGGCACCGGTGAGATCCCCGCACCGGCCGACAGCAGCCTCTCCGCCAGCGCGCGACAGCGCCCTGCGAGCTCCGGAGGGTCGAGCACCTCGAAGTCGTGCCCCAGCAGGAGCACGTGCATGAGCACGAAGTCGAGGCTGCCGGCGCCGCTGAGCACCTCGCAGAGCTCGCTCCCCCGCCGCCGCACGACGGCCGCCGACGCCGGAAGCTGCGCGCGCACCGTGTCGGCCGACGCGTGCACGAGGAAGCGCGCCCGGTGCGGGTAGACCCGGCTCGCCACCCCCTCCTGCACGTACGCCGCCGCGTCGGGCGCCGCGCGCGGGCGAAAGCGCCTGGTCCGTGCGGACACGTCGGTCATCCGGTCGACGCGGAAGCTGCGCCAGTCGTCGCGATCGAGGTCGTAGGCGAGGAGGTACCAGCGCCGGTCGGAGGCGACCAGGCGGTAGGGCTCGACCCGCCGCCCTCGCACCTCGCTCCCGGACGGGTAGGCGAAGCCGGCCTCCACCTCGTCGCGGCAGGCCCTGGCCAGCGTCATGAGCACCTTGGGGTCGACCGGCGTACGGCCGCCTCCGCCGAAGGACTCCACCGAGGCGGAGAGCGCGCGCACCTCGTGCCGCAGCCGGGTGGGCAGCACCCGGTCGAGCTTGGTCAGCGCCCGCAGGGCGGCGTCGCCGGCGCCGGCGACCGCACCCCCCGCTCCGGCGAGCAGCGAGACCGCGGTGGCGATCGCCTCCTCGTCGTCGAGCAGCAGCGGCGGCAGATCCTGCCCCGGGCCGAGCTGGTAGCCGCCGCCGACGCCCTGGACGGCATGCACCGGATAGCCGAGCGTGCGCAGCCGTTCGACGTCACGCCGTACCGTGCGCGGCGTGACCCCGAGCCGGTCGGCGAGCTCGGGCCCGGTCCAGACCCGGCGCTGCTGCAGCAGCCCGAGCAGGGTGAGCACCCGCTCCGTCGTCCCCCGCTCCTCACCGCTTGCCACATCCATGTCGCCCACCCTGCCAGAGATAGCGGACCGATCCTGTCCGCTAGGGGTGCCAGGGTGGCCCCATGGACGCAGACGAACTCAACTGGAACCGGACGCTGCGCGAGCAGTGGGAATTTCACTGGAACCATCAGCTCCGAGCCCGGCTCGACGGCCTCACCGACGACGAATACTTCTGGTCGCCGGTGCCGGACGCCTGGAGCGTACGGCCGCGCGGCAGCTCGACGGCGCCCGTGCAGGTCGGCGCCGGGGACTTCACGGTGGACTACGCCTTCCCCGAGCCGGTCCCCGCGGCCTTCACCACGATCGCCTGGCAGCTCGGTCACGTCATCGTCGGCGTGCTCGCCGCGCGCAACGCGGCGCACTTCGGCGCCCCTGCGGCGTCGTACGAGACCTGGGAGTACGCCGGCAGCGCGGCCACCGCGCTCGACCAGCTCGAGACCCAGCTCGACGTCTGGCTGGCCGGGGTGCGCGACCTCGGCGAGGCCGGGCTACGGGTCCCGGTCGGCGCGAAGGAGCCCTACCCCGAGGCGTCCATGGCCGATCTGGTGCTGCACATCCACCGTGAGCTGATCCATCATCTGTCCGAGGTCTGCCTGCTGCGCGACCTCTACCTGCACACAAGATCCACGACGAACGGAGCAACCCGATGAGCCGCCACATTCAGGTCACCTTCGACGCCCACGACCCGAAGGCGCTGTCGTCCTTCTGGCGCGACGTCCTGGGCTACGTCCACCCCGGCCCGCCCGGAGTCGACCTGCCCGAGGGTGCCGACCCGCTGGCCGCGTGGGACGACTTCCTCGCGCGGGTCGGCGTACCGGAGGAGCAGCGCAACACGAGATCGGCCATCGAGGATCCGGAAGGGCACGGCCCCCGGCTGTTCTTCCAGCGGGTGCCGGAGGACAAGGTCGCCAAGAACCGCGTCCACCTCGACGTCCGTGCGGCTCCCGGACTGCGGGGAGAGGAGCGGATGGCGGCGCTGGAGGCCGAGTGCGACCGGCTCGTCGCGCTGGGAGCGAAGCGGGTGCGCCGCGACGAGCCGGAGCCCCCGCTGAGCGCCGGCTTCATCGTGATGACCGACCCCGAGGGCAACGAGTTCTGCCTGGACTGACGTAGCTCGGCCGTCGTCGCGGAAGCCGCATCCCGTGGTCACCTGATTCCGCTACCTGACCCCACGCCTCATCTGCGACATGGTCGCTCTGCGCTCCTCCGGGGTGGTACCTCCCCACACGCCGTACATCTGCTGGGTGCTCAGGGCGTACTCCAGGCAGCGCCCGCGTACGGGGCAGCGACGGCAGACGGCTTTGGCGCGCTCGTACTGCACCTGGCCGGGCCCCTCGGAGGAGACGGGGAAGAAGAGTTCGGGATCCTCGCCAAGGCACGAAGAACGGCGGGACCAGTGGGCGAATGCAATCACATTATTCTGGACATACATGGCGATCCAAGTGGAAGTGGCGGCGATTCACGGTTGGCAGCTCAGCTTCTTGATCGGGTGCCCACTATAATCCCATATATACCTTTTCGGATGAAAAATCGTACGGCCTTGACCTGGGGTTTTACGAGAAAAGGGGATCCTGGGTGTCGCCCGATCACCCCAACCGCGGCGCATTAACGGGGACGGCGCTCATTGCCGATGCCGTGAATCCCCGCGAATCCGGGTGTCGCGAACGACGGCGCGAACAATGACCCCGGCCGCCGAGAATCTCCCACCGGCCCCGGGGGCCGCGGGTGATCCTCCATCGCCCCGAGGGTGTTGGCGCCCCTGCCGGTTGGTCAGCACCGGGCGCTCGTCGCCCGGCTGCGCCCCCATGCTCGACACGTCCGTCATGATGACGTTCCTTCCCTGCGGCGGTCGCTTTCGGCGCGCCGAAACCATGTCGGCATGCCGGGTCCATATCCGGAAAAATCCGACTTATAGCGCGGAAGCCAAAGAATCTCCCCAAGCGGGAAATTCCCGGAAACAACCGCCACCCCCGCGTGCCGGGCAACGGAAAGGGGTCACCGGGATTTGGCCGCGGCCCTCCCTCCCGGCGGTCCCACGCCCGCGCCCGAGATCAGGTCGCCGACGAACGCCGCAGCAGGGAGATGACCGCCCGCTCCGCCTCACCATGCGTGGCCGGCTGCCCGAACCCGATGTCGGCGCCCAGCCCGCCGAGCGCCCGCGTGATGGTCCGGCCTTTCTCGTAGGCCTCGATGACGCGCGGATCGACGTAGGAGGCCCGCGCGACGGCCGGGGTGTTGCCCAGATAACCGGCCACCTCGCCGATCACCCGGCTGACCGCCTTCCTCCTGCCGGTTCGGGAACGGGCACGCGAGGAGACCGCCAGGCCCACGGCGGCCAGCACCGTCGCATGCCAGGTCCTGAAGTCCTTGGCCGACGCCTCGACGTCGAGTGCCTCGCGCAGGTAGGCGTTGATGTCGTCGCTGCGCACGTCGCTCCAGCCGGAACCGTCCCTGTAGCGCAGCAGTTCCCCCTCGTCCGCGGCCTTGTGCAAGGCGGCGATCACCTTGCACACGTCCACGTCGACGATCTCCAGCTCCCTGAACTTGCCGCCCTTGGCCGGGTAGCCGCAGACGACACGCCCCGCCGTACAGGTGACGTGTTCCATCCGGAGCGTGGCCAGCCCGAAGGAGTCGTAGGACTCCCCTCCGACCCGGAAGAAGCCGATGTCGAGCATCCTCGCCGCGGCGGCCAGCACCCGATCACGTGTCAGCCCCCGCTGCCCCAGATCCTCGGCGACCCGCTTCCGGAAAGCCGGCAGCCGCTCGGCCACCTCCAGCACCCGGTCGAACTTCACCCGGTCCTGCTCCACGCGCCAGACGTCGTGATAGCGATACTGACGCCGCCCCGCCGTGTCCGTGCCGACCGCCTGAATGTGCCCGTCCGGAAACCGGCAGATCCAGACGTCGGTCCAGGCGGGCGGGATCGCCAGCGCCCTGATCCTCGCGAGGGTACGGCGGTCGCGGACCTGCTCCCCGCCGGAACGGTGGTAGCTGAAGCCCTTGCCCCTGCGCCGCCTCAGGATGCCCGGCTCCGCCGGGTCACTGTGTCGGAGTTCGCTCACACACCGCGTCTACCCGGTGAGGACACCTTCATGAGAGGAAAGGCCGAACCCGCCGGCGGGTCACCCTAAATGGGCTCGCCCTCGTCCTCGTCGCCCTCCGAGGGCCCGGGGGTCCCGGTCCCGGTCCGGCCTGGGCCCGGAGTGGGCCGCCCGGGCCCGGTCGTCGTCGGGACCGGCGGCGGGGTCGGCACGAACACCGTCCCCGGCAACGGCCTCGGCGGCGGCTCGACCTCTTCGACCCTGCGCAGCAGCAGCCAGAGCATCACGGTCAGCAACACCAGCAGAACCGTCAGCACGACCGAGGCGATGATCACCGACCGCTGGGTCTCCGTGGGCGGCGGCGCACCCTTGGGCGGCGGAGGCAGCGCGGGCGAACGATCACTCACCCAGTACGGCGCGAAATCCGGCCCGTGCTCCTCCCCGATCAGGGTGCCGCTCACCAGCACGGGTTCGAGGAACCACTCCGCCCCCACCCTGCCGGACTCGTACGGCGTGGCCACCCACGGCGCGCTTCCGTCATCCATGGCCAGCACCTGCGGAGTCGCGTCGGCCACCGCGGTGCGCCCCCGCGCCGCCCTGGCCATCCACCCCCGCACGCCGGAACGGCTGGCCAGCGCCTCGCGGATCCCGGTGACGAACCGGTCGCGGGCGGCGGGGTCGAGCGCGGCGCCCCTGGTCAGCACGGCGACCGAGACCGCCCGGCCGTCGGCGCCCCGCCCGAGGTAGACCAGCCCCGCGGGCCCCACCCGCAGACGCGCCTGCATGAGGAAGGGCCCCAGGTGGGGCGGGTCGTCGTACTGGAGCGGACTGGCCACGTCTGCCATGAAAGCACACCGCCGATCACATCGCGCCCGTGTGGGGTACTGACAGAGAACCCACATGGGTACTGTCAGGAAATACGCAGCCGACCTGCCGTGTGACCCGGCATCTCATTTGGTGGAATATCAACATGACCGTCGCCGAAGAACTGCCCAGCGAGATCGATACCGCGCTGTTGCGCGATGCCCTGGCCGAGGTCCGGCGGGTCATCGTAGGTCAAGAGCACATGGTGGAACGGTTGCTCGTGGCACTCCTCGCCCGGGGCCACTGCCTGCTTGAGGGTGTGCCCGGCGTCGCCAAGACCCTGGCCGCCTCCACCCTGGCCACCGTGGTCGGCGGCGACTTCGCCCGCATCCAGTTCACCCCCGACCTCGTCCCCAGCGACATCGTGGGAACCCGCGTCTACCACCCCTCCCGCGAGGCCTTCGACATCGAGCTCGGTCCGGTGTTCGTCAACTTCCTGCTCGCCGACGAGATCAACCGGGCCCCGGCCAAGGTCCAGTCCGCGCTCCTGGAGGTCATGGCCGAACGGCAGGTCACCCTGGCCGGGAAGACCCACCCGCTGCCCAAGCCGTTCATCGTGCTGGCCACCCAGAACCCGATCGAGTCCGAGGGCGTCTACCCCCTCCCCGAGGTCCAGCGCGACCGGTTCCTGTTCAAGGTCCGCATCGTCCACCCCAGCGCGCACGAGGAGCTGGAGATCCTCCACCGGATGAGCGTGACCCCCCCGACGCCCAGGCAGGTGCTCGATCCCGTACGGCTGGCGGAGCTGCAGAAGATGGCCGACCAGGTCTCCGTACACCAGCTCGTCGCCGACTACGTCGTCAGGCTGGTGATGGCCACCCGCGCCCCGGGCGAGTACGGCCTGGCCGAGCTGGAGGAGAACATCGAGATCGGGGTCAGCCCCCGCGCCACGCTGGGCCTGGTCGCCGCCGGACGCGGCCTGGCCCTGCTGCGGGGCCGCGACTACCTGCTTCCCGACGACGTGCGTGACGTGGCCGTGGACGTGATGTCCCACCGGCTCATGCTCACCTTCGACGCGCTGGCCGACGGGGTGGAGCCCGAGGACGTGATCAGGCAGATCCTGACCGCCGTACCGCCCCCGCTGGTGGTCTGGAACCAGGGTCCCCGATGAGCCCGCGCAGCGACGCGATCAACCCCGAGGAGGCGCCGGTGAACTGGGCTGAGGAACGCGGGAGCGGAGCGGACGCGTGACGAGGGAAGATCGCCGGATAAGAGCGTCCGAACCGCGACGCGCAGCGTCGCCATCAGCGCAGGGCGGAGCGGATGAGAGACCGGTTGCCGGCCACCGAGCCGCGGCGCGCAGCGACGCCTTGAGCCCGCGAGGAGGCGCCGGTGAACTGGACTGAGGACCGAAGGAGCGAAGCGGATGAGGGACG
>NZ_FZOD01000002.1:0-227534 GCF_900188345.1 Streptosporangium subroseum | reverse complement strand
ACTGGACTGAGGACCGAAGGAGCGAAGCGGATGAGGGACGAGGGAAGTCACCGGTTACCAGCCACCGAGCCGCGGCGCGCAGCGACGCCTTGAGCACGGCCGAGCAGGCGTTGCGCCGGCTCGAGTTGACCATCGTCCGGCGGCTGGACGGCCTGTTGCACGGCTCCCACCAGGGCCTCCTTCCGGGGCCCGGCAGCGAGTTCGGCGACAGCCGGGTCTACGTGCCCGGCGAGGACGACATCCGGCGGATGGACTGGGCGGTGACCGCCCGCACGACCGTCCCGCACGTGCGAGACCTGATCGCCGACCGGGAGCTGGAGACCTGGGTGCTGGCCGACCTGTCGCCCAGCATGGACTTCGGCACCGCCGCGATGGAGAAGCGCGACCTGGTGGTGTCCGCGGTCGGCGCGATCGGCTTCCTGTCGGGCCGGATCGGCAACCGCTTCGGCGCCTACGTCCTGCACGACGAGTACGTCCACCGGATGCCCGCCAGGAGCGGCCGTCCGGCCCTGTACGGCCTGCTGCACTCGCTGATGGACGCTCCCAGGGGCCGTCCCGTCGCCGGAGCCCCCGACCTCGCGGAGGCGATCGAGGTGCTGGCCTCCGCGCGGCGGCGGCGCGGCCTGCGAGTGATCGTCTCCGACTTCCTCGACCCGGAGCCCAGTCTCGACCCCGGCCTGGAACTGCCCTGGGAGCGGCCGATCCGCCGCCTGGCCGCCCGCCATCAGGTGGTGGCCGTCGAGGTGATCGACCCTCGCGAGCTGGAACTGCCCCCGGTGGGACTGGTCAACCTGACCGACCCCGAATCGGGACGGAGCCGCCAGATCCAGCTCACGCCCAAGGTACGCAGGGCCTACGCGGAGGCCGCCGCCCTGCAGCGGGAGACGAACCGGATCGCGCTGCGCCGCTGCGGAGCCTCGCACCTGGTACTGCGCACCGACCGCGACTGGGTCCTCGACATCGCCCAGTTCGTCCTGCGGCATCGGCGCATGGCACATCTGACACATCGGCCATCGAGGTCCGGAGCGACACATTGACCTTCCTCTCTCCGGCCTGGCTGTGGCTGTTCGCCCTGCTGGCGCTGCTCGCGGCGGCCTACGTGGCCGCCCAGTTCGCCCGGCGCCGCTACGCGCTGCGCTTCACCAACCTGCCGCTGCTGACGCTCGTGGCCCCCTCGGGCCCCGGCTGGCGCCGGCACGTCGCACCGGTGCTCTTCCTCGTGATGATGAGCCTGCTGGTCATCGGCGCGGCCCGGCCGGCCGACGAGGTGCGGGTCCCCCGTGACCGCGCGACCATCATCATCGCGCTGGACGTCTCACTGTCGATGGAGGCCGACGACGTCTCGCCCAACCGGATCGCCGCGGCCAAGGAGGCCGCCCAGAAGTTCGTCAACGACCTGCCGGAGCGTTTCAACGTGGGGCTGGTCGCCTTCGCCCGTTCCGCCTCCGTCGTGGTCTCCCCCACCACCGACCACCAGGCGGTCTTCACCTCGCTCGGCAACCTGAGCACCCGGGCGGGCACCGCCATCGGCGAGGCCGTGTTCAGCTCCCTCGACGCCGTCCGCTCCTTCGACCAGCAGGCGGTCACCGACCCGCCGCCCGCCGCGGTCGTACTGCTGTCCGACGGCGACAACACCTCGGGCCGCTCGGTGGCCGACGCGATCGAGACCGCGATGAACGCGCGCGTGCCGGTCTCCACGATCGCCTACGGCACCCAGGACGGCACCGTCTCGATCGACGGCCGCGACGTGAACGTGCCGGTGAACAAGGCCACCCTGCAGACCCTGTCGAACGGAACCGGCGGCCGGGCGTACGAGGCGGAGTCGGGCAGCCAGCTACGGGAGGTGTACGAGCAGATCGGCACCTCGCTGGGCTACCGGATGGTCAACCAGGAGATCAGCCAGCGGTTTGTCGTGGCGGCGCTCCTGGCCGGGCTGCTGACCGCGGGGATGGCCCTGGTGCTGGGATCGCGGCTGCCCTGAGCCGGTCCCGGCCATTGGTAACGTTCTACGACGTGGCACATTACTTCGAGGAGCAGCCTGAGACCGCCAGCCGTCCCGGTTCGGTCACGCTCGTGCTCCCCGACCTTCATTTGAAGCTGGAGACCGACAGCGGGATGTTCTCCCCCGAGCGGGTCGACCAGGGCACCCGGATCCTGCTGGAGAGCGTGCCTCCTCCCCCGCCGGAGGGCGATCTGCTGGACCTGGGCTGCGGTTACGGGCCGATCGCGCTGACGCTGGCCTCGCGCGCTCCGCGGGCCACGGTGTGGGCGGTCGACGTCAACCGCAGGTCGGTGGAGCTGTGCGCCAGAAATGCCCGGACCGCCGCCCTTGACAAAGTAAGGTCACTGCACGTCGACGAGGTTCCGCCCGAGATCCGCTTCTCGGCGATCTGGTCCAACCCGGCGATCCGCATCGGCAAGGCGGCGATGCACCAGATGCTGACGCGCTGGCTGACGCGCCTCACCCCCGACGGCGTCGCCTACCTGGTGGTCCAGAAGCACCTGGGGTCCGACTCCCTGCAGCGCTGGCTGAACGAGCAGGGCTGGCCCACCGGCCGCACGACCTCCCGGTCGTCCTACCGGATCCTTGAGGTGAGGGCCGGGCAGGAAGCGGATCGGGCGCGGTGAACGGACGGCGCACGCGCCTCCCACAGGCAGGCCCGGTACGTAGGTCCCCGCTCCCCGCGAGACGAACGCGGGCGGACGCCAAACGGGCACCGGGCAGACACGGAACGACCGCGGAAACGAACGAGGAACGGTGAACGACCGATGACGGACAACCCGCGCAGGCAGCTGCGGCCGACCGATGTCAAGCGGCTCAACCGCACGTGGCGCAGGAGCACCGAGGGACGGCTCGCGCTGATCCTGGAGTCGGTGACCGGCCCGTTCAACGTCGGTTCGATCTTCCGTACGGCCGCCGCCTTCGGGGTGGAGCGGATCTGGCTGGCGGGCAACGCCACTCCCCCGACCAACCCCAAGGCGCAGAAGACCGCCCTGGGCACCGACCGCCTGGTGGCCTGGGAGGAGCCGGTCCCCGTGCTGGAGACCGTACGGGCCGCCAAGGAGGACGGGTTCACCGTGGTCGCGGTGGAACTGACCGGCGACGCCGTGCCCCTCTCCGAGGCCAAGCTGAACGGCGACGTGTGCCTGGTGGTGGGCAGCGAGGACCACGGCTGCTCCCCCGCGCTGCTGGAGGCCGCCGACGGCGTCTGCTACATCCCGCAGGTCGGCAGGGTGGGCTCGTTCAACGTCGGGGTCGCGGCGGCGATCGCGATGGCCGAGGCCCGCCGCCAGGAATGGGCGGGGAAGACGTTGCCGGACCACGAATCAGACTGACAAGCGGGCCGCCGGACCACGCTCGAACTCGCGCCGCCGGCTTCAGATCACAAATCAGGCCGATAAGCCATCTTTCATCGCCTTATAACTCGAAATAACTTAAATCAATGACCTTGTGACCCAAACGTTCACCCTCTCGCGATGACGAGTCGCACTCGTAGCGGGCATACTCCTGCACGTGCAGCGTCGTTACGCCTTCCTCGACCATCCCGCCCCTCTGGCCTTCGCCCACCGGGGCGGGGCCTTCGAGGGCCGCGAGAACACCCATGCCGCGTTCGCACGGGCGGTGGAGCTCGGTTACACCTACCTGGAGACGGACGCCCACGCGACCGCGGACGGGGTGCTGCTGGCCTTCCACGACCACACCCTGGACCGGGTGACCGACCGGCGGGGCCGGATCGCGGGCCTGCCGTACCGGCTGGTGCGTGAGGCACGGATCGGCGGCGTGGACGAGATCCCGCTCATGGAGGAGTTGCTGGGCTCCTGGCCCGAGGCGCGCTTCAACATCGACGTCAAGGAGTCCTCGGCCATCGCGCCGCTGGCCGAGGCGATCAGACGGACCGCCTCCCATGATCGGATCTGCCTGACCTCCTTCTCCGAGGAACGCCTGGCCCGCGCCCGCGCCGCGGTCGGCCACGAAGTGTGCTCCTCGCTCGGCCCGCGCGGCGTCGCGGCCCTGCGCGCCGCCGCCACCACCTCCGGCTACGGTCGCCTGCTCACCCGACTGGCCCGCGCCGGGGTGCCGTGCGCGCAGATCCCGGTGGGCTTCCGCGGCCTGCGGATCACCACGCCCGCCCTGATCCGTACGGCGCACGCCCTCGGCATGCAGATCCACGTGTGGACCATCAACGACCCCCGGGAGATGGAGCGCCTGCTCGACCTCGGTGTGGACGGCCTGATGACCGACAACATCTCCGGCCTCCGCGAGGTGCTGGAGGCACGCGGCCAGTGGCATCCCGGCCGGCTCGCCGCGTGAACCGTGCGAACCGCGTGAACCACGTGAACCCTGCGAGCCCCATAGGTCCCGTAAGTCACGTGAGCCGTGTGAGCCCCGTAAGCCGTGTGAGCCACGCACGTCACGTGAGCCGTGTCAGCCATGTGAGCCGTGTGAGCTGTGTAAGCCGCACACCCCCGCCCCCCAGCCGGCCCGCCGGCTGATCCCCCAACGAGCGAGGACCCATGACCTCCGAACAGGTCGTCGAGGAAACCCCCCAGGCCCGCCGCCGCGAACAGCGCGGCTGGTACTTCTACGACTGGGCGAACTCCGCCTTCCCCACCACGGTCCTGACGGTCTTCCTCGGGCCGTACCTGACGACGATCGCGGAGACCGCCGCCCAGGGCCGCCCGTACGTGGACGTGCTGGGGTTCGACGTACGGCCCAGCGCCTACTACTCCTTCGTGGTGGGCGCCGCGGCCATCCTGCAGATCATCCTGATGCCCATCGCCGGAGCCCTGGCCGACCACACCGGCCGCAAGAAGGAGCTCATGGGCCTGTTCGCCTATCTCGGCGCCGGGGCCACGCTCTGCTTCTGGTTCGTCGCGGACGGGCGCTACCTGCTGGGCGGGGCGCTGTTCGTACTGGCCAACACCGCCTTCGCGGCCGCATTCGTGATCTACAACTCGTTCCTGCCCGAGATCTCCACCGCGGACGAGCGTGACAAGGTCTCCGCCCAGGGCTGGGGCTTCGGCTACCTGGGCGGCGGCCTGCTGCTCGCCGTCCACCTCGCGCTCTTCCTCGGCCACGACTCCTTCGGCGTCTCCGAGGGCGACGCCGTACGCCTCGCCCTGGCCTCCGCGGGCCTGTGGTGGGGCGGGTTCACGATCATCCCGCTGCTGCGGCTGCGCAACCGGCGGGCGCTCGCCCCGGGCGCCGAGACCGCCGGTCAGGCCGTGGCGGGAAGCTTCCGGCAACTGGGCCGTACGATCAGGGAGCTGCGCCGCTACCCGCTGACGCTGGGCTTCCTGGTGGCCTACCTGATCTACAACGACGGTGTGCAGACCGTCATCTCCTTCTCGGCCACCTACGCCGACAAGGAGCTCGGGCTGAGCCAGACCGTCAGGATCGCGGCGATCCTGATGGTGCAGTTCGTCGCCTTCTTCGGCGCCCTGCTGCTCGGCCGGCTCGCCACCCACTGGGGAGCGAAACGCGTCGTGATGAACGCGCTGATCGCCTGGGTCGTGGTGGTGGGCGTGGCCTACTTCCTGCCCAGGGGTTCGGCCGTGGCGTTCTTCGCGCTCGGGTTCGCCATCGCGATCGTGATGGGCGGCACCCAGGCCCTGTCGCGGTCGCTCTTCTCCCACGTGATCCCGGTGGGCAAGGAGGCGGAATATTACAGCCTGTACGAGATCAGTGACAAGGGCTCGACATTCCTCGGCTCGTTCACCCTCGGCCTGGCGCTCCAACTAACCGACAGCTACCGGCTCGGCATTATCTCTTTGGTGATCTTCTTTGTGCTCGGCTTCGTGCTGCTCGCCCTCATCGACCTGCCCAAGGCCATCAGAGCGGCCGGAAATCCAGTGCCGGAACGCATCTGAAGACCCCTCGGAAAGGGCCTTCTCACAGACCGGGTCAAGAACGCGCGATTGGATCACCCCGTCTGTGGGAATCCACACACGGTATCAAGCGTTGTACGCCGTGGGAGACAAACCCCTCACGACGGGGCCCTCAGGAGGCATTCAGACATGGGCGAGCGTGCGCTACGCGGTACCCGGCTCGGGGCGACCAGCTACGAGAACGACCGCAACACCGATCTGGCTCCGCGCCAGGAGGTGTCCTACACCTGCCCGAAGGGCCATCGATTCGACGTTCCGCTTGCCGCTGAAGCCGAGATCCCGGCGACCTGGGAGTGCCGCATGTGCGGCGCGACCGCACTCCGGGTGGATGGCGAGCTGCCGGAGGCAAAGAAGGCCAAGCCCCCACGGACGCACTGGGACATGCTGCTGGAGCGCCGCACGATCGAAGACCTGGAGGAGGTGCTCAACGAGCGCCTGGCGATTCTACGCGCCCAGCGCCGAAAGAGCGCCTGACCGACTCAGACGGACTCAGAGAGACGGAGAACTCCGGCACCCGCCCAGGGTGCCGGAGTTCTCCGCTTTCACGCCCTGTGACCTCTCACGCCCTTCCACGCCCCGCCCGGGCCGCGCCTCCCGGCTCCGGCTCCCTCCGGGCTCCGCTCACCGTCTCCCGACGACCTCCCGCCTGGGTTTGCAGATTGAATCGTGGTCGAATGGGCGGATGAAGGTACGAATTGGAATCGCCCCGACGGCAACCGAGAGCGCGGCCCACTTCGCCGAGACCGTCGACCGGGCCGAAGCCCTGGGCATCGACTCGCTGTGGCTGTCCGAGGTCGTCTTCGGACCGTCTGTCGAGCCGTTCATCGGGATGGGATACGCGCTGTCCAGGACGGCCCGGCTGAAGGTCGGCACGGGCGTCGCCATCCTGCCGGGCCGCCACCCGGTGCTGGTCGCCAAGCAGCTCGTCTCCCTGGCCGCGCTGGCCCCCGGCCGGGTGCTGCCCGCCTTCGGCCTCCACCCGGCCAGACCCAGCGAGAAAAGTGCCTTCCCCATCGCGGGAAACTCCCGCGGCGCCGTCTTCGACGAGTCGCTGGAGCTGCTCAGGTTGCTGCTCAGGCAGGAGACGGTGACCTTCAAGGGGACGTTCCACACCGTCGAGGACGCCGGCGTCGGGCCGCTCCCCGCCAAGCCGCTGGACATCTGGCTGGGCGGCGGCGGCCCGGTCGCGCTACGCCGCGTCGGCCGCTTCGCCGACGGCTGGCTCGCCAGCCACATCACCCCCGAGGAGGCCGCCGTGGCCCGGGAGACGATCCAGGGCCACGCCGCCGAGGCCGGTCGCGAGATCGAGCCCGACCATTACGGCGTCAGCCTCGCCGTCGCCTTCGGCTCCATCCCCGACGAGTTCTCGGCCGCGATCCGCGGGCGCCGTCCCGACGCCGATCCCGCGGACTTCGTCCCCGTTGGCTGGCAGGCGTGCC
This sequence comes from Streptosporangium subroseum, assembly GCF_900188345.1. GTDB lineage: Bacteria > Actinomycetota > Actinomycetes > Streptosporangiales > Streptosporangiaceae > Streptosporangium > Streptosporangium subroseum. The sequence goes on along the minus strand of NZ_FZOD01000002.1, from coordinate 220,206 downwards.
GCGAGCGGATCGAGCGCTATGTCGCCGCGGGGATCACGAAGTTCGTCATACGGCCGGCCGGGCGGACGCCGGAGACGGAGAACTTCATGGAGGGGTTCGCCCGGGAGCTGATGCCCATGGAGAACTGACATCCGCGAGGAACCGCCGGCCGGGACCGGCGGGAAACGATCGTCGTGCCTTCGCCGTGCCCTCAACATGCCCCTCGCCCTGCCCTCCCCCTGGCCGATCCCGCCCGGCACCGGGACGATCTCGAAAGTGGCCCAATCCCTTATCGCGTCATTGGCCTTTAACACCGGACCGCCTGCCGCCTAGAGTCGTCGCATGGCTACCAAGACCACCAACGAAGGCACGACAAACGCGACAGCCAACGAGAAGGCCGCAGCGCTGCGGGCGCTGCACGTGCCGGGAAATCCGCTGGTGGTGCCCAACGTCTGGGACGCCGCGTCGGCCCGTACCGTCGAGGCGGCCGGATTCCCGGTGATCGCCACCGGCAGCGCCGCGATCGCCCCGGTGCTCGGATACGACGACGGGGAGGCGGCGCCTGTCGAGGAGATGCTCGCCGCGGTCGCCCGGATCGTCCGGGTGGTCGGCGTTCCCGTCACCGCCGACATGGAGCGCGGCTACGGGCTGAAGCCGGCGGAGCTGGTCGCGCGCCTGGCCGCCACCGGCGCGGTCGGCTGCAACCTGGAGGACTCCGACCCCCGTACGGGCGAGATGGTCGACGCCGACGAGCAGGCCGCGTTCCTGGGCGCCGTCCGGGCCGCCGCCACCGAGGCGGGTGTCGACCTGGTGATCAACGCGCGTGTCGACACCTACATGCACGGCACGGGCACGCCCTCCGAGAGGCTCGCGGAATCGGTACGGCGCGGGGGCCTGTACCTGCGAGCCGGCGCCGACTGCGTCTACCCGATCTTCGTCTCCGAGGCCGGCGTCGTCCGCGCGCTGGCCGAGGGGATCGACGGCCCGATCAACGTCCTGTTCCGTCCCGGCACGCCGTCGATCGGGGAGCTGGCGGCCCTCGGGGTGGCCCGCGTGAGCTTCGGGCACGGTCTGCACAGCGCCGTACAGGCCTACACGGCCCAGATGGTCGCGGCCGTCCAGGCCGGAAACAGCCCCTACCCGCCGGACGTCACCGCCGGCTGATCTCGGCAGGCGGTCAGGGGCACAGCACGAAGGTACTTCGCCAGCCGGGGAACCTGGGTGAACCGTCCGGTGTGGTGGGTCCCGGCGACCGCCGCTGTGTCCGTCACTGGTGGTCCACCCTGCGCCGCGGCCGTTTCACCTGAGAGCGCTCTCAGGTCTACGGTTCGAACACCGCGGCTTTCGAGGTGCCGTGACGGAGAGTGCAGGCCCCCATGAGCAGGTACAAGCCCACGATCGAGGATGTCGCGCGCGTGGCCGGCGTGTCCCGCGCGACCGCGTCCCGCGTGATCAACAACGCGCCCGGCGCGTCCGGGCCGCTGCGCGTCCGGGTCCAAGCGGCTGTGGCCGAGTTGGGTTACCAGCCCAACGAGACCGCCAGAGCTCTGGCCTCCGGCCGCCAACGCACCGTTGACGTCATCGCGATCACCTACGGTCCCGGCATCGACTGGCTCGGGACCCATCCGTACTTCAGCCGCGTTCTGGCCGGCATGATGCCCGTCCTGGAAGTCGTCAACGCGCAACTGCGACTGCACGCCCTGGGCCATGAGACAGCCGCCGAAATGATCGACGAGATCGCTGAGAACACCACCATCGGGGCCGTTCTCGCCGACATCACCCCGGCACTGGCGACCCGGTTCTACCGCCGGTGCCGCCGCACTGTCTCGATGGTGCCCACCGCCTCATCCGTTCCCGCTATGCAAGCCGACAACATCGGCGGCGCGTACACCGCCGTCAACGAACTCCACCGGCTCGGCCGCCGCCGCATCGCCGCCATCCACGGGCCCGCCCTCAACCCCTGCGCCATCGACCGCCGCACCGGGTACCTGCGAGCCATTCGACGCCTCGGACTGACCAAGGTCGACGCCGACGGCGACTTCCACCGTGAAGGCGGCTACCACGCAGCCAAAAAGCTGCTCGAACAGCACCCAGACATCGACGCGATGTTCATCGCCTGCGACCTGATGGCCGCCGGAGCCGTCCAGGCCATCACCGCTACCGGCAGACGCGTCCCCGACGACGTGAGCATCATCGGCTTCGACGACAGCATCGCGTCCGTATGTAGCAACCCGACGCTGACTACGATGCGCCTGCCTGTCGAGGACATGGCCGCCGCCGCCACCCGCCTGCTTCTGGAAGGCGACCCGGCGCCAGGCCACCGACAGCGGTTCCCGGTCGACCTTGTCCTCCGAGACAGCACCCGAAACTAGAATCCGCGAAGGCGGCAGGAATGGCACTTCACGAGCAGGTCGAGGCCACCGACGTGGCGCTGGACGAACCGCTGGTGCGCACGTCGGCGCTGCGGCTTACGTTCGCCTCGCCGCTCTACCGCGGCGCCACCATTTCGGTGTTCCTGTCCGCTCTCGGGTTCTCGGCCGCCGCGCCGCAGATCGCATCCTTCCTCGTCAAAGACCTCGGTGCCTCACTCAGCGCAGCCGGACTCTTCTATCTCACGAGCCTGACCACGCCCGTGGCCGGTTATCTGATCGGCAGACGCTCGGACCGCACGGGCCGACGCCTGGGACTGTTTCGCATCTGCGCCCTCCTGGGCTTCGCGGGCTGGGTAGGCACCGCCTACTCGACCCAGCTCTGGATGCCCTACGTCATCGGCGCCGTCATCGGCGCGTTCGGCGGCGCCGCCACCTCCCAACTGTTCGCCGCCGTCCACGACGAGCAGAAAGCCCACCCGGACCCGAACAACGACGCAGTAGTCGCCGTCGTACGGATGGCCCTGACCGCCGGCTGGGTGATCGGCCCGGTCGCCGGGACATTCCTGGCCGCCCAGACCTCACTGCACACCATGCTCCTGGCAACGGCCGCCTGCACGCTCGCGCAGATACTCCCGCTAGGGACGCTCAGGACACCTGCCACCACCTCCGCGCATCAAACCACCGAACCCGACACACGCGGACCCAGCGTGCGCGACATGCTGCCGCTGATCACGTTCACCGCGCTCTACGTGCTCGTGTACGCCGGAGAACCGATCAAGTACGCGTACCTGCCGATCTACATGAACGGCCAACTCAACTTCCCCGCCGAGCTCAGCGGCGCGATCATCGGAATCCAGCCACTGGTCGAGATCATCCTTATGCCGCTGGCGGTACTCGTCGCACGCAGAATCGGGATGACGCGGCTGATGGTGATCGGCGCTGCCTTCGGCGTCGCCGCCAACATCTGCTTCGCCACCACCGGCACCGCCGCAGGGCTGTTCGCCGGACAGATCCTCATGGGCGGCGTATGGGGAATCTTCGCCGCACTCGGCATCATCGTCGCCCAACGGCTTCTCCCCAACGCTGTCGCCACCGCCTCCGCCATCTTCCTCAGCTCCACCTCCCTGGCCTCCGCCCTGGGTGGTGCCGCCGGCGGACTCGGAGCCGCCGCCATCGGACTACCCTTGGTTTTCCTCATCCCAGCCGCACTCGGGCTCCTCGCCGTCATCGGCCTGACCATCATGACCATGCCTTCGTAGCGAAGATCAACGCGCGGAACGCGGCACGAGAGGGCGTTTTGGCATACCGAGTCGTTCGGCTCTGGCCGAAGCCTTCCGACGATGCGCTGGCTGCTTCGGCCTACCCGCGGACGTCTGGCAACGGACACACCCGCAGTGTGGCAATGACGCTGTCGGTCCGGGCGCCGGCTCCGTGCGCACCGCGCCGGCCGGGCTATCGTCGCCGCGGCACCGGGTCCAGTTCGGTGATGGCCTGACGGGCCTGTGCGGGGCCGGTGAACAGGTGGGTGCGCATGCCGATTGCCTTGGCACCTTGGATGTTCTCGGCGCGGTCGTCGACGAACAGGATGCGTTCTGGTGCGAGGCCGAGGGTCTGACAGCACCACCGGTAGGCGTCCAGGTCAGGTTTCGTTTGGCCGGTTCGGCAGGAGAAGGCGACCACGTCGAAGTGCTTCAACCAGCGGTGGTGCTGTTCGTAGTGCACGGCGAGTTCTTCCGGGATGTTCGACAGCAATGCGATTCGCCGCCCCGATGCCGCCGTATGTTCGACCAGGGCGACCATGTCGTCGTCGATGGCGCTCCAGCTCGCGATGTCCGCGGCGATGAGGCGGGCGAGCTGGTGGTCATCGAAGGTGGTGCCAAGGGCGGCTGCTACCTGCCGCCAGTATTCGGATCCGGTCACTTCACCACGGTCGTAGGGCATGCGCAGCGCCCAGTAAGTCTGCCAGAACGCGGAGGCTGAGACGCTCGCCATCGCCACCAGCAACTCCTGGCCGGATGGGGACTGCTGGCGGGCGATGACGCCGAACAGGTCGAAGAGCACGGTGTCCGCCATCGGGTCACACCCTCCGCACGGCGATGCCGGCGGCATCCAGCGCGTCAACCTCGTCGTTGGGGGCGTCGTCTGTGGTCACGACGGCGTGCAGCGCGGATGCCGGTGCGACGAAGGCGAGGGCGGTGCGGGAGAACTTGGCCGCCTCGGTGACCGCGATGACGCGGTGGGCCGAGGCCATCATGGCGCGCTTGATCGCCGCGTCGGCCAGGTCATACGCGGTCAGGCCGTTCGAGGCGTTCAGGCCACAACAGCCGATGACCGCGGTGTCGAAGCGCAGCGCGGCGAGTGACGCCTCCGCCAGGGGGCCGGTGAGCGCCAGCTCGCCGGGGCGCGGTTCCCCGCCGGGCAGGAGCAGTCTCAGTTGGGGCGCGCCGACCAATGCGTTGGCTGCGTGCAGGGACATCGGCATGACGGTCAGGCGTCGGTGGGTCAGTGCGCGGGCCACTTCGAGGCAGGTGGTGCCGCTGTCGATCACGACTGCCTCGCCGTCGGCGATCATGTCGGCTGCCGCTGCGGCGATGCGCTGCTTGACCTGCTGGCCGTCATGTTCGCGAAGCGCGAACGGGGGTTCCTCTCCGCGCAGCAGCAGGCTTCTGGCCCCGCCGCGGTAACGCTCCAGGAGGCCCTGCTCGGCCAGGATCTCCAGGTCTCGGCGGATCGTCATCTCCGAGGTGCTGGCCAGTTCCGCCAGCTCCGCCACGCTGAGCTGCCCGGCCTGCCGTACGGCATCGGTGATCTGTCGGTGTCGGTCCACGCTCGCCATATACGCATAGAACACCAAGTGCGTTCGAAAATCAATCTTTCAAACAATAATTATGTTTGATAAGTTCGAAGATGTGATGAGAGCCTTGCGGGCCGCGCGACTGGCCACCTTCGTTTACTTCGCCCTCAACGGTCTCGTCCTGGGTGTCTGGGTTGTCCATATACCCGCCGTCGAGCATCGGGCCGGAATCAGCCACGCCGTACTCGGCTGGCTCCTGCTGCTCCTCGGCGCCGGCGCCTTCGCCGGTATGCAGCTGGTCGGGCCGCTCACCGACCGTTTCGGCTCCCGCAGGGTCGTGCCGCTGAGCGCGGCGCTGTGCAGTGCGGCACTCGTCCTGCCGGCGCTCGCCGTGAACGCGTGGACGCTCGGCGTGGCACTGCTGGTGCTCGGCATCGGCAACGGCTGCCTGGACGTCAGCATGAACACCCACGCCGTCCAGGTCGAAGCCGAGTACCAGCGCCCGATCATGTCCGCGTTCCACGCCGTGTTCTCCATCGGCGGGGTCCTCGCCGCACTCATCGGTGCCCGCACCCTCAGCTGGGGCTGGAGCACGACAGCCACCCTGACCACGGTCAGCCTCTTCGCCCTCGCCGTCACCACAGTCGTCGCACCCGCACTGCTACCGCGGCCCGAAGCCGCCGACACACTGGAACGCCCCACCGCCAAAGCCGCCACCTGGCGGACCACGCCTCTACGCATCTGGGCGCTCGCCGCGCTCGCTCTGATGCTGATGCTCAGCGAAGGCGTCGCCAACGACTGGAGCGTGCTGGCCATGCGCGACGTGCTCGACGCGCCCGCCGCCACCGCTGCCCTCGCCTACGGTGCCTTCGCCGTCGCCATGACGATCGGGCGTTTCCTCACCGACCGGGTCGCCGCACGCTTCGGCCCAGTCGCCATCGTCCGCTACGGATCGGCACTGGCCGCGCTCGCCCTGACGATGATCGTGTTTTCACCGTCGATTCCGCTGGCCATCACCGGATGGACGCTGTTCGGTGTCGGACTGTCTGGCACCATCCCGCAGCTCTTCAGCGCGGCCGGCCACGTCGACCCCACCGCCGCCGGGGCCAACGTCTCCCGCGTCGCCGGCCTCGGCTACCTCGGCATGCTCGCCGGGCCCGCCATCATCGGACCCCTCACCCACCTCATACCACTGAACTACACGTTCTTCCTGCCCATGGCCTTCTGTGTAGTCGCCGCCCTCGCTGCCCACATCCTTCGAGCCAAGGCAGAAGAGCCGCAGCCGCAGGTAACCCACCCGCCCGCGGCCGGCGTCCACACCGTCTGAGCCACACCTGATGCCGCCAGCTGATTCTCCAGTCCTGCCAGCTCATTTCCTCTGATCAACCGGGAGTGGATGACCATGCGCGAGAGTACGCACCGTGCTATCCCTCAGATCTTTGATCAACAAATTGTTTCCCGGTGACAAGATCACCGGGAAACCCTCCGGGGGCACAGTCTCATCTCGGGGCACAGCAGCCCGCCAGGTGGTCGGTGCCCACCTGGCGGTGGCTTACCGGATCGGATCCCGCTCGGCCCGGTGAAACGCTCCCGGTCCATCCCCGTCAGAGGCGCAGTTTCCGGTGGGCGGCTCCGTGCCATTCCACCAGCAGGACGGTGGCGTCGTCCTGGAGCCGGCCGTCGTGATACTGCAGCACGCTGCGGATGAGGCGGCGCAGGGTCTCCGGCACCGGCAGGCCGTCGGCGCTGCGCCGGATGATGAAGTCGACGAACCGCTCCAGGCCGAACTCCCGGCCCTCGCTGTTACGTGCCTCGGTGATGCCGTCGGTGTAGAGCAGCACGCGGTCGCCGGGTTCGAGTTGTTCACTGCATATCGTCACGGGCAGGCCGAGGTCGAGGCCCATGGGATGGGCCGGCCGGCACTGGAGACTGGTGATCCAGTGTCCGCCCCGGAGCACCACCGGAGGGTGGTGACCCCGGTTGACCCAGCTGAACACGCCGGTGCGCGTGTTCAGCTCGGCCAGGATCGCGGTGGCGAAACGGTTGGCCCGGCCGAACTCGTCGATCAGGACCTGTTCGATCCCCTCACTGACGCGGATCAGGTCGGCGCCCTGGCGACGGTAGTTACGGCAGGCGGCCAGCGCCAGGTTGGAGGTCAGCCCGGCGGACGCGTCGTGACCCATCGCATCGAAGATCGAAAGATGGACTCTCTCACCGGCCAGGGCGTAGTCGAAGGCGTCACCGCCGATCTCGTAGGCCGGTTCGAGCGCGGCCCCGATCACCACCTCCTCGTTGGCGAAGGTGAGCGGCGGCAGGAGGTTCCACTGCATCTCCGCGGCGACGTCCATCGGCCGGGTCCTGACCAGCCGGGCGTAGGAGTCGCTGTGGCTGCGCTTGCTCACCACCAGCAGCGCCACCACGGATGCCAGGTGCCGCATGTTCTCCTGGGTCCGCTCGTCAGCGGCCCGGGCGCTGACGCGCAGCACCCCCAGGCGCTCGGTGCCGTCCAGCAGCGGCACCCACCACCAGTCCACGCCGCCGCCGGCCCCGGGCTTGGGCAGAACCCGCACGTCCTGGAAGGCCCGCCCGGCCAGCGTTCCGTCGATCCGCAGCTCGGCCAGCTCCGGGTCCGCGCCCTCGCCGGCGTTTGCACCCCGGCCGGTCAGCAGGCGGAGCACCTCCTGCTGCAGATCGGCCAGATAGATCAGTGCGTCGTACAGGCCGGTGTGAGCGGCGTGCTGCTCGACCAAGGCGGGCAACTGCTCGATCGCGCTCAGATGACTGGCCTCGACCAGCCCGGCCAGCATCCGCGCGCAGCCCCCCGAAGAATCCATCACGCTTCCCGTCTGCTGTGACACCGGCATCCGTCCACGACCCCTCGAGGAGCGTCCGTCCTCATCCTGCGGATGCGAGAGAGGTCCGGTTGCCCGCAAGTACTTCCTTACCCGAAGGTTCTGCCACGACCCGGTTTCCCGTTTTCTGCCCGCAGCGGTGAACCGGAATACGTGGGGAGGCCCGCGACCTGCCACGGGAGAAAGAGTTACCGCCCGCGCTCCGGGGGCCCTAGCCCCCGTCCGCGTCGCAGATCACCACTCGCCGGCGGGCAGGTCGATGCCGTTGACGCGATCGTAGATCACTACCTCGTCCTCGAGCCTGACCACGCGCACCCTGCGGGCGAGTCCCGCCGTCTCCAGGCCGCGGGCCGAGTGCACCGCGTACTGCGCGAAGTGGTAGAGGTCGCGCGTGTTGCCGTGCGGGTCGTCACGCTCACACACGACCTCGTAGCGATCACCTGGCCAGATCGGGGGCAGAGCTGTTTTTCGTCTTTGACCGGCGAGCATCGTCATTGGCCCGCCTCCTCTCCTGGAGTGTTCACCTTAGGTGGGAAACGCCGACTTGCCGTAGTCGGTTAAGGCGCTCTCAATTCACCCATTATGGCCATTCGGAACGCCAGGGCTGTAATGTGAGCACCTCTCTGATCGGCCAGTCAGCCAGCGATCTCCGATCCGGCTATGGCACGTTCCAACGATGACCTGTACCGCCAGGAGCCTCCATGCCCTCCATCGATTATTTCGCCCACGGGTTCATCACCCCGGCGGCCTCCTACATCATGTCGAGTATCGGCTGCCTGCTCGGGCTCCTGCTCGCGGCCCGTGCCCGCGAGGCGGGAGGCCAGTCCCGTGTTCTGTGGCTGGGCGGCGCCGCCCTGTCCATCGGCGGAACCGGGATCTGGGTGATGCACTTCATCGCGATGACGGGCTTCGAGGTCCGCGGTACGGCGATCCGCTATGACGTGCCTCTCACCATCGCCTCGGCCCTTCTCGCCATCGTCGTCGTGGGGGCCGGACTGTTCCTGGTCTCCGCCAAGGGAACCGGGCCCGTCTCGCTCATCAGCGGCGGGCTGCTGACCGGCCTCGGCGTGGCCGGCATGCACTATCTGGGCATGGCGGCGATGAACATGTCCGCACACGTGAACTACGACCCTCTCCTGGTGACGCTGTCCGTACTGATCGCCGTGGTGGCCGCGACGGTGGCGCTCTGGTTCAGCCTGCGCGCCAGCGGAGCCCTCGCCATCACGGGGGCCGCCCTGCTGATGGGCGTCGCGGTCAACGGGATGCACTACACCGGCATGTTCTCCATGGCCGTCACCCTCGATGCCACCGCCATGTCCATGCCCGGAGCCTCGGCCATGGACTTCATGCTTCCCCTGATCATCGGGATCAGCCTGATCACCCTGGGCCTGCTCCTCACCATCTTCCTGTCCCCCTCCGAGCAGGAGATGCGCGAGGACGCCGCACTGCTCTCCCAGCTCCGGCAGCCTCGCGACGGCAGCGTCCTTCCCCCCGCTCCCGCTCCCGCCCCCGCGGCCCGGCCGGCCGAGTCTCGTCCCTCTTCCCTGTTCGACAGCTCCGACCCTGGGCACTGAACCCGGTACGTCGAGCTCGGCGCACCGTCCTCCGGAGCCGGCGCGGCCGAGGCCGCCGGCGGCCTCGATCCGTCAGTCCTCCGGGCACATGGCGGGGGCCTTCTGATGAGGGAAAACGTGTTCTAGTTCGTGGTCGGGCGGCAGGACGCAGCGACGATCCCCCTGCTCCGTGTACGGGCACCGGGGCGCGTCGGCACGGCGTGGCAGTGATACCTGCTCTTCGCGCCCGGTTCCACCGTCGACGGCGGCTTCGTGACTCATGGGCGCGTGTCCTCCTGTGAAATCCGGACTATGGCATCCGGTACGGAACGTTCCAGCCGCGAATCCCGGGACGGTCGCGACGGCCGGGGCCGATCACCCCTCCGTACGATGCAGCAATCTATCCCCCCGAGTTCCGGGTGCCTAGAACCAGTTATTTGTCACCGTCCTTATTGGTTCCCGTCAGGAGCCGGATCCCATGCGTCGGGCCGCGCTCTTGTCCGCCCGGATGATCAAGACCCCCATAACATCACGATAGGGATTTTTTGGGACATCCCTCGGCGAGGCTCAGCCAATACCTTGACATCACCCCTCACAAGGAGTGCTTATGTTGAGTCGAGGCCCCCTCCTCGCCGGAGCCACCACCGTGGCCCTGTACCTGGCAGCCACCGTCGCCCCCGCCATGGCCCAGGCCGCTCCCCCGGCCCAGCCCCAGCCCGCAGTCATCGAGGCGCTCCAGCGCGACCTCGGTCTCACCGCCGAGCAGGCCGTCACGCGGCTGGCCAACGAGTCCCGCGCCATGAGCGCGGAGTCCACCCTGAGCAAGGCGCTCGGCGACAAGTACGCCGGCTCCTGGCTCAACGCCGACGCCTCCAAGCTCTCCGTCGCCACCAGCGACGCCTCCGCGGCCGGGGCCATCCAGGCCCAGGGCGCCCAGCCCGTGGTCGTCAGCCGGACCCTCACCGAGCTCAACGCCGTCAAGGACCGGCTCGACGCGGCGTCCGCGGAGGCGAAGGCCGGCGCGTCCCTCTGGTACGTCGACATCCCGACCAACAGCGTCGTCGTCCAGGCCGCCGAGCAGGCGGGGGCCGAGGCCCTCGTCGCCGCCGCCGGCGTGGACAAGAGCGCGGTACGGGTGACGGCCTCCGCCGAGAAGCCCCAGACCTACATCAACATCATCGGCGGCCTCGCCTACTACATCGGCGGCAGCCGCTGCAGCGTCGGCTTCTCCGTCACCAGGGGAACCACCCCGGGCTTCGTCACCGCGGGACACTGCGGCAGGGCGGGCAGCCGCACCACCAGCCCGACCGGTACCTTCCAGGGTTCCTCCTTCCCCGGCAACGACTACGCCTGGGTCGCCGCCACCGGCAACACCGCCCAGCCGCTGGTCAGGGGCTCGGGTGGCGCCAACGTCACCGTCCGCGGATCCACCCAGGCCGTGGTCGGCTCCTCGATCTGCCGCTCCGGCTCCACCACCGGCTGGCGCTGCGGCACCATCCAGCAGCACAACACCAGCGTGACCTACTCGCAGGGCACCGTGAGCGGCCTGACCCGCACCAACGTCTGCGCCGAGCCCGGCGACTCCGGCGGCTCGTTCATCTCCGGCAGCCAGGCCCAGGGCGTGACCTCGGGCGGCTCCGGTAACTGCAGCTCCGGCGGCACCACGTACTACCAGCCGGTCAACGAGATCCTCTCGACGTACGGCCTCACGCTCCGCGTCGGCTGACCGCTCTCCTCACCAGCTGCTCTTCCCGAGCAACCCCCCATGGCCGAGGAGAACCGGAAAAGATGTCAAGGATCATCCGCTTAAGCGTCGCCTTCATCCTGGGATTCACCTTCCTGGTGACGGCTACCCCCGTCCAGGCGGCGACCACCCACGGGGCAGCCGGCCACGCTGACCGCACGGTGGCGGCCGTCCGCGTGCTCCGGTACGACGCGAGCCGGGCCGCGGAGTTCCGTTCCGCCGTCGACCAGGCGGCCCAGGTCTGGAACTCCAGCGTGACCGGCGTGCGGCTGGTGGCCGGAAGCCCGGCGGACTTCGTGGTGCGGGCCGACAACGGCTGGCCGCGTACCCAGCCCACCAGTCTGGGCCGGGGCACGATCTGGATGGGCAGGGAGGCGACCGTGGAGGGACACAACCCGCTGCGCATCGCCGCCCACGAGATCGGCCACATCCTGGGTCTGCCCGACCGTCGCACCGGCCTGTGCACGGACCTGATGTCCGGCGCGAGCGCGGGCACGAGCTGTACCAGTCCCTATCCGAGCACGGCTGAGAAGGCCCAGGTCAACCGGAACTTCGCCGGTTTCGCCCCGGCCATCGAATTCGGCAAGATCTACGTCGACAGCCCCGAGACCGCATCACGCTAGGCATCGCCCAGGCTCCACAGCAGCACCCCGGCGAGGTCCGCCGGTCCGGCCAACAGTCTGGCCGGACCGGCGGACCTCGCCCTTTTCCGTGGCTCTCCCCGCGACGGTTCAGACCAGGGGCTTCGCGAAGCAGTGGGAGCCCGCGAGCCGCTCGTAGGGAGGAAAGAGCGGGATGGGGGCATAGCCCTCGCGCTCGTACAGCCTCACCGCGTCCGGCTGGCGATGTCCGGTCTGCAGGACGACCCGCGACGCGCCGAGCGCGCGAGCCGCGTCCTCGGCCGCAGCCAGCAGCGCGCGTGCCACATCCGTGCCCCGGTGCGACGGGGCCACGAACATCCGTTTGAGCTCCAGGTCGCCGTCGAGCCGGCGCAGCGCGACGTGCCCGACCGGCACGCCCTCCCCCGTGTAGGCGATGCCGGTGTAGACGACGGTCTCGGGCTCGACGTTCATGCCCTTGGGCAGGTAGTCCGGCGCGGACGCGAGCAGGTCGGCGTAGCGGGCGCCCATCTCCTCCTCCATGGCCTCACGCAGTGCGACGGCCGCGGCGTCGTCCCAGGGCACCGGCCTGACCACGGTCGCACCGGCCTCCTTCGCGGATGCGGTCATGTGATTGCTCCCCCTGTCTGCCGCCGGTCCTCTGTTCGCGGCGTCCACCGGAAGATCCTGGCAGTCCTCCGCCCGGCCCCCGCCCCCGCCCCTCCCGCAGGGGTCAGGTCCCGGTCACGGGGAACGATCGGAGGGTGACTCATTCTCGGATCAGCGTCTCGGTGGACGCGCACGCCCGCCCCGAGCGGGTGTTCTCCGTCCTGACCGACTGGTCGCGGCATGACGAGTGGATGCTCCTGACCCGAGCCCACGTCGCCGCCGGTGACGGCCGCAGCGCGGGAAGCCGGCTGGCGGCCTTCACCGGGGTCGGCCCGGTCGGGTTCACGGACACCATGGAGATCACCGAATGGGACCCGCCCAGGACCGTGAAGGTCCGGCACACGGGCCGGCTGGTGCGCGGCACCGGAACCTTCCGCGTGCTGCCCCGCGAGGGCGGCAGCACGATCGTCTGGGAGGAGGATCTCGACCTGCCGTTCGGCCCGGTCGGGCGGCTGGGCCGGCCACTGGTCGGTCCGCTGAGCGCGCCGCTGTTGCGGCTCTCGCTCCGCCGCCTGGCCGAGCTCAGCGATCGGTGAGATCCCGGTCGGAGCCACCCGGCCCGCGCGTCCCGCCCGGCTCGTCCCGTACGACCTCGCCGTGGATGACCGGACCGGAGGCGCCGCTCCGACCGCTCGGGTCACTTTGGCCGCGCATCACGTCGAAGGGCGAGCCCAGTCCGCCGAACGGCGAGCCGAGGCCGGGACCCGCCGCGCTCTGGGCGAGGGTGCGGATGCGGCGGGCGAAGAACCACGCGCCGAGCCTGCGGACCAGCGGCCGGGTGAACGGCAGGATGAACAGGAAGCCGACCACGTCGGTGAGGAAGCCCGGGGTGAGCAGCAGCGTGCCGCCCGCGACGATCAGGGCGCCGTCGGCGAGCTCCCGGTCGGGCATCCGGCCGCTCTGCAGCGCGCCCTGAAGGTTACGCCAGGCCCTTCGGCCCTCGCGGCGGACGATCCAGGCGCCGAGCAGGCTGTCGGCGAGCAGGATGGCAACCGTGGGCCAGCCGCCGATGACCTCACCGACCTGGATGAGCACCCAGATCTCCAGGACCGGGACCACAAGGAAGACCAGGAACAGCAGAAGGCGCATCTTTTCCTCAACTCACGCGGCAGCCGTACGACATGACAACGCCGCAGGGACGCTTCGCGTTCCGCCGTGAGGGCACGGGTCGCGGCGGCCCGGCCGGTGACCCGGCCGTCTAGCGCGGGCGGCGCAGGCGCTGGGGCATGCCGGAGACGCCCCACACCGTGACCCGCCACAGTGCCTCGGCCACGATGGCCCTGTTCATCTTGCTGGACCCGGTCGTGCGGTCCACGAACGTGATGGGCACCTCGGCGATCCGCAGCCCGTCGCGGACCGTGCGCAGGGTCAGGTCGACCTGGAAGCAGTAGCCCTGTGACTCCACGTCGCTCAGGTCGATCTTCTCCAGGGTGGCGGCGCGGTAGGCGCGGAACCCCGCGGTGGCGTCGCGGACCGGGACGCCGAGCATCACCCGGGTGTAGACGTTGGCGCCCCGCGACAGGAACTCCCGCGAGGTGGGCCAGTTGACCACCTTGCCGCCGGGCACCCATCGGGAGCCGATCGCCAGGTCGGCCCCGTCTCCCAGGGCCTCCAGCAGCTTCGGCAGCTCCTCCGGCTGGTGGGAGCCGTCGGCGTCCATCTCCACGAGGACGTCGTAGCCCTCCTGGAGCCCCCATCGGAAGCCGGCGATGTAGGCGGCGCCCAGGCCCTGCTTGCCCGGCCGGTGCAGCACGTGGATCTGGTCGTCGTCCGCCGCCAGCTCGTCCGCGACCGCGCCGGTGCCATCGGGGCTGTTGTCGTCGGCGATCAGCAGATGCGCCTCGGGAACGGCCTTGCGCAGCCGCTCAGCGATCATCGGCAGGTTTTCCCGCTCGTTGTACGTCGGGACGATGACGAGCACCCGGCCAAGCATCCGCTCCATCATGCGTCTCCCACCTGCTGGTCGTCCTCCCGCTTCCCCGAGTGCACCAGGCTACGCGTCCGGCGCCGCCAGACGGCCGCCAACGCGCCCAAGCCCACAAGTATCAGTACCCATTCGGGCAGCGCACCCACACGCGTGGCGATCGTCTCCGCGGTCCTGACCGGAATGGTCAGGACGGTCGACGCCGGCACCAGCTCCTTGGTGCGCCAGGCGATCGAGCCCTCGGGGGTCACGTAGGCGGACACACCTGTGATCGCGGCGGTGACCACCGCCCGGTTGTGCTCGACCGCGCGGATCTGGGACATGGCCAGCTGCTGCGCCGGCAGGTTGGTCAGCGCGTAGGTGGCGTTGTTGGTCTGCACGACCAGCGGTGAGGCACCCGTTCTGGCGGTGCCGCCCACGACGCCGTCGAAGGCCACCTCGTAGCAGTTGATCGCGCCGATGGTCACCGGGCCCAGCTTGAGGTCGCCGTCACGGGTGCCGGGCACCGACTGCTTGCCGACCAGGCCCGCCCGCTTGAACAGGGCCAGCACGAGGTCCTTGAGCGGGGTGTACTCCCCGAAGGGGACCAGCTTCTGCTTGTCGTAGTAGGCGCCTGGCCCGGTGACCGGGTCCCAGATCAGGCTGCGGGTCGCCCGGTTGTTCTCCCCGACGCCGACCACGGCGCCGACCAGGACGGGCACTCCGATGTCCTTCACCGCCGCGTCGATCTCCTGATAGGCGAAGTCGCTGCGCAGGGGGTCGATGTCGGTGGAGTTCTCCGGCAGCACGACCACGTCCGGCCGGGGCGTCTTTCCGGCCCGTACGGACTGCGCCATCTCGTGAAGCATGCGGGTGTGGTTCTGGAGGACCACCGCCGGCACGTCCCCGAGGGGGTCCATGCCGCGCCCGGGAACGTTGCCCTGGATGATCCCCATGGTCACGGTCCTCCCCTCGTCACCGGGCCGGGGAACGGCGAACGCCGCGGCCGGCACGGCCAGGATCCCGATGAGCGGCAGCGCGACCGCCCGCTCCCAGCGCGGGGCCGGGGTCAGCCGGAGCACCAGCAGCGCGATCAGGCCGCCGCACAGGGCCACCGCGAAACTCACCAGCGGCGCCCCGCCGAGAGCCGCGTACGGGGTGAAGACCGACTCGCCCTGGCTGAAGGCCACCCGCAGCCAGGGGAACCCGCCGAACGGGAAGGCGCCCCTGGCCCACTCCATCGCCACCCACAGCGCGGCGCTCCACAGTGGCCACAGGGGCAGCCGGACGACCAGCGCGGCACACGCACCCCAGACGGCGTAGAAGACGCTCTCCATGGCCACCAGCCCCAGCCAGGCGTCCATCCCGATCGGGCTGACCCAGTGCAGGCCGGGCAGCAGGAGCGCCAGCCCCGTCAGGAGGCCCAGCCACGCGGCGCGGCGCGGGCGCGCGCCCTGTACCGACAGGACGGCCAGGGCGACGCCGAACGGCGCGAGGAACCACAGTCCGAGCGGGGGGAAGGCGAGAAACAGCAGCAGTCCGCCGGCGATCGCGCCCGCGACCCGGGCGATCAGCGCCCGGCGAGAGGTTGCGGCGGTCGCCCTCCCGGGCAGGCCGTCGACGGGGTCTCCCGTCACCGCCGTCCGCGGCGCCGGGGCGGCCGTCTTGTCCTGCACCACGGGTGAGGCTCCTTGGTATGTCGTACGGGCGATTGACACCTGATGGTCTTTCTAGCCCGAACGGTACCGCCCAGGTCGCCCGCTCCCCAAGGCTCCCTCCTGGGTGCCTCTGAACCAAGGACGGGGCATATGCCCTGAATGTCCGGTGAGCGCGATGGTGAACGCGGTCGCCGGGAGAACAACAAGGAGCGCGGCAACGGGGCGATCCCAAGGCTGATGGACGCCTTGTGGATCGCCCCGACGCTTGCGGCGCTCCGCACGGGAGCGGGAAGAGGGCCCGGATCACCCTTCGGACCGGTTCCGTCCCGTCGGCGGCGAGCGCGGATTACCGTTGTCTACTGGGTGCCCGGACCCCTCCTTGGGTCCAACCCCCCGCCCGGATGGAGTGCCCCGCCTCGACGAACCGCCGGCCCTGCGCCTGGCTGTACGGACGGAGTCACCTCCGTCACGGGCGCAGGAACCGGCGAGGTCGAAAGACGGCCAACCGGCCAGTCCCGTGCTGGACTGGGCAGCAAACTACCGACCCCAGCGCAGATGTCAACCGTGTCCCTAACAGCGGAAACATCAAGTTTTCGCAGCTGGGACATGATCGACGAGAGCCGTCAATGGTCTCATGTGATCCGATGTCGCTCAAGTCGAGCAAGCGCTTCGGGTAGTGATCCGCCATGGACGACGCCAAGACGCTGGGTCGCGCGGGTCAGCGCGACGTAAAGATCGCTCGCGCCGCGCGGGGACTCGCTCAAGATCAGCTCCGGTTCGACCACGATGACCGCGTCGAACTCGAGCCCCTTGGCCTCGGCGACGGTCAGCACCGCCACCTGCGCGTCCAGGGCCTTGGTCCCGGGCCCGGCGACCGCGCCGTCGACCGACCTGACCACGATCTGGCCGAACTCCTCCACGCGGGACTCGGGGACGATCACGACCAGACGCCCGCCCTCGACGATCTCGGCCTTGACGACGTCGCCGAGCGACTCCAGCGGTGAGACGGCCCAGGGCCGGGCGCCCGTCTCCCTGACCGAGGTGGGCGCGACCAGTCCGGGACCGATCAGGGCGAGCACGTCGGCGGCCACGACCATCAGCTCGGCCGGGGTCCGGTAGTTGACGCTGAGGTGCTCCTCGCGCCAGCGCCCGGCCACGTACGGGTCGAGCATCCGGCCCCAGGAGGGCGCTCCGGCCGAGGAGCCGGTCTGCGCCAGGTCGCCCACGATCGTCATCGACCGGGTCGGGCAGCGCCGCATCACCATCCGCCAGTCCATCGCCGACAACTCCTGCGCCTCGTCCACGATGATGTGACCGAAGGCCCAGGTGCGGTCGGCCGCCGCGCGCTCGGCGGTGGTGAGGTAGACGTCGTCGTTCAGGTGCCGGGAGGCGAACTTCTCGGCGTCCATGATGTCGGACAGCCCGGTCATCTCCAGCACCTCCTTGGCGTAGGCCAGCTGGTGCTGGCGCTCGTCGAGTGCGGCGGCGCGCGACGCCGCCTGCTCCTCCTCGGCGATCCACGCCCCGGCCCGCAGCACCCCGGGGTCGATGTCGCCGAGCAGCTCGGCGGCCTCGTCCAGCAGCGGCACGTCGGACTCGGCCCACCAGTTCTCCCCCTTGCGGGGCGGCTCGCGCAGCATCAGCTCGCGCTCGGCCTCGCCGAACTCGCCCGCGGCGTAGTCCAGCCGCTCGCGGGAGGTGAACAGCCCGATCAGGAGCTGCTGCGGCGTGACATAGGGCCACAGCCTGTTCAGCGCGGCCTTGACGGGCCGCTCGGTGCGGAGGTCCTCGCGGATGTCGGCCAGCTCGTCCTCGTCGATCATGCCCCTGCCGAGCTGCCTGGCGGCCTGCCGGGCGAGCGCGTTGAGGAGGTGGCGCACGAAGATCGAGCGGGCCTCGTTGTGCGCCCTCTTGGAACGGGCCGCCCGGTTGCGGGCGGCCTCCAGGATGTTGCCGTCGAGCTTGAGGGTGTATTTGTCGAGGCGGATCTCGACCGGCTTGCGCGGCACCCGCTGCCGTTCGCGTACGGCCCGCTCCACGACCTGGGCCATCCGCACGTCGCCCTTGATCGCCGCGACCTCGGGGCGCTCCCTGACTCCGGGGACGACCCCCGGATACAGCTCGGAGACGGTCGACAGCAGCACGTCGGTCTCGCCCAGGGAGGGCAGCACCTGCTCGATGTAGCGCAGGAAGGTCAGGTTGGGCCCGAGGATGAGCACGCCCCTGCGGGCCAGTTTCTCCCGGTGGGTGTAGAGCAGGTAGGCCGCCCGGTGCAGGGCCACGACCGTCTTGCCGGTGCCGGGACCGCCCTGCACGACCAGCACGCCGTTCAGGTCCGAGCGGATGATGCGGTCCTGCTCGGACTGGATGGTGGCCACGATGTCGCGCATGCGCCCCGTGCGCTTGGCGCCGATGGAGGCCAGCAGCGCGGCCTCGCCGTTCAGGGTGGCCACGTCCTCGTCGGTGAGGCTGTCGAGGTCGAGCAGGTCGTCGTCGACCCCGATCACCTTGCGGCCCTTGGTCTGCAGGTGGCGACGGCGGGTGACACCCATGGAGGCCGCGGGGGTGGCACCATAGAACGGCTGGGCCACCGGGGCCCGCCAGTCGATCAGCAACCGCCGCTGTTCGTCGTCGGCCAGGCCGATGCGGCCGATGTAGAGGGAGGTGTCGTCGGCGTTGTCGAGCCGTCCGAAGCACAGGCCGTTCTCGACCGCCCACAGGCGGCCCAGTCGCTCGGCGTACATCCCGGCGAAGCTGTCGCGCTCGGAGCGGTTCTGGTGCGTGCCGCCGCTCCCGCCCTGGGCGAGCACGCCGTCCAGCTGACGCTGAGTGCGCACGCGCAACAGATCGAGTCGTTCGTAGAGACCGGAGACGTACTCCTGCTCTTTGGCGAGCTCGATTTGACGGGTTGCCGTCGCTCCATTATCGTTGCTAGTAATGGGATACTCCGGGCCATTGGGCTGGTTGTTATGACAAACCATCACCCTAGCAGCTCCGTCGAGAAGTTTATCCCCTCTCTTGCCATCACAGGTTGATTGCGGCACTCCCTGTCTTCTTGACGAGCATCGCGGGTCCTCCTTACATTCACTCCAAGTTAGGAAACTTTCCTAACTCCGCTTCAGCGGTGACGCATGGACATGTGCGGACGGAGTCACCCGTGAACCAGCCGACGCCGGGCACCCCGAGCCTGCTGCGCGCGATCAACGATCGCGCCGCCCTGCAGGCCCTCCTGGAACGCGGGCCGCTCACCCGCCCGGAGATCGGCGCGCTGACCGGCCTGTCCAAGCCCACGGCGTCGCAGTTGCTCGTCCGCCTCCAGGAGGCGGGGCTGGTCGTGCTGAGCGGCATCCGCGAGGGACTGCCCGGCCGCACCGCGGAGGTCTACCAGCTCAACCCGGACGCCGCGCACGTCGCCGCGCTGGACGTCACCCCCGCGCACATCGACGTCAGGGTCGCCGACCTCACCGGCGCGACGATCGGCGAGCACCGGCTGCCCACCCCGGGACGCCCGGGCGGCGAGGTGGTGGACAGGGTCCGCGCCGCGCTGGAGGGCGCCGGGGCCCCCGCCGGGCTGCGGCGCGCGGTCATCGGGGTGCAGGGCGCGCTCGACCCCGGCACCGGCCGGCTGGGCTACGCCACCAGCAAGGACATGCCGGGCTGGCACATCCCGAACCTCGTGCCCACCCTCAGCGAGGGTCTCGGCATCCAGATCTCCGTCGAGAACAACGTCAACCTCGTCGCCCAGGCGGAGCAGGCGCACGGCGTGGGCCACGGCCACCAGGACTTCGTCCTGCTCTGGGCCGACGAGGGACTCGGCTCCGCGCTGGTCATCGGCGGCCGATTACACCGGGGCGCCACCGGCGGCGCCGGCGAGGTCGGCTACATGCCCGCCCCCGGCGCGCCGACGGCCAGGGAGGCCGGGCGCTACGCCAACCACGGCTACCAGGCTCTCACCGGCGGCCCCGCCGTACTGAAGATCCTGAGGTCGTACGGCCTGCGCGGCGCCACCTCCGCGCAGGCCGTACGGAACGCCGTGCAGGCCGCCGAGACCGCCGGAACCACAACCGCGGCGGCCAAGCGCGCCGACGACGCGCGCGCCGGGCTCCGCGACATCGCCGCGCGGCTCGCCGTCGGGCTGGCCTCGATCACCTCCGTCGTCGACCCCGAGCTCATCGTGCTGACCGGCGGAACCCTGCTCGCCGGCGGTGACACCCTGCGTGAGCTCGTCGAACACGAGCTGCACGCGCTGACCATCCCGCGGCCACCGCTGCTGCTGTCAACCGTCGAGGGCAACCCCGTCCTCGCCGGCGCACTCGACCTCGCCCTCAGGGCCACCCGCGACGAGGTCTTCAGCTCCACCGTTCCCTCCTGATCCGCTCCCACCCCCTCCTGATCACCTCACAGAGGAGGCAGCCGTCGTGCATCGACGCTCTCTCACCTTCGCCATAGCCGCCTTGACCGCCACGACCCTGACCGCCTGCACCGCGGGCACCACCGGCGCGCCCGCCCTCGGAACCCAGCCCAAGCCGGCGGGCTCCGCCTCCGCCGCCCTTCCGGCCGCCACCATCGAGCTGTGGCACGGGTTCTCGGCGCCCGGCGAGGTGAAGGCGTTCGAGGACGCCGTCGCCGGATTCCGCAAGAAGTTCCCGCAGATCACCGTCAAGCTGGTCAAGGGAGTCGAGGACGACCAGATCACCCAGGCCGTACGCGGCGGGACGGCACCGGACGTCGCGTCCTCCTTCACCACCGACAACGTGGCCCAGTGGTGCAGGAGCGGGGTGTTCCAGGACCTCACCCCGGTGATCAAGCAGGACGGCATCGACCTGTCCGTGCTGTCGGCGGCCTCGCGCTCCTACAC
This sequence comes from Streptosporangium subroseum, assembly GCF_900188345.1. Lineage (GTDB taxonomy): Bacteria > Actinomycetota > Actinomycetes > Streptosporangiales > Streptosporangiaceae > Streptosporangium > Streptosporangium subroseum. The sequence goes on along the minus strand of NZ_FZOD01000002.1, from coordinate 199,225 downwards.
CGAGTTCGAGGGCAAGCGCTGCGTGATGCCGTTGCTCGCCGACTCCTACGGGCTCTACTACAACAAGGCCCTGATGAAGGGCAACGCCCCGCCCAAGACGCTGTCGGAGCTGACCGCCCTCGCCAAGAAGCTCACGGTCCGCGACGCGGACGGCACCATCAAGGTCGCCGGATTCATCCCGAGCTTCCAGTACTACGAGAACGTCCCCTCCCACCTCGCGCCGATGGTCGGCGCGACCTGGGAGAAGCCGGACGGCACCTCGGCGATCGGCTCCGACCCGGCCTGGAAGCAGCTCCTGCAGTGGCAGAAGGAGCTCGTCGACTGGTACGGCTACGACAATCTGGACAAGTTCCGCAAGAGCCTGGGGCAGGAGTGGTCGGCCGCCAACCCGTTCTACAAGGGCAAGGTCGCCATGGCCCTGGACGGCGAGTGGCGCAACGCCATGATCGGCAGTGAGGCCAAGGGCCTCGACTACGGCACCGCGCCGCTCCCGGTCGCCGACGACAAGCCCGACCTCTACGGCAGCGGCTTCACCGCGGGCACCGTGATCGGCGTGCCCAAGGGCGCGAAGAACCCGCAGGCCGCCTGGGAGCTGGTGAAGTATCTGACCACCGACACCGACGCGCTGGTCACTCTCTCCAACGCGCTGCGCAACGTGCCGACCACCAAGGCCTCGATGGAGTCGCCGGCCCTGGAGAAGGACGCGAACTTCCAGACCTTCCTCGACGTCTTCGCCCACCCGAAGACGAGCACGATGCCCTCCAACGTCAACAGCGCCTTCAACCAGGACACGCTGCAGGAGTTCTTCGTCCGGTGGGAGAAGGGGTCCGTCAAGGACCTCGACGCCGGGCTGGCGGAGGTCGACAAGCGCATCGACGACAAGCTGAAGCTTTCCGGGGGCTGAGCCTCGATGAGCAGTACCACCTACGCCGCGCCGCCTCGCCGGCGGCGCGGCGAGGGCCTCAAGGCCCTCCTCTGGATGTCGCCCTGGCTGATCGGGTTCGCGGTCTTCTTCGCCTACCCCCTGGTGGCGACCGTCTACTTCTCCTTCTACCGGTACGACCTGTTCACGCTGCAGTTCATCGGCTTGGACAACTACCGCTACTTCTTCCACGACGACCGGGCCTGGATCTCCATCCAGAACACGCTGTGGCTGGTGGTCTTCATGGTCCCCGCTCAGCTGATCTTCGGCCTGGGCGTGGCGCAGCTGCTCACCCGGCTGAAGGCGGGCGCCGGCTTCTTCCGGACGGTGTTCTACCTGCCGTCCCTGGTGCCGGTGGTGGCCGGAACCGTCGCCTTCGTCTTCCTGCTGAACCCCACGGGCCCGCTCAACCAGGCCCTCGAGTTCTTCGGGATCGCCGCACCCGACTGGTTCGGTGACAAGGACTGGTCCAAACCCGGCCTGACCCTGCTCGCCATGTGGGGCATCGGCAACACGATGATGATCTTCCTTGCGGCGCTGCTGGATGTGCCCAAGCACCTGTACGAGGCCGCGGCCATCGACGGGGCGGGCGCGTGGCGGCAGTTCCGGAGCATCACGCTGCCGATGATCTCGCCGGTGCTGATGTTCTCCGCGGTCACCGGTGTCATCTACGCCCTGCAGTACTTCTCCCAGGCGATGATCGCCGCCCGGGTCGCCTCGGGGGTCACCGACTCCGCCGGCAGCACGTTCGTGCCCGGCTATCCGGAGCTGTCCACGCTGACGCTGCCCGAGTGGCTCTTCCACTCCGGTTTCCGCGACTACAGCATGGGTTACGCCTGCGTGCTGGCCCTGGTGCTGTTCGTGGCGTCCATGATCTTCACTCTCATCCTGCTCCGGCAGTTCCGCGTGTTCACCGACGACGATGGAGGCAACAGGTGACGACTCTCGCCGCGAGGCCCACCGCCACCGCCCCCGTCCGTCAGGCGAGCCGGCGTGGCAGCCGCGTCCGGAAGACCCTCTACTGGATCGCCCGGCACGCCATCGCCGTGGCGCTGGCGCTGATGTTCCTCGGCCCGCTGGTGTTCGTGGCGCTGACCGCGCTGATGAGCGACAATCAGGCGCTCACCGGCGAGCTGTGGCCCGACACCTGGAACTGGGGCAACTTCGCCGACGTGTTCGCCAGGTCGAACCTGCTGACCTGGACGGCCAACACGTTCATGTACGCCGCGCTCGGCACCGCGTTCATGCTGCTGTCGTCGGTCCCGGTGGCCTACGCGATGGCCCGCTTCCGCTTCCGGGGGCGCAAGCTGGCCTTCCTGGCGGTGATCACGGTGATGATGCTGCCCCCGCAGGTCATCGCCGTCCCCGTCTACCTCATCTGGGCACGCATGGGGCTCACCGGCACGCTGTGGCCGCTGATCCTGCCCATGCTCCTCGGTGACGCCTTCTCCATCTTCCTGCTCCGGCAGTTTTTGATCACGATTCCCAGGGAGTACACCGAGGCCGCCCGCGTGGACGGCTGCTCGGACTTCATGACCCTCCTGCGGGTGATCCTGCCGATGGCACGGCCGGCCATAGCGGCGGTGGCACTGTTCCAGTTCTTCTACTGCTGGAACGATTACTACGGCCCGCTGCTCTATGCCCAGACAAACGAGGCAAACTGGACGCTCTCCATCGGGCTGGCGTCCTTCCGGGCACTGCACAGTGTGCAGTGGAACCTCACCATGGCGGCGACCCTGCTCGTCACGGCACCCGTGATCATTGTGTTCTTCTTCGCCCAGAGAGTCTTCATCGAGGGCGTAACGCTGACAGGAGTAAAAGGGTGAAAATCGCCGTTGTCGGGGGCGGCTCGACGTATACGCCAGAGCTGATCGACGGATTCGCACGGTTGCGCGACGAGCTTCCCCTCACCGAGATCGCACTGGTCGATCCGGATGTCCACCGGCTGGAGCTGGTCGCGGGGATGGCCCGCCGGATGCTGGCCCACGCCGGGCACCCGGCCACGGTCCTCGCGACCACCTCGGTCGAGGAGGGCGTCGCCGGGGCGCAGGCGGTCATGCTGCAGTTGCGCATCGGCGGCCAGGCGGCGCGCAACGTGGACGAGACGCTGCCCCTGGAGTGTGGTTGCGTCGGCCAGGAGACGACCGGCGCGGGCGGGCTGGCCAAGGCCCTGCGCACGGTCCCGGTGGTGCTGGACATCGCCGAGAAGATCCGTACGCACGCGCCCGACGCCTGGATCATCGACTTCACCAACCCGGTGGGCATCGTCACCAGGGCGTTGCTGGAGGCGGGGCACCGGGCCATCGGCCTGTGCAACGTGGCCATCGGCTTCCAGCGCCGTTTCGCCGCGAACCTGGGCGTCACCGCCGACCGGATCTCCCTGGGCCACGTCGGCCTGAACCACCTCACCTGGGAACGTTCCGTGCTCCTGGACGGGGTGGACGTGCTCCCCCGGCTGCTGGAGAACCACGCCGAGGAGATCGCCCAGGACGTCGGCCTGTCCGCGGGACTGGTCCGCCACCTCGGTGTGGTGCCCTCCTACTACCTGCGCTACTTCTACGAGCACGACCTCGTGGTGGAGGAGCAGAGGAGCAAGCCGTCGCGCGCCGCCGAGGTCGCGGCGATGGAGACCACCCTGCTCGAGATGTACGCCGACCCGTCGGTGAACACCAAGCCGGAGCTGCTGGGCAAGCGCGGCGGGGCGTTCTACTCCGAGGCCGCGGTGGCGCTGATCGCCTCGCTGCTCGGCGACCGCGGCGACACCCAGGTGGTCAACCTCCGCAACAACGGCACGCTGCCGTTCCTGGGCGACGAGGCGGTCATCGAGGTTCCCGCCACGATCACCGCCACGGGTGCGACGGCGCTGCCGGTGGAGGAGGTCCAGCCGCTCTTCGCCGGGCTCATCGCCCACGTCACCGCCTACGAGACGCTCGCGCTGGAGGCCGCGCTGCACGGCGGCAGGGAGCGCGTCGCGGACGCGCTGCTGGCCCACCCGCTGATCGGTCAAGCCTCGCTGTCGGAGGACCTGGCCCAGCGCCTCATCGACGCCAACCGCCGGTACCTGCCCTGGGCGAACGTGTGAGAACCGTGCTGGCCGTCGACGGCGGCAACAGCAAGACCGATGTCGCGCTGGTCGGCGAGGACGGCTCCGTCCTGGCGGAGGGCCGCGGCGCCGCCTTCGAACCGCAGAGCGTAGGGGTGGGCGCCGCGGTCGACGTGATCGGCGACGCCCTGCGGCTGCTCGACCCGGACCTGACGCCCCCGTTCGCCGACCACGTGGCCGCCTACCTGGCGGGCGCCGACCTCCCCGTCGAGGAGGAGGCCATCCGCGACGAGATCGCCGCCCGGGAGTACGGCGGGGACGTGGTCGTCGGCAACGACACCTTCGCGCTGCTGCGCGCCGGGGCCTCCGGGCCCGCGGGCGTGGCCGTGGTGTGCGGTGCGGGCATCAACGCCGTCGGGGTCTCCCCCACCGGCGAGGTGGCCAGATACCCGGCCCTGGGAAGGCTCACCGGCGACTGGGGCGGCGGGATGGGGCTCGGCGAGGAGACGCTCTGGCACGCCGTACGGGCCGAGGACGGCCGGGGCCCGGCCACCGCGCTGGACCGCGCCGTCCGCGAGCACTTCGGCGCCCGTACCGTCGAGGACGTCGCCCTGGGCATCCACTTCGGCGACCTGCCCGGCTTCAGGCTGAACGAGCTGGTGCCGGCGCTGATGGCCGTCGCGGCCACCGGTGACGCGGTGGCCCGCTCGGTCCTGGTGCGGATGGCCGACGAGGTCACCGTGATGGCGGTGGTCGCGCTGCGCCGCCTGGACCTGCTGGACACCCCGATGGAGGTGGTCCTGGGCGGCGGCGTGCTGACCGCCCGCGACCCGTTGCTGAGCGAACTGATCGAGCGGCGCTTCGCCGAGCAGGCCCCCCAGGCCAAGCTGATCGTCGCCGACGCCCCGCCCATCATGGGCGCCGCGCTGCTCGGCCTGGACGCCCTCGGTGCCACCGAGGAGGCCAAGGCCCGCCTGCGCGCCTACTTTCACACCCTGACATGACACCCGGGGCTCACGCCCCGGCATGAGCCCCGGTGACGTGGACCGCACCCGTGCGGTCCACGTCACCGGGGCGTCGAGTTCACGCCGGCAAGGCTCTCCCCTGCCGCGGGGTGCGCGTCCTGCGGGCGGAGGAGCTTCCCGGCCACGTTCTCGCCGAGCAGGGCGAGGAAGGCCCCGCTGACGGCGTCGAACTCCGTGCGGGCGTAGGCGACGAGAGCCCTCGTGACGGGGAGCCTGAGCCCGAGGGTGCGGCCCTCGTATCCCTTCGGCACGATGTTGGCGGGAATCAGCGCGGGTCCGAGGCCGGCGGCGGCGAGGATCGGGGCCGACGCCGTCTGCTCGGTGCGGACCGCGATCCTCGGCTGGAACCCGGCCTCCGCACACGCGCGGTCCAGGATGTCGGCCAGGCCGTTGTCCGGCGCGTAGTGGATCCAGCGGCGGTCGCGGAGGGCCCCCAGATCCACCTCGGTCGCCTGCCCGGCCGCGGCGGGGTCGTCGGAGGAGACCGCCACGACGAACTCCTCGACGCCGATCGTGCGCACCGGTCCCGTCCAGGTCTCGGGCCTGGGGCCGACGGCGAGGTCGGCCTGCCCGCTCGCCATCGCCTCCGCGAGCTCGTCCGCGTGCCGGTGTTCGAAGAGCCTGACGTCGACCCCGGGATGGAGCCGGCTCCAGGCTTTCAGCGCGGCGGGCAGCACGCCGAGACTGACCGAGTAGACCGTCGCCAGCCGCAGCTCTCCCCCGGCCAGCCCGATCGCCTGACGTACGGCCGAGACGGCGCCGGCCGCGTCGGCCAGGGCGGCCCGCGCGTGGGGCAGCATCGCGCGGCCGGCGGCCGTGAGGTGAACGGCCCGGGGCAGCCGCTCGAGCAGGGGCGAGCCGACCGACCGTTCCAGCGCTCTGACCTGGTGGGAGAGAGCCGGCTGCGTGACGTGGAGGATCTCGGCGGCCCGCGTGAAGGAGCCCTGGTCGACGACCGTCACCAGGTATTCGAGCTGCCTCAGGCTCACCATGCACAAAATTTATCAGAAGCATGCAAAGTATGACTTGGACGTATGAGAGCACGTTGTCGGAGAATCGACCTCGCACCACCGGTCGCGGCTCCCCCGGTCACGAACCGTGCCCGACCGTTCGGCGGACCAATCCGCACAGATCAGGAGACGTCCCCGGCTTCCTCCTCACGGCTGAGGCCCGGGCTCTCCGCGCCCAAGGAGTTTTGATGAGCACCCAGTCCAAGGTCGCCCTCGTCGTCGGTGCCCACGGGGTCATCGGCCGCAACCTGGTCGACCATCTCGCGGCGCTCGGCGACTGGGACGTGATCGGGCTGTCACGCCGCGGCGGAGAGGCCACGGGACGGGTCCGGTACGTGTCGGTCGACCTCCTTGACCCCGACGACTGCGCCAAGAGGCTCGGTGCGCTCACCGAGGTGACCCACATCTTCTACGCCGCCTACCAGGAGCGGCCCACCTGGGCCGAGCTCGTGCCGCCCAACCTCGCCATGCTGGTCAACGTCGTCGACGCGGTCGAGCCGGTGGCGAACGGCCTGCGGCACATCAGCCTCATGCAGGGATACAAGGTCTACGGCGCACACCTCGGCCCCTTCAAGACGCCGGCTCGCGAGAGCGACCCGCACCACATGCCGCCGGAGTTCAACGTCGACCAGCAGGCCTTCCTCGAAGAACGGCAGAGAGGCGCGGAGTGGACGTGGTCGGCGATCCGCCCGTCCGTGGTGTGCGGCTTCGCCCTCGGCAACCCGATGAACCTGGCCATGGTGATCGCGGTCTACGGCGCGATCTCCAAGGAGCTCGGCCTGCCGCTGCGCTTCCCCGGCAGGCCCGGCGCCTACGACAAGCTGCTGGAGATGACCGACGCGGGCCTGCTGGCCAAGGCGACCGTCTGGGCGGCGACCGACGAGCGATGCGCCAACCAGGCGTTCAACATCAACAACGGCGACCTCTTCCGCTGGAACGAGATGTGGCCGAAGATCGCCCGCTTCTTCGACCTGGAGGTGGCCGACCCGCTGCCGATGTCCCTCGACGTCGTCATGGCCGACAAGAGTCCGCTCTGGAACGCCATGACCGAGAAGTACGGGCTGGAGCCGCACCCGTACGAGGACGTGTCGTCCTGGGGATTCGGTGACTTCGTGTTCTCCTGGGACTACGACATGTTCGCCGACGGCTCGAAGGCCCGCCGCTTCGGCTTCCACGAGTACGTCGACACCGAGGCGATGTTCCTGGACATCCTCGGCGACCTCCGCCGGCGCAGGATCATCCCCTGATCCGGCCGACGCCCCGCCGCCGGTCAGGGGGACGGTGACGGGAGGCGTGCCAGCTCCGGGGTCTGGTCTTCGATCGTCCTCGCGACCTGGGCGTAGGTGGCCAGGAGGAGGTCCCAGAAGCGGCCGGCGTCGAGGGAGGTGCCGACCAGGGCGTTGGGCGTGCGGTCTCCGAGCCGGAAGTCGGTCACGGTCATGCCGGAGGTGAAGCGTCCCGCCGTCTCCACGTCGACGACGGCGGGCTCGACCGTGATCAGCGACGGGTCGATCAGATACGCGATCGCGCAGGCGTCGTGGATCGCGGGCCCGCCGTCCGCGGTGATCACACCGTAGAACTCCACGCACGGGATGAGCAGGTCGGAGCCGAGCCTGCCCATGGCTCGCATGCGGTCGGCCACCGCCTCCGTGGTCACGGCGCCGCGGCTCACGTCAAGACCGATCATGGTCACCGTCCAGCCGGCGCCGAAGACGATCGCGGCGGCCTCCGGGTCGGCGGCGATGTTGAACTCGGCGGCGGGAGAGAAGTTGCCCCGGGTGTAGGACCCGCCGAGGATCGTGAGCCCTCGCGCCCAGTCGACGATCCTCGGCTCCTTGAGCACGGCGAGCGCCACGTTGGTCAGCGGGCCGATGGCGACCAGGGTCACCTCGCCGGGGTCGGCCCTGAGCGTCTCGATGATGAAGTCCACGGCGTGCCCGCCGGTCACCGGGAGCGTCGCCGGGGGCAGCAGCGCGTCACCGAGGCCCGAGGCGCCGTGAACCTCGGCCGCGTTCACCCGGGGGCGCAGCAGGGCGCCCGCACTGCCCGCCGTGATCGGGACGTCGGCGAACCCCAGGAACTCGCGGAGCCGCAACGCGTTGTCGGTGGTCCCCGCCAGATCGACGTTGCCGCCGACCGTGGTGATTCCCAGGATCTCCAGGTCGGGACTCCCGTGAGCGAGGACGATCGCCAGCGCGTCGTCGATTCCCGGGTCGCAGTCGATGACGATCTTTCGGGGGAGCATCCGTTCAGCTTGGATCAATTAGCCCATAACCGGCAAATCAGAAATGGCAGCCGGTCAGGCGCGCTCGTCCGGCTTGACGGCGTCCGGACCCGCCAGCTCGGGGGGGCGGTGCTCGTACGGCGTGCTGAGCACGACCGTCGTGCGGGTGGAGACGTTGGCCGCGCTGCGGATCTGGTTGAGCAGCTCCTCCAGCCGGATCGGCGAGGCCACCCGGACCTTGAGGATGTAACTCTCGTCCCCGGCCACGCTGTGGCAGGCCTCGATGGCGCTCAGATGGGCCAGCCGGTCGGGGGCGTCGTCGGCGGCGGCCGGGTCGATCGGCTTGATGGACACGAACGCGGTGAGCGAGAGCCCGATCGCGTCGTAGTCCACCAGCGCGGCATAACCCCGCAGGACCCCGCGCTTCTCCAGCCGACGCACTCGCTGATGCACCGCCGACACCGACAGCCCGGTCTCCCTGGCAAGATCGGTAAAGCTCATCCGGCCATCCCTGGCCAGTAATGTCACGATCTGGCGGTCGATCTCCTCCACTCGATCAACGGTAACGGCACCCGGAGGTCATCCGTGCCGCCCCATGGTCACGGCATGGTCCCAAACCGCGTTCGGCCCCGGTGGGACCGGCGTTCCGGACCGTGCGAGCGGATGTCAGGCGGTACCGCCGGAGGCCGCCACGGTCTCTCCGGGGACCTCCACCCGCGGCGTGACGGGCAGGGTGATGACAAAGCGGGTCCCGTCCTCGAACTCGGTGTCCAGCCAGATCTTGCCGCGGTGGTGTTCCACGATCTTCCGGCAGAGTGCCAGGCCGATCCCCGTGCCCTCGTAGGCGTCCCGCTGATGCAACCGCTGGAAGATCACGAAGATCTTGTCGGCGAAGTTGGGCGAGATGCCGATCCCGTTGTCGGTCACGGTCATCCACCACTCCCCGTCGCGCTCCTCGGCCTCGATCCGGACGCGGGGCGCACGGCCGGGGCTGCGGAACTTCAGGGAGTTGCCGATCAGGTTCTGCCAGAGCATCACGAACTTGGTCCGGTCACCGACCACCACGGGCAGGTCTCCGACCTCGACCTCGGCCTCGGACTCCTCCATCGCGGCCGCGAGGTTGGCCAGGGCCCGCTTGACCACGTCGTTCAGGTCCATCTCGACGGGGTCCTGGTTGACCCGGCCCACCCGGGAGAAGGTGAGCAGCTCGTTGATGAGCACCTGCATGCGTTTGGCCCCGTCGACGGCGAAGTCGATGTAGGTGTTGGCCCTGTCGTCGAGCTGGGAGGCGTAGCGCTGCTGCAGCATCTGGCAGAAGGAGGCGACCTTGCGCAGCGGCTCCTGCAGGTCGTGGGAGGCCACGTAGGCGAACTGCTCCAGCTCGGCGTTGGAGCGTTTCAGCTCCTCGGCCTGCGTGGCGAGCCGCTGCCGGGAGACGCGGGTCTCCTCGAGCTCGGTGACGATCCGCCTGCGCATCGCCTCCATGTCGCGGGCCAGCTCCGCGAGGTCGGCGGGCCCGCCGGTGTCGACGTGATACTCGAAGTCCCCGCTGGTCACCCGGCGCGACGCCTCCCTCAGGCGGGCCAGGGGACCGAAGACCGCGATCCGCAGCAGCACGGCCACCGTCACGATGGTGATCAGAAAGGCGAGCAGGATGGCGAAGAAGGTCACGTCCCGCGCCCAGCGGGCGTCCTCCAGCTCGGCGTGCGCGCTCTCCCTGGCCTGGGACCAGGCGGCGTTCTGGGCTCCGAGCGCCTTTCTGACCAGGTCGAAGGCCCGCTTGCTCTCCTCCGTCTGCTCCGCGCTGACCGCCTCCGGCCCGGAGCTCCTGACGTCCGCGATCATCGGTTCCGCGTACCGGGAGCGCCATTCGCCGGTCAGCCGCTCCACGTCGTCGAGTCTGCGCAGCATGGCCGTCGCCGGTTTCAGTGCCCTGATCTGTCCTGACGTGACGCGTTCGTCGCGGCGGCCGGCCGTGTACGGCTCGAGGAACTCCTCCTTCCTCGTGAGAACGAAGCCCCGCATCCCGGTCTCCTGGTTCACCAGGGTCGTCTGCAGGCGCTCCGCCTGGATCCTGCCCACCGAGATCTCGTCGATCAGGCGGTTGGACGCGTTCGCCGCGTTCTCCAGGGCCATGGCGCCGACGACCGCGGACACGGCGAGCAGCACGGCCATGGCGAGCAGCACGACGTGGAACCACGTCTGGGCACTCCAGCGGCTCTGCCGAGATCCGGAGGGAGGTGTCTCGGTGGTCATTTCCTCATCTCGCAGAACGCTCGTCTCGCAGAAGGCCGATCTCGCCGGAACGGCGAAACCCGGCGGTTGACGCAAGATACCGGAACGAGTCAACCTCGTCGAAGATACGGGCATTCTCCCGTCCGGGCCGCGCGCTCCCCTCGCGAGGCCGGGTCGTAAAGTCCTGGGATGAGCAATCTGGAGCAGGACCCGCAGGAGTCGGTGTGCGGCGGCCTCGCCGACGTGGCGGCGGAACCGGTGAGCGAGCTGCTGATCGGCCGCGACGTGGTGCTGGGCGGCCCGCGAGGCATGAAGGTCACCAGGACCCTCCCGAACCGGGATATCCGCATGGTGGGCGCGTGGTGCTTCGTGGACCACTACGGGCCGGAGAAGGCGACCATGCGCGTCGCGCCGCACCCCCACACCGGTCTCCAGACCGTCAGCTGGCTCCTGGAGGGAGAGGTCCTGCACCGTGACAGCGTCGGCAGCGAGCAGTTGATCCGGCCGGGCCAGCTCAACCTGATGACCGCGGGCCGTGCCATCTCCCACTCGGAGGAGTCTCCCTCCGAGGTCGAGCTGCACGGGGTCCAGCTGTGGGTGGCGCTTCCCTCCGCCGACCGCGAGGTGGCCCCGGCCTTCGAACACCATGCCGCGCTGCCCACGCTGACCGCGCCCGGCGTCAGGGTGACCGTCATCATGGGTGAGCTCGGCGGGGCCGTCTCCCCGGCCCGGATCCACAGTCCCCTGGTCGGGGCCGAGGTGACCCTCGACGCGGGAGGCGAGATCCTGCTTCCACTCCGCCCGGACTTCGAGTACGCCGCGCTGGCCCTGTCCGGCGAGGTGCGGGTCGACAGGACCGACCTCGATCCCGGGCCGCTGCTCTACCTCGGCACCGGTCGCTCCGGGCTCACCCTGCGGGCCGAGCGGCCGGGCCGGGTCCTGCTCCTGGGCGGTGAGCCGTTCGAGGAGGAGATCGTCATGTGGTGGAACTTCGTCGGGCGCAGCCACGAGGAGATCACCAGGTTCAGGCGGGAGTGGATGGAGGGTGGCGAGTTCGGCACGGTGACGGGCGTGAACGACCCCCCGCTGCGCGCGCCGGAGCTCCCCGCGGTCCCGATGAAGCCTCGCGGGCGCCGCCGCTGAGACCCCTCGCGAGCACGGGGTCCGCGACGACTTCTTCTCCGCGGATTCGCCCGCGATCAGGCCCGCGGCGTGCCACACCCCCGCCGGGGCTCCGCGAGCGGGGGGCCATGATCACGCGGTCGCGCCGGTCATGGCGCGCCACACCGCCTCCGGGGTGAGCGGCATGTCGATGTGATCGACGTCGAGGGCGTCACACACCGCGTTGACCACGGCCGGAGGCGTTCCGATGCAGCCAGCCTCCCCCGCGCCCTTCGCCCCGAAGGGACCGTTGGGATTGGGCGTCCGGGTCTCGGAAAGGGTGAGGGGCGGCATGTCTGCGGCGGTGGGCAGCAGGTAGTCCAGCAGCGTGCGGGCGAACGGCGTGCCGTCCGCGCCGTGGAGGGCGTCCTCGTACAGCACCTGGCCGAGTCCCTGCGCGATCGAGCCCTGCCCCTGCCCCTCCACGATCATGGGGTTGACCACGACCCCGTAGTCGTCCACGGCCACCAGCCGCCTCACGCCGACGGTGCCCAGCTCGGGATCGATCTCGACGACGGCGACGTAGGCGCCGAACGGGAACGCCTGCGGGGGACGGAAGCGCTCCTCGGTGCGGAGCGGACCCGTCCGGCCGACCAGGTCCTCCAGCGTCGTCGACCATTCGCCCGCGATCAGTGTTCCTTCGTGGTAGTCGACGTGCGAGACGTCGATGCCCCAGATGTCGGCGAAGCGCTCGCGCGCCTCCGCGATCAGGCTCTCCGCGGACCGCCACAGCGCGCCCCCGCCGACCTGCATGGACCGGCTGCCGAAGCTGCCGACGCCGTAGGGCACCTCGCGGGTGTCGCCCTCGATCACCCGTACGCGCTCGATGCCGAGGCCGAGCGCGGACGCGACGACCTGGGCGAAGGAGGTCAGATGGCCCTGCCCGGTGGGGGTGGAGCCGCAGCGGGCCACCACCGTGCCGTCGGCGCGGACCTCCACGCTGCCGTACTCGTCGGTGTCGGGCGCCCCGCCGGACCGCTCGACGTAGACGGCCATGCCGACGCCGAGCGGCGGCCCGCCCTCGGCGCGGCGCCGGGCCTGTTCCGCGCGTACGTCGGCGTAACCGGCGACGTCCAGCGCCAGGTCGAGCGCCCTGGCGTAGTCGCCGGAGTCATAGAGACGGCCGGTCGGCGTCCGGTACGGGAACTGGTCGGGGCGCAGGAGGTTGCGCCGCCGCAGCTCCGCGGGATCCATGCCCAGCCGGCGCGCCATCAGGTCCACGGTCCGTTCGATGGCGTACGCCGCCTCGGGGCGGCCCGCGCCGCGGTAGGCGGCGGTGGGGGCCGTCGTGGTGAGCACCGAACGGAGATGGGCGTGCACGCGCGGCGTACGGTAGGGCCCCCCGCTCATCGCCGCCGTCATCGTGGGCACGAACGCGCCCGAGTGCGGATAGGCGCCGACCCCGGCATCGATCTTCAGCTCGTAGGCGAGGAACGTCCCGTCGGTGTCGGCGGCCAGCCGTACCCGCTGCCGTTGCCCGCGCCCGCGGGTGGCGGCCAGCATCGCCTCGTTCCGGTCCTCGACCCAGCGCACCGGCCGGTCCAGCAGCCGGGCGAGATAGGCGACGACCACGTATTCGGGATAGATCTGGCTTTTGGCCCCGAACGCGCCGCCCACCGAGGGCACCACCACCCGCACCTCGTCGGGTTCCAGCCCGAACGTCTCGGCCAGGTCGGCACGGAGGCGGTGCTGGGCCTGGTGGGACGCCCACACGGTCAGCCCGCCGCCGGTCTCGGGGCGCACCAGCACCGCCCGCGCCTCCAGTGACGTGGGCAACAGCAGTTGCTGCCGGTATTCGGCCTCGACGACGACCTGGGCTCCGGCGAACACGTCGTCGGCGGGCTCGCCGAAGTCCTCCTCCCGCGCGATGTTGGCGTGCCCGTCGCCGGGACGGCGATCGCGGCCGGGAAACAGCCAGGGGGCGTCGTCGTCCAGGGCCTGGGCCGCGTCGGTCAGCGGCGGCAGGGGGTCCACCTCGAGGCCGATCCGCTCCACGCCGTCCTCGGCCTGCGCCCGCCGCTCCGCCGCCACCACGGCGATCGGCTCGCCGGCGTAACGCACGACGCCTCTGGCGAGGGCGGGCCGGTCCAGCGCCGCCTCCCGTCGCGTCCCGCCCGGCGGCGCGGGCAGGGCCGGCAGATCGGGCAGGTCGGCGGCGGACCACGCTCCGACGACGCCGGGCACCTCACGGGCGGCGGAGACGCGGGCCCCGCGCAACCGCCCGTGCGCCACGGGGCTGCGGGCGAACGCCACCTCGACCGTGCCGGGTTCACGCAGGTCGGCGACGGTGACCGCCCGGCCGGTGAGAAGATCATGATCTTCTCGGCGAGGCACCCGGCTACCGATGTAGGTCATGTTTAGCGGCCCCCTGACCTGGTAGGACTCAAATATGTCCATACCCCGGCGATCGGGGGCCAGTCGGTGAAGCCGGCTCCGTTCGCCTACCAGGCGGCCCGCTCCGTGGACGAGGCCGTCGCGTTGCTCGATGAGCACGGATCGGCCGCGAAGGTGCTCGCCGGCGGGCAGAGCCTGATGCTCGACCTGCACTACCGGCGGACCCGTCCCGCCCTGCTCGTCGACGTCAACGGCGTGGAGGAGCTGGTGGGACACGGCGTCGACGACGGGCATCTGGTGCTGGGCGCGCTCGTACGCCACGCCGACCTGGAGCGGCCGGTGGTCGATGACCCGGTCGGCGCGCTGCTGGCACATGTCGCCCCCTACGTGGCGCATCCGCCGATCCGGGCGCGCGGCACCTTCGCCGGCAGCCTCGCCTGGGCTCATCCGGCCGCCGAGTGGTGCGCGGTCGCGGTCGCGCTGGACGCCGAGATCGGGCTCCACGGACCGTCGGGGAGACGCGTGGTGGCCGCCGCGGAGTGGTTTCACGGACCGCACCGAACGGATCGCACTGCCCAGGAACTCGTCACGGAGGTACGGCTGCCGCTGCTCGGCGCGGGGACGGGGATCGGTTTCGCCGAGCACCGGCGCACCCACGGCAGCTTCGCGTTCGCGGCCGCCGTCGCCGCCGTGGGGGTCGCCGAGGGCCGCGTCGCCTGGGCGAGGATCGCGATGGCCAACGCCGGACCGGTGCCGGTGCGCGCGACCACGGCGGAGCGGGCGCTGGCCGGGCAGTCCGTGGCCTCCTGCGACGGGGCGGTGAGCGAAGCGGGGGCGGCGGCCGCGCGGGAGGCCGATCCGCGGCCCGAACCGCACGGCTCGGTCGAATACCGGCGGCACGTGCTCGCGGTGCTCGTCCGGCGCAGCCTGCGCCAGGCCCTCGGCTCGGCCGCCGCCCAGGTCACGCGACCCCCTGCGGGAAGAGGGTGAGCCGCATGGAGGTGACGCTCTGGGTCAACGGTGATCGGTACCGCGTCGACGTGGAGCCCCGTGACAGCCTCGCCGACACGCTCCGTGACGACCTCGCACTCACCGGGACCAACCTCGCCTGCGAGCACGGCGTGTGCGGATCATGCACCGTACTGGTCGACGGCCAGGCCGTGCGCTCGTGCCTGCTGCTCACGGTGCAGTGCTCCGGCCGGTCGATCCGCACGGTCGAGGGGCTGGCCACGGACGGAGAGCTGCATCCGCTGCAGGCGGCGTTCGCCGCCGAGCACGGGCTGCAGTGCGGCTTCTGCACACCCGGTTTCCTCATGCTCTTCGCGGGCGCGCTGGAGCACGACCCGAGACTGGATCACGACGAGCGACGTCTTGAGGAGACGCTCGCCTCGAACCTGTGCCGGTGCACGGGCTACGTCAACATCCGGCGTGCCGTCCTACGAGCCGCCCGTGAGCTGCGCGGCGAGGCCTCACCCGGCGAGTGACCGGACGGCCCGCCGCCACGGGCACACAGATGGATCACCCTTTCAGCGCATCCCTACTGCTTTGCACCCGCCTCGGGGGTGCAAAGCTGGTATGACCGGCCCCTGGGCTGGCGTACGGTCTGTGGCCCGTCCTTTCTGGGAGGTAAGTCGTGGCGGACGAATTCGATGTGGTCATTATTGGAGCCGGTCCCGCCGGGGAGAACGTGGCGGATCGAGCGGTCCGGGGAGGGCTGACCGCGGCGATCGTGGAGGCGAACCTGGCGGGCGGGGAGTGCTCCTACTGGGCGTGTATCCCCAGCAAGGCCTTGCTGCGCCCGATCGACCTGATGGGCGAGGTCGGCCGGATGCCCGGCCTGACCCTGGGCCCGGTCGACGTCGATGCCGTGCTCGCCCGGCGCGACGAGGCCGTCTCGCATTTCGACGACGGCGGCCAGGTCGGGTGGATCAAGAGCGTGCCGGCGGAGTTCGTGCGCGGCCGGGGGCGGCTGGACGGCCCGAAGCGGGTCCTGGTGACCGCGCCCGACGGCTCGACCCGGCTGCTGACCGCCCGGCACGCGGTCGTGCTGGCCACCGGCAGCCACGCGGTCGTCCCGCCGATCCCCGGCCTGGCCGAGGCCGCGCCGTGGACGAGCCACGAGGTGACCGCCGCCAAGAGCGTCCCCAGGCGGCTCGTCGTGCTGGGCGGCGGCGTGGTGGCCTGCGAGATGGCCCAGGCCATGCACGGGCTCGGCGCCGAGGAGACGACGGTGCTGGTACGCGGCGGGCTGCTCGGCAAGATGGAGCCGTTCGCCGGGGAGTTCGTGGCGGAGTCCTTCGCCGAGGCCGGCATCGTGGTACGCACCGGTGTGCAGGCGACGAAGGTGGAACGGCCCCAGCCGGGAGGCCCGGTGACCGTCCACCTGTCGGAGGGCCCGCCCATCGAGGCGGACGAGCTGCTGGTGGCCACCGGCAGGCGCCCCGCGAGCGACGATCTCGGCCTGGAGGCCTTCGGCCTGACCGGCGGCCGGCCGGTGGAGGTCGACGACAGCATGCGCGCCACCGCGATCACCGACGGCTGGCTGTACGCCGTGGGCGACGTCAACGGCCGCAACCTGCTCACCCACATGGGCAAGTACCAGGCGCGGGTGTGCGGCGACGTCATCGCCGCGCGGGTCAAGGGCGAGCGCGACGACCTGCCCTCGATGCGCGACGTGGCGGGCGCCCACGGCGCCCCGCAGGTGATCTTCACTGACCCGCAGGTGTGCGCGGTCGGCCTGACCGAGGCCGAGGCCCGCGCGCGGGGGTTCGACGTGCGCGTGGTCGAGTACGACCTGGGACGGGTGACCGGCGCCTACCTGCTCGGCGACGGCTACCGGGGCAGGGCCAAGGCCGTCGTGGACGAGCGGCGGCGCGTCCTACTGGGTGTGACCTTCACCGGTCCCGGGGTGGCCGAGCTGCTGCACGCCGCGACGATCGCCGTCACCGGCGAGGTGACCCTCGACCGGCTCTGGCACGCGGTGCCGTCCTTCCCCACCGTCAGTGAGATCTGGCTGCGGCTGCTGGAGGCCTACGGGCTCTGAGCGCCCGAGAGCCGAAAGCCCGAAAGCCCGAAAGTCCGCGGCTCCGCGGCGGAGCCCGGACGGGCTCCGCCGCGGGACCGGCGAGCTTGATCGGAGGCGCCTTGGGGCCCGGGTCGTCGAAGGTGAGGCCGGAAGCGGCGCGGGGCCGGAGGGACGGCCTCGCCGCGGGCCCCCTACTTCGCGAGGGCTCGGCTGATCACCAGGCGCTGGACCTGGTTGGTGCCCTCGACGATCTGCAGGACCTTGGCCTCCCGCATGTAACGCTCGACCGGGAAGTCCTCGACGTAGCCGTAGCCGCCGAGGACCTGGACGGCGTCGACGGCGACCTTCATGCACATGTCGGTGGCGAACAGCTTGGCCATCGCCGCCCGCGTGCCGTACGGCCTGCCCGCGTCGCGCAGCCGGGCGGCGTCCAGGTAGAGGGCGCGGGCGGCGGCGACCTGGGTGGCCATGTCCGCGAGCATGAAGCCGATCCCCTGGAAGTCGACGATGCGCGAGCCGAACTGGTGGCGCTCCTTGGCATAAGTGGTGGCGGCGTCGAGGGCGGCCTGGGCCACGCCGACGGCACAGGCGGCGATGCCGAGCCTGCCGCCGTCCAGGGCGGCCATGGCGATGCGGAACCCCTCCCCCTCGGCGCCCAGGAGCGCGCCGGGCGGGAGCCGTACCCCGTCGAAGCGGACCTGCGCCGTCGGCGAGGCCTTCATGCCCATCTTCCGCTCGGGCTCGCCGAACGACAGGCCCGCGGTCGAGGAGGGGACGTGGAAGCAGGAGATGCCGCGCCCGCCGGTGCCGGAGGTGCGCGCCATCAGGCTGTAGAAGTCGGCGACGCCTCCGTGGGTGATCCACGCCTTGACGCCGTCCACGGTGTAGCCGTCGGCATCGGCGACGGCGCGGGTGGTCAGGGCCGCGGCGTCGGACCCGGACTGGGGCTCGGACAGGCAGTAGGCGCCGAGCAGGTCGCCGCCGAGCATCTCCGGCAGCAGCGCCTCACGCTGCTCGGCGGTGCCGTACGCGGCGACGGGGAAGCACGACAGCGTGTGGACCGACAGGCCGAGACCGACCGCCAGCCAGCCGGCCGCGAGCTCCTCGATCACCTGGAGGTAGACCTCGTACGGCTGCGCCGCGCCGCCGTACTCCTCGGCGTAGGGCAGGCCGAGCAGCCCCGCCCGGCCGAGGGTGGTGAACACCTCGCGGGGAAAGCGCCCGGCGGACTCGTCGGCCGCCGCCCGGGGCGCGACCTCCTTGCCGATCAGGTCGCGGACCAGGTCCAGCAGGTCGTGGGCGTCGCCGGTCGGCAGAACGCGTTCAACAGACATCTCCGCACTCTCCAGATCATGGGTGCGAACAACAAAAAAGGGATGACCGGGGTGCCCGGTCATCCCGATTGTGGCATCCGTTACACAATGATGAGTTCGTGAGGTCGATGGTTGACCCGCTCGCCGCCGTCCTCGGTGCAGATGAGGATGTCCTCGATGCGGGCGCCGTGGACCCCCGGCAGGTAGATGCCCGGCTCGACGGAGAAGGCGAAGCCCGGCGCCATCGGCTCGGTGTTCCCCGCGACGATGTAGGGCTCCTCGTGGGTCTCCAGGCCGATGCCGTGGCCGGTGCGGTGGATGAAATGTTGGCCGTAGCTCTCGGCCTCGATCATCTCGCGCGCGGCGGCGTCGATCGACTCACACGACACGCCTGGCCGTACGGCGTCGCAGGCGGCCTGCTGGGCGCGCTGGAGCACGTCGTAGTACTTCACGAAGTCGGCCGGCGGCTCTCCCACGCAGTAGACCCGGGTCGAGTCGGAGCAGTAGCCGCTGGGCATCTGGCCGCCGATGTCGACCACGACGGGCTCACCCGCCCCGATGACCCGGTCGGACAGCTCGTGGTGCGGGCTGGCGCCGTTGGGCCCCGAGGCGACGATGACGAAGTCGACCGTCGAGTGCCCGGCCTCGATGATCGCCTCGGCGATGTCCCTGCCGACCTCGCGCTCGGTCCTGCCGGCCCGCAGGAAACCGGGCACCTGAGCGTGGACGGCGTCGATCGCGGCGCCCGCCTCGCGGAGCGCGGCCGTCTCGGCCGGGCTCTTGCGCATGCGCAGCTCGCGCAGGACGCTCCCGGCGAGCACCTGCTCGGCGCCGGGGATCGCGTCACGGAAGCGCAGCGACTGCATCGCCCACATGCGGTCCGCCAGGCCTACCCTGCCGACGCTGCCCAGGCGCGCGGCGACGACCGCGTAGGGGTCGTCGGTCTCGTCCCAGGGGACAAACTCGATGCCGAGCCGCGACGCCGGGGAGTGCTCGGCGGCGGGCAGTTCCAGGCGGGGCACCATCAGGAAGGCCTCGCCCGCGGACGGCAGCACGAGGCAGGTGAGCCGCTCGAGCGGCAGCGCCTCGTAGCCGGTCACATAACGAAGATCGGGGCTGGGCGTGAGCAGCAGCGCGTCGATTCCGGCGGCGGCCGTCGCCTCCCTAGCCGCGGCCAGGCGGGTAACAGGATAAAGATCAGAGGACTCCGTTGTCGCATCAATCGTCACAGCGACCAATCTAATCCGGGGCGGATCGACATCGCATCCGGCCCTGGAGCGGAGAGCGAAAGTCCGGAACGGCAGCCGGGAAAGCGAACCCGGCACTACAATCCGTTGAAGTACGATCACGTTTTGTTGGCAAAATATCCGTAAGGCCACACATCTCGAGAGCGAGCTACATGGTCGGCGTAGTGGGCGGCCACCAGCCACCCCTCCACCCACGAAACGACCGCGTGACCGATTCGGCCCCGTTCACCGCGGCAGAAATGGTGCAGCGGCTGCGCGGAGAGCTGGATGAGCACATGGCCGTCGAACAACAACTCCTCAGCGCACGACTCGCCCACGCCGCACGACTGGGCGACCTGGGCTGGGCCGAATGGAATCTCCAGACAGGAGAGTCCATCTGGTCCGACCAGGTCTACGCGATCTTCGGCCGCGACCCCGGAGAAGGTCCGATCCACCTGCGCGATCTGGTCGGCCATGCCGAGCCGGTCGACAAGGCGAGCCTGGACCAGCTGCTGTGGACCGTCGTGCACCGGTCCGAGTCCGGCGAGGTCGAGTTCCGCATCCGCCGCCGGGGAGAGGTGCGCCATCTGCGCGCGGCGCTCGACCCCGTCGCGACCGGCGCGTGCGCCGCCGTGCACGGCGTCATCCAGGACATCACCGGCCGGCGCCGGGCCGAGCGGATCATGTCGGAGTCCCGGAGTCAGCTGATGGAGGTCCGGGAGCAGGCGGCCGAGGAGCGGCACATGAGCGGGGCCCTGCGCGAGGCGATCATGCCCGGGCTGGGTGCCACCATCGACCTGCCGCACGCCCGCATCGCCGTCCGCTACGTCGCGGCGGGCGCCAAGGCCGGTCTGGGCGGCGACTGGTACGACGCCATCGCCCTGCCCGACGGCCGGGTGGTGCTGGCCATCGGCGACGTGTCCGGGCACGGCCTGCCGGCGATCGCCCGAATGGCCCAGCTCCGGCACGCGCTGGTCGGCCTCGCGATGACCGGCGAGTCCCCCGACCGGCTGCTGGCCTGGCTCAACGACCTGGTGCTGCACCGGCTGGTGGAGACCACGGCGACCGCGGTGGTCGGCCATCTCGACCCCGCCACCGGCGTGTTCACCTGGGGGCAGGCCGGGCATCCGGCGCCGATCCTGGTCCGCGACGGGGTGGCCATCCAGCTCGATCCGCCCAACGGGGTGCTGCTCGGCGCCACCCTCAACGAACCGTACGATCTGGCGGGGGTGGAGCTGCGGGAGGGAGATCTGCTGCTGCTGTTCACCGACGGGCTGGTCGAGCGGCGCACCCGAGACATCGACGAGGGCCTCGCGCTGACGTTGGAGGCGGCGGCGTTGCTCCGGGGAGATCTGGACGACGGGCTGGACCGCCTCATCGAGCTGATCGGAGGCCCCAACCCCGAAGACGACACCTGCGTGCTGGCGATCGGGGTGCTCGGCTGATCGGGGTGCCGGATCGATCGCTCCGCTCAGGTGATCGCCGCTGAGGCGATCGACGCACCCGGTCGATCGGCGTGATTCATCGACCGCGTGTTCGGTTGATTGGTTAAATGGTCGCCATGCCTGGCCTGATGCTTCTCGACACCCCGTCTCTTTACTACCGTGCCTTCTACGGGATTCCGGAGTCGATGACCGCTCCCGACGGGATGCCCGTCAACGCGATCCGCGGCGTCATCGACATGATCGCCATGCTGGTCCGGGAGCACTCCCCCGTCGAGCTCGCCGCCTGCATGGACGCCGACTGGCGCCCGGCCTTCCGGGTCGCGGCCATCCCGACCTACAAGGCGCACCGGGTCGTCTCCGGCAACGCCGAGGAGACCCCGGACACGCTGGCCCCGCAGGTTCCGGTGATCGAGCAGGTGCTCGACGCGGTGGGCATCGCCCGCATCGGCGTGGCCGGATACGAGGCCGACGACGTGATGGGCACGCTCGCCGTACGGGCGGACGGGCACGTCGACATCGTCACCGGCGACCGGGACCTGTTCCAGCTGGTGGACGACGCCCAGCCGGTCCGCGTCCTCTACACGGCGCGAGGGGTCAAGAACCTCCAGTTCGTCGACGAGGCCGCGGTCGCCGCCAAGTACGGCATCCCCGGGCGCTCCTACGCCGACTTCGCCACCCTGCGCGGCGACCCCAGCGACGGCCTTCCCGGCGTGCCCGGGGTGGGCGACAAGACCGCGGCGGCACTGATCACCCGGTTCGGCTCGCTGGAGGCCCTGCTCAGAGCCGCGGAGGAGGGAGACGAGCTGACCTCGGGGCAGCGGGCCAAGCTGTCCGCCGCCCGCGACTACCTCCGGGTCGCCCCGGCGGTGGTCCAGGTCGCCCGCGACGTGCCGATTCCGGCGATCGATCTCACTCTTCCCGTCAAACCGCGCGATCCGGAGACCCTGGCCGCGCTGGCCGAGCGCTACGGCCTCGGCAGCCCCCTGGGCCGCCTGTCCGCCGTGCTCGAAGCCGCGTCCTGACCGAGAGCGCCGCCCGGCCTCCTGACGATGGCGCCCCGTCCTCTCGCCCCCCTCACGACGGTTCCGGGCGCGGCCCCGCACGGAGCCCTCGGGGCGGCCGGTGAAGCCCTTTTATGAGGCATACGGCAAGGAGCGGTAGGTTGACTCACTGTGCCTCATAAGAGCATCCGGGTGCCCGGAGAGTCCCATCCGCGACTCGACGATGGTTTCGAACGGATCCGCAGGGAGATGAGGCTTCCGGAGGAGTTTCCCCGGGCCGTGACCGACGAGGCCGAGTGGGTCTCCGAGGTTCCCTCTCTTCCCGAGCTGGACCGGACCGACCTCCCGCTGATCACCATCGACCCGCCGGGCTCCATGGACCTGGACCAGGCCATGCACCTGGAGGAGCAGCCCGGCGGCTACCGCGTCTGGTACGCCATCGCCGACGTCGGGGCGTTTGTCAGGCCCGGCGGAGTGATCGACATCGAGGCGCGCGACCGGGGCGAGACCGTCTACATGCCCGACGGCCGGGTGCCGCTGCATCCGGCGATCCTGTCGGAGGGTGCCGCCAGCCTGCTGCCCGGGGTGACCCGGCCGGCCGCGCTGTGGTGCGTCGACCTGGACGCCGACGGCCAGATCGTGGGCGCCGACGTGACCCGCGCTCTTGTCCGCAGCAGGGAGCGGCTCGACTACGACTACGTGCAGGCGGCGGTCGACACCGGCACCGCCGACGGGACCCTGCGGCTGCTGGCCGAGATCGGCCGGCTCCGGCTCACCCTGGAACGGGAGAGGGGCGGGGTCACCCTGCCCACCCCCGATCAGGAGGTCGTCCCCGACGGGGACGGCTACCGGGTGGAGTTGCGCGTCCCGTTGGACGCCGAGGCCTGGAACGCTCAGATCTCCCTGCTGACCGGCATGGCCGCCGCCTCGATGATGCTGGACGCCGAGATCGGCCTGCTGCGCGTGCTGCCGCCCGCCCCCCCGGAGAGGGTCGCCCAGGTCCGCCGGATGGCCGTCGCACTCGGAGTGCCGTGGCCGGAGGGCGCCGCCTACGGCGACGTCGTGCACGCCCTGGATCCGAAGGTCCCCGGACAGGCCGCGTTCCTGCAGGAGTCGACGGTGCTGCTGCGCGGGGCCGGATACGTGGCGTTCAACGGCGAGCCGCCCGTCCAGGCGTATCACGCCGCGGTGGCCGCGCCGTACGCGCACGTGACGGCGCCGCTGCGCCGCCTCATCGACCGTTACGCCACCGAGATCTGCCTGGCCATCGCGGCGGGCGTGCCGGTGCCCGAGGACGTTCAGAAGGCCATGGGCGAGCTGCCGGACATCATGCAGACGACCGGGCGGCGGGCGAACGCGGTCGAGCGGGCGTGCGTGGACCTGGTGGAGGCGTTTGTGCTGCGCGAGCGGGTGGGCCAGGTGTTCGACGCCGTGGTGATCGACGTGGAGGAGAACCGGCCGTGGGCCCAGGTGCAGATCACCGACCCGGCGGTGGTGGCCCGCTGCGACGGTGAGCGGCTGCCACTGGGCGAAACGGTCCGGGTACGGCTGACGCGCGCCGACCCGGCCACCCGGGAGGTCCGTTTCAGCCTGGTCTGACCGTCGTCGCCATGCCCGGTGCAAACGGGCCGGACGACCGCGGCCGAAGGTCCGTTTCAGCTTGATCTGACCGTCGGCGTCATGCCCAGTGTGAATGTACCGGACCGGAGGCCCGTTTCAGGCTGGGTTGACCGCCGTCACCATGCCCGGTACGAGCGTGCCGGACGACCGAGGTCGCGTCCGGAGCCCGGACGCGACCTCGACCTGCGGGGGGAAACTACCTCTTCAGGCTCCAGCCCGCACCGACACCCATCAGGTGCAGCGCGACGCAGAGCAGCCCGGCGATGGAGAGCGTGGCGACGGTCACGACGGTGCCGACCGCCACTCCGGCGATCTGGAAGATCAGAGCGAGCGCGAAGAGCAGTGCGGCGATGAGGGCGAACATCCTTACCTCCCTGTGCGGGATCAACTGCTTCCCCATGGAGATTTCCGGTGTGTTAACCCCAAAAACAGTCCCGGAGGTTACTTTCCGCCCACCAGCCGTCACAACGTATTGACCGGGCGGTCAGCCAATCACCCTCGGCCCTCACGTCAGGAACGAGTAGGCCACCACCCCGCGTCGCATGGCGTCCATCGCCTTGCCCGTGTTCTGCCTGACCTTGCTCCCCGGAGGAGCGGCGTCGGAGATCTGGCCGAGCAGGTCGAGCAGCTGCTTGGTCCAGCGCACGAAGTCACCGGCGGCCAGCTCGGAGCCGTTGACCCCGTCGCGGAGCACGGCGTCCAGGCTGTAGCCCTTGGCCCAGCGGTAGGCCGCCCAGGCGAACCCGAAGTCGGGCTCCCTGATGAACGACAGGCCGTGGTCGCCCTCGATGGCCTCCAGCTCACCCCAGAGCCGGACCATGTCCGCCAGCGCCTTCTGCACCCCGCCGGCGGGGACCTTCGGCTGGCGGGCGTCGTCGGCCTGCCGGGACTCGAAGACCAGGGAGGACACGCTGGCGGCCAGCTCGGCCGGGTCCAGGTCGTTCCAGAGCCCGGCGCGCAGGCACTCGGCGGTGAGCAGGTCCAGCTCGGTGTAGAGCTGGGCCAGGCGGCGGCCCTCGGCCGTGACGCTCTCGCCGTCGAGGTAGCCGAGCTGGTCGAGCACCCCGCAGACCTTGTCGAAGGTGCGGGCGATGACGTGGGAGCGGCCCTCGACCCGGCGGCGCAGGCCCTCGTTCTCGCGCAACAGCTTGTAGTAGCGCTCGGCCCAGCGGGCGTGGTCCTCCCGCTCGTCGCAGCCGTGGCAGGGGTGCTGGCGGATCTCCCTGCGCAGGCGGAGGATCTCGTCGTCCTCGACCGCGTGGTCGCGTGCCCTGGCCGGTTTGCCGAAGTCGCGGTCACCGATCTTGGCGTGCACGGACGAGACCAGGTTGGCCCGCTCCTTGGGCGAGCGCGCGTTGAAGTTCTTCGGGATGCGCAGGTGCTCGACCGGCTCCACCGGGACGGGGAAATCGGCCGGTGACAGCTTCTTGACCTGCTTTCCGATGGTCAGCACCAGCGGGGACGGGCCCTCGCCGCGGGAGTTGAGACCCGCGTCGAGGACGATCGCCAGACCGGCCCGGCGACCGCCGGGGACGCGGATGATGTCACCGGGCTTCAGCGCCTCCAGCGAGCGCACCGCCTGCAGCCTGCGGGCCGAGCCGCGCTGGCGCGACAGCTCGGCCTCCCGGTCCGACAGGGCCCTGCGCATCGCGGCGTACTCCTCGAAGTCGCCCAGGTGGCAGGTCATCGCCTCGCGGTAACCCTCCAGCGCCTCCTCGGCGCGGCGCACCTGCTTGGCGAGGCCCACCACGGCCCGATCGGCCTGGAACTGCGCGAAGGAGGACTCCAGCAGGGTCCTGGCGCGCTCCCTGCCCACCTGGCCGACCAGGTTGACCGCCATGTTGTAGGAGGGGCGGAAACTGGAGCGCAGCGGGTAGGTGCGGGTGCTGGCCAGGCCGGCGACCTGCAGGGGGTCCGTGCCCGGCTGCCACTGGACCACCGCGTGGCCCTCCACGTCGATGCCGCGCCGGCCGGCCCGCCCGGTGAGCTGGGTGTATTCGCCGGGCGTGAGGTCGGCGTGGGTCTCGCCGTTCCACTTGTCGAGCTTCTCGATCACCACGGAGCGGGCGGGCATGTTGATGCCCAGGGCGAGGGTCTCGGTGGCGAACACGGCCTTGACCAGCCCTCGGGTGAACAGCTCCTCGACGACCTCCTTGAAGGCCGGGAGCATGCCCGCGTGGTGGGCGGCCAGGCCGCGCTCCAGGGCGTCACGCCACTCGAGGTAGCCGAGCACGGTCAGGTCCTCGTCGGGCAGGTGCGCGGTGCGCTCGTCGACGATCTGCCGGATCTCGTGGCGTTCGGCGTCGGTGGTGAGCCGGATCCCGGCCTGCAGGCACTGCAGGACGGCGGCGTCGCAGCCGACCCTGGAGAAGATGAAAGTGATCGCGGGCAGCAGGAAGTCGGCGTTGAGGCGCTCGATGGCCGCGGCCCGGTCGGGCGGGCCGTTCCTGCGGGGCCGCGAGTAGCCGCGTCGGCCCTTGCCGAACGCCTGGCGCTCCTCGTCCTTGGCGATCCGCAGCAGGTTCGGGTTGATGTGGGGACGCCGGCCGTCCTCGTCGGTCACGAACAGGTCGTACAGGCGGTGCCCGACGATCATGTGCTGCCAGAGCGGGATCGGGCGGTGCTCGTCGACGATGACGCTCGTGTCGCCGCGGACCTCGCCCATCCACTCGCCGAACTCCTCGGCGTTGCTGACCGTGGCCGACAGGGCGACCAGCCGCACCGACTCGGGCAGGTGGATGATCACTTCTTCCCAGACCGCGCCGCGGAACCGGTCGGCCAGGTAGTGCACCTCGTCCATGACGACAAAGCCGAGCCCGGCCAGGGTGCCGGAGCCCGCGTAGAGCATGTTGCGCAGCACCTCGGTCGTCATGACGACGATCGGAGCCTCACCGTTGACGCTGTTGTCGCCGGTGAGCAGGCCGACGTTGGCCGCGCCGTACCGCTTGACCAGGTCGTTGTACTTCTGGTTGGACAGCGCCTTGATCGGGGTGGTGTAGAAGCACTTACGGCCCTCCTGCAGGCCCAGGTGCACCGCGAACTCTCCCACGACGGTCTTGCCCGACCCGGTGGGCGCCGCCACGAGGACTCCGTCGCCCGCCTCCAGCGCCCGGCAGGCGTCAAGCTGGAAGTCGTCGAGCTCGAAGTCGTACAGACCGCGGAACGAGGTCAGCGCCGGCCCACTCTCAGCCTGGCTCTGACGGAAGGCAGCGTAGCGTTCCGCTGGGGTCGTCATGTTCTCCAGCCTACCGATATCAGGATTCCGGTCCGTCCGCCGTGGATCCCCCTCGTGAGACCGTGAATCCCACTCGCAGGGCGGATCCGATCCCGGGTGCGGGCTCCGGCCACGACGCCGGGAAGCGTCAGACGAGGACCCGCAGTGCGCCGGGCGCGATCTCACAGGTCAGCGGGATGGGACCGACCCGCTCGCCGTCGGCGTAGGCGATCACGCCGGGAGCCTCCAGCGTGACGCGGCGGACCCGCCTGACCGTGATGGAGGGGTGGGTGATGTGGGAACCCCTGTAAACGCGGGGAAAGATGCGCAGGAACTCGCTCTTGGGCATGGCGCCGAGGATCGTCACATCCAGCAGGCCGTCGTCCGGGAGCGCGCCCGGGCAGACGCGCATTCCGGCGCCGTAGGAGCTGGTGTTGCCGACGGCGACCAGCATGGCCTCACGCTCGATCACCTCTCCGTCGAGATCCAGCCGGAACGGGATCGGCCGGAAGGATCGCAGCTCCTCGGCCAGCGCGACCAGGTATTTCGCCGTTCCGTACGGCCACGTCAGCCGATTGGCCCGCTCGTTGACGCGGGAGTCGAAACCGCAGCAGACCACCCCGGCGAACCACTCGTCCTGGCCGATCTTCGCGGCGTCGATCGTGCGGATTCTGCCGCCGAGCACGGTGTCCGCGGCGGCCAGGGTGTCCTTCGCCGGGACGCCGAGGGCGCCGGCGATGTCATTGCCGGTGCCGACGGGGATGATGCCCAGCGGCACGCCGGTCCCCGCGACGACCTGGACGGCCAGATGGACCAGCCCGTCCCCGCCGAAGGCCACCAGCGCCGCGGGGTCCTCCGCCACGACCGTGCAGGCGCGTTCCAGGGTGTCGGCGGCGGACTCACCCATGATCACTGAGACCTCGGCGCCCCCCTGCCGGAGCCTGTTCAGCACCGGGGCGAGCAGGCCCCGCGAGCGGCCGTTACGGGCGGCGGGGTTGACGAGGACAGCGATCTCTCCGGGCACAGACCGGAATTTATCCTCTATTTACGCGGATCGGGGTCGGTCGTTCCCGAATCGATAGGAGTCAGATCATCGACGGGGCTCACGTCCTCGATCGGATTGCCGTCGTCACCCAGAGGAGAGGCCTCGTCGTCGTCCAGATGGGAGAAGTCCTCGCCCTTCGGCAGTCTTCTCTCCCGGAGGTACATGAACCCCTCCGCCAGGGCGAACAGCACCACCATCGGCAGGGCCAGCGCGATCATCGTGAACGGGTCGCCACCCGGGGTCGCGAGGGCGGCGAAGACGAACATGATGAAGATGACCATGCGGCGGTGCTTGGCCACCAGCCGGTGCGGCAGCACCCCGATGATGTTCAGGAAGACCATCAGCAGCGGCAGCTCGAAGGAGATGCCGAAGATGACGAGCATGATCAGCGCGTAGCTGAGGTATTCGTCGATGGTGATGCCGGTCAGCGTTCCCGGAGGGGCGAACCCCAGCAGGATCGACAGACCCGTGTCCATCACGAAGTAGGCCAGGCCCGCACCCGCGAGGAACAGCGGCACGGCCAGGATGATGAACAGGACCGAGTAGCGCTTCTCGTTGCGATACAGGCCCGGGGTGACGAAGCCCCAGATCTGCCAGAGCCAGATCGGTGAGGAGACCACCAGGCCGAACATCGCCGCGACCTTGAGGTTCACGAAGAACGAGTCGAAGACGCCCAGGATCAGCATCGTGCACTGTCCTGGCCGCAGCTCCTGGGCCTGGGGCAGGCCGCAGTACGGCTCCGAGACGAACCGCCAGATCGGATCAAAGAAGATGAAACCGACGATGACGCCGACAACCAGCCCGAGCAGGGCGATGACCAACCGGTTACGCAGCTCACGGAGATGATCCATGAGGGGCATACGGCCCTCAGCCGAGTCGGCGGGGGGCGGTGTCGCCCCGTTCCGGCCCGGCTTGGGCCACTTCAGCAGCGCCATTCGCGAATCCTGGTCTGACGAGTCGGGTGATCAGGGTCGATCTTGAGGCTACTACCGCCTACTGGGTCTTGGGCGTGCTGGGCACACCGGCCTGGGCGCGGAGCCTGGCGGCCTGCTCCTCAAGGGCGCGGGCCTGCTCCTCGGCGCTCAGCGGGGAGACCGGGGCCGAGGTGATCGGCGGCGGAACCGGGGCGGCGGGCTGGGGCTGCGCCTGGACGACCGTGGCGGTCGCCGTCTCCGTCTCGTCGTCATCGCGGAGCTTGGCGGTCTCCGACTTGAAGATGCGCAGGGAACGGCCGAGGCCACGAGCGGCTTCAGGCAGTTTCTTTGCACCGAACAGCAGCACCAGGATCAGCCCGATGATGATGAGTTCAGTGGGTCCGAGGTTGGGCATGACACATCCTTACGCCGAGCGACGTGCATTCTGACGTGCGTTCTCTGGCCCGATCGTACGCTGCTCTGGGACAGACTCATCCCTTCGGGCCCTGTATTGTCCCGGTCTTTTGCCTGAACAGGGTTTGCGCGGGCTCAAGCCTCTCCCGCGTTCTGTTCACCTCTCGGCCAAGCTCCGTGGCCGCCCGCAGCACGCGAACGCCCAGGAAACCGAGGACGACCAGTCCCGCGAAGGCCACGGCGACCGCAGCGATGATCCAGCTCATACGGTGACATCCTAACTAACGCCGGAAGTCAGGAAACCGACTCGTAACGATTAAGTGCCGACGTCGCGGCGGCTCGTACGCTCTCGGCCAGCGAGGCCGGTGAGAGCACCCGGCCGGTGTCGCCCAGGCGCAGTGCCAGCCGTACCAGCCAGCCCTGGTCACGGGCCCGCAGCGCCACCCGCATGTGCCCCTCTCCGAGCTCCTCGACCTGCTCACAGGGGTAATATTCGGCCACCCAGCGGCCCGCCGGGGTCAGCTCCAGCTCCACCAGCTCGTCGGTGGGCGAGGGCCGGAACACTCCGGACGTCACCTCGTCGGGCACGGCGTCGGCGGGCGGGTCGGCGGCCACGTCGAGCACCTCGACGGTGAGCATCCGGTCCAGCCGGAACAGTCGCACCGCCTCGGCCCGGTAGCACCAGCCCGACAGGTAGGAGCGGCCGTCCACCACGACCAGCCGCATCGGATCGACCTCGCGCGGGGTGACCTCGTCGCGCCCCGGCACGTAGTAGCGCAGCGAGAGCCGTCTGCCGCGCCGCAGCGCCTCGTTGACGCCGGGCAGCGCGTCGGGCGTGGCGTCCACCTCGACCGTGACCTGGTTGCTGACCTCCGCCCCCTCGCCCGAGGCCTGCTCGAACTTGGCGATGACCCTGGTCAGCGCGTCGCGCTCGCCGAACTCGGGCATCTCCGCGAGCATCCGCAGGGCCACCAGCAGGGCGCTGGCCTCGTCGACCCCCAGGCGCAGCGGACGCGCGATGGTGTCGGCGTTGTCGATGAGGATCTCCCCGCCGTCCCATGACACGTCGATCAGGTCGCCGGGGGTGTGGCCGGGCAGTCCGCACATCCAGACCAGTTGCAGGTCGTCGATGAGCTGCTTCTCGCTCAGTCCGAAGATCTTCGCGACCTCGGGGACCTGGGCGCCGGGGTGCGACATCAGGTAGGGAATCAGCGCCAGCAACCTGGGCAGGCGGTCGGCCGTACTCACAGAAGTGCACCCTTCAGGCGGCAGATCACGGCGTCTCGGGCGTCCGGCGGTCCGACCACCTCGGCGTCGGCGGCGAAGCCCACGACCCACCCGGCCAGTCGCCCGGGGTCGGTGAAGTCGACGTCCAGCTCGTCCCACCCGTCGGCGCCCGGCCGTACGGCCCTGGCGACCTGGCGCAGCCCCTGGCAGGTGCCCTCCCTGACCCGGATGAGAGCGGTGCGCTCCGTGACGTTCAGGTCGTCGCTGTAGCCGACCATCGATTTGATGTCGACCCCCTCGGGCACCACCACGGCCCCGGGCCGGCCGATCGTGGTGACCGTCCCGCTGATCCGGCTGAGCCGGAACACCCGGGGCGCGTCGCGGTCGCGGTCATGACCCACCACGTACCAGCGGCCGCGGCGGCTGACCACTCCCCACGGCTCCACCGTGCGCGTCAGCACGCTCTGGCCGGCCGCCCCCCGGTAGGCGAAGCGAACCGCGCGCCGGTCACGCACGGCCTCCCACAGCGCGGGAAAGGACGGGTCGCGGGTGTCCACCCGCAACTCCAGGGCCCCGCCGAGCATCCCGCCGGCCTCGTCGGTCTCCACCCCGCCCGCGCGCAGCTTGAGCAGCGCCCCGCTGGCCGCCTCGGCCAGGCTGGCCCGCTGCCACACCTGGGCCGCCAGGCCCACCACGGCCGCCTCGTCGGGCTCCAGGGTGATCTCCGGAAGCTCGTAGGCCTGGCGGACGATCCGGTAGCCCGGGTCCTCCTCCCAGGGGTCCTTGTGGACCTCGATCGGGATGCCGATCTCGCGCAGTTCGTTCTTGTCCCGCTCGAACATCCGCTGGAAGGCCTCGTCGTTCTCGGAGTCGTAGCCCGGCACCGCCTGGCGGATGTGCTCGGCGCTGAGCGGCCGCCGCGTGGCCAGCAAGCAGATCACGAGATTGAGCAGTCGCTCGGTCTTCCGGCGCGACATCCGGCCTCCCTCCCTGTTCAAGTGACGCTACTCTTCCCCCCGTGATCAGATGGCGCAGGGGCGAAGTCGTGCGGATCCGGCGCGAGTGGCCGGGGGCGGTGGAACTCGACGTCACCACCGAGGATGGCAGCGCGCGCGCACTGGCCTATCCCGCCCTGGTGGGACGCCCGGAACCCGGCGACGCGGTGTTGCTCAACACGACCGCGCTCGCGATGGGTCTTGGTACGGGAGGTTACGCCATGGTGGTGGCAATCCCCGACCGATTGCCGGAAGATCCGCACGGCCCCGGCCACCTGGTGAAGGCACGCTACACCCCGTTGCAGGCCACCGTGCTCGGCGCCGACGAGCAGGACTCGCCCTTCCACGAGGTGCTCCGCGAGGCCGACTCCCTGGACGGCATGCCCGTGATCATCGCTGACCTGCACTCGGCCCTGCCCGCGATCCTCTGCGGCCTGTACGGCTCGCACCCCCCACCGCGACCGGCCGGTCCCGAGGACGCCGGACGGGAGCAGAGGGAGGCCCGGGAGGAGAACGGCGGGCACCGGCCCGCGCGCGTCGCCTACGTGATGCTCGACGGGGGCGCGCTGCCCGCCTGGTTCTCCATGTCCTGCGCCCAGCTCAGGGAGGCCGGCTGGCTGTGCGGGGTGGTCACGGTGGGCCAGGCCTTCGGCGGCGACGTGGAGGCCGTGACGCTGCACACGGGCCTGCTGGCGGCCAGGCACGTCCTGGAGGCCGACGTGGCGATCGTCACCCAGGGTCCGGGCAACCTGGGCACCGGCACCCGCTGGGGCTTCTCGGGCGTCTCGGCCGGCGAGGCGGTCAACGCGGCCGCCGTTCTCGGAGGCCGCCCCGTCGCGGCGCTGCGGGTCAGCGAGGGTGACCGGCGCGAGCGCCACATCGGGGTCTCCCACCACTCGCTGACCGCCTACGGGAGGGTCGCGCTGGCCCCGGCCCAGGTCGCCGTGCCGGAGCTTCCCGGCGACTTCGGCAGGCGGGTGACCGAGCAGGCCGAGCCGCTGTCCGTACGGCACGAGCTGGTCGGGGTGCCCGTGGACGGGCTGTACGAGGCGCTGCGTGACGCGCCGGTGCGGCTGTCCACGATGGGCCGGGGCCTGGACGAGGACCTCGCCTACTTCCTGACCTCGGCCGCCGCCGGCCGCCACGCGGCCTCGTTGCTGTCGTAGAACTCCCTGAAGGTGAAGGCCCGCGGGGTGGGACCCTCGGCCCTGAGCAGCTCCAGGCGTTCCATGCCCTCGGCCAGCGTCGGCTCGGGCCCCTCGGGGATCCACCACATCACCGTGTACGGCTCCGCGATGCGCAGGAACCACTCCCTGCGGCGCTGCATGACGCCCAGGTGCGCGCTGCGGTAGACGAAGTCCCACAGCGTGTCGCGCGACTCCCACACCGAGAGGTTGACCACCAGGTAGTCGCCGTAGGCGTGCTGGATCAGGTCCTGGGGGGTGTCGCCCTCCTTGAGCCGCCACACGAAGCCCGGTGTCGCGTCGGAGATCTTGTAGATGGGTTCGAGGGCCGCCATGAAGTCGGCGAGTTCCGGGGAGTCCATGGGCGCGCGCATGTGCGCGACATTGAGCTGGGCCAGATGCATGAGATCAGCAGACCATCCGCGATGCTTCTATGTCAATGTTCGTTAGTTTTAGAAAAACTGACGCAGCACTCCCCCGGGCGCGCATCCAGCCGCGCCCTCTCCGGGTCCTCGCCGAGCCCCTCCAGCAGCCCCCGGCAGAGCTCCAGGTTCATCGAGC
The DNA here is from genome assembly GCF_900188345.1 of Streptosporangium subroseum. Taxonomy (GTDB): domain Bacteria; phylum Actinomycetota; class Actinomycetes; order Streptosporangiales; family Streptosporangiaceae; genus Streptosporangium; species Streptosporangium subroseum. The sequence goes on along the minus strand of NZ_FZOD01000002.1, from coordinate 166,087 downwards.
AGATCAGGAGCGGATGCTCCTCGGCCATCAGGTGGAACGGGCAGTTGCGCAGCCGCACCCGGCTGCCCTCCTCGTACGGCTCATAGCCGCGCCGGCGCAGCACCTCGCCGAGATCCTCGCCCCTCTCCGCGAGCCTGCTCCCGGCCCGCCGCGCGGCCTCCTCGGCCCGCTCGTCCCCGCCGAGCAGGTCCACCGTCTCGGCCAGCGCCAGCGCCAGCGTCCGGTAGTCCCTGGCGGGCACGCTGACCTGCCACTCCCCCGGCGCCCTGCGGTAGACCTTCGCCGGTCGGCCGCTGCCGGGACCGGTCTTCTCCGTCAGCCGCCTGAAACCCGACTCAAGCAACCCGGCATCGACGAGTTTGTCCAGATGGAACGCGGCCAGGGTCCGCTGGACCCCCGCCGCCTCGGCGGCCTCGTTGCGCCCCACCTCACGCCCCTGAGAGGCCACGTAGTCGTAGACCGCCCGGCGCACCGGGTCCTGGAGGGCTGCCACCGTATCGAGGTCGTCACTGCTCACAGCCCGGATTGTAGGCCGAAGACCCGCCCGCCGACGCACCGTGGAGGCATGCTCGCGCCGCGTCGGCGGGCGGGTTCGTGCCTTCGCCCCATTCGTGTGACTCGTGCGGCCGGCAGAGGTCTCGCGGTCTCCCCCGGGCGGCCGTCCCACACGCTCGACGCGGCAATCGCCGAAGCCCGGCCGTGCGGGCGCACGGCCGGGCTTCGGCGGTCGATCAGGTGCGGTGCGGGAGCGGACCCGGCCCGGCGTGAAACGGGCCGCGCTCCGTCCGTCAGTAGGCGGCCAGCACGTCCACCAGGAAGACCAGGGTGTCGGTGCCCTTGATCTTGTCGCCGGAGCCCGCCTTGCCGTAACCGAGGTCCGGCGGGATGCTCAGCAGCACCCGGCTGCCGAGGGGGACGCCGACCAGGCCCTTGTCCCAGCCGGGAATGACCTTGCCGGTGCCGATCTGGAACATGATCGGCGCGCCGCCGCGGGCCCAGCTGCTGTCGAACTCGACGTCGGAGCCCCAGATCTTCCCGGCGTACTGCACCAGGATCGACTGGCCGGACTTGACCTCGGCTCCCGTACCCTTGATCACCGTCTTGACGACGAGATCCTTGGGGGCCTTCTCCTTGGTCTTGGTGGTCAGCTTGGGCGCGGCCTCGCCGCCCGGGTTCTCCACCTTGACGCCCTTGACACCGGGGTCGGTCGCGGTGCCCTGTGCGGCCTTGCTCTCGGGGACGCCGACCACGTCGACCACGAAGACCTGCGACTGGCCGGGAGGGGCCTGCGCCTGCTGCTCCGCGGGCAGCGCGTCCTTGGCGACGACCGACAGGAACCGGCCTCCGCCCTTGGTCTCGGTGAAGCCCTTGCGCAGGATCTCCGGGACCTGCGCGTCGAGCGTGACGACCTGCGGGCCGCCGTCGTCGTAGGTCGAGCCGGCCAGCTTGTTCTCCTTGCCGTCCCAGGTGAAGACGGTGAAGTTGGCCACCACGCTGCTGCCGTCCTTGGCGGGCGCGCCGACGGTGCCAGGCGTGAGCACCTGGTAGGAGGAGGTCTCGACGACCTTCGCCGGGAAGGCCACGGTCGGCTTGGCGTTGGGCGCTCCCGTCACCTTCAGTGCCGTGACCCCGGCTCCCGCGGGGCTGCTCGAGGCTCCCGCGGGACTACTTGAGGCTGCGGTCTCACCGCCTCCGGAACCGCAGGCTGCGGCAAACAACAAAGGCACTGCGGCAAGTACGGCCAAGCTGCGGCGGCGCATAGATATCCCTCAGGCAGACGTCAGGTTTGCGCCACACTACCCGTCCTCACATACAGAAAGGGTAAGACAGCGGCTGATCTTGCCGAAGCGTGACCATCACATTCCGGCTATCAGCTTGTCCACTCTCTCGTCCACGCTGCGGAAAGGATCCTTACACAGCACGGTGCGCTGCGCCTGGTCGTTGAGCTTCAGATGCACCCAGTCGACGGTGAAGTCGCGCCGCTTCTCCTGCGCCTTGCGGATGAACTCCCCGCGCAGCCGCGCCCGGGTGGTCTGCGGAGGAACCGACTTGGCCTCGAAGATCTTCAGGTCGGAGGCCACTCGCTCCACCGCACCGCGCTTCTGCAGCAGGTAGAACAGGCCACGGCGGCGATGCACGTCGTGGTAGGCGAGGTCGAGCTGGGCGACCCGGGGGCTCGACAGCGGGAGGTCGTACTTCTTGCGGTACCGCTCGATCAGCTGGTATTTGGTCACCCAGTCGATCTCACGGGCGACCTTGTCGAGGTTGCCCGTCTCGACGGCGTTGAGGGTGCGCTCCCACAGCTCCAGCACCCGGTGGCTGATCTCGTCGCCGCCGCGGCGGTCGACGAAGTCACGGGCCTTGGAGAGGTATTCCTCCTGGATCTCCAGCGAGGACGCCTCCCGGCCGTTGGCCAGCCGCACGCGCCGTCGCCCGGTCATGTCGTGGGAGACCTCCCGGATGGCCCTGATCGGGTTCTCCAGGGACAGGTCGCGCATCACGGTGCCCGCCTCGATCATGCGCAGCACCAGGTCGGTCGCGCCGACCTTGAGCAGCGTGGTCGTCTCGCTCATGTTGGAGTCACCGACGATGACGTGCAGGCGGCGGAACCGCTCGGCGTCGGCGTGCGGCTCGTCACGGGTGTTGATGATCGGGCGCGACCGGGTGGTGGCGCTGGAGACGCCCTCCCAGATGTGCTCGGCCCGCTGGGAGACGCAGTAGACGGCTCCACGCGGGGTCTGCAGCACCTTGCCGGCCCCGCAGATGATCTGCCGGGTGACCAGGAAGGGGATCAGCACGTCGGCCAGGCGGCCGAACTCCCCGTGCCGGCCGACCAGGTAGTTCTCGTGGCAGCCGTAGGAGTTTCCGGCCGAGTCGGTGTTGTTCTTGAACAGGTAGATGTCACCGGCGATGCCCTCCTCGCGGAGCCGCTTCTCGGCGTCGACCAGAAGCCCCTCGAGGATGCGCTCGCCGGCCTTGTCATGGGTGACGAGCTCCACGACGTTGTCACACTCGGGGGTGGCGTATTCGGGATGGCTGCCCACGTCCAGATAGAGACGCGCTCCGTTGCGGAGGAAGACGTTGCTCGATCGGCCCCAGGAAACGACGCGGCGGAATAGATAACGCGCTACCTCGTCGGGTGACAGCCGCCGCTGTCCCCTGAACGTGCAGGTGACGCCGTACTCGTTCTCAAGCCCGAAGATGCGACGATCCATTGCCTCACACTATTCGCCGAACCCCTCTCGTGGGAGGGATCATGGGGGTTTTCGGTCGTACGGCTTATGCCCCCGGCGGGGGACGACTAAGCGTGATACGGCCGGTGCCTGGGTCTTCGCCCGTGTGCGGGCCGTACGGGACCGCCCGCGCCGGACCGGATCAGCCGCCGCCCCGCCAGAAGATCTCGACGACCTTGACGATCCGGCCGTCCTCGGCGGTGATCGGGGCCGGCCGCCTCCTCGGCGGTGTCGATCGGTGTGTGGCGGGCGGATCCGTGACATGAGAGAACCGCCGCCCCGGCGGGGACGGCGGTTCTCTCATCGTGTGATCAGCTGTCCGAGCCGGTGTCGATGTCACCCTCGGGAGCGGTCGGAGCGGTGTCGCTCTTCTCCGGAGCGGGAGCCGGCGGGACCGCCGGTGTCTCGGCGGACGCCTCGGCCTCGGCGGAACCCGCGGACAGCAGGCGCTCCAGCCTCGGGCCGTTGAGCCGCAGGAACCTGCGGTGCGGCCGGTTGCGGTCGAGGACCGCCACCTCCAGCTGGTTGGCCGGGAAGCGCTCACCACCCGGTTCGGTCAGCGCGAACAGCGCCGCCTCCAGCGCCTCGGCCAGCGGCAGGCCGTCGCGGTAGCGCTCCTTGAGCCGGTTCGCGACCGCCTCGGCCTGGCCGCCCATCGCCACCAGGCCCGACTCGTCGAACACCGAGCCGTCGAAGGTCAGCCGGTAGATGTGGTCCTCGTCGGAGGAGTCGCCGACCTCGGCCACCACCAGCTCCACCTCGAACGGCTTCATCGACTCGGTGAAGATCTGGCCGAGGTTCTGCGCGTAGAGGTTGGCCAGGCCACGCGCGGTGACGTCGTCACGGTCGTAGGTGTAGCCGTTGATGTCGGCGTAGCGGATGCCGCCGAGGCGCAGTGCCTCGAACTCGTTGTAACGGCCGACCGCGGCGAAGCCGATCTTGTCGTAGATCTCACTGATCTTGTGGAGGGCCCGGGACGGGTTGGGCGCGACGAACAGGATGCCGTCGACATACTGCAGGACGACGACGCTACGGCCCCGCGCGATCCCCTTGCGCGCGTAATCCGCCTTGTCCCGCATCTGCTGCTCGGGCGAGACATATCCAAAAGGCATGGACACCTGGAGTGATCCTCTCGTGTTAGCGCAGCGGGGCGGTCGGGCCGTCGGGAGACGTCATCCGGGAGTCGACGACCGTCTGGACGAACCCGGCCACCTCCTCGTCGGACAACCGGCGGTAGCCGTCAGCGGTGATCACCGCGACGACGGGCCAGATCCTGCGGGCGAGGTCGGGGCCGCCGGTCGCCGAGTCGTCGTCGGCCGCGTCGTAGAGAGCCTGGACGAGCATCAGCACGGTGTCGTCGGGGGAGGCTCCCTCACGGTAGAGCTTCTTGAGCGCGCCGCGCGCGAAGATCGAGCCGGAGCCGATCGCGTGGTGCTGGTGCTGCTCGTAGGGACCGCCCCCCACGTCGTAGCTGAAGATCCGGCCACCGTCGAGGTCGGGATCGTAGGCGGCGAACAGCGGCACGACCACCAGCCCCTGCATCGCCATGGGGAGGTTGCCGCGAATCATCGTGGCGAGCCGGTTGGCCTTACCCGCCACCGAGAGCGTGCGGCCCTCCCTCTTCTCGTAGTGCTCAAGCTCCACCCGGTAGAGCCGCGCCATCTCGATGCCGGTGCTCGCCGCTCCGGCGATGCCCATACCCGAATAGTCGTCGGTCCGGAACACCTTCTCCATGTCACGCTGGGAGATGATGTTGCCGGAGGTCGCCCGGCGATCTCCAGCCATCACGACACCACCGGCGCATATCGCCGTGACGATCGTGGTGGCATGAGGAATCTGGTCGCCGACCGGAGTCGCCAAGACGTCGTTACGGCCGGGCAACAAGTCCGGCGAGTGGGACCTGACGAACTCGGTGAACGAGGAGCTTCCGGTGTCGGTAAAAATGTGATTCACCATGCCGGCGGGCAAGTCCCTGTGCGATCCCACGCGACTCCCTCCAAAGGTACGGTCTTTAAGGCCCGACCTTACTCATCTTGCCGTGCTGCTTGCACTTCCCTCGATCAGCTCAGCGCGAACCACCTGTGTCCGGATCATTCAATCTTTCCGGCCGGGTTCGCCCGTGTGGCCGCCGATGCCCGCGGGCATCGGCGGCGTCGAAGGTGGAGCCCGTGACGGTCGGTGACATGTGGTGACATGTGGCGACGCGACAGCCACGAGCCGGGCCGCAGGCTCGCGACCGGCCTCGATGACGCCGCGGCGTGCCCGCGGCCGGCGGTCGTCGCGTGGTCCCCGACCTCGCCGGTCCGCGTACCCGGGCGTGACGGCGCGTGCGGCCGGCGATCATCCCCCTCGGATTCCAAAGGTTCACAACGTTAAAAGATCACAGCTTCAAGCGGTCACGGCCGAACCCGGCGCGTGACCCGGTCCCCTCACGTGCCGGCCGGTGTCGGCGCCCCCCGGAAACCCCCGGGTGTTCCTTGACGGCCTTTCACCGCTCGACGCCGGGCATCCCGGGGCAGGGCATCCGCGTGGGCGCTCCCCGCGGCAGCGGGCGCGATCGCCCGCCACCCGCCGTCCGGCCCGAATCCGGCGACCGGCCGGCCGCCCCACGGCGGGGCCAGGCGTTCGGACTCGTCATCGAATCCGGCCTCGCCCCTGTTCCTGGATCCGGACGCGCGCCCTACTGGCCGCCCTTTTGCACGTACGACCTCACGAACTCCTCGGCGTTCTCCTCAAGAACCTCGTCGATCTCGTCGAGGATCGCGTCGACGTCGTCCGAGAGCTTGTCCTGACGCTCCTGGACGTCAGAGGTGTCCGCCGCGGCGGTCTCCTCCACCTCCTTGTCGCTCCGGCCTGTCTGCTTCTGTCCACCAGTGTCCTTGCTTGCCATATCTGTGGCACCTCCGCTTAGGGGGACGTATCTGCTTCGTATCTTTCCCCGAAGTGACAGACATTGCGCGCGGATCACCCCGCGATCTTTGCGGGAGGTCACCGAGGTCGCTCCGAGAGTCCTGTACGTCAGAGAACCCCCCGCCGACCCCAAAAGGCAAATTCGAGCCCGCTTGACTAGATAGTCCACCTATCCAATAATTGGCTAGCAGCACTATCCAATGAAAGGACCCCCGTGTCACCGTCCTCGCTGAGCACCGCCGGAGTGCTTCTGATCACCGTGCCCGCCGTCGCCTTCGGCGGGATCTCCCTCCTCGCGCACATCATGCGCAACATCCCGGGCTACCTGGACAACCCGGTACGGCGCGGCCTGTGGCGCGCCGGGCACGCGCACGCGGGCGTGCTGGTGCTCTTCGCCCTCGTGGCAATGATCTACATCGACCAGGCCGACCTGTCGGAAGGCCTCAGAGACCTGTCCCGGATCCTGATCGTGGCGGCACCGATCCTGATGCCCCTCGGCTTCTTCCTGTCCGTGGCACGCCCCTCGGACACCAAGCCGAACCGGCTGATCTGGCTGGTCACCCTCGGCGGAGCGTCCCTGGGCGCGGGGACATTACTACTCGGCATCGGTCTCGTCTGAGGGCTCCCACCTCGCGGATCCGGATTGCTGAGCGTTCGCGGGCGTGTTCGGACCGTTCCAGGTAGGCCTTGGGCGTTCGAAACTGCGATCATTGGGTGGTGAGCACCATCATCGCCCGCCGGTACAAACTCGTCTCCCGCGTCGGCCAAGGGGCGACAGGTGTCGTATGGCGTGCCTTTGACTTATTACTGGAGCGAGAGGTGGCGTTGAAGGAGATCGCTCTTCCCCCCGGGCCCGCCGCGGCGGAGCAGCGGCGCCGGGTGGTCCGCGAGGCCCGGATGGCCGCGCGACTGAGCCACCGGGGGATCGTCACGGTGCACAATCTCGCCGAAGAGGCCGAGCGGCTCTGGATCGTGATGGAGTTCCTGGAGGCCCTGACGCTGCACGACACGATCGTGCAGGCGGGCCCCCTTCCCGTGGACCTGGTGGCCGCGATGGGACGCCGGTTGCTGGACGCCCTGCGGCACGCCCACGACGGCGGGGTCATCCACCGTGACATCAAGCCCGCCAACATCATGCTGACCGGTGACCGGGTGGTGCTGGCCGACTTCGGCTTCGCCGCGCCGGAAGGCACGGCCAACACCTCGATGCGCGGCACGCCGGCGTTCATCGCGCCGGAGACGCTGCGCGGCCAGGGCGGGACCCGCGAGGCGGACATGTGGTCGTTCGGGGCGACCCTGTACATGGCGGTGGAGGGCAGGACACCGTTCCGTACGGTGGATTCGATGCAGGCACTGGTCGCGGCGCTGCAGGAGCCGCCGCGCGCGCCGCGCCGGGCGGGCGCCCTGGAGCCGGTGCTGCGCGGGCTGTTGCGCAAGGATCCGAAGGCCCGGCTGAGCGCGGAGCGGACGTCGCAGATGCTGTCGGACTCGCGCTGTTTCAGCGCGGCCTGAGCGCGATCCGAGGACGGTGCGGACGCGGCGTGAGCCCGCGTCCGACCGCGTTCGCCACGCCACCCGCACCACGGCTGATTCTTTGATCAGAAATTGGGAAGAACCAGGGCAAGGCTCTCCATATTCGCGCAACCGAATCGTTACATATAATCACCCAATGTAATCGCGTAGTGCGCTACTTCACGTGAAGATATGAATCAGTCGAGGGCCCCGGCTTCTAGAGGCGACGGGTGATTCATGGGAACAGGTACAGGTAGGGGAAAGAGCCGCTTACTGGGGGGTCGCTACCGGCTGATCTCGTCGGTTGAGCAAGAGGGCACAAACGTGATGTGGCGGGCCCACGACTCCCTGCTCCGGCGGGATGTGGCGATCAAGGAGATCCGGCCGAAGTTCCGCGAGCACGGGGCAGACCTGCGCGACGCGCGCCGCCGGGCACTGCGCGAGGCGCGTTCGGCCGGACGGCTGAACCATCCGGCGGTGATCTCGGTGCACGACCTGCTGGAGGAGAGCCAGAGGCTCTGGATCGTGATGGAGCTGCTGGAGACCCACACGCTGAAGGAGACGGTGCGGCGTCTGGGCCATCTGTCGGTCCGCCGGACGGCATGGATCGGGTTGCGGCTACTGGGCGGGCTGCGCCACGCGCATGAAGCCGGCGTGCTGCACCGGGACATCAACCCCGGCAGCGTCCTGCTGACCGGCGACCGGGTGGTGCTGACGGATTTCGGGCTCGCGGCGCTGAACGGCAATTCGAGCATCTCGACGACCGGGCCGGCCGCCTGCACCCCCGGCTACATGGCGCCGGAACGGCTGCGGGGCCTGCCGGCGACTCCGGCGGCCGACCTGTGGTCGCTCGGGGCGAGCCTGTACTTCGCGGTGGAGGGCCGGCCACCGTACTCCGCCACGGACGAGCTGGCGGCGCTGGGCATGAAGACGACCAGGGATCTGCGGCCGGCGCTGAGGGCCGGGCCGCTCCACCCGGTCCTGGAGGGGCTGCTCCAGTGCGACCCGGCGGTCCGCATCAGCGCCAGGCGCGCGGTACGCATGCTGTCGGCGATCCCCGGGGTGAGGGGCACGGCGACGACGGCGCCGCCACCGCGACTGCCCATGACGCAGAGACCCCCCAACTCCTTTACATAGTAGATCAAAAACTCCGGGCGCGGCACGCCTCCACGAACCGGGGGGCCAGGTGAGGACTTCCCGCCCAGTGCAGGTGCAGGTAGGAGGCTGCCACCCGGCCGTCGCCGAATCCGTCGGCGCCTCCCCGCCAGCGGAACAGGGGCCGGTCGGGCGCGGGATCGACGGCGGTGCGGTGGAACTCGTGGCCGTGGTAGCGCTCCCCGTCCCTGGTCAGCACCGAGTCCCGGACGGCCACCGCGTCACGGTAACCGAGGGTGAGGGCGCCGGTCATCCGGGCCTCGATGTCGAGGATTCCGCACATCGGCCTTCCGTCCAGCTGCCGGGCGAGGTAGAGCAGGCCCGCGCACTCGGCCGAGATCGGCCCGTCGAACGCGGCGACCTCCTTGCGCAACGGTTCGTTGGCCGACAGTTCCGCGGCGTACACCTCGGGGAACCCGCCGCCGATGACGATGCCGCGGGCCCCCTCCGGCAGGGTCTCGTCGGTGAGGGGGTCGAAGGGCACGACCTCGGCTCCCGCGGCCGTCAGAAGTTCGGCCTGCTCGGCGTAGCCGAAGGTGAACGCCTGACCGCCCGCGACCGCGATCCTCACCCCGCCGGGAGCGGAGGGACCAGGGGTCCACGGGTCGGCGAGCAGCGGCGGGGCCGTGCGAGCGAGCCGCAGGAGTTCCTCCAGGTCGCAGGAGGCGGCGATCAGCGCCGCGACGGCGTCCATGGCCTGGGCGGCCTGGGTGCGGCGTTCGGCGGCGGGGACGAGGCCCAGGTGGCGGGAGGGGGTGGCGACGGCGTCGCTGCGGCGGATCGCGCCCAGCACCGGGACGCCGCTCTCGGCGAGGGCCTCACGGCAGATGCTCTCGTGCCGTTCGGAGCCGATCCGGTTGAGGATCACCCCGCCGAGCCTGATCCGGGTGTCGTAGGAGGCGAACCCGTGCACGAGCGCGGCCACCGACCGGCTCTGTTTGGCCGCGTCCACGACCAGGACCACCGGCGCGTCCAGCAGCCTGGCGACGTGTGCGGTGGAGGCGAACTCGCTCGCGCCCGCGCCGTCGTACAGGCCCATCACCCCCTCGACCACCGCGAGGTCGGCCCCGGCGGCGCCGTGCCGGAAGAGCGGGGCGATGCGCTCCTCCCCCACCAGCCACGGGTCGAGGTTGCGCCCGGGGCGGCCGGTGGCCAGGGCGTGGTAGCTGGGGTCGATGTAGTCGGGGCCCACCTTGTGCGGGGAGACCGCCATGCCCCGGCGGGTGAACGCGGCCATCAGCCCGGTCGCCACGGTGGTCTTGCCCGCTCCCGAGGCCGGGGCCGCGATGACCAGGCGGGCTACCATTCGATGCCTTTCTGGCCCTTCTGCCCGGCGTCCATGGGGTGCTTGACCTTGCCCATCTCCGTCACCAGGTCGGCGGCGTCGAGCAAACGGGGGTCGGCGTCGCGGCCGGTGATGACGACGTGCTGGGCCCCGGGCCGGGTGCGCAGGGTGTCGATCACGTCGTCGACGTCGATCCAGCCCCACTTCATCGGATAGGTGAACTCGTCGAGCACGTACAGGCGGAACGTCTCGGCGGCGAGGTCGCGTTTGATCTGCTCCCAGCCCTCGCGGGCGTCGGCGGCGTGGTCCTCCTCGCTGCCCGGACGCTGGATCCAGGACCAGCCCTCCCCCATCTTGTGCCAGGAGACCGATCCGCCCTCCCCCGAGTCGCCGAGCACCCGCAGGGCGCGTTCCTCGCCGATCCGCCACTTGGCGGACTTGACGAACTGGAAGACCCCGATCGGCCAGCCCTGGTCCCAGGCGCGCAGGGCCAGGCCGAAGGCGGCGGTGGACTTGCCCTTGCCCGGGCCCGTATGGACGATCAGCAGCGGCCGGGCACGGCGCTGCCGGGTGGTGAGGCCGTCCTCGGGCACGCTGACCGGTTTGCCCTGCGGCATCGTCAGTCCTCTCTCTGCGTCATGCGGCGCTCCGCCGCTCAGTTCTCGGCGTCACGCGCCGCTCAGGTCTCCGCGTCATGCGGCGTTCCGGCGCTCGCGGATCATGCCGGCGAGGTCGGTGAGGTCGTCGAGGCGCACGGTCTCGGCGCCCATCCGCCCCGCCAGGGCTCCGGCGAGGCCCAGGCGGACGTGGCCGCCCTCGCAGTCCACCACCACGCTCGTTATACCGGCCAGGAGTCCCGCCGCGCGGTAGGACTCCTCCACGGTGCCCGAGGTGGCCCGCCCGTCGGTGACCAGGACCAGCAGCGGGCGCCTGGCCGGGTCGCGCAGGCGTTCGACCCTCAGCACCTCGGCGGCGCGGAGCAGTCCGGCGGCCAGGGGGGTACGGCCCCCGACGGGCAGCTCGCGCAGGCGGGCCGCGCCGGCCTCGACCGAGGAGGTGGGGGGCAGGACGAGGTCGGCGCGGGTGCCCCGGAAGGTGATGAGCCCGACCTTGTCGCGACGCTGGTAGGCGTCGAGCAGCAGGCCCAGCACGGCGGTCTTGACCGCGCGCATGCGCTGCCTGGCGGCCATGGATCCGCTGGCGTCGACGACAAACAGGACCAGGTTGCCCTCGCGGCCCTCGCGGACGGCCTCCCTGAGGTCGCCGCGCCTCAGGACCAGGCCGGGGCCGCTCCTGCCGCGTTCGCGCTGGTACGGCGCGGCGGCGCCGACGGTCGCCCTGAGATGCAGGGAGCCGGGGCGCGCCTCGGGGACGCGGGCGCCGGTGGTCCTGCCGAGGGGGGTCATGGCCCTGGACCGCCGTCCCGGAGCTCCCGAGCCGACCCCAGGGACCGTGAACAGCCTGGTCCTCGTCGTGGGATCGGCGTCGAAGGTCTGTTCGCGGCCGCCGGAGCCGGTCGCCGGCTTCGAATCGGCGGGGGGCTGTGCGCCCGGTGCGCCGGGGTCCGGGGCGCCGGGGTCCGGAACATCCGGCGTCGCGGGGGCTGTGGAATCAGTGGATTCGGCGGCGTCAGCGGGGTCGCCACCGCCGCCCGGACCCTCCGGACCCGGGTCATCGGGCCCCGGACCCTCCGGAGGAGAGTCGTCCGGATCCGAGTCCTCGGGACCCGAGCCGTCCGGGGTCTCGGGGATCTGGTTCAGGAGGTCCTCCAGCTTGGACTCGTCCAGGCCCGGAGCGTCGAAAGGGTCACGGCGGCGGCGGTGCGGAAGGGCGAGCCTGGCGGCCTCGCGCACGTCGTCGGCGGTGACCGCCGTACGGCCCTGCCAGGCGGCATGGGCGATCGCCGCGCTCGCGGTGACCAGGTCGGCCCGGAGCCCGTCCACCTCGAACGCCGCGCAGATCGTGGCGATCTGCCACAGCGCGGAGTCGGGTAGCACCACCTGGGGCAGCAGGGCCCGTGCCTCGGCGATCCGCCGCGCCAGCTCCCGCTCCTCGCCGGACCATCTCTCGGCGAACCCCTCCGGATCGGCTTCGAACGCCAGGCGCCGCCGGACCACCTCCGCCCGCTGGGACGGCTCCCGCGACGCCCGGACCTCCACGGTCAGCCCGAAGCGGTCGAGCAGCTGCGGCCTGAGCTCCCCCTCCTCGGGGTTCATGGTGCCCACCAGCAGGAACCGGGCCGCGTGCCGTACCGACACGCCTTCACGCTCGACGTAGCACGTGCCGAGCGCGGCGGCGTCGAGCAGCAGGTCGACCAGGTGGTCATGGAGCAGGTTGACCTCGTCCACGTAGAGGACGCCCCGATGGGCGCCCGCCAGGAGACCGGGTTCGAAGGATTTCACGCCCTCGGTGAGGGCCCTTTCGATGTCGAGGGAGCCGACCAGCCGGTCCTCGGAGGCGCCGACCGGCAGTTCGACCAGGCGGGCGGGCCGTACGGCACCGGCCGCAGGAACCGGAGGCTCCGCCGTTTCCGTCCGGGCCTCGTGCGGCCCGTCGGGACACTCGGGGTCCGGGGCGGCGGGGTCGCAGGAGAAGCGGCAGCCGCTCACCACCTCGACGGGTGGCAGAAGCGCGGCCAGCGCTCGCACGATCGTGGACTTGGCCGTGCCCTTCTCCCCTCTGACCAGCACTCCGCCGGAGCGGGGGGACACGGCGTTGAGGATCAGCGCGAGCTTCAGGTCCTCCGATCCCACGACCGCGGTGAAGGGATAGCGGGAGTCACGCACCTTCGAGGTCTCCTTGCATGTCGTCATGGGGTGTAGCTCAGCTGCCAGCGCCCGCCACGGCCGGTGAGCGCGACGCGGGCCAGCGGTGCGACGTCGATCCGCCAGAAGGCCGCGGCCGGTGCCCCGAGGGCGTGGACGACCGCGGCGCGGATGATCGAGGGGTGGGTGATCGCGACGAGCCGCCCGGGGGCGCGGCCGGCGAGCCAGCCGGCCACCCTGCCGAGGAGGACGGTGATCGACTCTCCTCCGTGGGGTGCCGCGGCGGGGTCGCCGAGCCAGGACGCGAGAGCCTCGGGTTCGGCGGCCTCGACCTGACCGAGCGTCCGGCCGCTCCAGCGTCCGTAGTCGCAGTCGGCGAGCAGCGGGTCGGGGTCGATCCGCAGGCCCAGCGCCGCCGCGGTCTGGACGCAGCGCAGCTCGGCGGGGCAGGCCGCCGAGCCGTGACCGAATTCCCGCGCCAGGTCTGTGGCCCGGCGCAGGCCGCGTCCGTCGAGCGGTTCGTCGCCCGGGAACGCGGCCCGTACCGTCGCCGAGGTTGAGGCGTGGCAGACGAGCAGCAGACGGGTGACCCCCGAGGGGGCGGTCATCACACCGTGCTGCGCCTGCGCGCGGCGAAGGCGAACAGCACGCCGATGCCGGTCCAGAACACCGCCTGGGTGCCGATGGACGCGATCCGGAAGTCCCACAGGAGGTCGGCGGGGAAGCCCGCGGGCACCTCGTTGATCTCCGGAAGAAGGATCCAGGCCACCACCACGGGGATCAGCGTCGAAGCGCCCGCCGCCAGCCACCGCAGCCAGGGCTCACGCTCTGCGGCATACCGGTAGGCGGCGGTGCCCGCGGCGACGGCGAGGATCCCGATGAGCACCGCGACCAGATAGAGCACGGTGCGCTGGTTGATCGTCTCGGGGTCACCCACCGCGGGTGGGTTGGCTGGATATTTCAGGAAGGGAATGAGGACGATGGCGCCGAAGGCGGCGGCCGCGAGGGTTATCGCCAGCACCGGTTCGGATCGGGGTCCGACCCGGCCGCGCAGGGTCGCGTAGACGAGGGCGAACAGGCCCCCGACGGCCAGACCGTACAGGCCCAGGGCGAGGAAGAGCCCGAAACGCTGCCCGTCCCTGCTGACCAGTGCCTCGTCCTCATCATGGGAGTGGGCCGCGGGTTCCGCGGCCTCGGAGTGGGATTCGGCGGCCGGGGCGGCGGCCGAGGCCGCCTCCTCGATCGCGATGGCCTGGTCGATTCGCGGCTCGCCCACGGTGTAGGCGAAGGCGGCCGCGAACAGCCCGGCGAGCAGTCCGACGAGGAGTCCCCGGACGATGAGTTTGGTGATCACCTATGGCTCAGTGACACGGAACGCCGAGCAGATGGCGCCCGTCGTGCATGAGTTCGTGCAGGTAGTTACCGGTCTGCGAGATCGCTCCCTGGTCGAACGTGACCAGGTAGGCGAGGAGCAGCAGCACCGGTACGGCGAGCAGCCACCAGGTGAGCGAGGACAGGGGGATGGGCTGGGCTTGCGGAGCCGAGATCTGGCTCACAGGCACCTCCTTCGGGATTTACGCGTCCCTTTTTCGTAGGTTGGTGGCGGTCGAGTGACCTGGCTTCCGGCGCCGAAGTGCCGGTTACAGTGGCGCGACCGCACCGGTATTTCACCGGATTTCCCTCGCACCGCCACAAATCCCCCGGAACGTACCCCGGTTACCTATCCCCCGTCAATCCGGACACTGCGACCAATTGGGCATGGCTGTAGGGGAGGGGTCCGATCGGCCCCCTCCCCTACAGCCGAAGGATCACTGCTCGCCGGTGAGGGCCGTCACCAGCTCGGCGGCGGTCCGGCAGCGGTCGAACAGCTCGCCCACGTGGGCCTTGGTGCCGCGCAGCGGCTCCAAGGTCGGAACGCGCTGCAACGACTCGCGGCCGGGGATGTCGAAGATGACCGAGTCCCAGGAGGCGGCGGCGACCGACTCGCTGTACTGGCTCAGGCAACGGCCGCGGAAGTAGGCGCGGGTGTCGCTGGGCGGGATCTCGACGGCCCGCTGGACCTCTTCCTCGGTGACCAGACGCTGCATCCGGCCCCGGGCGACCAGCCGGTTGTACAGACCGCGGTCGGGCCGGATGTCGGAATACTGGAGGTCGACGAGCTGCAGGCGCGAGTGGGACCAGGGAAGGTTGTCGCGGGTGCGGTAACCCTCCAGCAGTTCCAGCTTGGCGACCCAGTCCAGCTCCCTGGAGAGCTGCATCGGGTCTTCGGCCAGGCGGGTGAGGACCGACTCCCAGCGGTCGAGGACGTCCTTGGTGGGCTCGTCCACACCGTTGGCGCTGCGCTCCTCGGCATACTTGCGCGCCAGCTCGAGATACTCCATCTGGAGCTGGACGGCCGTCAGCTTGCGGCCGTCGCGCATCGAGATCTCGTA
This sequence comes from Streptosporangium subroseum, assembly GCF_900188345.1. GTDB lineage: Bacteria > Actinomycetota > Actinomycetes > Streptosporangiales > Streptosporangiaceae > Streptosporangium > Streptosporangium subroseum. The sequence goes on along the minus strand of NZ_FZOD01000002.1, from coordinate 150,795 downwards.
TTTGAGCGTGGGGTCGTGCGAGACCGCCCGCAGGGCCTGGACCGGGTTGTCCACGGTGAGGTCGCGGGTGAAGTAACCGTCCTCGATCATGGCGAGGACCAGCGCGGTGGATCCGAGCTTCAGGTAAGTAGAGATCTCCGACATATTGGCGTCACCGATGATGACGTGCAGGCGGCGATATTTCTCCGGGTCGGCGTGCGGCTCGTCCCGGGTGTTGATGATCGGCCGCTTGAGCGTGGTCTCCAGGCCCACCTCGACCTCGAAGAAGTCGGCCCGCTGGCTGATCTGGAAGCCCTCGCTGCGCGAGTCCTGGCCGATGCCGACCTTGCCCGCGCCGGTGACGACCTGCCGGGAGACGAAGAACGGCGTCAGATGCCTGACGATGTCGGCGAACGGCGTGGCCCGCCGCATCAGGTAGTTCTCGTGACAGCCGTAGGAGGCGCCCTTGTTGTCGGTGTTGTTCTTGTAGAGCTGGATCGGGGCGTTGGCCGGCACCGCCGAGGCACGGACCGCGGCGTCGTGCATGACCCGCTCCCCCGCCTTGTCCCAGATCACCGCGGCTCGCGGGTTGGTGCACTCGGGAGTTGAGTATTCGGGATGGGCATGGTCCACGTACAGCCGGGCGCCGTTGGTCAGGATCACGTTGGCCAGACCGAGGTCCTCGTCCGTGAGCTGACTCTGGTCGGCCACCTCCCTGGCCAGGTCGAAACCTCGCGCGTCACGCAGAGGATTCTCCTCCTCGAAGTCCCATCGCGCGCGCCGCGCCCTGGCCGTCGAGGCGGCCAGGTAGGCGTTCACAACCTGGGAGGAGGTCACCATCGCGTTGGCCCCCGGCTGTCCGGGCACGGAGATGCCGTATTCGGTCTCGATGCCCATCACCCGCCGTACCGTCATGCGCACCCTCTGTTCATCCGGGACTGTTCTCTTCTCGGTATGTATTCCCGACCCTAGACCCTTCACTATGCCCGGTGGTCAGACAGTTATGGCACCGAGGCCTTTTCGCCTGTCATGAAGGGCATCCCGGTGGGTGGAGCGGGTGGCGAGACGGGCGGCAGCGGAGACCTCCCGCGCCTCCTGGCCTTCACGAACTCCTGGATGGGCCGCTCGGCCACCCGGTACACGAGGTAGGAGAAGGCCATCGCGGCCCCCACGGTGACCACGGCGGTCAGCCAGGGCGGCAGCGTGTCCCGGAGGAGGGGAATGATCAGGACGGCGGCCGTGGGGTGGAAGAGGTAGAGCGGGTAGGTGAGCGCGCCCAGGACGGTCAGGCCACGCCAGCGGATCCGGCGCAGCCCGCCGAGCGCCACCGCCGCCATGAGCACGTAGAAGCCGATCACGACGACGGCGACGGCCCAGCCGGGCACGGGCATCGCGGCGTAGCCGACCAGTTCGATCCGTCCCGCGACCCGCTCCATCGCCGCGTTGACCGCCAGGCCCCCGCTGACCCCGGCGAAACACCACAGGATCAGCTTGGGCCCGTACCTGGTCATCAGGAAGAAGGCCATGCCGCCGACGAAGTACGCCGCGTACTTGGGCATCACCACGAGGTCGACCCACGCGGCGTCGCTGTTCGAGAAGATCCCCGCGGCCAGCAGCCAGACGCCCATGAAGATCAGGCAGCGGTTGAACGTCACCCCGACGAGGACCAGGACCGAGATCAGCAGATAGAAGCGGAGCTCGGCCCAGAGCGACCAGTAGACCCCGTTGGCGTCGTAGACGCCGAAGGCCCGCTGGAGCATCGTGAGGTTGATCCCGTACTCCCCGAGGCTGAGCTTGGGGTCCAGTGCCGTGGCGGCGGTCAGGCCGTAGACGGCGGCGGTGGCGGCGACGCTGACCCAGTAGGCCGGGAAGAGCCGCACCAGCCGGGAGAGGGCGAACGCTCCGATCCCCCGGCCCCAGATGCTCATCAGGATGACAAAACCGCTGATCATGAAGAACAGCTCGACGCCGAGGATGCCGAGCCCGGACAGCGTGGAGATCGCGGGGAACAGCTCGGCCGGGCGATCCCCCCACACCGAGGCGAAGGCGATGAAGTAGTGGAAGGAGACCACCGCCAGGGCGGCGACAAAACGCAGGAGGTCGAGTTCGGCGAGGCGGCCGCTTTCCCGGACCACCTCGCGAGGCCCCGTGCCGGTCACCTGGGTGCCGAGCCGAAATGTTCACGCACGCCACTTGGACGGCATTTCGATCAGTTGGGTTCCCTGTGACGCCCGTTCACTTCTGTTCATTCCTGTGACGGGTGTGAAAACGGAATTGACGGCACAAAACGCCGACGGCGTGGTCCCCTCGACGGAGGGGACCACGCCGTCGGCGTTTTGCTAGAGGTACTGACCGGTGTTGGCCACCGTGTCGATGGAACGGCCGGCCTCCGTGCCCTGCTTGCCCGTCACAAGGGTGCGGATGTAGACGATCCGCTCGCCCTTCTTACCGGAGATCCGAGCCCAGTCGTCGGGGTTGGTGGTGTTGGGCAGGTCCTCGTTCTCGGAGAACTCGTCCACGCAGGCCGCCAGCAGATGCTGGATCCGCAGGCCCTTCTGCCCGGTCTCGAGGAACTGCTTGATCGCCATCTTCTTACCGCGGTCCACGATGTTCTGGATCATGGCGCCGGAGTTGAAGTCCTTGAAGTACAGGACCTCCTTGTCACCGTTGGCGTAGGTCACCTCGAGGAAGCGGTTCTCCTCGCTTTCGGTGTACATCCGCTCGACGACCCGCTGGATCATGCCCGCGATGGTCCCCTCACGGCTGTCGCCGTGTTCGGAGAGATCTTCGGGGTGGAGCGGGAGCTCCGAGATGAGGTACTTCGAGAAGATGTCCCTGGCCGCCTCGGCGTCCGGCCGCTCAATCTTGATCTTGACGTCCAGGCGGCCGGGCCGCAGGATCGCCGGGTCGATCATGTCCTCGCGGTTGGAGGCGCCGATGACGATGACGTTCTCCAGCCCCTCGACACCGTCGATCTCGCTCAGGAGCTGGGGAACGATGGTGTTCTCGACGTCGGAGGAGACGCCCGAGCCTCGGGTCCGGAAGATCGAGTCCATCTCGTCGAAGAACACGATCACCGGGGTGCCCTCGGAGGCCTTCTCCCGAGCCCGCTGGAAGACCAGGCGGATGTGCCGCTCGGTCTCACCGACGTACTTGTTGAGAAGCTCGGGACCCTTGATGTTGAGGAAGAAGCTCTTGCCGGACTGGCCGGTCTTCTCCGCGACCTGCTTGGCCAGGGAGTTGGCGACGGCCTTGGCGATGAGCGTCTTGCCGCAACCGGGCGGGCCGTACAGCAAGACCCCCTTGGGCGGGCGAAGCTTGTGCTCCCGGAAGAGGTCGGCGTGCAGGTAGGGAAGCTCGATGGCGTCCCGGATCTGCTCGATCTGCCGCATGAGGCCGCCGATCTCCTCGTAGGAGATGTCGGGCACCTCCTCCAGGACGAGCTCTTCGACCTCCGACTTGGGGATGCGCTCGTAGACGTAACCCGAACGCGACTCCAGCAGCAGTGAGTCGCCGGCCCGGATCGGCTGACCGATCAGGGAGTCGGCCAGTTTCACCACCCGCTCCTCGTCGGCGTGCGAGATCACCAGCGCGCGCTGGCCGTCCTCAAGGAGCTCCTTGAGCATCACGATCTCGCCGAGCTCCTCGAATCCGAGGGCCTCGACCACGTTGAGCGCCTCGTTGAGCATGACCTCCTGGCCACGCTTCAGCGAGTCGACATCCACCGCCGGACTGACGTTCACTCGGAGTTTGCGGCCACCGGTGAAGACTTCCACCGTGCCGTCTTCTCTGGCTTCAAGGAACACACCGAACCCGGACGGCGGCTGCGCCAACCGGTCTACTTCCTCCTTGAGGGCGACGATCTGGTCTCTGGCCTCCTTGAGGGTGGCCACCAGACGCTCGTTCTGGCCGGTGACGGCCGCGAGATTCGCCTGTATGTCATGGAGACGCTCTTCGAGAATCCTGGCCTGCCGGGGAGACTCCGTCAGCTTCCGACGTAACGCGGTGATCTCCTCCTGCAGGAAGGAGACCTGTGTTGTGAGGTCAGCGACCTCCCGTTCGCGCTGCGCGGCTCGAGCCTCAGCGTCGTCGCGAGCTGCCACGGCGTCACCTCCTTCCCAGTCGAGACCGACTACTCAAAACCCTACCCATCTGGGGGCTCTCGCTTACCTAGCTGAGCGGTGTTCGTATGGCTACATTAAGTGCGTAGTGATTAATCCCTTTTAGTGCGTTTAGTGCCTAGAAGCATAAGAACACGGCAGTCTGTTCCCGTGGACTCCTCAGCGTACTGTCGTGGCCGAATCGTCATCATGCGGCGTGGACGTAGACGTGGACTCCTCGACCTGTACCCCCTTAGCCGGACGCCTACGGCGGGGTGGCGGTGTCACCCCGTCGGCCATGCGACGGGCCGTGACGAGAAAGCCGGTGTGGCCGACCATCCTGTGATCGGGTCTCACCGCAAGCCCTTCGACATGCCAGTCGCGAACCAGGGTCTCCCACGCATGAGGCTCGGTGAAACTCCCGTGTTCGCGCAGAGTTTCGACGGTACGGGACAATTGGGTCGTGGTCGCTACATAGCAGCAGATAACACCACCCGGAGTGAGTGCCTTGGACGCGGCGTCGACGCACTCCCACGGAGCCAGCATGTCGAGGATGATGCGGTCGACGTCGCTCTCGTCGAGGGACTCCACGAAGTCACCGACCACCAGGCGCCACTGATCCATCGGGCCGCCGTAGAACTTTTCCACGTTCTTGGTGGCGACCTCGGCGAAATCCTCGCGCCGCTCATAGGAGGTCACCGTTCCCTCCGACCCCACGGCACGGAGCAGGAAGCAGGTGAGAGCCCCGGAGCCGACCCCCGCCTCCACGACGCGCGCGCCGGGGAAGATGTCGGCCATTCCGACGATCTGCGCCGAGTCCTTCGGGTAGATCACCGCCGCGCCGCGCGGCATGGAGAGCGTGTAGTCGGAGAGCAGATGCCTGAACGCGAGGTACTGGGTGCCGCCGGACGAACGCACCACCGAGCCCTCGGGCTGACCGATCAGCTCACTGTGCGGGATCCCGCCCTTGTGCGTGTGGAACACGCCGTCTTCCTTCAGCGTCACCGTGTGACGCTTGTTCTTGGGGTCGGTGAGCTGAACCTGATCCCCGGCCTGAAACGGCCCATGCCTGCGAAAACCCATGCCCGCAAGGTTATCGGCGTACGGCGGCGCCCGGTTCCGGTCAAGGATCGACAAGGAACCGGAGCGCACAGAAAACCCGATGCTTCCGGCAGATATCGGGCAGCCCTTACCGGATGTCTCCCCGCTTCCCCGGGTCAGTCCGCGCCGAACGCGGCCCTGAGCTTGGCGTAGGCGGCGTCGGTGCCCTGGAGCGCGCGGTCGATGTCGGCGTCGGTGTGGGCCGCCGACAGGAACCAGTTGTGCCAGGGGTGGAGGTAGACGCCCTCCCGCAGGCAGGCCGAGGACCAGAACATGGCCTTCTCCAGGGTGGCGTCACCCTCGAAGGAGAGCCACGGGATCTGTACGGGACCCGTCTGGTTGACCACGAAGCCGTGCGAGGCGGCCTGGGCCGCGAGACCTTCTCGCAGGCGGGTGCCGGCGCGCTCCATCAGGGCGACGCCGCCGATGTCGCGCAGGGTCTCGATGGTGGCCTTGGCGGCGGCCATCGGGGCGGCGTTGAACCAGAACGAGCCGGTGGAGTAGATCGTCTGGGCCGGACCCCGGAGGGAGTCCACGCCGGTGACCGCGGCGATCGGGTAGCCGTTGGCCATGGCCTTGCTGAAGGCGTAGAGGTCGGGGCGGACGCCCAGGGTCTCCCAGGAGCCGCCGAGGTCGAGCCGCCAGCCGCCGCGCACGTCGTCGATCACCAGCGCGGCGCCGATCCGGTCGGCCAGGGCCCGCAGGCCCCGGGCGAACTCGCCCGCGGCGAGCTCCTGGTCCTCGAAGGAGTCGTGCTTGAACGGCGTCACGATGATCGCGGCGACGTCGCCCTCCGCCTGGGCCGCGGCGGCCTCGGCGCTGGCCAGGTCGTTGTAGGTGTATTCGATCAGGTCGGCGCGCTCGTTGGGCGTGGTGCCCGAGAGGCTGGGCGTGCACCAGGGGTCGGCCCCGTGGTAGGAGCCGTGGGCCATGAGCACCTTGGTCCGGCCGGTGGCGGCCCGGGCGATCATCAGGGCCTGGGTGGTGGCGTCGGTGCCGTTCTTGGAGAACATCACCCATTCGGCCTGCGGGATGGTCTCCACCATCAGCTCGGCGAGCTCCACGTAGACCGGGCCTGGGCCGTTGAGGCAGTCGCCCTCGGCGAGCTGCGCGGCGACCGCGGCCTCCACCGCGGGGTGGCGGTGGCCGATCACGATGGGGCCCCAGGAGCACATGAGGTCGACGTACTCGCGGCCGTCGGCGTCGCGCTGGCGGCAGCCCTCGCCCCCCACGAAGAACTGCGGGTAGCCGGGGCCGTGCAGGGCCGCGTTGAGATGGCCGTACATGCCGCCGGGCACGACCTTGGCGGCCCGCTCCCTGAGGTTGGCGTCGTTGAACATAGGTCTCTCCTTCACTCCTTGTCTCGCAGATTCCGCGCGCCGTCCAGGCCCGCGTCCGAGCCGAGGCCTCCCGCGACGCGGGCGGCCACCGCGGTGCCCAGCCGGGCGGCGCCGACGACCTCGCGGCCGTCGACCAGACCGGCGATGAACCCGGCGCAGTAGGCGTCGCCGCAGCCGGTGGTGTCCACGACCGGAACGTCGAGCGCGAGGACGCGGGTGATTCCGGACGCCGTGGCGATGAGACTTCCCTCGCCGCCCAGCGTGACGAGCACGGCCGTGGGCCCCTCGCCCAGCAGGGCGGTCGCCGCCTCCTCGACCCCGCTCGCGCCGCTCATCAGGAGCGCCTGCTCCTCGTTGGGCAGGAGGTAGTCGATGTGCGGCAGGAAACTCCGGGCTCCCTGCATCAGATCCGGCATGTTGGACAGCAGGTCCATGGTGACGACCGTGCCGCCCCGTCGCGCCTCGTCCAGCAGCGCGAAGAACGCCGGGTCGTACAGACCCCAGGTCACGTCCATGCCGCCCAGATGCACGACCTTCGCGCCGAGGACGCGCTCGCGGTCCAGGTCGGCGGGGGACAGGCTCAGGTTGGCGCCGGGGACGTGGAAGGACGGGCGCCCGCCGTCGGGCCGGATGGGCAGGATCGAGGCCGCGGTCTGCTCGCCGTCCTTGCGGACGATCCCGGTCACGTCCACCCCGTGCCGCCCCATGACCATGAGGAGGAAGTCCCCGAGCTCGTCGTCGCCGACGGCTCCCATCGAGAAGACGTCGACGCCCAGCCTGGCCAGGTCGACGGCGGTCCCGGCCGCGGCGCCCGCCGCGGTGATGCGGATCTGCTCCAGCAGGTGGGTGTCCTGCCCGTCCGGGATCGACTCCACGGGCCTGGCGAGCACGTCCACGATGTGCACCCCGAGGGTGACGACGGTCATAGCGAGTCCTCCTCATATCCTGAGCGGATAATAGACGGGCGTCCGACTACAATGTCAACGAGTCAGCCCGGGAGGGATCGCGTTGCCGAAGATCGTCAATCACAGGGAGCGCCGCGAGGAGGTCGTGGAGGCCACTCGCCGCATCATCCTGCGCGAGGGCATCGAGGCCGCCACCACCAGGGCCATCGCCAGGGAGGCCGGTTACTCCAACGGCGTGCTCACCCATTACTTCGCCGACAAGGACGACATCATGCTGTCGGCGCTGCACTCCTCGCACCGGCGCATCGTGGAGCGCCTGCGCGGCAAGCTCGCCGGCCTGACCGGGCTGGCCGCGTTGCGCGAGCTCCTCCTGGACAACCTGCCGCTGGACGACGAGCGCGTCCAGGAGAGCGGGCTGGAGATCGGCTTCTGGAGCCGCAGCATGACCAGCCCGGCCCTGCTGGAGGCGCAGCGCGCCGAGGCCGAGGAGCTGCGCTACCTGGTCCGCAGCCTGCTCGGCACGGCGGCCGAGGCCGGAGAGATCACCACCGCGGAGGATCTCGACGACGTCGCCGAACGACTGCTCGCCCTGGTCGACGGGCTGAGCGTGCACCGCCTGCTCTACCCCGACCGGCTGGGCGCCGAACGCCTGGAGAGACTGCTCGGCGCCGAGCTCGACCGGCTTCGATCGAGCAGCGCGTAGAGCCGATCAGCGCGTAGAGCCGATCCGCCGCCCCCTCGGCGGTGGGCCGCCCGCCCACGTCGCCGAGACACGAGACGAGCGCGAACGAGCTCGGACGGCTCGGGCTGCGCGATCAGCCTGGACCGACGCCCGAAGGACGCCGGTCCTCTAGCGGTTGCGGTGCGACTCGTAGCGCATGGTGCGGGAGACCCCGATCCGCACGGTCGTGCCGGGCAGGATCGCGACCGGCTCGTTCGGCGGGATGTCGTAGAAGTTGGGGTCGCCGGGCGGCTGGATCTGGGTGCCGTTGACCGAGCCCAGGTCCACCAGGTTGACGTCCCAGTTGTCCAGCGCCACCCGCAGGTGACGGCGGGACACCGACCCGTCGGGGCTGGTGACCTTGGCCGGACGGACCGAACCCTCCGCCACCTCCGGAGCGCGTTCGGGGTCGCGGCCCACCAGGTAGTCGGTGTCGAGTCCAAGAGTCATGCCGTCGTCCAGGAGCAGCACTCCCAGCTGCGGGCGCGGACCCTTGTAGGGGACGAGCGTGCGCTGCACCAGCGCGATGCCGCAGACCGCGCAGTACGGCACGCGCGGGTCGTTGAAGTGGTCGTTCTTGCAGTCGACCCCGTAGACCAGCGGCCGTGACTCGGGCTCGGGAGCAGGCGCCTGCGGCTCCGGCACGGACGGCGGACCGCCCGGCGTCAGCGGTTCGTAGTCGAACGACTGGTCGCGGACGTCGATCGGGTCGCCGCCCATCCCGCTCGACCTGGCGGTCGCTATGTCCTCGTGCCGGACGACCGGTATGGGGCCGGAGACCGGTCCCTGGTTCTGCGGCGAGATCGCCGGGATGGGCTCGGAGTGCCATGCCTGTGGCGCGGCCTGCGGCTCCCGGGGTGGTCGCGGCGCCTCGGAGGGCTGCGGGGCGGACACGTAGGGCTCCGCGGGGCCCATCGGGTAGGGAGCGGGCCGTACGGCCTCCACCGCCTCCACGGCCTCCGCCTGCGGCGCCTGCCACTCGGGGGCGGGGGCTGCCGGGGCAACCGGAGCCGGCTGAGCCACAGCCGGCTGGGCCGCCTCCCGGTGCGGCGCGGGCTCCGCGTAGGGCGCGGACCGGGCGGAAGGCTGTTCCGCCTTCACCTCGGACAGGTCACACCAGACCCCGCCACCGACGATCACCCCGGAGTCCAGCCGGGCGAACCGGGCGAGCGGATGCGCCGTCCCGGCCTCCGGCAGGCTCAGTTCGACCCGGGTCACCGGGCCCGGCACCAGCCGGTCGGACCACGTGAGCGCGTCACGCCCGGCCAGCTGGACCTCACCGGCCGCGCCGGTCACCGAGGCGGACGCCGGACCGCTGACCAGCACGGCCACTCCGCCGTTCACCGGACCCGCGACGGCGCACGCCACCGGTTCGCCCATCATGACGGCGAGCACCTGGGCCACGCGGCGAGCCAGCGCACGGCCGTCACCGCCCGAGGACGCCGTCTCCCTCACCGCCCCCAGCAGGTCTTCGACGACGGCCTCGGCCGCGTCACACACCAGCAGCAGGCCGCCCACGTGAGCCACCAGCCCGTTGCCCGGAAGCGGACGCACCACCCCGAAGCCCTGGTCGGTCAAAGAACTCTCCCTCCCCGGAAGCGCCACCGGATGAACGGCACACGCATGGGACCGTTCGCCACCAGCCACATGCATACCCAGACGAGTGTGAAATGCGTCCAGAAGGCGGCCGGCGGAACCGGATCAATGAAATCAACTGCACTGGACCGTAACAAAAAGTACAGCACTAGACCCTCAGGTACGAGCGTCAGCAAACCGAACAGGGTCGGCCAGTCCTTCTCCCACCGGAACTGCATGAGGAAGTGATAGATCAGCTCCCAGACGATCCCCAGGACGCCCACCGCCACCAGGACGAGGAACCCGCCCGCGTAGCGGTCGCCGAGCGGCCCCGAGGGGCCGGGAAGCACCGGCACGACCAGCAAGGTGATGATCACGCCCACGGTGGCGAGCAGGAAGAGCCTCGTCTGAATACGCCCCAGCAGGGTTGGAACCACGGGGAATCGCTCCTTACACCGGCGAGTTACGGGCCCATTTGAACCACTGCGAGGTCGACCGCAACGGCCCCATCTTCCGAACGAATCCCCGTCCTGCCAGGTCGTCGGCGATCTCCTGGGCCGCGATCTGCAGCCCGAGGAAGGTGTCGACGCCCGGGAAGTAGCCGCCGAGCGTCGCCGATCCGGAGGCGTAGAGGGCGCCGTCGCCGCTCGCCGTTCCCTTCACCTCGAAGTGGCGCTCCACGTCGAGCCTGCCGACCGGGTTGCGGCCCGCCCCGCCGTGCTGGAGCAGGTCGGCGAAGACCCGGTGCTCGGCGATGTCGGCCTCCAGGCCGGTGCAGTCGATGATGTAGTCGGACACGGGCTCGCGGACGATGCCGTCACCGCTGCGCACGTAGCTGACCAGCTTCCCGTCCGGGGTCCGCTCCACCCGGTCCACGGTGCCCTGCACGGCGTGGTAGTAACCGCCTTCGCGGCCCGCTCGCATCTGTTCCTGCCAGCGCCGCCGGTAGGGGGTGTTGGTGCCGCCCATGTTCTTGTATTTCTGCGCGCGCTCGGCGCCCTCCAGCTTGCGCATCTCCGCCTTGAGCTGGCCACCCCACACCGACTTGGGGTAGTTGAAGCCCTGGTAGGCCCAGCCGTTCCCGCCCTTCCTGCGCGACCAGGCGTTCGGCCCGTGGGAGCCGGTGACGAAGGTCCGGAAGATGTGAATGATCTGGGTCTTGAGGTTCAGCTTCTCCCGGTCGTCGAACAGACGCTGCAGCACCCGGGACGCGACGATGCCGCCGCCGCGGACGACGACCGTGCCGGAGCGGGTCTTCAGGAACTCGTAGACCTGCTCGTGCGGCTCGTAGGCGTTCACGACGTGCTGGTAGTCACCGTGCTTGGTGCGGAACTCCTGCAGGTCCGGCAGGAACTTCAGACCCGGGTAACCGACCGCGACGTGGACGAAGCGCGAGCGGAAGACGATGCGCTTGGTGGGCGCCGCCCCCCCGGGCGGGGTGATCACGGTGAAGTAGCCGCCGTCCGACCGGCGGCGGATCATCCGGACCTGGCCCTTGACCAGCATGTCCCAGTAGCCGATGCGCTTGGCCTCACGCTCGAGGTTCTCGAAGACCGTACCGGCGCGCGGCGTCCAGTAGTCGTTCAGCAGCGGCTCGGTGAGAATCTGCCACAGATACGACGGCTTCCTCTCCTTCCAGGCCTCTTCCAGGGCGTAGGAGGGGAATCCCCACAGGTTGTCGGGGCGGGAGGAGGAGTCGGAGCGGATCCGTTCCTTGCGCGGGATCTGCGAGCACCGGGTGAGGAACTCGTAGGTCTGCCACGGATGGTCGATGTTGGACACCACCCGCATCTGGGAGGTGGGGACGCCGTAGATCCGCAGGTAGTCGAGTGTCACGAAGGACCCCATGCCGCCGCCCACCGTGAGGAAGGGAGTGTCGTATATGGGGATTCCGGCGGCGGCGACCATTTGATCGGTCCATTGGGGCGAGCCGAGCAACTCCGGAGTCAGATCACCGGCCGTCGCCGACGCGTGGGGGGATGCCAATTGATCGTCCCTAAGCTACGTGGTGCGTCTCTTATAGCTACATGGCCAACCAGTTCGGTAGATCAAAACAGTCGATCAAAACACTAGTCCTGGTGAAAGCCGAAAACGAGTGGGACAAACAGGGCTATCTTCCCTCGCCGGCTCACTTTCCGGTGAATGCCCGGTGAGACTCGCGGAAATGACGGCCGGGTCGCTCAGACCCCGCTGAAGACCCGGTTCACGTCCGACGTGGCCAGCACCCCGAAGATCTCACCGCCACGCTCGACCAGAAGGTATTCGCCCGCGGGGGTCTCGCGCATGGCGTCGATCAGCGGCTCCCCCTCCAGGTCGGCGGCGAGCACCAGCGACGGTTCGAGGCTGCGCGACAGCGAGCCCGCGGTCACCCAGGGACGGCGGCTCTCGGGGGTGGCCTCCACGGCGACCTCGTTGACGATTCCCGTGGGGTGGCCCTCGTGGTCCACCACGACCATCGCCCCGGCCTTGGCCTCGGCGGCCCGGCGCAGGGCCTCGGCCAGCGGTACGTCACCGGTCACCGCGATGGCCCGCCTGGCCAGGGCGCGGGCGTTCACCTTCGGGATGCGGGCGCGCACCCGGGCGCTGCGCAGGGACTGGGTGGCGCCGAACCAGATGAAGGCGGCCAGCAGCACCGGCCAGAGGAGCGTGGTCAGCTCCTGCGGCTGCCCGCTCACCAGCGCCAGCCCGATGGGGACCACGAGCAGGACGACGGCCAGCGCGCGGCCTCCCCAGGCCGCGGCGATCGTGCCGGAGGTGGCGCTGCGGGTGGCCTTCCAGATGCCCGCGCGCAGCATGCGCCCGCCGTCGAGCGGCAGCCCCGGCAGGAGGTTGAAGATCCCGACGATCAGGTTGGAGACCCAGAGCTGCCAGACCAGGACGCCGATGACGCTGTACGGGTCGATGAACTGGGAGGCGATCAGGCCGATCCCGGCCAGCCCGAGCGAGAGCACGGGCCCGGCGAAGGCCACCATGAACTCCCGGCCGGGGGTCTCCGGCTCACGCTCGATCTCCGAGACGCCGCCGAGCAGGTAGAGCGTGATGCGGCGGACCGGCAGGCCGTACATCTTGGCGACCACGCAGTGCGACAACTCGTGCAGGAGCACCGACACGTACAGCAGCACGGCGAAGACGAACGCGATGAGATAGGTCACCGGGACGCTCAGCTCGGGCAACCGGGAGGCCATGTCCGGCTGGAAGGAATAGGTGATGAACGCCGCCACGATGAACCAGGTCGGCGAGACGTACACCGGGATGCCGAACGGCCGTCCCATCCGCAGTCCTGGGTTGTCCTGGCGCGGACTCTCGCTGCTCACCTCTGGCTCACCACTCCTCGCTGAACTCCACCTTCAGGCCTCGATGCTACGCGCCGTCAGGCCCTTCCCGATCGCTCCGAGACCACCTTGAGCACAAACTGTCGCCACTGTGACCTACAGTGCGGACATGCCACTGACCGAGCCCACGATCATCGGAGCCCTGTCGCCGTCCCGCGCCGGTGACTTCATGACGTGCCCGTTGCTCTACCGGTTCCGGGTGATCGACCGGCTCCCGGAGCCCCCGTCCCCCGCCGCCGTGCGGGGCACGATGGTCCACTCGGTGCTGGAGCGCCTCTACGACCTTCCCGCCCCCGAGCGCACCGTCACCGCGGCCCAGGACCTGCTGGAGCCGCAGTGGCGGAAGCTGCTAGCCGAGGAGCCCGCCTACGGCGAGATGTTCGCCGGCGACCAGGAGCACGCCCAGTGGCTGGCACAGGCCCGCACCATGCTGGAGCGCTACTTCACCCTTGAGGATCCCACCTCCCTCGAGCCCGCCGAGCGGGAGCTGTACGTGGAGGCGATGCTCGCCAACGGCCTGATGCTGCGCGGTTACATCGACCGGCTGGACGTCGCGCCCACCGGCGAGGTCCGCGTGGTCGACTACAAGACCGGCAGCGCGCCGGGGCCCGCCTTCGAGGCCAAGGCCCTGTTCCAGATGAAGTTCTACGCGCTGGTGCTGTGGCGGCTGCACGGCTCGGTGCCCCGCCTTCTCCAGCTGATGTATCTCGGGGGCGGGGGCGAGGTCCTGCGCTACACCCCCGACGAGGCGGATCTGCGCGCCACCGAGCGCAAGGTGCAGGCCCTGTGGGAGGCCATCGAGCGGGCGCTGGAGACCGGCGAGTGGCGTTCCAGGCGCAGCCGGTTGTGCGACTGGTGCTCCTACAAGGAGCTGTGCCCGGAGTTCGGCGGCACTCCCCCGCCCCTGCCCGAGCGGCAGCCGGGCGACACCGTGCGCAGCACCCGCCGCACCCCCAGGGCGGACAGCTCGGCCCGGGCCGGCAGAGCGGCCACGGACGAGCTCTGACCGCCCGCGGCACGCGCGTTCCTCTCCCCGGGCGGGGCCTCCCGCACCGTCGCACGGGGCCTCCCATCGCCGTCTCGCGGGGTCCTGTCGCCGTGGCGGGAGGACCTGCTCACCGTGACGGGAGTCCCGGGTCCTCCGTGGGGATGAGAGGGGATATCCCCCTGTGGCAGGGTGGCCGTGGAGGTGGGGCACCTAAATTGATTGTGTGCGCAACACCTTCGGCAGCCTGCGATCCTGGCTCCGCGACCATCCGCTGATTCCTGACGCGATCTCCGCGACGGTGCTGGCGGCCCTCGCGGTCCCCTGCTCCTACCTTCCCTCCCTCTTCGGCGACCCGGTCGCGCTGAGAGAACCCGACACGCTGAGCCTCGCCCTGATCGTGATCGGCTGCCTGTCCCCGGCGTTGCGCCGCCGCTGGCCGTTCCTGATGCTCTTCCTGGTCATCGTCATCGACACGACGCTGGCGTCGACGGGACAGAGCGCCTCCCTGGTCTGGCTCGCCGCGCTGGCGATGGTCTACACGATCGCCAGCCGGCGTGGCCTGGCGCTCAGCCTGGGCGCGCTGGCGCTGAGTTTCACCGGCCACACCTTCTCCGCGGTGGTGGCCGGTGGTCTCGGCGACTGGAGCTCCCATCTGCTCGTGGCCGTTCTCACCATGACCCTGTGGATCGCCGGCCGGAGCGTCCGGCTGAGCCGGGCCTACCAGGCGGAGCTACGCGACCGCGCCAGGCGCATGGGACGCGCCCGGGAGGCCGACACCCGGGCGGCCAGGGCCGAGGAGCGCTCCCGCATCGCCCGTGAGCTGCACGACGTGGTCGCCCACCACGTGAGCGTGATGACCGTCCAGGCCTCCGCCGCGCGCCGGGTGCTGGCCACCAACCCCGACGGGGCCAGGGAGGCGCTGTCGGCGATCGAGGAGATGGGCCGGACCGCGATGGCGGAGATGCGCAACATCGTGGGCGTGCTCAGGACCGACGGGACGCCCGCCGAGCGCGGCCCGCAGCCCGGGGTGCGGGAGATCCCCACGCTGGTCGACCAGATGCGTGAGGCGGGGCTGCGGACGCAGCTGTGGATCGAGGGCGAGCGGGGCCGGCTCTCCCCCGGCGTCGACCTGGCCGCCTACCGGCTGGTCCAGGAGGCGCTGACCAACAGCCTGCGGCACGCGGGGCCCGAGGCCCGTGCCTGGGTGACCGTACGGCACGAGCCCGGCGAGCTGGCCATCCAGATCGAGGACGACGGCCTCGGCCCACCGGCCGGCGGCTCCGATGGGGAACAGAGCGGTCACGGTCTGGTGGGTATCCGCGAGCGTGTCGCCCTCTATGGTGGACTTCTGAGGATCGGCCCGCGTTCCGGGGGCGGGTTCGAGGTCAATGCCCGATTCCCCCTCAAGGACATGTGATGACGATCAGAGTGCTGCTGGTGGACGACCAACCACTTCTGCGCACCGGCTTCCGCCTGATCCTGGAGGCCGAGCCGGATCTCACCGTGGTCGGGGAAGCCGGGGAGGGCAAGGCCGCTCAGGACCAGGCCCGTGCGCTGCTGCCGGACGTGGTCCTGATGGACATCCGGATGCCCGGCGTGGACGGCATCGAGGCGACCCGCCGGATCGTCCGGGAGGCCGCGAGAGGCACCCACGTGCCCCGGGTGCTGGTGCTGACGACCTTCGACCTCGACGAGTACATCGTGGAGGCGCTGCGGGCCGGGGCCAGCGGGTTCCTGCTCAAGGACGTCCCCGCGGACGAGCTGGTGCAGGCCATCCGGGTGGTCGCGGCGGGAGACGCCATCGTCGCGCCCAGCGTCACCAGGCGGCTGCTGGACAAATTCGGCGCGCACCTGCCCTCGGCCTACCAGCAGTCCACCCCCGCCCGCCTGGACCGGCTGACCGAGCGCGAGCTGGAGGTGCTGCGGCTGATCGCCAAGGGCATGTCCAACGCGGAGATCGCCGCCGAGCTCGTGGTGAGCGAGACGACGGTCAAGACCCACGTCGGCAACGTGCTCACCAAGCTCGGCCTACGCGACCGTGTCCAGGCCGTGGTCCTCGCCTACGAGACCGGCCTGATCACCCCCGGCGCCATCCCCTGACGGACGCCGTGCCCGCAGGCCCCCCGACCACCGGCGAGGGCACGGTCCGACGCCAGGACTCCCGACCGGTCCAGACGACGGAGGCACTCACTCACCGGCGGCCGCCGGGCCCCGAGTCCGCCCGGTGACACCCCGTCAGGTGACGGGGACGCCGACCTCGGTGGCGGTGGGGTCATGGGCGCTGGCGGCGGCCCGGATGCGGCCCGCCGCGATCTCCTCGACCCAGTGACAGGCGACCTTGCGGCCGGGGCGCGCCTCGCGGAGCCCGGGCTCCTCGTCGGCGCAGCGTGTCGGCTGCCGGAACGGGCAGCGGGTGTGGAACCTGCAGCCGGGCGGGATGTTCACCGGAGACGGCAGGTCCCCGGTGAGCAGGATCCGCTGCCTGCGCTCCTCGACCTCGGGGTCCGGAATCGGAATCGCCGACATCAGCGCGATCGTGTAGGGGTGGAGCGGCTCGGCGTACAGCTCGTCGGAGGGAGACTCCTCCACCAGCGCGCCGAGATACATCACGCCGATCACGTCGCTGACGTGACGCACCACCGCCAGGTCGTGGGCGACCACGACGTAGGTGAGACCCAGCTGCTCCTGCAGGTCCTCCAGCAGGTTGACGATCTGCGCCTGGATCGAGACGTCCAGCGCGGAGACCGGCTCGTCGGCGATGATCAGGCGGGGGTTGAGCGCGATGGCCCTGGCGATGCCGACGCGCTGGCGCTGGCCACCGGAGAACTCGTGGGGGTAGCGTCTCGCGGCTCCGGCGGGAAGCCCCACGATGTCGAGCAGCTCCCGCACCCGCTTGGAGCCGTCCCCGGTGAAGCCGTGGGTCCTGAGCGGTTCGGTGAGCACCGACTCCACGCTCTGTCGGGGATCGAGGCTGGCGAACGGGTCCTGGAAGACCATCTGCATGTGCCGCCGGAGCAGGCGGGTCTGCTCCGGGCTCTGCGCCCCGACGTCCACGCCGTCGAACACGACGGTTCCGGCCGTGGGCTCCACCAGTCTCAGCACGGCCTTGCCGAGCGTGCTCTTGCCGCAGCCCGACTCCCCCACCAGGCCGTAGGTCATGCCCTGCCCCACGTCGAGGTCGACGCCGTCGACGGCCCTGACCTGGCCGACGACCCGTTGCAGCAGCACGCCCTTCTTGACCGGGAAGTGCACCTTCAGCCCGCGGATCGACAGCAACGGCTCGGAGCTCATCGGTTGACCGCCTTGGCCTCGATCGGATTGAAGCAGCGCAGGCTGTGCGAGCCGCCGTGCAGCTCCGGTGCCGCCCGGGCGCACTCGTCGACGCGATTACGGCAGCGGGGGGCGAACGCGCATCCCCGCGACCACGGGAGGGTGTCGCGCGGGGAGCCCTGGATGGGCTCCAGCCGCTCGCCGCGCGGCCGGTCGAGCCGGGGCACGGAGGCGAGCAGGCCGGCGGTGTAGGGATGGCGAGGGCTCGCGAAGAGCTCGTGCCGGGACGCCCGCTCGACGATCCGGCCGGAGTACATCACGTGGACGGTGTCACACATTCCGGCGACCACCCCCAGGTCGTGCGTGATCAGGACCAGCGCGGTTCCGGTGTCGGCGACCAGTCCCTTGAGCAGTTCGAGGATCTGCGCCTGGATGGTGACGTCCAGCGCGGTGGTGGGCTCGTCGGCGATGAGCAGCCGGGGGCTGCAGGCCAGCGCCGCCGCGATCAGCGCGCGCTGGCGCATGCCTCCCGAGAGCTGGTGGGGATACTCCCTCAGCCGCCTTGCGGGGTCGGGTATGCCCACCCGGCGCAGTAGCTCGGCCGCCTCGGCCCGCGCCTCCCCCGAGCTCAGGCCGCGGTGCCGTACGAGCACCTCGGTCACCTGGACCCCGATGGGCACGACCGGGTTGAGCGAGCTCATCGGGTCCTGGAAGACGATGGCCATGTCCCTGCCGCGCAGGGTGCGCAGTTTGTCGGCGGGCAGGGTGAGCAGTTCGGTTCCGTCGAAGGCGATGCTCCCCTCCACCAGCACGCCGCGCCTGGGCAGCAGCCCCATGACGGCGAGGGAGGTGACGGACTTGCCGCAGCCCGACTCCCCGACCAGGCCGACGGTCTCGCCGGGGGCCACGGAGAAGCTGACGCCGTCCACGGCGCGCACGTCTTCGCGGCCTCGCTGGCGGAAGACCACGCTGAGCTCTTCGACTTTGAGCAGACTCACTCGTCACCGCCGGTACTTGGGGTCGAGGGCCTCGCGCAGCGACTCCCCCAGCAGGGTGAAGCCGAGTGCGGCGAAGATGATGGCCAGTCCGGGGAAGACCGCGAGCAGCGGCGCGCTGGACAGGTAGCGCTGGGTGTCGGCCAGCATCCGGCCCCATTCGGGGATGCTGGGGTCGTTGCTGGACAGGCCCAGGAAGGCCAGGCCGGCCGCGTCCACGATGGCGGTGGCGAGGGTGAGGGTGCCCTGCACGATGACCGGGGTCAGCGAGTTGGGCAGGATGTGGCCGAGCACGATCCGGCGCCGTCGCACCCCGACCGACGTGGCCGCCAGCACGTAGTCGGACTGGCGCTGGGCCAGCATCTGGCCGCGCAGCAACCGGGCGAAGATCGGTACGTTCACCACCGCGATGGCGATCATCACGGCTTCCAGCCCCGACCCCAGCATGGCGGCGACGCCGATGGCGAACAGCAGGCCGGGGATCGCCAGCACCATGTCGACAAAACGCATCACGACGGTGTCGACCACCCCGCCGAAGGCCCCCGCGAGCAGGCCGAGCAGCAGGCCGCCCGTCATGCCGAGCAACAGCGAGACCACGCCGATGACCAGGGACCAGCGGGCGCCCCACAGGATGCGGGTGAACTCGTCACGGCCCAGGTCGTCGAGGCCGAACCAGTGCTCGGCGGACGGGCCGGGGATGGAGGTGGGGGTGACCTGGCCGACCGGCTTGTCCGGCGGGAAGGGTGCCAGCCACGGGGCGAGCAGGGCGACCGCGACGAACAGGAACACCAGGATCGCGCCCGCGATCGCGACCGGGTTGCGCCGCAGCCGGCGCCAGGCGTCCCTGCCGAGACTGCCCCCGGCCCCGTCTCCGGAGTCTCCGGCGAGGACCACTTCGGCCTGGGACAGACTCATGCGCTCCACCTCGTCCAGGCGTCGTGTCCGCTCACGCGACCCTCACCCTCGGGTCGATGAGCCCGTAGGCGATGTCGACCAGCAGGTTCACCAGGACGAAGACCACGGCGGTGAACAGGATGAAGCCCTGCAGCACCGCGTAGTCCCTGGCCATGATCGAGTCGGCGATGAACTTGCCGAACCCGGGGAAGGCGAAGACGGTCTCGGTCAGCACCGCGCCGCCGAGCAGCAGGCCGACCTGCAGCCCGATGATCGTGATGATCGGGAGCATCGCGTTGCGCAGCACGTGCCGTCCCCGGATCGTGGCCGGTTTGAGGCCCTTGGCCTCGGCGGTGCGCACGTAGTCCTCGTGGAGCACGTCCAGCACCGAGGCGCGGGTGATGCGCACCACGATCGCCAGCGGGATGGTCCCGAGGGCGATCCCGGGCAGGATCAGGTGCTGGAAGGCGTCCGCGAAGGCTTCGAGATTCCCGCTGACCAGGCCGTCCAGCACGTAGAACCCGGTCGGGTGCACGACGTCGAGCAGCGGGTCCTGGCGGCCGTCGGTGGGCAGGATCCCGAGCTTCTCGGCGAAGACGAACTTGAGCATGTAGCCCAGGAAGAAGACCGGGATCGTGATGCCGAACAGCGACCCGGCGACCGAGAGGTGGTCGAGCCAGCTGCCGTGACGGCGGGCGGCGAAGTAGCCGAGGGGGATGCCCACCCCCACCGCGAAGATCATCGCGGTGAGGGCGAGCTCCATCGTGGCCGGGAAGGTCCGGAGCAGTTCCTCCAGGACCGGGTGCTGGGTCCGGGTGGACACGCCGAGGTCTCCGCGCAGGAGGTTGCCCACCCACGTGAAGTACTGCTCGTACCAGGGCCGGTCCAGGCCGTAGAGCCTTCTGACCCGCTCTACGGCCTCCGGCGTGGCCCGCTCCCCCAGGAGGGCCTCAGCGGGCCCTCCCGGCAGAGCTCTGACCCACAGGAACAGCAGGATCGACAGTCCCAGCAGGATCGGGACGAGCAGCGCCAGTCGCCTGACGACGAACCTCAGCATCCGTCAGGACAGCGAGATCGTGGCGAAGACGTCGTTGAGCACCGGGCTCGGCTCCCACCCCTGGACGTTCTTGGCCGCGGCCGAGAACGAGGGACTCTGCGCGTACGGCACGCCCGGGACGAACTCGGCGATCAGCGCGTTCGCCTGCTTGTACAGCTCCTCACGCTTGGCCTGGTCCGGCTCCTGCTCGGCGTCGTTCAGCACCTTGAAGATCGGCTCGTTCTTGAACGACCACTGGCTGGAGAAGGACTGGAAGAAGGTGCCCAGGAAGTTGTCGGGGTCGCCGAAGTCGCCGTTCCAGCCGAGCATGAAGAGCGGGCAGTCACCGGCCTGGGTGGTGTTCAGGTAGTCGGGGCTCCAGGGCGAGGTCTTCGGGTTGACCTTGAAGCCCGCAGCCTCCAGGTCGGCCTTCATCAGCTGGAAGTTGCCGGCCGGGTCGACCATGTAGGCGCGGCTGACGCCGCTCGGGTAGCAGAACTCCAGCGTCGGGTTCGCCTCGCCGGACTCGGCGATGAGCTGCTTGGCCTTGTCCACGCTGTAGTCGTACTTGGCGAAGTCCTCGGTGTAGCTCCACAGGCTGTCCGGCATGAACGCGTTGGCGACCTTGGCGCCGGCGCCGTACTTGGTCTTCACCACGTTCTCGCGGTTGATCGCGTGGGCGATCGCCTGACGGATCTTCTGGTTCTGCATGATCTTCGTCTTCTGGCTGAAGCCGAGGTAGCCCATGTTGAACGGCGCCCGCTCGATGACCTGTACCCCGGCGCTCTTGAGCGACTCCAGATCGGCCGGGTCGGCGTAGTCGAAGGCGTGGACCGAACCCGCGCGCAGCGCCTGCGCCCGGTCGGCGGCCTTCTCGATGGGCCGGTATATGATCTTGCTGAGCTTGGCCTTCTCTCCCCAGTAGTCGTCGTTGCGGACCAGCTCCAGCTTGTCGCCGCGGGTCCAGGAGGCGAACTTGAACGGCCCGGTGCCGACGGGGTGCTCGGTGCCGAACGTCCCGGTGAACAGCGGCGACTCGGCGGTCCCGCCCACCTCGTCGGCCTTGTAGTCCTTCAGCGCCTTGGGACTGGCGATGGCGAACGACGACAGCGTCAGCGCCGACAGCACCGCGGCGGACGGCTCGGTGAGCTTGAGCTCCACGGTGTTGTCGTCCTTGGCCGCGCACCCGCCGTACAGGCTCTTACCGAGGGTGTCGGACTCGTTCTTGGCGAAGCCCCGGAACACCGTCACCCAGTAGTAGGAGACCGAGTCCGACTGCGACAGTCCGGTGAAGTTGTACCAGCGCTCGAAGTTGGCGCAGACCGCGGCGGCGTTGAAGACCTCGCCGTCGTGGAACTTCACTCCCTGGTGCAGCTTGAAGGTGTAGGTCTTGGCGTCCTCGCTGACCTCCCAGCTCTCCGCCAGGCTGGGCGCGACCCCGGTGCCGCCCTTCTCGGTCGTCACGAGCGTCTCGAAGATCTGGTTGGTCACCCGGGACGACTCACCGTCGCTGTGGTAAGCCGGATCAAGGATGCTGGGATCCGCCGAGGAGGCGAAGATGAAGGTCGAGCCCTTCGCCGCATCGGTCGCGGTGGCCCCCGGTTCCGCGTCACCGCCACAGGCCGCCGTCGAGATGATCAGGACCGTGCCCGCGATCACCGCCAACGTACCGCGCAGGGGCATACCGTTTCGTCGCATGCTGCACCTCATCGCCGTTTTGCGGCCCAGTCGCGGCCGTCGTGCGGACTTCTGATGATCGCAGGATCTACGTGGCGGGCAGGGCTGACCAGTCCCGGCGAGAGGCTGTAGCGCAAATGTGACAGTCGACGGTCAAGGGTGGCGGTAAAACGTCGCAAACGCGAGAACGCCTGTCCCGTACGGCATGCCGTACGGGACAGGCGTTCTCCGGATGCTCAGACGGTGATCGTCCCGGCGGCCACCGGCGCCGCCCCGGGGGCGTTCTCCGGGAAGTGGCAGGCGACCCGGTGACGGGGGGCCAGCTCGATCAGCGGCGGCTCCACCGTCTTGCAGATCTCCTGGGCCTTCCAGCACCGGGTGTGGAACCGGCAGGCGACCGGCGGGTTGAGCGGGCTGGGCACGTCGCCCTGGAGGCGGATGCGCTCGCGGTCCTTGCGGCGGGCCGGATCGGGGACCGGCACCGCGGACATCAGGGCGGTGGTGTACGGGTGCATGGGCGACTCGTACAGGTCCTTGCGGTCGGCGATCTCCACGATCTTGCCGAGATACATGACCGCGACCCGGTCGCTGATGTGCCGGATGACCGACAGGTCGTGCGCGACGATGACGTAGGTCAGGTCGAGCTCTTTCTGCAGGTCCGCCATCAGGTTGACCACCTGGGCCTGGATCGACACGTCCAGGGCGGAGACCGGCTCGTCCGCGATGATGAGCTTGGGCCTGAGCGTCAGCGTGCGGGCGATGCCGATGCGCTGGCGCTGGCCGCCGGAGAACTCGTGCGGATAGCGGTTGTAGTGCTCGGGGTTGAGCCCGACCAGCTCCAGGATCTCCTGGACCGCCTTCCTGGTGCCCTGCTCCGTCTTGATGCCCTGGATCCGGTACGGCGCGCCGACGATGGCGCCGACCGTGTGCCGGGGGTTGAGCGAGGAGTAGGGATCCTGGAAGATCATCTGAATGTCGCGGCGGAGCGGGCGGATCTTCGCCTGGGACATGTGGGTGATGTCGTGGCCCTCGAACAGGACCTTGCCCCCCGTCGGCTCCAGCAGCCGGGTGACCAGACGTCCCGTGGTGCTCTTGCCGCAGCCCGACTCGCCCACGAGGCCGAGCGTCTCGCCCTTGCGGACGTCGAAGCTGACCCCGTCGACCGCCTTGACCGCGCCGACCTGGCGGCGGAGCATGCCCTTGGTCACCGGGAAGTGCTTCTGCAGCCCCTGGACGGACAGCAGCGCGTCGGGGTCGGCCGCGATCGCGGCGTCCCTCTCGTCAGGCGAGCTCACGCCTCCTCCTTCGCGGGTCGCGCGCCCTCGGGGGTGCTGCTCATTGGCTCGCTCACGTGCTCTCCATCATCGGCTTGATCTCGTTGTCCCAGATGGACCGCCGCTCCTCGCGGGACATGTGACAGCGGACCAGATGGCCGCCCTCCGTCTCCGCGAGTTCGGGCACCTCCGAGGTGGACCTGCCCTCGGTCCGGTCGGTGAACGTGCATCGGGGGTTGAAGGCGCAGCCGGACGGCACGTTGATCAGAGAGGGCGGAGTGCCCTTGATCGGGAGCAGCCGCTCGGTGGGCTCGCGGTCCAGGCGGGGCATCGATCCGAGCAAACCCCATGTGTAGGGGTGCTCGGGCCGATAGAAGATGTCCTCCGCGCTGCCGTACTCGATGCACTTGCCGCCGTACATCACCAGGATGTCGTCCGACAGCTCGGCGACCACGCCGAGGTCGTGGGTGATGATGATCAGCGCGGAGTTGAACTCGCGCTGCAGGTCCGTCATGAGGTCCAGGATCTGCGCCTGGACGGTCACGTCCAGAGCCGTGGTGGGCTCGTCGGCGATCAGGAGCTCGGGGTCGCAGGAGAGCGACATGGCGATCATCGCGCGCTGGCGCATGCCGCCGGAGAACTGGTGGGGGTAGTCGTCCACCCGCTTGTCCGGCTGCGGGATGCCCACCCGGCCGAGCAGGTCGATCGCGTGCTTGCGGGCGACCGCCTTGCTGACCTTGTGGTGGATCCGGTAGGCCTCGATGATCTGGGCGCCCACGGAGTAGTACGGGTGCATCGACGACAGCGGATCCTGGAAGATCATCGCCATCTTCTTGCCGCGCAGCGTCCGCACGTGGTCCTGGTCGGCGGTGACGAGCTCCTCGCCGTCCAGCCAGATCTCACCCGAGATCTTGGCCCCGCCGCCCTTGTGCAGCCCCAGGATGCCGAGGCTGGTCACGCTCTTGCCGGACCCCGACTCGCCCACGATGCCCAGGGTCTTGCCCCGGTCGAGCTTGAACGACAGGCCGTCGACGGACTTGACCAGGCCGTCCTCGGTCGGGAAGTGGATGCGCAGGTCGCGCAGTTCCAGGAAGGACTGCGGCGGAGTCGTCATGACAGCCTCACCCTCGGGTCGACCACCGCGTACAGGATGTCCACGATGAGGTTGGCCAGGACGATGAAGAACGCCGCGAACAGGGTCACGCCCAGCACGACGGGCAGGTCGTTGCCCCGGATGGCGTCGATGACCAGTTTGCCGATGCCCTGGATGGAGAAGGTGCTCTCGGTGAGCACCGCGCCGCCCAGCAGCAGGCCGAGGTCGAGGCCGAAGATGGTGAGGATCGGGGTCAGCGTGGCGCGCAGGGCGTGCTTGACGACGACCGTGCTCTCCTTGAGACCCTTGGCACGGGCCGTGCGGATGTAGTCCTCACTCATGGTCTCCAGCATGCCCGCCCTGGTGAGACGGGCGTAGAGCGCGGCGTAGAGGAACGCCAGGGTGATCCAGGGCAGTATGAGCGCCTGGAACCACATGACCGGATTCTGAGTGATGGGGGTGTAGCTGCCTCCGCCGGGGAAGATGCCCAGCGTGTAGGCGAACACCGAGAGCGAGACTAGGCCGGTGAAGTAGATCGGCAGTGACACGCCCGCGAGCGCCACCGTCATCGCCGTCCGGTCGAGTAACGTGCCACGTCTCAGCGCGGAGATGACACCGATGCCGACCCCGCTGATCAGCCAGACGATCGCGGCGCCGAAGGCCAGCGACAGCGTCGCGGGCAGGCGGTCGAGAAGCGTCGGCCAGACGGGCTGGTTGTTGTTGAAGGAGAAGCCGAAGCAGGGCGCCGGGCACTCCGCCTTCTTCGGGCCGAGCGAGTAGTCCTGACCCGCGACGATGCCCTGTGCGAAGCGTCCGTACTGCACGAGGATCGGGTCGTCCAGGTGCATTCGCTTGACCGCGCCCTGGATCGCCTCGGGAGTGGCGTCTCGCCCCACGTAACGCGACGCCATGCCTTCGGGGGTCTGTCCCAGGGCACGCGGGATGAGAAAGAAGATCGCGAAGGTGGCCGCGCTGACAACGGCGAGCATCAGCACGGCGGCGATCACGCGGCGGACGATGAAAGCGACCACGATCGTTCGGCCGGGGTGCCCGGGAGGATCGCTCCCGGGCACCTTAGGCCTTCACCTGCCTTTGGCTAGCTGGAGGAAGAACTACTGCTGGACACCGAGCCACGTGTAGTCGTACATGCCGTAGGCCGGGTGCACATACACGTTGGTCAGGTTCGAGGGACGGAAGATGAGCGTCTTCTCGTAGACGAACGGCAGGAACGCCGCCGACTCCATGACCTTCTTGTCCACCTCGGCCCAGATCTCGTTACGGGCCGTGGCGTCGGTGGTCTGGATGCCCTTGTCGAGCAGGTCGTTCACCGACTTGTCGTTGAGCTCCATCATGTTGTAGTTGCCGGAGGGCTTGATGAAACGACCGTCGACGATCTGCGACAGGAAGCCGAAGCCGGACGGCCAGTCGGAGCCCCAGCCGGCGACCATGATGCCCAGGTTGTTCTTGTGCACGAAGTCCGGCTTGCCGGCGTACTGCGCGCTCCAGTCACCCGAGGGGTACTTCTTGATGGTGAGCTTGATGCCGACGCGGTCGAGGGAGGCCTGCATGGCCTCGGCGACCTGGACTTCCTTGGTGCGGTCACCACGGACCGCGATGTTGGTCGCGAACCCGTTCGGCTGACCGCAGGCCGCCAGGGACTCCTTGGCCTTGGCCAGGTCACCCGTGTGGTCGGCGCCGTTGGGGAACAGGTCGAACGCCTTGTAGCCGACCGTGGTCGGGGTCATCGCGGTCGTGCCGATCTCGCCGCCGAGCGGGCCACCCCACGGCGCCTGGGTGGCGACCTTGTCGGTGGCGTACTGGACGGCCTTGCGGCACTCGATGTTGTCGAACGGCTTGACCTGCGTCGACATCATCGCGTAGCGGTTGAACGGCGTGAAGGGGTTGTCGGTGGAGTCCTTCAGCTTGGGGTCACCGACGATCTTCGCGCGAGCCGCGGACTGCACGCCGGTGCCACCCAGGTCGACCTGGATCTGCCCGGCGATCAGGCGGCTGTCGATGTCCTCGGCGTTCTGCTTGTACTGCACCTCGATGCGGTCCGGCAGCTGCTTACGAGTGGTGTCGGTCGCCTGGTCCCAGTTCGTGTTCCTGACGAGGTTGAGCTGCTTGCCGACCTCGTAGCTCTCGAACTTGAAAGGACCGGTCGAGGCGACGGTCTTCTCGTAGTCGACGCCCGTGTCCTTGGCCTGCGGCACCGGCGCGGTCTGCGGGTTGGCGACGAGGAAGTCGAACTCGGCGAACGGGTGCTTGAGCTTGAAGACGACGGTGTAGTCGTCCGGCGTCTCGACACCCTTGAAGTCGTCGAGGTTCTTGTCCTTGTAGGGACCCTTGTAGCCGTCGGCGTCGAGGTACTGGGCGAAGTACTTCGGACCGTCGGTGAGCTCGTCGGTGAAGTTGCTGCGGGCGACGGCGTACTTGACGTCCGCGGCCTTGACCTCGGTGCCGTCGTCGTACTTGATGCCCTTCTTGAGCTTGTAGGTCCAGGTCAGGCCGTCGGCGCTGGCCTCACCAGCACCCTCGGCGAGGTCCGGGACCAGCTTCAGGCCCGCGTCGCCCGGCTCGGCGGCGTAGGTCATCAGCGGGCGGGCGTACAGACGCGTGAAGTCCCAGTTCCAGGCGTAGTAGGTGTTGCCCGGGTCCACCGAGTCGGGCTCGTCCGTCAACGCGAACTTGAGCGTGCCGCCCTTGGCGTCAGAGGGGTTGACGACCTTGGTGTAGCCGTCGTTGTACTTGGCGGTGGAGGCCGCGGCGCCGCTGGCACCGCTCCCGGTGGTCGCGTTGCCGCCGCCGCCGGCCGTGCCGCCGCAGGCGGCGAGGCCCAGGGCCAGCGTCGTGCCCATCGCGGCTAACGTCAGGACGTTGATCTTCCTCATCGTGGTGGTGTACCCCTTGTCGTGAGTGACGGTGATATAGAGGAGCGGTCGCGTTTTCGCTACCGGGCTCGCGGGTCGAGGGCGTCCCGGAGCCCGTCGCCCAGCAGGTTGAAGGCCATGACGGTGATGAAGATCGCTAGACCCGGGACGATCATGAAGTGCGGGGCGATCTGGTAGTAGTCCACGGCCCGGGTGAGCATGCCGCCCCAGGAGGCCTGGGGCTCGTTCACCCCCACGCCGAGGAACGACAGAGAGGCCTCGAAGAGGATGTTGGTGGGGATGAGCAGCGTCGCGTAGACGAGGATCGGCGCCACCAGGTTCGGGAGCACCTCCCGGAAGATGATGTAGCCGTTGCCCGCTCCCAGCGACCGCGCCGCGTCCACGAACTCCCGCTCGCGCAGCGACAGGGTCTGCCCGCGCACGATGCGCGCGATGTAGGGCCAGCTGAAGAAGCCGATGATGAACACGATCACCGAGATCCGCAGGCCGTTTCCCTGCAGCCCGAGCGCCTGGTCGGGCAGCGCGCCCACGATGGCGATCGCGAACAGCAGCAGCGGGAACGCCAGGAAGACGTCCATCAACCGGCTGATGAGCGTGTCGACCCAGCCGCCGAAGAAGCCGGCGACCACGCCCAGCAGCGCGCCGATCACCACCGAGACCAGCGTGGCGAGAAAGGCCACCAGCAGTGAGATCTGGGCGCCGGACAGGACGCGGGCGAAGAGGTCGCGCCCGTTGACCGGCTCCAGGCCGAACGGGTGCTCAAGACTGATCCCACCCCAGCCGGCCTTCGGGGCGCTGGTCATCGGGTCGATGAGGTTGTTGTGGGGCACATTGGGCAGGTCACCGAAGAGCGCGATCAACCCGCCGAACGGACGCTCCGCGAAAATCGCGATCAGCGTCAGAAAGACAACGACGAAAGCGCCGATGATGGCGGCTTTATCGCGTTTGAGGCGTATCCAAGCGATCTGGCCGAGCGAACGGCCTTCGATGGCCTTCCCGCCCACACCTTCAAGAACAGCCTCCGGCTGGGCCTCCATGGCCTGGCCGGAGACATCGAGCGGTGCGGTCATACAGTGGCCCCCTGGATCCCAGACGACGTTGTCCGTGAGCACGTCCCCCGGGTCGGGGTCTCGCGCCCTGAAGTCTACGGGCCACTTTTTAGTGGTCCGTAGACGCAGAATCTATGGGCTGATCTGCGCCGACCAGTCCTTTAGGGCGCTATGTG
The DNA here is from genome assembly GCF_900188345.1 of Streptosporangium subroseum. Classification (GTDB taxonomy): domain Bacteria; phylum Actinomycetota; class Actinomycetes; order Streptosporangiales; family Streptosporangiaceae; genus Streptosporangium; species Streptosporangium subroseum. The sequence goes on along the minus strand of NZ_FZOD01000002.1, from coordinate 122,399 downwards.
GCTTAACTGTGATTCACGTGAAATTCATTCGTTTTGATCTTGAAGCAAATGTCCCGGCCCCGTTCCGCTTCCGTCTCGGATTCGTGACATTCCAGAGACCGATGACTCAGAGTGACATCTCGGTCATTCGGCCCCCCGGCCCCGAAGATCATCAAATCTATGACATGTGGGGTCATCCGATGCCGTGACGCTTGAGAATGTCCTCGATGTCGGAGAAGTCATCTTCGGCGGCGGGCTTCGCGGGCTTGGCGGCCGGCTTCGCGGCCGGTTTGACGGCGGGAGCCGCCTTGCGCTGCTGCTCCGGCTGCCGTACGGGCCCACCCGGCGCCAGAGGCTTGCCCCGCCCCGCCGAGGGGCTCGCCGCCGGCGTTTCCGAGGCGGCGGGTGCGGCGGCGGCTCTGCGGCGGCCGCGCAGCACCCCGGAGACCAGGAAGAGCACCACGGACAGGCCGGTCACGGCCACTCCGGCCCACACGGCGGGGTTAAACGCCAGGCCCGTGAAGAAGCCGGCGATCGCCGTGCCGATCTGCCAGACGGTGGGCAGCGCACCGGTCAGGTAGGCCGCGAGCGGCAGCAGCGACCAGGCCGCGCCGCGCAGCCCCGCCGCGGCCCCCCGGCGGCGCAGTAACAGGAAACTCAGTACCAGCCCCACACCGGTGACCCCGGCACAGAGCGGCAACCATGCGATCTGGCTGAACGACATAGCGGACCGTCCCTCGTATCGGCTTACCTCATCCATCCTGGCACGCCGAATCGAGCTAGATCCTCCTCCCTAAGGAGGGATCATCCCCTAAGGGTCACAACCCCGATCACCGCTCGCCACGGGAGAGCGCCCGCAGGACCGCGACGTCGACCTCGCGCAGGGAACCCACGACGAGACGGCCCGGTGCGGCGGGAATCGGCAGCACGCTCGGCACCGCCACCACCCGGCAGCCCGCGGCGGTGGCCGAGGTCACCCCGTTCGGGGAGTCCTCCAGCGCGACGCAGTGGGTGGCCCGGACGCCCAGCAGCCGGGCGGCCGTGAGGTACGGCTCCGGATCGGGCTTGGTCCTCGCCACCTCGTCGCCGGTCACCACCTGGTCGAAGTTGTGCCTGCCGATGCTCTCCAGGCAGGCTTCGGCGATCGGCCGGGTCGAGGAGGTGACCAGGGCGGTGGCCAGGCCCGCCTGCCGTACCTCCTCCAGCAGCTCGGCGGCGCCGGGCATCATCTCCACGCCGCCGGCAAGCCGCTCGACCATGCCCTCCAGCATCCAGGCCTCCACCTCAGCGGGCTCGGCGCCCCCGCCGGAGACCTTGAGCATGTAGGCGACGGTGACGGCCATGGATCCGCCCACCAGCTGCTCCTGGTCGTCGGGCCCCCAGTCGCCGCCGAGCCGTTCCATCACCTCGGTCTCGACCTGAAACCAGATCTTCTCGCTGTCCACGAGAAGCCCGTCCATGTCGAAAAGGACAGCGTCCATTTCCCCGAAACCCCTCTGGTCGTGCGGACGTGGACGTCAGACGTTGAAGTAGCTGGCTTCGGGGTGGTGAACGATCAGTGCGGATGTCGACTGCTCGGGGTGGAGCTGGAACTCCTCCGACAGCTCCACGCCGATCCGGCCCGGATCGATCAGCTCCATCAGCTGGACCTGGTCCTCCAGGTTGGGGCAGGCGGGGTAGCCGAAGGAGTAGCGGCAGCCGGCGATGTTGACCTTCAACATGTCCTCCAGCGACTCCTCGCCGCCGATGCCGAGCTCGCCGCGGACGCGTGCGTGCCAGTATTCGGCCAGCGCCTCGGTGAGCTGGACCGACAGGCCGTGCAGCTCCAGATAGTCGCGGTAGGCGTCCTTGGCGAACAGCTCGGCGGCGGCCTCGGAGACCTTGTTGCCCATCGTGGCGACCTGGAAGGCGACCACGTCGACCTCGCCGGAGTCCTTGGAGCGGAAGAAGTCGGACAGGCACAGGTGCCGGTCGCGGCGCTGGCGCGGGAAGGTGAACCGGGTCCGCTCGTTGCCCGCGTCGTCCAGGATGATCAGCGAGTCGCCGTCGCTGACGCACGGGAAGTAGCCGTAGACGACCGCCGCCTCCAGCAGTCCCTCGGTCTGCATCCGCTCCAGCCACATCCGCAGGCGCGGCCGGCCCTCGGTCTCGACCAGCTCCTCGTAGGAGGGCCCCTCGCCCCCGCGCGCGGCCTTGAGACCCCACTGGCCCATGAACGTCGCCCGCTCGTCCAGGAACGCGGAGTATTCGGCGAGCGAGACACCCTTGATGACGCGCTCCCCCAGGAAGGGGGCCTTCGGGATGGGGTTGTCCGCGGCGACGTCGGAGCGGGCGGGCAGCTCCTCCTCCGGAGTCCTGACCAGCGTCGCGCCGACCTTGACCCGGCGCTCGCGCAGCGGAGGAAGGCTCGCGCCCTCCTCGCCGCGCTTGACCGCCATGAAGGCGTCCATCAGGCGCAGTCCCTCGAAGGCGTCGCGGGCGTAGCGGACCTCCCCCTGGAAGATCTCCGCCAGATCCTGCTCGACGTAGGCGCGGGTCAGCGCGGCGCCGCCGAGCAGCACCGGGAACTTGTCGGAGATGTTGCGGGAGTTCATCTCCTGCAGGTTCTCCTTCATGATCACGGTGGACTTCACCAGCAGCCCGGACATGCCGATCACATCGGCCTGCTTCTCCTCGGCCGCGTCCAGGATGACCGACACCGGCTGCTTGATCCCGAGGTTGACCACCTCGTAGCCGTTGTTGGACAGGATGATGTCGACCAGGTTCTTGCCGATGTCGTGCACATCGCCCTTGACCGTGGCCAGCACGATGCGGCCCTTGATCTCTCCCTCGACGCGGTCCATGTGCGGCTCCAGATAGGCCACCGAGGTCTTCATCACCTCGGCCGACTGCAGCACGAACGGCAGCTGCATCTGCCCGGAACCGAACAGCTCTCCGACCGTCTTCATGCCGTCGAGCAGCACGTCGTTGACGATCTCCAGAGCCGGACGCTGCGCCAGCGCCTCCTCGAGGTCGGCCTCCAGCCCCTTGCGCTCGCCGTCCACGATGCGGCGCTTGAGCCGCTCCCACAGGGGCAGGCCGAGCAGCTCCGCGGCCCGGTCGGCCTTGACCGAGGCGGCGTCCACGCCGTCGTACAGCTCCATGAAGCGCTGCAGCGGGTCGTAGCCCTCGCGCCGCCGGTCGTAGACCATGTCCAGGGCGACCTGGCGCTGCTCCTCGGGGATGCGCGCCATCGGCAGGATCTTGGAGGCGTGCACGATGGCCGCGTCCAGGCCCGCGTTGACGCATTCGTTCAGGAACACGCTGTTGAGCACGATGCGGGCGGCCGGGTTGAGGCCGAAGGAGATGTTGGACAGTCCCAGCACCGTCTGCACGCCCGGATAGCGCCGCTTGAGCTCGGCGATCGCCTCGATCGTCTCCAGGCCGTCGCGGCGGGTCTCCTCCTGGCCGGTGGCGATCGGGAAGGTGAGGGTGTCGACGAGGATGTCCTCGACGTGCATGCCCCAGTTGTCCCGCAGGTCCTCGATCAGCCGGCTGGCCACCCGGACCTTCCAGTCGGCCGTACGGGCCTGGCCCTCCTCGTCGATGGTCAGCGCGATCACGGCCGCGCCGTACTCGCGCACCAGCGTCATGATCTTGTGGAAGCGCGAGTCGGGGCCGGCGCCGTCCTCGTAGTTGACCGAGTTGACCACCGCGCGGCCGCCGAGCATCTGCAGGCCCGCCTCCAGGACGGGGGGCTCGGTGGAGTCCAGCACGATCGGCAGCGTGGAGGCGGTGGCGAAGCGGAACGCCAGCTCCTTCATGTCGGCCACCCCGTCGCGCCCGACGTAGTCGATGCACAGGTCGAGCATGTGAGCGCCGTCGCGGGCCTGGGCCCGCGCGATCTCCACGCACTCCTCCCAGTTCTGCGCCAGCATCACCTCGCGGAACGCCTTGGAACCGTTGGCGTTGGTGCGCTCGCCGATGGCCAGGTAGGAGGTGTCCTGGCGGAAGGGGACGCTCTGGTAGAGCGAGGCCGCGGCAGCCTCGGGCCGCGGGCGGCGCGCCACGACCTCCTGGCCGCGCACCCGCTCCACCACCTGGCGCAGGTGCTCGGGCGTGGTGCCGCAGCACCCGCCGACCAGCGACAGCCCGTAGTCGCGGGCGAAGGTCTCATGGGCGGAGGCCAGCTCCTGGGGGCTGAGCGGGTAGTAGGCGCCGTCGGAGGTCAGCACCGGAAGCCCCGCGTTGGGCATGCACGACAGCCGCGTCCGCGCGTGCCGGGCCAGGTAGCGGAGGTGCTCGCTCATCTCGGCGGGGCCGGTCGCGCAGTTGAGACCGATCACGTCGACGCCGAGCGGCTCGATCGCGGTCAGCGCCGCGCCGATCTCCGAACCCAGCAGCATCGCGCCGTTGGTCTCGATGGTCACCTGCGCGATGATCGGCACGTCCCGGCCGGCGTCGGCGATGGCCCGCTTGGAGCCGATCACCGCGGCCTTGACCTGGAGCAGGTCCTGCGAGGTCTCGATGATCAACGCGTCGGCGCCTCCGGCGATCAGGCCGGCCGCGTTGTCGTAGTAGGAGTCGCGCAGCGTCTGGTACGGCTTGTGCCCCAGCGTGGGCAGCTTGGTGCCCGGCCCGATGGAGCCGAGCACAAAACGCGGCCGGTCCGGGGTGGCCCAGTGGTCGGCGGACTCCCTGGCGACCCGGGCTCCGGCCTCGGAGTATTCGAAGACCCGCTCGGAGATGTCGTACTCCCCCAGGGCCGCGAGGTTGGCGCCGAAGGTATTGGTCTCCACGCAGTCGACGCCGACCTCGAAGTAGGCGTCGTGCACGGCGCGGACGATGTCGGGGCGCGTGACGTTGAGAACCTCGTTACAGCCCTCGTGGTCCTCGAAGTCATCCATGGTGACGTCATGGGCCTGCAGCATCGTCCCCATGGCCCCGTCGGCGACCATCACGCGCTCGGCCAGGACATCACGGAAAGACGGAGTGCTTGTCATGGGCCCAAGCCTACTGGGAACAGTTCAAACGTTATTCTCCAAGGTCGCGATCGGACGGCCTGTCCGGCAGGCCCGCCCACCTTCGTGAGAGGCCCGACGCCAACGTCATCGGGCGCCCGCCACCGCGCTCACCACGCCGGACCCGCTCCCTCCCCGTCGGCCGCCCGGGCCACTCCCACCTCACGGACCGATGCCCGACCCGCTCCATTCCATCGCCGTCTCGCCGCTTCTCGTCCGCCGCACAGGCCACTCCCGCCCCGCTCGTCAACGGCCGGGCCCGCTCCGTCCCATCGGCATCCCACCGCTTCTCGTCCGCCGCACGGGCCACTCCCGCCCCGCTCGTCAATGACCGGGCCCGCTCCGTCCCATCGGCATCCCACCGCTTCTCATCCGCCGCACAGGCCACTCCCGCCCCACCGGCCATCGCGCCCGACGCGCCGGGCCCGCTCCGTGTACCGCGCCGTTCGTCGTCGCCGCCGGCGGCTCCATCGCCGCCTCCTCAGGCCTATTGGGCTCTTTACGCCTCGTTCGGCGCGCTCGGCCTCTCGCCCGTCTCCCGGCGCGCGGTCCGCGACGTGCTGATCGTTCGTACCGCCTCGGGAAGGTGACGTGGAGCCCCCCTCACCGCATAGGCTTAGCCGAATAGGACGGCGAGGCAAAGAGGAGGCGGCGCGTGATCGAAATCGAAGGTCTACCCGAGCTCGTCGACCCGGTGCTGATCGCCGCGTTCGAGGGGTGGAACGACGCGGGCGAGGCCTCGAGCGGAGTGATCGCGCATCTCGAGGACGAGTGGAAGGCCACCCCGCTGGTCTCCCTTGACCCGGAGGAATACTACGACTTCCAGGTGACGCGCCCCATCGTCGAGATGGGCGAGGGTCTGACCAGGTCCATCACCTGGCCGACCACCAAGCTGTCGGTGGCCCGGCCGCCGGGCATCGACCGCGACGTCGTACTGCTGCGCGGCATCGAGCCCAACATGCGGTGGCGCGCGTTCTGCGAGGAGATCGTCGTGGTCTGCCGGGAGCTGGGAGTGGAGCTGGCGGTCCTGCTGGGCGCGCTGCTCAACGACTCCCCGCACACCCGCCCGGTGCCGATCGTGGGTTCGGCGACCGACGAGGGCATGGCCCGGGCGATCAACCTGGAGCTGACCCGCTACGAGGGGCCGACCGGCATCGTCGGCGTGCTCCAGCACGCCCTCGGAGCCGCCGGGATGCACGCGGTGTCGCTGTGGGCGTCGGTCCCGCACTACGTGGCCCAGCCGCCCAATCCCAAGGCCACCATGGCGCTGCTGAGCCGGATGGAAGACCTCCTCGACATCCCGATGCCGCTGGGCGAGCTGGCCGAGGAGTCCAGGGCCTGGGAGCACGGCGTGGACGAGCTGGCCTCGCAGGACAGCGAAGTGGCGGAATACGTCAAGGAGCTGGAGGAGCGGAAGGACGCCGCCGAGCTGCCCGAGGCGAGCGGCGACGCCATCGCCGCGGAGTTCGAGCGCTATCTCCGCCGTCGTGATCGTGACGCTGACAGCTGAAACCCACAGCACATAGTTACCGTTAGCCCCTGCTTTTCGCACGGGTACCAGGCAATAATCGGCCCACCCGGTTCGTCTGGGGCTACACCGAAGTTGGATGACCAGCCTGCAACGATTCCACAACCAGGAGAAACACGGCTCTGTAAACATCGGTGAACGGCCGCATCACCATGCCACACATTGTCCATGTGACTGCGCACGTTAGGGCGACCATGGCGACTCCACATCTCGACCCGCACCAGAAAGCACAGGAAACGCGACGCCGCGTCCTTGAGATGGCCGTATTCATGAAGCGTGAGGACCCCGAGCACGCACCCTCATATCCACGCCTGAGAGACAACACCCCCGGGCAGGCGGTCGACATGTTCCTCGCCCTGCTCCAGGACCGTCTCCCGGTCTGGCTCCGCATTCTCGACGATCTGATGTACCTCGTCGGCAAGGGAAAGGTCAGCGACAACCTGCTGCCCATCGCACGGGCGGGCATCGACTACTACTCCGAGGTCCAGTCGGCGGCGCTGCCCGCCTTCACCTCCCCCACGGTCACCGTCCGCTTCCGTGAGGCGATGCGTGACACCGAGCTCGGCCCGATGTCGGAGGTCGTCCCCCTGACGGACTATCTGGCCGCCGAGCAGCGGGCGGGCCGGATCTCACCGGAGGTGGACCCGCTCGCCAGCGCCCGGCTGCTGCTGGCCGGGTGCTTCCGCCACGCCTACTACGAGATGTTCGTGGGCGTCGACTTCGTCCCCTCCCGGGACGACAGCGCCGAGGAGATCGTCCGGGAGCTGAGGCTGGAGTCCCAGCGGGCCTGATCGAATCGGGTCCACACCAGCGCGGCCAGGTCGGCGTCCACCCCCAGGGGGGCGCCGACCAGGTCGGCGCCGGACGACTCCAGACGGTCCTGGAAGAACCCGGGGGCCAGCAGGTACGACGCCATGGCGATCCGCGGCGAGGGGCCGGACCGCAGCCGCTCCAGAGCCTCCCCGACCGAGGGCGTCCCCGTCGCGGCGAAGGCCGCCGTGACCGGGCGCGAGAGCCGTACCGCCAGCAGCCGGGCCGCCGCCCGCACGTCGGCCCGCGCGGCCGGGTCGGACGATCCCGCCGCGCCCAGGATCACCGAGTCGGCGACCCTCAGCCCGGCGCCCGCGAGTCTCCTCGCCAGGATGGCGGCGAGCAGCGGGTGCGGTCCGAGCGGGGCCGCCACCACCGCGTCCGGCCTGGTCGCCGCCACCACCGAGGGCAGGTCGATGTGGACGTGGTACCCGCCCGCCAGCAGCAGCGGGACCACGACCACCGGGCCGGGCAGACCGGGCAGCACGTCGGCCAGCAACGGTGAGCTGATCTCCAGGAACGCCTGCTCCACGCGGGTTCCCGGACGCGTCCGCCGGATGAGGTCCCGCAGCCTGGCGAGTGTCTCCTCCCCTCGCTCGCTGCGGGTCCCGTGCCCGGCCAGGACCAGCGTCGTCACATGACCTCGCCGCGGTCGCAGGCCAGGCGGTAGCCGCGCTTGACGACCGTCTCGACGATGCCGGAGGGGCCCAGGGCGCGGCGCAGGCGGGTGATGGCCATCTCGACGGCGTGTTCCGCGGAGTCGCGCGACGCGCCGCCGGGCAGCACGGTCCGCAGCTCGGAACGGGCCACCACGTGGCCGGGCTTGTCGGCCAGGCGCTTGAGCACCGCCATCGGGGCCGGCGGCAGCGGCTTGAGCTCGTCGTCCACGGCGACGGCGTGACCGCGGATCTCCAGCTGGTGGCCGCCCGCGACCAGACGGGTGACGCTGTGCTCGGGCAGATGCCGGGCGAGTGTGCGGGCCAGCGCGCCCAGGCGGGCACGGTCGGGCAGCACGGTGGGCACCCCGCGAGCCTCCAGGGGGCCCGCCGTGACGGGTCCCACGCAGGCCGCGACGACCGGCCCGGCGAAGGCCGCGATCAGCGCGTCCTCCAGGCCGTCGGCGCGGGCCGCGTTGAGCATGGCCAGCACGGCCGGGGCGCTGGTGAAGGCGACCGCGTCCACCCCTCCGGAGATCGCCTGGCTGATCAGGCGGCGCAGCGGCGACGTGTCGCGGTAGGGAAGCCAGCGGTAGACCGGTACCTCGATGACCTCGGCCCCCGCCTCACGCAGCTCGGCCACGAAGCCGGTAAGCGGCTCACCGTGCAGTTGTACGGCGATGCGGCGGCCCCGCAGGTCCTGGGCGAGCAGATGCTGCTTGACCTCCTCGCACGACTCGGTGGAGGGCGTCCAGTGATCGTTCAGCCCCGCGGCCCTGACCGCGCCGCGCGCCTTGGGCCCGCGGGTCAGCAGCCTGGCGTCGGTCAGGTGCGCCGTGAGGTCGACCGACAGCCCCCAGCCCTCGGCCGCGGCCATCCAGCCCCGGAACCCGACCCCCGTGGTGACGACCACGTCGTCGATCGGGGCCGACAGGCTGGCACGGGTCGCGGCCAGCAGCTCGGCGTCCTCGGCCAGTGGCACCAGCCGGATCGCCGGGGCACGCACCACTCTCGCGCCCCGGCGTTCCAGCAGCGCGCAGAACTCCTCACGCCGCCGGGTGGCGGTGACCCCGATCGTGAACCCGGCCAACGCGTCGGGGGCGGTCTCCGGGGACCCCACGGGGCTGTCCAGCACGGCAGTATTCATTTGTCGCTCACCACTCCTCGCTCACTCCGCGGACAACTCGTCCCTCGCCGGCCACTGCGCTCACTGCGTCGGGCTCGCTCCGCATTCATTTGTCGCTCACCACTCCTCGTTCACTCCGCGGACAACTCATCTCACGCCCACCTCTACGGTGCCGTCGAGGATGCGAATCGGATAGGTCGGTACGGCCATCGCCGGGTCGTCCATGCACCTCCCGGTGACGAGCGAGAACACCTGCTTGTGCATGGGAGAGGCGACGCTGGGCTCGCCCGCCCTGGTGCCCACGATCCCCCTGGAGAGCACCTGGGCGCCGCTGAACGGATCCCGGTTGCCGACGGCGAACAGTTCACCGTCGAAGGTCCGGAACAGCGCGATCTGGTGGTCGTCGACGAGTGCGCAGGCGCCGCGCTCGGGGAGCAGGTCGGTGTAGGAGCAGACCGGGGTCCAGTAGGTCGTCTCCACGTCTTCACGCAGGATGGTCATCGGAAAAAGTCCTCTCTCCTTCGTCTGTCATCGATCGCGATCTGAGGTCACGGAGGGAAATCAGGAACGGACCACCTCCAGAGGGATCAGGACCGGCTTGACCTGGTCACGTTCGGTCTCGAAGGCGATGGAGGGGTCAGGGGTTCCCGGAGCGTTGACGAAGGAGACAAAACGCCTCAGCTTCTCCGGATCCTCGAGGATCGCGCCCCACTCGTCGGCGTAGGTGGCGACGTGCCGTTCCATCTGGGCGTCCAGGTCGGCGCAGATCCCGAGGGAGTCCTCCAGGATGACCTCCTTGACATAGGCGAGGCCCTGGTTCTCCAGCCAGACCGAGGTCCGCTGCAGCCGGTCCGCCGTGCGGATGTAGAACATCAGGAACCGGTCGATGGTCCGGATCAGCTCGGCGGTGCTCAGGTCGGCGGCGAACAGGTCGGCGTGCCGCGGGGTGAACCCGCCGTTGCCGCCCACATAGAGGTTCCAGCCCTGCTCGGTGGCGATGATGCCGAAGTCCTTGCTCCGGGCCTCGGCGCACTCACGGGCGCACCCGGAGACGGCCGACTTCAGCTTGTGCGGCGAGCGCAGCCCCCGGTAACGCAGCTCCAGGTCGATGGCCAGGCCCACGGCGTCCTGCACGCCATACCGGCACCAGGTGGAGCCCACGCAGGACTTGACCGTCCGCAACGCCTTGCCGTACGCGTGGCCGGACTCGAACCCGGCGTCCACCAGGCGCCTCCAGATCAGCGGGAGCTGCTCCACGCGGGCCCCGAACAGGTCGATCCGCTGCCCGCCTGTGATCTTGGTGTAGAGGCCGAAGTCGCGAGCCACCTCGCCGATCACGATCAGCTTGTCGGGGGTGATCTCCCCGCCGGGGATGCGCGGCACCACCGAGTAGGTGCCGTTGCGCTGGATGTTGGCCAGGAAGTGGTCGTTGGTGTCCTGCAGGGTGGCCTGCTCGCCGTCGAGGATGTGCCCGTTGCCGAGCGAGGCGAGGATCGAGGCGACGACGGGCTTGCACACATCGCAGCCACGCCCGGTGCCGTGCTCGGCGATGAGCTGGGAGAACGTCGTGATGCCCCGCACCGAGGCGATGTCGAACAGCTCGGCCCTGCTGTGCGCGAAGTGCTCGCACAACGACTTGGAGACCTCGACGCCCGCCTTGACCAGGATCTGCTTGAGCATCGGGAGGCAGCTGCCGCAGGTGGTCCCGGCACGCGTGCAGTCCTTGATCCCGGCCACGTCGGTGAGGCCGTTGCCGGCGATGGCCGCGCACACCTGGCCCTTGGTGACGTTGTTGCAGGAGCAGACCTGGGCGTCGTCGGGTAGGTCCATGCTCGCCGGGCCGCCGGTGAACAGCAGCTCGCCCGGCGCGCCGGGCAGGTCCCGGCCGACGAAGGGCTTGAGGGTGTTGTACGGCGTGGCGTCGCCGACGCAGATCCCCCCGAGCAGGGTGCGGGCGTCGTCGCTGACGAACAACTTCTGGTAGACCCCGCTCACCGGATCCATGAAGGTCACATTCAGCGCGCCGTCCATGGCGCCGAACTGGGCGACCTCCACGCCGAGCAGTTTGAGCTTGGTGGACATGTCGGCCCGGGTGAAGACCGCCTCGCCGCCGAGGATGCGGTCGGCGGCGACCTCGGCCATCGTGAAGCACGGCCCGACCAGCCCGTAGACCGTGCCTTCGTACAGGGCGCACTCCCCCACCGCGTAGATCGCCGGATCGCCGGTGCGCATTCCGTCGTCCACGGCGATCCCGCCGCGCCCGCCGACCTCCAGCCCGGCCTGCCGGGCCAGCTCGTCGCGCGGCCTGATGCCCGCGGAGAAGACCACGACCTGTGCCTCGATCGTCTGGCCGTCCGGCTTGAGCAGGCCCGCGACCCGCCCGTCCGGGCCCGCGACGATCTCCTTCACCCCCGCCTCGGTGTGCACGCTGAGCCCGAGCGCCTCGACGTGGTTGCGCAGGACGGCGCCGCCGCCCTCGTCGACCTGCCGGGGCATCAGCCAGCCGCCCATCTCCACGATGTGGGTCGCCAGGCCAAGCCCGCGCAGCGCGTCGGCGGCCTCCAGTCCCAGCAGCCCGCCGCCGATGACAACGCCGGTCGTGGCCCGCCCGGAGGCCTCCCTGATCGCGTCCAGGTCGTCGATCGTCCGGTAGACGAAGCAGCCCTCCGCGTCCCTGCCCGGGACCGGCGGAACGAACGGGCTGGATCCGGTGGCCAGCACCAGCACGTCGTACGGCTCGGCGTGGCCGTCGGCGGTGACGACCGTCCGGTTCTTCCTGTCGATCTCGACGACCCTGGAGGAGAGCCGCAGCACGACCCCCTCCGGGAGGGGGTAGGTGAGATCCGCGGCGCTCCTTCCTGCCAGGTAGGAGGTCAGCGCCACCCGGTCGTACGCCGCCCGGGGCTCCTCCCCGAACACCGTGATCCGCCCGTCGAATCCCTTGTCGACCAGCGCCTCGACCAGCCGGTGCGACGTCGGCCCGTGCCCCACCACGACAACCCGCGACACGGTCACGCCTTCCGAAGCTGTCACATCGGTCGCACTCGCCTCCTCATTCGCTCCACGGCCCGCTCGTCCCTCGCGAGACGCTCCACTCACTACGTCAGCTCGCCGCTCCGACACATCGGTCGCACTCGCCTCCTCATTCGCTCCACGGCCCGCTCGTCCCTCGCGAGACGCTCCACTCACTACGTCAGCTCGCCGCTCCGACACGCGAAGACCATTTGTCATGCGGAGACCCATTCCTGCTCACAGAGCCAGCCGACGACGCCCTCGACCACGTCGCGGCATCCGCCGCAGCCGGTCGTGGCCCGGGTGGCGGCGGCCACGGCTTCCACGTCCCGGGCGCCGGACTCCCAGCAGGCCCGGATCTGTCCCTTGGTCACGTTGTTGCACTGGCAGACCTTCGCCGCGTCCGGCATCCTGACCGGGCTCTCGGCGACCGCGCTGCCGGAAAGGCCCGGAAACAGCAGCCCCGCCCGGTCGCCCGGCAGCGGCCCGCCGCGGTCGAACAGCTGGGTGAGATTGCCCACCGCGGACGTCGCGCCAAGGAGGATGGCGCCGACCAGGCGACCGTCACGGATGACGAGCTTGTGGTAGGTGCCCGCCGCCCGGTGGCTGAACCGCACGACCTCGGCGTCGTCCTCGGTCAGGTGGGTCTCTCCCATCGCCGCCAGCTCCACGCTCCTGGCCTTCAACCGGGTGACCATCCGCGAACCCCGGTAGCGGGAGGTCTTGTCGGTCCCGGTCACGATGTCGGCGACCACCGCGGCCTGCTCCCAGGCGGGGGCGACCAGGCCGTAGACCGTGCCGTCGTGCTCGGCGCACTCGCCGATCGCGAAGATGGACGGGTCGTCGGTCCGCATCTCGTCGTCGACGACGATGCCGCGCGCCACCTCCAGTCCCGCGTCCCTGGCCAGCCCGGTCACCGGACGGACCCCGCACGCGAGCACCACCAGGTCGGCCTCGACCGTCTCGCCTCCGGTGAGCCGTACACCGTCGTCGAGGATCTCCTCCACCACGACGCCGGTCCTGATCTCCACGCCCAGCCCTGCGAGGGTCTCCCCCAGCACCAGCCCGGCCTCGGCGTCCAGTTGCCGGTTCATCAGGTGCCCGGCCAGGTGGAGCAGTGTCACCGGCAGGCCGCGCCCGGCCAGGCCCCGGGCCGCCTCGATGCCGAGCAGCCCGCCGCCGACCACCACCGCGCGCCGTGCCGTACCGGCCGCCTCGAGGATCGTCCGGCAGTCGTCCAGCGTCCGGAACGCGACGGCCCCGGCCGCCCCGGGCACCCGCGGCACCACGGCCTGGCTGCCGGTCGCCAGCACGAGGACGTCGTACGGCTCCCGCCTGCCCCCGGCGGTGATCACGGCCTGGGTCTCCCTGTCGATCGAGGTCACCTCGACGCCCGGCAGGGCCGTCACCGAATGGTCGGCGTACCAGGCCGGGTCCAGCAGCCGCACCTGGTCCGGCGTCATCGTCCCCGCCACCACGTTCGACAGCAGCACCCGGTTGTAGGGTTGCCAGGTCTCGGCTCCGAACACGGTCACCGTGACGTGCCTGTCCCTGGCGCGGACCTCGCTCACCAGGCGGGCGCCGGCCATCCCGTTGCCCACCACCACCAGCCGGGTCATCCGGCGCGCTCCACTCTCACGGCGCAGACCTTGAACTCCGGCATCCGCGACACCGGATCGAGCGCGGGGTTGGTGAGCAGGTTGACCCCGGGCCAGTGGAAGGGCATGAACACCGTGTCCGGCCGGATCGCCGGGTTGACCCTGGCCACGCCCTCCGTCTCGCCGCGGCGGCTGATCACGCGCAGCGTCTCGCCCGAGGACACCTCCAGGCGCTCGGCGAGATCGGGGTGGAGCTCGACGAAGGGACCCGAGACCACCGCGTTGAGCGCTGGAATCCGCCGGGTCTGCGCGCCGCTCTGGTAGTGGGCGAGCACCCTCCCCGTCGTCAGGTACAGCGGATACTCGTGATCGATGTCCTCCTCGGGCGGGCGATGCTCGACGGACACGAACCTGGCGCGGCCGTCGGGGGTGGCGAAACGGTCCAGAAAGGGCCGCGGGGTGCCGGGGTGGTCCTCGGCCGGGCACGGCCAGAACACCCCGGTCTCGGCGACGATCCGCTCGTAGGTGATGCCCGCGTAGTCGGCGATCCCCCCGGCCGAGGCCCGGCGCAGCTCGTCGAAGACCTCTCGCGGGTCGGTGGAGAAGCCCTCGGCGCCGCGCAGCCGCACGGCGAGCCCCCGGAGGATCTCAAGGTCGCTCCGCGCCCCTGACGGCGGAGCGACCGCTTGGCGGCGGAGCAGCACACGGCCCTCCAGGTTGGTCATCGTGCCGCTCTCCTCGGCCCACTGGGTGGTGGGCAGCACGACGTCGGCCAGCGCGGCCGTCTCCGACATGACGAGGTCGGAGACCACAAGAAGGTCCAGCGAGTTGATCCGCTCGGCGATGTGCCCTGCCCGGGGCGCGGAGACCGCCGGGTTCGAGCCGAACAGCAGCAGTGCCCTGGGCCCGTCGGCGGTGCCGAGCGCATCCAGCAGTTCGTAGGCGGAGCGGCCGGGGCCCGGCAGGTCCTCCGGCTCGATGCCCCATACGGCCGCCACATGGGCCCGTGCGGCCGGATCGTCGATCCTCCGGTATCCCGGGAGCTGGTCGGCCTTCTGGCCGTGCTCACGGCCTCCCTGGCCGTTTCCCTGCCCGGTGACGCAGCCGTAGCCGGACCCCTCACGGCCGGGCAGCCCGAGCGCGAGCGCCAGGTTGATGAACGCGCTCACCGTGTCGGTGCCCTTGGCGTGCTGCTCGGCGCCCCGCCCCGTGAGGATCGCCGCCCGGTCCGCGTCGCCGAGAATCGCGGCGGCGACGCGCATCTGGGCGACCGGAACGCCGGTGATCCGCTCCACCCTCTCGGGCCACCAGGCGGCGGCCGAGGTGCGGACCGCGTCGAACCCGCTCGTCCTGGCGGCCACGTAGTCCTCGTCCACGTGCCCCTCGGTGATCACGATGTGCAGCAGGCCCAGGGCCAGCGCCAGGTCGGTGCCGGGGGTCGGCTGGAGGTGAAGGTCGGCCTGCCTGGCCGTCGCGGTGACCCGCGGGTCGATGACGATGAGCCGGCCGCCCCGCCCGCGCATCGCGGTGAGGTGGCGGACGAACGGCGGCATGGTCTCGGCCACGTTGCCGCCCGCGAGCAGGACCGCGTCGGCACGGGCGAGGTCGGTGATCGGGAAGGGCAGGCCGCGGTCCATGCCGAAGGCGCGGTTGGTGGCCGCGGCGGCCGAGGACATGCAGAACCGGCCGTTGTAGTCGATCTGGCTGGTCTTCAGGACCATCCTGGCGAACTTGCCGAGCTGGTAGGCCTTCTCGTTGGTGAGCCCGCCGCCGCCGAACACGGCCACGCCGTTGGGGCCGTGCTCTTCCTGAACGGCACGAATCCGGTCGGCGACGAAGTCGAGTGCCTCGTTCCAGCCGACCGGCCGGCCGTACAGGAGGGGCGTGGTGAGCCGTTCTCCGCTGGTCAGCAGCTCACCGGCGGTCCAGCCCTTCTGGCACAGACCGCCCGCGTTGGCAGGAATGTCCTCTCTCGGGGTGATCGTGACCGTCTTCCCCACGGTGACGTCCACAGTGACGTTCATGCCGCACTGCAGGGCGCAGTAGGGGCAGTGCGTCGCCGTCCCCGCCTTCACAGGCGTCCGGGTGGGAAGTGAGATCGGCATAGGTCCGATGGTGCGTTCAGGCCGTTTCACAGCTGGGTCCCCCCTGTTACCGGTGTGCTACAAGCCGCTAACCGTGTTCACATTCGGGATGAGCCGGATGTGAGCTAGGCTTTGGGGCTTCAGACGCGAGCGGCCGCCAGGCTCGGCACGGGACCGACGGTCCGCAGATAACAGGCCCAGGTCACGACCGCGCACACCACGTAGAAGGTGGCGAACGCGGCAAGCGCGGCGCCTGCTCCCCCGGTGGCGGCGATGGAACTGCCGAATCCCCGGTTGATGAAAAAGCCGCCGAAGGCGCCGATCGCCGAGATGATCCCGATCGCGGCGGAGGAGTCGCGCCTGCCGACGGCCGTCGCGGCCTCGTAGGCGGGCGTGCCGGGGGCGATCCCCACGGTGGCCCTGGCCCGGAAGATCGCCGGGATCATCCGGTAGGTGGAGCCGTTGCCGACGCCGGTGGTGGCGACCAGGAGCATGTAGGCGCAGAAGAACAGGACGAAGGCGTGCTGGGCCAGTCCCTGCCAGACCAGTGCCGCCGCACCGGCCATGGCGGCGAAGTTGACGAGCGTCACCCGTGCCCCGCCCAGCCTGTCCGACAGCCAGCCTCCGACCGGCCGGACCAGCGAGCCGAGCAGCGGGCCGAGGAAGGCCAGGGTGACCAGGGACGCCCGCTCGGGAAACTGGCTCTTGATCAGCAGGGGGAACGCGGTGGAATACCCGATGAAGGAGCCGAAGGTGCCGATGTACAGGACCGACATGATCCAGGTCTGGGCTCGCCCGGCGATCTTCAGCTGGTCCTTGGGACTGGCCTTGGCGGAGGTCAGGTTGTCCATGAAGAAGTAGGCGCCGACCGCGGCGGCCAGGATGAACGGGATCCAGAACAGCCCGGCGGCGGCCAGGCCGAACCCGCCGATGATCAACGGCATGACGAGCTGGACGGAGCTGACACCGACGTTGCCGCCGGCCGCGTTGAGCCCGAGCGCCGAGCCCTGCTTGGCCTGGGGGTAGAAGTAGGTGATGTTGGCCATGCTGGAGGCGAAGTTGCCGCCGCCCAGCCCCGCGGTGGCCGCGATCACCAGAAACACCCAGTAGGGCGTGCCGGGGTCGCTGACCGCGACGGCCAGGAGCCCCGCGGGGACGAGCAGGAGCAGCGCGCTGACCACCGTGAAGTTCCGGCCGCCGAACCTGGCGGGGGCGAAGGTGTAGGGGATGCGCAGCGCCGAGCCGATCAGGTTGGGCAGGGCGACGATCCAGAAGAGCTGGTCGGTGGAGAACCTGTAGGCGCCGAGCTGGACGGCCACGATGCTCCACACCGTCCAGAGCGTGAAGCCGAGGTGTTCGGCGAAGATCGAGAAGATCAGGTTGCGCCGGGCGACCTTCCGTCCCCCCTCCTCCCAGAAGCCGGGGTCGTCGGGCCGCCACTCGCTGATCCAGCGCTTCACGATCATTCCTCCTGCGATTTTGGGGGCGTCAATCTCGAAATCTAGGAGGACGACATTACGCACATTCACGTTCTGTGATGGTGCGTCGGTTACACGTGACTAACCGTGGAAATACGCAATGCACAGGTCGCGCACTCGCAACGTCCCGGAAATATGGAAGATCTCCCGGTCACGGTTGAGGCAGACGGCAATGGGAACCATGTCCATGCCCGTTCGTCGCCTCGGGGAGTTGCGCGTGGCTGTTCAGCCGATCCGACTGTTCAACGATCCAGTGCTACGCACCGTAGCCGAATCCGTGACCACCTTCGATCGCGAACTGCGAGGGCTGGTCAAATCCCTGCAGGCCACCATGCGCGCCGGCGTCGGCCGCGCGGGGCTGGCCGCCCCCCAGCTCGGCGTCCCGCTGCGGGTCGTCGTCTACGAACTGGACGGCAAGTCCGGGCATCTGATCAATCCCCGCCTAGAGCCGTCCGAACGGAAGATCGTGGCCGACGAGGCCTGCCTGTCCGCGCCCGATCTGTGGTGGCCGCTGGAACGTTCTTACATGGTCACGGCCCGCGGCCGGGACATGTTCGGCAAACCCGTCGTCGTCCGCGCTCTCGGCATGCTCGCGCGGGTCCTCCAGCACGAGGCCGACCATCTCGACGGCACCCTTTTCATCGACCATCTCCCGGCGGACGAGCAAGAACGTTTTCTCGCCTCGATCCCACGACTTGCACATCAGGAGTCACGTTGATACTCTTTCATGGTTGCAGTCGTAGTTCTCAGCAAAGCCTTATCATCTCAAGTGCTTATGAGAAGTCCGCCGACAGCGGGCATTCCAGTTTCTCCGGAAGGTTTCCGCGGGTGCATGGTAGGGTCCGCAACGCAGCCCCGTGCCGCCGACCTGGCGGTTCGGTGAGGCTCCCAATGAGGAGAAGTTGTTTTGTCTGAGGGCACCGTTAAGTGGTTCAACGCCGAAAAGGGCTTCGGATTCATCGCACCGGATGACGGCACCGCCGATGTGTTCGTGCACTACTCGGCCATCAACTCCGGAGGCTACCGCAGCCTGGAGGAGAACCAGCGTGTCAGTTTCACCACCACGCAGGGCCAGAAGGGTCCGCAGGCCGACCAGGTTCAGGTCATCTGATCTGTATCTGATCTAAGGATCCGATCGCTAGGCTTCAGACTGAGCCCGCATCGCTTCGGCGATGCGGGCTCAGATCATTTCCAGGGGTTTTTCCGCTCGGGACAGACCGGTCTTCACGCGCGTTCGAGGCAGGCCTTGACGTGCTTTCGGAGTCGGCGACGGCCATCCGGGCAGAGTGATGAGAAGCACATCAGGTCTTCACGCGCGTTCGGAGCCGGCTCCGTTCCTCACGCGTGCTCGGGCTTATGCCGGACCGGCTCCGTTCCTCACGCGTGCTCGGGCTTATGCCGGACCGGCTCCGTTCCTCACGCATGCTCGGGCTTATGCCGGAGAGGTCTTTCCACGCCCGCGGAGCGCCCTGAAGCCCGGCAGCGGGCTCTCTGACATCCGGCACCGAACTCTTCGACGACGATCGGCTTCGAGGGCGGCCCAGGGCGCGTCTCCGGCCCCCGTGCACCGTCTCCGTCTGACCCCCCCTGCGCACTGCCGTCGGCCCCGCGCACCGCCTCACGGACGCCTCTCCTGAACGCACGGATGCGCCTCCCGAAGGCACGGGTCCTCATGGACGCACGGATGCCCATCCCGAACGCCACGGACCCCCTGGACGCACGGATGCGCCTCCTGTCAACGAACGGGCACGCACCCGAGCCGACGCGCCTCCGAACGAACGCGGGGACGCGCATCGGAGATGAGCGCCTCAGCGACGCCCTGGGGCGGCTCGCTCCCGAACTACCCACTCCCCCGGACGCGGTCTTCAGGCGCGCCCTCAGGGCCGCGAAGGGCCAACCCTCGGAGCCGGGAGTCCACCCCTTCGAGCCCTCGGCCCTAAGGGCGGGACGCGCCCTCGGAAAACCGTCGATTCGACGGGAGCCCCGGAGCGAGCCGCGCCGTCGAAGGGGCGGCTCGGGGGATCCCGCCGAACCGGGATCCCCTCAGGGGGAGATGCTCAGAGGAAGGTTCAGAGGGAGATGCCGAGCAGGGCGTCTGCGATGTCCCTGACGAGCATGGGCGCCCGCGGGTCGGCGCCGTCGGCGCCGTCCGCGGACAGTGCCCGCTCCGCCCAGTCGTCGATGACCGTGAGCGCCCCGGGGGTGTCCAGGTCATCGGTCATCCGGGCGCGGACCCGATCGAGCACGGTGCCGGCCTCCGGTCCCGCCTGCAGCGCGACGGCCGAGCGCCAGCGGGCCAGCCGCGCCTCCGCGGAGGTCAGCTGGTCGGCGGTCCACTCCCAGTCGGTGCGGTAGTGGTGGGCCAGCAGGGCCAGCCGGATGGCCATCGGGTCGGCCTCCTGACGGAGCCGGGAGACGAAGACCAGATTGCCCTTGGACTTGGACATCTTCTCGCCGTCGAGGGCCACCATGCCCGCGTGGACGTACGCCTTGGCGAAGGGCCATTCGCCGGTGGCGACGTGGCCCTCGTGGGCGCCGCACTCGTGGTGCGGGAAGATCAGGTCGGAGCCGCCGCCGGCGACGTCGAAGCCGCTGCCCAGGTTGGCCAGCGCGATCGCGGTGCACTCGATGTGCCAGCCGGGCCTGCCCTGACCGAACGGCGAGGGCCAGGACGGCTCTCCCGGACGCTCGGCACGCCAGAGCAGCCAGTCGAGCGGGTGCTTCTTGCCCGGCCGCCCCGGATCGCCTCCGCGCTCGGCGCACAGAGTGAGCATCCGCCCCTCGGAGTATCCGGAGACGGAGCCGAACTTGGGCGCCGCGGCGACGTCGAAGTAGATGTCGCCGTCGAGTTCGTAGGTGGCGCCCTTGTCGCGCAGGCGCCCGATCAGCTCGGCGACCTGATCGATCACCTCGGTCACTCCGACGTATTCGCGCGGCGGCAGGATCCGCAGCGCCTCCATGTCGGTCCGGAAGAGCTCGATCTCGCGCTCGGCCAGCTCTCGCCAGTCCATGCCGATCTGCTCGGCACGTTCGAGCAGGGGGTCGTCCACGTCGGTGGCGTTCTGGATGTAGTCCACCTCATGCCCGGCGTCCCGCCACATCCGGTTCACCAGGTCGAAAGCGAGGTATGTGTTGGCGTGACCGAGGTGGGTGGCGTCATAGGGCGTGATGCCGCAGACGTACATCCCCGCCGTGGAACCCGGCTGAGTGGGTTCGGTCTCTCGTGCGGCGGTGTCGAAAAGCCGCAGAGAAGCACCGGTACCGGGAAGCCGAGGGACCTTCGGCGTAGACCACGATCGCATGTATTGAGCCTATCCAGCAGACAGACCACCCCGATCGGCTCGGGATGGTGGTTTACAGGGCAATCACCTCAACCGCCGGAACTCGCCGGATCATTCCACGGGAACACGGTCGAAAGCCTCCGGGTCGCGAGGATCACCGGTGAACTCGTAGTGGATCCCGCCGGGGGCGAGGGCGAGCAGGGTGACCGACAGGGAGCCGAAGATTCGCCCGTCGGGCAGTTCGTGACGGACGATCATGGTGCGGGGGTCCTCGGAGGGCAACCCCGCGCCGGTGGCCGTCTCGCGCCAGTCCTTCCAGTCCCCATCGAGCTCCGAGGGGCGGTGGGCCTTGGCGAACAGGGGCCGGAAGAACGCGACGCGCTCGTTCTCCTCCCCGCGCTCCCAGCCGCTGTTGACGATCATGTGGGTCCCTCGCGGGAGGTCGTCCCGCTTCAGCGCGATCCCGTCCCAGTGCCACAGACGGACTCCGCCGAGATCGGCGGAGAGCAGGTGGAAGGGGTCGTAATGGACCAGGTCCGTCTCGGGGATGCGCTCCCCCGCCGCGGCCCGGAGCGGCAGGTCGCCCCGGGAGCGGCGGGTCCGCTCGGGGGCGAGCACACCGTGGCCGTTGAGCAGGGCGCCGATCCGCCTGGCCGCGGGATCGACGGCCAGCCAGGTCCCGCCCGCCTGAAGATCGCGCCCACCGATCAGACCGGGCCAGTACTCGCCCGGAGGGACCCATGGCCGGTCGATGAACTCATCGCGCACCCCGACGAGGATCAGGGGGATCTCGGCGCTCGGATCGATGCTGACGGCAACCGTGCACATGCCCGGAGGGTACAGGTCCCGCCGGGGACGACCTCAGATCGGGGGCCAGGGAATGGCCGGCCAGTCCTTGGAGGGAAGGGGATGCAGGCCGGTGTTGAGGAGCCTGCGTACGCGAGCCCAGGTGGCCTCGACCTCGGCGAGGGTGAGGAGCTCGCGGAGACGGCGGCCGAGGCGGCCCTGCTCCAGGTCTCGCTCCAGGCGGGTGAGGACGTTCATGGCGTCGCGGGACAGGGGCTTGCCGCGCCACTGCCAGAGCACGGTGCGGAGCTTGTCCTCGGCGGAGAAGGAAACGCCGTGGTCCACGCCGTAGATGTGGCCGTCGGCGAGCGGCAGCAGGTGGCCGCCCTTGCGGTCGGCGTTGTTGACGACCGCGTCGAACACGGCCATCCGGCGCAGGGAGGGCTGGCGACTGCGGATCAGCACCATCAGGTCGGTCTCGGAGTCGGTGTCGATCCAGAGCTGGCACATGCCGGGGCCGAAGGGACCGTCGCGGTAGACGGTGGGCGGGACGATCCGCCACCCGGTCGCGGCCGAGACCTCGTAGGCGGCCACCTCACGGGCGGCCAGCGTGCCGTCGGGAAAATCCCAGAGCGGGCGTTCACCGCGTACCGGCTTGTAGACGCAGGCCGCGGAGAGCCCGGCGAGCCGGACCGAACAGTAGAGCGTCATGTTGGTCGCCTCGATCAGGCGACCGGCCACCTCCAGCTGACCTTCGCGAAGCAGGCGTATCGCCGTCTCGTCGTCCAGCCCCGCCGCGGGCACCGCGCTCAGCGTCGGCTCACTCTCGGCACTCATTCGCCTCCTCCACCTGATGCAGCGCTACTACTACCCCGGTAACCGTTGAGCCGCACACAAATATGCCCCTCGGCATCAAGTGGCTGGGCGCACAGCGGGCAGGGGGGGCGCCCCGCCGCGACGAGGGCCATGGCGCGTTTGGTGAAGGCCCTGGCCGCACCGGGGCTGATGTGGACGCGCAGCACCGTGGGCTCGGCGAGCGGGGACGGCTCGAACTCCTCGTCCTCGTCCTCCGCGACGGCCTCCTGAGCCTCGATGATCACCTGCGCGGTTTCCGAGTCCCACGCCAGTGCCATCGTGCCGACCCGGAAGTCCTCGCTGATCGGCACGTCCAGCGGCGCGTTGTCGGTCAGCGCGACGGGGGCGACGGCGGGCACCTGGGCAATGCCCTCGCTGCGCCGCAACACCTCGTCGAGAAGCTCGTCGAGACGGTCGGCCAACGCCGCGACCTGGAATTTCTCCAGCCCGACGGTGGTCAATCGGCCCTGGCCACGGGCCTGCAGAAAGAAAGCTCGTGATCCCGGTTGCCCCACGGCACCGGCCACAAACCTCTCGGGTGGGTCGTAGTCGAAGACCGGCATAGCCCGACCTTACGTGGTCCCGGATCCGCCGCCGACTGCGGCATCGCTCCCGGTGAGGTTTTCTCCCCCGTCATCGTGTTCCGAACCCTCCGCGGGTCTCAATGCCGCCACATCTCCACCCAGGTCGTTGAGCCTGAGCACAAAGGGACGCAAGGGCGTATATCGAATGGCAGTGAGCGATGCGGGATCAGCGGTTATCCGCTGGAACTGATCCAGGTGGAGGCCCATGGCGTCGGCCACTATGGCCTTGATCACATCTCCGTGGCTACAGACCAGGTAGACGGCCTTCGGCCCGAGCCGCTCGTTCCACTCCCTGACGGCCGCCACGGCGCGATGCTGTACGGCGGACAAGGATTCTCCACCGGGAAACGTCACGGCGCTCGGATGGGCCTGCACGACCGGCCAGAGAGGGTCCTTGGCGAGCTCGGCGATCGGGCGGCCCGTCCAGTCGCCGTAGTGACACTCCCCGAAGCGCTCGTCGGTCAGCACCTCCGTCGCGCGACCGCCGGCGATCGCCTGGGCGGTCTCCTGGCAGCGCTCCAGCGGGCTGGAGACGATGGCGTCCAGTTCCAGCGACGCCAGCCGTACGGCCAGCGCCTCCGCCTGGGCCTGTCCGGCCTCACTGAGATGGACGTCGGGGGTCCAGCCCGCCAGGACGGGACCGGTGAGGGGGGTCAGGCCGTGTCTGGCCAGTAGCAGGGTCGTCACGTGGGTAAGTCTTGCAGGCCTCACTCCACTACTTTTAAGTGCCCGGGCGGTAATCTGGCCGGATCATGGAGCAGCGCTATGTGGGCCGGAGCGGACTGTCGGTATCCCGCCTGGGACTTGGGACGATGACGTGGGGACGCGACACGAGCGCCGAGGAGGCCGCCGCGCAGCTCCGCATGTTCGCCGAGGCTGGCGGCACCCTCATCGACACGGCGGACGTCTACACCGGTGGTGAGGCCGAGCGGCTGATCGGGCGGCTGATCCGCGACTCGGTGCCGCGCTCGGAGCTGGTGCTGTCCACCAAGGCCGTGCTCACCCCGTCCGGCCGCCGTCCGCGCGACGCCTCCAGGAAGCACCTGATCGCCGCCATCGACGCCTCGCTGACCCGTCTCGGCGTCAACGAGGTGGACCTGTGGCAACTGCACGCCTTCGACCCGGACGTCCCGCTGGAGGAGACCCTGGCCGCCGTGGACGCCATCGTGTCCTCCGGCCGGGCGGCCTACGCCGGGGTCTGCGACTACGCGGGCTGGCAACTCGCCGCGGCGGCCGTCGGCCAGCGGGCGGTCTCCGGCCGGGTGCCGATCGTCGCCGCCCAGGTCGAATACTCGCTCCTGGCCAGGGAGGCCGAGCGCGAGCTGCTCGGCGCCGCCGAGCACGTCGGTGCGGGCGTGCTGGCCTGGTCGCCGCTCGGGCGCGGAGTCCTCACCGGGAAATACCGCACGGGCATCCCCGCCGACTCCCGTGCCGCGACCCCGCACTTCGCCGACTTCGTCAAGCCCTACCTGGATGAGCGGTGCCGCCGGGTCGTGGAGTCGGTGACGACCGCGGCCGAGGGGCTGGGGGTCTCGCCGCTGTCGGTCGCCCTGTCGTGGGTCCGCGACCAGCCGGGGGTCGTCTCCGCCATCGTCGGCGCCCGTACCCACGCCCAGCTGGCCGGGGTGCTGCAGGCCGAGGACCTGACGCTGCCCGTGGAGATAAGGGAGGCACTCGACGATGTCTCGGCCGACTGAGGGGCGGCAGGGGTGGGAGAGCGCACCGAACCACAGACGGAAACAGGCATGGAAACCGAACGAGAATTCGTTTCGCGTATCACTAGTCGATACCGAATCGCAACTTTCCGTGGAAAAACCGGGTCCCCCCACAAAACTGTCAATGGGTGACAGGAGGGGCGCTCGGATGTCGGCGAGACGCTTTGGCAGGGGGCATTCGGGTGTCGGCGAGACGACTTCGTTGATGTCTAAAGGGGGACGAATGCGAACTGCGATCTCTGCCGGCGTGCTGGTGCTGGCACTGGGCGGCGGAGTCCCCGCGGTCGCGGCCGCCCCCGTGAGCGCCGCCACGCAACGGGACGACTGCCCGCAGAAGGGATTGCTGGGCACCGTCACGGGTGGGATCTGCAAGACCGTCGACACCCTCGGCGAGGCCGTGAGTGAGCTCACGGACGGCATCTCCGTCCCGCTGCCCAGCGTCAGAGTCCTCGACGCCCCCAGGGAGACGACCGAGAAAGGCTCCGGCGATGCCGCACGGGCCGGTGACACCGCGGTGGCCACCTCGTCCTCATCGACGCCGGACGCCACCGGCGCGCCCGCCCCCGAACCGGTGGAGAGGTCGGAAGACGGCAGCCTGCTGCCCAAGGTCCTCGGCGGCGTCTGCCTGCCCCTGGCGACCTCCTCCGAGTGCGCGGGCCCGTCGGCGGGCGGCACTCCCGGACCCTCCGAACCCGCTGAGCCCTCCGCGACCCCCGAGCCGACGGTCCGGCCGTCCGGGTCGCCGAGTCCCAGCCCGTCGCCCAGCCCCAGCCCCGAACCCACGCGGGAGAAGACGGCCCCGCTGCCGGCCGCGTCTTTCCGACCGCCGGAGACCCGGACGCTCACGACCGACGTGGGCGAACCGGTGATCTCCGAACCGTCCCCCGTCGTCGACGCCGAGGCGCCCCGGGTGGAGCTGCTCTGGCCGGGCCCGCTGATGCAGGAGTTTCAGAGGCAGATGCCGGATCGACGTCCGCTCAAGCCCACCCGGTCGTCCGACGCGCTGGGCACGGTGCTCAGCACGGCGCTGCTGGTCGCGGCGATCCTCGCCGTCCGCCTGCTGTACACCAGGCGGATGGGCGAGGAGTCCATGCCGTTCGAGCCGCTCCGGGTGGGGCGGCACCGGGTGGCCTAGCGGTGACCGGCGACGCCTAGCCGCCGATCGCGTGCACGCCGCCGTCGACGTGCACGATCTCACCGGTCGTGGCCGGGAACCAGTCCGACAGCAGGGCGACGCACGCCTTGGCCGCCGGGGTCGGGTCGTTGATGTCCCAGCCGATCGGCGCCTTGGCCGGCCAGCTCTCCTCGAACTCGGTGAAGCCGGGGATGCTCTTGGCCGCCATGGTCCGGATCGGGCCCGCGGCCACCAGGTTGACCCGGATGCCGTGCTTGCCGAGATCGCGGGCCAGGTAGCGGGAGCAGGACTCCAGGCCGGCCTTCGCCACGCCCATCCAGTCGTAGACCGGCCAGGCCCTGGTGGCGTCGAAGTCGAGGCCGACGACCGCGCCGCCGCCCTTCATCAGCGGAAGCGCGGCCACCGCGAGCGACTTGAACGAATACGTGGAGACCTGGATGGCCGTCGCCACGTCCTCCCACGAGGTGTTCAGGAAGTTGCCGCCGAGGGCGCTCTGCGGGGCGAACCCGATGGCGTGCACCACGCCGTCCAGACCGTCCACGTGCTCGCCGACCCGGTCGGCGAGGGATTCAAGGTGCTCGGTGCTGGTGACGTCGAGCTCCAGCACCGGAGGCGGCTCGGGGAGCCGCTTGGCGATGCGCTCGACGAGGCTCAGGCGGCCGAAGCCGGTCAGCACGACCTTCGCCCCCTGTTCCTGGGCCAGTTTGGCCACGGAGAAGGCGATGGATGCGTCGGTCAGCACCCCGGTGATCAGAAGCCGCTTGCCTTCAAGAATTCCCATGAGTGCCGTTCCTCATCTGATGTGTCGTTCGTGTGTTCCAACGGGCGGGACCCGTCCGTCACCCAGCCCCTCCTCAAGGAGGGCGAAGAGCCTCTCACCCCGGAAGTGGAGAGGTCACGTCAGTGGCCCATGCCCAGTCCGCCGTCCACGGGGATGACGGCGCCGGTGATGTAGGAGGCGTCCGCGCTCACCAGGAAGGCGACCACCTTCGCGACCTCCTCGGGGGTGGCCTGCCTGCCGAGCGGGATGCTCTTACGGATCTGCTCCTGGTAGGCCGCGTCCAGCTCGGCCGTCATGTCGGTCTCCACGAAACCCGGGGAGACGACGTTGACCGTGATGCCGCGCGAGCCCAGCTCCCGGGCCACGGACCGGGCGAAACCGATCATGCCCGCCTTGGAGGCGGCGTAGTTGCTCTGCCCGGCTGAGCCGAGCATGCCGACCACCGAGGAGATCAGCACGATGCGACCGCGCTTGAGCCGCAGCATGCCGCGCGTGGCGCGCTTGGCCACCCGGTAGGCGCCGGTGAGGTTGGCGTCGATGACGTCGGTGAAGGTCTCCTCCTTCATCATCGGCAGCAGCGTGTCCTTGGTGATGCCCGCGTTGGCGACGAGCACCTCGACCGGGCCGTGCTCGGCCTCGACCTTCCCGAATGCCGCTTCCACGTCGGCCATGCTGGTCACATCGCAGCGCACGCCGAACAACCCCTCGGGAGGGTTTCCGGAGCGGTAGGTCACGGCGACGGCGTCGCCGGCCTGGGCGAGTTCGCGGGCGATCGCGAGGCCGATGCCGCGATTACCGCCGGTTATGAGAACAGATCGAGCCATGGAGCTGACGTTATCGTCTACCCGGGGGTAACCCTCTTGTCCGGGAAGGACAAGATCGCAGGGTTAGGATCGTTGACATGCGCCAGATCGATTCCGACTTTCTCGCCCTGCCCCTGAGGCAACTGGCGGACGCGGCTCTGCAGCGTGCCCGTGACCTCGGTGCCGAGCACGCCGATTTCCGGCTCGAGCGTGTCCGCGCGGAGACCCTCCGTCTGTCCGACACCTCCCTCGAAGGCTCCATGGACGCCGACGACCTCGGCTACGCCGTACGGGTCGTCAAGAACGGCACCTGGGGCTTCGCGGCCGGCCTCGAGCTGACCCCCGAGGCGGCGGTCAAGGTCGCCGAGCAGGCGGTGGAGGTGGCCGTCGTCTCCGCGGCCGTCAACCGCGAGCCCATCGAGCTGGCCCCCGAGCCGGTCCACTCCGATGTCACCTGGGTCTCCTCCTACGAGATCGACCCTTTCGACGTGCCGATGCGCGACAAGGTGGCCCTGCTCGCCGACTGGTCGGGCGGTCTGCTGAGAGACCCGCGCGTGGACCAGGTCCAGACCTCGCTGATGCAGGTCAAGGAGCAGAAGTTCTACGCCGACACGGCCGGCACCTCCACCACCCAGCAGCGGGTGCGCCTGCACTGCGAGGTGGAGGCCATGAAGGTCCAGGGCGGCCGCTTCGAGTCGATGCGCACGCTCGCCCCGCCGGTCGGCCGGGGGTACGAATACCTCACCGGCCCCACCTGGGACTTCCGGGGCGAGCTCGCCCGCATTCCCGAGTACCTCGAGGAGAAGTTCGGGGCCCCCTCCGTCGAGGCGGGGCAGTACGACCTGGTCGTCGACCCGTCCAACCTGTGGCTGACGATCCACGAGTCCATCGGGCACGCCACCGAGCTGGACCGGGCCCTCGGCTACGAGGCGGCCTACGCCGGGACCAGCTTCGCCACCTTCGACCAGCTCGGCAAGCTGGCATACGGCTCGCCCGCGATGAACGTCGTCGGCGACCGTACGACGGAGCACGGCCTGTCCACGATCGGCTACGACGACGAGGGCGTGGCGGCCAAGGAGTTCGACATCGTCGCAGGCGGCGTCCTGGTCGGCTACCAGCTCGACCGGCGGATGGCGCTGCTGAAGGGCCTGGGCGCCTCCAACGGCTGCGCCTTCGCCGACTCCCCCGGCCACATGCCGATCCAGCGCATGGCCAACGTCTCGCTGCGGCCCGCCGCCGGCGGCCCCTCCACCGAGGAGCTGATCTCCGGGGTGGATCGCGGCATCTACGTCGTGGGCGACAAGAGCTGGTCCATCGACATGCAGCGCTACAACTTCCAGTTCACCGGCCAGCGGTTCTACAAGATCGAGAACGGCAGGCTCGCCGGCCAGCTGCGCGACGTCGCCTACCAGGCCACGACCACCGACTTCTGGCGGTCGATGGAGGCTGTCGGCGGGCCGCAGACCTACGTGCTGGGCGGCGCGTTCAACTGCGGGAAGGGCCAGCCGGGCCAGGTCGCCCCGGTCAGCCACGGCAGCCCGTCCGCGCTCTTCCGCGATGTGCGCATTCTCAACACCGTGCGGGAGAGTGGCAGTTGAGCGAGCAGCGCGTGCGACCCGACGGACCCCATGAACACAGCGCATCGGCGACCGGCTCGACGAGCGATGAGGACAGGAGCGGGATGAGCCCCCAGGAGATGATCGAGAAGGTTCTGGACCTCTCCACGGCCGACGACGTCGTCGTCATCGTGGACGAGGGCTCCAGCGCCAACCTGCGGTTCGCGGGCAACACCCTCACCACCAATGGCGTGTCCCGCTCCTCGCAGCTCACCGTGATCTCGATCGTGGGCCGGGGCGTGGGCGTGGTGTCGCGGGCGGCGGTCCGCCCCGAGCAGCTCGCCGACATCGTCGCGGCGGCCGATCACGCCGCCGAAGACGCCCAGCCGTCCGAGGACGCCCGGCCGCTGGTCGAGGGCGATCGTTCGGCCGACTGGGACGCCCCCGCCGATGTCACGTCGATCAAGGTGTTCGGCGCGTTCGCCCCCGCGCTCGGCGAGGCCTTCGCCGCGGCCGAGGCGGGCGGGCGCAAGCTGTACGGCTTCGCCGAGCACATCGTCACCACGACCTTCATGGGCACCTCCACCGGCACGCGGCTCCGGCACACCCAGCCCACCGGCCGCCTGGAGCTCAACGCCAAGTCTCCGGACATGAAGCGCTCCGCCTGGACCGGCGTGGCCACCCGCGACTTCTCCGACGTGGACGTCGCGGCTCTGGACGCCTCGCTGGCCCAGCGCCTGGAGTGGGCGAAGAACCGGATCGACCTGCCCGCGGGCCGATACGAGGCGCTGCTCCCGCCGACGGCGGTGAGCGATCTGATGATCTACCTCTATTGGAAGGCCGGAGCCCGCGACGCGCTCGAGGGGCGCACGGTCTTCTCCAGTCCCGGGGGCGGGACCCGCGTCGGGGAGACCCTCTCCGAACTGCCGATCCACCTGTCCGGGGCTCCCGCCGCGCCGGGCATCGAGTGCGCGCCGTTCGTGGTGGCGCACGCCTCCAGCCGGCAGAGCTCGGTGTTCGACAACGGGCTGCCTCTGGCGCCCACCGACTGGATCGCCGAGGGCAGGCTGGCGAACCTGCTGCAGACCCGATACTCGGCCGAGCTGACCGGTCTGTCCCTGACCCCGGACATCGACAATCTGATCATGAGGGGCCCCGAGGGCGGACGCTCGCTGGAGGAGATGATCGCCTCCACCGAGCGCGGCCTGCTCCTCACCTGCCTGTGGTACATCCGCGAGGTGGACCCGCAGACCCTTCTGCTCACCGGGCTGACCCGTGACGGCGTCTACCTGATCGAGAACGGCGAGGTCGTGGGCGAGGTGAACAACTTCCGCTTCAACGAGAGCCCGGTCGACCTGTTGCGCCGTCTCACCGAGATCGGCACCTCCGAGCAGACCCTGCCGCGCGAGTGGAGCGACTACTTCACCCGCGCGATCATGCCCCCGATCCGGGTGCCCGACTTCAACATGTCGACGGTCAGCCAGGCCAGCTAGGACGGGTCCGGGGCCCGCCCCGTGCGAAACACCTGAGCCGAATCGCCCGCCCGGACCGGAAACGGTCCTGACCTGCATCGATCACCTACGGACGCCCGGAGACGGGGAAGGGCGTCCGTAGGTGTCGTCCCGCACGTCGAGATGTGGCGTTCGAGTCCGAACAGGGCACCGCTAGGCTTCCACTGGCCACAGCGCGTGGGGAGCAGCCTTGGATCGCACGGGAACAAACCTTCCCGCCGTCGGTGAGTACAACCAGACGGTCGTTCTCGACGCCATCCGCCGGCGCCCCGAGGGGATCACCCGGTCCGAACTCGCCGCCCTGACGGCCCTGAGCGGGATGACGGTGACGAAGGTCTGCCGGCGCCTTCTCGACGCCGGTCTCGTCGACGAGCACGGCACGCGCATGAGCGGCCCCGGCAAGCCGGCGGCGGTCGTCAAACTGAACCCGGACGGCGGTTTCGCGGTCGGGGTGCACATCGATCCCGCAGCGGTGACCTACGTACTCGTCGACCTGTCCGGCAAGGTTCGGGACCACTCGCGCACCGGCACACCGACCGCGGGAGACCCGAGCGCGGTCATCGACGAGATGGCGAACGCGATCGAGGCGCTCATCGAGAGTTCCGCCGTCGACAGGTCCCGCATCCTCGGCATCGGTATCGCGTCGCCCGGCCCGGTGAACGTCGACGACGGCGTGCTCCTGAACCCGCCGATGATGCCCACCTGGCATCGGGTGGCCTTGCGGCGCTCGCTCGCCGAGGCGACGGGCCTGCCCGTGCTGCTGGAGAAGGACGCGACGGCCGCGGTCGTCGCCGAGCTGTGGTTCGCGGGCCCCGACAGCAGCCGCGACTTCGCGTTCATGTACTACGGGACCGGTCTCGCCACCGGCCTGTCGGTGGCGGGCGAGGTCGTTCGCGGCATCAGCTCCAACGCGGGTGACGGGGGTCACATCACCGTCGATCCCGACGGTCCGGTGTGCACCTGCGGCCGGCGCGGCTGCGTCGGCTACATCACCGTTCCGCGAGCGCTCGTCGCGCGTGCGGTGCTCGACGGCGTGCTCTCGGCGGCCGAGGCCGGCAACCTCGAGGACACGGTCGACGTGGATGCGGCGTTCAGCAGGCTGGCGGCCCTCGCCGCGGCCGGGAGCCCCGAGGCGATCGCGATCCTGACCGACGCCGCCCGTTCCCTGGCCCGCGCGATCGTCGTGATCGTGAATCTCCTCGACATCGACCGGGTCATCTTCGGCGGGCCGTTCTGGACGCGCGTCTCCCCGGTGATCCTCGGTGCGCTGCCGGATGCGGTGCGCAGCGATCCCGCCCTGATTCCGCCGCACCCCATCCGGTTCGCCCAGTCCGCGATCCCCGTCGATGTCGCCGCCGTCGGAGCCG
Organism: Streptosporangium subroseum; assembly: GCF_900188345.1. Taxonomy (GTDB): domain Bacteria; phylum Actinomycetota; class Actinomycetes; order Streptosporangiales; family Streptosporangiaceae; genus Streptosporangium; species Streptosporangium subroseum. The sequence continues at coordinate 90,754 of NZ_FZOD01000002.1, read as the reverse complement.
CGACCCTGGTGCTCGACAACACCTTCTCGCCCCGGCCTTCCGCGCTGCTTCTCGCGGCGGAGTGATCACGTCCAACTTTGTCCTCACAAAGTTTTGACCTCACAAAGTGTTGCGGCCGATTATGAACACATGATTTGCTAATTCCCGCCACTGCGCTCGGTGTTGGAACCGACACCGTTGCGTCATGGTCGATGCCCACCGGAAGGCATCCCAAGATCCCCCTGCCTGAGGTGTCAACGTCGACCGGTCTAGCACCGTCGCCAGGCGTTGTCTGGAAGGAAAACATGAGCAACACAGTCACGCGCATCCGGCTCGCGGGTGTCGTCATCGCCGCGGCAGCCAGTACCGCCGGACTCGCCGCGTGCTCGTCCCCCACCCCGTCGGGTGACGCATCCGCAGCCGCGCCCGCGGCCGCCTGTGAGCCCGCGAAGGGCAACGTCACCCTCCAGTACTGGAACACCGTTCCGGGGATGGACCAGGTCGTCGCCCTGTGGAACAAGAACAACCCGAACATCCAGGTCGAGATGAAGAACATCTCCACCGACCAGTACGGCATCATCGGCAACGCCCTCAAGGCGGGCAAGGCGCCGGAGCTCGCTCAGGTCGGTTACGACCAGCTCCCCAGCCTGCGCACCCAGGACGCCTTCGTGGACGCCTCGGCCTGCGCGGACGCCGTCGCGGCCAAGTCGAAGTTCGTGCCGTGGACCTGGTCGCAGAGCAGCTTCGGTGACACCGGCGTGTTCGCCTTCCCGCAGGACACCGGCCCGATGGCCCTCTTCGTGCGCAGCGACATCTTCAAGAAGCACAACCTCGAGGTCCCGAAGACCTGGGACGAGTACGCGGCGGACGCGCAGAAGCTGCACGACGCGGACCCCAACCTCAGCATCACGTTCTTCGACCCGAACAACGCCGAGTTCTTCAACGGGCTCCTCTGGCAGAACAACGCCAAGATGTACGGCTACTCCGGCGACAAGTGGCACGTCACCGTCGAATCCGACCAGAGTAAGCAGGTCGCCGAGTACTGGCAGAAGCTGATCGACGCCAAGCTCGTCCGCACCGACCTCGCCCACGGTTCGACTCCGATGTACGCCGCGTACCAGAAGAACCAGATCGCCAGCTACATCGGCGCCGCCTGGGGCTACAGCATGTTCCGTGACAACCTGCCCGACCAGTCCGGCAAGTGGTCGATCGTCCCGATGCCGACGTGGGGCTCGAGCGCCGCGTCCGGCGACTGGGGCGGATCCACCGTCGCGTTCATGAAGGGCAACACGCACCTGTACGAGTCGGTCAAGTTCAACTCCTGGCTGAACAGCGACCCGGAAGCCCTCGCGATGGAGAACAAGCTGGGCGGTCTCTACCCGGCGGCCACCGCCGGGCTGGAGCTTCCCGCGCTCTCCGAAGGCGTCCCGTACTACAACAACGAGAAGATCTTCGACGTCTTCGCCGAGTCGTCCAAGAACATCGACACCAGCTTCGCCTGGGGCCCCACCCAGAAGACCGTGAACCTGGCGCTCCAGGATGCGCTGGCCAAGGCGGCGGCCGGCGACGGCAAGCTCACCGACGCGATCTCGGCCGCCCAGGCGTCCGCACTGAAATCGATGCAGGATCTGGCGATCCCGGCCGTCGCGGGCAACTGACCGCGGCATGACTGACATCGCAACCCGCGCGACCCGCGTGGTGGCAACGACCGGAGGCCGCAGCCGTCACAACGGCGGCGGCCCCCGGGCGGGCACCATCGCCGCCTTCCTGCTCCCGTTCTTCCTCCCGTTCGTGCTGTTCTACCTGGTGCCGATCGCCTACGCCGTCTGGCAGAGCTTCCTCGTCGTGCGCCGCACCGGCGGCCAGTACGGCACGTCGTACACGGCCTTCGGCGGCTTCGAGCAGTACGTTCAGGTGTTCCAGAACACGGAGTTCTGGTCCAGCATCGGGCGCATCGGACTGTTCGGCATCGTGCAGGTGCCGGTCATGCTGTTCGTCGCGCTGATCATCGCGCTGCTGCTCGACACTCCCCTGCTGAAGCTGAAGGGGTTCTTCCGCATCACGGCGTTCATGCCGTATGCCGTGCCCGGCGTCATCGCCGCGATCATGTGGTCGTTCCTCTACTCGCCGCAGCTCAGCCCCCTCGTCGACCTGCTGAAAGCCATCGGCCTCCAGCCCGACTTCCTCGGCCCGGGCGCCGTGCTGTGGTCGGCGGCGAACGTCTCCACCTGGCTGTGGACCGGCTACAACATGCTGATCATGTTCTCGGCACTGCAGGCGATCCCGCAGGAGCTCTACGAGGCCGCCAAGCTCGACGGTGCGAGCAACTGGGCGATCGCGTGGCGGATCAAAGTCCCGATCATCGCGCCGTCGATCATCCTCACCACGGTGTTCTCGATCATCGGCACGCTGCAGCTCTACGCCGAGCCGGCCGTGCTGCGCCAGATCTCCTCGAACATCTCGAGCACGTTCACCCCGAACATGCTCGCGTACGCGGTGGCCTCCGGGAACAACTACCAGCAGGCAGCGGCGATCTCCGTGGTCATCGCCGTCATCACCTTCGTCTTGAGCTTCGGGTTCATGCGACTGACCTCGAAGAGGGCCGGACTGTGAGCAACCAGACCCCGACCCGCGAAAGCCGCGTCAGCCGCACGGCCGCCATGGCTCTGATGTTCCTCCTGGCGATCTACTTCCTGCTGCCGCTCTACTTTCTGATCGTCGCGGCGACCAAACCACAGGGCGACCTCGCCTCCACCTTCGGGCTGACGTTCTCGCACTTCGACCTGTTCAAGAATCTGGACACCCTGTTCAGCCGCAGCGACGGCATCTTCGGGCGGTGGGCCCTGAACAGCGTGATCTACGCGGTGCTGGGCGCGGCCGTCGGAACCCTGATCTCCGCGCTGTGCGGCTACGCGCTCGCCAAGTTCAAGTTCCGGGGCCGCGAGTTCCTGTTCTCCGTCATCCTCGGCGGCGTCCTCGTTCCCACCACCGCGCTCGCGCTCCCGCTGTTCCTCCTGTTCTCGGCGACCGGGATCGTCAACACCTACCTCGCGGTGTTCCTGCCCAGCATCGTCAGCCCGTTCGGCGTCTACCTCGCCCGCATCTTCACCGCCGCCGCCGTCCCCGAGGAGATCCTCGAGTCGGCGCGCCTGGACGGCGCCGGCGAGTTCCGCACGTTCTTCTCGGTGGCGCTCAAGCTGCTGACGCCGTCGCTGGTGACCATCTTCTTGTTCCAGTTCGTCGGCATCTGGAACAACTTCTTCCTGCCGATGGTGATGCTCCAGAAGGAGTCGCTCTTTCCGATCACCCTCGGGCTCTACCAGTGGAACGGTCAGACCGCCCGTGCCCCGCTTCTTCAGGAATCCGTGATCACCGGCTCGCTGGTCTCGATCGTGCCCGTGATCATCCTGTTCATCCTCCTTCAGCGGTTCTGGCGCACCGGACTCGCCTCCGGCTCGATCAAGTGACCCCGTACCACCGCCCCCCTGTCTCCCACGTTCCCACCAGCAGAAGGTCCCCTCTCCCCATGCAGAACTCCGCCGTCTTCGTGCCCCATTTCCACTGGGACCGGGAATGGTATGAGCCGTTCCAGGTGTTCCGGCACCGGCTTGTCACCGCTCTCGACACCGTGCTGGAGACGGCCGAGGCGAACCCGGACTTCCGGTTCACCGTCGACGGGCAGATGGCCGCGATCGAGGACTACCTGGAGATTCGACCGGAGAACCGCGATCGGGTCACGGCGCTGGTCACCGGCGGCCGGCTCGCCATCGGGCCGTGGCTCATCCTGCTCGACGAGTTCCTGTGCTCCGGCGAGACCATCGTGCGCAACCTGCAGATGGGATGGGCGGCCGCGGCGGACCTCGGCGGCTCGATGCCCATCGGCTACCTGCCGGACATGTTCGGCCACGTCGCGCAGATGCCGCAGATCCTGGCGCGCGCCGGAATCGAGCACGCGGCGCTGTGGCGCGGTGTTCCCGGCTCCGTCGACGGTCACGCCTTCCGCTGGCGCGCTCCCGACGGCTCCGAGGTGCGCACCGAGTTCCTCTTCGACGGCTACGACAACGGCCTCGACGTCCTGCTGGTGCCCGACCAGATCGGGCGCGCGCTCGGCGAGTACGCGGAGATGACGGCCGAGCGGTGGGGTGACGATCCGCTGCTCGCGATGGCCGGCACCGACCACAACGCGCCCGACCCGCAACTCGCGACCTGGCTGCGGCGGGCGTCCAGCGACGAGCGCGCCATCACCATCGCGACGCTCGACGAGTACATTCGCAAGCACGTGCGCGACGAGGTCTCCGCCGTCGTCACCGGTGAGCTGCGCAGCCACGTGCGCGGCAACATCCTCCCGGGCGTGCTCTCCGTACGGCTCGGGCTCAAGCAGCGGATGGCCGTCGCCGAGCGCACCGTCGACCACGCCGAGCGGGTGAACGCCCTGTGGTCCCAGCGTGACGACTCGCCGTTCCTCTCGCTCGCGTGGCACAAGATCATCGAGTCGTCCGCGCACGACTCGGTCGTCGGCTCCGGCACCGACGAGACCTCCGACCAGGTCGAGGCGCGTCTCGCCGAAGCCGCGCACGCCGCGCGGGCGGTCCGGGACGCGGCCCTCGCCGAGCCCGCCGCCCTGGTGCCGAGCGACGGCTACCTGGTCGCCAACCCGCTGCCGTTCCCGCGCACGGCCCTGGTCGAGGTGGACGTCGTGGCCCCGCCCGAGGGAACCGTTCTGGTCGCGACCGCCGCCGACGGCTCGGCGCATCCCGCCCAGCTGACCTCGCAGGCCCCGACCGTGCTCAGCGACGAGCGCATGGACGCCTCGCAGCTCGAACGCGTGCTGCGCCGCATCCACCGCCGCGAGCTCTTCGGCCGCCTGATCGACCACTACGAGCTCACCCCCGGCTCGCTCGTCTTCCACCTCGCCGAGGTGCCGGCCGGCGGACCGTTCGACCTGCTGATCCTGCGCCGTGAGGTCGCCGCCGCGGCCGCCGCTCATCCGGGTGAGTGGAGGGTGCTGACGCTGGAGGAAGCCCGCGCGACCGCGCTGGTGCCCGTGAACGTCCCCGCCTCCGGGCTTGCGAGTTTCCGGGTCGAACCGAGCGACCGGACCGCCGCGCGGTCGACGGCGTCCGCCCCCGCGACGGCGACGGCCCGCACGCTTTCCAACGGACTGGTCGAGGTCGCGGTCACTGCCGACGGCACCCTGGACGTGACCGGGGCCGACGGCACCGTGCTGCACGGAGTCGGCCGCCTCGTCGACGGCGGTGACCGCGGCGACAGCTACAACTACGCTCCGCCGGCGAAGGACGTGCTCGTGTCGGAGCCGGCGGAGGTCTCCGTCGAACTCCTCGAGAACGGCCCGCTGCGTTCGAGGATGCGTGTCACCCGCGTCTACGAATGGCCCGCCGCGCTCTCCTCCGAGCGTGATCTACGCAGCGACCGGACCGTGCCGACCCCGGTGGAGACCCTCGTGGAGGTGCGCGTGGGTGAGCCGTTCGTGCGCGTCTCCACGTCGTTCCTGAACTCCTCCGCCGACCACCGGCTCCGCTTCCACGTGCCGCTGCCCGAGCCGGCGGCCGTGTCCGCGTCCGCCGGGCAGTTCGCCGTCACCGAGCGCGGGCTCACCGCCGAGGGTGGCTGGGGCGAATACCCGATCCCGACCTTCCCCGCGAGCTCGTTCGTGTCGGCCGGAGCCGCCAACGTACTGCTCGACCACGCCACCGAGTACGAACTCGTCGGCGACGGCTCCGAACTGGCCATCACGCTGCTGCGCGCGATCGGCTCGATCAGCGTCAACATCCATCCGCTCCGTGACGAGCCCGCGGCGAGCGAGATCCCCGCACCGGGCGCGCAGGATCTCGGCGTGCGCGTCGAGAACCGCTTCGCCGTCGTGCCCTCGGCGACCGGCTGGCAGGGCGCGAACGCGGTCGCTCTCGCCGAGGACTTCCGCAACGACGTGCTGGTCGCCCGCGGGACCGCGCCCGCCGGGGGTCAGCTGCCCCCCGACGCGACCGGCGTGCGGGTCGACGGTACGGACATCCTCGTCTCGAGCATCCGCCGCGTCACCGACGACGATCGCGGCGCCGGCACCGAGGTGCGGTTGACCGCGATGAGCGACACGGGATCGGCCGTCCGCGTGACCGGCGCGTTCACCGAGGCCACCACGGTCGACCTGCTCGGCCGCCCCCTCTCCGCGGCGCCGGTCGCGGACGGACTCGAACTCGCCCTCGGTCCGTGGGAGATCCGAACGGTCGTGGTCCGATAGACAACTGCGACCGCTGTTCTCAAGAAAGGGTTGTGACCTCGTGCCCTCCCAACTTTCCGCCTACGTTTCGGACACCGCACCGGGGCGGGGCGCGCTGCGCACGGCGCGCTCGTGGCTGCACTCCGACGCCCCCCGCCGCTCGCTGAACGGGCTCTGGCGTTTCCGTCTGTCGCCCACGGCGTCGGTGGCGGAGGATTTCGCGGCCGAAGACTTCGACGACAGCGGCTGGGACGGCATCCCGGTGCCCTCCCACTGGGTGCTCCAGGGTGACGGAGCCTACGGCCGGCCGATCTACACGAACGTGCAGTTCCCGTTCCCGATCGACCCACCCCATGTCCCGGACGAGAACCCCACCGGCGACTACCGCCGCCACTTCGACGTACCCGCCGACTGGTCGGACGCCGAGCGCGTCGTGCTGCGGTTCGACGGCGTCGAGTCGCTCTTCACGCTGTGGGTGAACGGCGACGAGATCGGCGGCGCCGCCGGCAGCCGGCTCGCCCATGAGTTCGACGTGACCTCGTCGCTGCGCCCGGGAGACAACGTCGTCGCCGTGCGAGTGCACCAGTGGTCGGCGGCCAGCTATGTCGAAGACCAGGACCAGTGGTGGCTGCCGGGCATCTTCCGTGATGTCACCCTGACCGCACGGCCGGCCGGAGGCATCGAGGACGTCTGGCTGCGGACCGGGTTCGACGGCGGGCGCGGACGGATCGAGACGGAGATCACCGCCGAGGCGGCGGCGTTCCCGGTCACCCTTCGCCTCCCCGAACTCGGCATCGAGCAGGTCTGGGCGACGGCCGCCGACGTGGCCCCGCTCGACGTCGACGGCGTGGAGCCCTGGTCGGCAGAGCGGCCTCGCCTGTACGACGTCACCGTGTCGACGGCCGCGGAGAGCATCGCCCTGCGGGCCGGTTTCCGTACGGTCGAGATCCGCGGCGACCGGTTCCTGGTCAACGGCCGCCGCGTCGTGTTCCACGGGATGAACCGCCACGAGACCCACCCCGAACGCGGCCGCGTCTTCGACGAGGAGCACGCCCGCGAGGACTTGGCCCGCATGAAGCGGTTCAACGTGAACGCGATCCGCACCAGCCACTACCCGCCGCATCCACGACTGCTCGACCTTGCCGACGAGCTCGGATTCTGGGTCATCCTCGAATGCGATCTCGAGACGCACGGCTTCGACAAACTGGGCTGGGCCGGCAATCCCAGCGATGACCCGGCGTGGCGTGAGGCCTACCTCGACCGCATCCAGCGCACCATCGAACGGGACAAGAACCATCCCAGCATCGTGATCTGGTCACTCGGCAACGAAGCGGGAACCGGTGGCAACCTCGCTGCGATGTCGGCGTGGGTCCACGCCCGCGACACCGGACGACCCGTGCACTACGAAGGCGACCACGCCGGCGAGTACACCGACGTCTACTCACGGATGTACTCCTCGGTGCTCGAGACCGAGCAGATCGGAACCGACGGCTCACGCGCGAGGCTGCTGAACTGCACTCCCGCGCAGGGCGCCCGGCAGCGCACCAAGCCGTTCCTGCTCTGCGAGTACGCCCACGCGATGGGCAACGGGCCGGGGGCGCTCGACCAGTACGAGGCGCTGGTGCACGAGCATCCGCGGCTGCACGGCGGCTTCGTCTGGGAATGGCGCGATCACGGCATCCTGACGACAACCCCGGATGGGACACCCTTCTACGCGTACGGCGGCGACTTCGGAGAGGTCGTCCACGACGGCAACTTCGTGATGGACGGAATGCTGCTGAGCGACGACGTCCCGACTCCGAGCCTCCACGAGTACAAGGCGGTCGTGGCGCCGGTCCGCTTCGCCTTCGACGGCGACGAGGTCGCGATCACCAACCTGCGACACTCGGCCGACACCTCTGACCTGCGCTTCCACTGGCGCGTCGAGCACGACGGGACGCTCGTGGACTCCGGGGACCTCCAGGTCCCCGTCGTCGCGGCGGGCGAGTCGGCGCGGGTGCCGCTTCCACGGATCCCGGTGTCGCCGGACTCGGAGACGTGGCTCACCATTGACGCGGTGCTGGCGGCCGCGACCGCCTGGGCGCCCGACGGGCATGTGATCGCGACCGCCCAGCTGGACCGTTCGGCGCCTCGCCCCGTGCCCGCCGTCCGACGCGAAACCGGTTGGCGGCAGAGCGACGGAACGCTGACGCTGGGAATCGCCGAGTTCGTCGACGGGTCCCTCGTGCGCCTCGCCGGCCGCGCCGTGGCCGGCCCGCAGCTGGAACTGTTCCGTGCCCCGACCGACAACGACGAAGGCGCCTCGGAAGAGGTCGAGGAGAGCGACGCCGGCATCGCCGGGGTCTCCAACGCCGAACTGTGGCGTCGCGACGGTCTCGACCGGCTGACCACGCGGCGGCTGTCCGTGGAGCGCACCGCGGGCGCCCTGCGGACGATCGCCAAGGTCTCAGCGGCGAACTCCGCCCTGTCGGTGATCGTGGAGTCCGTCTGGTCGGTTCAGGGCGACGAGCTCGAGTTGCGTGTGGAGATCGAGCCCTCGAGGGGCTGGCTGACGGTGTGGCCGCGGATCGGGATCCGTTTCGACCTGCCCGATGGCGCCGCTCCCGTCGACGGCGCTGAGTGGTTCGGTCTCGGCCCGCTCGAGTCCTACCCCGACAGTCTCCGCGCGGCACGCACCGGCCGTTTCTCCTCCGCCATCGGCGACCTCTCCGTTGACTACGCGCGGCCCCAGGAGACCGGGCACCGCTCCCGGCTGCGACAGCTGACGCTGACGAGTGCCGGCACCACGGTGCTACGCATCGCGACATTGCCGGATACGCGCGGACGTCGCCCCGGCTTCACGCTCAGCCGCCACACCCCACAGCAGATCGCACGGGCCGGACACCCGTTCCAGCTGCCGGATTCGACGACGAGTCACCTGATCGTCGATGCGGCCCAGCACGGGCTCGGCTCACGGGCCTGTGGGCCGGACGTGTGGCCCGAGTTCGCGCTTCGCCCCGAGGCTCGCACGATCAGGCTGCGCATTGCAGCGGGCTAGTCACGCGGCCCGCTGTGTTCGCTGTGTTCGCAGTGTCCGCAGCGCGACCGGGGAGCAGGCCGGGCTATGCGCCGCCCGCTCCCCGGTCGCGCGGCGGCGCCCCCCATCCGGCCGCCGTCACCGGCGGTCGATCGAGACGCCCACGAGCCGGGTGCAGTCTCGCGTGCGGGCAGGACGTTATGACAATATGTCAGGACAAAGCATTGCCGTAGCATGTGGTCAACGGGCACGCTGCCCCCATCGTCAGCTGCCGAAACAGGCCTCATGCCACGGCTGGAACGACCCAAACACGTATCGAAACGGGGATCACGAATGCGCATCGGGCTAGCGGGTGTCGGACGGATCGGCGCCTTCCATGCCAGGACCCTGGCGGCTCTCGACTTCGTCGACGAGCTCGTCGTGACGGACGCCGACCTCGGGGCGGCCAAGTCCGTCGCCGACGAGCTTGGGATCGAAGTCGCTCCGGACGCCGAGGCGCTGCTCGCGTCGGGCGTCGACGGCTTCGTGATCACCACGGCCACCCCCGCCCACGCGCCGCTCCTGCGTCAGGGCATCGCCGCGGGAGTGCCCACCTTCTGCGAGAAGCCGGTGGCCTCCACCCTCGCGGAGACCATCGGGCTGGCCGACCTCGTCGCGTCCACCGGCGTGCAGGTGCACGTCGGCTTCCAGCGGCGGTTCGACGCCGGCTACCGGCGGGCGCGGGCCGCGGTGGAGTCGGGGGAGCTCGGGTTCGTCCACACCATCAGGGCCAACACCCACGACCAGGCCCCGCCGCACGCGTCCTACATCCCGACCTCCGGCGGCATCTTCCGCGACTGCAACGTGCACGACTTCGACATCCTCCGGTTCGTCACCGGGCGGGAAGTGGCCTCCGTCTACGCGACGGGCGCCAACAAGGGCGCCGACTTCTTCGCCGCGGCCGGTGACGTCGACACCGCCGGAGCCCTGCTGACCCTGGACGACGGCACGATCGCCCTGATCTCCTCAACCCGCTACAACGGCGCCGGCCACGACGTCCGCATGGAGGTCCACGGCGAGAAGGGCACGATCGCCGTCGGGCTGGACCACTCGCTGGCGATGCGCTCCGCCGAGGAGGGCGTCGACTTCCCCCGGGGTCCCCAGAAGTGGTCGTTCATGGAGCGCTTCCTCCCCGCGTACCAGGCCGAGCTCACCGCGTTCGCGGAGGTCGTCCGCGGCGAGCGGACCTCCCCCTGCACCGTCCGCGACGCGCTCGAGGCCTCCCGCATCGCCGAGGCGTGCGAACTCTCCCGGGCGGAGCGCAGGCCCGTCGCCCTTTCCGAGATCAAGGGAATCTGAGGACATGACCACTGTGAGCACCGCGAACATCCCGTCGTCAGGCGACCGCCGCCCGGTGGCCGATCGCGTCGCCGGGGCGCCCATCTCCTGGGGCGTCAGCGAGGTCCCCGGATGGGGGTTCCAGCTCGAACCGGACACCGTACTGCGCCAGATGCGCGCCCTCGGCCTCAGCGCCACCGAGTTCGGCCCTGACGGTTTCCTGCCCGACGACCCCCAGGCCAAGGCGGCGACGCTGGCCGGTTACGGGTTGAAGGCGGTCGGGCAGTTCGTCCCCGTCGTCCTGCACGATCCGGGTCACGACCCCCTCCCGGACGTCGAGCGCGCGATGGAGGGGCTCGTCGCGGCCCAGGCCTCCACCGTCGTCATCGCCGCCGCCACCGGCCAGGAGGGCTACGACGACCGTCCGGTCCTCGACGATGCGGGATGGTCGGCCCTGCTGGGCAACCTCGACCGCATCACCGACGCCGCCGCAGCCCACGGGCTCGTCGCCACGCTGCACCCCCACGTCGGCACGATGATCGAGAGCGGCGAGGAGACCGAGCGGGTGCTCGCCGGCAGCCGCATCGGCCTGTGCCTCGACACCGGGCACCTCCTCATCGGCGGCGGCGACCCCGTCGCCATCGCCGAGCGCAGTCCCGAGCGGATCGTCCACACCCATCTGAAGGACGTCCGGGTCGACTGGGCCAGGCGCGTGCAGTCCGGAGACGTGACCTACACCGAGGCCGTGGCCGGCGGCATGTACGTCCCGCTCGGCGAGGGCGACGTCGACATCAGCGCCATCGTGGCCGCGCTCGAGGGCAGTGGGTACGCGGGGTGGTACGTCCTGGAGCAGGACACCATCCTCGCCGGCCCGCCGGCCGCCGGAGGCGAAGGGCCGGGGCCGGTGGCGGACGTGCGGGCGAGCATCGCACACCTGCTCGCCGTGGCAGGCGACCCGGGCACGGCGAAGGCATGACGACGGCCCCAGCGGCATACGATCTCGTGGCCATGGGCCGGGTCGGGGTGGACATCTACCCGCTCGACTCCGGCGTGGGTCTCGAGGACGTCGAGCGTTTCGGGAAGTTCCTCGGCGGCAGCGCCACCAACGTGACGGTGGCCGCGGCCCGGTACGGGCACCGGTCCGCGATCATCACGCGCACCGGCCGGGACCCGTTCGGCCGGTATGTTCACCGGGCGCTGCGTGACTTCGGCGTCGACGACGTGTTCGTCACGGAGGTCGACGGCCCACCGACGCCGGTGACCTTCTGTGAGATCTTCCCCCCGGACGACTTCCCCCTGTACTTCTACCGCTACCCGACCGCCCCCGACCTGATGATCGAAGCGCAGGAGCTCCCGCTCGACGCGATTCGTGAGGCCTCGGTCTACTGGGCCACCGTCACCGGGTTGTCGCAGGAGCCGTCGCGCGCCGCGCACTTCGCCGCCTGGGAGGCCCGCGAACGGCGGTCGCACACCGTCCTCGACCTCGACTACCGGCCCATGTTCTGGCCGGACCCGAGCGAGGCCACCGTACAGGTCGGCAAGGCCCTCGATCACGTCACGGTGGCGGTGGGCAACCGCGAGGAGTGCGAGGTCGCCGTCGGCGAGACCGATCCGCAGCGCGCGGCGGACGCCCTGCTCGAACGCGGGGTGGAGCTCGCGATCGTCAAGCAGGGCCCCAGGGGTGTGCTCGCCGCGACCGCCGACGAGCGGGTCGAAGTCCCCCCCCTCCCCGTCACGGTCGTCAACGGCATCGGTGCCGGGGACGCCTTCGGCGGTGCGCTCGTCCACGGGCTGCTCAATGGCTGGGACCTGCACCGCGTGCTGCGGTTCGCCAACGTGGCCGGCGCCATCGTCGCCTCGAAACTCGAGTGCTCCAGTGCGATGCCGACCGAGGCCGAGGTCGAGGCCGCCCTCGCCGGCCGGGAACAGGAGATGGGACGATGACGACAACATCGAGCCGTGTGAGCCATGCGAGCATCGCCGAGCTGACCGAGATCCGGGTGCGCGAGCCTCGGCGGATCACCGATGGGTGGGCCGCCAGGAGGCGCCGTGAGCTCGTCGGCGAGGACGGCCGGCTGCTCATCGTGGCCGCGGACCATCCTGCCCGCGGCGCACTCGGCGTCCGCGACGACAGCCATGCGATGGCCTCGCGCAGCAACCTGCTGGAGCGCCTCGCCACGGCGCTGTCCCGCCCGGGCGTCGACGGCGTGCTCGGCACGCCGGACGTGCTCGACGACCTGCTGCTCATGGGTGCGCTGGAGGGCAAGGTCGCCATCGGTTCGATGAACCGGGGCGGTCTGCAGGGTTCGGCCTTCGAGTTCGACGACCGGTTCACCGCCTACACGGCCAAGGAGATCGCGGCCAGCGGCATCGACGGCGGGAAGATGCTGACCCGGATCTGCTACGGCGACCCCGGAACCGTCGCGACGCTCGAGGCGAGCGCCCGCGCGGTCACCGATCTGGCCGAGCGGGGCCTGATGGCGATGGTGGAACCCTTCCTGTCCGTCCGCCAGGACGGCCGCGTGCGGAACCTGCTCGACCCTGACTCGACCATCAGGTCGATCCACATCGCGGCGGGGCTCGGCGCGACGAGCCGGCACACCTGGCTGAAACTGCCGGTCGTCGACGAGCTGGAACGGGTCATGGACGCGACCACGCTGCCGGCCCTCCTGCTCGGCGGAGATCCGGGCGGGCACCCCGACGAGACGTATGCCGCGTGGGGCAGGGCTCTGGACCTGCCCGCCGTGCGCGGGCTGGTCGTGGGGCGGGCGCTGCTGTTCCCGCCGGACGGCGACGTGGCCGCGGCGGTCGACATCGCCGCGGGTCTCGTGCACGGGAGGCGGCCGTGAGCAACGGCAAACGCTGGGTCCGCCCCTTCGGGACGGCCGTCTCGGGCGAGTTCGAGGTGTCGATCGACGACGCCCTCGACGGATGGACGCACACGAGCCTGCGGGTGGCCACGCTGGAGCCGGCCGGTCAGGTGACCGTCGCCACCGGCGACGACGAGGTCCTCGTCGTGCCCCTGCGGGGAGGCGCCGAGGTCACGGCCGTCGACCACGCGGGTGAGCGCCACGAGGCCCGGCTCGCCGGGCGGGAGAGCGTCTTCGCCGGTCCGACCGACGTCGCCTACGTCCCGCGGGGGTCGCACCTCACCGTGCGGAACCCCGGGACGGACCCGGTGAGGATCGCGCTCTGCGGCGCGAAGGCGACCAAGCGGCAGGTGCCGCCGCCGTTCCGGCATGTGGCCGTCGCCGAGGTTCCCGTCGAGCTCCGCGGAGCGGGTACGGCCTCGCGCGAGGTGCGCAACTTCGGCGTCCCGCAGGTGCTCGACGCAGACTCGATCATCGCCTGCGAGGTCGTCACGCCGGCGGGCAACTGGAGCTCCTATCCGCCGCACAAGCACGACGAGGAACGCGACGGCGTGGAGACCGAGCTCGAGGAGATCTACTACTTCGAGGTCAGGACCGAGCCCGGCGGCCCTGCCGGGAGCGCGGATCCCGTCGGCTACCAGCGGGTCTACGGCACGGACGCGCGGCCCATCGACATCCTCGCCGAGGTCCGCTCCGGTGACGTCGTCCTCGTGCCGCACGGGTGGCACGGCCCGGCGATGGCGCCTCCCGGCTACGATCTCTACTACCTCAACGTGATGGCCGGCCCCGGCACGACACGGGCCTGGCTGATCTGCGACGACCCCGCGCACGGATGGGTGCGGGAGTCGTGGGCCCAGCAGGACGTCGATCCCAGGCTTCCGATCGGAGGATTGCGATGACCTCGACCGCAGGGACGGTGCGCCTGACCGTGGGCCAGGCCGTCGTCCGTTTCCTCGCCAACCAGTGGAGCGAGCGCGACGGGCGGCGCCAGAAGTTGTTCGCCGGGTGTCTCGGGATCTTCGGTCACGGCAACGTCGCCGGGATCGGCCAGGCGCTGCTGCAGAACGAGCTCGCCGCCGGCGAGGAGCGCCTGCCGTACGTGCTGGCCCGCAACGAGCAGGCGATGGTCCACACGGCGGTGGCCTACGCACGGCAGAAGGACCGCCTGCAGACGTGGGTCTGCACCGCGTCCGTCGGCCCCGGTTCGACCAACATGCTCACCGGGGCCGCGCTCGCCACCGTCAACCGGCTCCCGGTGCTGCTCCTGCCCTCGGGCACGTTCGCGACCCGGGTGGCCGGGCCGGTGCTGCAGGAGCTCGAGGCGCCGTACGCCGCGGATCTCACCGTCAACGACGCCTTCCGCCCGCTGTCGCGCTTCTTCGACCGGGTCAACCGGCCGGAGCAGCTGCCCTCGGCGCTGCTCGGCGCCATGCGGGTGCTCACCGACCCGGTGGAGACCGGGGCGGTGACCATGGCGCTGCCCCAGGACGTGCAGGCCGAGGCGTTCGACTGGCCGGTGGAGCTCTTCGCAGAGCGGGTCTGGCGAGTGGGCCGGCCCCTTCCCGAGGCCATCGACATCACCGACGCCGCCGCGCTCATCCGCTCGGCGCGACGCCCGTTCGTGGTGGCCGGCGGCGGGGTGCACTACTCCGGCGCGGAGGACGCACTGCGCGCGTTCAGCGAGGCGACCGGCATCCCGGTCGGCGAGAGCCAGGCGGGCAAGGGCTCGCTGCCGCACGAGCACCCTCAGGCGATGGGCGCCGTCGGCTCGACGGGCACGACCGCCGCCAACGCCCTCGCCGGTGAGGCCGACGTGGTCATCGGCGTCGGTACCCGTTACGGCGACTTCACCACCGCCTCGCGGACCGCCTTCCAGAACCCGGACGTCCGCTTCGTCAACGTCAACGTCGCCCGCTTCGACGCCGGAAAGCTCTCGGGGCTGTCGGTCGTGGCCGACGCCCGGGAGGCGCTCATCGCGCTGACCGCCGCCCTGGACGGGTACGCGGTGCACCCGGCGTACCGCGACCGGCAGGCGGAGTTGTGGCGGGACTGGGACGCCCGGGTGGAGACGGCCCACAACCCGCCGGCGGAGATCACCGACGCGCTCGCTGACGGCGTGCTCACCCAGGGCACCGTCCTCGGCTGTGTCAACGAGCTGTCCGACCCGAGGGACGTGGTGGTGTGCGCGGCCGGCTCCATGCCCGGAGACCTGCACAAGTTGTGGCGGGTCCGGGACCGCAAGTCCTACCACGTCGAGTACGGCTTCTCCTGCATGGGCTATGAGATCCCCGGCGGCATCGGCGTACGGCTGGCCGACCCGGACAGGGACGTGTTCGTCCTGGTGGGCGACGGCTCCTACCTGATGATGCCGACCGAGCTGGTCACCGCGGTGCAGGAACGACTCAAGATCATCGTCGTCCTGGTGCAGAACCACGGCTTCCACTCCATCGGCTCGCTCTCGGAGTCGCTCGGATCACAGCGGTTCGGCACCGCCTACCGCTTCCGCAACGACGCCACCGGCCGCCTGGACGGGGAGAGGCTGCCGATAGACCTCGCCGCCAACGCCCGGAGCCTCGGCGCCACCGTGATCGAGGCGCGCAGCCGCAAGGAGCTGGAGCAGGCGATCAGGGACGCCAAGGCCGCTCCCGCGGACGGCGGTCCCATCGTCATCCACGTCGAGACCGACCCCACCGTCCACGCTCCGGACAGCGAGTCCTGGTGGGACGTCCCGGTCAGCCAGGTCAGCGATCTCGACACCACGCGGCGGGCCCATGACGCCTACACGGCGCACAAGGCCGCCCAACACCCCTACCTGGCGCCGACGGAGCGGACCGAACGATGAGCAGGCGGCGCGCGCCGAGGGTCTGATTCCCTGACGATCCCCCGGGAGTGCTTCCTCAACGAGGTCGCCGTCGGCCATGCCAGGCATCGAACCGGGACCGTACGGCTGACCCCTTCTGTAAGGGGTCAGCCGTCCTCGAGGCGGAACCCGACCTTCATGCCGACCTGGAAATGACCTACCTCGCCGTCGACGATGTGTCCTCTGACCTCCGTCACCTCGAACCAGTCGAGATGACGCAGGGTCTGCGAAGCGCGGCGGACGCCGTTGCGGATCGCATCCTCAACGCTCTCCCCCGATGTGCCGACTATCTCGGTCACGCGATACGTTCGATCTGTCACCACATCTTCCTTCCCCGGAAGCCATGATCATATGACCGTTCGCATCCACCTGATTCGAGGTCTAAATTGAGATTTGTGAGGGGATGGCGCAGACGACCGGTAGTGCACCGGGTGACCGATGCCAAGCCGTCTCTGAGCGAAGACATCGGCAAGCGGGAGAAGAGTTACTTCATCAAGATGGGGATCCGGCTGATCTGCCTGGTCCTGGCCTTCACGGTGCCTGCTCCGCTGCCCGTGCGACTGCTGCTCTTCGCCGGGGCGATCTTTTTGCCATACGTTGCCGTGATTGGGGCAAACGCCCCCCAAAAGGGACCATCTCATGGCTCTGACGTGGAAGATTCCGGACAAAGCGAGATTCCACGCCACCGACGCGAGATCGGGTCGTGACTAAGTCTTGACGCATCTCAGGGGTAGTAGGTGTACGCTTTAGCCAAGTGCCCTGGTCCCCCGTCGGGGCACTGGTGCCGGCGTTCCGGGCCCCCGTCGGAACGCCGATGAAGCGGCGCCGGGTGGTTTGCCCCCGTAACCACCCGGCGTTGCCTTTTCTCAAACTTTCACCAGCGCACGGCAGACTTTTGCCTACTTGTCGCCCATTGTCTCCGTGGTCGCCTGCTCCCAGTTACGCGCCAGCGTGGTCAGCCGTTCCACGGCGTCCGGCGGCGCCGTGCCCGCCCCCTGGGCAAGCCCCAGCAGATACGCCGTCAGCGGCGCGGCCGGGCGGGCCACCCCGTGTGCGACCTCCTTGGTCAGGTCGAGCACCTCGTCCCGATCGATCTTCGCGGGATCGACGCCCAGCTCCCGGCAGACCAGCGCGGTCCACTCCATCAGCACGTTCAACTCTCGCTCCTCGTCCGCGGCCGCGGTCGCCTCGCGTTCTCGCCGTTCTCACGGCTCCCACTCGGCGCCCGCACCTCCGCTCTCAAAGCCCGGCTCACCGCTCCGGGCACGCTGCAGATCATCTACGGTGTCGCAATCGAACCACGGTTCTCCGGTGAGATGTAGCTTGACCGGGAAGAGCGGGGCGAGCAGCCCGTGCAACGACCGGCCCTCGTAGCCGGCCAGCGCCCGCACGAGGACCGCCGTACGCCAGACTCCGGCGAGCCACTGCTCCCGGCCGCCGTCGTCGATGAGCACCGCGCCCGCCCTGGTTTCGCCGTCCGCCGCGTCACCATCCGTCATGCCGTCGCCCGCCGCGACGCCCTCTGTCATGTCGCCTGTCAAGTCGCCGCCCGCCGCGTCAAGCAACGCCGACACGTGCTCGGCGGTCAGAAACGGCAGATCGGCCGCGAGCAGCGCCACCCATGGCGCGTCCACCTCGGGCAGCCCGGCACGCAGCGCCGGAACGGGGCCGCCACCGGGCGGATCCTCCCGCCGGAAGATCGCGTGCGGTAGCCCCGGACGGTCCGGCCCGACGACGATCAGCCTTCCCGCGTCCGCCACGGCCGCCGCCACCGACTCGATCAGTGGGCGGCCCGAGACCTGGAGGGCGGGCTTGTCCTGCCCTCCAAGTCTGCTCGCGCGGCCGCCCGCCAGGACGCAGGCGTCGTAGCGGGCGCTCATCCGAGCCTGCTCACGTAGCCGCCCGCCAGAACGCGGGCGTCATGACGGGCGCTCATCCGAACCTGCTTCACGCGGCCGCCCCCCAGGACACGGGCATCGCGCGGCGGGCACTCATCCGCCGATGGCCGACATGGGACGGGACGGCTGCAGGAAGGACGGGTCATCGATGCCGTGCCCGGCTTTCTTGATCCGGACCGCGGCCAGCCAGCGCTCGGTGAGCTGGTCGTCATCGGCGCCCGAACGCATCGCGGCCCGCAGGTCCGACTCGTCGGTGGCGAACAGGCAGTTGCGGATCTGCCCGTCGGCGGTGAGCCGTACCCGGTCGCAGGCTCCGCAGAACGGCCGGGTGACCGAACCGATCACCCCGACCCTGGAAGGCCCTCCCCCGACGAGGAACAGCTCGGCCGGAGCGCTGCCGCGCTCCACCGGGTCGTCGTCGGTGAGGTCGAAGTCCTCCTTCAGCCTGGCGAGGATCTCATCGGCCGTGATCATGTTTTCCCTGCGCCAGCCGTGCTGGGCGTCCAGCGGCATCTGCTCGATGAACCGGAGTTCGTATCCGCGCTCCAGGCAGTAGTGGAGCAGCGGCACGGCCTCGTGGTCGTTGATGCCGCGCATCAGCACCGCGTTGATCTTGACGGGACGCAACCCGGCCGCGTCGGCCGCCGCCAGCCCCTCCAGCACGTCGGCCAGCCGGTCGCGGTGGGCGAGCGTCTTGAACGTCTCGCGGTCGAGGGTGTCGAGCGAGACGTTCACCCGGTGCAGGCCCGCCTCGGCGAGCGAGGCGGCCGTACGGCTCAGCCCGATGCCGTTGGTGGTCAGCGAGACCTGCGGGGCGGGACGGAGCGCGGCGGTGCGGGTCACGATGTCGACCAACTCGCGGCGGAGCAGAGGCTCGCCGCCGGTGTAGCGGACCTCGGTGATGCCCAGCCGCTCAACCCCGATGGTCACCAGCCGGACGATCTCGTCGGCGGTGAGCAACTCGGGCTTCGGCAGCCATTCGAGACCCTCGGGCGGCATGCAGTAGGAACAGCGCAGGTTACAGCGGTCCGTGAGGGACACCCGCAGATCAGTCGCCACACGGCCGAACGAATCCTGCAACATGGGCGTCACCTCCCATTCAGTCGCCGATTCGAACAGGGGGCCAGCCTAAGGCCAGCCCCCTGCCCGGCCCAAAACACAGGCTCCATCTGCAAACAACATCATTTACGGATGGTTGATTCCTTAAAGTGACGATCGGTCCGTCCTCGATGCGGACGAGCCACCTTCTCAGCCCCGACCTCCTGCCAGGACACCCTCACGGTGATGTGGACGAGGTGGAAGGTCGCCGGAGATGACGAGGACCCTCTCACCTTGAGCAGAGCTGGGAGCTCAGGGTGTCGTAGGCCCAGCTCTCCCACCGGTCGGGCGACCAGCCGCGGTCGCGGACGAACAGCAGATAGAGCTCCGGGCTGAGCAGGCCGAACAGCAGGTCGGCGGCATGCTCGGCCGTCACTCCATGGCGGATCCCCGGCTTGGTCGCCAGGGACCGGGCAGCCGTCGTGTGGACGGTGAACCTCGGGTCGGTGTCCTGGTCGAAGAGCTCGGCGATCCCCGGGTCGGCCAAGGCGGCGGCGCGCAGCATCTCGACGATCGGAGCCACTCTCTCCAGAATCCTTGTCGTGCCGTGGACATGGAGCCGCAACTGGGCGTCGGCGGTCTCGGCGGCGAGGGCCTCCTGGAACCACGGCCGATCCATCGTCGCGATCGGCTCGTCGTCGCCCGCGATCGACACGTCGGCCAGCTCTTTGAGCAGCGCGCGCTTGTTGCCGAACGTGAAGTAGATCGTCTGTACGGCGACGCCCGCGCGGTCGGCGATCTCCTGAAGCGCCGTCGCGCCGTATCCACGCTGGACGAACAGCTCACGCGCGGCCTCCAGCATGCGCCTGCGCGTCTCCTTGGGCTTGCGAGTCCGCTTGCTCTCGCTGTTGACCTGACTCATGGTTGGAGCTTATATCTAGATATCAGATCTAGAGTTCAACTCTAGTAGTGGCGGCCGCCTGAGCGCCCGCCACGCAAAAGGCAGGAGGACAACCCATGCAGGCCATCGCCAACACCCACCACGCGGAAGCGTGGAACGGCTGGGAAGGCGTCAACTGGGCGAACAACGCCGCCCGTTACAACGCGATAGTCGCCGCCTTCGACGACGACCTGTTCCGAGTCGCCGCGATCCACGAGGACGACCGCGTCCTCGACATCGGCTGCGGCACGGGACAGCCCACCCTGATGGCCGCACGCAGAGCGTCCCGAGGAGACGTTCTCGGCGTCGACATCTCGGCGCCGATGCTGGAACGCGCCGGCGCCGACGCAGCCGAGCAGGGCATCGTCAACGTCAGGTTCGAGCAGGGGGACGCCCAGGTCCATCCCTTTCCCCACGGCGGCTTCGACGTCGCGATCAGCCGTGGCGGGGTGATGTTCTTCGGCGACCCGGTGGCCGGGTTCGCCAACATCCGGCGAGCGCTGCGGCCTGGTGGGCGGCTCGTGTTCATGAGCCCGCAGGGCGGCACCCCCGACAGTGACTACGCCCGTGCCACCGCGGCCCTGAAGCCGCTGATGCGCGGCCCTTCCCCCGCCGCGCGGGGAATGGGATCCTTGGTCGACCCGGCCCGCATCCACGAGGTGCTCGGTGAGGCCGGGTTCGCCGACGTGAGCGTCACCCCGGTCGGGGCGCCGATGGACTACGGCCGCGACGCCGCCGACGCCGCGGAGTTCATCCTCGGCCAAGGACCGGTCCGCTTCAATCTGGAAGGGGTCGACCAGGCCGTCGTCGAACGGACGCGGGAGGAACTGCGGGCGGGTCTCAGGGCGTACGAGACTTCGGAGGGGGTTCGCATCCCCGGCGCCGTCTGGCTGGTGGAAGCCACCCGCCCCTGAGCCTCGGGCGCGGCTCCGTCGGCGGGGGCTCCACAGCTGCGGTGCAGGCTGTCACACCAGGTCAGCCCTTGATGCAGATGAGCTGCCGGAGGCGAGCGACGACCTCGACCAGATCGGTCTGCGCGGCCATGACCGACTGGATGTCCTTGTAGGCGCCCGGGATCTCGTCGATCACCCCGGAGTCCTTGCGGCACTCCACCCCGTCGGTCTGGGCCTTGAAGTCGGCCAGCGTGAAGGTCTTCTTCGCCTTGGTCCGGCTCATCCGGCGACCGGCACCGTGTGAGGCCGAGTTGAACGCCTCCGCGTTCCCCAGGCCCTTCACAATGTAGGTGCCGGTCGCCATTGAGCCGGGGATGATGCCCAGCTCCCCCGATCCCGCGCGGATCGCGCCCTTGCGGGTAACCAGCACATCCACGTCGTCGTACCGCTCCTCGGCCACGTAGTTGTGGTGGTACAACATTGCTCCAGGCATGAGCTTCTGGGGAGGCGCGCATGGATCTCGTCCCGGTGGTCAGCTACGAACGGGCGAGTGCGGACAAGGCCAAGGATGAACACACCGTCGCCGATCAGCGCAAGGTGAACCGGAGAACCGCCGAGCGGCTCGGCTGGCAGATCGTGCGATCGTTCACGGACAACGACAAGTCGGCCGCCAAGGACGGCGTGGTGCGCGACGAGTTCGAGCAGATGCTCCGCGTCCTGCGAGCCGGGAAACTGCCGGACGGCACTACTGTGCGGGGCTGCGTGGTCGTCGCCGAGGATCGTCTCGTGAGGCGTGCCGGCGACTACGAACGGTTCATCGACGCCATCACCGTGGTCGACGGGCGGGTGTTCGCCGACGCCAGGGACACCAAGGATCTCTACAGCGAGAACGTGGAGTCCATGGGCCTGATGGGCGCGGTGATCTCCCGCATGGAGGTCAAGAAGATGCGGCGGCGCGTGACGCAGTGGCACCGCAAGCGCGCGGAAGAGGGCACGATCCCGAACGGCTACCGCCCCTTCGGCTGGAAGGACGACAAGCGCACCCTCGATCCCACCCAGTCCGACGCGATCAGGCAGGCGGTGAAGCAGCTCATCGCCGGACACTCACTCAACTCAATCGTCATGGACTGGCAGCGCCAGGAGTTCGTGACCACGCGCGGGAACGCCTGGACCCCGCAGACTCTTAAGCAGCTCCTCCGCAATCCTCGGCTGTGCGGGTGGCGACGGATCAAGGGCGAGATCCTCAAGGACGCCAACGGGGCCGCGGTGGTGGGCCAGTGGGAGGCGGTCATCACTCCCCAGGAGTGGGAGGCCGTGCAAGCGATCTTCGATGCGCGGCGGGGCAAGCAGGTCGGCGAGCACGGCGTGGTGGGCGACCTCCCCCACGACTTCCGGGAGCACCGATACCTCCTGACGAGCATCCTGCGGTGCGGGCGACCGCGGGAGGACGGCACATTGTGCATGGCCAAGCTCAGGGTCGCGCAGCATCCCGACTTCGATCACCACGTCTACCAGTGCCGTTCCAGGAGTTACGGCGGCTGCGGCAGGCTGGCCCGGCGCGGGGACAAAGTGGACGAGTACATCACCGAAGCGGTGCTGGCCAAGCTCGAAGAGCGGACCGTCACGGCGCCCGAGGTCGGGCCGTGGGCCGGGGCGAGCAACCTGGAAGAAGCCGAAGAGCAGCTCAGGGAGCTCCGCCAGCACTGGCACATGAAGAAGATCAGCAACCCGCTCTTCTTCGCGGAGGCCGAACGGCTGGAGGCGGAGATCGCCCGGCTGACCACCGAGCGAGAGCGTCACTCGGTCGCGGTGCAGCGGGCACAGGCCGACATCACCGACGTCCGGCGACGGTGGTTCTCCGAGACCGACGACGACCGCCTGGACATGTCACAGAAGCGGGCCTACGTCCGCGAGGCGTTCCACGCGATCATCGTTCACCCGGTGGGCCAGGGCAACGGCAGCCGGAGCACCTTCGACCACAGCAAGCTCGAACCGATCTGGCGGGCCTGAGTCCCAGGACGTCCAGGACGTCTTGCGGCTTCGAGGGGGCCGCCCTCCCTTACCCATGGGCGACAGCTCTCTTACTTTTCACCCCGAACCACGGGGAACAGAGGGACGTCTACGGACGTCGACAGACACAGACGGACGGCAACGGACGACTTCACACAACATTGAGAACCAACGGCAAGAGAACATCGAGCTGGTTCAACTCGCCCATCCGGTGGTAGAACCGATCTACGCAAGAAGCCACCGACCCTCTCACGGCACGACCCAGCGAGCATCTCGGCGAATCACCTCAGGCGCATACAAGCATCCGGGACAAATACATTTCATGATCACCGACGATCGTCGGTAGCAGCCGGCCCGGCGGCAGGTATCCACGTAGAGCGCGCCATTCACTTCTCTCGCCGCACTCCAATCGATCTTCCTCGCTGATGCGCACCCCACGCCAACGGCTGTCTTCAGGCTGCCCCGAGGCGGGTGCACAGCGTCGTGTCCGTCAGCTGCGGCGGTGGCTCCACCCACGAGGGAAGGAGTCCGCCTGAACCGACCAACCCCCCTGTCTGCCCAGGAGTGGGGCAGACAACAAGCCGCACAATCTCCGCCGTGGTCTGACGAGAAGTGGCAGCGCATCGCCGCCCTGCTCGGCGTCCGTGTCGCTGACGAGCACGAGACGGCCGATCCCCCACCCGCCGACGAGAGCGGGAGGGACGCCGCATGAGTGAGGCTCCCTCCTTCTCTCCTGACATCCTGGCCGCGATGCAGCGCGCGGCCATGCCGGACTTCGACCGATGGCAGCGCATGGTGTACGCCACGGGCGGCTGTGCTCAGCCTGTCCGGCTCCATGGTGAGCGGATCACCCTGGACGCTGGAACGGGTGAGGTCCTGGATGTCTACCGGACCGCCGACGAGCCGACCGGGTTCCTGTTGACCGCGTGCGGCAACCGGCGCGCGTCCCGCTGTCCGGCGTGCTCGGCCACCTACAAGGACGACACCTATCACCTGATCATCTCCGGCCTACGCGGCGGCAAGGGCGTCCCGGAAGACGTCAGCGGTCATCCCCGCGTGTTCGCCACCTTCACCGCCCCGTCCTTCGGCTCGGTGTACGCCCATCGAGAGAAGGGCGGGAAGACGCTGCCGTGCCGTCCGCGTCGCGATCGCCCGGTGTGCGCGCACGGGCAGCCCGAGGGCTGCGGACTGCGTCATGACCGCGATGATCCCCAGGTGGGGCAGCCGCTCTGCGTGAGTTGTTACAACTACCAGGGCGCGGTGTTGTGGAACGCGCACGCGGGCCGGCTCTGGCAGGAGTTCACCAAGACCGTTCCCGGCGTCTTCGCCCGGCGGCTCGGGGTCAGCCGGGTGGAGCTGCGCCGGACGCTCCGACTGTCGTACGCCAAGGTCGCCGAATACCAGTCACGCGGTCTGGTCCACTTCCATGCGGTCATCCGCCTCCGGCGGGAACTGTGGACCGCCCGATCCGCCATCCACGGGACGTGGCCTTCCTGAAGGTGAACGAGCACGCACGCCGCATGATCTACACCTGCTTCGCGCTGGCCGACCTACCTAAGTATCGGGAGATTCCACTGCGGCAGTGGTCGCACATGCTCGGCTACAGGGGCACTTCTCCACGAAGTCCCGCCACTACTCCACCACCCTGGGCGCATTGCGCCGGACCCGTGCCGACTACCGGGCCGAGCAGGCCCGGATGATCCTCGGCCTGCCGGACCCTGCCGAGGGCAAGACGCTCACGGTCTCGGAGTGGCACTACGGCGGAAGCGGCCACCGGCACGGCGAACCCTTCTGGGCCGAACTCGCCCGGCAACGCATCACCACCGCTCGCCGGATGACCCGAGAACAGGAACAGTCGGACCCCGGCTAACGAAGGAGAGACAGGGCCCTGTACGGAGTGATGCGGCTGGCGGAATGCCAACAGGCACCCGAAGGGCACGCCAATCGAGTTCGGCCAGCGGTATCGCGGCCGTTCGATCACTACGCCGGATGGTCCGGCCCTGATTAGGATCACGCGTATGGAGAGGCCCGGAGTGCTGTACGTGGTCGTGTGTGCCGCTCCGGCCGCGGCCGACCTCGCCCGCCTGGTGGTGCTCGCCCAGGACGACGGCTGGCAGGTGCACGTGGTCACCACGCCGATGGGTGCCCGGTTCGTCGACGCCGAGGAACTGGAGCGGCTGACCGGCGACCGGGTTCGCAGCGCCTACCGCATGCCGGACGAGCCGAAGGGATTGCCTGCTGCCGATGCGGTGGTGGTGGCTCCGGCGACGTTCAACACCATCAACAAATGGGCCGGAGGGATCGCCGACACCTTCGCGGTCGGTCTGCTGTGCGAGACGATGGGATTCGGCGTCCCGATCCTGGCCGTTCCCCTGCTCAAAGACGCGTTGGCTCGGCACCTGGCCTTCGGCCGGAGCCTGGACGCGCTGCGGGAGATGGGAGTGCGGGTGCTGTTCGATCCTGCCGCGCCGTCACATGCGCGCATGCCATCCTGGGAAGAGGTCATGCAGGAACTGCGCAGCGTTGTCGGGGGACGACACTCACAGGAGTGATGGTGTGGATGCCCTCCAGGACATCGGTCAGCGGATCGCTCGGGCACGTCGCCGTCGTGGCCTGTCACAGTCTGTCCTCGCCGGGCTGATCGGCCGGTCAGAGAGCTGGCTGAGCCAGGTCGAGCGCGGGCAGCGCTCGGTGGACAGCCACAGCGTGATCAAAGCGCTGGGTGAGATCCTGGGCCTGGCCGCCGATGACCTCACCACCACGAGGACAGATGCCATGACGCACTACCAGGCAGCATCCGCGATCCGCCACGCCATGATGGGCTACGACGGCCTGGCCTCTCTGATCGATCCCCGCCAGGCCGAGGGCTCACCGGAGAGTTTCGTCTGGCTGCGTCACGAGATCCGCCAGGTGAATCGGCTCTACCAGTCGACGCAGTACGACGAGGTAGGCAGACGTCTGCCGGGACTCATCGTCGCAACCGAACTCGGCAGCCGTCATGCTCCAGTCGATCGGCGCCGGACCTACCAGACACTGCGCTCGCTGACTTACCACTGCGCCACCACCACGCTGCGCCGCGTCGGGGAATCCGACCTCGCCTGGCTGGCCGCCGACCGGTCGCTGGCCGCCGCCGAAGAGGCCGAACGGCCATTGCTGGCCGCTGTGAGCGCCTATCGGCTCGGCTATGTCTTCGTGCGTCTGCGCGAGCCGGACAAGGCACTCCAACTCGTGCTCCGCGCGGCCGACGCCCTGCACCGCTCCCCCCACCACACCGGTCCCCGGTCGCTGTCGATGCTCGGCGCGCTCTACCTGGTGGCGGTCACGGCCGCCGCCGCGCAGTACGACCAGGCAGCCGTACGAACTTTCCTTGCGCAAGCCCGGCAAGCCGCCGAGCGCATCGGTGAGGATCGCAACGACTTCTGGACCGCCTTTGGGCTGACCAACGTCACCATCCACGAAGTGTCGGCAGCGGCGGAGTCCGGAGACGCACGCCAGGCCATCGCCAAGGCCGAGACGCTCGATGTCGGCAACCTGGCCCCCGGGCTGATCGGGCGACGCGCTCAGGTTCACCTGGACCTTGCACGCGCTTACGCCGTCCAGCGTAAGGACGCCGCATCGGTGAACACGCTCCTTGCGGCCGAACGTCTCTCCCCCGAACTCGTTCGCTACGGCGGGCGCACCCGCGACCTGCTGACCCAACTCCTCAAACGCGAGCATCGAGCCAGCACCCCGCAACTTCGCGGCCTGGCCACCCGGGCCGGCATCGCCTGACCCGCGGACCCGCACAAAAGTGCGGGTTCTTTGCCCTCACCGCGGTACGGGTTCGGCCATCGGCCCGAACCTACGGTTCCTCCTGGCGCGCAGACGCCACCAGCCGCACCCCGCTGCCAGGAGGGAAGACCAGGTCATGTCAGTACTACGCGCGGACGCCGCGAGATCTGATCACACGCCACCCGGGATCGACTCCACCACGCCCAACGTCGCCCGGATGTACGACTACTACCTCGGCGGCAAGGACAACTACGCCGCTGACCGTGCGTGCGCGGACGAGGTGATCCGGCAGGCTCCACACGTGATCACCATGGCGAGGGAGAACCGTCTCTTTCTCGGACGGGCGGTGCGCTACCTCGCCGGTGAGATGGGCATCAACCAGTTCCTCGACATCGGCGCGGGCCTACCGACGCGAGAGAACGTCCACCAGGTCGCCCAGCGCTTCGCCCCGGGTGCCCGGACGGTCTACATCGACAACGACCCCGTCGTGCTGTCTCACGGGCGGGCCTTGCTCATGTCCGACGATCACACATGGGTGATCAAGCAGGACCTGCGCACGCCCGACGAGATCTTGGACACCGTCGACACGCTGGGACTGTTGAACCTGTCGCGCCCCGTGGCGGTGCTGCTGGTGGCGGTCCTCCATTTCATCACCGACGACGAAGATCCATACCGGATCGTCAAGACCTTGATGAACGGCCTCGCACCCGGCTCACACTTGGTGATCTCCCATGTGGAACGGCGACCAGATTTGGAGACGGCGGCAGCCAACTACCGGCACGCAAGCTCCCCGGTAATCCTGCGCAGCGCCGAGGACGTCAGCCGGTTCTTCGACGGGATGGATTTGCTCGACCCCGGCCTGGTCGGTGTCTGCGACTGGCACCCCGAACACGTCACCTACTTCAGCGACCGGGAACGGGCCCTTAGGTGCGGGGTGGCCCGCAAGCCGTGACCAGGGAACCAATGACTCTCAACCAGTTAAGTGAGCTCTACGGACGGCGCTGGCTGATCAGTCCGGGCGTCGGCGCGGGCTGGTACGCCATCCGGCGCGGCCCCTTCTCGACCCACATGCATGATCTCGGCCTGTCAGAGGTCCGATGCGGGACAACCCTGGCAGACCTGGCATCCGGTCTGGAGATCGAGACACGGTTGGAAGATCAGTCCCGGCAGCGTGCTCCGCTACGGATGGTCTCCTGACCTCACAGACGGGCGTGGCGGCGTGGGATCTGGAGGGACGGCGCCGCCACGCCTGCCAGGAGCATCCAAGACGTCTCCTGGTCCAGTCCTCCCCCGCCCCCGATAGCTGCCGCCTGTGTAGCCCGATTGAGGCGTCAACTCCGTCTTCGCGTGTGCACCACCCACGACGTACACCGTTTCCCCACGCAACCCGCGCAGATGAGTTGACGCTAATCGAGGGCCACGAACAATGACGCGGCGGGACCGGAGAAGAATGGTGAGTAACCATGGTGCGCTTCGCCTGTCCGAAAACCAGTGGGATCTTGCGACAGACCTAGGCAAACTGGATCTCGCAACGAAGGAGATCATGATGCCGAACCAGCCCGCACCGAACCTGGTGTCGTGGGCCAGCGAGATCGACGAGGGTACGATCATGCAGGCCGCGCGCGCCGCCCGCCTGCCCATTGTGTCCGGACACGTCGCTCTCATGCCCGACGCTCACATCGGCATCGGCGCGACGGTCGGCTCGGTGATCCCCACCGAAGGAGCAATCATCCCGGCCGCCGTCGGCGTCGACATCGGCTGCGGCATGGTCGCGACCGAGACGACGCTCACCGCCGCCGACCTTCCGGACACCCTCGACGCCCTGATGTCGCTGGTGGAGAAGCGAATTCCCGCCGGCGTCGGCAAGGGCCACGACGACCCGTCCATGGACCGCGCACTCAGCGACCTCGGCCGCCCGCACACCGATCTGACCCCTCATCAGGAGAAGAAGGTGTCCCTGCAGTTCGGCACTCTCGGGTCCGGCAACCACTTCGTCGAGGTCTGCCTCGACGAGCGTGACCGGGTCTGGACGGTGCTGCACTCGGGCTCGCGCGGCATCGGCAACCTGCTCGCGACCAGGCACATCGTCGACGCCAAGAAGATGATGAAGAAGCAGGCGATCGGCCTGGAGGATCCGGACCTGGCCTACCTCGTCCAGGGGACGCCGGAGTTCACCGCCTACATCGAGGACATGCTGTGGTCACAGGCATACGCCATGGCCTCGCGTGCCCGGATGGACAAGGTTCTGAGCAACGCCCTGTTCCGGGTCATCGGCAAGGGCCAACGGCTCCGGACGATCAACTGCAACCACAACTTCACCCAACAGGAAACGCACGACGGCAAGAACCTGTGGATCACCCGTAAGGGAGCCATCAAGGCCGACACCGGCGACGAGGGCGTGATTCCGGGCTCGATGGGCACGCGCTCGTACATCGTGCGCGGGCTCGGTAACCCGATGTCGTACAACTCCTGCTCTCACGGAGCCGGCCGCAGAATGTCACGCACTCGGGCGAAGCGGGAACTGACCGCCGTGTCCCTGACCGAGGCGATGCGCGGCCGCACCTGGAACACCAACCGTGCCGCAGCTCTGGTCGATGAGCATCCGGAGGCATACAAGTCGATCGACCAGGTGATGGCGGACCAGAAGGACCTGGTCACGATCCAGCACACGCTGCGCCAGGTGTTCAACTACAAAGGCTGATCCTGCACCTCCTGAGCCCTGTCGCCAACCACAGGCGGCGGGGCTCTGCGTTTGCCAACTCCTCAACCAACAGCCGCGCTAGGAGTGGAGTTGTCCCGGGCATGGACATGATCACCTTGAAGTGATGTAACTCGGCGTCGATGGAGTTGGCCTGTAGGCCGGGTTCTAATTCGGCCTGCTCATGACCTGCGGCGGAATCAGGGGCATCGCCTCTGAGCTGCCAGAACGCTGCCATCAATTGACAGTGCTCTCCACTGTCTTCCGACGCCATGTGCCCCCGATGTTGTCGATGTGAGGTCTCAGGACATCCTTGACGCATTGGTCTCGGGACATGATTGACGTCAGTTACCCGGCTGGGTGTCCTTGCCGCGAACGTAGAGCCGGGTGATGGGTGTGAGGTCCTTGCGTGGCTTGACGGCGATCTCTTCCTCGCCGTGGAGGATCCGGAAGTGAGTGTCTTCGATGACGACGGTGACGAGCTTGCCGGCGTGACGCGACCCAAGCTTGATCGACTGTTTCGCGATCATGATCCGGCCGCTGGCGTGAACGCGTCGCTGCGCGCGGATTGACCCTGCGGGTAACGGAGGCGGCGGCAGCGACGCTGATGCCGCTCGCGCTCCAGCCAGGCCGGTCAATTGGTCGGCGCTGATCGGGCAGGGCCAGGTGCCGACCAGGGCGCCGTCGGCGATGGCGTGCATCAGATGACCGTCCAGCCGTAGCGTGACCGAGCGTCCGGCCAGCGCGAAGGCGACCTGGCACGTGATGCCGGCGATCAGGACGTGGCCATCGCGGTGGACCTTGCGATCCACCTCAACGGCCTGGCCCGCAGCCAGCACCGGCCGACCGTTGAACCGGGGCAGCGCCGCGGTAGCGGGTTCGTCTCCCGCTGGGCGAGCCCCGCGCATGGCCAGGTAAGCCAGATCCTCGGGCAGCAGCCGGGAGGCGACGGTGCGCACCAGGTGCCCCTCCAGCAAAAGGTGAATGCTGCGCAGGCCGGCCCAAACGGTCAGGGTTCGACCGGCCAGGCCCTGGCTCACCCCGACGCGTTGTTTGCCGGGCACCAGGCTGAGCTCCCCGCTGGGCGGGACGCGGACGTCGAACTCCACCGCTGCGGCGGGTGAAGGCGCAAGAGGCGGCTCAACCACCTCGATCATCAGTCGCGGCGACGGCATCGGCGCGGGGTGGGGTTCAGCGGAGGCAGCGGGCACAGCGGGCGCAGAGGACGGGGCGTCGTCGCGGGTGGGCCCATGCGAGCGGAACGCGCTGGCCGGGGTGGCCATGTTCAGTGCCTGGTGCGGGCGGGCGTGGTTGTAGGTGTGCACCCAGGCGTCGATGGCCTCCTGAGCCGCGGCCGGCGACTCAAACGGTGCCACGTGGTCGAGCAGTTCCTGGCGCAGGGTCTTGTGGAATCGCTCGATCTTGCCGGTGGTGGTCGGTGAGCGGGGTTTGGTCAGTCGCTGCGTGATGCCGTTTTCCCGGCACACTCGTTCGAACAGCACCTCGACCGGCTGCGGGCGGATGTGCCGGCCGGTGAACTGCTTGCCGTTGTCGCTGAGTACCTCGAACGGAACGCCGTAGCGGCGCATCGCCGCGGTGAACGCCGCACACACCGCGCGCCCGGACGGGATCGCCACCACGGCGGCGATCACGACGAACCGGGAGTGGTCGTCGATGCCGGTGACCAGCTTGCATTCCCGGCCATCGGCCAGCGGTACCCCGCCGACCAGGTCAAGTTGCCATAGCTGCATCGGTGCCTCACGCTGCCAGCGCCGCCAGGTGCGTTTGTGCTCTTGCTGCTGAGCGGTGATGAGCCCGTTCCGGGCCAGCACCCGATGCACCGTGGCCCGGCCCGGCACCCGCTCCAGATCGCATGCGCCGAGCTCGTGGGTAATCCGCTGGGCGCCCCAGCGCGGATGCTGCCGCCGCATCTCGCAGATCAGCGCCTCGATCTCGGCCGACAGCCGGGTCGGGCTGGTGCGGGGCCGCCGCGAGCGGTCGGCCAGTCCGGGCATGCCTTCCTGCTGAAAGCGCTGCCGCCAGGTGTGCACCGATTGGCGTGAGGTCCCGTACCGGGCCGCGACCTCCCCGATCGGCGAACCGGCCAGCACCTCGCGCACCGCCCGGTACCGGTACTCCACCAACGCCTGTTGATCCACGCTCGCCACCCGTGCGGAGTTCGATCCGACCATCATTCCGGGTGAACATGGTGCCGCGCAGTCGTCAAGCGTGTCATGAGAACGACCGGTTAAGCATGTCCCGAGACCTCACATTGACAGATGTGCCCTCTAAGCCTCCGGATTCCCAAATCGATCAGCCACACCCGCACGGCCGGAACAGAAATCACCAACAACATCCCCACGCTGAAAGCGTGCGATATGTCGATGTGAGGTCTCGGGCTGCTCCGGCATGAGGTAGTGCTTGCCAATGTGCGGGATGCACGGCCCTGTTGTCGTGCTTCGCTGCTGGGCAGCTGAGCATCGTAACCCTCCCACCATCTGAGTACGGGAACGGATAGCCCGCGGAGCCCTCGTCCCCCACTCTTAAGGCATGGAGACGAACGTATCGAAGGCAGCGGGCCTCAACCTGTTGCGTCCGCACCACACAGGGATGGCCGCCATCGCAGGCGCGGTCGCCGGAGCCGTAATCGGGCCCGAGACGTCAGCGATCTTCGGCCTGGGAATCGGCGGACTGGCCATCATCGGCGCCCCCTTCGGCGCCGTCGCCGGTGTCCTAGTCGGCATCGCCGCGCGAGATCTGCTCACGCAGGGCACACCTCGCTCCGAACATGCAGAGCATCGGGCGTCCTGGGCGACCACCGTGGCGGCGGTCTTCCTGATAGGCGGCGCGGTGTTGTCAGCGGTCCTTTGGGACGTGGCTCGCCGCGAGGCCATGGAGATGGACGGGATCCTCGTCATGGTCTTACTCCCACCGACCGCGATCCTCATCGTCAGCCTGACAGCGCTCGCCGTGGGCGTCCTGCGCCGGCGGGCCACCGCCCGCTGGGCCGCGGTCGTCGTGTCGGTCTGCGCTTGCGCTGCCTTCTTCTCACAACTGCTGGCCGAACTGTCCCTCCTGGTACGAGGCCCAGACTGGGCAGCCCGCACCCAGAATCCCGAGTGGAGGATGTCCGTCCTTCAGGCGGTGTTCTTCGTGGCAATCCCCCTGGTGATCACGACTCTCCTGCTGTCCTCAGCGGCACGCCGCGATTTCAAGTAACCGAATGGAGGGTCATAACCTATGCCCCGAGTCGTCCGACTATGTCCGAACATCCGGGTAGACAGCTTGTGGGCTCAAAACATCGAGATCTGATCCGTCATCGTGACTGACCTGCGGTGATCTCCTAGAAGGCATTCTGAGCTGGGCTTTTAGCGTTCACTGGTTCTCGTTGTTTCGCATTGCTTCTCGCGCCCATGTGCCCTGGAAGTGCCCTGCCCTCGTAGATCTGGGTGACCTCCGACCCGTAACGTGGTCACCTGCGAAGACAGCTCGATCTTGCCGATGATCAGCGGTTACGCTTGCGAACGCCTCACATCACTTCTCGCTGATTCCGATGTCCCACAGAACAGCGACGGAACAAGAGCAGACCTAAGAGGCGCTTCCTGGTACTACATTCGTAGATCTTGAGGTAGAGGATCGCCGCGTTGGCGGTAGTGGCTGATCAGGGCGCGGGTTTGGTGGATCTGGCGGAAGGCGGACCAGGCCAGGACATGGCCGATCGCGTTGACGGCGGGAATGAGCAGGCGGGCCAGGATGCGGCGGATCTCGGCGAGTGAAGGCCGGATCAGCCGGGGTGGGATCAGCTGGTCTTCTCCGGTGGCGGACGGTCTTTTCCCTGGTTGGCCCTGGGAGGGGCGTCGGCGGGGTCGGTGGGCAGGCTGGCGCGGGTGACGGCCAGAAAGGCCAGGGCGAGCATGGCGGTGGTGACGTGCCGGTGCCAGGGCGCCCATTTGCGGACCTGGTATTGGGTCAGGCCGAGCAGGTCCTTGCCGCTCTGATTGTTCTCTTCGATCTTCCAGCGCAGTCCCGCTGTTTTGATCAGCTCGGTGATGGCGGTGCCGGTCGGGGCGTGGGCCAGAAAGAACTCCACCTCGGCCGGATCTGCGATGGACCGGCGAATCAGCACGGTGTGGGCGAAACCGCAGGTCGGGAGTTGGTCCTTGACGGCCACCGCTACGGCCGCCCAGTCATACAACCGCGCCCCTTTCGTGCCCGCACCACACGAGCGGCGCTCCCACAGGCCGACCCCGCCGCGGGCCAGTAGTCGATCCAGCACATGCCCGAGCGGCTCGGCCGTGCCCTGCACGGCGATCAGGGGCAGATCGACCGGGACGGCCATCACGTAGGCGATCTCCTCCTCATGGCAGAACGCACGCAGTGCTGGGTCACGACCGTAGCCGGAATCGGCGCAGAAATAGCCGAACGGGGTGCCGGCGATCAGTTCTTCGGTCAGCATGGCGATCACCTGGTGCGGCTTGGTGAAGGTGACGTGGGCGGGCACGCCCGCGGCGGCTCGCCGGTCGGCGTCATCGACCCAGCTCTCGGGCAGATACAGGCGTCGGTTGATGAAGGTATGCCCCGCGCTGGAGGCGTAGGCCAGCATCGGCATGACCTGGCAGTTCTCCACCTGGCCGGTCGCGCCGCAGTACTGCGGCGCCACCCCGACCGACTTGCCGCCCTTCTTAATCGCCTGGGTGTCGTCGGCGATCAACACCCCATCGTCGCGGCCCAGGTGCTTCAGCACATAGCTGCGGATCTCATCACGCAGCGCGTCGGCGTCCCACTTGGCGCCATTCAGAAGCCACTCAAACCGGTAGGCGGTGCGATGACCGACGTGGTCGGCCAACTGCCAGGAATTCTTGCGCGGTACGTCGGCCAGCAGGGCACGCACCAGATCGGAGAACGTCTGGCGAGGTTCGGGTCGAGTGAACAGCGGACCAGTGATCCGCTCGGTCAGCGCGGTCAGCTCGACATCCCAGGACACGACGAGATCGTAGGTGAGGCGACAGGTCACGCACAGACGATGAACCAACTCCGCCTGATCACGAAGCTAAACGAATCAAGATCTACGAATGTAGTACCGGGATCCCAAATGGGTGCACAGAATATCGGCGCGTCACAGAGTCCCACCTCAGATGATGTGAACGACAATACCTTCCAGGAAGTACGCTCCTTAAAGTCTATGACGAAGGTCACATTTTTCTACTGCCGGGCATGCGGGCTGGATAAAGGAACCCGCAGGCATGAGTAGGTGACTATGTCGCTTACTCTTCCGGCCGTCAAAGCGGGCTGATGGGCAAGATTGGGTTGAGTGTTCACGAAGGCATAGGAGGTCAGGCGGGCCGACCCGAGCACCACAAAGACACCCATTGGAATCCGGGGTTGAGGAACGGCAGGGCAGCCGTTAGTACTGGGGCATCCCGTCGTAGGTTAGGTAGGGTGGCGCGGCAGCTTTTTCGTGGTGGCGACCTTCGTTTCAGATGGTCTTAGCTTCTCGGAACTTCATGTTTGGCCAGGTCGAGGCGGCTGCGAGAAGCAAGATCGTTATCAACGATAATGGCTGTTCCATTGTTTCTCAACCCCGGAACGGAACCAACGCGAGTAACAGCACGATCTGCGCCGAGATCTGTCTGTGGTATGAGGAATTTCTCTACGGGCATTCAAGGGCGACCCGCCTGCAGCGGTTCGCCGTGTTCATTGATCGACTGGCCGGCCTGATGAAGGACGGCGCCCGCGGGTGCCGCGATATTTGGACTGACAGCGATCTTTACTTTTATTGCTGCCTTGTGTGATGATCACTTCACTTTGCCATATACGTTCGAAAGGCTGGAGTGAACACATCACGATTAGCGTCGGGCTTATCCGCCCGGACGCGCCGTCGCGCTGCCCTGATCACGGCTCTCACGCTGCCGCTCGCGCTGATGAGCGCGCCCGCGATCGCCCAGGGCCCCACACCACCCCCCACCCCGGCCTCCGCATCGACAACAAAATCAGGCGCCGCATCGGACCCAACGCTCAAGACCGCCTGGGACAAAGCGGCCACGTCCGGCAAACCCGTTGAGGTGCCCTCCCGGTTCACCGAGACCATGAAGGTCTGGGCGACTCCGAACGGCAAGAACCTGCGAGCCGAGCTGTACACCCGCCCCGTCCAGCTGAAGAACCCGGCCAGCGGCGCCTGGGAGCCCATCGACACCCGCATCGTCACCCGCGACGGCAAGCTCCAGGCCACGCGCGTCAAAAGCCCGCTAACCTTCGGCGGACGCGGTACCAAACACCTGGTGTCGGCGGACGGCGAGCAGGGCACGACCGGCCTGAAAGCCACCCGGGCGCTGCCCGAGCCGAAAATCTCCGGCAGCACGGTCACCTACCCCGACGCCGTGGCGCCGGGAGCGGACCTGGTGGTGATGGCCCTGGCCGACGGATTCATCTCCCAGGTGGTCTTCCGGCGCAAACCGGCCGGCCCGGTGACCGTA
Source organism: Streptosporangium subroseum (assembly GCF_900188345.1). Classification (GTDB taxonomy): domain Bacteria; phylum Actinomycetota; class Actinomycetes; order Streptosporangiales; family Streptosporangiaceae; genus Streptosporangium; species Streptosporangium subroseum. The sequence continues at coordinate 54,756 of NZ_FZOD01000002.1, read as the reverse complement.
CGGCTGCCGCTCACCCTGCCCGAAGGCACCACGTTCGGCACGACGCCCCAAGGACTGCCGCAACTCAAGGACGCCAAGGGCAAGGCGGCGGCGGCGCCGATCGTGCTGACCGCCATGGACGCCAAGGTAGAGGCCTCCCCCGACGAGGGCAGGACCTCACCAGTCGACGCGCGCGTGGAAACCTCCGGCACGACGTCGGAGCTGGTGTTCACCCCGGACGAGAAGTTCTTGGCCGACACCGCGGTGGCCTACCCGGTGACGATCGCCGCCGCCTCCGAATGGTTCGGCGGCGGAGAACCCGACGACGCCTGGGTCAGCAAGAACAGCCCCAGCACCAACAACGCCGCAGCCGGCTGGCTGCGTGTCGGCACCACCTCCACCAGCGCCGACATCGCCCGGGTGTACCTGAAGTTTGACACCGACGACCCCGCGCTCGAAGGTGCCACCGTGGTGGACGCGGACCTGTGGATGTGGAACTACAAGTCCGGCGGCCCCGGCGGTCAGCTGTGCGGCAACAACCTCGGGTCGATCGCGGCCGCCCAGGTCACCTCCACCTGGACCCTCAACGGCGGCACGAACAACCTGAGCTGGTCCAGGCAGCCCTCGTTCTCCAGCAGCCTGCAAGGCGCGAACGCGGCCGGCTACAACTACGAGGCCGACCCCGCCAGCTGGTGCGCCAAGGAAGAGCAGCTGGTGCACCGGGTCACCAGCATGGCCCGCGGCTGGATCGAACGAGACGAGCCCAACCACGGAATGGTGCTACGGGCCCTCAGCGAGAGCGCGACCATCAACTGGCGGCAGTACTACTCCAGCGAACACAGCGGCGACCCCTACCCGGGCTACCGCCACCCGCCCACCCTTATGATCGAATACACGCCGGCGGCACATCCCCCGGTTGACGAGATCTCGTGGTTCAAGGTGGGTGAGGGTTTCCCCGACGACGCGACCCCCGATGAGATTCGCGCTGTCACGCATCGGTCAAACACGCCGGTAGAGGCGGGTGAGGTCTCCGAGGAGGCAGCGGACGCGATGCAGGGGGCGGCGACGGAGTTCGTGGAGAACCCCGGAGTGGCGTTCGCGCGCCCCGACGATGTGAGCGAGGAGTTGTAGAACTCGCTCAATCCCAACAACCCCCAGCCCGATCCCGACGAACCCGCCGTGATCAGGACCGTACCCGACCTCGGGGCGACAAACGCGCAGCCGGATGTCCGCATCGAGGCACATTTCAGCGAACCGATCAACGGGGTGCAGATCACTCTCAAGGACCCGGCCGGACAGACGGTTCAGGGCGCGTCAGCTGTCGGGGCGTCCAGCCAATCCGTGACGTTTACACCAGCCGCGCCCCTCACGCTGGGCACCCAGTACGCGGCGGAGGTCAGCGGGGCCCAGGACGTTGATGGGCACCCGATGGTGGCGCCGTACAGTTGGTTGTTCACCATAGTGTCGTCAACCTCCACGCCGACGCCCACCCCGACCGATCCTCCGGGCGAGCAGCGCACGATCTCCCTGCCGGTGCAGAGCGACACCTGGGTAGACGACCTGGGGTCGGTGGGGCCGGATGGGCCGACGCTCTGGGCCGGTTCATACAATTATGAGGAGTTCTCCAAAGCTACAGAGCGTACTTACCTAGGTTTCGACGCGTCGGCGCTTGCGGGCAAGGCGATCGTCACCGCCGAGCTGGAATTATGGAACAACGACGCCTACGGTTGTGGGACCAGTACGTCGGGCATCGTGGCACAGCAGGTCACCAGCGCGTGGAACGCCGAGACACTGACCTGGGACAACCAGCCGCCGACGACTGATATCGGCCAAGTGGTCGCCCGGGATCCTGGTGGATGCGCCGACGACGCCCCGGAGGTGGATGTCGCTTGGACTTGGCAGGTCAAGGACATCGTCCAGACTTGGGCCTCGGGCCAGAACGGCTACGGGTTCATGCTGCGCGGTGTCGATGAGTCGGCGGATGCTCCCATGTACGATCGCGGCTACCACGCGTCCGAGGCGGATACGTCGAATACGTTCGATCCGCACCCGCCCGTGCTGAAGGTGACGTACATCGATGACGGTGGCGGTCAGAATCCGACGCCCACCCCCGGACCGGACACGACCGCGCCGACCGTCATTGACGTGGAGCCGGCCGACAGCGACGAGGAAGTGAGCCCCGACGCCCAGGTCAGGGTGACCTTCAGCGAGCCGGTGACCCACGCGTCCCTGCTGCTTGAGGACATCTTCGACGGGCCGCTGACGGGCCAGACGACAATGAGTGCCGACAGAAGGGTGCTGACATTCACCCCAGATACGGGGCTTGACTCCTGGTACTGGGTCACGGTCAGCGGCGCCAGAGACAGCGCGGGCAACACCATGGCCGAACCCTACGAGTGGTGGTTCGGCATCGGGTCGTTCGTGTCGATGGCGCAGAAGCAACGGGCGAAAACCTCGGCCCAGGCCGGTGAAGCCGCCCCGTCGGTGGAAGGGGCGTGGACACACACACGCAAGACCGCCGACGGTGCCGTCGTGGGGACGAGCACGCCGGAACTCCTGGTCAAGACCACCGGGGGAAAGCGCAGGGCCGTCGCGGAGGTCGAGGTCGAGCACGATCCGGCGGCGCCGTCCCAGGGCAAGGGGCTGATCTGGGTCGGCAGCGCCAAGTCCGGAGCCGGGTCCGTGGGATTGGTCCGGGTGCCGACCGGCAAGCTCTCCGATGGTTGGAAGGTGCGCTGGCGGGCTCGTGCCACCACCGGTGGTGTGACCGGGCGATGGTCTGGTTGGCAGACGTTCACCGTGGACCCACCCGCCTCTCCGTCCGCTCCCCGGGTGAGCGCCCAGGCGGCGGAGCCGGCGTTCAGCTACGACCGTATCCAGAACCCCGCAGAATGCCGCGCGCTGACCGGGCCGAAAGCTTACGCGGTGAAGAACTCCTATAACTGGTGTATGTGGGGTGAGATCGGCTCCAGCGTCACGCACACAGTGAACGGCAGAACTATGGGTTCGCTCAGGTACGACGCCCGGATCACGCTCATCGCCCATTCTTTCACCGGAGAATCCAAAAACGATCAGGCTCGGCAGGCCAACCAGTACAAGAGTCGGCAATTCAAGTTGTTCGTCTATCTGGATCAGGTCGACCGTGATGGGAAGTCGAGTATCCCGGCCGCCGTGGCCGGCGCCAAAGCGGCAGCGCAGGTGTTCCCGTTCAACCTGGGACTCGCGTTCAATCCGTCGAACAAATGCTCAGTGGCTCCGGTAGGTCTCAACAAATTCATCTACAACAGCCCCGAGGGATGGGCCCAGAACGGCGGCAACTACACCTTCACCTCCAACGCCGCGGACTTCGCGGGCCCTGACCACAGGCACCGCTGCAAGCTGCAGCCACAGGTTCACATGACGGAGCAGATAGACGACCCTTACGGCTACCTGATGACGGAGAACCCGGTCTTCCGGTGTGACAGCTCTCCCGCCATCAAGACGTCCCAGGGTGGTTGCGTGGTCTTCAAGGATGGCCGCCCGGTGTTCGAGCTGAGCAAGGCGAACCAAGTCAAGGGTCCGAACAACCAGCTGATCACCAATCCGGTCAAGGAGTCGGCACAGCACATCTGGGATGCTTGGAACAATGCCTCCAGCACTGTTCCAGGTGACCCCGGCAAACAGGTTCCGGGCGCCACTTGGAACAAAGCGCTGCAGCGGAACACCGATACCTCCAGGAAGGGATTAGGCGGGGAGAACAGAAAGATCGCCATTAAGCAATGCGACATCAGCTTCAGCGACCCGAGGCCTCGTCCGCCTGGCAAGCGATACACGAAGAAGTTGGTGATCAACGGGGTCACTATAGTAAGATCGTGCGATGAGTTTCCTTTCGCCGCTTCGCACCAAGGGGCATCGAAGGCGGGCACGAACTACTCGGCACGCGCAATCCTAGCCACCGATAATTCCACTTCCGGCTCCTGGCTAGGCTGGTGGTTCGAGCGCAACCGTGTACTGGAAAAACAGAAGTTCGTGCTACGGATTTCAGACAGTCAGCAACCGGGAATAAACGGGTACTACCCGCCGCCACCAGGCACCGATACACTCGCGGACGAGCAGATCGTTCCTGATTCCGAAGCCCCGTAACCGTCAGGCGCATCGTGGGCGGTTCGGCCCGGTCTCCGGTACTTCGGCAGGCCGGGCCGTTCGAGGTAGGTCAAAGGAGAAGCACTTGGACGCGGAGGTGCTCGCGTACTACGGCCGGTTGGTGGAGGAGACGCTGACCGTGCCGCTGTGCATCACCTGGGTCGAGGATCTGCCCGCCACCGATGTGCTCGCCGCAGCGGGCCGACGGGAGGACGGGGTCGGCAGCCGGACGTACGCGGAGACGGTCCAGGCCGCGTACGACGCGATTCCCGTCCATGCCGGCGCGGCACTGGCCGGCCCCCTCGGAGAGTGGACCGTACTGGTGGAGCCGAACGGTTTCCAGGGGTCGCGGCCGGATGTCCTGACCGGTTTGTCCCGCAGAGGGCGGGCACTCAGCGTGTTTTGGAACGCCAACGGAGACGGGCAGCTGGTCTACGCCGAGCACGGCCGGCTGCTGACCGTGCTCGACCTATTCGATCCCGAAGAGCTCGAAGAACTCGAAGAGCTCCCTCCCGCCCTGTCGGCCTGGGCCGAGCTCGCCGAACAGGACGATCCCCGCGTGGCCGGGCTGGCACTGGGAGAGGCCGTCACCCACAGGCGGCTGGATGCCAGGTGGCTGGCGGGCGAGCACCTGAGCGCTATCCTGGACGCGTCGCAGGACACCGTGGACACGCTAGCGGCCGACCAGGACAGGATCGATCACCTGGCCTACCTCGCCGGGGACCCGCGCGTGGCCGATCTCATCGCCGATCCCGCCCCCGGCAGAATCCGCGAGGTCGCCGCCCTGATAGCGGAGACCGCCTGTGAACTGACCGGCCTGGACGTCCCCTTGGCCAGACGCGTTATGACCTCGCTGGCGCAGACACCCGGCCCGGCCGTGCTCGCCGAACTGCGCGACGAGGTGCGCCACCTCAGCGAGGACCTGTTGACTCAGTACCCGGGCGCCGACGCGCCACCCTCGACCATCGAACGCTGGCACGCACCCTTCAGGGCACTTAAGGTCCTGGAAGCGGCACTCGGGGACGATGCGAAGACTGCGGCACAGGACGCCATCTGGCGGATCGGCACACTACGGCTCGGCGATCACGGAGGCCGCCGCGTGGGCTCGCTCATGGGCGTACTGGAAAAGATGAGCGCGCCGACCTGACCGGGTGCAGTCGCAGTGCCCGCAGAACTCGGCCTCCCGCCGGTTCCCGGTGTTTCCGGTCGTCTCATACACTCGTGCGCCCTCGTCGTGCCCTGCTCGCGTCGATCCGGGTGATCCCGGATCGCTCCCGTTGGGGTGGTGGCCGATCCCGACCGGGTGTCGGTACGGCCTGCCACCATGTCCCGCATGACGACGACCGAGCCCTTGGCCCCGTTCCAGTGGCTCGACGTGTGCGAGAGCCGGGGAGACGAACTACTGGGCGCAATCTTCAGTATGCCCTTCTTCCGCGGGCTCGACCCGGCGGAGCTGATGCGCCGCTTCAGCCGCAGCCAGGAGTCGGACATCGGCGAACTCGACGGGAAGATCTGCGCGTTTGTCCACAAGAGGGATGACGAGGCCGACGGCAGCCACGTGAGCGTTTTCCAGGTTGGCGAGTGGTACGTGACCATCGAGCCTCGCGGCTGGCGATGACGCTCCGCAAGATGGCCACGGAGCTGGCGCGAGGCCATGAGAGGTCGGCGGTCACCCAACACGACCACATCTAGCGCCACTTAAGGTATTCGATCGATGACACACCGTCACCCACTATCGGATGGGGCATCCGTGCGAGCGTTCCGGCTCTGGCCCTGACCGACTCAACAGCTTCATGTAGGAGCCGACATGGAGCCGGACAAACCGCAGGACGAAGCCGCGTGGGAGGACGACCATCCCACCGCCGTGCGATAGGGCTTCGCCTTGGCGGCAAAGGTCACCGGGGTGCTATTCCCGGCGAACGTGCTCGACCGTCCGATGCTCGTGGACCCGGCGCGGAAAAATAATCGCCTGCGGCCGTCACCACAATCGTGGATCTCCACGGACTGCTGGTCCCCGAGGTGTCCGAGCGGGCGCGTACGGCCCTGGACCACGCCTTCGCCGCGGCGAGTGGGCTCACGTGAATGTGCCCCCATTGTGCCCTCCGGCCGCTTTGATCTTGCTTGATCAAGGCTTCACCGCAGGTCAGAGGAGGACAGGGCGGACGAGTCGGCCTGTAGGCCGGGTTCTAATTCCACACGTCTTTGACCTGCATCGGAATCAGGGGAACCTCGCCTGAGCTGCGAAAACGCTGCCATCATTTGACAGTACTTTCGGTTGCCTTCCAACGCCATGTGCCCTAAATGTGCCCTGGGCGTCCTGGCGATCAGTTGCACGATGCGGTCTCAGACTGCTGCCGGCTTCGCATGAACCGACTGACGCCACTCCAGGGCCTCAGGAGTATCCCGGTACTCAAGAAGATGCTGACCGGCGACCTTTTCCAGGAGATCCCTGACCTCTGCGGGCGTGGTGTGGAAGAACTCTCGGCGGTGGTTGACCTTGTTGACGCGCTGGTCGTTCAACAGGGCATGCAGCCGCCCCTCCAGGCCGACCGCATCGTCACTGAAGATCAGCGCGTGGGTGTCGAACCTGAACGGCACCGAGGCATCGCCCAGCTCCCGGACGCGGTCCTCGGGTTCCAGGCGTCGGGTCATGCCGATTTTGACGACGTTCTCACCGAACGCGCCGACGTTGGAGATCACATAAACGTAGCCGGCTCGAATGTTGGCCTCGCGTGCCTCGACGTCGCTGACCGCCGCGCCGATCTCCTCCAGTTTCGCCTTGAGCTCTTCCGCTCCTGCCTCATCACCCTTGGCCAGTAGCTTGGACAGCGCGGAGCGATAGTGGGCCTCCTCCTTTCGGAGCCTGGTCTTCTCCCGTTCGAACTCCCGGCGCGCGGCCTCCTCTTCGCGCTGTTGCTCGCGCTGGGCACGGATGAGTTCCTTTTCCTCCTCCTGCTTGGCCAGGTAGTCGGCGGTCAGCTCCAGCTCGTAGATGCGCAGCCGGTGGTAGTCACCGCTGACGTGGATGCTCATCGTCTTGCCGAGCTTGACGATCATCTCCACGGCCTTCTCCAGGCGGTCGACGGCCGACTGCAGCTTGTAGGGGCGCATCGTGCGTACGCAGTTGTCGGCCTCGGCGTTGTAGGCGCGCAGCATCAGCTTGGAGAAATCACGCACCATCCGGCGTCCCTCGGCCGCCGACCCGTTGACCTGCCAGCCGGTGGAGCCCAGCACCGCCTCGTTGTCCTTGGACATCGCCTTGATGCGGGTCTTGACCTGTGCCAGCCGGTCCTTGTAGGCCACCGCGTCGCTCAGTGGGTGCCGGTATTCGTAGACGCCAACCTCCTGCAGCAGCGCGATTTCCTCGGTCTGCACAATCTGCTGCTCGATCTCGTGCAGGCGCCGCGTGGCATCGGCGATAGCCGTCTGCAGACCCCGATGTTCGGCATGCAACGCCCCGGTCATCGCGGAGACCCGCATGGCATCCATGCCGCCCAGCCGCTCGACCCATGCGCGCAGTTCGGCGTTTTCCGCCTCCAGTTTCTTTTTCCCGCCGAACAGCCCTCCGCCGCTCCGTTCCGGTAGCACGGGCGCAGGAGTGGATTGCGGCAGGACCTGGGGCGCGGGAGGCGCCGGCGGCTCATGCGCGGCTACCCAGAACTCCCAACCGAGTGGTGCCGGAGGCCAGGATGGATCCGGCTGCCATCCCTTCGGAGGGCGCCAGCTTTCCGGCGGGACCGGCCATCCAGGGGGTGAGTTAAACCGGTAAGCCATTGTCACGCCTTCCTCGGCCGTGTGACTCGTTGCCACACGTGCCACCCAGGAAGACAGCCGCCTCAGCTCGTCGGTTTACACCGTTCCACAACGATTTCAAGAAGTTGACCGCCACGAACAGGTAGGTAAGGACAGTTCGGCCGACAATCAAACACTGGACCCGCTAGCGCCCTCGCCTCTTATTCGGACTCATCGTCCGTCAGCTCGTCGAGCGCGGTCTCCAGTTCGTCCTTCTCATCGCGCCGGCGAGCTCTACTGGCCCACGCCTTCGCCTCCTCCGTGAACCCCCAGTGCCCATGCTTGCGGCTCATGTCACGCGCTCCGGAGTGCTCTGTTTTCCCCTTACCCAGGCCCATGGCGTCATCGTAAGCGTCGAGATCGCGAAGGTGTAGGCGTCCTGCCCTCAGCCACCAAGCCCTCCTGACCCCCAGGCAACCGGGGCACGTACCTGATCAGGGCCGATACCGGCTCTGAGCTCGGCGTGCGGTCCACGGTGGTCCACAGGTGTCCGGCTCCGTCCAGGGTCATTGTCACCCAGTTGGTCACCCAGACTCGGGCTATGCGGTATGGCTCGCCGCATTGATCAGCGGGGCATATCCGGACTCAAGGTCTTCGGGAAGCTGGTCAAATGGAAAGAATCGAAGGTCGCTGTGCTCTCCACTGAGGCGCAGGGAAACCGGACCGCTCACCGTGGCACGCAAGGCCACGATGAGCACTTTCCCCGCGCCCTCGATATCGAAGATCTCCGCACCAACGACCGGACCCGCCACCACGTCAAGACCGCTCTCTTCCCGAACCTCCCGCTGAACGACATCCGCCAGAGTGGCATCATCCTTCGATGGCCATCCTCCCGGAAGCTCCCACTTTCCCCGCGGATTCCGGCAGAGCAACACTCGACCGTCCACCAGCACCACGCCCTTGACCGAAGCGTGCATGAAGTACCAACCGGTCCGAGCATCGATCATGTCGTGATCATTTCACGGAGCATTCGTCACCACACTCCATCTCTTCGCCTTTTATTCAGCCGAGCAGGCGGACGGGCGGCGTACTGGTCCCGCTGGCGCCCCGCCGTGACGGAACGCCGGTGGCGCAGCCTTCTTGTCCAAATTGTCGGCTCCGTGCGCCATGATCAGCGCGCATGTATCCAGCACACTCGCAGGGAGCGCCATGGCAGAGATCATCAAAACGCTTCTCGACCCGCGCAAGATACAGCGGTACCTGGAGGGGATCGTGGACGTCGAAGACGTCGACGCGAAGGATCGTATCTCCGGTTTCTTCGCCACCGGCGAGATCTGGGCCGACAGCAGCCTCAACGCCATCGCGCTCGACCCCACCCACTGCGATCACGCGCTCATCAAGTACGAGCTCTGGGACGGCGAGCCGGCCGCCACGGACTGGGATGAGAGCCAGTCGGGAAGCATCCACCTGACCTCCGGGAAGGTCTACGCGATCAGCTCCTGGTCCGGGGGCGTTACGTACAACGAGGAGTTCGACCTCGGCCGCCGAGATCAAGAGTGGCGGTTCCGAATCCACCGCAAGTTTCTCAGCGATGAGGATTTCACGACGGACATCATCAGCTTGGTCCTGTTCAAAGTGCAGTTCTGGTCACCGGCGGAGGCTTCGCGCCCCTCCCGTGAGGAGGAGTCGACGCATACCCCCTGAGCGTCGAGAAGGCCCGGTCCCAGACCTGGGCGGATATCCCAGGCGGGCACTTCACCTGCATCTCGGGCTCTCACCGGTTCTCGGCGTTTCCGAGCGTCCCGCGCCATCGTGTGCCCTTGTTGCGCCCTGCCCTCGTAAATCTGAGTGATCTCCGGCACCGGATCCAGCCACCTGCGGAAATCACTCGATCATGCGACTGAGCAGGGGTTAAGCTTGCGGGCGTCTCGTGTCACTTGTCATTGGTTTCGGCTCTCCCACGGACCAGAGCAGGAGGCTGTTTTCATGTCGATCCCCAAGAAGGGCTCACGGCTCATCACGGTCGACGGCATCGCCTACCGCTGGCGGGTCCGCCATAAGCCCACGTACTGCGAGGCAAACAGTTGGGGACCGCTGACCTTTGCAGTGGAATCGGCTGATGGGCCGGGGCGCGTTCTCCTGGTGTCGCTTCCTTGCTCTCGGCCGGATGCCTGGTACGGGGAACGAGCGATGGCCATACAACCCGCGCTCGTGACGGCGACCATACGCAGGGCCATTGATCACGGTTGGGACCCACAACAAGCAGGTAGCGCCTTCACACTCAACCTGACCGAGAACGACCTGATTGACGCGATGAATGGCCGACAGCCCTCCTATACGGTCCCCTTCATGCGGAGATGACCGATTCCGAAAGGCACCGCTTTAGAAGTGCGATCGCCTCTCGCCCTGCATGGCTACCGTGACCTGCCGAAACGACACAGTTGCCGATCATCTTGTTCTTGATCATTCCGTACATGTTCCGCAGAGGGGGAGTCATCCAACGCTGTTCCCTTCATTGCAAGGGCACAGCCTTATTGGCGGCTCCTCGTCCTAATCGGACGGTGAATGCGGTCCGACGGAGTGTGATCGTGTAAGGCGGTGTTGCTGTACACCACTCCGCTGGACGTGACCAAGAACTTCTCCGCTACTCCACCCTCATGGTCCTTCCACAGCTACGGTAATCGGCTATGGACGCTGGGGACTGGATCGCTTTGGCCGCCTTTGTCGTCGCTGTGGGAGCGGGGTATTTCGCCGCAGTATCCGCCAGAGCGGCGCGCAGGTCGGCTGATGAGGCTGCAAGACTCTCCGGGATTGAGGCCGAACGACGTCACGATGAGCGCGAGGATCGGCACGACAGGCTGGCGCCTCCACATCCTGGGAAGGTCGCAGCCACTCTTGAAGACAGCGCGATCGGTGGGTCGCCGAGCCTATTCGCTACGATCACCGTGCCACGCGCATATCGAGTGCAGGCCGCAGGCTGGAACGGCACATCCCGCACGCCGATCAGCCTGCCGCTTCTGATTCACGCCAACCAGCCTTACCGCTTCCATATCGAGCACTGGCCAGCAGGGCGAGAGGAGCCTCAGACGCGGGAGGTGTGGTTCCGATTCTGGCCACCGATCGAAGACATTGACGACACCGATCCATGGACTTGCCCGTGCGGTCGACCAGCCAGGGAGAACACAGACAAGCCCAGCCATTGGGAGCTGCGTGTGCGGGTCACCTACGACCCTCCTCCGAGCCCCTTTGCCATGTACGTCGATCGCTGAAAGAAACTCTGTCCTTCGGGGCCAATGCTCTTCGTGCTGCTTAGGGCCAGGTGGCAACTCCGCACCGAACATCTGATCCGTAGTAAGGCCGAGCTCGTCCATCGACGTCTACGAGTGTCACAAACGCCTGTTCAAAGCCCCTCTCCACTTGATCGTCTTCCAGGGACGTCCACCGATGTCCAGGGGCGTCGTTAGCCCAATGCCGTTTATTTAACGATCATGCTCTGATTCGAGGTTGCCGCGGCAGTAACGCGACGGTGGGCGGTCCCGCGTGCCGGATGCCCTTGTCGGAGGGGCGGCGTTCTCTGTAGCTGCTGCGTCGGGCGCGCTTGACGGCTCGGGGATAGCTGCGGTGCCGGCGGGCGGGGTTGCGGTTGCGAGGTCGGCCGACCTGGTGGACGGTGCGGGTCCAAAGGCCGTCGTGGGGCTCAGGGGGGAAAGGCCGCCCGGTCAGTGACCGAGCGGCGCACGATGCGCAGGGTGGCCAGGAATTTGATCCGGTCGGGGTCGACCCCCTCGGTGGTGGCCGCAACGCAGATCAGAGTGGCCAGGGCCCAGTGGGTGAGGAGGTAGGCCCAGATCTCCTGGCGCGCCAGGTCGGGAGTGCGGGAGCGCAGGATCCGGCCCGGCCCGCGCAGATGAGTCTTTAACTGGTCGAACCCGGTTTCGGCTTCCCAGCGCTGGTGGTAGCAGGAAGCCAGGCGCCCGGCGGTGACCTCGGCCGGGTCGAGGATGGTGGTGATCAGCCTGATGTGGTCGCCTTTGCGGTCGGGCACGGTGTAGTCGACCACGCGGACGATCACCGCCCGGTCGGGATCGAGGGAGCGGCCCTGGCGGGCGTCTTCACGCAGTCGATCCTTCTGCGACCTGTGCAGGCCGACCACAGGGTTGGTGATGACCGCGAGCCAGGACCCGTCGTCCAGATCCCGCAGCCAGTACGGGCGCAGCCCGGCCTGCACTCGCCACAGCAGTTGGGCGCCGGTACGGCGGGCCTGGCCCCAGGCGTAGAAGCTGTAGAAATCGCGATCGGCGAGCAGCAACATGTCCTCCTCCAGCCGCTCATATAAGGAGTAGGCCAGGGTTTGCTCACCGTCCCAGCAGCCCGACACATCCGCCGCGACAATCGCGTGACTGGCGCACTCGCTGATGGCCACGACCCGGGCCTGCGCAAATACCGTCTCGTAGCCGCCCGCGCTGTCCTTGGGGAACTCCTCGAGGTTCGCCGGAGTGTCGGGCAGGTCGAGCACGAATCCGTCGATCGCCATCAGCCGCCATCGCCCCAGCCAGGCACCCTCCGTCGTCGGGGAGGCGGCTGGGCGGGCCACACACTCGAACACTTCCTTGACCGGCTCGGCGCCCAGCCGCTGCCGGGCTTGCGTCACCGCACCTCGCGTCGGCGGCTCCCACCGCGAGCCCGGCATCAACGCGAGCATCCCGGTCAGCTTCTCGGCGACCTCCTCGTAGTCATCGTCGGGAAACAGGCACAGCGCGATCAGGAGATAGACCACCACGTGCGCAGGGAGCTTCCGCACCCGCTGCTCACGGCGCTCGTACTTTTCGATTGCCCCGTCCAGGACCGCCCGCGGCAGCAACGACGTCAGCGCACCCAGTGCCACCAGATCCGTCAATCGGGACGGCCCACCGGTCTTGATCCACTCCGCCATCAGGGGAAGCTACCAGCCCAAACCCGTATCTAAACGGCATTGGCGTCGTTAGCAACCGCGTTAGCAAGATCAGGCTTTTTCGCCCACCGATCTCCACCGGAGATTCCGTGGCGGCGGTTCTGCCGATTTTTCGCGGACTCCGCTCGCGTACCGTAGATCACGTGACCATGACCGATCGCCGTATGACGTCTGAGGAACAGGCCGTGGTGCTGGCCATGCTGGCGCAGGACTTCCCCGGAAGTGAGGAACTACGCGCCCAGGTTCCGACCGCCGTTGTCACCGGCCGCTGCACGTGCGGATGCGCCACGATAGATCTCCGCGTCGAGTCGGCTCCGCGGGCCGCCAGCGCACCTGTGCAGAACGGCGTGCTCATCTCAGCGCATCTTCGCGATGAGGGTTCCGGAGCGCTCCTTTTCGTCGAGGACGGCTACCTGTCGTGCTTTGAGGTTTACTCCGTCGAAGACGAACCAGCGGCCCTTCCGCGCCCCGAGCAACTGATCATCGAGTCGGCAGCAACCCGGCACGATGACAGCGGCTCATGAAGGACGTCCGTGTCGACGGCTGGAACGCCTTCGGAACCAACCGACTCGGTCTCGACGGCCCCGGCTTTCCACTGACGATCAACGTCAGCGCCTCCCACGGCGTCCATATCGTCAACGGAACCGCGGCGCGGACCTGCGACCTCATCGACGTGCTCACCCCGACAACACAGAGCACCGCTGTGGTCCTGAACATCGATCAATACTCCTGGCTCGACCCTGACGGCGATCCCCTTCGACCACGCGAGATCGCTCGGCAACAAGGGATCCAGGCCACTGCCCAGGACATCACCTGGGCGCAAGCCCACGGATCAGCGCCCAGCGACCTGCTCACGATGGACTGGAGTGATCTCAACCGGTTCTTTGATGGCAGCTGGAGCCACTATGGTGCCGATGTCCTGGACGTGGAGGGTCCGCTTTCCGATGACGTGGCGGACGAAGTCGCACTCGCCTCCCGCCTCTGGAGCCAAGGCTCTTGCCTCTTGCGCGAATTCCCGCGGTCACGCGTGTTCTATTCAGGCCACGATGACTGCTATCTCCACGTGGAGAGCGTTGACCCGACCATGCCCACTCGGATCTTTACCCGCTTGATCGCGCTGTTCGGAGGATCCGCGCTTCTCGACGATGACACGGAGTCGGTCATGGTTGCCGAACCCCAGTTCTCCATCGCAGAGAACATGCTCCGGGAGAGCACATACTGGGTCGGGACCATCCTGGACAGAGATCCCTGGCGGCGGATGACCATGGGTTTCACTCCCACGCGGTGGCGGCTCGGCTCACCTCTATCTGAGGACATCTCCCTGCAACTGGCCTTCGACCTGAAATCCAGAACCTGGGATGCCCGCTGATCGGACAACGTGGTGGGCAGGGATTTGAGCTTCTGATCCGTAGGCAAGGGCAGATGCCTGGTCAACAGCGTTTCATCCTGCTCAGATGGTGGTTGCGGGTCGGTGGCGTGTGATCGTGTAAGGCGGTGTTGCTGTATCGGCTGCTGTACAGCACCCCACTGAACATGACCGCCTGCGAAACAGTGTGGAGCTTCCGGTAGAAGAGGTCTCACCACAAAATCTCCTCCAGCTTCAGAAAGCTCCACATGATCAACCATCGAGCCACGCTCGATGTCCCCGGGATTTGGTTCACCACCAGTCCGCATTCAGGGGAACCCCGGCCTGGTTTTCAGACGTCCTCTGGCAGCGCGGGCATCGGGCACCCCGGTCGGGGCGGTCCTGTTTCGGTGCAAACCTCCGGGGGAGGGAAGGAGAACGGGCCGTGGCAGGTCTGTTGACCTTCTATTTCGGGGAGCCATCGGCATGAGGGTGAAAGACAAGGTCGTCGTCGGCCCCGCGGGACGTGCCCTGGTACGGCAGTCCAAGATGTTTCCCGGTCGCACCGAACGGATGATGGCTACCCAGGTTGACCACACCCATCTGTCCCGGAAGGAGCGGGCGCCCGCCACGTCGGGCAACCTGTACGAGCCGGCGCCTGGGCCGGGTTCGTGGGACGGCGGGCGCAAGACCACCGTGCGCTGGATCGCCGCGATGGCGGCCCTGGTCGGTGTCGTCATGGGCGCGCGGCGCCTGCTGTGTTGACCGGCTGGACCGGACGAGAGATCACCGCTGCCGCGGGGACGCGCATGCACGCCGCCGTGCTGGGGCCCCCGTCCGCGCCCGAGGTGGTGTGCGTTCACGGCCTTGGCTGCTCGCACCGCTACTTCCTCCCCCTGGCCCGGCACCTCGTCCCCGCATCGCGGGTGGTCGCCGTCGACCTACCGGGATTCGGCCGGACGCCCGGCCCACGCGAGCCGCTGAACATCCGTGGCCTGTCCCTGGCACTGGCCGGATGGCTGCGCGCCACCGGGCGCGGCGGCGCACCGCTGGTGGCCAACTCCGTCGGCTGCCAGGTTGTCGTCGATCTGGCGACACACGCCCCTGAGTTGCTGGGGCCGGTAGTCCTCATCGGCCCCACCATGGACGCGGACGCACGTTCCGCGTGGCGGCAGGGGATCCGGCTGGCGGCGAACATGAGATTCGAGCATCCCAGCCTCATACCGGTGCTGGCACGCGACTACCTCGTCTGCGGCCCGCGCCGCTACTTCGCCACACTCGCCGCCGCCCTCGCCGACCCAATCGAGGACAAACTCCAGCACGTGCGCACTCCCGCCGTGGTGATGCGCGGAGCACACGACTTCATCGTGCCCCAGGCGTGGGCGTGGCGGGTCGCCAGCCTGCTTCCCCAGGGAAAGCTCGTGGAAGTGCCCGGCGCCGGGCACACCCTGAACTACAGCGCGCCCGCTGACGTAGCCCGGGTCATCCGGACCCCACCGGCCATCAGCCCCGGCATCTGACGCAAATCCGAACGCGTCGGCGACACACCGCAGGACCCCCTCCTGCAGACACTTACGGCTTAAACTGCAGCAATAGGATCGCAGGGAGATCAACTCATACACCACTCCGCTGGACGTGACCGGGGCTGGGGCGCCAGCCCTTAATGCTCGTCGTTCTCACTCCAACTGCGCCGCCCCGACCTTGACGCTTGCTGTCCGTAGGAGATCGTCTGTGTGAGCCCGCGTAGCTGTACAACACTGCTGTACGGGCACAAAAAAGGCCCTCCGGGAGATCTTAAGTTCTAGAGGTCGTCGCAACACCCCAGCTCAGGGGATGCGATGAACTTCGAGATCCGCAAGGACCGGAAACCGCAGGGGCCGAAGAGGTTGACCCATGAGCGGGAGGAATACTTCCGCCTTATGGATCAAGGCCTCAGCAGCCGCGAGGCATGCCGAATCGTCGGTATCAACCTGCGCACGGGCAGAAAGTGGCGCAACGGTCACCACTCGCCTGGCGGCGACAAGAAGGCGGTGCCTCCTGTTGGATCGGAGGCACCGCCTTCTGATGAGCCCTCTCACTACCTGCGCGAAGACGAGCGCATTCACATTGCCGACCGGGTGCGGGAGAAGGTGTCGATCCGACAGATCGCACGCGAGCTGGGTCGTGCGCCGTCCACGATCAGCCGGGAGGTGCCAACCTCACCGGCTTCGACGGCTTCACCGGGGACGAACTGCGCGGCGTGGAACGGGACAACGCGCTCAGACTGTTCCCCCGCTCTGCTTGACAGCCGGGCACAAAACTACGTGAACTACAGCACCGACATCGCGGTGACCGCGGATCGTCTGGCGTGCGGCCTTCGGGCCGACCTCACCTGCTCGCCGTACGCGTCGCCCCGCCGTGGACCGCATCGCCGGTTGATCCAGCCCCGGATGATGCTCTCACAGCCCGATCCCCGGACCCACCGTGGCCGGCGCGAACAGCGGATAGTCAACACCGGCCCAGGCTGCGTGGCAGTTCTCAACCGCTCACATAGAGTGATATCTGACGCCGACCAGCCCGTCAAGACGCATCGGAGGCCACAGTGAGCTCTGCCTCGGAACCCGGAACGACCCCGCAAGGCTTCGTTCTCGACAAGGACCAGGGCGACGCGTTCTGGTGGTTGGGGTCATTGGCCATCAACAAGCTGGACGGAGGATCGACGCACGGCGGGCTGAGCATTGTCGAATCCTTGGTGCCCGCCGGCTATGCGCCGCCGGTGCACATCCACAGCGGCAAGGACGAGACGTTCTACATCCTCGATGGTCGGTTCTCCTTTGTGTGCGGGTCGCAGTCGTGGCAGATCGGCCCGGGGTCGCTGGTGTTCCTGCCGCGCGACGTGCCCCACGGTTTCCGGGTGTCCGACGACGGACCGGGCCGACTGCTGCTCATCGGTAATCCAGCCGGGTTCGAGGATCTCATCCGCGAGCTGGGCGACCCCGCCCAGCAGCTGCAAGTCCCCGGCCCGGACGTCCCCATGCCGGACCCCGACCGTGTATCCGCGGTGTGGGCCACCCATGGGATCACCATCGTCGCCCCGGGGTCCACGCCCACGCCCACGCCCTAACCAACCGTCGACTCGAGCCACTTCACCATGCCGTCGCCGCAATAAGTTCACGCAGTGCGTTGGTGAAAGCGTTTGGTGAGGCCGGTGGCAGGTCCGTCAGCAGGCGTGAGCCGGCGTGGCTGACCACTGCGCGGCCGTCGGACGAGATGTCGAGTTGCAGAACCAGCGCCACCTCATACATGCCCTGCGCGAGTTCGAGACGTTCTACAACGAACACCGGGCTCGCCGGATCCTCCGGCAGGCCGCCCCACTCCGACCGCTCCCTGCCCCGGGCACCGACCAAGCCCAGATCACCCGACTTGACGTCTGCCGACATGACCGACTCGGCGGTGTCCTCAGGAATACCAACGTGCGGCTTGACCTGCACCGATGATTGTCGTAATGGTAATTGTCGCCATGGTCGACCGGGACACTCGCTCCGTCTGGAAGTCCTTGCTCCCGGCGAAGGACTCTTGATCAATTGGGAGGGTTCAGGACACGCGAGCGCTGCTGGATGCCCGGTGTGCCGTACGGATAGTCGGACACGATTGGCGAGCTAGCCTCGGTGAGCAGGTCTGTCTCCTTCTCGGACAGGTGCAACTCGGCTGCGCCGAGGTTGTCGTCGAGCTGTTCGAGCGTGCGTGCGCCAAGGATCACTGACGTGATCGCGGGCCGGCCCGCGACCCAGGCCAGCGCCACCTGTGACATGGACACGCCACGCACCTCGGCGACCTGCCGCACCGTGTCGATGACCTGCCAGGTGCGCTCCTGCGCGTTGCGCGGGGCATAGGCCTCCATGCCACGCTGCGGGTCCTCGCCGAGCCGAGTCGCGCCGGTCGGCGCATGGTCACGCGTGTACTTCCCAGTCAACCAGCCACCGGCCAGCGGCGACCACGGCAGGATCCCGATATTCTCGTTGCGGCACACATCCACCAGTTCGAACTCGATGTCACGCACCAGCAGGTTGTACTGGGGCTGCAGCGTCACGATCGGCGCGAGCCCACGGAACTGCGCCAGCAGCGCCGCCTTCTGCAACTGCCAGCCAAGGAAGTTGCTGACGCCCGCGTAGCGGATCTTGCCGGCGCGCACCGCGTCGTCGAAGAAGCCGAGCGTCTCCTCGATCGGGGTCAGGGGATCCCAGGCGTGCGCCTGGTAGAGGTCGACGGTCTCGACCCCAAGCCGCCGCAGACTCGCTTCCAACGCCCTGGACAGGTTGGTGCGGGTCAGGCCCGCATCATTGGGCCCACCCCCCATCGGAAAACGTCCCTTCGTCGCGATGACGAGCTGATCCCGTAGCCCCCGCCGGGCCGCCAACCAGCGACCAACGATCTCCTCGGACAATCCCCCGGAGTACACATTGGCGGTGTCGATGAAGTTCCCCCCGCGCTCAACGAACCGGTCGAGTTGAGCATGCGACACCTCCTCGCTGCTCTCCTTGCCGAACGTCATCGTGCCCAGGCACTGCGAGGACACCACCGTGCCGGTGCTGCCCAAGGTGCGGTACTCCATCGGTCTGCCTCCTTCGACGAGATCCATAGCGAAGTCTGCGCGACTCGGATTGAGCTGTCCAACAGAAGAAACTGATCCGTTCGATCGTCGAGAACGATGAATCCTGATGCCTGGTCCACTCGAATACGTCGTGGCCACAGCCGATGAGCAGCATTTCACTCTATGCCCGGCCGCCCCCGGGTCTGTCAATCAAACGGCTCTGTCTCTCTTTCGGTGGTGACGTAGCGTCAGCCCAAGAGGATGCGGTGGCGGAGCAGGACGAAACCGGCGCAGCCGTGCATCACCGCCGAGTTGCGTGATGTGGGACTGTGGGTCAATCACAAGCGCGTGACCCGGGTGATGCGCGTCCATCGCATCGTCGGGCTGCATCTGCGCAAGAAGGTCCGCACCACGGTGCCCGGGTCCTCTCACCAGAAGGTGGATGACCTGCTCAATCGGGATTTCACCGCGGACGCGCCGAACCAGCGGTATGTGGGTGACATCACGTACCTGCCCGCCTGCGACGGCCGGTTCCTGTATTTGGCGACCGTGCTCGACCTGCATTCACGCCGCCTGGCCGGCTGGTCGATCGCCGATCACCTGCGGATCGAACTGGTGACCGACGCGCTGCGGGCCGCCGTCGTCACGTGGGACGGGGACCTGACCGGGGCGATCTTTCACTCCGATCACGGGCCCGCGGCGAGGAGCTCCGCTCATCGGGTGACAGGTAGC
Source organism: Streptosporangium subroseum (assembly GCF_900188345.1). GTDB lineage: Bacteria > Actinomycetota > Actinomycetes > Streptosporangiales > Streptosporangiaceae > Streptosporangium > Streptosporangium subroseum. The sequence continues at coordinate 35,325 of NZ_FZOD01000002.1, read as the reverse complement.
CGAAATCGTCATGGTCTCCAGGGCATCGCCGACGACATGATCGGCGTTGTGCTCGTGCTTGGGCCGGCTTCCCCGGTCGATCCAGATCGTACGAAGACCGTCCTCCCGTCCGCCGCCGCTGATCCCTTGTCGCGATCGAGCGTCAATCGGGAAGCGGTAGTGGACCACCGTGGCCGGGCAGGCCCCGGTCGACCGGGATCGCCTCCTCGACCGCACCATTGACGGTGATGCCCTGGCCGCGGATCTGCTCAGCGAGGCGCTGGTAGTAGGCCGAGACCGCAGCGAGCGCCTCGTGCGCCGCGTTCAGCAGCGTGGCTCCCGCCTGCTCGACGACGTCGGCCTCGTGGATCTCGAACGCCCGAATTCCTTCCAGCACAGCATTTTTCAGGTCGCGTAGCAGTTGGACGTCGGCGTGCGCGTAGATGCGGCACAGCGCCGTGACCTGCCGGAAATCGTCCCCGGCGAGCAGCAGCTCCTTAACGGCGGATACGGAATTCCGGACCAGCCCGACATCCGACCGCGCGGACATGGCGGCGAGATCGATGTCGAAGGACCGGATGTCCAGGTGCGGATCGCAGAAGCCGACGGTGAGTTGCCACAAGGTGCGAAGTTCCTCGTGCACCAGCCCGTCCAGATAACTGACCATGAACCGCCGGTGGGCCTCGAGGACGTACTGCGCCTTGAAGGGCGTCAACTCCCGGGGATCTTCGCCCAAGGTGGTGACCGACGTGGTGAATCCGTAGTCGGCGGTCAACGCATTTTCCATGCCGACCAGCAGGTACACGAACCGTACCCAGGTCCGGAACAGTTCCTCCAGCGGCAGCGCGTGCAGACCGTCCTCGGTGAGCCCCACGCCCCACCGGGCGCCGAACTGCAGCCGGCGCAGATGGCCGATCTGGTACATCGCGAGTTGTGCGTCAATCTCGGCGTGCGTGTGGTGCAGCACTTTCCGATACGCCGCGGTCGCGTCGAGCCCGACGTAATTGCGGATGATGTGCGGCCCGCCGATATGCAGGTGCAGGAATTCACTGACGTCGAACACCGCGCCGCCGATCGCCATCCAGTAGCCCACGTCGGGGGTGGTGTGCTGCGCCAGATCCGACACCTCGAAGCGGGGACCCTGCTGCGCGTGGCCCATATATGTGGTGAAGACGTCCTCGCCCAGACGTCCGTCGGCCACCAGTTGGCGGAGGAATTCGCGGCCGTCGCCGGGGACGATGTCGGTCAACGCCTTGAGTACGGAGACGGCGAACCGTGCGCTGCCGCACACGTAGACGAATGCGCTGCGGCCGCCCTCATCGGTGGACCGCAGCAACTCCCAGAGTGCGTCCGCCTCGGCGCGGATCACGTCGTCCACCCGGCGCCGCTGTCCGGCTTGGACGACGTGGCGCAAGCCGTCGAATTCGATCGCGGCATCGGCGCGGGAGAACGCGACGGAGAGTTTCAGCCGGCCCGCGGCCGCCGCCGCGTCCAAGTCTGTGCGCTCAACGAATTCCTCCGGCGTCCGGATCCCCAGATAGAGCCGATTCTCGCCCGACCCGGTGCGCGCGGCGACGAACCCCAGGAACGGGGCGATCCCGGAACCGGCCGCGAACATGAGGACGGGCCGGGCAGGATCGGCCGGCAGCCGGAACCGGGGCGCGGAGGTGATCTGCAGCGACAGCCGGTGCCGACCCTCGACGCTCGCCCGGCGCAGGAAATGCGATGCCGTGCCTTGCCGTTCCCGTGGGTACGACCACGGCGTCCGGGCGGAGGTGTAGTCGAGGCCAGCGACCACCAACCGCAGCGTGGTGGCCGGTTGGCCGGGCGGCGGCGCCGAGGCGATCGAATACAACCGGAACGGCTCGGGCGGAATCACCGCGCAGAACGCATCGTCCTCCCGTGGATCGGCCTTCCACAACCGGGTGACGTCATATCCGCCCGCGTACAACAGGTTCAGGACGTCCCATAGCTCCCACTGGTCCTCCATACGGGAGTCCACCACTCGTTGCCATGCGCCCACGGCTGTCAGTTTCACCAGCTGTTTCGCCACCTCCCGTCCGATCGGCCGGAGCCGGGCGAAGCGCAGCAATGTCCGCAGCGGCAGCACGTCGACCTCGCCGTAGCCTGCCCGGTAGGCCACCGTCGCTCGCCACTTCGGGGTGAGAGGCACCAGCTCGTCGCCGGTCGCCTGCAGGGCGGCGACGGTACGGCGCACCAGCTCTTCGTCGTTCTCGGCCAGCACGCCGACCCGGTCACCGGGCAAGTGGTGCACACCCTGCCCGGTGACGTCGATCTCCAAGTAGCAGGTCCAGGCGCCGGACTCTCCGGTGACGACACGGCCTCGGCGGGCGGTCCCGAACACCACCGGCGGACCCACCGGTGGGCGGCGCTCCTCGCGGACGACGGCCAGCTCGCCGTCCACCTTGTCCCAGGTCCGATCCTTGAACAGTCCGGTGAACCGGGCACCGGTCGTCACCTGCCGGCCAACCTTGAACGCCACCTCCAGGAAGCCGTACGCCTTGATGCGGTGCAGGCCCATCCAGCCGCGGTCGCCTACATAGGCGTCGAGCATGGCGTTGTAAATGCCGCGCAAGGTGCTGTTGCGGGTGTCCTCGACGTACTGGCGTACCGACACCTCGCGCAGCGCGGCCACCAACTCCTGCCAGTGCCGCGGGAAAAATCCGGCGAGATAGACGCTCTGTTGCCCGACCACCGAACCGTAGTCCCGGCGCTCGAGAAACGCGTCCAGCGCGTGGATCTGCGGTTGCGCGGTGCCGCTCGGGCTGGGTGCGCCGTCGAAGATCGGGACGCCCGCGGTGCCGACCGTCTTGGCCCACAGCACCTGGTCGAGCGGATGCCGGGCGCGGGGGTTGGGATCGATCTGCGGATAAATGGTCTGGGTGACGTGCTGCAGCCGGTCGAGGATCATCAGTAGCGCGCTCTCCAAGGCGGCCGGATCGTCCGCGACAACGGCCTCCTGAGCATCCAGCATGGCGCCCAGCACGGGCGTGAGCCCCATCGCGAATTCGGTGGTGACCAGGTAGAACACCCGCTCCGCAGCGTTGTTCCAGGTCGGCACGAGCAGGTCCATGTTGTCCAGCGCCCGCGGCCCGCCGGGATCGCGCAGCCGCCAGTTGTAGAAGAACAGATCGATGTAGGAGACGGCCGGGAGCTTCTTGCCCAGTCGGCGCGAGACCGTGGTCCACGGTCGCAGCAGCGACTCGGGCAGAGCGGTCGGCGGATCGATCGCCATGTACTGATAGGCGTGGGCGAAAACGCCGAGCAAAGTCGAGGCGCGCAAAAGGTATCGGTCGGGCAACGCCGCAGGCCGGGCGTCGAGCACCGGCATTGCGTCGAAGGCCCGGCGCAGCGACAGCCGACGGAACAGGTCGGGGAGCCGGCCGGTCATCTCGTCCCAGGCCTGGTGCGATTCCGGGAAGGCCAGCAGCGGCGGCTCGGCCGGCAGAAATCCGTGCGCAAGCGACAGGAATCCATCGAGTTCGTGCCCGACCCGCCGGTTGTGCGCCTCGGCGGCCTCCACCACGCGTCGTGCGGCGACACGCGACGGCCCAACCGGCCGCAGCATGGTCAGCTGGTTCAGATCGACTAACGCCGTAACCTCCGGGTCGAGGAACGTCCACGTCAGCTCGTATCGGCCGATGCGCACTCGATCCCCGGGGACGAGCACCTGGCGCGTCACCCGCGCGTCGTTCACGTAGGTTCCGTTGGAACTGCCGAGATCGGTGAGCACCAGATGGTTGTCGACGAACTCCAGCCGCGCGTGGCGCCGGGAGACGGCGCCGTCGTCCAGCACAACCGCCGCCGCACCGCTGTCCCTGCCGAGAGTGGCCGGCAGCACGCACACCCGCTCGCTGGTCTCTCGGGTGTGCCGATCAGCGAGGATCAACCGGAGTTCAAGAATGGTAGATCACCGCGCGACACAGATCGGCCCGGGACAGCGTGCCCACGAGGGTCCCATCGTCGACCACGGGAAGCCTTCGGATCCCGCGTTCGATCATCACGATCGCCGCCCGGGCGAGTTCGTCGACCGGTCGGACCGTCGCCGTGTCGCGCGTGACGAGGGGGTCGATGACACGGTCGGCGAGGTCGCGGCCCCGCTCCAGGAAAATCCGGAACGCGTCGGCGAGCGTACCGCCGCCGGCGGTCACATCGTCGAAGCCGGGCAGCATGGCCCGCACCAGGTCCTCCTCGGACAGTGACCCGACGAACCGGCCGTCGTGGTCCAGAACCATCAGCTGGCCGACCTCCGACACGCTGACCATCTCAGCCGCCCGCCGGATGGTCGCGCCGAGCCGTATGTAGGCCGGAAATGCCGTCATGACGTCGCTGACCAGCATGCCACCTCCCAGGTCCGCCCAACGGTCGCCCTGCGCAATCGGTTATCTGGTCACTCATCAGACGCAATTAGCCGCGAGTATAGATCCATCACTAATGGGTGTACATCCACCCGGACGCGGTCGGCATATACGTCAGATCAGCCGCCCAACACGTGCTCTAAGTGCGCCTAACAGAATGGGCTCTGCTGTGCTTTGTGGAGTTGCCCCGGTTCGGTAGACACATCAGGGCTTTCGACTACGCGGCAGCATAGTCGTCTTCGTGAATGGGCTTGAGAGCTTGGCGTCGCTCGTATTCGATGGGGCTGAGCTGTCCGTTGGCAGAATGACGGCGGCGCGGGTTGTAGAACCTCTCGATGTAGGCGAAGACCGCGCGCTCGGCCTCTGACCTGGTGCGGAAGGTCCGCCGGTCGATCAGCTCGCATTCCAGCGAGGCGAAGAAGCTCTCAGTGATGGCATTGTCGAAGCAGGTGCCGGTGCGGCCGGTCGAGGGGCGCACGCCGGCCTGCTCACAGCGTCGGCCAAAGGCGATCGAGGTATATTGACCGCCTTTGTCGCTGTGATGGATCACCCCGGCCTCAGGGCGGCGCTGATGAATTGCCATCGCCAACGCGTCGGTGACCAGTTCGGTGCGCATGTGCTCGGCCATCGCCCAGCCGACGATCCGCCGCAAGAACACGTCGAGCACCACCGCGAGGTAGAGGAAGCCCTGCCAGGTCGGCACGTAGGTGATGTCGGCGGTCCAGATCCGGTTCGGCTCGGCCGCGGTGAACTTCCGTTGCACCAGGTCACTTACGGCGACCGCTCGCCGGTCGGCGATCGTGGTGCGGCAGTCCTTACGGCGACTCACCCCGGCCAGCCTGGCCGCGCGCATCAGCCGGGCCACTCGTTTGCGCCCGATGCCGATGCCGTCGATCTCGCGCAGGTCAGCGTGGATCCGTGGCGCCCTATAGATCTCATCGAAGGCCGCATGATGCGTGCGGATTTTCTCGGTCAGCACCTGGTCCTGGCGGGTACGCGTCGACGGACCGCGCTTGGTCCAGGCGTAGTAGCCCTGGCGCGACACACCGAGCACCCGGGCCAGTAGGGAGACACCATGGTGGTCTTTTTCCGCATGGATCAGCCGGAACCTCATCTCGGCAGATCCGTCTCCCGCGCGAAGAAAGCCGCGGCCTTACGCAAGATGTCCTTCTCCTCGCGGAGAATCTTGTTCTCGCGACGTAGCCTGGCCAGCTCATCCCTCTCGGCACTGGTCAGGCCATCGTCACGGCGGCCTTGGTCGAGGTCGGCCTGGCGCACCCAGAGGCGGATCGACTGGGCGGAGGGCTGAAACTCCTTGGCGAGTTCCTCCGGCGACCGTCCCGCGCGCACCAGCTCGACCATCTGCCGGCGAAACTCCGGCGGATAGTTGTTCGGCACAGTGAACTCCTTCTTCCGGGAACCAGGGTTCCCCAGAAATCAGGTGTCCACCAAACCGGGTCAACTCCAACCTCATCGCCGGGACCACCACCCGCACCGGCTGACCATCCACGCCGGACGCGGCTCGGGCGAATACCCGAGGCACAAAGATCACCTGTAAGGACATGCGGGAACTGGAGCGAACCCGCCTCCGCCGCCACGACTGGCAGCCGGAATGGAACTCCACCGTCACACTTACAGCCGTGTGACCCTGAGCGTGTTATTCATTTACAGCCCCTTGGCGCTGAGGACGCTGGGTGGGGGTATGTCGCCCTCATGGGTGATCTTGAGCCTAGGGAGGAGGCCAGCTATGTACGCAACGGTACGGCGATACGAGGGGGTAACCGATCCCGCCGAGGCGGGACGCCGAGTGAGTGAGGGGTTCGTGCCGCTCATTCGCCAGGTCCCCGGGTTCGTGGCTTACTACTGGGTCGACGCAGGGGGTGGGGTAATGGTTTCCACTGGCGTCTTTGAAGATCAAGCTGGGGCCGAAGAATCCACCAAAAGGGCTGCGGACTTCGTGCGGGAGAATCTTATCTCCCTGCTTCCGAACCCTCCTCAGGTCACGGCCGGCGAGGTTGTGGCGTCCGGGTAGTGGCTATCTGTCACCCGATAGCACCGGTGGGGTACGGCTTTCCGGCCGAGGGCTGCTCCCGACGGCCTACGGCTGCACACGGGCGCAAGCCGTACCGGGAAGAACACCCAGGTCACACGGCAAACCACAAGGTCAATCAGGTGCCCCCGGCATGATTCGAACATGCGACACCCGCATTAGGAGAGCGCGGCCGGAACCGTTCCGCCAACTGATCTGACCTGGGCAAACAACCTGTACCAGTGCCGCCCCCGCTTGATCATCCCGTGCGTGTCCCGCAATCGCGCCATCGCCGCCAAAGCCAGCTTCAGGGCCGCGATGGTCGAGGCAACCTGGGTCACCGCCCGCACCCGGTCCAGCATCGGCACCCGGCTGCGCCGCCTGGGCCGCGGCTTCGGTAAACAGCACGCTAAGAAGGACGCCGTCGCCGACAGCCTGCTTTGTCATCGCTTAGGCGGTCATGGCTAGCAATATCGACTATCGAGAAGACGGCAACGACTTCCACGCCGCCGCAGCGCCCGCCACACCCAGCACCTGGCCGCCCGTCATCAAAAGACCCTGGAACGCCATTACCAATTCTCCTCGCAATTAGGGATCGGGCGTGCGGCGTGGCTTAGGGCTGGCTGAAGGCTTTCGCTTGCTTGATGGACGGGCCCACCCTCTGCGCCAAGATGATCACTGCGTCATCCACTCCGGCGGTTCAGTTGAGGTCGCCTTGCGCCACGTCTCCGCGACCTCCGAAGGGTTCTGCTGATAAAGGTTGCGGAGGAGCATTATTGCCACGCGGACGATATCGGGGAAATCCCGCTCTACAGCGATCTGGAGGCCTTCCACAATTAATGCAAGGCCCTCCTCAAGTTGTTCTGATTCACTTAGCAACTGGCCATTGACAACGCAGCTGGTGGCCAAGTCCACCGAGTGGACCTCAGGGTTGGCACGAGCAAGCGTGCGCCTGACGTCCTTCGAACGCCGCCTGCCGGTGACCGGGCTCGCGCTCGACGTGCGGCGGGAGTCTGTCTCCCCTTGCGACAAGCGGCGTAACCGGTTGCCGCGGTGCCCATCACCGTGGCCGCGGCCGTCGACGGCCCACGCCGGTGTCAGGATGAACCGTCGATTCGACATACTCGAATGCCCGGTTAGGAATCCGTCGATCAGCCAGGAAAGTCCACGAATCGAAACCCTTGACAAAGGGTCTCGCATTTATCAAGGCTGTGATCAGTACCAAATCGAAGAGGATTCGAGTTATTCGAATGGTGACGACAGAAATACCGGCGACAAGAAAGTCGTCGAGTACGACCAAGACGTTCGAACTGCTGGAGACGGTGGCGTCCGCCGGCACAGCGGGTGCGAGCCCGTACGATCTGGCAGCCGCGTCCCATGTCGCGGTCAGCACGGCCCACCGCTACGCCGCATCCCTGCTTGAGCTCGGCGTCCTGGAGAAGGACGGCGGCGGCCGGTACCGGCTCGTCGACATCACGATGACCAAGAAGGACACGATCGACCATCCCGACCGGCCCAGCCGATTCGCGTACGGGGCCACGCAGATCGAAGCCGAGGTCCCTTACACGGTGTTCGAGGACAGCCCGTCCGTGGACATGTCCGTGGCGCTGCACAACCCGACGGACACGGCGAAGAGCTACGAGTACTGGACCTGTACCACGCTTGCACCGGGCGAGGAGTCGACCTGGGGTTCGCCGACGATGGACATCGTCACGAACGTCGACACCTTCCGGTGCGACTCGGCCTACCGCTGGATGGCCGACGTCGAGCAGCCGGCTCACCCGCAGACGCCGACCGACCGCTATCTCGTGCTCGACAAGATCAAGAAGATGAGCGAGTGGCGTGGCGACGGCATCGCCTACGGTCAGGATCTGGCCACCACCCCGCAGAACAACTTCTGGGGCGTGGTGAACCACGAGAACCGTGAAAGCGCCGTCCGCGTCGGGGACAAAACCATCACGCCCGGCATGAAGTTCTGGGAGTGGGGACAGAACGGCTCCTTCGACACAACCATATTCCGGCGCGGGTCGTCCGAACGGCCATACATCGAGCTCTGGGCGGGTACGTCCGACAGGTTCTTCTCCCCGGCGGTCCTCCAGCCGCACCAGACGGGCTCGTGGACGGAGTCCTTGGCGCCGGCGCTTGGGCTCGCCGACGTCACCAACGCCACCGCCGACGGCGCCGCGCACGTCGGGTTCGCCCACGACGACGAAGGTGTGTCGGTCACGGCCAGCGTGTTCACAACCCTCATCGGCCAGGACGTGACGGCCGCCCTGGTCGACGACTCGACCGGAAGCACGCTGACGAGTGCGACTCACGGGTGACGCGTACGTCTCGCACGAACTCTCGGCACCTGTCGAGTCCGGTGCGACCGCGACGCTCGTGCTCACCGATGGTGGCGGGAAGGAGTTACCGCGCGCGAGCGTGACCGACGAGTGAACCGAACCAGCGCACATCGGCACCCGTGACGGGGGCCGCGCCTCACGCGCGGCCCCGAGGCCCGGAGCGGCACGAACGGACGCCTTGCTCAACGAAGAAGGAAGCGCAATGAGAGCAAAAACTCGCAATCGCAGACGTCGCTCGGCCGTGGCGGCCCTGAGCGTGGTCACCCTGGGGGCATCTCTGCTCCTCGCCGCGACGCCGACCGCCGCGACGTCGGCCGCCGCGGACGGGCCCAGCGCCTCGATCATCTTGGGCGAGGTCAACGAGGAGAACGGTCTCCGCCAGATCGAGCAGGGTGACGGCACGACCGCACCCGTGACGGTTGGCGGGCTGAGCGCACGCAAGACCGTGCAGACCTCGGCACCGGCGCAGCACATGTATTTCCAGGTCGACGACGCGGTCGCCTTCGATGGCGCGTTCGTCGCGTGCCTGCAGGTCGAGTACTTCGACGAGGGCGGGGCCACATTCCGCGTCCAGTACGACTCGACCAGCAGCGCGTACGGCTCGACGGGTTCGGTGAACCGCACCGGGTCGAACACGTGGAAGACGGCGGGCTTCGAGCTGATGGACGCCCGGTTCGCCAACCGCGAGAACGGCGGCGCCGACTTCCGCGTCGAGGCGGGCTCGGCCGGGGTGACCTTCCACAGCGTGAAGTTGGCGATCATCCAGGACGACGACGGCGTGACGCCGCCGTGCGCGGCCGCCGATCCCGAGCCGGAACCCGTCCCCATCCGCTGGAAGCTCAAGTACGACGAGCCGTTCGAGAAGAAGATCCGTACTGAGGCCAGCCCGTGGGTGCTCGACGACTACAGCGAGCCGGTCGACGACTTCAACGACGACAACGGCGACCTCTACCGCCTTCAGCTCGGTCCCGAGTTCGACGCGTCGATGGCGACCATGCGGACCTACCGGCAGGAGACCGAGTTCGGCAAGGACGGCTGGCTCACGGCGTCCCTCTCCGCGCGAGAGAGCGGCGGGCGGGTCGACGACAGCTATACCGACACTGCCGAACGTCCGTCGATCAAGACGGAGAAGCTGGAGACCGTAGGCGCCGTCGCCAAGATCGCCGTGCCTCAATACACAGGTGGCGCGATCATCCGCAACACCGAGCCGCTGCCGAAGTACTACCGCATCGAGTACGAGCTCAAGACGCTCGACTTCGGTGGCCTGCGTAACGGCTCGCTGTTCTACGACGGCAAGTACAACGGGTACACCCTCGGGGAGTGCAAGACGTTCTACCCCTGGGTCGGCGACCCGAACGACATCGACCCGGCCGACCCCTGCGCCACACACTCCGTGCGGGAGGACAGCAACGAGGCGTACAACGCGTTCCACTACATGTCGATCCTGGACTTCCCGGCGATGCCCCGGAACCTGGCGATGTACCACTGGCACCGCAAGGTGCTCATGGACCAGTTCAGCCCGGCCCCGTCCCGGAACACGAACGGCTACGACGTCTGCAACTCGCTGACCGGTGAGAAGTACCCCTGGGACCAGAGCAACCGCACCACGGTGAACATGCTCTACTTCACGGGTTCGCTCGGCCAGTCGCAGACGTTCGTGACGAGCTGCGACCGCCGGCCGGTCTCCGGCGTGCAGAAGTCGGCCGTGGAACTGCAGCCCGAGCTGATGCCCCACAAGGACTACGCCTTCGCCATCGAGCGCACCCCGGCGGGTTACACGATGGAGGTCAGCGGCGTCTTCAAGAACGTCGGCAAGCAGACCTACCGGTTCACCCGGGGCTTCATCGACGACGACGCCGGCGTGATCGGGGCGAACGTCCCGATCTTCCACTACAACGTGGACGCCGAGGAGTACAACGGCCAGTTCAACACGTCGCACACCGCGCAGGGCGCATTCGGCTCCAAGACGTGGGACAACCAGTGGCCGGCCGGCTCGGCCTACCCCGACTACTTCGTCATCGGTGAGCCGTACACGAACGTCGGTGAGGGCCAGGCCCGCATCGACAACATCCGGCTGTACGTGCCGAAGAAGTAGGCACGGGAAGGTCGCGGTCGAACTGACGCAGCCGCGCCCCTGGGACCTCAGACTGCACCCAGGGGCGCGGCCTGCGCTCCGAATTCACGCGATCCTTCATTTCGAGTCTTCGATTAGAGCGACTGTTGGACGCGCTGCGGGCCATGCCCGGAACCGGGACGGGGGCGATCCGTCAAGCGTGGCTGGATATTGGAGGGGTGGCCTTCCGGCCAGGGCATCAACGAGCTTGCCCAGCGTCTGGAAAGCCTCACCTAGACCGGTAAGGGTGTCCTACTTCGATTGATGCTTGACACTGCGGTCTCGGTTGATTGTTGACATGATTAACCCGGACTCGTGCCGGATGTGCGACTTGCGGCAATTGAGGACGCTCTGGCGTCGGTAGCCAGCACAACTCAGGGGGCCGTATCGCCGAGATCAACCAACCCGACGATCGCGAAGCGAGAGACTACGATGGACGCCGTGAGCGAAGCCGACTCGTACGATGAGACGATCGCAGCGTGGCAAGCCGCCGGGGAAAGCGGTGACGCGCTGGCAGCCGCTCGGTGTCTGGCGGACGACGTAGAGGTGATTTCACCGCTGACCGCACAGTTCCGCTTCCGCGGCCGAGATCAAGTCGTTGAGATGCTGGGCGCCGCATTCGACGTCATCAGCGGCATCCGCTTTCATACGGCGGTCGGCACCGGTTACACCCGTGCGTTGTTCTACCACGCCCATGCTGGTCGGGAGGAAATCGAGGAAGCCCAGCTTCTACGGCTTGACCCAGCCGGCCTGATCCACGAACTGACCCTGTTCGGTCGCCCAATGCCCGGCCTTGCTGCGGTTATGGCCGACATCGGCCCTCGGCTACTTCAGCGGCAGGGCCGCCCGGGGCTCGCCCGAGTCGTCAACCTGGCGACCAGGCCGCTGGCGGTCATCACCCGTCTCGGCGAGCGACGGCTCGTTCCGCTTGCCGATCCAGATCGCGTCAAGCCAAGATGGCCCAGGAGCCAATGACCTGGTGACGTCGCTGTCCACTGCTGCGTTGCCGCGCCGGACTGCCTGGGTGCAGGCCCCACAGGATATGCCTCGATACCGGTGCCGCACTTGGCGCGAGCGCACCCATAGCGGCAAATGAGTGCGCCGTTGCCTCGGGTGTGTTGCGGGCCGCGATGTTGTGATCGGACTATTTCGCGCGAGCATACGCCTGCCCGCCACTCTAGGAAGGCCCGCTAAAGCGGGGTCAGGCGCGTTTGAGGAGCGCAGCGAGGATGGCGTAGGTCGGGCCCAGCGTTCGCACCGCTTCCGCGGCCCGCTCGGCCGAGCCGGCCACAAGCTCGTACTGGAGACTGCCGACAAGGCGGGCCTGCTCGCCGGCGACATCGGCGGCCTCGTGCAGGCCGAGACCGGCGAGCGCCGTCGCAGCGTCGGCGAGGCGTCGCGCCCCGACCCGGATCGCGAAGTGCACCATGTGGTCGTGGACTCCCGGATCCAGCCCGGCGAGGATCATCTCGGCGAGGCGGTCGCTGGCGTCCTGGCCGCCGATGGTTCCCGGCGGCACTTCGACGTCATCGCGCTGCGATAGCCATGCCGCCGCCTGCGGGAGACAAGCACGCAACGCCGCTTCTTCGGACACCTCTCTGACCCGCTGGAAGTCGCTGCGAATCGTGTACCGCGTGGACTTGTAGCCGATCGTGTCCGCACGCCACGCGGCGAGGAACGCCGGCACCGGCAACGTCGCATACGGGAAGCCGTGCGGGTCGTGGTACCTGACCCGATCGTCATCGACGTCCAGCACGAGCAGAAAGTGATCCGCCTCGATCGGCTGGCCGAAACCGGGATGGTTGAGCAGCAGCCCCATCTCGACCGGACCGACAAGCACCGGACCCGCCTTGACCGCGTCACGCAGCTTCGCGATCGCTTCCTCGTCGTCCTCGGCGCCCTCCCGACGGCAGGTCCAGCCGAGCAGGTCGATCGCGGTGTCCAGGCCCTGATCGGGATCCCAGCCGTACGGATCGAACAGCGGAAGGTGACCGGCGAGCATCTCTAAGCCGAACGGCGAACCGGTGAGCACCTCGATCACCGAAGGCGAGGGGGCATGGTCGCCGAGCATCATGGCCAGTGAATTGCTGTAGCAGTACGGTCCGGAACCGATGTAGGGCTGCACTTTGTTCAGCCTTTCTGCGAAACGACGGGATAGGCGACGTCGAAGACGGCGCCACCCGTGCCGGGATGAATCTCCACCGGACTGGCGGTGCAGAGGAGTTTGTTCGCGTCGATCCACGCCTCAAGGGCGTCATAGACCCGAAGAACATGCGGAAACACCGAATAGGCCTTCGGCACCGGAAGGTAAGCCTCCAGATGCGCGGGAACGAGACGGATCCGAAGATCGTCGACCGGCTCGACGGAGCCGGCGAAGGCGATGCCGACCTCGACCGGCCCGTCGCTGTTGCGGGTGACCAGGCCGTGGAAGTGCACCTGCACCGGCCCGTCACCGGGCAGTCCGGCATCGTTTAGCCAGGTACGGATCCGGGCCTGCGACTCGGCGGTGAAGTCGTTGAGCGCATCGACGTGAAGACGCTGCTCGCGGTAGAGGAACTTGTGCTCGATGACCTGTCTTGTGCGGACCTTGCCGAAAGCGGGTTCGTCGCCGTCGCTCAGGGTCTCCACGAGTTCGCGACGGTGCCGCAGGTCCGCCTCCTGCGCGTCCAGCCACGCCCGAAGTTCGGCCTGCCTGGACTCGGCCGGCAGGTCGAGCAGCACCGCGATCCGGGCCAGCGGCAGGTCCAAGCTCCGCAGCCGCGCGATGAGGCGGGCCCGGGACACTTGGTCCCGCCGGTAGTAGCGGTACCCGGTAACCGGATCGGTGCTCGCCGGGACGAATAGTCGTTGCTCGGCGTAAAGCCGTAGAGCTTTCGGCGACAGACGGCTGGCCGCGCCGAACTCGCCGGCGAGCATGAGGTCCTCGTTGTCCACCCGCCCAGCTTGTGCCATGCCCCAGGGGCGAGGTCAAACCCGCCGCGCTAGCGTGACCTCCGGCCGGAACCCAGCCGATGCGCGCTCATCGGCATGAGCGAACGTAGCGTCTCCCTCTTGGGCCCGCGGTCACGGACGATGAGGAATCGATGCGCGATCCCTAAGCCGGCCATCAAGCATCAGGTGGGATTAGACGCTCTGTGGCACCTGTCCCGGGGGCTGATCTTTCCCACGTCTTCTCGAAACCCCAGCCTTCTGATCCTTAGGCAAGGGCAAATGCCTCGTCAGCAGGATCTCGCCCTGCTCAGACGGTGGTTGCGAGTCGGTGGCATGTGATCGTTTAAGGCGGTGTTGCTGTACGGGCCGTTGTACAGCGCTTCCGCTACCGCCTGCCCACCAACGCTCCGATTTCGGATTGGCACCGGCGTTAGCAAGATCACTGGAACCCTGCAAGCAAAGGAGCGGCAGCCGCTGCAGCGTGGTCGTCGCACATCAGTCGCATGGTTTGACGAACGAGTTTTGGGACCGCGATTCGTGTGAATTCTGGTACCAGTTCGCGATCTTCGGGATCGGTTCGGTGAACGAGTTTTGGTACCAGTCCTCAAGGCCCTCCGCTCCCGTCTGTTGCTGAAGTTCTTCGAGCAGGAGGGCCGGTTCCCGCGGCATTCAGGTGAGGTCCCGAAGGCCGCCGTCGTCCGTGATCTTGAGCTTTCGTATGGCGGGAGCCAGCACGTAGGGTAGGTGGGCCGCCGCGGTGCCGAGGCAGGCGATCCACAGGAGCTGGTGAACGGTGATGGCCTCGCCCAGCAGCCCGCCGACGAGACCGCCGAGCGGCAGCGAACCCCACATGAGGAAGCGGAGGCTGGCGTTCATCCTGCCGCGCAGGGCTTCTGGGCAGATTGCCTGGCGGTAACTGCCCTGAGCGATGTCGTTCATGACCGCGACCAGGAAGATGAGCGCCATGCCGATCGGGTACAGGGCGAGCCGCCAGCCGGGTCCCGTGAAGGCGACGAGCACGAAGAGCGGCAGCATGAGGACGGCTGTGCCGAACATCGTGGGGCCGTGACCGAAGCGGGCGATCACGCGTGACGCGAGGAGCGCGCCGAGCAGGCCGCCCGCCCCCGCGCCCGAGATCATCAGGCCGTAGACCGCCGCGCTCACGCCCAGCTCGTTGATCAGGTACAACGGCTGGACGATGCCCCAGATGCCGTTGATGAACATGTTCATGGCGCCGACGAGGCCGACCAGGCGCAGGATGGGGTGGCCGAGCACGTAGCGCAGGCCCTCCATCAGGCTCACACGCCCCCCGGAGGGGGTCTCCTTGGCCTTGACGGTCGCCAACAGGGTGGCGGAGATCATGTAGCTGATCGCGTCGACCACGATGGCGATCGGCGCCGTGAGCACCTGCACGAGCCAGCCGCCGAGCCCGGGGCCGAAGAGCACGGAGAGGCTGCGCACGGACTCCAGGATTCCCATGCTCTTGGGCAGTTGCTCCTTGGTCACGATGGAGGGCAGGAAGCTCATGTGGGCGACGTCGAAGAAGGCCGTGCCGATGCTGACGATCACGGCGACCGCGTAGAGCTGCGCCAGCGTGAGCGCGTCGAACAGCGCGGCGATCGGGATGGAGGCCAGGGACACCGCGCGCAGCACGTCGGCCGTCACCAGGATGGGCTTCCTGCGCAACCGGTCCACCCACACGCCGGCGGGCAGCCCGAAGAGGAGGAAACCGATCATCTGGGCCGCGCCGAGCAGGCCGATCTCTAACGGGCCCGCGCCGAGCACCAGCAGCGCGACCAGCGGGAGGGCCACACGCGTGACCTGGGTGCCGGACTGGCTGAACCCGTCGGCGGTGACGTAACGACGGAAAACGGGGGGCATTTGATCTACCCTAGGGGTGTGTTGGCGCTCTACCGCTCGGAAACGATCAGGATCCGCAATCACCGCCCTGGCCTCCCGCGTACTCTTCGATGAACCGCTCACCAGGGCCATGATCGCGGGCATCGGGCTCATCATCGGCGGCGTCCTGCTCATCGAACTCGGTGCCGCCCACTGACCCGGCCGCCCCGCACCGCAGACCTATTTGGGGCTGGGGTCAGCTTCGGGAGCGGAGGGCCCTCAAGGGCGCCAAGTCTCTCGCCAGTCAAGGTGTGTAGCTCATGGGGCAAGGCGAGGGCACCGAGGATGTGCCAGATATTGATCGCGTGGGCGGGCCAGTCGTCTGCCCAGCGGTCAGGCGTGTGGAGTGTCTGTTCGCACTCGTCGATGATCCGGCGTCGGACGGCTATGCCGATCGCAGTGTGGCTGTGAGCGATAGTCGGCGGAGCCGACGCCAGGCAGCTCGCAACCTGAGCCCACCGGCGCAGCATGACAGAATCGTGACCCATGATCGACGATTTCGCGAAAGACAACCTGCACGAGAGACTGCGACGGGACCGCAAGGCGCTGCTCTGGAAACTCGACGGCTTGTCCGAATACGACGCCCGCCGACCTTTGACAGCGACCGGGACCAACCTCCTCGGCCTGGTCAAACACATGGCCACCGTCGAGGCCAGGTACTTCGGCGAGGTCTTCGACCGCCCTTCCCCGGAACCCCTGCCCCGGTGGCAGGACTCCGACAGCAGCCACTGGGCGACCGAGGATGAGACCCGCGAACAGATCATCGGGTTCTACCGGCGCACGTGGGAACACTCGGACGCGACGATCAACGAGCTTCCCCTCGACGCCCCCGGCCACGTGCCGTGGTGGCCGGAGTCAACGCCGGCCTGGCACACGAACCTGTTCGCCATCATGGTCCATGTCCTCGGCGAGTCCACCCGGCATGCCGGGCACGCCGATATCCTGCGCGAGGGCCTCGACGGCCGGACCGGGTTGCGCCCCGAATACGAGGAGCAGATCGACGAGGAAGCCCGTGCAGCCTACTGCGCGAAGATCGAACTGGCGGCCAGGGCGGCCGCATCAATCAAGGCTTAACCACATTGGGCAGTGGTACCCAAACTCGCTGAACCGTCACCGCTCGGCTACACGCTGGTACCAAGACTCGCACGGCACCGGTGCCAAAACTCACGCGCAGAACCAAGTCGCAAGACGGTGCAGCGCGCAACGATGTGACCATCGCGGCGGAGCCGGTGGTTCATCTTGCCTGTTGTCCCTTTGATAGGGGAGGGAGCCGATTTCCCGTGGCGGCAAGACCGCGCATTGAGGCGTCATGCACCTCCATGATCTTTGGACGGGCTTCGATCATTCCCGCGGAGATAGATTCCTCTCACCGATCGCGCGTTGTACAGATCATCGGTATATAAAGATGACATGAAGGCAATGCAGGAGCCAACTTTCCTCATCCTCACCGCGCTGGCGGCGAAGCCCCAGCACGGTTACGGCATCATCACCGACGTCCAACAGATCTCCGGCGGCCAAGTGCGCCTGCGTGCAGGGACTCTCTACGCTGCGCTCGACCGGCTGCAGTCCGAGGACCTCATCGCGACAGACCGTGAGGAGATCGTGGACGGGCGAATCCGCCGCTACTACCGGCTGACGGGCGAGGGCGCGATCCGTCTGAACGCCGAGGCCGAGCGCCTCCGACTGCACGCCGATGCCGCGTCGGCGCGACTGCGACTCCTGGGGGGCACGGCATGAGCGAACTGGAGCGCCGTTACCGCCGCCTGATCGCCTGGTATCCCCAAGCCTTCCGGGCGGTGCACGAGGAAGAGATGCTCGGCGTTCTTCTCGCGACAGCCGATAGTGGCCGAAGCCGACCCAATCCGCGCGACGCTATCGACCTGATCCGCGGCGCCGTGCGCATCCGCCTGCGCCACGTTTTCGGCCCGTACGTGCCGTTGGCCTTGCGCTGACGAACATGCCCGCCATCCCGCCCCGGACGGGTTGACTTCACTCACCTGCAACGAGACCCAGCGCCTGTTCACGAAACACTTTTCGTCCAGCCCACACGCGATGCCGTCCTCTGGGCTCCGCTGGTCCACCCGGCGACGCCGCCATCAAGCCAGAGCCCAGACCGCTGGCGGAGATACGCGAGCGCGGCTATAGAGGATCAAGCGCATGGACAGGCCCGGAGTGCTGTACGTGGTCGCATGCGCCGCTCCGGCCGCGGCCGACCTCACCCGCCTGGTGGTGCTCGCTGACTCCCCTCGACCTTCCAACCTGCCGGCTTCACAGACTCGTGATCCTTTTCCCGGGTGAAGTCCTGTCGTCCAAAGGCGACCCACGCCTGAGCCGCCGCTCGAGGACGGCCGGAGGTCCGCGAAAGCTACGGACGCCTGTCTGTCAGCGGAAGCCGGAGGACGAACCGGGCACCACGCGGTGAGTCTTCGATCGTGAGGGTCCCGTTGTGGGCGTGGGCGATGTCGCGCGAGATGGCCAGGCCGAGCCCGGTACCTCCCGGCTCCCTGCGTCGACCCTCGTCCAGTCGGACGAAGCGCTCGAAGACGCGCTCTCGGTCCTGCGGCGCGATTCCAGCGCCGTCGTCGCACATGATGATGACGGCCGAGTCCTCCACTCGTCCCACGGTGACCTCGACCCTTTTGTCGGCGTGTCGTCGGGCGTTGACCAGGAGATTGTCGATGACCCGGATCAGCTGGATCCGGTTGCCCAGAACGTTCACATCCCGGCCCGCGTCGACGTGGACCGGCACGCGACCCGCCATGGTCGCCACCTCCTTCACCACCAGCGCGCCGACGTCGATCGCCTCGTACGCGGCCGGCCCTCCGGCACGGAGCCGAGCCAACACCAACAGGTCGTCGACGATCGTCTCCAGCCGATCGGTGACCGCCAGCGCCTCCCTGATGGTCTCGTGCGGGTCGACGTCGGCGGGGTAGAGCACCGCCTCCTCGAGCCGGGCGCGGAGACCGGCAAGCGGCGTTCTGAGCTCGTGAGAGGTGGAGGAGGCGAACCGACGCTGCTCCTCGAACATGTCCGCGTTGTCCACGGCGAGCCCGGCTCGGCTGGCGATGTCGCCGATAAGGGATAGATCGGCCGAGTCGTACACCGGGGAGGTCTCGGACCGGGCCAGGGTGAGCGCACCCAGCACCCGGCGCGGCGTACGCAGCGGCGCGATGATGACCGAATGGGCACCCAACTCCTCGTACGGCCGCCGCCGCTGGACACTGCACTCCTCCTCCGGGTCAATTCGCTCGGCCAGATCCTCAGGGCCGAACAACACCGCGGGGCCGCCGCGCAGCACTTGCGCCATCGGCGCCTGGGAGGTCTCCGGAAACGCCGGAAGCGGCCCCTCCCACTGCTTGCACTCGACACCGCTCCGGCCCTGCTTGACCACGACCGCCACCCTGTCCACCCTGTCGCCGCTGGGGCCGAGCAGGTCGATCATCGCCCAGTCGGCCAGCCGGGGCACCACCAGACGAGACAGCCGCCGCAGCGCCTCATCCACCTTCAGGGTGGAGGCCAGCACGGTGCTGGTCTCGGCCATCAGCGACAACCGGTCGGTCAGCTTCTCCAGTGCCGCCAGGGCGGCCGCCTGCTTGTGTTCCACGGCCTTGTGCCGCGACAGGTCGTAGAACAGGACCACTGAGCCCATGTCCTTCTTCGCGCCCAACGAGAGCGGGGCCGCCATCACGCCCACCGGGACCAGGCCTCCGGATCCGCGAGTGAACCACGCCTCCTCGCTACGGACGTACACCCCCTCGGCGAACGCGGCCAGAATCTGGCAGTCCTCCCGGGGGATCGGGCTTCCGTCGGCGTTGCGGTGGAGCAGGTCGTGGGGGTCGGCCCCGATCAACTGCCGTGCGGGACGATCGAGCAGCCTCTCGGCATACGGATTGACCAGGAGGATCTTCCCCGTATGGCTGACCACGTACAGACCCACGCGCAGACCGTGGAACAGGGCTCTGACGAGTTCCTCGCTGAACCCATACCCCGCCCAGTCCTCCAGGTCGTCGTTGGTCGTCATGGCGGTCCCCCCTTACCCACCACCTGTCCAACCCGCCCAAGCGTCGAACAATCCTTTAAGGGTATGTATCTCGAAAGAGACCGCCGTGCGCACTGGGGAGATACTTCATAGATCGTTTTTGACCCTCGATGAGCGTCCCCATTACGTCGAGCCGCGGCCACGCCGACCCGGCGATCATCCTGCACGTCTACGCCCGCGTCATCCACGAGCGAGCAGCGTCCGCCGCCGACGTCTTCACCAAGCCATCAGTGGGGCCGACTGCACTGCTCGCGAGAATCTTGAGCGGGTCCGTATGATCTGCAACCTCACCGGAATCGGCACGTACGGCATCCGTATGCGGATGCGCTCAGGTTTCGGCAAACCTCCGACACCGATCTACATGATGGGCATCATGCGCGGCGATCTGTGCCCTTCGTTATTTCTCATCCCCGCACATCGGGAGCGGTTCGAGACGGGTAGGACCGCTGTGGAGCGGCGAGGCCGGACGGTTTCGGCCAATAGGAGGGGAACCACGGTCTGGCCACTGGACCGGCGAATCCCTTCGCGTTGTAGATCGCTATTCCGACCCGGCGTGGGAGCGCCGAGGAGAGATCATGAGATCAGAGATCGGTTTGGATGCGCTGGGTGAAGAACTCGCCCGGATCGCCGATTCCTCGATGATTACGCCTCTGCCAAAAGCCGAGGTCAGCGCGCTTGAAGAAGTGACAATTGCGCTTCTGTCTCGAGAGTTCCGCCCGTTTCCGCTCCGGTTCGGTCCTGGTGTGCGCCTGGACCGGTGATCGACCTGGAGTAGATCATCGATGAAACACGGCAAACCGCGCCGGCTCCCGACCCTACAGACCGGCGTCGTCAGGGTCTGTCACCGTGCCGCGGCTATGAATTCCCGAATATGAATTCCCGAAAATGAGTAATGCCGAGGCCTTCGCGACGTATCTAATGGGGTGATGGGGTCCGCTCTGGGGGCCCGTATCGCGCACTCGGGCCGTCCGCGTCAGCGATCTTGAGGAGAGTAGTCGCCGTGTCGCATTCTCCGGAGCCTGCCTACAATTATGCCCTTCCGAGGGCATTTCCCTTCTACATCACGTGCGACGTTTCCCACTCGATGCACGCCCCCCGCGAGGACGGCAGGCAGACTCCGTTCGACATCCTTTCCAACTGTGTCGGGGAGCTGCTCTTTCAGCTCGAGGCCGGTGATCCGGGGGTGAGCGAGGCCGCGCACGTGTCCATCGTGGCCTTCCATGACAGGGCCGACGTCGTGCTTCCGCTCACCCGGCCCTGTGACGCGAGCAACATCCCCGCGCTGCCGAAGGGCGGTCAGACCAATTACGAGCAGGCGTTCCTGACCCTGCGGCAGCTCATCCAGGCCGACTGCGCCCGCCTGGCCGGGCAGTACCAGCTCAAGACCCCGGTGGTCTTCTTCATCACCGACGGCGAGCCCTTCGTCGGAAATGCCCGCCAGCCTGCCGAGGTCTGGCTGCCCGCCCGTGCCAGGCTGATCGACCCCGCGTTCCCGCACCGCCCGCACATCACGGCGATGGGCTTCGGCCAGGTCACCGAGCAGACCCTCTGCCAGGTGGCGACCTCCTTCCGGAACAACCCGTTGGCGTACGTCGCGGACGAGTCGATCCAGGCGGTCAAGGTGGTGGCGGCGATAGCCCAGGCGGTCCAGGACAGCATCGGCAGCTCGATCAGGAGTTCCGACTTCGTGATCCCGATTCCGGCCGGCATGCGCCGACTCCCGTGCGGAGGCTCCTGATGGGCCCGCCGGGCCGGGTCCGTACCAGTGCGGTCGCCGCCCTCGTCATCGGGTTCGCCGTCGCGGGCTGCGGCGGGTCCGGCGACTCGGGGCGGCAGATCATCGTCAACGCGCGGGCGGGAGAGCGTGAGCAGCTCGTCGCCGAGATCTACGCCGCCGCGCTCGACCGGGCCGGCGTCGACGGCGTCGCCAAGAAGGTGGCCGAGGTCGCGGACTACGCGAAGCAGCCGGACGACGCACGGGTCGCCGTCGACTACGACCTCGACGTGCTCGTGGCCGCGTCGCCGGCCCCGCCGACGCCGGACGACCGGCGACTCCCCACCGCCCTCCCTGGGCACACACTCGTGGGCAGGACGGCGATCCAGAGCCGCGCGGTGCTCGTCGTGTCCCCCTCGCTGCAGCAGGGCGTCCGGACGATCGCCGAATTCGCGCAGAGGTATCAGAACGACATAGCCGGCGTCACCGTCCTGGTCCCGCCAGAGTTCGGCGTGTTCAAGCGGGCGCTGACCGACCGGGGACTCGACGTCAGGGATCAGGCCGACCAGGCCGCCTTCGACGCCGCCCTGACAGGGTCCGGTTTCACGGGAGGCGCGATCGTCCCGGACGGCTCGAAGAAGGGAGACCTCGTCACGCTCGGAGACCTGGACAATATTTTGCCTCCCCGGACGCTGAGCGTGTTCGCCAGCGACCAGGTCGCCAAGGGGGACCCGGAGGCCGAGCGGGTGCTCCAGAAGGTGACGGACACGCTCACCCCGCAGGTCGTCGACCGTCTGCTCACCGAGGTGAAGAACAACGGGAAGAGGCCGGCCGACGTGGCGAGGGACTGGGCGGGCGACAACGTGCCGACGTCGTCCGGGTTCCCTCTGGCACAGATGATCCTGGCCCTGTTGCTGGGCGGGGCGGCGGCGTTCACCGTGCTCTACCTCCTCAGCCGGCGTCCCTCGACGACCGCCGTGCGTGGGGGGAGGCAATCGGACGTGGCGACACCCGATGCGCCGCAGTCCGCCGCCACGCGGGACACCCGCGTGGTCGTCGGTCCCGAGCCCAGGCCGATCGCCGTGCACCTGCCCTGGAGCACCACCTCGGCCGATGCCGGGCTGGCGCTCGACGGAGGCCTGGTCAAGGGCACGACAGTGCGCGCCGCCACGGTACGGGGCCGCACGCACAGCTTCCGCGGCGAGACCCGGCAGGACGCGTACGGCGTGCGGCTCAGCAGCGACGAGCGCTGGGTCATCGCGGTCGTGGCCGACGGCCTGGGCAGCGCGCGCCACGCGGAGATCGCGTCCACGGTCGCCGTCAGGGCCGCGCTGGACGGGATCGACTCCGCGTTGCGGTCCGGCGAACGCCCGCAGAGCTGGGACTGGAAATCCGTGCTCGCCTACGTGTCCGACACGGTCCGGCGGACCACCGAGTCCCTGGGCTCGCCGCGGCCGGGCACCAATACCGAACGCGCCCCTTCCGCACGGCCCGGGACCACTCTGACCGTGGCCGTCCTCCCTTCGGAGGGAGAGGGGCAAGCCGTGTGCGCCGCCGTCGGCGACTCCCCGGCCATCCTCGTCACCGGCGGCCGGTGGCAGGCGTTGGCGGGCGAGGGAGGAGGCGGCGACAACGTGACGGCGGCGATTCCGGGCGACCTCGCCGACATCCAGGTCCAGGTGTTCTCGTGGCGCGCGGGTGACCTGCTGGTGCTCAGCAGTGACGGCTTCGCCGCGGGCGTCGCGGGCGGCCTGACCCCGCTGACCCAGCGGCTGTCCCAGACCTGGCGCACGCCGCCGAGCCTGGTCGACTTCGTCCGGGAGGTCGACTTCCGCCTCTCCACCTTCGACGACGACCGGACGGTGGTCGCGATCTGGGCCGGACGCCACGATACGGCCGTGCCGTGACAGATCTTCCGATGATCGTCCGCGTCGGCGAGCTGACATTCACCGGGGAGGGGCCGGTGCTCCGCGACGGAGGGCAGACGGACGGACTGCGGCTCTGCGTCGCCCCCGACCAGCGCACCTACCTGTTCAAGAGGTACAAGTCCGAGACCGCCGACGAGGTGCGCGTCCCCGCGCTGCACTCCATGATCCGCTGGCGCAGGGAGCTCCCGGACGAGGAGCGTGCGGTGCTGGACGAGAGGTGCGCCTGGCCGATCGCCGTCGTCGGCACGCCCGCCAGGGCCGAGGGCATCCTGATCAGGCTCGCCGAAAGGTCGATGTTCGAACAGCGGACCTCCGGCTCGGGCGAGACGACCGAGACCCCGCGTCACCTCGACGAGCTCACCCGGAGCCCGGACCGTGCGAGGCGGATCGCGCAACGGTACGAGGTGAAGAAGGCGTACTACGAGCCGCCATACAAGCTGGCCGTGCTCGGTGAGCTGCTGGACACCGTCACCTGGCTGCACCAGCACGGGTACGCGGTGGGGGATCTGCAATTGCGCAACGCCGTCTTCACGATCGATCCGCGCCCCAGGGCGTATCTCCTCGACTGCGACTCCTGCGTGCCGCTTTTGGGTGAGGGCGCGATGCCTCCCGTCGACCCGGAGCAGTGGAAGCTTCCGGTGGAGCAGCGTGGGGTGGCCTTCGACGTGACCTCGGACCACTACAAGTTCGCCTGGGCGGTGGTGCGCTGCGTCCAGGAGACGGTCGAAACCTGGCAGCCGGATCCGGTGGTCCTCCGGAGGGTCATGCCGTCGGCCCTCGCCGACACGCTCATCGAGTGCAGCCGTACCCTGCCGCCGCCCGGTGTGCGGGAGCGGCTCCGAGAGGCGGCCGCGGTGTGGCCGAGGATGGTCATCGGGGAGCGGCTCTACGTCAACGTGGACGGCTTCATCAAGAAGCCCTGGCCGACGGGCGAGTCGGCCGTGACACCGGCCCCGATCACTGTCACGCCTCCGGTGCCGGCCACCTCGGCAGGTTCGGAAGGTTCGGAAGGGAAAGTGAGGTGGGCGGTCATGGCGGGGGCCGTGCTGATCGTGCTCTTCCTCATCATCATCGCCCTGGGTAAGTGACCTCGTTCAAGGGGAGTGAATCAAATGTCAAGCACCAGCCGTGTCCCGGGCGTCGTGACCGCATCCCCCGCGGAGTAGCCGATGCTTCGCCACCTCTCGATGCTCGCCGTGTCATTGGCCGTGGTCCTCAGCCCGGTGTCACCGTCCCCCACGCCGATCGTGCCCGACGGCTGTGAGCCACCCGACGTACGGGGTCAGGAGCTCCAGGTGGCGAGCGAGACGCTTCGGAACGTGCCGGACGCGGACATCAACATTCAGGTGTTTCCCCAGACCCTCCTGCCGACCTCGACGTCCTACGTCATCGACTACGTGGTGGAAGACTGCTCGGCGGACCGTGGCTTCGCCGCTCAGGACGACGTCGTCTACACGGTCGTCCTCACGGTCGGCCCGAAGGTCCCCGATGTGCGAGGTCTTTCCCGCACCGACGCCGAAACCGCCCTCGACGCCGCCGGCCTGGGCAAGGACCCGCAGCCGGCGAACGCGAGCACTGGCTGGAAGGTCACCCGCCAGGATCCGCCCGCGGACCGGCTGGTGAGCTTCGGCACGACCGTGCGAATAGACCTGGTCTCCCCGAATCCGCCCCCGCCCGAGGTCGTCATTCCTCCACCACCGCCCGTGAGGCCGGGGCGGCAGGTGACCGTGCCGTCGCTGATCGGCCTCGACCCGGCAGCGGCCACGCTGCGGCTCTCGGAGGCCGGCCTGGTGCTCAGCGTGGATCCCGATTCACCCGAGACGGGGAAGATCGACCGCCAGAATCCCGTGGCCGACAGCCAGGTCGCCGAGGGCGCGACCGTGACGGTGTCGCTGCGGGAGGCGGTGACGGAGACGCTGAACCCGGACGACGGCGGAAACGAAACGGGCCCTGGGGAGATCCCCGGGACCGGCAATGGCTCCTCCTCACCGCTGATCCCCGTAGCGCTCGTAGGGATCGTGCTCCCGGGACTGGCGATCGTCCTCATCGTCGTCCTCGTCGCCCGGACCCTGCGGGCCCGCCGTACCGTGCGAGGGAGCGACCCGCAGCAGGCCTCGTCCCCGGCCCCGGCCTCGGCCTCGGCCCAGACCCTGCCGTATCCCCAGCTCCCACCTCAAACCCAGCCCCAGCAGGTGCCGTCGATCCACTGCGATCCGCACCCCGATCCCGCCCCGCGCCTGGAGATCCACCTGACCGGCTCTCCGCCGCCCGGCGCGGCCCCGTCCGCCCCGGTGCCGGACATTCGGGTGGAACTGTTCGCGGACCCCGGCCGCCAGGAACTGAGAGAGGTCGTATCGTGACAGTCCACATCGAAACCGAGCCGGGCACCGCCGATCTCCTGCTCTTCCCGGACCCGAGGGACGCGGCGGCGGAGCTGTCGCGGGCCCTCGACGCGCGCCGCACCCTCGAGCAGGTCGAGGACGGCACCCAGCGAGCGGGCTCGGCCTTCCGCGGCGCGCTCAACGGCAGGGTCGCCGATGCGGGCGGCGAACTGCTGCGCGGCATCGAGCTGGGCACGGTCCTGCTCGGCGGCTGGCTGCAGTACCGGGAGCTGGGGCTCGCCGCACGCAGGAGCGTCGAACAACCCGGAAGCACCGAAATAGTGCGCCTGACCGGACACACGATCACGTCGAAGCACTCCCCCTACGTCGACGTGTACGTCGAGGGTCAGTACGTGGCCCGCATCGGCTTCGGCATCGACCTGGAGTTCGGCGTCGGCCTACTCCAGGCGAGCATTCGCAACGGTCGCCTGATGAGCCTGCGCGCGGGCGACTGCACGGCGAGCATAACGTGGAGCGTGGAGGGCTTTCCGGTGGCCCAGAACACGGCGAGACTCACCATGCCGCTCCAGCTCAGGCTCGGTGACGGGATCCTCCTCAGTGGAGGAGGCGCACCGCGACCATGACCGCGTCACCGTACGGCATCGACTCCTCGGAGGGTGCCGGGCACAACGCCGGCGATGCGGCATCTCCGAAAGGCCGCGAAACGGCTGGGCCTGCGTCACCACGTCACGGATTCCCGCGGGCTACGGCTCGGTGAGGATGTACAGCAGGGCGGCCATGCTGGTGCCGCAGAGGATGTCGCGCTTGTCGATCAATCGACGGATGTCGGCGAGCGGTACCCACTCGATGCGCTCGGCTTCCCACGCCTCGGTCGGCGGGCCGATGTGCGTGGCACCGCCTGCGCGGAAGATGTGGTGCGCGGAGTCGGAGAGGCCGTTGGTCGGCTGGGTGTAGAGCAACGGGCTCAGCGGTCCGGGTCGCCAGCCGGTCTCCTCCTCGGCCTCCCGCGCGGCGGCGGCGACCGGCTCCTCACCTTCGTCGATCTTACCCATGGGGATCTCCCAGCCCCACGAGTCGGTGATGAACCGGTGCCGCCAGATCAGCAGCACCCGCCGGTCGTCGTCGGTGACGACGGCTCCGGCGCCCGGTGCCGTACGGATGAGGCGGTGGTCGAGGTGCCTGCCGTCGGGAAGTTCCACATCCGCCACTCGGACGTCGAGCCACTGGTCGGTGTAGAGCGGCTCTTCGGAGTGGACCTGCCAGCGCATGCGGCGTGCTCCCAGCGTGGATTCCTGATCTCAACACCACGGTACAAGGGCATGCGCGCCTGCTGCCCGGCACGCACCAGAAACTCCGTGAAGAAGATCTGGCCGGTGTGGGTGTTGCCGCTCCGCTTGGATCGGGCAAGCTCGAACGCTGGACGGGGACCTGCTCCCGAGCGTGAGAACGACCTGAGGGAGTATGTGAAGATGCACTTTTCGATCAACATCCCGAACTTCGGGGACTTCGCGGACGCCAGGACCGTGGCATCGGTGGCCGTGGCGGCCGAACGTGCGGGCTGGGACGCGTTGTTCGTCTGGGACCACATCGTGCACCGCAAGCAGCTCCGCCGTACCTTCGGTGATCCGTGGATGCTGCTGACCGCCGCGGCGCTGGCCACCTCGCGGATCCGGCTGGGCACGCTGATCACCCCGGTCGCCCGCCGTCGTCCCCAGCAACTGGCCCGCCAGGTGGCCACCCTCGACGCGCTCAGTGGTGGGAGGGTGATCTTCGGGGCGGGTCTGGGCGCGCCAATCGACGACGAGTTCGGGAGCTTCGGGGAGCCGACCGACCCGGTCGTGCTCGCCGAGCGCCTGGACGAGGGGCTGGACCTGCTGCGGCGCTACTGGTCGGGCGAGCCGGTGAACCATGAAGGACCGCACTTCCAGGTGCGCGATGTGACCCTGCTGCCCGCCACGGTGCAGCGCCCCCACCCGCCGGTCTGGATCGCGGGGTACTGGCCACGTCGGCGTCCGATGCGCCGAGCCGCCCGCTGGGACGGCGCGGTGCCGCTGTTCGCCTCCGCCACGCACGGCGAGCCGCCGCCCGCAGACGAGGTCCGCGACCTCGCCACTTTCCTCCACCAGCACCGCGATGACAGCCGAGAAACCCCCTTCGAGATCGTCGTCGGCGGTATGAGCCCGGCCGACCCCGCCAAGGCGCGCGACCTGATCGGCCCGCTGGCCGACGCCGGCGCGACCTGGTGGGACGAGCGGCAGCACATCGGCGGCGAAGACCTCGACAAGCTCGGGCCGGTACTGCGCCGTATCGAACAAGGCCCACCGGTCATGTAGGCCGCGGACGGCGCCGGCGGATCACGCGGTACCCCGGGTGGATGACCAGAGCGATGCCCGACGCGTCGCCGAGTGGTGTCCCCAAGGTCGTGGAACAGCCGCTCGCCCTTACCGGGGATCACCGGCGCGACGTGCAGGCGCAACTCGTCGATCAATCCCGCCGCCAAGTACTGATTCACCGTCCGTGCGCCGCCCGCGACGGTGACGTTCCGGTCACCGGCGGCCTCCCGTACCTGGGCCAACCGGTGGCGTGTGATCGTGTGAGGCGGTGTTGCTGTATCGGCTGCTGTACAGCGCTTCCTCCGCAGAAATCAGGTGTCCATCAAAACGGGTCAACTCCAGTGCCGGCCTTCGTCGGGGTGACAGCCGATCTCGGCTGATTGTCGGTATGACCTGCCACTATGTCCCGCATGACGACATCCGACCCCTTAACCCCGTTCCAGTGGCTCAACATGAACGAGGGTGGCGGCGCACTGGGCGTGATCTTCAGCGTGGCCTTCTTCCGCGGGCTCGACCCGGCGGAGGTGGTGCGCCGCTTCAGCCGGGGTGAGGACTCCGGCCAGGAGTCGGACTTCAGCGGACTCGACGACAAGGCCTACGAGTTCGTCAACGAGACGGACGGCGGGGACGGCGGCGGCTACGTGGGCGTCTTCCAGGCCGGCGAGTGGTGCGTGGCCATCGAGCCCTACGGCTGGATGGTCACGCTCCATGAAGTGGTGACCGAGCTGTCTCGGGGTTGTGAGGTGCTGGCGGTCACCCGGCACGACTACGCCGCCGAGCACAGCTTCGAGTACGCGATCGACGGCACGGTCGTCACCGGCTACCGACTGCGGCACCCGCACGAGCGTTACGGCTCCGACCCTGACCGGCTCAACGGCTTCATGCGGGAGCTGGGCATGGGGCTGGACAAACCGGAAGACGAGGCCGCGTGGGACGCCGCCTGGGAGGACAACTACGACACCGCCGTGCCAAGGGGCTTCGCCCTGGCGGCGAAGGTCACCGGGGTGCCGTTCAGCCCGGACATGCTCGACCGCCCGATGCTCGTTGGGCCTGTCGCGGAAAGATGATCATGTCATGACCGTCCAGCAGTACCCGCTGCTCGGCGTGCCGCCTGACCGTCCTGGCGGTGCCAGGGGCTTGCGTCCACGGAGGCGTGGGGACGGTCAGAGGTGAGGCCTAACCGCCGACCTTCCGATTTTCGAGCCAGGCGGAGCGCCCCTGGTCGTGTCGGAGGGTCTGTGATCAGACGTGTGGACGGTAGTCGGTGTGTGGGTGGACCTGAACCGGCCGGCCGCGCGGCCGGTACTGCGCTCTGCCTGGCCTTCGCCGACCGGGACGCACAGAGGTGGGAGCCGCCCGGCCTGGGAAGCATTCTGTCACCCTCCAAGAGACTGTTTGCACCGTTATAGTCAAAGGCAAACAGTTGGAGGTTATGCCGTGTTCATCCCACTGTCCCCCGCATCTCCTCATTACCCCGATCACGCCGCGCCGGGCAGGCTCCGTCGCCTGATCCTGACGGCCTCCGGCCCGCTGCTCCTCCTGGTCGTACCCATGGTCCTGGTCGCCCTGTACAGCGAACGCCTTCCCGACCGCGTCTACATCCAAAACTGGGCCGTCGACACCGAGACCGCGGCCACCTGGGAAGGCTGGGTCTCGCAGCCGCTCTGGGGGGTGGTGGTGTGGTTCGAAGCGCTGTTCGTCGTCTCGTTCTTGCGCTACTGGCGCTTACCTCAGGTCCAGCGGGTCCTGGTGGTCGGCAGCTCCCTCATCGGCGTGACCGTTCCGGTGTCCGGCGCGCTGTGGCTGCTGGCCCTGGTCGACGCCCCGGGCGCCGTAGCCCGGCCCACCTGGCACCTGGCGGTGGAGATCACCGCCACCGCCGGAGCGCTCGCCTTGGGCTGGGTGGCGGCAGGTCCGCTGCCACCGCCGCCCGTGGCCACCGCCACGCCACCGCCGCACGCGCCCACCATGGCGCTCGGCCCGGTGCAGCGTGTCATGTTCGTGGCCTCCGCCTGGTCGGCGCGCAGGCTGCTGATCGCCGCGGTGATGGCCGCGGTCACCGCGTGGACCGTGTCCGATGGTTCCAGCGCATGGCAGGGCACGGCGTTGCTGGCACTGTGGACGGTCTTCGAAGCGGCGCAGGCGCGCACCCGCCTGCAGATCGACGGCTCGGGGGTTACGGTGAGGCTCCCCTGGCTGCCCGCCCTGCGCCGGACCGTGCCATATTCGATGGTACGGTTCGCCGATGCCAGGAGCGAAGCTCCCCCCGGACGATACAAGCTGGACGACGGGAACGCAGGCTGGGGCGTCGTCAGCGGGAAGGGGCCGGTGCTCGCCCTGTCACTCAGTGACGACCGGTGGTTCGTCTACTCCACGCGCGAAGCGGAGACGGCGGCCGCGCTGGTCAACGGATGGTTGAGCAGAGAACGACAAGTGGGGACCGCGTAGTGCTGATCACGGTTGACCCCTCATCGGCACAGTCGCTCGCCGACCAGGTGGCGGGCTCCGTACGCGCCGCGCTGGCCAACGGCATGGCAGCCCCCGGGGACCGGCTCCCTTCGGCGCGCAACGTGGCCGCCACCCTCGGCATCAACCTGCACACCGTTCTGCGGGGTTACCAGCAGCTGCGTGACGAGGGGCTGGTGGAGCTACGCCGCGGCCGAGCGGCCGTCATCACCGGCACGGCCGACCAGTTCCGCCTCCAGCTCGCCGCGGCGGCCGAGGAGTTCGCCAGGGCCGCTCTGCACGCCGGAGCCTCTGAGGAGGAGGCACTCGCCGCAGCGCGGGAGGCGCTGCTCGCCATACAAGACTGACCGGAGGGAATGCCGCCGATCCGGGTGGCTGCGACACCGACCTCACCAGGCCGACCGGATTCCCCGTCCGCCGCACTACCCGGGGAGCACGTAGCGGGGGTGGATCCCGTTCATCCACTCCCTGTCGAACTCCCGCCCCGTCACCCTGCCGACCAGCGTTAGGGCCGAGGTGATGCACGTCGCCCTGGGCGGGTCGTATCCGCTATAAGCGAGTCGCATGCAGTCATTTCCCTCCGGTGGCAGAGCGTCGTCCTCTTCCCCGTAATCCCGTCCGCTCTCCATCCGGGCCTCCTCCCATGCGGTGTACTCCATCCATCCCGGTGTGAGGTCGGGATCGCTCTCCCAACTCGAATCCATCAGGTCGAACCGCAACCCCTGCGTGTAGGAATCGAGTGCATCGGGGTGACGGCCCCACCGCTCCCCAGGGGTGGTGACGCTGAAGCCTGTGGCATAGACACCGTCGACCGCGTACTCAAGATCATGAGGCCCGTCCCAGTCCCGCCGCACCAGCAGCGCCCGCCCTCCGCGAGCCAACGGCGCGTCCCAGATCGGCGTTCGACGACATGGATTCCGAGGCCTCGCGTACTGCACAGACCTGTGCTTGTCAGCTGTTGCGACACCACGGGTTCGAAGGTCAGTAGTTTCCGGAAAAAGGATCTTTTGAAGAGAGTCTTCGGGGCAGCATTCGGCTCGGCTGCTCTAGGTTTGGCTGTGCCCCCTCCACGCAAGGTGAGGTGGCCGAGATGGCGGAAGCTTTGGCGGGCGAGCAGAGCGGCGAGAACTCCGTCCAGCTTGGGGGCTACCAGCAGGAGCTGAAACGGACGCTCGGCCCCTTTCAGGTGTTCGCGATCTCGTTCGCGTTCATCTCGGTGGCGGTCGGCATCTTCGCGACGTACGACGACGTGCTGCAGAACGCGGGGCCGGTCGGGATCTGGCTCTGGGTCATCGCGGCGGTGGGGCAGACCCTGGTGGCGTTGATAGTCGCGCAGTTCGCGGCCCGTATCCCGCTCAGCGGCTCCTCCTACCAATGGGCCTCGCGGCTGGCCAACCCGAAGGTCGGCTGGGGGTTCGGCTGGCTGACCTTCTGCTATCTGGCGATCGCCGTGGTGGCGGTCGACAACGCGCTGGCCAGCCAGGCGTTCATTCCGCTCATCGGCATCGCGCCGGACGAGGGCACCGCGCGCCTGATCACGCTCGTGGTGCTCCTCATCCAGGTGGTGTTCGCGGTGGGCTCGACGCGCATCGTCAGTATGATCAACGCGAGCGCGGTGGGACTCGAACTGGTGCTCGTCGTGGTGGTGGCGATCGCGCTCTTCATCGCCGTGGCGATCACGGGCGACGGCGCGGTCGGCAACCTCACCTCCCGCGGTGTCACCGAGAACGCCCCCGACTATTTCGCCGTCGGGGGCGGGTTGATGTTCGCGATGCTCATGGGCCTCGCCACGCTCGTCGGCTTCGACGCCGCGGCGAACCTGGCCGAGGAGGCCAAAGATCCCTATCGCAACGTCCCGCGTGCGATCGTGGGATCGGTCGTGGCAGCCGGGCTGCTGGGGCTGCTGTTCCTGGTGGCGCTCACCGTCGCGATCGACGACATCCCCCGGGTCAGCGCCAGCGACTCCCCGGTCGCGCTGATCATGCGCGATCAGCTCGGCCCGGTGATGGAGAGGACGCTGCTGGTCGCGATCACGTTCGCGTTCTTCGGCGCCGGACTGGTGGTGATGACCGCGTGCTCGCGGATCGTTTTCGCGATGTCGCGCGACGCACGCTTCCCCGCCCACCGGCTGATGCGGCGGGTCGACCCGCGCACGCATACGCCGGTCCCGGCGACGATCCTGATCTTCGTCATGGGTGTCGTCCTGATGGTCGCGCTGCCAGGTGCCGCGCTGTTGAAGCTGATCACGGCGGCGACGATTCTCCCAGCGATCATCTACGGCTTGACGATCGTCCTCTACCTGGGGGTGCGCAGACGATTGGAGCGCAAGGAGGGCGCGTTCGACCTCGGGCGCTTCGAGCTGCCGGTCGCGATCGGCGCACTGGTGTGGTCGGTCGTCGCGCTGTTCATGCTGGTGGTGCCGGCGGGGGCGTTGGTCCCTGTCCTGATCGTGGTCGGCTTGCTCCTGGCGGGCGGGTTGTTCTTCCTCGGTCTGCTGTTGTTCAACCGCCAGGCGCTGGAGACCGAGCCCGGAGACGTAAGCGTCTTCAAGCATTGACCGATGAAGAACAGCCGCGGAGGCTCCTACGGCAACGCGCGGTTCACGTCATCCGGCCGGGCAGCACTGAGGGCGAGCACGTACGTGCTCGCCCTCAGTCAGGCCGCCTCGCGCATCAGACCGCCCAGGGGCCGATCCGCAGTGGTTGCGTGCCGGTGTTGACGACGGTCACTTTCCGCCGGGCACGACCTGGATGGTCTTCGAGGTCGTGATCGGCGCGAGCGAGCTGTCATCGGTGTAAGCGCGCATCGAGTCGTTCGTCACCGACACACTCACCGAACCGGCGTTCAGCGCGGTGAGCGTCCGGGTCCGCGGGTCAAGAATCGCGACCTTGCCCGCGTCGCGAGCCTCCTCCACGGCGTCCTTGCCGCTGCCGATCGCCAGATTGGACGAGCCGTCCCAGTCCACCGACATCGGATAGCGCAGCGGCACCACCCGCGTGCCCGCCGACACGCCCTGCGGCTGCACGATGCTGCCCGAGAGCTGCGCCGCCGTGCCCACCTCCAGTGAGGCCGGGGCATCGAGCGTGATGGACTGCGCGAACGCGCGCACGTTCGCCTCGATCCACTGCTCGTCGGCGTTCTGCCGTGAATCGACCGACCAGTCGACCCACCCGGTGAACCCGCCGCGATCCGGCGTGCCGTACGGGTCCTTGCCCGAAGACGGCAGCACCATGTACGGCACGCCTTCCACGCGGTGGACGTTGGCGATCTGGGCGTGGGAGCCGACCATCGCCGCGCCCTTGTTCGTGGCCGCACGGAAATCGGTGAGCATGTTCTCGATGAGCGCGACCTCGTCACGGTCGCCGAGCTGGCTGGACTTGGTCTCGGCGGGGTCGTCCACCGGGTGGTGGGCGAACACCATGACGTTGTGCACCGAGGTGTCCTTCTGGGCCTCGGCGAGCGCCTGCTGCATCATCGGCAGCTGGTCCCACGCGGTGCCGCGCAGCGATCCCAGGGAGCTGGCCAGCAGGATGAACCGGGTGCCCTTGTGATCGAACGTCCGATAGGGCCGGCCGAACTGGTTGGTGAAGTTCGTCAGGTCGGACTGGACGTTGTTGAGCCCGTAGGACTCGTGGTTGCCCGGCACGTAGTAACACGGCACCGAGCCGGCCTTCGCATCCGGGGTGCTGTTTGCTGCCGGTTCCTGGCCGACCGGGATGAGGTCGCATCCGGCGTCGGTGAGCACCTGACGGGCCAGGGTGAGGTCTTGTGGCAGGCCCCGGTCGGTGATGTCGCCGTTGAGCACGATCAGGTCCGGCTTGGTGGCGCGGATCCGCTTGATCGCGGACGTGGCGACCTGGGTCAGCGCCGGGTTGTCGGCGGTGAACTGCACGTCCGACAGCGTGGCGAACTGCCAGGTCTTGTTGCTCTGCAGCAGCGAACCGTCGCTGGAGATCAGCGGGTCGGCCCGCAGCGCGGGCTGGGCGGGCAACTCGATCGAGGTCGGGACGTCGGCCTCGACGCGGTCCAGGACGAACGTGCCCGCCTTCTGCTGGGCGACACTCGTGTTGATGCCCTGAAATCCCGAAATCGAGATCGGGAACGCCGCGTTCGCCGGCAGCGTGAACGTCGCGTACTGCCAGTCGTTGCTCGCGGTCAGGGCGGTGCCGTAGATGCCGGTGCCCTTGCCGGTCCCGTCGGTGTAGGCCAGGTAGGTCAGGCCGCTCGGCACGCTGATGCTCGACTTGAGCCGCACCCGCAGGCGCAGCGGCTGGCCGGGCACCGGGATGCGCTGAGCCGCCGACGCCGCCGAGATGCCCACGTTGCGCATCGCGTTGAAGTCGATCCGCAGGCCGTCGGGGTCCACCGAGAACGTCGTGGCCGCCGTGCTGTTGTTGCGCCAGCGAGCGAGCACGTCGTCGTTGAAGTCATACAACGTCGTGGTCTGGACGCCGACCGTGATCGGGAGCTGGACCGACGTGTCGCCGACCGACGCCGTGAGGAGCGTGCTCGCGTTGGCGAGCGGAACGATCTTCAGTTTGCCGTCCACGGACTGGATGTCGACGACGTTGTGGTCGTAGTCCAGGTCGAGGTCTCGCGGGTCGATCGGGGCGGTGTAGCCCTGGTCGTCGCGGCCGGTCACCGCGACGGTGGCCGCGGCGGCGGGCGTCGCGTCGGCGATCGACAGGCGCTGCGAGGACAGCTCCAGGCCGTCGAGCGGGTGCAGGACGGTGATCTGCTCGCGCCCGGCCTCACGCCCCACGTGCGCTTCGACCTTGAGCACACCGTACGGCTTGGCGATCTTGGCCGGGGCCGTGACCGTGCCGTT